>CAXTJM010000027.1:0-52955 GCA_964244585.1 uncultured Acetobacteraceae bacterium | reverse complement strand
CCATGGACGTTCGACAGGCGCGCCATGGAAGTTCTGGTGACCGGCATGGACGCCGATTTCGCGTTCGCAAGATCGGCGGCGACGCTGGGGCATGAAGAAAGCCAAGCCCTCCCTGTCTCCCACCCTCACCGAGGTCAACCAGCACTATGATGATGAAGACGCTCAGATCGCCGCCGGCTTGGATAAGGCGTTCGCCGCCATGCGGGGCTTCCTCTACGGCTACTGCGGCCCGGTGTTCATCTGGCTGTGGGAGAACCACGCCGGGGTGATGCATGCCCGGGAGCGGCACTGGCTGAGCTGGGATACCGTCGCCCTGATCATCGCCGAGAACGGCATTCTGGGTCGCTGGGGCCAAGCCGCCGACGGGCAACGCCGTGCGTAGGGTTTGGGGCAGGGTATGCCAGGAGCTCGACATGCGGAATGGGCGAGGTAAGAGAGAGAGGAATGATGATGCACTTGCGTCGCACCCTTTGTCTCGCGGGTTTGCTCGGTATCGGTTTGCGCATCCCGGCCGTTGCTGTCGCGGCCGAGATCGGGGGCGCCTGGGAGGGAAGCTACACCTGCAACCAGGGCGTGACCGGGCTGACGCTGACGGTCGCTGCGGCTCAAGATGGCGCCGCAAGGGGCGTGTTCCGGTTCTACCAGGTCGACGCGAACCCCGGTGTTCCGGACGGCTGCTTTGCTATGAGCGGAACGGCGGCGGGGGACCATCTCGACCTTCAGGCCACGGGCTGGCTGTATCGGCCCTGGGGCTACATCACCGTCGACTTGGCCGGCGCGGTTAGTGCAGACGGCACACGCTTTCAGGATCGATCTATGGGCCGAATTGCACCACCTTCGAGCTGCACCGGGCTGCTCGCGACGTAAGCCCGGAGGCCTGTCAGCTTCCGAGCATCCCGGTTTCGTAGATGGCCGGAGTGGAGTTTACCAAGGGGCGTGCGCCCGGCGAGCGGCTCCCCCGACCTAGCGGAGCATTAGATGATGAACCTCCGACTGGCGCCCCTACTCGCCGCCTTGGCCCTCTCCGCCTGCGCATCAGTCAGCCCGGGTATCGACCTGCACAACAACCCGCCGCAAGAGGTGCAGAAGGAGACGGGTCCGCTTACGGTGCCGCCGGCGGACCTGACCCGGCAGCCGCCGAGGTGACGGTCCGGTTCAGACCAGTCGGGCGAATAGGAATGCCCTAGCGGTCGGATCGCGGCTATGATCCGGCGCGGTGGTGAGCGCCTACATTCCAGCCTCGTTGACCCTACTTCCGATCAGGTAACGCCATGGATATGCTGCGACGGGCCTTGCTTCTGTTCGTATCTCTCCTGTTGATCGGAAAACATGTGGCCGCAGCAGATAGTCAGGGTGAGGATCGCTTGGCGGCGATCCACACCATGGTGCTCGATCCTAAGGCTAGGTTCAGCGTGCGGGCCGTGCTGGAGGAGCTGGACGGGATCGAACCACTCACAGCTCCCGACAGCGCGGAGCGCGGCCGGGTAATGCAATTGCGCTCATTCGTGGAAAACAAAGGCGAGCGCACGGAGGATTCTATCCGGCACGGGGAGGAAGCGCTGCGCATCGAGGCTATGCACCCCTTCCTCGATCTTGGAGGCAAGGGATCGCTACACTACGCCATCGCTCGGCAGGACGAGCAGATAGGGCGCTGTGAGGCCGCGATCCCGCACTACCGCGCGGCGATGCCCTTGATGGCGCAGAACGGCGTCAGCAAGCTCGCGCAGCTCGGAACCCGGCAGCATCTCGCCTTCTGCCTGCACGAGACCAAGCAGTTTGGAGAAGCGCGGGAACTCAACCAAGCAATTCTGGCCGAAGCTGCAATGCTGATCCCGCCGGACGATCCCAAGACGTTCACGGTGCGCATGAACCTTGCCCAGAACGAATACGAACTGGGCGACACGGCCGCGGCACAGGCCGGGCTGGAAAGCCTGCTAGCCGACGCCCTGAAGACCGGAAATACAGAGATGACGGACCAGTCGCTGTTTCAACTCGGAGTGCTGGCCTACGAAGGCGGTCATCCGATGGAAGCCTTGAGTTTCATGGAGCGTCGCCTATTCCTCGCACAGGCATCAGGCGATCGGGAGCGGATCGCGGCGGCTGACGAGGCACTCGATATCCTGCACGATAAGCTGTCTGCTGCGGAGAGGCCGTAAGAGGACAGGTCCGAGCCTTCGCCATGCAACGTCGGCTGAGATTTGCGCAGGTCGGCTCAGGATATAAAAGCGGGATGCGACGATAGGAATGCTCACCGATGAATGCCAGAACTGCGCTTAGCCTTACAACGGTAATGCTGATTGCTAGCCTCACGTGCAGCACAGCGCAGACGCTCACGCAACGCCAGACCATGGCTCACGAAGAGCCCAAGCTTGCCGAGGAGGCTCAGACCGCCAGCCGGATCTGCGGCACGACGATCACGGCGAATTTTGATTGGAACAGCTTTGTGGCCGCCAACAAGGTGGAGGATATGAACGGCGCCTTTAACAACCCGCCGTCGAACATGTGCTCGGTGCCATTGAAGGTGCTGCAGTCAATGTGCCAGGACTCAACGGGCAAGCAGGCGATTGCCGCTAAGATTAAGTCTTACGAATGCGCCTACCAGGACGGCGCGACGCCCGCCCTGTCGCTCGATCCGACGGGCAAGCTGCGATACCAGTCCAGCTTCGACGCCTACCACAATCCGCCGCCACCCAGCCAAACCCCGGGCGATTTCGTGAAAAACTGGCTGGGGGCGCATCTGTGACCGGGCGCTACGGGCTTGGCCTCGTGGCCGCCCTGTGCCTAGCAGCGGTCTGCGGGAAGGCAGGCGCCTCGCCTTCGGACAGCCTCGGGGATCTTGAGGTGCGGGAAATGCTGGTCAGCCAGGCGACCGGCCGATGTCATGGCTGACGCAGGGACGGCTTGGCCTACGTGATATAGGCCTCCGTCGCAGAGGCCGTCGCTTGGTGCAAAGTGACCAGCGGCGGTCGGGCATTGTGGGAGAACGCCATCCGCCGCGATCCGGCCATTTGACTTATGCAACATCCATGATCGGGCTACGCAGGCCCGCCACCCCCAAATGTGGCGACCATCGTCTTGATGCGCAACACGATCTCCGGATCATCCCCGTGCAGCACCACGCCTTACGGTTGTCGATCGCTTGGACTAATCCGCCCGCAATCTCCTGCGGAACCGGCATGTCGGGCGTCATCTCAAGCGGCAGCATCCACACGAACGCCAGATTGTCGGCATCCTCTGTATAGAGGAACAGTGAGGTGGTCCCGGTTTGTCGGCGACAACCCACGGCGGCCGATCAGCGCGCGCGCCTCGACGGCGGACAGGTCGCATGGCTCCGCCATCGTCAGTAGCCCAACGCCACGCCGTCCTTGCGCGGGTCGGACCCGCCGACCAGCGTGCCGCGCGCCCGGTCGATCCAGATCGCCTGGCCGCCGCCATGGGGCCGTTCGATCGCGGTGGGCACATGGCCGAGCCTGGCCAGCAGGTCGACGGTACCCTGGGGCACGCCGCGCTCCACCTCCAGCTTGCCGCCGTAAGGGAACACCCGCGGCAGGTCGAGCGCGTGCTGGATGTCCAGGCCGTATTCCAGCAGGTTGCCGAGGAACCAGCTCTGCCCCATCGGCTGGAAGTGGCCGCCCATCACGCCGAACGGCATCACCGCCTCGCCGTCCTTGGTGAGCATTCCCGGGATGATGGTGTGCATCGGCCGCTTGCCGGGTGCGATGCAGTTCGGATGGCCGCGCTGCACGACGAACCCGGCGCCGCGGTTCTGCAGCATCACGCCCGATCGCTCCGCCAGGATGCCGGAGCCGAAGCTCTTGAACAACGAGTTGATGAACGAGCAGGCATTGCCATCCTGGTCCACCACGCAAAGGTACACCGTGTCCCGGTGCGGCGGCAGCACGGCCTCTCCCGCGCGCGGGAGGCTCGGCAGGGCGCGCTCCGGGTCGATCAGCCCGCGAAGGCCGTCGAGGTAGGCGGGGTTCATCAATCGCTGCATCGGCACGTCGGATAGCGCCGGGTCGGCCAGGAACGCGTCGCGGTCGCGATACACCAGCCGCGCCGCCTCGATGTGGCGGTGCAGGCGCTCGGGCGCGAGCGGGTCGGATGCCGTCTCGAATCCGTCCAGGATCCCCAGCAGCATCAGCACCATCAGGCCGGAGCCGTTGGGCGGGCATTGCCACACCTCGTAGCCGCGCCAGGCGGTGTGGATCGGCGCGACGAATTGGGCCGCGGTGCGGCCGGCGGCAAAATCCTCCTCCGTGTGCAGGCCGCCGCGGGCGCGCAGCGTCGCCACCATGTCGGCCGCGACGGCACCCTCGTAGAAGCCGCGTGCGCCCCGCGCGGCGATGGTCCGCAAGGTCTCGGCCAAGGCGGGCTGGCGGAACACATCGCCGGGCTTCGGGGCGCTGCCATTGGGCAGGAAGGCGTCCGTCCCGTTCCTGCGCAGCTTTGCGGAGGCGAGCTGCCAGTCGAAGGCGACGCGCTGATGCACCGGCCACCCCTCCGCGGCGAACCGGATCGCCGGCTGCAGCATCTCGTCCAGCCCCCTGGTGCCATGCGCCGCCAGCAGCGTTTCCCACGCACCGACCGCCCCGGGAATGGTGACGGAATGCGCCGAGGCCTCGTTGATCTCGGTGATGCCCTGCGACTCGTACCAGTCGATCGTGGCGGCGGCCGGCGCGCGTCCGGACCCGTTCAACGCGACCACCGGCTGGCCCGGCTGCTTCCAAAGGCAGAACGCATCGCCGCCGATGCCGGTGGATTGCGGTTCGATCACGCCCAGCACCGCGACGGCGGCCACCGCCGCATCCATTGCGTTGCCGCCGGCCCGCAGCACGTCTAGCGCGGTCAGCGTCGCTGCAGGCATCGACGTGGCGGCCATGGCGTGGGTGGCGTACGCCGGTGAGCGTCCAGGGAGATGGAGGTCGCGCATGGGATGAATTGCTCCCACGCTCATCCCCGCTTGGCAATCGGCGTGCATCAGGCATGATCGGCGGCATGAGCGAGCAAGCCACCATCGAGGATTTCGACCGGCTGGATATCCGGGTCGGCACCATCATCGACGCGCAACCGTTCCCGGAAGCGCGCAAGCCGTCCTTCAAGCTGCGGATCGATTTCGGCGGCGAGATCGGGGTCAAGGTGTCTTCCGCCCAGATCACGGTGCATTACGCGGCGGACCAGCTGATCGGGCGCCAGGTCTGCGCCGTAGTGAATTTCCCGCCGCGGCGTATCGCCGGTTTCCCGTCCGAGGTCCTGACGCTTGGCATGCCGGACGAAGACGGCGCCGTCGTGCTGGTCCGCCCCGACCTCATGGTGCCGAATGGCGGGCGGCTGTTCTGACCACGCCGGCCTACGCGACCGTCACCTGGGACCAGTTGCACCGGGATGCCCGCGCCCTGGCCACCATGTTGGCGCCGCTGGGGCCATGGCGGGGACTCGTCGCGGTCACCCGCGGCGGCATGATCCCCGCCGCCATCGTGGCACGGGAGCTGGAGTGCCGCCTGGTCGAGACGGTTTCGGTGGCCAGTTATGACGAGGAGGCTCGCGGCGACCCTGTCGTGCTGAAGCAGGCGACGGCGGCAGGCGATGGGGAGGGCTTTCTCGTCATCGACGATCTGGTCGACCGTGGCGCAACGGCGCGCCTGGTGCGGGCGCTTCTGCCGAAGGCGCATTTCGCCTGCCTCTACGCCAAGCCGGCTGCGCAGGGCATCGCCGATACCTTCGTGGCGGAGGTCGCGCAGGATGTCTGGGTGTTGTTTCCGTGGGATACGGCGCCGTTGTTCGTGCTGCCAATCGTTCGCCAATCCGAGCTGTCCGGCCAGTAAAAGGATCACGCTGTGCGATGCACAGGGATGTGATCGGCCCGTCCCAGCGATGGAAGCTGCCACCCTATCGGGGTAGATCGCCGATTTGTGTGTCTAAAATATCGCGATGCTCGTAGGCTGGTGCGTCTACCCATACGAGGACAGCATGATCACCCACAAATTTGTCGCAGGCGACCGCGTGTCCGTCATGCCGGACCGGGGCAACATCAATGCACGGCCGGGCATCTACACCATCGTCCGAACCATGCCTGTCACCGGCCGAATTTGCCAATATCGAGTGAAGAATGCACTGGACAACCACGAGCGCGTCCTGGACGAGGCTCAGCTCACTCCAGTTTCCTAGAAGCAATGGTGCTGTTGGAGGGGATTGAACTCTCGACCTCTCCCTTACCAAGGGAGTGCTCTACCACTGAGCTACAACAGCTTCGGATTTTGTCCGGGAGCTTCCTATGATTTTGGCTGTGGGGACGCAACCCCCGTCCAGGATCAAAGCCGATAGCGTTGCGGGGTAGACGACAGGTCACGGCAACGGAGCATCGGCCGAAAGGCTACCACGACCGGCTTGGTATGTTGCCTCAGCATTGCACGCACCAATCGCCCTTGATCCCGGGTTGGCTATCAACCGGGCCGTCAGGCTGCCGCAGTTCTTCTTCCGCAGCTTGCGCGACCAGTTCGGCATGGAAACGCTCAATCGGAGCCGCGCGGCGGGCCAGGGTGACCAAGTGCTCAGCCAGGCGGAGCAACGCCGCAGTGTCAAAAGGATGGCCCGCGGTGATGCTGGCCACAAGCGAGGCCGCCAAACTCTCCAGCTTGTCCGTGATCGGCGTTGGATGACGCAGCATGCAAATTACCCGAAACACTCAAATGCCTAATCCACGATATGTGGAGGACTTGTCAACTGGAATCCACGGTTCGTGGAGTTATTTGTCGAAGGGCTCCTGGCGCTCGTGCAGCTCGTGGGGCAAGGGTCGACGCTGGACGAGCATCTGCCGGCGCGACGTGGGATGGTTGGGTGACAGGGTCGCCGACACGGCGATGGCCGCCCCAAGCTCCTGCGCCTGCTCTTGCAGCTTTGCCGCCAAGTCGAATGGCATGGAGCGAAGTTCGCCGGCGAATATCCAGTCCAGGCTCACGCCCGACCGGTTGAGCAGGCGGACCATGGCCGCGACGTCCGGCAGGCGCAGCCCCTTCTCCCAGTTGTTGTACGCCGATGGCTGGACGCCGAGGACGTTCGCCATGACATCCTGGCGATCCACGCCCAGGACCAGGCGTGCGGCCTTGAGGCGCAGTCCCGCCATCGTTTTCAAGTCGCTGGTGCGTTCGGTGCTCGGCACGCCGCAGAATGTGGATACAAACCCGTGCTTAGTCACGCCACGTATCGCGCGCGCTCATTCCACCTTGCGTGGACCGGCGAAAACGCCGGGTGCTGTGCCTGTCACGCGGGTTTGGCCCTGGCAATGCAGCGCCGCGGCGGCAATCAACCCGGCCTGGACCAGGCCGTCCGCCCGGGCCAACCCGGCCGCGATCGCGCGGGCGATGTCCGCCGGACGGAGCGGACCAACATCCCGGGTGACCGGCATGCCGCCCAGGTCGCTGTCCGGCTGGAGGGTGTCGGCCGGCAGGCGATGGACGGCCGGGTGGCCGGGAAGGTCTACGGCGTTGGCCACCACCGTCGCCGCTGCATCCGCCTGTGCTGCGGTGGCGGCACAGATCGTGACCGCATCGGCAACCCCCAGCGAGAAGCTGCGGCCGCGCCACCCGCTGGTCGCCACGCCGCCAATGCCGTCGCCTTGCGTGACCGTGGCACGGGCGAACAGGCCCGGTCGGTCCGGCCGATCGATCAGGCCAAGCTGGAAGTGGTGCCCGGACGACAAATGGATGGCGATGTCGCCGCCATTGTTCACGAACGCCCGGCGCAGCGGGGCAGCCCGGCACAGGGTTGTCAAGGCCTCGTCCGCCACGGCGCCCGCGACCGCGGCCATGGGCGTGATGAACCCGGCGCCGGCAAATGGCAGCACGGCGCCCTGCATGCGGCGGGCGATGCGCCCGCCCAGGCAAGCCTGGCCGACAGAGGCACGCTGACGCAGGGCGGGCAGGTCCAGGCACAGCTCGTCCAACATGGTCGTGAACCGTGCCGTCAGCGCGGCATACGCGGCGCGGACCGCCTCTGCCGCACCCTCCGCGTGGACGATCAGATCGATCGGCCCGTGTTGCAGGTGCAGCCGCCCACCCGGCAGCAGCACGGCCTGCGACGGGACACGCATGCTTTGTTGCACGACAGCCATGTCATTCAAACCCGATCAGGATTAGCACTCTCGCCCCAAGAGTGCTAAGACCCCGGCAACAGATGCCGGATTTGGCGCGCTTAGCAGGTTTGCCGCGCTGCCGCTGTCTTGTTTGGAGTTGCCGACATGAAATTTCGCCCTCTGCACGACCGGGTCGTGGTCCGCCGCATCACTCCGCTGGAAAAATCGGCCGGGGGCATCATCATCCCCGACACCGTCAAGGAAAAGCCGATGGAGGGTGAGGTCGTCGCCGCCGGCGCCGGCGCGCGCAACGAGCAGGGCGCCATCGTGGCGCTGGAGGTCAAGGCAGGCGACCGCGTGCTGTTCGGCAAATGGTCCGGCACGGAAGTGAAGATCGACGGTGAGGAGCTCCTCATCATGAAGGAGAGCGACTTGCTCGGCGTCATCGAGGGCGCACCCGCCCTCGCCAAGGCAGCATAACCAACCTACAAGGGAATCAAGCACATGGCAGCCAAAGACGTTCGCTTCGGCGAAGACGCGCGGAGCCGCATGTTGCGCGGCGTGGACATCCTGGCCGACGCGGTGAAGGTGACTCTGGGGCCGAAGGGCCGCAACGTGGTCATCGACAAGAGCTTCGGCGCACCGCGCATCACCAAGGACGGCGTCAGCGTCGCCAAGGAGATCGAGCTGGCCGAGAAGTTCGAGAACATGGGCGCGCAGATGGTGCGCGAAGTCGCCAGCAAGACCAATGACGTGGCCGGCGACGGCACGACATCGGCGATCGTGCTGGCTCAGGCGATCGTGCGCGAGGGCGGCAAGGCCGTCGCCGCCGGCATGGCGCCGATGGATCTGAAGCGCGGTGTGGACAAGGCGGTCGCGGCCTTGGTCGAGGAACTGGCCAAGCGCAGCAAGAAGATCACGACCGAGGCCGAGACGGCGCAGGTCGGCACGATCTCCGCCAACGGCGAGTCCGAGATCGGTCGCATGATCGCGGAGGCCATGCAGAAGGTCGGCAACGAGGGTGTCATCACCGTCGAAGAGGCCAAGGGAATGGACACCGAACTGGAGGTCGTGGAGGGCATGCAGTTCGACCGCGGCTACCTGTCCCCCTACTTCATCACCAATGCGGAGAAGATGACGGTCGACCTCGACAACCCGTACATCCTCATCCACGAGAAGAAGCTGTCCGGCTTGCAGGTGCTGCTGCCCCTGCTGGAAGCCGTCGTGCAGTCCGCGCGTCCGTTGCTGATCATCGCCGAGGACATCGAGGGCGAGGCCTTGGCGACCCTGGTGGTGAACAAGCTGCGCGGCGGGCTGAAGGTCGCCGCCGTAAAGGCGCCGGGCTTCGGCGACCGCCGCAAGGCGATGCTGGAAGACATCGCGATCCTTACCGGCGGCCAGGTGATCAGCGAAGACCTGGGCATCAAGCTGGAGAGCGTCACGCTCGACATGCTGGGCCAGGCCAAGCGCGTGCTGATCGAGAAGGAGAACACCACCGTCATCGAGGGCCTGGGCACCGAGGAGCAGATCAAGGGCCGCTGCGAGCAGATCAAGGCGCAAGTGGAGGAGACCACCTCCGACTACGACCGCGAGAAGCTGCAGGAGCGTCTGGCCAAGCTCGCCGGCGGCGTTGCGGTGATCCGCGTCGGCGGCAGCACCGAGGTCGAGGTGAAGGAGCGCAAGGACCGCGTCGACGACGCGCTGCACGCGACCCGTGCGGCGGTCGAGGAAGGCATCGTGCCCGGCGGCGGCGTGGCCCTGGCCCGGGCCAGCCTGATCCTGGCGACGTTGAACCCCGAGAACCATGACCAGAAATTCGGCATCGAGATGGTGCGCAAGGCGGTTCAGGCCCCGATGCGCCAAATCGCCGAAAACGCCGGCGAGGACGGTGCCGTGGTCGGCGGCAAGGTGCTGGAGAACTCCACCTACGGGTTCGGGTTCGACGCGCAGACTGGCGAATACAAGGACCTGGTGGCGGCCGGCATCATCGATCCGACTAAGGTCATCCGCGTGGCGTTGCAGAACGCCGCGTCGGTCGCCGGGCTGCTGATCACCACCGAAGCCATGGTCGCCGAGCGTCCGGAGAAGCGCGCCCAGTCCCTGCCCGCACAGGGCGGCGGCATGGGTGACATGGACTACTAGGACACTTCCCGAAGCGAAAGGCCCTCTTCCATTTTGGGGGAGGGCAGGCGAGGGCGTCGCGATCGACATCGCGGCGCCCTTTCCTTTTGCGGCGATCCAAGTCCAGTCTTGTCAGTGCAACCGGCAAGGTGACGCATGCAGCAGACCGCAGCGCGGGAGGCGATCTGCCGCCTGGGCGCCAGCATCTTCGCCCGCGGGTTGACGTTCGGCTCGTCCGGCAACATCAGCGTCCGCCTGCAGGACGGCGGCTGGTTGATGACGCCGACCAATGCCTCACTGGGCGATCTGGACCCGGCCCGGTTGTCGCTGCTGGACGATCGCGGCGTGCTGGTGTCGGGCGATGCGCCGACGAAGGAGGGCTTCCTGCACCGGGTGATGTACGAGGGCCGGCCCGATGCGGGCGCGGTCGTGCACCTGCATTCCACCCATTCGGTCGCGGTCTCCTGCATGGCCGACATCGATCCGCAGGACGTGCTGCCGCCGATCACCGCCTATTACGTCATGCGGATCGGCCGCCTGCCGCTGGTGCCGTATTTCCCGCCCGGCGACTTGCGGCTGGCGGAGGCGGTGCGGCCTCTTGTCGGCAAGCACCATGCCGTGCTGCTCGCCAATCACGGCCCGGTAGTTGCCGGCACCACCCTGGCCGCAGCCTCGACCGCGCTGGAGGAACTGGAGGAGACCGCCCGGCTGTTCCTGATGCTGCAGGGCCATCGCGTGCGCCATTTGACGCCGGAGCAGGTGGACGAGTTGCGGGCGAAGTTCGGCTGACGACGACTCTGGTGCGATCCTAAAGCTCGGCAGGGGCCGCGTCGGTCGCGACGAACCGGCGGTAGACCGCGCCGAGTGCAATCAAGGTCAGGCCGAGTCCCAGGAAGGACAGCACGCGCCACAATCCCACCAGGCCCGACATGTCGACCAGGAACACCTTGGCTCCGGTCAGTGCCACCAGGGCCAACGCCGTCAGGCGCAGCGCTTTCTGACCCGTCAGGATGCCGGCTGCCATCAACGCCAGCCCGCACAGCAGCCACGCGCCGGACCAGGCCCAAAGCTCTGCGTCGGCGACCGGACTGTCGGACAATCCCATCGCCCCCGGGTGGAATGCCTGCCGGATCGCCAGCGTGACGTAGGCGAAGGCCGCCACCAGCGCGTAGCCCAGCAACACGGTTCGCGCGCGGCCATGCACGCCCGACATCCGCAACGCGCCGAGCGCGACGAGTGCGGGAATCGCATAGGCTGGCAGCAAGGCGTTCAGCACCAACCCGTCGCCCGGCGCAACGTCCGACAGGAAGGCCGGGTTGAGCAACAGCAATGCAACGCCCCCAGCCAGGGCCACGCAACCGCCGGCCCATGCCGCCCAACCCAGCATGGGCCGATCCGTGCGGACCCGCAGGTGCAAGGCGAACAACGACAGCAGCGCCAGCGCGCTGACATCCATGGCGATTTCGAGGAAGCTCGTTTCCGGCACGCCCGGATTGCGACCGGTCACCCATTGCCGGACCTCCAGCAGGACGAGCGCCGCCGTGAATGCGGCGCTGCACAGCTCCAGGACGGCGACGACCAGGTCGTCCGCCCGGCGGCGGAACATCCGGGACGCGACGGCGAACGCCACGAGGGCGACGCCGTAGGCCGGGATCAGCCCGTCGAGGAAAGGCGGTTGGCCGGTCGCCTCATCCAGCACCGACGAGTTCAGCAGCAGGCGGCATACCGCCAACCCCGCCACGGCCAGCGCTACGCGCCGCAGTGCCGGCAGGTTGGCCCGGTGCTCGATGGCCGCCAGCGCCGGGACGAACAATGCCAATGCCACCGTCAGCCATTGCGCGGCCAGCACCGCGGCGCAGCCGAGCGCCAGCGCTGCGGTCGCCCCGGCGGCATGCACCCCCGCGCGCGCGCCATCGCCCTCCCGCGCGGCTGCCGACGCCGCGATCGTGGACAGCACCGCCACGCCCAGTGCGGCAGCGGCCCACAGGTCGTCGGGCTGGAACGCCTCGACGCGCGCATACAGGATGCCGAGCGTGAGCACCGGCACGGCCGCGGCCAGGGCGCTCCATCGCAGCGGGTTCGGGCGCCGCCGCTCCCACCACAGCCCGGCGGCGAAGATCAGCCCGGCCGTTACCGCCGCCGTCAGCAGAAGCGGGCGCAAGGCTGTCGGGACCCACGCGCCGGGCAGCACGGCGATGACGGAGTCGCCAGCCATGATCGCCTCCCCGGTCGGCCGCCAGGGCGGCAAGCCCCAGCCCGCCACCAGGACCAGGAACAGCCCGGCTCCCAACCAGGACAGGCGATCCAGCCGGGCTTCGATCGCGGCCTTGCCGATCGTCAACGCCACGAGCAGCAGGACGCCAGCCTGGGTGATGCCCCGATCTGGCAGGGCGAAGCACAGCAGGAGCCCGGCCGCGCCCAAGGCCGCCAGCGGGACATAGGCCAGGCGACGGCCGATCGGGCGCTCCAACGCGGCGCCTGGCAGCAGCCACAGCGCGAGCAGGCCCACGGCCGGCAGGAACAGCGCCGGCGCCCAGATATCCGCGTCCGCGCCCCCGACGATGCTGGCCAGGACGAACGCCGCACACGCGATCGTCGTGGCCCAGCCGAGCCAGGCCCAGGCCGTATACCGCATGACGGCCAATGCGGCTGCGGCGACGAACAGCAAATAGGCGAACAGGCCGGGCAAAGACGGGTCCTGCGTCTGCACCAGGATCGGCGTGACGAACGCACCCACCAGCCCCACGGCCGCCACCAATTGCCCGAACCGCAGGGACAGTGCCAGGCCAGTCACGGATGCCGCTGCCAGCAGCGCGAAGGCGACGATGTCCGGCACCATGCCGTAGAGCGGGCCGGCCATGTAGGCCGCCGCGAACAACACCGCCACACCGCCGGCCGCGAGCGCCCCGGGTGCGTAGTCCGGCAGCCGGGCCGGGCCGGGCGGCCGGCGGCGCAGCCACTCCGATCCCGCGATCAGCATTACGCCCAGCAGCACGGTCGCTACGCAACGCACGCCCGGCCCCAGCAGCCCGGCATCGGAGGCGTAGCGCACGAGGAACACGCCGGACAGCAGCAAGGCGGCGGCGCCAAGCCAGACGCCCCACTTCGCCGTCAGCAATTCTTCCCAGTCACGGCGGCGCGGCGGCGCGGCCGGTGCGTCGAAGGACGCATCCGGCGCGGGCTGGGGGATGGTTGCCGCCTCGATGGCTTCCGTCGCTGCGCCCGACATGGCGGGCGATGCCGCCGGCACGGCGACGCCCTGCGCGGCAAGCAGGGCATGGACCCGGCGGAGTTCGGCCACCGCCCGGTTTGCCCGGAAGAAGCCAATGATGCCGAGCAGCCAGCCCAGGCCCGCCACCAGCAGAGTGACCACGACGGGTCCGATGAAATCGTCCATGAAGCCGAACTGACCATTCCGCCGCCGAATGGTCCAGCGTCACGCCGATCAGACCATCGGTTCGCGTACCCCGAGGCGGTCCAGCAGGGCGGCCCGGAGCGCGGCGAAGGCGGGGCTGGCGCGGTCGCGCGGCCGGGGCGCCGTGTTCGGCAGGTCCAGCGCGATCCGGCCGCGGTCCAACACGAGGATGCGGTCGGCCAGCACCACGGCCTCGTCCACGTCGTGGGTGACCAGCAGGGTCGCTGGCCGGTATTTTTGCCAGAGATCCAGCACCAGCGCGTGCATGCGCAGCCGGGTCAGAGCATCGAGGGCGGCGAACGGCTCGTCCAGCAACAGCAAGGCCGGCGCCCGCACGAGCGCCCGTGCCAGTGCCACCCGCTGCGCTTCGCCGCCGGACAGCGTCGCGGGCCAGGCGTCCAGGCGATGCGCCAGGCCGACCTCGGTCAGCGCTGCCTCGGCCCGGCGTCGCGCTTCGCCCCGCCCCGTTTCCGCCAGACCCAGCGCCACGTTGCGCCACACGCTCTTCCACGGCAGCAGCAATGGCTGTTGGAATGCAACGGCAACGGGGTTGGGCAATGCGATCGACGCGGCGTCCGGCACCGGATCAAGCCCGGCCAAGCTGCGCAGGAGGGTAGTCTTGCCGGATCCACTGGCGCCGAGCAGTGCGACGAACGAGCCGGCATGCAGGTCTAGGTCCAGGGCATGGAGCACGGGCGGGGCATCGCCGAACCGGCGGGTCAGGTTGCGCACCTGCACCGCAGCCACCTCTGGCAGCGGCCAGGACAGGGCGCCGTCCATCCTGCTCAGCGCCCCACCAGACCAGGCCGCCACGCCAGCAGCCGCCGCTCCAGCATGCGCACCAGCATGTCGGCGGCGAGCCCCAGCAAGGCATAGACCACCAGGCAAACCAGGATGACGTCCGTGCGCAGGAAGTCGCGGGCGTCGTTGATGAGGTAGCCGATACCCGCGTTGGCATTGATCTGCTCGGCCACCACGAGGGAGAGCCAGGCCAGTCCGAGGCTGTAGCGCAAGCCCACCAGCGCCGAGGGCAAGGCGCCGGGCAGGACGACATGGCGGATCAATCCGGCCCTGTCCAGGCCGAAGACACGGCCCATCTCCGCCAGCTTCGGGTCGACGCCGCGGATGCCGGCGAATAGATTGAGGTAGACCGGGAACGCCGATCCGAGGGCGACGAGCGCGATCTTGGGTGTCTCGCCGATGCCGAACCACAGGATGAACAGCGGCACCAGCGCCAGGAATGGCAAAGTCCGGAGCATCTGCACCGGCGCGTCCACGATGTCCTCGCCAAGGCGGGACAGCCCGGCGACCAGCGCGAGGGCCGACCCAGCCGCCACCCCGATGGTCAACCCGGCCGCGGCGCGGCCGAGAGAGACTGCCAAGTTCCAAGGCAAGTCGCCGGAGGCGACCAAGCCCCACCCGCTTGCCAGGATAGCGCTGGGCGCCGCGAGGGTGCGCGGGGACAGCAACCCGCTCATGGAGGCTGCCTGCCAGGCCAGCAAGATGACCAGCGGCGAAAGCAGGCGTCTCCATCGTGCCAGCGGCGACCCGGCGGGCCGCTTCGATGGGGCCATGCCGGCAAGCGTGCGATCGGGCCGAGATAAGGTCGTGGTCGGCATGTTCGGTATCACCCAGGGCCGGTCGTGAAGCTAGCCTGTCTTAAGATGATGCCGGCCAGGCGACGGCAGCAAGGGATGCCTGACGCAAAGAATGCCGCCGTAGGAGCACATTCGGTTGCTGCCTGGCGGCAGGTGGAAAGATTTATCTCCCACGCAGCCTGCAAACCGCCCGGCTGAAATGCCGGTGGAAACGACCATCTCTTCGGGGCCACATGAACAATGAAAAGTTTCTCCTAATCGTGCTATCTTTGTCGTACGCTGCTGTTGTCGCCCAGTGACGGTCGCTCCAAGTTTCGCTTCGTCGAAACGGGAGCACCGGCGTGTCGTTTGGCCTCACGAGACGTGCAGCGGGATTGGGGCTTGCCGGCGCCGCGGTGGCATGGTCCAGCCGTGCCGCCGGGGGCGGCGCGGTGAGGATCGGCTACCAGAAGAACGGCTCGCTCGTCCTGCTGCGGCAGCAACATGGGCTCGATGCGGCCGGCATCGACGCGGATTGGGTGGAGTTCAACGCCGGGCCGCCCTTGCTGGAGGCGCTGGCCGCGGGAGCGGTGGATTTCGGCGCGGTCGGAGACACGCCGCCGATCTTCGCCCAGGCCGCAGGATCCGAGCTGCTGTATGTCGGCGGCCAGCCCATAACGGGCGCCAACGCCGCCATCCTGGTTGCGAAGGCCGGCCCTATCCAGTCGGTGGCCGACCTTCGTGGCCGCCGGATGGCGTTCACCAAAGGGTCCAGCGCCCACGCCATGGTGGTCAGGATTCTCGCCGCATCGGGGATGGGTCCGAAGGATATCCAGCCGGTCTATTTGCAACCGCCGGACGCCGCGGCGGCATTCCGCTCCGGCTCGCTGGATGCGTGGGCCGTGTGGGACCCGTTCTACGCGGTTGCCCAGTTGGAACCCGCCACGCGGGTACTGGTGACGGGCGAAGGCGTGGCGGCCTCGAACGCGTTCTTCATGGCCGGACGGCGCTTCGCCGAACGTCAGCCGCAACTCCTGTCGGCGTTGCTGGACGCGATCAACGGTGTCGCCGCCTGGGCCCACGGCCATCCGGACGAGTTGGCGCAAACCATGGCGGCGATCACCGGCGTGCCGCTCGCGGCGCAGCGACTTGCCGCCCCGCGGGGCGTGTATGCGGTGCAGCCCATGGATGACGGTATCGTCGCCCGCCAGCAGGGCCTTGCCGACCTGTTCGCCGATTTGCGGATCATCCCGGCGAAGCTGGACGTTCGGGCCATCGTGTGGTTGCCGCCGTACCCTATGACCGGGAGCCGCTAGCATGAACGCACACACTCCGACCCTCCCGCCGCGGGGCGAGCCGCTGGATTTCTTCTGGTTCCTGCCCACGGGCGGCGATGGCCGTTATCTCGGCACCGGCCAGGGCGCCCGGCAGAACGGCAACCGCTACATCCGGCAGGTCGCCGAGGCGGCGGACCAGCTCGGCTATGGCGGCGTGCTGCTGCCGACCGGCCGGGGTTGCGAGGACGCGTGGATCACCGCCGCGACCGTGGCGCCATTCACCGAACGGCTGCGCTACTTGGTAGCGGTGCGTCCCGGCGCGATCGTGCCGGGGGAGGCAGCCCGGCAGGCCGCCACGTTCGACCGCGCGACGGATGGCCGGTTGCTGGTGAACGTGGTCGCGGGCGGCACGCCGGGCGACCTGGCGGGCGACGGCATCACGCTCAACCATGACGAGCGCTACGACCAGGCATCCGAGTTCCTGCAGATCTTCCGCGGCATGTTGCGCGGCGACACGGTGCAGTTCAGCGGCAAGCACCTGTCCAGCCGCGGCGGCAGCCTGGTCTTCCCGCCCGTGCAGTCGCCCCACCCGCCTTTGTATTTCGGCGGCTCGTCGGCACCGGCACGGCAGCTCGCAGCGGAGCAATGCGACGTGTACCTCAGCTGGGGGGAGCCGCCGGCGATGGTCGCCGAGAAGATCGAGGACGTGCGTCGCCGCGCCGCGGCGCTGGGCCGCACGTTGCGGTTCGGCATCCGGCTGCACTTCATCGTGCGGGAGACCACCGAGGCGGCCTGGGAGGCGGCGCGCAGCCTGATCAGCCATCTCTCCGACGAAACCATCGCGAGCGCCCAGGCCAAGCTGGCGGCGGGATCGGACAGCGAGGGCCAGCGCCGCATGCTGTCGCTGCATCACGGCTCGCGCGACCGGCTGGAGGTGGCGCCGAACCTCTGGGCCGGGGTCGGGCTGATTCGCGGCGGCGCTGGCACGGCACTGGTGGGCGATCCGGCGACGGTGGCGGCGCGTATCGCCGAATACCAGGCGCTCGGCATCGATACGGTGATCGGCAGCGGCTTTCCGCATCTGGAGGAATGCTACCGGACGGCGGAGTTGCTGTTCCCGCTGTTGCACACCACCGGGGTCACAAGGCGGTTGCCTGGGGGACCAGCGATCCTGACCGGCGGCGGCAGCCTGAGCACGGACCGGCTTCCCACGGCGCCGGTCGGTTCAGCTTGACCTGCAAAAGCTCGCTCCCTGGAAAGGGGGGCGGGTGAGGGCAACGCCGTGGCCGCGGTCAACGCGGCGGCTGGATGTTCCTGTGAAAATCCGGGCCGTTTGCGGTTTCGGCAACGAAGCCGGCCCGAATAGTGAAGTCGCCGAAGCGTTCCCCCGGCTGGCGCTGCTCGCTGTAGGCGGCGAAGAGCGGGTCGAGCCGGCTGGCAATGTCGGAGGCCGTGACATCCTCGGCGTACAGCTTGCTCAGGCGTGATCCGTCGAAGGCCGCGCCGAGATAGAGGTTGTACCGTTCCGGTCCGCGGCCCACGAGGCCGATCTCGGCGATGTAGGGCCGGGCGCAGCCATTCGGGCAGCCGGTCATCCGGATGGTGATCTCCTCCTCGGCCAGGCCGTGGCGGGCCAGGCCGGTCTCCAGTTCGGTGATCAGCGCGGGCAAGTAGCGCTCGCTTTCGGCCAGTGCCAGGCCGCAGGTGGGCAGCGCCACGCAGGCGATGCTGTTGCGCCGCAACGCACCTGCCTCGGCGGTGAAGCCGTGCGCGGCAACCAACGCCTCGATGGCGGCCCGCCTGTCCGCGGCGACGTTGGCGATCAGCACGTTCTGGTTCGCCGTCAGGCGGAACTGGCCGTCATGGATGGCAGCGATCTCCCGCAATCCAGCAAGCCATTGCGGTCCGCCGGGAATGTCGCGGATGCGCCCGCTGGCGACGAACAGCGTCAAATGGTGGCGGCCATCCTCCCCCTCGGTCCAGCCAAAGCGATCGCCATTGTGCAGGAAGGCAAAAGGACGCGGGTCTTCGAACGCTCGGCCGACGCGCCGCTCCACCTCGGCGCGGAACGCCGGCAGGCCACGGCGCTCGATGGTGTATTTCAGCCGGGCGGCCTTGCGGTTAGTACGGTCGCCCCAGTCGCGCTGCACCGTCATCACCGCTTCCGCGACGCGGACGGCGTCCTCCGGCGCGCAGAACAGCATCGGGTCGGCGGTGCGGGGAAACGTCTCCGGTTCGCCATGGCTCATGCCCATGCCGCCGCCTACGGTCACGGTCCATCCCTGCAACTGCCCGGCATCGTCCAGAATGGCGATATAGCCCAGGTCATGCGCGAACACGTCGACGTCGTTGGTGGGCGGCACGGCGATCACGGTCTTGAACTTCCGCGGCAGATAGGTCTTGCCATAGACAGGCTCGTCCTCGCCGCCCACGACCTTCTCGCCGTCGAGCCAGATTTCCCGCCAGGCGCCGGTCTTGGGCAGCAGCTCGTCGGAAATCTCCTTTGCCAGCCCGTAGGCGGCTGCGTGCGCGCCGGATTGGTGCGGATTGGAGGCGGACAGCACGTTGCGGTTTACGTCACCGCAAGCCGCAATGGTGTCCAGCAGCGCGCGGTCGATCTCCCGCATCGTGCGCTTCAGGTTCGACTTGATGACGCCGTGGAACTGGAAGGTCTGCCGCGTGGTCAGCCGCAGGCTGCCATTGGCGTAGGTGCGGGCTATGCTGTCCAGCGCCTGCCACTGCGCCGGCGTGACCACGCCGCCGGGGATGCGCAGGCGCACCATGAAGCTATAGGCCTTTTCGAGCTTCTTGGCGGTGCGCTCGGCACGCAGGTCCCGGTCGTCCTGCAGGTACATGCCGTGGAACTTGACGAGTTGCCCGTCATCCTCGGAGATCGCGCCGGTCGCATGCGCCAGCAGCCCATCGGCCAGGGTGCCGCGCAGGTAGCCGCTGGCCTCCTTGATGTGCTCGTTGCGGGCGAGCTGGTCGCGGCCGGGTTGCGCCAGCGCATCGAGGCTGGCGTCGCCCGCATGCAGCAGGCTGTGGTCGTCATCGGCCATGGCTTGGTCCTAAGGCGTTTGTTTCAGTACACGTCCTGCTGGTAGCGGCCGGCGCGCTCCAGCGCCGCCACTTCCTGCTCCGCCTGCTCGGCCCCGAGCGCCCTCACGTCCGAATAGGCCCCGACCACGGCGTGGCGCACATCCTTCGCCATCGCCTTGGCGTCGCCGCAGACATAGAGGCTCGCACCCGACTCGATCCAATCCACGATGTCGCGACGATGGGTCGTGATGCGGTCCTGCACGTAGACCTTCTCCGGCTGGTCGCGCGAGAACGCGACGTCGATCCGGCTCAACGAACCATCCTCCAGCGCCTCCTGCCATTCCAGTTGATACAGGAAGTCGTGCGTGAAGTGGCGGTCGCCGAAGAACAGCCAGGATCGTCCGGTGGCAGCCACCGCGCGGCGTTCCTGGATGAAGGCGCGAAACGGTGCCACTCCGGTGCCGGGTCCGATCATGATGATGTCGGTCGCCGGATCGGCCGGAAGCCGGAAATGCGGGTTGGGCTTCAGCCGCACCGTCAGCTTGGCGCCGTCGCGCATCCGGTCCGCGACATGGGTGGAGGCCACGCCGGAGCGCTGCCGGCCATGGCTGGCGTAGCGCACGGCGGCGACTAGTAGATGCGCCTCGTCGCCGACCTCCTTGCGGGAGGATGCGATCGAGTAGGCGCGCGGCGGCAGCTTGCGGGTGAGGCCGATCAACTGCGCGGCGGTCAGACCCGCCGGATAGGTCTCAAGCAGGTCGATGAACTGCCGCCCCGCGGTCCAGGACCGTATTTCCCCATCGGCGATCAGCTTGCGCACGCCGTCATGGCCGGTAGCCTGCACGAAGCGGTCGGCCGTAACGGCGGACAGGGTCGTCACGTCCCGTTCGGCGAGCAGCGCCTGCCGCAGCGCTGCGTCGTCGGACAAGCCCGCAGCCTGCATCACCTGCTCCACCAGCACCGGGTCGTTCTCGGGGAAGAGTTCCAGCGAGTCGCCCGGCTGGTAGGCCGGTGCGGCGCCCTCGAACGCGAGGGCGAGGTGGATGGTCTCCTTGTCGGAGCGGGACGAGTTCAGGTTCACGTGCTCGACGATCTCGGCCGTGACATCGCCCGGCGTGTCCGATGCGTCATCCTCGGCATGCACGGCCGCCGGGATGTTCGCTGCGGCGGCAGGTGGCTTCAGCCGCGCCAGCGCCGCCTTGATCCACGCTGTGGCGGGCTCCTGGAAATCCAGGTCGCAATCGAGGCGGTCGAGCACGCGCTCGCCCCCCAGCTCCGCCAGCCGGGCGTCGAGCTTGCGGCCGACGACGCAATAATCCGCATAGGATGTGTCGCCCAGCGCCAGGACGCCGAACCGGACGCCGTCGAGCCGGGGCGCCGCGTCAGCCATGAGGGCGGCGAAGCCTCGCACCGCGCGGGCAGGCGGGTCCCCTTCGCCCCAGGTGGCGGCGATGGCAAGCAGGTTGGGCGACTTGCCGAGTGCGGCGATGTCGAGCGTGGCAAGGTCGCTCACCCTGGGGCGGAATCCCTGCTGGCGGGCGAGCTTCGCGGCGGCATGGGCCAGCCGTTCGGAATTGCCGGATTCGGTGGCGAACACGATCGATAACGGGGCAGCGGCCGCCGCCGGCTGCGGCGCCACGTCGCCGGGCTGGCCGCGTGCATCGAGCCCGGCCAGGAATCCCGCGAGCCACGACCGCTGGACCGCCGTCGCAGCGCTGAGCACCGGGTCGAGCGCCGCGCGCTCCGGCGCGCTGAACGGCGCCGATTGCGGCAGGAAGGCGGGCTTGGTCATGGCTGGCGAGAATGCGCCCATCGCACTCCGAACGGGCGAAGCAGGGCAGGGCGCTGATTGATCCGCATGGACGCAGACATGCTCAATTCCGACGGATGATCAACGAGCCGCCCCGATTTAGCGGCGTTGTGCTGCCGCCTGGGTCGGCTGGAGATCGTGATGCTGCCGCGAGGCCCCGGCGGAGACCACTATTCCCCTGGGGGCGCTGAACGGTCGCTCGCGATGCTTCGTGGCGCATCCGTCTTGTTTCAGACCGGCGGATGCGTCAGCTTCGCGGCAGCGGCAAGCGGCGGAACGACGTTGTCATCACACCTGGATCGTGGCCCTCAGACGAGCGGACGCGGGCTCGCCGGCAGGGCGGCCGCTGCCGATATCCGCGCCAGGCCGCTTGGTATCCTCGCCGCTGGCGAGCCTGCGACGACGGGGCGTGCGGCATGAGTGCGACCACACGGACCAAGGTCGCCATCGTCGGCGGTGGCCCGGCGGGCCTCATGCTTGGGCAATTGCTGACGCAGGAGGGCATCGACAACGTCATCCTGGAGCGCAAGTCCCCCGATTATGTGCTGAGCCGCATCCGCGCGGGCGTGCTGGAGCAGGGGACGGTGGAGTTGCTGGAGCGCGCCGGGGCCGGGCGGCGCGTGCATGCGGAGGGCCTGCCGCATGGCGGCGTCGAGCTGTCCTTCGACGGCGTCTCCCAACGCATCGACCTGCGGGCGCTCACCGGGCGCAGCGTGGTGGTGTACGGCCAGACGGAGGTCACCCGGGACCTGATGGAGCTGCGCGCCGGTTCCGGCGCCGCGACCGTGTACGAGGCGGAGGCAGTGGCGCTGGACGACATCGCCGGGCCGTCGGCGCGCCTGTCCTACACGAAGGACGGGCAGCGGCAGGCACTCGAATGCGATTTCGTCGCCGGGTGCGACGGGTTTCACGGTGTCTGCCGCGCCAGCCTGCCGGACGCGGCGCTCACGGTGTTCGAGCGCGTCTACCCGTTTGGCTGGCTCGGGGTGCTGGTGGACAAGCCGCCGCTGGCCGACGAGCTGATCTATGCCCATCACGAGCGCGGCTTCGCGCTGTGTTCGATGCGCTCCGCCAGCCGCAGCCGCTACTACATCCAGTGCGGCATGGACGAAATGCTGGCTGACTGGCCGGATGACCGGTTCTACGACGAGTTGTGCCGGCGGATTTCGCCGGATGCGGCAAGCGCGTTGCAGCGTGGCCCGTGCATCGAGAAGTCGATCGCGCCCCTGCGCTCCTTCGTCGCCGAGCCGTTGCGCTTCGGCCGCCTGTTCCTCGCCGGCGACGCCGCGCACATCGTGCCGCCCACCGGGGCCAAGGGGCTCAACCTCGCGATGAGCGACGTGCGGTGCCTGTACGAGGCGTTTGCCGAATACTACCGGGAGCGGTCCGGCGCCGGCATCGACGGCTACTCCGCCCGCGTGCTCGCCCGCATCTGGAAGGTGGAGCGCTTCTCCTGGTGGATGACCTCGTTGCTGCACATCTTCCCGGGAACGGATGCGTTCTCCAGGCGCGTGCAAAGGGCCGAGTTCGACTACCTGGCAGGGTCGGAGGCCGCCCAGACGGCATTGGCGGAAAACTATGTCGGCCTGCCGAATTAGGCAGAGCCCAAGCCATCCCACTCCGGGAAAGAGTCGGCGGCCGCGGCTCAGCTCGCCAGGGCGGCGCCCGGGTGGAAATGGGCGTAGACGCGGCGCGCCGTCTCGCGGTTGATACCGGGAACGGCCTCCAAATCGGTCAGCCCGGCCTGCTTGACGCCCCTTGCGGAGCCGAAATGGTTCAGCAGCGCGCGCTTGCGGGCGGAGCCGACGCCGTCGATCTCATCCAGCTCGCTGGTGATCAGCGTCTTGGACCGCCCGGCGCGATGGGTGGTGATGGCGAAGCGGTGGGCCTCGTCGCGCACGCGCTGAAGGTAGTACAGCACCGGGTCCCGCGGCGGGAGCTGGAACGGGTCGCGGCCCTCCACGTGGAACCATTCCCGCCCGGCATCGCGGTCCGGCCCCTTGGCGATACCGACCAGCTTGACGTCCTGCACGCCAAGGTCGGACAGGATGCCGCGGACGGCGGAAAGCTGCCCGGCGCCGCCGTCGATCAGCACCAGGTCCGGCCAGTTGCTGATGTCGCCCTCCGCCTGTTCACGCAGCGCGCGGCCGAAGCGGCGCTCCAGCACTTCGCGCATCATCGCGAAATCGTCCCCAGGCATGATGGCGCCGCGTATGCTGAATTTGCGGTAGGCAGTCTTGTTCGGCCCCTCGGCCCCGAACACCACCATCACGCCGTACGGGTGGGTGCCCATAATGTGGCTGTTGTCGTAGCATTCGATCCGCTCCGGCGCAGCGCCGAGTTCGAAGAGCTGCGCCACCCCCTCCAGCAGCTTGGCCTGCCCGGCGCTTTCCGCCAGCCGCCTTTCCAGCGCCTCGCGCGCGTTGGTGACGGCATGGTCCACCACGGCGCGCTTCTCGCCCCGTTGCGGGGTGGTGACCTCCACCTTGCGGCTCGCCTTCAGGCACAGCGCCTCGGCCACAAGCTCCGTCTGCGGCAGGGCGTGGCTGGTCAGCACCAGCGGCGGCGGCGGCTTGTCGTCGTAGAACTGGGCGATGAACGCTTGCAGCACCTCGCCCGGGTCTTCGTGCCGAGCGTGGGTAGGATAGAAGGCGCGGTTGCCGTTGTTGCGGCCGCCGCGGACGAAGAAGACCTGCACGCAGGTCTGCCCGGCGGTCTGCCAGGCGGCGATCACGTCGGCGTCCTCCAGGCTGGCCGGGTTGATCACGCCGGTGCCCTGCACGTGGGTCAGCGCGCGGATGCGGTCGCGTGCGGCGGCGGCGCGTTCGAACTCCAGCTTCTCGGAAGCGGCCTCCATCTCCGCCGCAAGCTCGGCCTGCACCCCGGCGGCGCGGCCCTGCAGGAAGGCCTTGGCCTGCGCCACCAGCTTGGCATAGGCCGCCGGTTCGATGCGCCCGACGCAGGGCGCGCTGCACCGCTTGATCTGGTGCAGCAGGCAGGGGCGGGAGCGGTTGCGGAACACCGTGTCGGCGCAGGATCGCAGCAGGAACACCCGTTCCATGGCGACGACGGTTTGGTTGACCGCCCAGGCCGAGGCGAACGGACCCCAATAGCTGCGGCCCTTCGCCTGCGTGCCGCGGAACTTGGCGATCTGCGGGAAGGCGTGCTCCTCGGTCAGCATCAGCCAGGGATATGATTTGTCGTCGCGCAGGACGATATTGTAGCGCGGCTTCAACCGCTTGATGAGGTTTGCCTCCAGCAGCAGCGCCTCGGCCTCGGTATGGGTGGTCACGACCTCCATGCTGGCGGTGTGCGACACCATCAGGCGCAGGCGCTCCTCCAAGCGGCCGAGCTGGGTGTAGTTGGTCACGCGCTTCTTCAGGCTGCGCGCCTTGCCGACGTAGAGCGCGTCCCCCTTGGCATCGAGCATGCGGTACACGCCAGGGCTGGTCGGCATGGTGGCCAGGGCGCGTTCGATGATGCCAACGCCGGTCGGCGCGACCGGGATCACGGTCTCAGACAGGCTTGCCTCCAAATCGCTCACGCCTCCGAAAAAACCATCCACGATTCCTGTGGATAACTCTGTGGGGAACGCCCTTGCACCACCCCCGGCCCCGCAGGTTTCCGCGGCTTTGATCGACTTGCCCATCAAATGAGCATTATGCCTAAGCGACTGTTTTCACTTCTCTTTACAACTTGCACTCGTCTTGCCATGAGAACAGGTCGCTAGGTGACTGAGTCTGTTGCGAGTCAATTCCCCCGCGTGGACAAGTGCCGCGGTCACGCTCGATTTCGACGCCCACGGATGCGAGGTCATCGAACACGTCCAGCTTCTCCACCCTGATCCTGACCGTCTCGACGCGCTCGTCCGCCAGGCAGACCTCGGCGAGCCGTTCAGCCAGCGTTTCCACCAGCATGACGTGGCCGGCCCCGACCACGCGGCGTACCGACCGGGCGATGGTCTCGTAATCCACCACGCGGCTCAGGTCGTCGCGACCCACTCCGGCCCGCGACAGGCCGACGCCGCCCCGGCCGCCCTCCGTCACGCCCATGTCCACGTTGATCCGCACCCGCTGCTTGGCCGCCTGCTCGTGCGCATAGACGCCGATGGAGGCGGGCAGGACCATGTCCCGCAGGAACACGTGCCGCACGCCCCGTCCTGCCAGCCGTGGTGGATCGATCATTCCTCCAGACCCCCAGTCCTGGCGGGACTCCATTGCAGGTGCTGGCCGCCATCCAGCGCGATCATCTGGCCCGTCATCGAGCGCAGGGCAAGGATGGCCAGCACGGCCTGGCCGACCTCCGCCGGGTCGGTGCCGCGGCCCAGCGGGGTCGAGGCGCATTGCCGGGCGAACTGCTCGGCCGTCTGGCGCGGGCTGGGCAGGGCCGGACCCGGCCCGATCGCGTTGACGCGGATGCGCGGCGCCAAGGCAAGGGCGAGCGATCGGGTCAGCGCCCACAGCCCGGCCTTGGACACGCTGTAGGAGATGAAATGCGGCGTCAGCGACCAGACACGCTCGTCCAGCATGTTGACCACCACGCCTTCGGCGCCTGCCGGCAAGGCCCGGGCGAAACCCTGGGTCAGCACGAAGGGGGCGCGCAGGTTGGGCTCGATATGGGAGTCCCAGCTGGCGCGGTCGGCGGTGTCCCACTCGTCGCGTTCGAAGGTGCTGGCATTGTTGACCAGCACGCCGAGCGGACCGATGGCCCCGGTGGCCGCCTCGATCAGCGCGGCCGTCGCGGCTTCGTCCCGCAGGTCGGCCGTCAGCACGGCGGCGCGGCCGCCGGCGGCGCGGATAGCGGCGGCGGTTGCTTCGGCCGCGTCCCTGCTGCGATGGCAGTGGATGGCGACGGGATGGCCGCGCCCCGCCAGCGCCAGCGCGATCGCCCGGCCCAGGCGCTGCGCCCCGCCGGTGACAAGGGCTCCAGGGTGTTCGGTCATGCCGGAAGATTTACGGGCTTGGCATAATCGGGCAAGGCTGGGGCGGGGGAATAAAGGGAACGGACATGAACCAGATCGACCTCAAGGGCCGTGTGGCGGTGGTGACGGGCGGTGCACGCGGCATCGGCCTGGCGGTCGCGCAACGCGCGGCGGCGTCCGGCGCCATGGTCGTGCTGTGGGATCGCGACGCGGACCGGCTGGCGGTGGCCGAGGCGGCCTTGCCCGGCAGCTTAGCCGTCACCGTCGACTTGACGGACGAGGCCGCCGTGCGGGATGCGACCGCACGGACCGAGGCGGCGCAGGGCCGCATCGATATCCTGGTCAACAACGCCGGCATCACCGGCGGCAACGCCCCCACCTGGGAGCTGCCGGTGTCGGACTGGCGCCGGGTGATCGAGGTCAACCTGATCGCGCCCTACCTGGTGAGCGCGGCCGTTGTGCCGGGCATGATGGCCCGCGGCTATGGCCGGGTCGTCAACGTGGCCAGCGTCGCCGGCAAGGAGGGCAATCCCAATGCCTCCCATTACAGCGCGTCCAAGGCCGGTCTGATCGCGCTCACCAAGTCCATGGGCAAGGAGCTGGCGGGCAAGGGCGTGCTGGTGAACTGCATCACCCCGGCCGCCGCCAAGACGGAGCTGTTCGACCAGATGACCCAGGCGCAGATCGACTACATGCTGGGCAAGATCCCGATGGCGCGGTTCGTGAGGGTGGAGGAGATCGCGGCCCTGGCGGCGTGGCTGATGAGCGAGGATTGCTCCTTCTCCACCGGCGGCGTGTTCGACATCACGGGCGGGCGGTCCACCTACTGACCCGCCAGGTCTTCGACGGTGAACCGCACCTGCCGTTGCAGGCTGTCGCCGGGGCGGAGCACGCGCAGGCCGTGGTCCGGCACGCTGTCCATGCGGTTCACCGCGTCGGTCATGTTGCTGGCCGGCTCGACGGCGAAATACGGCTTCCCGTCCGGGGTGTAGACCACCAGGTGGCGGAACAGATCGTCCGCCGCGATGGTCAGGCGGATGCCGTGCTCCGGCCGCGTGACCTCCGCCCGTCCGGTCCAGGCGGCATAGCAATTGTCCAAGGCCGGGCCAGTGATCACGTGGCCCGGATCGAAGCTCCAATGCCCGTCCACCGGCAAGCGCGCGTCGGGCAGCGAGTCGCTGCCCGTGTGCCAGACCGAGCCGGCCTGGAAGGCGATCGCGGTTTCGGGCGAACGCGGCTGGTAGGGGTGCAGCCCCAGCCCGACGGGCTGGCTGCGCGGGTCGGTGTTGACGACGGTGATGGTCACGTCGAGCTCGTTCGGCCTGAGCGCGTAGAGCAGCCGGGCGGTGTACCTGTAGGGCCAATGGCACCCGCCTGCGGTGACGGTGGGGTCGGTCGCCGGGTCGTGGTGCAGGACGAGTTCGGCCTCCGTGCCGCTGTGCCGCTCCACATCCCATTCCCGTTGCCAGGCATTGCCGTGGATGGTGTGGGGATGGTCGCCGAAATTGCGGTCGAGCTGGAAGCTTTCGCCGCCGAAGGAGAACCGTCCCCAAGCGATGCGGTTGGAGAAGGGAATGAGCGGGAAGCATGACAGCAGGCGGGAGTTGCTGCCCGCGAGGATCTTGGGTGGCGTGTGGCGCAGGATGTCCGTCCGCCGCCGCACCCAGCCGCCGATGCTGCCGCCGAGCGCCGGGCAGATGAGCAGCGTCGCGTCTCCGGCAGTCAACTCGAGCATAGCCGTGTCCTTTCCTGTCATCCGCAGTCGAAAGCGGGTCTAGCACGATGGCGTTGCTTGCCGATCCCGATGTACTGGCGCAGCGCCGGGCGATGCTGGATCGTCCGGAGATGGCGGTGCTGCGGCGGTTTGCCTCGCAGGTCGGGCAAACGCATGGACCGACCCCCGATTTCGACCCGGCCGACGGTGGCGCCACGGCGCGGATTCTGCTGCTGCTGGAGACTCCGGGCACCGGGATCGGCAAGACGGGCTTCGTGTCAGCCGACAATGCCACGGGTACGGCCGCAAACCTGCGCCGGTTCCTGGCAGAGGCGGGTGTCGACCGGCAGGACCTGGTGATCTGGAACGCGGTGCCGTTCGTGATCCACACCGGAGGCCCCAACCGGGCGCCGCGCATGGCCGAGATCCGCCGCGGCCTGGCCTTGCTGCCGCCACTGCTCGCATTGCTGCCGAACCTGCGCTGCGTGGTGCTGTCCGGTCGGATCGCCGGATCGGGCGAGCCGATCATCCAGGGTGAAAAGCCAGGCCTGCCGGTGATACGGATACCCCATCCAAGCCCCGTCTACGTTTGCACCAGCCCGGATATCCCGCGACGGATCATGGCAGGCCTCGCGGCGGCGGCAGCCTTGGCGCATCCCGATTTGATTGTGCGGCGCACAATTCCGCTTGCACCTGGCGGCGGAACGTTGTAACTTTTGTTCCGTGGCGAGGCCTCGGCCTCGCTGCTTCTTGGACGTTTCCTCCCTAAACTTGGCGGTGCCTCTGGCGCCGCCTTCTTTTTTTAAGGGGCGGCAACCAACCACATCATAGCCAGTGGCGCAAGAGCCCGTTTACGGCCGACGGCGGTTCGCCCGGCAGGCCTGCACCATCGCAGTGGCAGTTCGTGGTGCAGGTAGCCCGGCAGCCGCCTTGCCCGTAATGGAGGGGCCGCCGGATCTAACCCGGCGCTACCAGCGCAAGAGGGCGATGAGCATGGACGTGCCAGAAGGGTGGGAGCGAGTGCCGACGCAGGCATTCGGGACGCATGTCGGGCCATTCTACCGCCCGCCGGGCGGCGGCAGATTGCTGAGCGGCTTCCTGGCCGACAAGCGGCACGGTAACAAGCGCGGCGTCGTGCATGGCGGCATGCTCGCCACCGCCTTCGACGTGGCGCTGGGCAATGCAAGCTGGGAGGCGGCAAACCAGCGGCCGAGTGCCACCGTGCAATTGACCGTTCAATATGTCGGCGCCCTGCAATTGGGTGAGTTTGCCACCATCCAGGCGGAAATCGTGCGTGCCGCGCGCAGCCTGGTATTCGTCCGCGGCGTCATGACCGTGGGAGAGCGGACCGTCGCGACGGCGGACGGGGTTTGGAAGATCCTGGCCTGGCGTGGCGAGCCGTTCGTCCCGGCCACGCCGGTTTAAGCTTACAATCGGTCCAGCCGCTTCATAGTCTGCGGCAGGATGCCGATCGGGGGTGAGATGCGCCGTCGTAGCCTGCTTGCCGCCAGCGCGGCGATCGCCGCCGGGGTTGCCAAGGCGCAGCCCGCCGCATCGGCCGACGTCCTGCTCGTGCTCGCCATTGACGTCTCCCGATCCGTGACCGACGACGAGGCGGTCCTGCAACGCGAAGGCTATCGCAGCGCGATGATCGACCCGGCTGTGCTGGCCGCGATCGCCGGTGGCGCGCTGGGCGCCATCGCGGTCGCCTATTTCGAGTGGGCAAGCTACCAGTTCCAGGACCTGGTGATACCTTGGACCCGTATCGCCGGGCCGGCGGACGCCCAGGCCTGGGCCGACCGGCTGGAGCACAGCCCGCGGCAAAGCGTCTCCTGGACCAGCATCTCCGGCGCGTTGGCCTTCGCCGGGCGCCTGCTGGCCTCAAGCCCGTTCGAAGGAACGCGGCGCGTTGTCGACGTATCGGGCGATGGCGCCAACAATAACGGTCCACCCGCCGAGGAAGAGCGGGACCGCCTGGTGGCGGCTGGCGTGACCATCAACGGCCTCCCCATCATCAATCGACACCCGCGCTTCGGCCGGTTGGAGTTGGACGTGGACAAATACTACGGGGCGTCGGTGATCGGGGGCGTCGGCGCCTTCCTCGTCGTGGCGGAGGATTTCGCGGATTTCGCCAATGCGATCAAACGCAAACTGGTCCAGGAGATTGCCGGGAACGCGCCGATCGCGGTGTGACGGGCGGTGACGAACCGATCAGTCCTCGTCCTCGTCCAAGTAGAATTGATCGGCGTCCTCGTCGTAGCTGTACAGCTCGGCGTAACGGCCCCAAGCGATCACGGCGCGCATCGTGCCATCCGCATAGCCCGGGCTCATCACGTCTTCCAATTCGTCGCGGAAGCGCACGGCGCTGGCGCGGTGGTTCCAGCGCTCGTCGAGCACCTGGCGGATCTGCGCCACCAGCGGGACGTGGGCCCGCAACGCTTCGGCAAACAGCGCCTTGCGGGGCTCGGTATCGGCGGCGACGAACTGGCGGCCGGTATCGGTCACCATCAGGTCGCCATCGGCCAGCGTGCCGAACCGCAGCAACTGCAACGCCTCGCCGAAGGGGAGCAGCTCGTCCACCTCAAGCTGCAACGCGGCGGCCAAGGCGGGCAGGTCGGCACGTCCGTCATAGGGCGGGGCAGCCAGGGTCTCCAGCAAGCCGGCCATGATGTTGGTGGACACGGGATGCAGCGCCGTGGCGGTGGTCACCGCCATGTGGGTGGACTTCGCCGGCGCCCGCCGGGTCATCAGCGCGTAGATGTCGTCCACCATCTGCCGGAACGCCGGGTCCAGCCGGTCGCGCGGGTGTGGGAACGGCACGGCCAGTTCGCTGGCGACGCGGCCGGGATTGGAGCTGAACACCAGGACGCGGTCGCACATCAGCACCGCCTCCTCGATGTTGTGGGTGACCATCAGCACCGATTTGATCGGCAGCTTGCCATCCATCCACAGGTCGATCAGGTCGGTGCGCAGCGTCTCCGCCGTCAGCACGTCGAGGGCCGAGAACGGCTCGTCCATCAACAGCAGGTCGGGATGGACCACGATCGCGCGTGCGAGGCCGACACGCTGGCGCATGCCGCCCGACAACTCCTTCGGATAGGCGCTTTCGTAGCCGCCCAGGCCGATCAGGTCGATCGCCGCCTCGGCCCGCTTCTCCCGCTCCGCCCGGGCGACGCCCTGCGCCTCCAGCCCGAGTTCGACGTTCTCCTGCACCGTCAGCCATGGGAACAGGGCGAAGGACTGGAACACCATCGCCACGCCCTCCGCCGGGCCGAGCAGCGGGGTGCCGCGCCAGTGCACGCTGCCCGCGGTGGGGCGCAGCAGGCCGGAAACGATGCGCAACAGGGTGGACTTGCCCGACCCGGACCGGCCCAGCAAGCCGACGATCTCCCCCGCGCGCAGCGTCAGGTCCACGTTGTCCAGCACGAGCAGGTCGGCGGAGCTGTCCTTGTGATAGGATTGCCGGACCCCGCGCACCTCGACCAGCTTGCCCGTCGTCACCCGCGTGTCGATCGTGTCCATGGCGTTTGCCTTAGGCGATGGTGAAGCGACGGGCGGCGTAGCCGTACATCGGCCGCCAGACCAGGCGGTTGAACAGCAGGACGAAGGCGCTCATTACCGCAACGCCCAGCACCACCTTGGGCGTATTGCCGTCCGCGCCCTCCGTGCTGGCCTGGGCGATATAGGCGCCGAGCCCGTGCGCCTGCAGCCGGTCGCTGCCCCAGGTCACCACCTCCGCCACGATCGCCGCGTTCCACGACCCGCCCGAGGCGGTGATCGCACCCGTCACGTAATAGGAAAAGATACCAGGCAGTATCACCCGACGCCACCACAGCCACCCGCCCACGCGGAAATTGCTCGATACCTCGAGCAGGTCGCCGGGGAAGGCGGCGGCACCGGCGATGACGTTGAACAGGATGTACCATTGCGTGCCCAGCACCATCAGCGGGGTGAGCCAGATGTCCCGGTTCAGGCTGTAGCGCACGATGACCACGACGAAGATCGGAAAGAACAGGTTGGCCGGGAACGCCGCCAGGAACTGCGCCACGGGCTGCGCCCGGCGGGCCCAGGTGGGCCGCAGGCCCAGCCACACGCCGATCGGCACCCAGACCAGCGTCGCGAGGATCATCAGAACGATCACGCGGATCATGGTGTAGACGCCGTCGAGTAGCGCCTCCCCCAGGTCCGACCAGGCAAGTGTGGCCGAGACATAGGTCACGATGGTCCACAACGCCGCCACGACGGCCAGTACCAGCAGGCCGACCCAGACCATGTCCCACAGCCGTGACGTCACCTGGCTGGCCCTGGGCGCGCTGCGGCGTTGGCGGGCCAGACGCAGGCCGGAGGTGGCGTTGAACACGAACACCAGCCGATCGACGATGGCGGCCAGCAGCCGGGTGCGCCGCAGCAGCTTGAGCACCCAGGGGTCCTCCGCCTCGGCCCCCGCCGTCATCTCGAACCGGAACTTGGCCGACCACGCGACCAACGGACGGAACAGCAGCTGGTCATAGGCGAGGATCACCACCAGCATGGCCGATATCGCGTAGAATACCGCCCGGATGTCCCGCTCCTCCAGCGCCTGCGCGACGTAGGAGCCGATGCCCGGCAGTTTCCACGTGTTGTCGCCCACGGTCACCGCCTCGCTCGCGACGACGAAGAACCAGCCGCCCGACATGGACATCATGGTGTTCCACACCAGCCCGGGCATGGCGAACGGCACCTCCATCCGCCAGAATTTCTGCCAGGGGGACAGGCGGAACGCGGTGGCGCATTCGGCCAGGTCGGCCGGCACGGTCTTCAGCGACTGGTAGAGGCTGAACGCCATGTTCCAGGCCTGGCTGGTGAAGATGGCGAAGATCGCCGCCAGCTCCACGCCCAGCACGCGGCCGGGAAACATCTGCATGAAGAACACGACCGTGAAGGTCAGGAACCCGATGATCGGCACCGATTGCAGGATGTCCAGCACCGGCACCAGCACCTTGCCGGCCCGGCGGCTCTTCGCCGCCCAGGTCGCATAAGTGAAGGTGAACAGCAGCGAACAGGCCAGGGCGGCGAACATGCGCAACGTCGTGCGCAGCGCGTAGCCGGGCAGGTAGGCCGGGTCGAGGTGGATCGGCTCCATCGCGGTCAGCGGGGCCACCACGTGGCGGGCGCCGCTGGCGAAGGCGAAGATCAGGCCGCCGATGCAGACCATGGCTGCGATGTCGAACAAGTTCGGCAGGCGGCGAACCGAGGCGAAAGCCGGGAAAGTGGTGCCGGACATGGGATGATCCTCGGCGGTGTGCTTGGCCAGCCCCATACAAGCCGCCGCCTGCCGTGTCACTCCGGCAAATGATGGCCGTTCGGTGACGCCAAGCAGCTCAGCCGGTCGAGCCGAAGCCGCCGCCGCCGCGGGCGCTCGGCCCGGAGAACGCGTCCACCACGCTCAGCACGGGACGCAGGATGGGCACGAAGAGAAGCTGGGCGAATCGCTCCCCAGGCACCAGCGTGATCGGTTCCGTGCCGGCCGGGTTGCGGTTCCAGGTGCTGACCATGAGCGGGCCGGTGTAGTCGGGATCGATCAGGCCGACGAGGTTGCCCAGCACCAGGCCCTTGCGATGGCCGAGGCCGGAGCGGGGCAGTACCAGCGCCGCCACGTTGGGGTCTGCCATGTGGATCGCGAAGCCCGCCGGGATCAGCACCGGGGCGCTTGCGGCCGCCACGGCCAGCGGGGCGTCCAGGCAAGCGTGCAGGTCGATCGCGGCGGCCATGGCGCTCTGGTAGGTGGGCAGCCCCCATTCGTGCAGGCGCGGGTCCAGCACGACCAGTTCGACGTTCAAGCCAGGGTATCCGCGACGCGGGCGGCCAGCCGGGCGGCCACCTCGGTCTTCGGCAACAGGGGCCAGTCTTCCTGCCCTTCCGCCGTGACGAGGTGGATCTGGTTCGCCTCGCCCGCCATGATCCCGGTGGCGGGGCGGACGTCATTGGCGAGGATCCAGTCGCAGCCCTTGCGCAGGCGTTTGGCGGCTGCGTTCGCGGCCAGGTTCTCGGTTTCCGCGGCAAAGCCCACGACCAGACGGGGGCGCAACGGCCCCGGCGTGGACAGCGTCGCCAGGATGTCCGGGTTGGGCCGCAGGACCAGGGCGGGCGGGGTCGCGCCGGGCTGCTTCTTCAGCTTGTGTTCCGCGGCGTCGACGTGCCAATCGGCCACAGCCGCGGCACAGATCACGGCGTCGACCGGCAGGGTGGCCTGGCACGCCGCCAGCATCTCCGCCGCCGTTTCCACCCGGTGCACCGCGGCGCCGGCCGGAAGCTCCTGCGCCGTCGGGCCGCTGACCAGGGTGACCTGGGCGCCCAGCCGCAGCAGCGCCGCCGCAATCGCCGTGCCCTGCCGCCCGGAGGAGCGGTTGGCGATGTAGCGCACCGGGTCGATCGGCTCGTGGGTGGGGCCGCTGGTGACCAGGACATGGCGGCCGGCGAGCCGGCCCGGCGCGAAGAACCCCTGGATGGCGGCGAGGATCGCCGCAGGCTCGGCCAGGCGGCCCGGGCCGAATTCATGGCAGGCCATGACGCCCTCGTCGGGTCCGACGAAGCTCACGCCACGGCTGCGCAGCGTGGCCACGTTGGCGACCGTCGCCGGATGCTGCCACATGCGCACGTTCATCGCCGGCGCGGCCAGCACCGGCGTGTCGGTGGCGAGCAGCAGCGTGGTGGCCAAGTCGTGCGCCCGCCCGGTCGCCATGCAGGCGAGGATATCGGCGCTGGCCGGCGCCACCACCACGAGGTCCGCGGCGCGGGAAAGCTGGATGTGGCCCATCTCGCTTTCATCGGTCAGCGACCATAGCTCCGTGTAGACTCGCGTTTCGGTCAGCGCCTGAAGGCTGAGCGGCGTCACGAAATGCGCCCCGCCCGCGGTCAGCACGCCCGTCACGCCATGGCCGGATTTGCGCAGCAGCCGCACCAGTTCCAGCGACTTGTAGGCGGCGATCCCACCGGACACGATCAGCAGGATGTTCACAGGCGGCGTCCGGTGTGGATCGCTGCGATGCCGCCGGACAGGTTGCGGTGGCGCACCTGCGACAGCCCGGCCTGGGCCATCATCGCCGCCAGCGTGGCCTGGTCCGGGAAGGTGCGGATGCTCTCCGCCAGATAGCGGTAGCTGTCGGCATCCCCGGCCACCGCGCTGCCCAGCCGCGGCAGCACGGAGAACGACCAGGCATCATAGACCGGCGCCAGCACGGCCACCTGCACGCGGGAGAATTCCAGGCAGGCGAAGCGACCGCCGGGCCGCAGCACGCGGCGCGCCTCGCGCAGGGCGGCCGGCTTGTCGGTGACGTTGCGCAGCCCGAATGCGATGGAGACCACGTCCACGCTGCGGTCCGGCAACGGCAGCATTTCCGCATCGGCCACCAGGAAACAGACGGAGGAGGCCTGGCCGCCCGAGATCGCGCGGTCCCGCCCCACGCCAAGCATGGCCGCGTTGATGTCCGACAGCACCGCCGGGCCGCCGCCCGCGCGGCGCCAGCCGAAGGTGATGTCCCCGGTGCCGCCCGCGAGGTCCAGCAGCGTGCGGCCGGCGGCGGGTTGCAGGGCCGCCACGAAGGCGCGCTTCCAGGCACGGTGGATGCCGAGCGACATCAGGTCGTTCATCAGGTCGTAGCGCGGCGCCACGCTGTCGAATACCGCGCGCACCATCGGCTTCTTCTGCTCGCGCGGCACGGTGCGGTAGCCGAAATCGGTGGTGTTGTCGCTCATGGGGCGGATGTATAGCGTCGTCCGCACCCATGCCGGAACTCCCAGAAGTCGAAACGGTGATGCGCGGCCTGCGCGCGCGGCTGGAGGGGCGCGTCATCGTGCACGCAGCGGTCAACCGGCCGGACCTGCGCTGGGCCATGCCGGCGACCTTGGCGAAGCGACTGACCGGCGCGCGGGTGCAGGGGTTCCGCCGCCGGGCCAAATACATCCTGATGCGGCTAGACGGCGGCGACAGCGTGCTGCTGCATCTGGGCATGTCGGGTCGCATGGTGGTCGGACCCGCCAACCCCAACAGCGTGACGCTGCACGAGCACTTCGTGATGCAGACCGATGATGGCTGGCGCGTGGGCTTCGTGGATCCGCGCCGGTTCGGTTCGGTGGACCTGGTGCCGACCGGGGCGGAGGACGCGCATCGCCTGCTGGCGGAGCTGGGGCCGGAGCCGCTTGACCCGGCCTTCTCCGGCAGCGTGCTGGCCCGCGCATTGGCGGGCAAGCGCACGCCCATCAAGGCCGCGCTGCTGGACCAGCGCCTGGTGGCGGGGTTGGGCAATATCTACGTCTGCGAGGCGCTGTTCCGCGCCGGGATCGCTCCGGACCGGCAGGCCGCGACCGTGCCGCGGGCGGGGGCGACGCGTCTGGCCGCGGCGATCAAGGCCACGCTGACGGAGGCGATCGCGGCCGGAGGCTCCTCCCTGCGCGACTACGTGCAGCCGGACGGCGAACTGGGCTACTTCCAGCATGCCTGGAAGGTGTATGGGCGGCAGGGCAAGCCCTGCGAGCGGTGTCCCGGCCTGCCTGCCTGTGCCGGGGTGGCGCGGATGGTCCAGTCGGCGCGGTCCACGTTCTACTGCGCGCGGACGCAACGATAGGGGTGTGCGCCCCGGTGCGCGGTCTGGTATGACCGAGGCATGACGGTCGTGTTCGATAAGCTGTCGTTCATGCGGCACCTCGAAAGCGAGGGGACGTTCGGTCGCCCGCAGGCGGAAAAACTGTCGGAAGCCTTCCACCAGGCCATCCAGGAAACCGTTGCCACGCGTGCCGATATCGAACGGCTCGAAGCGCGGATCGACAGCATGGATGCCCGGATCGACGCAAAGCTTGCGGGGGTCGATGCCAAACTGGCAGGGGTCGATGCGAATATGGCTCGGTTGGAGGGCAAGGTCGAAGCCGGGCTGGCGAACTCCAAGGTCTGGACCGTGGGCGTCGGCGTCGCGTTGTTCAGCGCCCTGTCGGCTATCCGCTTCTTCGGCCACTGAGCGCTTTCCCGACGCCCGGGTCCGGGCTAGGTAGGTCGGCGGAGGGAGCCAAAGCATGCCCGAAATGATCCTGGTCGAAGTCCGTGGCGCCGTGGGAGTGATCCGCCTCAACCGCCCTGCCGCGCTCAACGCGCTGTGCGACCAGCTCATGGCCGAATTAGGCACGCAGTTGCTGGATTTCGATGCCAATCCGGATATCGGCGCCATCGTACTCACCGGGTCCGAGAAGGCATTTGCCGCCGGGGCCGATATCAAGGAGATGCAGTCGCGCAGCTATCCGGCGCTCCTGCAGGACGATTTCATCGCGAAATGGGAGACGGTGCTCCGGATCAAGAAACCGGTGGTCGCAGCCGTCGCCGGCTTCGCCCTGGGCGGTGGATGTGAGGTGGCGATGATGTGCGACATGATCGTCGCCGCCGACACGGCAAAGTTCGGCCAGCCCGAGATCAACCTGGGTGTCATGCCCGGCGCCGGCGGCACCCAGCGGTTCACCCGGGCCGTGGGCAAGTCCAAGGCGATGGACATGTGCCTGACCGGACGCATGATGGACGCCGCCGAGGCGGAGCGCGCCAATCTAGTCAGCCGCGTGTTCCCGGCCGACACGATGCTGGACGAGGCCATCAAGCTGGCAGCCAGGATCGCCGGACAGTCGCGGACGGCCAGCCTGCTGACCAAGCGCGCCGTCAACGCCGCGTTCGAAACCATGCTGACACAGGGTGTCGCGACCGAACGGGCGATGTTCCTGTCGCTGTTCGGCACGCCTGACCAGAAGGAGGGTATGGCAGCCTTCGTGGAGAAGCGTACGCCTTCGTTCGCGCGGTGATCGAAGCCGCTAGCTTCCTTGACTTGGCCATGATGCGCCCCTAGAACACCGCGCTCCGACGATCCCGGCGCGCCACGCGATGGCGTGACATGGCCCGACTGAAACTGCTGAGAACGAGATACAGACCCGATGGCGAACACTGCTTCCGCGCGCAAGCGCATCCGTCAGACCGAGCGCCGCACCGAGCGCAACCAGGCCCGGCGGTCCCGGATGCGCACGTTCGTCAAGAAGGTCGAGGTGGCGATCGCCAGCGGCGACAAGGCCCAGGCGGCAGCCGCCTTCCAGGCTGCTCAGCCCGAGATGCAACGGGCCGCCGGCAAGGGCGTGATCCACCGCAATACCGTTGCCCGGCGGTTGTCGCGCCTTGCGAAGCGCATCAAGTCTCTCGCGGTAGCATCTGCGGCCTGAGACGATGTTTGGCTGACGCGGCTTGCGTCGGCCCTGAATCAAAGCGCTGACACAAAGGCCGGCCGGTTCCGTTGGAATCGGCTGGCCTTTTGTCTTTTGGTGTATTAGGCATCACGTCATCGAGTCTTTGCGCGTCGGATTCGCATTGCCTCTTATCACGTGCTGACTTAAACCATTACTATGCGGTCATGTTCGGCGGGGTGGCTTTTCCTCGGTTCGGCAACGCTCGTCGCAACGCTCGAGGCAGGTGGGGATGATCACATTTGGCGGCCCGATCCCTCCGCCAAATGGCAGCGATCCCGTGATGTCCGACGATACCGCAGCATCCTCGCCCTTGGTCGAGGCCGGCCTCCATGCGCAGTGGACGCGGGTTTGCGACCGGCTAAAGGCCGATGTGGGCGACGTCGAGTACCGGACCTGGCTGCGACAGATGTCGCTGGCCGGGTTGGATGGCGACGAGGTCACCATCCGGATGCCGACGCGCTTCCTGCGGGATTGGGTGCGCAGCCATTACGGCGACAGGCTGGCGGCGCTGTGGCGGGCCGAGAACCCGTCCGTGCAACGGGTGGATTTGCGTGTCGGCGCTTCCACCGCAAGGCCGCCGGTCGTGGCGGAAACCCTGCCCGCCGGCCCGGCGCCATCCGCCGCCCGCATCGATGACCGGGGGGAGGCACGCGCCGACCCGCGCGCGGCCGAGCTGGCCAGCGCATTGGACCCTCGTTTCTCGTTCGACGCGTTCATCGTGGGCAAGCCGAACGAGTTCGCCTATGCCTGCGCCCGCCGGGTGGCGGAGCATCCGGCCAGCCAGGGGTTCAACCCGCTCTTCCTCTATGGCGGCGTCGGCTTGGGGAAGACCCACCTGATGCACGCGGTCGGCCTCGAACTGTCCCGGCGTGACGGCAGCCGCCCGACCAGCGTTACTTACATGTCGGCCGAAAAGTTCATGTATCGCTTCATCGCGGCGATCCGCAGCCATTCGACGATGGATTTCAAGGACAGCATGCGGTCGGTGGACGTGCTGATGGTCGACGACGTGCAGTTCCTCATCGGCAAGGACAGCACCCAGGAAGAGTTCTTCCATACCTTCAATGCCCTGGTGGATGCCGGCAAGCAGATCGTCATCTCCTCCGACAAGTCGCCGTCGGACCTGGACGTGGAGCAGCGGCTGCGGACACGGCTGGGCTGCGGCATGGTGGCGGATCTGCATGCCACCACCTTCGAGTTGCGCGTCTCGATCCTGGAGGCGAAGGCTGCCCGGGCCGGGGTAGACGTGTCACACCGGGTGCTGGAGTTCCTGGCCCACAAGATCACCAGCAATGTCCGCGAGTTGGAGGGGGCGCTCAACCGCCTCCTAGCCCATGCCAGCCTGTTCGGCCGCCCGGTAACGCTCGAATCGACCCAGGAAGTGCTGCGCGACGTGCTGAAGGCGCAGGACCGGCGCGTCACCATCGAGGAAATCCAGAAGCGCGTCGCCGAGCACTATCACCTCCGGCTGAGCGAGATGAGCAGTGCACGCCGCGCCCGCAACGTCGCGCGCCCGCGGCAGGTCGCGATGTATCTTTCCAAGCAGCTCACCAGCCGCTCCCTGCCGGAAATCGGCCGCAAGTTCGGCAACCGCGACCATACCACGGTCATGCACGCCTGCTCCCGCGTGGCGGAGATCATGGGCGTGGATGCCGGCTTCGCCGAAGACGTCGAGTTGCTGCGGCGCATGCTGGAAAGCTGACATCCGGTTGCACGCCACCCGGTCTCTGCTAGGGTGACAGACCGATGAGACAGCGCACCGAGTCCGGCCGCGCGGAAGGACCGAACCGATGAAGCTCAAGGCCGACCGGGCCAGCCTGATCAAAGCGCTGGCACATATCCAGAGCGTCGCCGAGAAGCGCAACACGATTCCGATCCTGGCCAACGCGCTGATCGCGGTGCGGGACGGCAAGCTAAGCTTCACCGCGACCGACATGGAGATCGCCGTGGTGGAGGAGGTGCCTTCCTCGTCTAGCCGGGACGGCGCCACCACCGCGCCTGCGATCACCTTGTACGAAATCGTGCGCAAGCTGCCGGACGGGGCGGAGGTCGAGTTGGATTTCGCCGGCGGCGACGCCCAGTTGGCATTGCGCGCCGGCCGCTACGCCACCAGCCTGGTGACGCTGCCGACGGACGATTTCCCGTCCATGACGGCGGGACAACTGCCCCACCGGTTCCATCTTTCGGCCCTGGCCTGGCGCGGGCTGATCGACCGTACTCGCTTCGCGATCAGCACCGAGGAGACGCGCTACTACCTGAACGGCATCTTCCTCCACGCGGCCGAAGGGGAGGACGGACGGGTGCTGCGCGCCGTTGCGACCGACGGCCATAGGCTTGCCCGCGTGGAGGAGCCGCTGCCCGAAGGCGCCGGCTCCATGCCCGGCGTCATCGTGCCGCGCAAGACGGTGGCCGAATTGCGCAAGCTGCTGGACGAGGCGAGCGGCGACGTCGAATGCGCGCTGTCCGACACCCGCATCCAGTTCACCGTCGGCAACGTGCAGCTCACCAGCAAGCTGATCGACGGCACGTTCCCGGAATACGAGCGGGTGATCCCGCGCGACAACGAGAAGATCCTGCGCGTCGGCAAGAAGGACTTCGCCGAAGCTGTCGCCCGCGTTGCCGCCATCAGCAGCGAGCGTTCCCGGCCGGTGAAGATGTCGCTGGCGCGCGACCTTCTGGTGCTGTCCGCGGCCAGCCCGGAACAGGGCACCGCCAGCGAGGAGCTGGAGGGCGACCGGGTCAAGTACGAAGCCGGTCCGTTGGAGATCGGCTTCCAGGCGCGCTACCTGAACGACATCACGGACCAGATCGGCGGCGAAGTGGAATTCCTGTTCAGTGATGGCGCCGCGCCGACCGTGGTGCGGGATGCCGGCGACAGCAGCGCGCTGTACGTGCTGATGCCCATGCGGGTCTGATCGCTCGGCCATGCCTGCCTTCGATTTGACCGGGCGTACGGCGCTCATCACCGGCTCCAGCCAAGGCATCGGCCTGGCATTGGCCGGGGCGCTCGCCGCAGCGGGGGCGGCCATCGTATTGAACGGCCGCAATGCCGAGAAGCTGGACCATGCCGCGGCCGGGTTGAAGCAGGCGGGGGCTAGGGTCGCATCCGTTGCCTTCGACGTGACCGACCAGACGGCCGTCGCGTCCGGCGTCGCTCGGATCGAGGCCGAGCATGGGGCGATCGACATCCTGGTGAACAATGCCGGGCTCACCCGCCGCATGCCGTTGCAGGACATGCCGCAGACGATCTGGCGCGAGGTCATGGACACCAACTTGGACGCCGTGTTCTTCGTCGGCCAGGCCGTCGCCCGATGCATGATTCCGCGCGGACGGGGCAAGATCGTCAACATCTGCTCCGTCCAGAGCGATCTGGCCCGGCCCGGCACGGCGCCCTACGCCGCCAGCAAGGGCGCGGTGAAGATGCTGACCAAGGCGATGTGCGCCGACTGGGCCAAGCACGGCCTGCAGGTGAACGGGCTCGCACCCGGCTACTTCGCCACGGAGCTGACCAAGCCGCTGGTGGACGACCCAGCGTTCTCTGCCTGGCTGTGCGCCCGCACGCCGGCCGGCCGCTGGGGTCGGGTCGAGGAACTGGGCGGGGCAGCCGTGTTCCTGTGCTCCTCCGCCGCCGATTTCGTGAACGGACACGTGCTTGTCGTCGATGGTGGGCTGACCAGCGTGGTCTAGGCGTGCAGCTCACCCGCCTGGCCTTGACCGAGTTCCGCAACTATCCCGCCCTGGTCTGGCGGCCCGCGACACGGCTGGTCGTGATCACCGGGCCGAATGGCAGCGGCAAGACGAATTTGCTGGAAGCAATATCGCTGCTGGTGCCGGGGCGGGGCCTGCGCAACGCGCGGCTGGCGGACCTGCCGCGCCAGTCTGGCCCGGGGCGTTGGGGTGTGGCGGCGGAGTTCGCGGATGGGCTGGCCATCGGTACCGGGTCGCCGCCGGACGGCTCGGCGGACCGGCGGGCGTTCCGCCTGGACGGCGAGACGCCCCGCTCCCAGGCCGCCATCGCCCAACGGCTGGCGGCGGTCTGGCTCACCCCGCAGATGGACCGGCTGTTCGGCGAAGGCGCGTCCGGCCGACGCCGCTTCCTGGACCGGCTGGTCTGGGCGCTGGAGCCCGGACATGCACGGGAGATCGCGGCGCATGACACCGCGATGGCAAGCCGCAACCGGCTGCTGGCCCAAGGCGGCGCCGACCCGGCCTGGCTTGCCGGGTTGGAGGACAGCATGGTGCGCCACGCGGTGGCCGCCGCCGCGGCCCGGCGCGGCTTGGTCGCGCGGCTGAATGCCGCCTTGGCGGCGGGTGCGGCGGGCGCGTTCCCTGCCGCGCGCATGACCCTGCTGGACCCTGTCGCGGACCGGCTGGACGTCGACCCGGCGCTCGCCGTGGAGGATTGGCTACGCGCTGCCCTGCAGGAGGCACGCCCCCGCGATGCCGCCGCGGGGTCCGCCGGGTGGGGTGCGCACCGGGCCGACATGACCCTGTTCGACAGCGTGTCCGGCGTGTCGGCCGCGCTGGCCAGTACCGGACAACAAAAGGCCTTGCTGTTGGGCGTGGTGCTGGGACATGCCGCCCTGATCACCGCCGCGCGCGGCAGCCCGCCGCTGCTGCTGCTGGATGAACCCGCGGTGCACCTGGACATCGAACGCCGGCGCGACCTGCTGGCAGCCTTGGCAGCGCTGGATGCCACCGTCTTGCTGACCGGAACCGACCCGGATGTGTTCTCCCCCCTGCAAGGACGTGCGGAGGCCTGGCGGACCGGCGGCGACGGCCTGCTGCCGGATCCCGCCTTCGCCCCTGCCGGCACTGTCTAAAAGGGCCGATCGCGCCTATATCAGATGCGATCACGACGACATCCGGAGACCTTCGACGGCATGCCCGACCCCGCCGCGCCAGCCCCTGAATCCGCTCCCCAGAATGGCGAATACGATGCCGCCTCCATTTCCGTCCTGCGCGGGTTGGATGCGGTCCGTAAACGACCCGGCATGTATATCGGCGATACGGATGACGGGTCCGGCTTGCATCACATGGCGTTCGAGATCATCGACAACGCAGTGGACGAGGCCCAGGCCGGGTTCGCCACGGAATGCTCGTTGACGCTGAACGCGGACGGGTCCGTCACGGTGCGCGATAACGGTCGCGGCATTCCCACCGACATCCACCACGAAGAAGGCGTATCCGCCGCCGAGGTGGTGCTGACCCGGCTGCACGCCGGCGGCAAGTTCAACCAGAACAGCTACAAGGTGTCGGGCGGCCTGCATGGCGTGGGTGCGGCCGTGGTGAACGCGCTGTCCGACTGGATGCAGGTCCGCATCTGGCGCAACGGCGCCGAGCACACGATCCGGTTCCACAACGGCGACGCGGTGGAGCCGCTGAGCCTGGTCGGCCCCAGCCCGGAGCAGACTGGCACGGAAGTGACGTTCAAGCCCAGCCCGGCCACGTTCACCAAGACCGAGTTCGAATACGCCATCCTGGAGAAGCGGCTGCGCGAGTTGGCGTTCCTGAATTCCGGCCTGCGCATCCGCCTGCATGACGAGCGGCACGCCCCCGTGCAGGAGGCGGATTTCTGCTTCGATGGCGGATTGATCCAGTTCGTGCGCTTCCTGGATCGGTCCAAGACGCCAGTGTTGGGCGAACCGCTGTTCGGCGCCGTCGACGGGTCCGGCGGGATGCGGGTGGAGTTCGCGTTGTCATGGAACGACAGCTTCCACGAGACGATGCTGTGCTACACCAACAACATCCCCCAGCGCGACGGCGGCAGCCATTTGGCGGGATTTCGTCAGGCTTTGACCCGCGTGGTTACCAAATATGCCGAGGGCATGGGCAAGAAAGACGTGGCCCTGGTCGGCGAAGACATGCGCGAAGGCATGACCTGCGTGTTGTCGGTGAAGGTTCCGGACCCGAAATTCAGCAGCCAGACCAAGGACAAGCTGGTCAGTTCCGAGGTGCAGCCCGTGGTGCAGGCCATCGTGGCCGACGTGGTGAGCCACTGGTTCGAGACGCATCCGCGCGAGGCGAAGTCGATCGTGCAGAAGGTGATGGACGCCGCCAGTGCCCGCGAGGCCGCCCGCAAGGCGCGCGAGCTGACCCGGCGCAAGGGCGTGCTGGACGTGTCCACCCTGCCGGGCAAGCTGGCGGATTGCCAGGAGCGTGATCCCGCGAAGGCCGAAGTCTTCATCGTCGAGGGCGATTCCGCCGGCGGCTCCGCCAAGCAGGGTAGGGACCGCAAGTCGCAGGCGATCCTGCCGCTGAAAGGCAAGATCCTGAACGTCGAGCGGGCCCGGTTCGATCGCATGCTCGGTTCGGCGGAAATCGGCACGCTGATCACGGCATTGGGCACGGGCATCGGCCGGGGTGAGCCAGAGCAGGGTGGGTTCGACATCACCAAGCTACGCTACCACCGCATCGTCATCATGACGGACGCCGACGTGGACGGCAGCCATATCCGCACGCTGCTGCTGACGTTCTTCTTCCGCCAGATGCCGGAATTGATCGAACGCGGCTACCTCTACATCGCGCAGCCGCCCTTGTTCAAAGCGACGCGCGGCCGCGACGAGCGGTACATCAAGGACGATGCCGCGCTGGAGGATTATCTGCTGGACAAGGCGCTCGCCGAGGCCGTGTTGACCTATGCCGATGGTACAGTCGTGCAAGGCAGGGAGCTGGCGGCGGAAGCCAATTTCCTGCGGGAGGCCTGGCTGAACCTGCGCCGTCTCTCCGGCGCGGTACCCACCACCCTGTTGGAGCAGGCTGCCATTGCCGGCGCACTCACCGCCGACCATGCCGGGACGATTGCCGAACGCTCGGTCTTGGCGGACCGTCTGGCTGCCATCTCGTCGCCGTCGGAACGGGGCTGGGTGGTGGACGCGGACGATCGCGGATTGACCATGCGCCGCACTGTTCGGGGCGTGGCCGATTGGCATCGCATCGATGCAGGCACGCTGCGAAGTGCGGAAGCCCGGTGGTTGCACGATCGTCACGACGTGCTGATGCGCAAATTCGGGCAGCCGGCCGTGTTGAGGCTAGACCGGGACATGACGAACGTCGCCGGGCCGGCCAGCGCGTTCGACCGCATCCTGCAGCAAGGCCGCAGAGGATTGTCGATTCAACGGTTCAAGGGATTGGGGGAGATGAATCCGGAGCAATTGTGGAAGACCACGCTGGATCCCACTGTTCGCACCCTGTTGCAAGTGCGAGTGGGAGACGTTGAGGATGCGGCGGAGGTGTTTTCAACACTCATGGGTGACGTTGTCGAACCCCGCCGCGACTTCATCGTCGGCAACGCGTTGAAGGTGGCGAATTTGGATGTCTAATTGTCTTTTGTGGGGAAGCGTAATTGGCGAGACTAAAGCGCAATAGCAGAGACTCAAATCGTGCTTGCCGACCGCAACGATTTGGGAAGGCGTTGAAACTTCTCACAATATTTAGCAAACCTGCATCAAGTGGTAGGCGATGCGGAGTGCTGAAGCTGCGAGAATTTTGCGCTAATTGGGTCTGCCAAGCATCGTATCCGTCAGCCACAACAGGATCGTAATCCAGCCTCTCGGTGCGCTCTGTCCCGGAACTCGTCTCAGCTTGAAGCCGCGCTGACCGGGTCATGCACCTTTGCGGCGGCAGGAGAGGTCGGAAGCGAACGACGCCTCATGCCCGGCGTTCACAACACCCGTTTGAAAGGATCGTTATGAGCAAGGGAACGACGTGGTACGTGGTCGCCGATGGGGACAAGGCCCGCATCCTGACCATGGACGGCGAGAGGATGCGGACGTTGGAAAGCTTCGACAACAGCGGCCACGGCGACACGGACGAAGACCCGTCCGCTGGCACCAGCCAACTCAAGGCGCCGAAGGCGGATCCCCATGATCAGGCGAAGGCGCATTTCGCCAAGCAGGTGGCGGCCAAGCTGAACGAGGCCGTTCGGACCGGCAAGGTGCACGAGATCGCGCTGGCGGCACCCGCTCACGTCCTCCACGACATACGGGAGGCACTCGACAAAGCCGCCTCGGCCAAACTCGGCAAGACGCTCAGCAAGGACTTCGCCAACACGCCGGACGGCGAACTCGCCAGCCACTTTCAATAGATGAAAACTCGACGACCGGCCCTACCCGAGAAGCGTAAGCCCGCCTTCGGGCGGACCGTGCTCGGCCAACGCTGTGACGTGATTGTTCCGCAGCAAGACCTCACCAGCGTTGCGGACGTTATTATCAGGTTATGATAACTGCATTTGCCGACGACCAGGACCCAACGGGAGTCAGGCTTCACTCCCGTTGGACCGGCGACCATCCCGACAAAGCCGCGGCCACCCGTGGGTATACGGCCTCTTGCCTCGGTTGACTGGCGCTCGGAGGCTGCGTGGCGTAGGTGGCGTCCTCGGAAACGGTATGAAGGCGATCGACATGGCTAGCGGCAGCGTCAAATGGTTCAACGCCACAAAGGGCTTCGGCTTCATCCAACCTGAGGGTGGCGGAAAGGACGTGTTCGTCCACATCACCGCAGTGCAAGCGGCTGGCTTGAACGGTTTGGATGACAATCAGAAGGTCAGCTACGACGTCATGAACGAACGTGGCAAGGAAGCGGCGACCAATCTCAAACTGAGGTAGATCAACAACGTCGCCGCAGGCTGGGTCAAAATCCACTACTTGGCCTGCGGCATCTTCCGAACGTTCAATGCTTGGTCTGGCTGGCGCGTGTTTTCACGTGGATTTTCACGTAAATGGCGCCGAGACAACCTGCGTTGTTGGAAGCCTCGTAGCAGGATGCCGCAGGTTGAGTGGAACTGGGCTGAGCCTCTAGGTTGTCATGCCCGCAGCCATTCCCGCCAACCCCGCGGCCGCCCGCAGATCCGGGTCGTCAACACCTACGCACTTGTCTGCCAGCGACATCCACAGCGTGCGGATGGTGACTTCCCGACCTTCCGCTCGGAGCATGGCCTCGGCCTTCTCCAGCACCGCCATGGCACGTAGCTCTTGGCCGTCGTCGTTGAGGTAGCGGGTGCGCCAGGCGGCCCGGGTTTCCGGCCTCATGGTCGCCAGTGCGAGACGAGGCGGACTTTCGTAACTGGACGGCTGACTCAACCGCACAGGTCCATGGGGCGTCTGCAATCGGCCAACCGGCTCACGACTTGCTCCCTCACGATCTCAAAGTCGCGTTTGCCCGACAACCGAGCGGAATAGGCAGTGGAACAACCTGAACCCCCTCAAGTGTAGTCACCCGCCGGGCGTCGATAAAGCACACGTCTGCTCTGTTAACGCAATCGTATGCGACGATGTTGTTGGTCCCAACGTCTGCAACGCGACGAAATTCAGAGTACCATGGCAACTTCAGCCACTTCACACCCTTGGTAGCGGATGCAAACAAATGATGCAGCGGCCAAAGGTGTGGTCATGGTCGTCGAGGACGATCCGATCATCCGCTGCAATCTCGTGGCCTCCTTGACGGACGGTGGTTTCAACGTGTTGCAGGCCGTCGACGCCGCCGACGCCCTGATGCTTCTCCAACACGGGGCGACTGGCGTCCACGCCCTCGTGACCGACAACAGCATGCCGGGCACGATGACCGGCGTGGCACTCGCCCGATTGGCGCGGGTTAACTGGCCCTGGATCCGTCTCGTCGTGGCGGCGCAACTGGTTGATCCGGATGCCTCGCTGCCGCATGGATGCCGTTATTTCCAGAAGCCCTATCGGATGGCCGAAGTCGTCAGACACCTCCAGCAGGCCGCCTGAGACAGGCTTGTGTCCAAGTCGTCGGCGAAATGTTCCGGAACAGGCGCCGGGCTGGGGCACTGGTCAGGCAGTTAAAAGCCTGGACGCGTGGCGGGTATTATTCGTCGCCACGGACGTTTCCGGCGCCCCGGTTATGGATTGAAGGGTTGCCACCCACGGCAGCAGCGTGTTGCTCGACGAGACCGCGGTCGCACGTAAGCTAAGCGACCGCGGTTTGCCGGGGCGTCGCAGAGCCTCGATTACGACCGACTGGCTGCCTTCGGCTCGTGCATCGGGCATCCGTTGTGCTGGCCGCGAAACCTGGCCGAACTCGTGTAGGTCGTGTTCCGCGCCCGCATCACGCCGCCGAGCGGGCGGTGGGCGGCCAAGCCGTGCCAAGGCGAAAAGGCCAAACCCTCGTCGATGGCCTGGACACCTTCCCGGCTCCAAGAATCCTGCGCTTCGACCGTCAACCGAGCCACCGGCAGATACGGGCTTTCCGTCTCCGGCCAAATGACGGAGGCGTCCTCGATCGGCATCTTCTCCAGGTTGGTGCAAAGCTGCACCCGGAACTCCCACTCTCCCCCGTGTTGGGCGAAGTGGGCAGAAACGGCCTCACGTAGGGCATTCGGATTGGCGCTGGCGTCAATGGGCGCGTCCGTGAGCTTCGACAGGTCGAAAATGGGGAACACGGCCACCTTGGCGACGTAGTCGCCATAAAGCACGGGCACCTGTGAGTAGAACGTCTCCCCGAGGATGTTCGTCTCGGGATGGCCGCCCATCGTGGTCACCATCGGGCTTTTGCCTCCAAAGGCCTCAAGCACGGACTCCGTTCCGCGCGCCACGGCAGACAGCGCCTTCTTCGCGCCCTCGGCCTTGTCGGTGGTCGCAGCCAACATCTTGAGGTTGGCCAGGAACTTCTTGGGTGTGGGCGCAGCAAAGGCCGGGGCGTTGACCAGCACGAAATCCTGGGTGACGTCACTCTCCCCACCGGGAAGCCGCGTCCCCTCGACGCCGATGATCTTCACCGCCAAACCACGGGGCGTGGAGACGCTGTCGTCCAGGATATCTCCAGGGAGCGTCGAGAAACGCATGGCGATGTCGTACTCGCCACCCTTGGAGAACAACCCCTGAGCCAGTTCAGCGGGCAAACCGGCAATGACCTTGATCTTGCCGCGCAAGACACCGTGGCTCTTGGCATGCACGCTGCGGATGGCGTGGCCGGAGTTCTCGAAGGTGGTCTGGCTGATCTTGCCCATCGTCTCGATCAGCCCCTGGATGGTCTCGGCCTCGTCTTCGGCGGGCTGCTCCATGCCAGGCGTGAAGCGCAAGGCCGAGACGTGGGATGGCGTGGTGAAGCCGGACATGAGATTTCTTCCCGAGGTGGACCTGAGTTGTTAACTCGCGCCACCCGTGATGGATGCCTTGCGGACGAACTAGTTGAACTGGTGGGTCAGAGCAGCGGGCCTTGCCATGGCGGAGCAACCTTTTCCAGCCCGCTGGTTCCGCCTGAATCCTCTTTCTCCTCCCGTAGGACGACCACCAGAGCGTCGTCGGGTAGCGACCGCTGTAAGTTGAGCGCCTCGGCAACGGGAGCCGTCATCCAAGTGTCGATTTCCTCGGGCGTTCGTAGAATCACCGGCATGGCTTCGGGATGGTAACTGCTGACCACGGCGTTGGGTTCGGTGGTCAGGAACCCGAACACGTCGTTCGTGGTCTCTCCCTCCCGCACCTTCCGGACGGAGGTCCAGCAAGCCCAGATTCCCGCGAAACAGGCCAGCGGGCGGCTTTCGTCCAGGGCGAACCAGATCGGCGGGCGCTTCCCGTCCGGCATGGCTTCGTTCTCCGAAAAGCTAGTGAACGGCACCACGCAGCGGTTCTCCGCGGTGAGCCAGCGGCGCCAATGCGGGGAGGACACGTTGCGGACGTTGGTGACGCCGGAGTCCGAGTTCCTGCCCTTCACCAATGCGGCCGGAGACGGCATGCCCCACCGCGCCATGGCGAGTTCACGTCCCCCGGCAGTGTTGCGGACGATGGGAGCGGGGTAGTCGGGAAAGACACCAGGCAGCGGCGGCAGGTTGCCGGTGCGGTCGACCATGGCCCGGGTGAGTTCGCGGATGCCCTGCTGGCCCTTGGTGACGGCGTAGAGGTTGCACATCTCGGTCTCCGAAACCGCACGAGGAGTTACGTCTTGGAGACGCATCCGGCCTGACCGATCCGCAGGAGGCCTAGTTCGCCCCCTGCGCCTTCCGCACCCCCTTCAGCAACGCCTCACGCGTCACCAGTATCCCACTGACCGTTTGCCGCGCACTCCTTGGTTGCGGCGATCAAGCAGATGGTTAGACTTGATGGCAAATCTCGTGTGCAGAGTTGTCCGATGCCGACAGATGCCGAAGTGAGAGCAAAGATCGCATCTACAGCCTTGAGCTACGTCGGATCTCAGACGTGGACCGACGGTGTGGCCAAAGACGACTACCCAACGAACACCAACAAGTGCAACCTATTCGTCTACGACGTTCTTTCCCAGGCGGGCGCCACCCCTGGATTGCCCCACGGACACTGGTTCTGGCACAGGTATCCGCCAAACGCGGGCGATTGGGCGAGTTCGGATTACGACATCGCACATTGGCGAGTGCTTCGACCGGACGAGAAGCCCGAGGCGGGGGATGTCATCGCACAGAAGATCGCCTACTCCGATGCCACTGGCCATACGATGATCGTCGGGCAAAACGGCTTTGTCATTGGAACCGGTGACCGCGGACCCGGACCGCATGGCACGATCGAGTTCGTCCCGCGGCCACCGGCCCTCGGACCTCGCCCATTGGGACCCGAAGTGTTCCGCCGCTTCGATTCCTCGGTCCAATAAGGACAGGTCCGCATGAGCAGGCGTTGGTCGTCCCCGATCCTCAGAGCAGCCATCGCATTCGTGGCTGGCGGCCTTGGACTTACCTTGGCGATGAGCCTCCTCGACACGGAAGCCGGTGGGGGACGACTGACGGGTCCGCTCGTGCGGATGTGCCTGTGCGGAAGTCTGGTGCTGCTGCTCTGCGCGGCGTTGTCCTTCACCCGCCGCGGCATCGTGACGGTGCTGACGTTGGCCGCCGCCCTGTTGTGCCTGCCACTCTTCCTGTATCGCATCGCGCCGTCGCTGCTGACCCGGCTTACGGATGCTCCTGCATCGGTGGTTCCCAACCAGACGGTGACCCTGGACCCCGTGGCGCTGGCTGGGCTTGTCACGTTAGGCTTGTTGGCGCTCCTCCTTGCTGGCTTTCAGCATCGGGAGGGCTAACCGCGTAAACCGTTCGCAAGGAGCACGGTCGGATCAGGCGGTCGGGGCGGCTCTCGCCAACCTCCTTCCAGCGTCGAGGTGCTCCCACGGCGATGACCTTGCCGATCCGACCATCTACTCGATCTCACGCGTTGGATACGGCTCTCGACGCCTCGCCCGCGGCCGTTCGCCAGCTTGGCTTTCGCACTTGCGACGGCATCCGCTGCGGCAATGCCAGGACGCAAGACGTAGCTTCGCTCGCACGTGTCACGGTTGGAATGCTGGCTTGCGGTGGTGAGCGGACCTGCCTACCCGAGTTGTGCGAGCCAGATCGTGTGCCGACCGCAGCTTGGGTCGTCGACCGCGTGTGCGACGACATCGAAGCCGTTCCCGGCGAGGAGAGCGCGATATTCGGCGCCGCTCAGGCTCGCATGGTACAGCGGCTCGCCTTCGAAAGTGCCCATCGCCACCCCGTGGTCCGGCCCGGTCGTGAACATCAAGGCGGCCCGGGGCGACGCGTGCGCCCGGAAGATCGGAAACATGCGGCGCTGGTCGTCGGGACGGAGATGGAAGAAGCTGTCCCAGGCGATCATGCCGTCGAAGGTCCGGCCCAGCGCCAACGAACGCATATCCGCGACGCACCACGCCAGGCCGGGCAGACGGGTCCTGCATAATCCAATCATTTCCGGTGAGGAATCCACGCCGCTCAGGTCACACCCACGCTCGGCCAAGTAGCTGCCAATCGGCTCGCCGGAGCCGCAGCCGATATCGAGAACCGTGGGGCGAGGCGGCAGCAAGGCGAGGAACCGGTCGAGCCAGCCTGCCTCCATCGGTGTTTTACCCAACTGGCTTGCACGGGCAGCGGCCCAGGCACTGGCATGACGTCGATACAGCCCGACTACTTCCGCGGCATCCTTGGACATGACAGCAGTCTGTGGTGCATGCCCGCTCGTGGCAACGGCCGCTCAGGGGTCGAAGGCGGACACCCGCTCGTCCGAAGCTCTGACTGCACGGGAAGGGCGAGGTTTGGTGGACAGCGGTCTGTCTGCTTCCGGGTAGAAATCTAAAATAGCCGACATTTCCAAAGTCATGTAAATCGATCGGACTCAGATCGATTGCGCTGACCGCCCAATCCGCGCCGCAACAGAAATCTGCACGGGAGTTCTGCACCAGCTAAACCTTTGACCAAGCCGCCTCATCGGCATGGTGCATTAGTCTTGAGTTTTGCAACCCTGGTCGGCTTTAGTGTCGGCGCACGCGCCGTTAACAATCGACACCACAGGAGAGTGAAAGCGGATGGCAAGACCAAACGGGCCGGTAGCTGTGTGCGTCATTAACCTGAAGGGCGGGGTCGGGAAATCAACGATCTCAGCGCTCTTGGCCCGACATGCATACACACAACGCGGGCTTGATGTGCTCGCAATTGATCTCGACCCACAGGCGAACCTGAGCCAAGCCTTGATGCATCGCGGCTATACAAATTTTCTGTCGCAACAACGCACATCGATAGTGGAGATATTTCACGGCTATACACCTCCTTCCGCGAGTTCTAGCACGGCTTCCCCTCTACCTCCGCGGGCTGGGTTAGAGACTATAGGATATAATCCTTCTACGAATACTTCCTTAGAACTAATCCCTTCGCGATTTGATTTTTCCGATAATCTCCTCGGGGCCGTCCGTCCCGACCCACGCGTGCTGACACGATTCTTGTCTGCTAATTATCGAAACAAGGATTTTATCAAGCGACATCAGGAACCCATCCAGGGGCGACACTGAGAACCCATCCACCT
>CAXTJM010000026.1:0-53376 GCA_964244585.1 uncultured Acetobacteraceae bacterium | reverse complement strand
GTGGTCGATATCGGCGAGGGCCTGGCAGCGATCTTCAAGATGGAGTCGCACAACCACCCCTCCTTCATCGAGCCCTACCAGGGGGCGGCGACCGGCGTGGGCGGCATCCTGCGCGACGTGTTCACCATGGGCGCGCGGCCGGTCGCCAACCTGAACGCCCTGCGGTTCGGCAGTCCGGACCACCCGGCGACCAGGCGGGTGGTCGATGGGGTGGTGCGCGGCATCGGCGGCTACGGCAATTGCGTCGGCGTGCCGACGGTGGGCGGCGAGGTGAACTTCCATCCCGCCTATAACGGCAACCCGCTGGTGAACGCGATGACGGTGGGGATCGCGCCCCGGGACCGCATCTTCCTTTCCGCCGCCGCCGGGGTGGGCAATCCCGTGGTCTATGTCGGCAGCCGCACCGGCCGGGACGGCATTCACGGCGCCACCATGGCCTCCGCCGAGTTCGGCGCCGACAGCGAGAGCAAGCGTCCGACCGTGCAGGTGGGCGACCCGTTCACCGAGAAATTGCTGATCGAAGCCTGCCTGGAACTGATGGCGACCGACGCCATCGTGGCGATCCAGGACATGGGGGCCGCCGGCCTCACCTCCTCCGCGGTGGAGATGGCCGGCAAGGGCGGCGTCGGCATCCTGCTCGACCTCGATGCGGTGCCGCAGCGCGAGGCCGGCATGACCGCCTACGAGATGATGCTGTCCGAAAGCCAGGAGCGCATGCTGATGGTGCTGCGGCCGGACCGGCAGGACATGGCCCGGGCGATCTTCGGGAAGTGGGAGCTGGATTTCGCCGTCATCGGCCGGCTGACGGACACCGGGCGCATCGTCGTCATGCACCATGGCGCGGTCGAGGCGGACATCCCGCTCGACCCCCTGGCCGAGCAGGCCCCGTTGTATCACCGGCCCGTGGCGGACACGCCGCCGCAACCGCCGCTTGGCCCGGTGACGAGCACGGTCGGCGTCCTGGACGCGCTGACGACGCTGATCGGCTGCCCGGATCTATGCTCCCGCGCGTGGATCTGGGACCAGTATGACAGCACCATCGGCGGCCAGACCGCCCGGCGTCCCGGCGCCGCGGATGCGGCGATCGTGCGGGTGGAAGGCCACTCCCTGGCCCTGGCGCTGACCACCGACTGCACGCCGCGCTACTGCGCCGCCGACCCGCGGATAGGGGGGATGCAGGCGGTGGCGGAGGCATGGCGCAACATCACCGCGACGGGTGCGGTGCCACTCGCCGTCACCGACAACATGAATTTCGGCAACCCGGAAAAGCCGGCGGTCATGGGCCAGTTCGCCGCCGCGATCGCCGGCATGGCCGCTGCCTGCACCGCCCTGGATTTCCCGGTCGTGAGCGGCAATGTCAGCCTCTACAACGAGACGGACGGCGCCCCCATCCTGCCCACGCCGGCCATTGGCGGCCTGGGAGTGATCGCCAGCGCCGCCGATGCCGTGGGACTGGCCTTGCAGCCTGGACTGGAGCTGGTGGTGGTGGGGCGCACCGAGGGTTGGCTCGGCCAATCGCTCTGGCTGCGGGAGGTCGCGGGGCGGGAGCACGGGGCGCCGCCACCTGTCGACCTGGTAGCGGAGCGGCGGAACGGCGACTTCGTGCGGGCGCAGATCGCAACCGGGCAGGTTGCCGCCTGTCACGATGCCTCCGATGGCGGTTTGCTGGTCGCGGTGGCGGAGATGGCGCTGGCCGGCGGGATCGGGGTGCATCTGGCCGGCCTGCCGAGCGGCACCGACGCGCATGCCTGGTGGTTCGGCGAGGACCAGGGCCGCTACGTCCTGGCCGTGGCGGATGCCGCCGCCGTGATGCTGGCGGCCGATGCGGCGGATGTACCGGTGCAGCGCCTCGGCGCCGCCATGGGCGACCGGATCACCTTGGCCGATGGCGGCTTCGTGGCGGTGTCCGACTTGCGGATCGCGCATGAGCGTTTCTTTCCCGCCTGGATGGGCGAAGTTTGACACCGCCGCCCGTCCTGACCATATCCTAATGCAACCGCGAGGGTGCTGACCGATGGCCATGGCCGCCAGTGAGATCGAGGCGATGATACGCGCCGCCCTGCCGGATGCGCGCGTGGCTGTCGAGGATCTGGCGGGGGATGGCGACCATTATGCCGCCACCGTCACCAGCGAGAGCTTCCGCGGATTGACCCGGGTGAAGCAGCATCAGCTGGTTTACGCCGCGCTGCGCGGCCGGATGGGCGGCGAGCTTCATGCCCTGGCGCTACAAACTTCTGCCCCTGAACCGGAGACGACACGATGACCGACACGATGGCTGCGGACCGCATCAAGAAGGACATCACCGACAACCGGGTGATGCTGTTCATGAAAGGCAACGCCCTATTCCCGCAATGCGGGTTCTCCGCCCGGGTGGTCCAGATCCTGAGCCACATGGGCGTGCCGTTCCAAACGGCGAATGTGCTGGAGGATGCCGCGCTGCGCGACGGGATCAAGGCCTTCTCGCAATGGCCGACCATCCCGCAGCTCTACGTCGATGGGGAGTTCATCGGCGGCTGCGACATCGTCACAGAGATGTTCCAGTCCGGTGAGTTGGAGGCGTTGCTGAAGGAAAAAGGCGTGCCGCATCAAGCCGCCGCCTAAGCCGCCTGCGGAGGCCGGGTTCCGCCCGGCGGCCTTCGCCTTCTTCCGCGATCTGGCTGCGAACCAGACCAAAGCCTGGTTTGAGCAGCACCGTGGCGCCTACGAGCGGGACGTGCGGTTGCCCAGCATGGCAATCGCCGACGCCGTCGCGGCCGAATATGCCCGCCTGGACCTCCCGCTCACCGGGGATGCCAAGCGCTCGCTGTTCCGGATCAACCGCGATGTGCGCTTCAGCAAGGACAGGCTGCCCTACAAGACCCATGCCGGCATCGTCTGGCGGCCGCGGGGAGCCAGCAAGGGAGGTGCGGGGGTCGCCTACCTCCATCTAGCCGATGACGGCTGCTTCTTCGGCGGCGGGTTCTGGCAGGTCGACCGCCCGCATCTGGACGCCATCCGGGAGGAAATACGGGCTGCGCCAGCCGCCTTCGGCGACGCACTTGATCGGGCTGCCGAGGCCGGCCTGGTTCTGGAAACCGCGGACAGCTTGGTGCGGCTGCCCCGCGGGTTCGAGGATGTCGTGGATCCAGCGATCCTGCCCGCCATGAAATCCCGTCACTTGGTCCTGAAAACGCCCTTGCTGAAGCGGGACGTGGCATCGGCCGTGCTGGTGCCGCGGATCGTTGCGGCGACCCAGGCGATGATGCCGCTGTTGCAGTTCGGCTGGGACGCCATCGCGGACGCGGGGCCGCCACCGGATTGGAGCCTGCTCGACCCGGGCTGACAGGATGGGGGCGGAGGACTATGTCCGCCTACGAACCGCGGGGGTGTCCCATGTCCTACGACTTCGACCTGTTCGTCATCGGCGGCGGCTCCGGTGGCGTGCGGTGCGCCCGGGTGGCCGCCGGGCACGGCGCCCGCGTGGCCGTGGCCGAAAGCACGCATTGGGGCGGCACCTGCGTCAATGTCGGCTGCGTGCCGAAGAAGCTGATGGTGATGGCCGCCGATTACGGCATCGCGGTGCAGGACAGCCAGGGCTTCGGCTGGAACACGCAACGCGGCACGCATGATTGGGCCGCGTTCATCGCCGCCAAGGACGCCGAGATCGCCCGGCTGAACGGCACCTACGCCAAGCTGCTGACCGGTGCCGGCTGCACCATCTTCGACGCTCGGACCACCTTCATCGACGCGCATACGCTTGATGTCGGCGGCAAGCGAGTGACGGCGGAGCGGATCGTCATCGCGGTCGGCGGCCATCCGCTGCGGCCGGACATGCCGGGCTGCGAACTGGGCATCGTGTCGGACGACGCGTTCCATCTGAAGTCGCTGCCCCGCCGCATCATGCTGGTCGGCGGAGGGTATATCGCCGTGGAGTTCGCCGGCATCTTTGCCGGCCTCGGTGCTGACGTCGAACTGGTCTGCCGTCCGCCGCTGCCGCTACGCGGCTTCGATCATGATTTGCGGGAGGCCCTGGCCGAAGCGCTCACGGCGCAAGGGGTGAGGCTGCATTGCGGCACGTCGCCCGCCAAGGTGGAGCGGCACGGTGACGTGTACCACATCCACCTCATGGACGGCACGGTGCGCGAGACGGACCTGGTGTTCTGGGCCGTGGGCCGCCGCCCGAACACGCGCGGGCTCGGGCTGGACGCCGCGGGCGTGGAGACGACGCCCAGCGGCGCGGTGGTGGTGGACGGGCAGCACCAGACCAGCCAATCGCACATCTATGCCATCGGCGACGTGTCCAACCACATGAACCTCACCCCGGTCGCCATCGCCGAGGGCCACATGCTGGCCGACACGTTGTTCAGCCCGCAGCACCGCAGCTGGAATTTTGATGCCGTGGCGACCGCCGTGTTCAGCCACCCGCCGATCGCCACGGCCGGCCTGACGGAGGAGGACGCGGCGGCACGCTTCCCGGTGGACGTCTACCTGACCAGGTTCACGCCGATGCGCCACACGATGACGGGCCGCCACTCCCGTACGGTGATGAAGCTGGTGGTGGAGCAATCCACGCAGAAGGTGGTGGGCGCGCACATGCTGGGCGACGATGCGGCCGAGATGATGCAGGGCATTTCGGTCGCCATGAATGCCGGGGCCACCAAGGCCGATTTCGACCGCACCATCGGCATCCATCCCACCGGGGCGGAGGAATGGGTGACGATGCGCACCCGTACGCGCGTTGCCGGAACGGCAGCGAGGGCGGCGGAGTAGAGCTACGTGACTGACGCCGTCCAACGTCCTTATGCATCCGCTGGAGGTTGCCATGTCAGAGGCTGAGCAGTCTGAGGTTGATGTAAAGCAAGCAATTTTAATCGCTAAAATGCACGTGAGTGATTTGTTCTCTGTAGATCATGTGAAGAACGTCGGATTAGAAGAAGTCACGTTTGACGACGTAGATAATACGTGGAACATCACAGTCGGATTTTCTCGACCATGGGATGTTGCCAAGTTCAATGTTGGAATAGTTATGAATAACTTGTTTCCGGATGCCTCTCCAAGAACTTATAAGATCGTGAATATTTCTGCAGTGAACGGTAAGATCAATCGGGTGACAAATCGACCTGTTTGATGAAACGGCTGGTGCTGCTCGATGCCAACCTGCTCATCTTGTTGGTCGCCGGGAAGACGGATCGCCGGATCATCCAGTCTCATAAGCGGCTCCAGACGTTCAGGGACGTAGACTATGACCTTGTCTGCGATTTCATCGCGCGACATGGGGATTTGGTCCTTCTTCCAAACGTCGCGACCGAAGCCTCGAACTTTCTGGCTCATATGCGCGATCCTTATAGGACCGCGCTTCGGCAGACGATGAAGGCCATCGTCGAAGCCCAGCCAGAACTGACCGTATCCAGCCAGGCAGCCGTGAACCGGCCGGAGTTTCTGCGGCTTGGTTTGACAGACGCGGCGGTCCTGGCCGCGCTGGACGGTGCGACCTCGTTGTTGACGGCGGACCTCGATCTATTCCTCGCCGCCCTGGCATGCGGGCTCACAGCCTGGAACTTCGAGCACCTCCGCGATCAGACCATCTAAATCTTCGGGGCTGCCAATCCCGGGTGGCTTGGCAAGTCTGTAGCTGCCGAAGCCGTTAGGGGATACATGGCGCCAGGAGTTAAGCTCATGCGCAGTTGGTCGCCTGACACGTGGCGCAGCCACCCGATCCGCCAGAGTCCCGCCTATCCGGATGCGTCCGAGCTTGCCCAGGTGGAAGCACGGATCAAGCGGTATCCACCCCTCGTCTTCGCCGGAGAGGCGCGTCGGCTCAAGGCCGCCCTGGCCGCAGCGTCCGAGGGCGGCGCCTTCGTGTTGCAGGGTGGCGATTGCGCCGAGAGCTTCGGCGATTTCACCGCCGTGGTGATCCGCGACACCTTCCGGGTGCTGTTGCAGATGGCGGTGGTGCTCACCTTCGGCGCGAGCCTGCCGGTGGTGAAGCTCGGCCGCATGGCGGGCCAGTTCGCCAAGCCGCGTTCCACCGACACCGAGACGCTGGATGGCGTGACCTTGCCGTCGTACCGCGGCGACATGATCAACGGACCCGCCTTCACCGCCGACGATCGCCGGCCCGACCCGGCACGGATGGAGACCGGCTACTTCCAGTCCGCCGGCACGCTCAACCTGCTGCGCGCCTTCGCCTCCGGCGGCTACGCCGACCTGCACGAGGTGCATCGCTGGAACCTCTCCTTCGCCGAACGGTCGCCGCTGGCCGGCCGTTACGGCGAACTGGCCGGACGGATCGACGAAACGCTGCGCTTCATGGCGGCGTGCGGCGTCACCAGCGCCACGACGCCGCAGATCCGCGAGGCCGATTTCTACACCAGCCACGAGGCTCTGCTGCTGCCGTACGAGCAGGCGCTCACCCGGACCGACTCGACCACCGGTGAATGGTACGCGTGCTCGGCGCATTTCCTGTGGATCGGCGACCGCACCCGGCAGCCCGATGGCGCCCATGTCGAGTTCCTGCGCGGCGTCAGGAACCCGATCGGCATCAAGGTCGGCCCCACCACCCAGGCCGCCGACCTGCTCCGCCTGATCGAGACGCTGAACCCCGGGGAGGAGCCAGGGCGCATCACCCTCATCAGCCGCATGGGCGCCGAGCGGGTGGGCCAGATGCTGCCCCCCCTGCTGCGAGCGGTACGGGCCGAAGGGCGACGCGTGCTTTGGCTGTGCGACCCGATGCACGGCAACACGGTCAGCACGGCGGCCCAGGTGAAGACCCGCTCCTTCGACGCCATCGTCAAGGAAGTGCGCGGCTTTTTCGACGTTCACGCGGCAGAGGGCAGCTGGGCCGGCGGCGTGCATGTCGAGATGACGGGCCGGGAGGTGACGGAGTGCGTCGGTGGCGCCCATCGTCTGACCGAGGCCGATCTGGGCGACCGCTACGAGACCTTCTGCGACCCGAGGCTCAATGCCGAGCAATCCCTGGAACTCGCATTCCTGGTCGCCGAGGAGTTGAAGGCCCGGCGCATCCCCCGGCCGAGTCCCGCGGTCGCCGCGCAGTAACGATCTTTACAGCGCCGGCTGCGGGGGAGGACTGTCTCCCCAGGCCGGGGGCTGCACCCCGCCCTGTTCCTCAGGTAGGCCATGACCCTGTCCGACGACATCGACCACCGCACCGACGCCTATTTCAACCGGACGCGCGAAATCATCGCCAAGTTCGGCGACAAGCGCGTAACGTACGCGGTGTTCCTGCGCCGCCCGGTGATCTCGGCGCCGCGCCTGGCGGTGAACTGGCTGCAGGCCGTCGCGGCCGAGCAGGGCTTCGAGGTCGACCTGGACGTAACCCATCCGGAGGGAAGCTGGGTCGGCGCCGGGGAGCCGCTGATCTACATCACCGGCCCGTTCCGGCATCTGTCCAACTGCGAGACGATCCTCCTGCAGAAGCTCGGACCAGCCTGCGTCGCCGCGCACAACGCCTATCAGATGTGCAACGCGCTTCCCCATGTCGGCTTCCTGGCCATGGACGCGCGGCACTGCGCCGGCGCCGAGATGCAGGACATGATGGGCTATGCCGCCGGAGTCGGCAGCCAGGCCGCCAAGCGGGAGGGCGCCCGCGGCTTCATCGGCACCGCGACGGAGTTCACCGCGCATTGGTTTGGCCAGCCGCATGGCGCGGGCACGATGCCGCATGCCCTGATCGGCTATGCCGGGTCGACCGTCCGCGCGGCGGAGATGTTCGCCGAGACCTTCCCGGGCGAGCCGCTGACGGTGCTGACCGACTATTTCGGCCGCGAGGTCACGGACGGCCTCGCGGTGTGCCGCCGGTTTGCCGACCAGGCCGCGTCCGGTCTGCTCTCCGTCCGGCTGGACACCCATGGCGGCCGCTTCCTGGAGGGGCTGGACCCCGGCGGAAGCTATGCGGTGCTGGAGCGCCACTCCCCCGGCGCGATCCGTCGCTACCGCAGCGAGACGGAGCTGCGCTACCTGGTTGGCTCCGGCGTGTCCGCCGCGGCGATCTGGCGCATGCGGGAGGCGTTGGACATGGCGGGTTTTCCCAAGGTCCGCATCGTCGTCTCCTCCGGCTTCAACGTGGACAAATGCCGGGTGATGGCCGACTGCCAGGCGCCGATCGACGTGGTGGGGACTGGCAGCTACATCCCGGACCATTGGGCCGAGACCTATGCGACCGCCGATATCGTCTCCTATGACGGCGATGCGCGGGTGAAGGTGGGGCGGGAGTTCCTGTTGCGGCACAACGGGGCGCGCAGGCGCAACGGCGTTGATTCGCCGCCAGCCGCCGCATAGCGTCACCGGATGAACCATCGCGCGTGCGGCTCCCGCCTCGCCCTCTTTCGGGGGCGGGCTTCCTGCTCCCTTGCCCTCGGGCAGGGCGTGGTGAGGGCTCCTTGAGCGACCTGTTCGCGCCTGCGGGTGGCTGGCGCGTCCGGATCATGGATCTGTCTGGCGCGTCCGACGACAAGGTTGTGGAAGAGGTCGCCGGCTTTCCCACCCTCATGCAGGCCAATGCCTTCGCCCGCGCCTATGTCCGCGACAGCGTCGAGCGCTGCCGCGCTCCCGGCCTGTCCGCCCGCGAGGTGCTCGATGCCTGGTTCGCCTTCGGCGAGGACGCCGAGATCGCCGACAATCCGCGGGGTGCCTGGCGCAGCGCCACCGAATTGGCGGAGTTCGGCGACCGGCCGGCCAACGAGGAGGACCGGGACTGGCGCTCGCTCGATCCGCGGCGTGGCGAGGACGATCAGGAGGAATGATCCCGGCCCTCGCCCCGCTCGGGTTCGGCCCGCTGGGTTGGGGCGCGGCATTGCTCACGGCCACGGCGATGACGCTGGCGGTCTCGGTGTGCGCGTTCTGCGCCGGGCTCGTCTTCGGCGCTGCCGGCGCCGCGGCGAAATTGGCCGGTAACCCGGCGCTCCGGGGCGTGGCGGCAGGCTACACCACCGTGTTGCGGGGCATCCCGGACCTGCTCGTCATCTACCTGTTCTATTTCGGCGGGTCCGCAGCCTTGACGCAAATGGCCGCCTGGCTGGGCGGCAGCGGGTTCTTCGGCCTGAACGGCTTCATGGTCGGCGTGCTGGCCGTCGGCATCGTCTCCGGCGCCTACCAGACCGAGGTGCTGCGCGGCGCCTACCAGGCCATCCCGCGCGGCGAGGTCGAGGCGGCGCGGGTGGCCGGGATGGGGCCGGCCCTGCTGCTGCGGCGGATCACCGGCCCGCTCGCGTTGCGCACCGCCCTGCCGGGCATGGGCAATGTCTGGCAGATGGTGCTCAAGGAATCCTCCCTGATCTCCGTCACCGGGCTGGTCGACCTGATGCGCCAGACGGAGGTGGCCGCCGGGTCCACGCGGTTGCCCTTCCTGTTCTATGCCACCGCCGCCTTCCTGTACCTCGTGCTGACCACCCTCTCCACCCTGCTGTTCCGCGGCGCGGAGCGCGGCAGCCGGCGCGGCATGGCGCCGGCGTGATGGCCTTCCTGCTCGACACCCTGGTGCGGCTGCTCGCCGGCGTGCCTTTGACGGTGGAATTGACGGTCTGCTCGGTGGCGGCAGGTGTCGTGCTTGCCGGCTGCCTGGCCGCGCTGGTGCGGCTGGGCGGGGTCGGCGGGCTGCTGGCGCGCGGCTACATCTTCGTGCTGCGGGGATCGCCGCTGCTGGTGCAGATCTTCCTCATCTATTACGGGCTCGGGCAGTTTCCGGCGGTGCGGCAGAGCATCGTCTGGCCGTTCCTACGCCAGCCCTGGTGGTGCGCCCTGCTGGCGCTGTCGCTCAACACCGCCGCATACGGGGCCGAGGTGATCCGCGGCGGCCTACTGGCGGTGCCGAAGGGCCAGATCGAGGCCGGGCGGGTATGCGGCATGTCCGGTGCCGGGCTGTACCGCCGGGTGATCCTGCCCCTGGCGTTGCGGCAGGCGCTCCCCGCCTACGGCAACGAGGTGATCATCATGGTGAAATCCACCTCGCTGGCCAGCGTCATCACGCTGATGGAAGTCACCGGGATCGCCAAGGGAATCATCAGCGAGACCTTCCGGGCCTTGCCGGTCTTCACCTGCGCCGCGGCGATCTATCTCGCCATCAACTTCTCCATCGCCGGGGCGGTGCGGCTGCTGGAACGCCGGCTTTCGGTCGCCGCATGAGCGAGGTCGCGGTGGCGGTGAAGGGCGTGGAGAAGCGTTACGGCGCGTCCGCCGTCCTGCGCGGCGTGTCGCTGGAGGCGCGGACCGGGGAGGTGATCTCCATCATCGGCGCGTCCGGTTCCGGCAAAAGCACCCTGTTGCGCTGCATCCCCCTACTGGAGGTGCCGGAAGCCGGGGAGATCGGCATCGCCGGGGACTGGTTGCGCTGGCGCACGATCGGCGCCGGGCGCGTTCCGGCGGAGCGGGCGCAGGTCGCCCGGTTGCGGGCGCGGCTTGGCTTCGTGTTCCAGTCCTTCAACCTCTGGTCCCACATGACCGCGCTCGGCAACGTCATTGAGGCGCCCGTTCATGTGCAGGGCCGGCCCCGCGCCGAGGCGATGGAGGAGGCGATGGCTTTGTTGGCCAAGGTCGGGCTGGCGGACAAGCGGGATGCCTACCCGGCGCAACTCTCCGGCGGCCAGCAGCAGCGCGTCGCCATCGCCCGGGCGCTCGCCATGCGGCCGGCCGCCCTGCTGCTGGACGAACCGACCAGCGCGCTGGATCCGGAATTGGTGGGGGAGGTGCTGCGGGTGATCCGCGCCTTGGCCGAAGAAGGGCGCACCATGCTGATCGTGACGCACGAGATGGGCTTCGCGCGCGATGTCTCCAGCCGGGCGGTGTTCCTGCATCAGGGCCGCGTCGAGGAAGAAGGCACGCCTGCCCAGGTTTTCGACCATCCGGTCAGCGATCGCTGCCGCCAGTTCGTCACCAGCCACCTGCGGCGGTGACGGCCGGCGCTTGGCGGCAGGTCAGGCCGGGACGTCGACGCGGAAGCTTTCGATCACCGTGTTGGCGAGCAGCTTGCGGGCCATGGCCTCGCCAGCCTGCCGGGCGAGCGTCGGGTCGGTCTCGGCAACCTCCAGCTCGATCACCTTGCCGGCCCGCACCTCACCCAGGCCGGCGAAGCCGAGATTGGCCAGCGCATGGCCGATGGCGCGCCCCTGCGGGTCCAGCACGCCGTCCTTCAGCATGACCGTCACGACGACCTTCATTGCATCGCCTCCGGGCCCTTCAGGTCGCGCGACCCGGCCTCCGGCAGGATGCCGAGCCGGCGGGCGACCTCCTGATAGGCCTCCTCCACCCGGCCCAGATCCCGGCGGAACCGGTCCTTGTCCATCTTCTCGTTGGTCTTGCTGTCCCACAGCCGGCAATTATCCGGGCTGACTTCGTCCGCCAGGACGATGCGCATGTCCTCATCCTCCCACAGGCGGCCGAACTCCACCTTGAAATCCACCAGGGTGATGCCGACGCCCAGGAATAGGCCGGAGAGGAAATCGTTCACCCGCAGTGTCAGCGCCACGATGTCGTCCATGTCGGCCGTGTTGGCCCAGCCGAACGCCGTGATGTGCTCCTCCGCCACCATCGGATCGTTCAGCGCATCGTTCTTGTAGTAGTACTCGATGATCGAGCGCGGCAGCCGGGTGCCTTCGGGGATCCCCAGCCGGGTCGAAAGCGACCCCGCCGCGACGTTGCGCACCACCACCTGAAGCGGGATGATCTCGACCTCGCGGATCAGCTGCTCGCGCATGTTCAGCCGGCGCACGAAATGCGTGGGCACGCCGATCTCGCCGAGCTTGGTCATCAGGTATTCGCTGATGCGGTTGTTCAGGACACCCTTGCCGGTGATGATGCCCTTCTTCGTGCCGTTGGCCGAGGACGCGTCGTCCTTGAAATATTGCACGAGGGTGCCGGGCTCCGGTCCCTCGAACAGAACCTTGGCCTTGCCCTCATAGAGCTGACGACGGCGAGCCATGGTCCGTATCCTCGTGTGAGACGCGCCCTATAGCAGCCGAGCCGCCTGCTCGCCACCCGCGGGTGCGGGGACCGGAGAGAACGGGGCCTCGCCCGCGCGGCCCGGCGCGAACAACCAGGTGGCCGCCCCGTCGGCCGGCAGCGCCAGCAGCGAGGCGCACACCGTGCCGAACCCGTCCACGCCCGGCACGCCCAGCGCAGCGTCGCGCGGCCCCTCGCCATTGCCGAGCAGGCGCGGCCAATCGGCCCAGTCCGGCGGCACCGGCGGACGTGACGCCCGGAAGCGAGGCAGGTGGCGGGCGACCCGGTGGCTCGCCCCGTCGTCCGGATCATGGGCAGTGACCATGTGCAGCCCGGGCGGCAGCGCCGTGGCGTCCAGCCTGCCCGAATCGTCATTCCGGACGAACCAGACGGCCTCCCGATCCGCAAGGACGAGGTTGAAGCTGCGGTACTCGCCGCCGGCAAGCGCGGCGATGGCCCGGGCTGCCGCAGCGGCCGAGCCTTGTTCAAGCGCCAGCAGCGGCAGCATGCCCCGGCTGCGCTTGCCCGCTTGCGGGCCGAGGCTCCCTGGCCGGTTGAGCACGGCCGCGACCAGCCCGGCGGCGTTCATGCCCATCCACGTGCCACCTGCCGTACGGTCCCGTCCGGCGACGATGTCCGGCCGGTCGGCCCAATGGCGGCCGGGCGGGTCCCAAGGCCGGTCCAGGCGCTCGTCCCGGTTGGCGGCAAGCAACAGCGGCCAGGCATGGCCTGGCCGCTGCAGGGTGATGACGGTGCACACGTCCCGCAAACTGCACCGGCGACAGGTCCGTTACCAGCGGCGATAGCCGTAATGGTGCCAGCGATGGTACTCCACCCAGCGGCGGTGCGCCCAGTACCGGTGATGCCAGTCGTGATGGTAGCCGTAATATTGCACGGGCTGCACCAAAGCCGCCGCCGGCACGGTGTCGAGCCCGACCGTCGCCGCGGACGCAGGGGCCGTAGTCGCTGCGCCAGCCAATCCGGCGAGCGCGGCAAACGTCAACAAGGTCTTGCGCATTTGGAACTCCCTTCGATCCACCGATGTCTACGTGCCGATCATGTCGGCCACGAGCCAGCAATGTGATCGGATTGCGGCTAATCCGCCGCCATCGCCGTCGCATCCGCCTGCGGCCCGAACACCCGGTCGAAGACTTGATCCACCGCGCGCAGATGCATCGCCGGGTCCATCGCCGCATCGACCGCGGCGGCGGGGATGCGGCCGGCGACCTCCGGATCGGCCAGCAGATTGTCGCGGAAGCTGCGGCCGCCGGCAGTTTCCAGCCGCTCCCACGTCGCCATCGCGTTGCGCTGGACGATGCGATAGGCGTCTTCGCGCAGGATGCCGGCCCGGGTGAGGGCAAGCAGCACCTCGCCGCTATGCACCACGCCGCCCAGGCTTTCGAGATTGGCCAGCATGCGCCCGGGATGGACGACCAGCTTGTCCATCATCCCGGCCAGGCGCATCAGCGCGAAATCCAGCGCCAGCGTCGCGTCCGGGCCGATGACGCGTTCGACGCTGCTGTGGCTGATGTCGCGCTCGTGCCACAGCGCCACGTTCTCCAGCGCCGGCACCGCGGCGGCGCGCACGATGCGGGCCAGCCCGGTCAGGTTCTCGCTCAGCACCGGGTTGCGCTTGTGCGGCATGGCCGAACTGCCTTTCTGCCCGGCGTGGAAGAACTCCTCCGCCTCCCGCACTTCGCTGCGCTGCAGGTGGCGCACTTCGATCGACAGCCGTTCCACCGCGCTGGCGATCACCGCCAGGGTGCAGAAGAACTGCGCGTGCCGGTCGCGCGCGATCACCTGGGTCGATACCGGCTCCACCGCCAGGCCGAGCGCCGCGGCCACGTGCTCCTCCACGCGGGGGTCCAGATGGGCGTAGGTGCCGACCGCGCCGGAAATGGCGCACACCGCCACCTCGGCCCGTGCGGCCACCAGCCTGGTGCGGTTGCGGGCGAATTCGGCGTAGTGCCCGGCCAGCTTCAGGCCGAACGAGGTGGGTTCGGCGTGGATGCCGTGGCTGCGGCCGATGGTCAGCGTGTGCCTGTGTTCGAGCGCGCGGCGTTTCAGCGCGGCCAGGACGTGGTCCAGGTCCGCCAGCAGCAAATCCGCCGCCTGGGTCAGTTGCAGCGACAGGCAGGTGTCCAGCACGTCGCTGCTGGTCATGCCCTGGTGGACGAAGCGGCTTTCCGGCCCCACGCCCTCCGCCAGCCAGGTGAGGAAGGCGATCACGTCGTGGCGCGTCTCGGCCTCGATGGCGTCGATCCGGTCGAGATCGGCCTGGTCCATGGCTGCCAGCATCGGGCTTCCCTTGGCGCGGATCGCCAGGGCCGCCTCGGCGGGGATGGCGCCCAACGCCGCCATGCCGTCCGCCGCGGCGGCCTCGATGGCGAACCAAAGCCGGTAGCGGTTCACGGGCGCCCAGATGGCGGCCATCTCCGGACGGGTGTAACGCGGGACCATGCAATCACTCCTTCACGCCAGTCTTCTAGCGCAGTTGGGCGCGCTGGCGCAGGTGCTGTTCATCGACCTGGTGCTCGCCGGGGACAATGCCGTCGTCGTCGGAATGGCGGTGGCGGGGCTGCCGGCGACGCGCAAACGCCACGCCATCCTGGGCGGGATCGCCGGCGCGGCGGTCGTCCGCATCCTGCTGGCGCTGGTCGCGCTGGAGCTGCTGGCCATCGTCGGCCTGATGCTGGCGGGCGGCATCCTGCTGATGTGGGTGTGCTGGCGCATGTATCGCGAGTTGCGCCCGCACCCTCGCCGCGCCGCCGCGGCGGCTGCGCCGAAATCCCTCGGTGCGGCCATGATGCAGATCTTGCTGGCCGACCTGTCGATGAGCCTGGACAACGTCCTGGCGGTCGCAGGGGCGGCACGGGGCCATGTCGGCGTGCTGGTCGCCGGGTTGGCCGTCTCGGTGGTGATGATGGCGGTTGCCGCCAGCCTGATCGCCCGCCTGCTGGAGCGCTTCCGCTGGATTGCCTGGGTCGGGTTGCTGATCGTGCTGTTCGTGGCCTGCAAGCTGATCTGGGAAGGCGGCGACGATATCTGGCACCATTGGCCTGCCTGGCTCACCAGCATGCTGCTGCAACGATCGCAGCTTTGATCCGTTGCAACCTGCGAAGGAGACGGTCATGCGCGCAGCAATCCTGGTTACCGGCCTCGTCCTGGGCCTTCCCGTGGCTGCATCCGCGCAGGGGCCGACGCAAAGCCGGGACGGCCTGGCGACTGCCAGCCAGGGCAAGGGCGAGGCGAACAATGGCGGGCCGGCCGGTTCGGTGAACGCGGCCACCGGACCGCAGAGCCGCCCCGCCTATCCCAGCGGCTCGACTACGGCCAATCCCGGCGCCGCCTTCGTCCGGACCCAGCCCAAGCCTGCCACCGGCCCAGCAGCGTCGCCTCCCGGCGTGCTGGACACGAAGACGGTCACGGGGGCCGGCACGGCGCCACAGTCCCCGGCGGTTGGGGTCGGCCAGGCAGCCACGCCGGCCAAGTAGCCCGCGGACGGGCCAGGCGACCCTGCGGGCGGCGGGCACGCCCGGTTGTCATTTGCAGGCGGCCGCTCGCTCGGGATAGGTCGTTCCAGCGAGACATGAAGGCGGACCACGATGCATCCTGACACGATGGCGATCCATGCCGGATGGCGGCGCGACCCCAGCACCGGGGCGGTCGCCGTGCCGATCTACCAGACGACGGCGTTCCAGTTCGACAGCTCCGAACACGCGTCCGACCTGTTCGCGCTCAAGCAGCTCGGCAATATCTACACTCGCATCATGAATCCGACCGCCGACGCGCTGGAGAAGCGGGTCGCGGCGCTGGAGGGCGGCGTAGCGGCCCTGGCCGTGGCGTCCGGCCAGGCAGCCAGCGCGCTGTCGGTGCAGAACCTGGCCAGGGCGGGGGACAACATCGTGTCCTCCACCGACCTTTACGGCGGCACCTGGAACCTGTTCGCCAACACGCTGCGCGACCAAGGCGTCGAGGTTCGCTTCGTCGATCCGGCGGACCCGCAGGCCTTCGTGCGCGCGTCCGACGACCGGACCCGGGCCTGGTATGCGGAGACGCTGCCCAACCCCAAGTTGCGCGTGTTCCCGATCGCCGAGGTGGCGGCGCTGGGCCGGCCGCTCGGCATCCCGCTGATCATGGACAACACGGCGGCGCCCATGCTGGTGCGCCCGTTCGACCATGGCGCGGCGGTGATCGTGTATTCCGCCACCAAATACCTGGGCGGCCACGGCACGGCCATCGCCGGCATGCTGGTGGATGGCGGCACATTCGACTGGGCCGCCCATGCCGCCCGTCAGCCTGCCCTCAATACGCCGGACCCGTCCTATCACGGCGCGGTCTGGAGCGAGGCGGCCAAGCCGCTCGGCCCGATCGCCTACATCCTGAAGGCCCGGGTGACGTTGTTGCGCGACCTGGGGCCGGCGATCAGCCCGTTCAACGCCTTCCTGGTGCTCCAGGGCATGGAGACGCTGCCGCTGCGCATGAAGCGCCACAGCGAGACTGCGCTGACGGTCGCCAACTGGCTGGCCAAGCGGGCGGAGGTGGCGCGGGTGATCCATCCCGCCCACGCGCAGGGCAACGATGCGGAGTTGGCCCGGCGCTATCTGCCCGACGGCATGGGCGGCCTGCTCGGCTTCGAGCTGCATGGCGGCGCACAAGCCGGGCGGCGGTTCATCGATGCGCTGCAACTGTTCTACCATGTGGCCAACATCGGCGACGCACGGTCCCTGGCGATCCACCCGGCCAGCACGACGCACTCCCAACTCGACGACGAGGACCAGATGAAGAGCGGCGTCTCGCCGGGCTACGTCCGGCTGTCGATCGGGCTGGAATATGCGGACGATCTGCTCGCCGACCTGGACCAGGCGCTGGCGGCATCGTCGATGAAGGCCGCCGCGGAGTAGTCGTTGCCGGGCGCGAGGTGGTAGGAGACGGCGGAGATGACCGTTTCCCTGCAAACCGTGACCGATGACGAGGCCGATATCCGGCTCGACCGCTTCCTGCGCCGCCGCTTCCCGGCCTTGACGCAGGGGGCGCTGCAGAAGCTTTGCCGCACCGGCCAGATCCGCGTCGATGGTCATCGCGTGGAGGCCTCGGCCCGGCTGGTGGCAGGCCAGGCGGTGCGCGTGCCGCCGATGCCGGCCGCGCCGGAGGCCCGCGGCCCGAGCGTCTCGGCGGCCGACGTGAAGGAGATGGAGCGCATGGTGCTCCATCGAGACGAGCAGTTGATCGTGCTCAACAAGCCCTCCGGCCTCGCCACGCAGGGCGGCCCGGGCATCACCCGGCACTTGGACGGCATGCTGGACGCGCTGCGCGACGGCGGCGACCGGCCGCGCCTGGTGCACCGGCTGGACCGCGACACGTCCGGCGTGATCGTGCTGGCCCGCACCCCGGGCGTGGCGGCGAAGCTGGCCGCCGCGTTCCGGACCCGCGAGGTGGAGAAGACCTACTGGGCCGTGGTGGCCGGCCACCCGGATCCGGAGGAGGGCCAGATCGAACAGCCGTTGAAGCGCGTCTCCGGCACGTTCGGCGAACGCACCATCCCGACCGACCGCAAAGACAAGGAAGGCCAGCGCGCCTACACCAACTACCGCCTGCTGGATGCCGCCGGGCGCAAGCTGGCCTGGCTGGAATTGCAGCCGCTGACCGGCCGCACCCACCAGCTTCGCGTGCATTGCGTCAGCCTGGGTACGCCCATCGTCGGGGACGAGAAGTATTCCGAGCCGCGCGACAATGGCTCCGGCGGCAGCTACGTGGAGGGGTTGGCGGACCGGCTGCACCTGCATGCCCGCTCGCTGCTGCTCCCGCATCCGGCAGGCGGCACGCTGGAGGTCGCGGCCGACCTGCCGCCTCATATGCGCGACAGCTTTTCGACCCTGGGGTTCCACGCGCCCGCGGCCCCGGCGGTGACGCGGCTGGTGCACGGTCCTAGATAGCGGCGGTTCAACCAGGGGTGCCCATGGCAAGACGCTGGGTTTACGGGGCGGTCGCGGTTCCGGTGGTCGTCGTCGCGGCTGCTGCCTGGGTGGCCCTGTCCTTCGACCCGAACACCCAGAAGGCCCGCATCGTCGAGGCGGTGCGCCGGGCCACCGGGCGGGAATTGACCTTGGCCGGCCCGGTCCGGCTGGGCTGGTCGCTGACCCCGCTGTTGGAGGCGGAGGATGTCTCGTTTGCCAACATGCCGGGCGGGTCGCATCCCGCGATGGCCACCACCGCCCGGGTCGAGGCCCGGATCAAGCTGTGGCCCCTGCTGTCCCACCGGGTCGAACTGGCGCGCGTCACGCTGGTGCGGCCGGACATCCTGATCGAGACGGATGCGGCCGGCCGCGGCAATTGGCAGTTCGACCGCCCCGCCGCCCCGGCGAACCCCGGCGCGCCATCGACGGGACTGCGCACGACGACCGTGCTGGACAGCCTGCAGATCGAATCCGGCCGGGTGACCTGGCATGACGGCGTGACGGGCAGGACCATCACCGCCGACGTGCCGCATGCCTCGCTGGATGGCGGCGACGGACCGCTGCACCTGGTGGCGGATGCGCAATCGGGCGGCATGGCGGTGACGCTGGATGCGCGGCTGGGCACCGCCGCGCAGGTCACCGGGAAGGTGCCCGGGCCGTGGCCGGTGACGCTCAAGGCGGGTGTGGGCGACGCGTCGCTGGCACTGGACGGGATCGCCGACCCGGCGGCACGCGCGGTTTCCGGGCGGGTGGAGGCGAACGTGCCGGACCTCGTCCGGCTGGGCACGCTGCTGCAATATCCCGACTGGCCGCCCCTGCACGACATACGGTTCGCCGCCACGCTGCCGGCCGGGGGCGGGCTGCCGCAGGACGTGTCGCTGCAGCTCGGCGCCGCCGATCTCGGACGCAGCCTGCCCGGCGCTTCGCTCACCGCCCTGTCGCTGACCTGGCCAGCCGGGCAGCCGGCGCGGCTCCAGGCGGACGGCCAGTTCGCCGGTGCGCCGTGGCATGTCGCCAGCGGATTGGTGCCTGCGGCGTCCGGCGCCGCGTTGCGCGGGCTGACCGCCACGTCTGCGATGGGTGACCTGGCCGGCGACATGGCGGTGCTCGCCTCGCCGCGCCCGACGCTGCGGGGCACGCTCGTCTCCAAGCGGCTGGACCTGGACGCCCTCCGCGCCGTGCAAGCCGCCAGGCCCGCCAGCCCGGCCGCCCAGGCGAGCCCGGCACCGCAATCATCGCCGGTGGCAAGCCGCATCTTCTCCGACGCGCCGCTGCCCTGGGGGTTGCTGCGCCGTGCCGATGCCGACCTCCAGCTTTCCGTCGCCATCCTGCGGGCCGGGGCGATGGACTACCGCGACGTGTCGGTCCATGTCGCCTTGCAGGATGGCGTGCTGCGCCTCGACCCAGCGTCGGTGCAGGCGCCGGAAGGCCGCCTGGATTTCTCCCTCAGCGCCGATGCCCGCCAGCCGGCCCCGCCAGTGGCGCTGGCGGCGCGCTCTGCCGCTTTCGCGCTCGATCCCCTGTTGCAGGCTTCCGGCCTGCCGGGTGGCTCGGACGGCAGTGCGGAGTTGGATATCGCGCTGCATGCCGTGGGCGCCACCCCGCACGCCTTGGCCACCAGCCTGGACGGCCATGTCGGCATCGTCCTGGTGGACGGCGACGTGTCGAATGCCGCCCTGTCCGCCGCCCTCGGCGACGTGCTGCGGATGGCAGGCACCCGGCTGGATGCGGATGGCAGCAGCCATGTGCGGTGCCTCGCCCTGCGGGCGGATGTAAGCTCCGGCCAGGTCACTCTCACCGCATTGAAGCTGGATACGGCCCGCTTGCTGCTGGAGGGCCGGGGCACGGTGAACCTGGCGGACGAGACCATGGCGTTGCGGCTGCGCCCGGTGCTGCGGCTGGGCGGCGCCGGCGTGTCGGCGCCGGTGCGGGTGGACGGCCCGCTCCGCCATCCTGCGGCGGCGCTGGACGCACTCGGCGGCGCCGGCCGGGTCGGCGTGGTGATCGGCGGCCTGGCCGGGCCGCCCGAGAGCTGCACCCCGGATCTGACGGCGGCGCGCGACGGCCGGCCCGGGCCTCTCCCGAGCGAACCGGTGGCCGGCAAGGGCACCAAGCCGGCGGACCTGCTGCGGAGCCTGCTGCGGTGAAGCGGGTGTGGCGCCTGGCCGTGGCGGTGCCGCGAGGCGAGGGGTGGGGTGTTGCCCTGGACGGCAAGCCGCTTCGGCTGCCGGACGGCCCGGCTTTGCTGGTCCCGCAGCATGGCCTGGCGGCCGCGGTGGCCGCCGAGTGGCAGCAGGCCGGGCTGGCCACCGGCGAGATGGATTATACCGACGTGCCGCTCACGCGCCTGGCCGGTACGGCGCAGCTTCGCATCCTGCCCGATCCGGCGCCGGTTGCCGCCGCCATCGCCGCGTATGGCGAGACCGACCTGCTCTGCTACCGGGCGGACACTCCGCCCGCCTTGGTGGAGCGGCAGGAGGCGGCCTGGCGTCCTTGGCTGGACTGGTCGCGGGTGACGTTGGGCGCCGCCTTGGCGGTTACCGCAGGGATCATGCACGTCCGCCAACATCCGGCGGCGGTCGCGGCCTTGCAGCGCGCCGTGGCGGCGGAGAATGGCTGGGTTCTGGCCGGGTTGGGCATCGCCGTGCCCGCGTTGGGCAGCCTCGTGCTAGGCCTGGCCCTGGCACGCGGGGAGATCACCGCCAGCGAAGCCCACGCGATATCCCGCATCGACGAAGCATACCAGATCGAGCAATGGGGCGTGGACGAGGCGGCGGAACTGCGCCAGGCCCAGGTCGCCGCCGACATCGCCGACGCGGCCCGGCTCATGGAACTGGTGCGATGAGGGCCAAGCGCGTGGTGATCGCCGGACGCGTGCAAGGCGTGGGCTATCGCGACTGGATGGTGTCCGAGGCCCGGTCGCTCGGGGTGGCAGGCTGGGTGCGGAACCGGGCGGACGGCACCGTGGAGGCGCTGGTCTATGGCGAAACCGATGCGGTGGAGGAGTTGCTGCGCGCTTGCCGCGTCGGTCCCCGGCTGGCGGCCGTCAGCCGGATCGAGGAGGAATGGGACGAGCCGCCCGCGGGACCCGGCTTCATCCGCCGGGCATGAAAAAGGCCCCGGACACATGGCCCGGAGCCTTCGTCACGTCGGTCCTAGTTGTTGCTGCTACGGCTGCCCGTGAGCTGAAGCAGCAGCATGAAGAGGTTGATGAAGTTCAGATACAGGCTCAGCGCGTCGTAGACGCTGCGCTTGCCGGCCTGGTCCGGCCCCTCCGCGTAGGCATACTGCGTGTAGGTCAGCTTGATGCGCTGCGTGTCGTAGGCGGTCAGCCCGACGAAGACGAGCACGCCCACGATGCTGATCATGAACTGCAGGCCGCTGCTGCCGATGAACATGTTCACCACGCTGGCGAGGATGATCCCGAACAGCCCCATCATCAGGAAGGAGCCCATTCCGCTCAGGTCCCGCTTGGTCGTGTAGCCGACCAGGCTCATGGCCCCGAATGTGCCAGCGGTGATGAAGAAGGTCCGCACGATCGACTCGCCGCTATAGGACAGGAAGATCGACGTGAGGCTGGCGCCCATGGCTGCGCAGAACGCCCAGAATATACCCTGCACCGCCGTACGCGAAAGCCGGTTCACACCGAAGGACAGCACCAGGACGAAAGCCAGCGGCGCCAGCATCGCCACGATGGCCAGCGGCCCCTGGGCATGCCGCATGCCGTAGGGCGTCTGCACCAGCGGATAGAACAAGTTTATCAGCTGGGTATGGGCCACGCCGTAGGCGACGATGCCGGTCAGCAACAGGCCGGAAGTCATCCAGTTGTAGACGCGCAGCATGTACGCCCGCAGCCCGGCGTCGAGCACCGCGGTGTTCGCAGCGCTCGCCGGCGCATACGACCGGAAATCGGGAGTGTAGGCCATGGCCTATATGTTCCTCAAAACGGGCGAAATGCTCGCTTCCAGGCCAATGTTGGCGAAAGGTCGCCGGCAATCAAGTGGATTTCGAAGACTTAACGTCGCCGCCGCGCAAAAGGCTGCGGCATCGATCTTGCTCCACTGTATTCCTACAAAGGACGCATGTCCTTCGTGACGTCTGCAAGAGGCACCAGCACTTGGCCAAACCGCGCATGCATCTCGGGTTCGACTTCTCCTACACGCATATGGGCGGCCGCTGGCGCATGCCCGGCTCATGGGCCGGACGAACCTTCCCCGACGTCACGATGTACGAGGACGTGGCGCGGATCGCCGAGCGCGGCTGCCTGGACATGATCTTCTCCGGCGACGGCACGGGCGTCCCGGACACCTGGCGCGGCTCCCGCGACGCGGCGATCGAATGGGGCATGAACTGGCCGCGGCAAGACCTGAACCCGATCATGGTCGCCATGTCGCGCGTGACACGGCATATCGGCTACGGGCTGACCTATTCCTCCACCTTCATGCACCCGTACTACACGGCCCGGCTGATGAACTCGCTGGACCACGTGACCAACGGCCGCATCGCGATGAACCTGGTCACCTCGACCCGGCCGGCGGATGCGGCGAATTTCGGCTTCGACGAATTGATGGAGCACTCCAGCCGCTACGACCGGATGGAGGAGTTCGTCGACGTCTGCCGCGCCCTGTGGGACAGCGCCGAGCCGGACACCATGCTGTGGGACCACACCACCGGCCGCGTGGGCGACCCGGCCAAGGTGCATGACGTGCGGCATGCCGGCCGCTTCTTCAAGGTGCAGGGGCCGCTGAACACGCCACCCTCGCCGCAGGGCCGCCCGGTGCTGATCCAGGCCGGCGGCTCCCCGCGCGGCATCCGCGCCTCCGCCTACGTGGCCGACCACGTGTTCGGTGGCGACATGGCGCTGCCCTTGCAGGTGCGGCAGCGCGCGGCGCTGGACCAGGCGCTGGGCGATTTGGGCCGCGACCCGCGATCCGTCGGCATCCTGTGGCAGACCCCGATCGTGGTGGCGGAAACCGAGCGGGAGGCGCAGGTGCAGCGCGACCGGCTGCTGACCGCCGTGCCGGCCGAGGCGGTCGGGGCCTACCTCTCCTACAACATGGCCTATGATTTCTCGACGCTGCCGGCCCGCTTCTCCCTGCGGCAATTGCACGAGGACATCGTCGCCGCCAACGCCTCCCCCATGGGGCTGGTGCACGAATTGGCGGTGGAGCTGGGTGCGGAGACCGAGATCACCCGGGACGAGTTCTTCGACCACGGCCGGCGCTTCGCCACTGCCTGGGACACCACGATCGCCGGGACGCCGGCCCAGCTCGCCGACCGGCTGGAGGAGACATTCGAGGCGACCGGCAGCCGCGGCGGGTTCATGCTGGGCCACATCGTGTCCATGCCCGGCGACCTGGTCGCCATCGTCGACCTGCTGGTGCCGGAACTGCAACGCCGCGGCCGGTTCCGCACGGAATACAAGAGCCGCACGCTGCGGGAGAATCTGGCGGAGGATTGAAGCCGTCGCTGCCAGCCGGCGTAGTGTCAGACCAGGCAGCAGAAGGGGCGCAGCGATGGACATGACCTTGGCGACCAGGCCGGAAGATGCCGGGCTTTCCGCCATGCAGCTGGCACGGGTGGCGGACTGGGCACAGCGCCTGGTCGATGACGGCAAGCTCGCGGGCGTGACCACCATGGTCGCGCGCCGGGGCCGGGTGGCGCACCTGCATAGCTGCGGGCTGGCCAGCCGGGAGAGCGGGGCGCCGATGGCCGCCGACACCATCGTGCGCATCTATTCCATGACCAAGCCGCTCACCAGCCTGGCGATCATGATGCTGTACGAGCAAGGCCTGTTCCAGCTGGACGACCCGGTCAGCCGCTTCCTGCCGTATTTCGCCCACATGCGCGTGGCGTCCGGCGGGCAGCGCGGCAAGATCGACACGGTGCCGGCAGCGCGCGAGATCACCTTCCGCGATCTGCTGACCCATACCTCCGGACTCACCTACGGCTTCATGCAATCCACCCTGGTCGATGGCCTGTATCGCGACCGCGGGATCGACTTCCAGACCGCCGACTGCACGCTCGGCGAGCTGGTGCAGCGCGTGGCGGAGCTGCCGCTGCTGGCACAGCCCGGTGCGGAGTGGAATTACAGCGTGGCCACCGACGTGTTGGGCCATTTGGTCGCCGTGATCTCCGGCGAGCCGTTCGGCGACTACCTGCAACGCCGGGTGATCGAGCCGTTGGGCATGGTGGACACCGGCTTCCACGTCCCGGCGCAGAAGCACGCCCGGTTCGCCGCCAATTACGGCCGCAAGCCGAATGGCGGCCTAGGCCTGATCGACGATCCGGCGACCAGCCCCTATCTGGCCCCGCGTACCATCTGTTCCGGCGGCGGCGGCCTGGTGTCCACAGCCGGCGACTACATGCGGTTCTGCCAGTTCATGCTGAACAAGGGCGAGCTGGACGGCGTGCGGCTGGTAGGGCGCAAGACGGTCGAGTTGATGACCAGCAACCATTTGCGCGGCGACATGGCGGCGATGGGCATGCCGCGGTTCAGCGAGAGCAGCTACGAGGGTGTGGGCTTCGGCCTGGGCTTCTCCGTCACCCTCGACCCGGCCCGCGCGCAAATCCTGGGCACCCCGGGCGAGTTCGCCTGGGGCGGCGCCGCCAGCACGGCGTTCTGGGTGGACCCGGCAGAGGAATTGGCGGTCGTGCTCCTCACGCAGCTCATGCCGTCCTCCACCTACCCGATCCGGCGGGAGTTGCGGGTGCTGACCTATGCCGCGGTGCTGGACTGAGCAGGACGGCTGCCGTTAGGTCCAATACAGGGCACGCGCCTGCGGCAGGTGCCGCGCGAGCGAGCATTCCAGCGCGGTCCGCATCTCCGCCATCTGGTCCTTTGGGAACACCCATTTGACCGAGCCGAACTTCGTCATCTTCCGGGTTCGCTCGGCCTCGTTCATCTCCAGCGGGCTGCCTGGATACCAACCGGCCAGGATGGCCTTCGACTTCGGCGTGAACCGATGGGTGATGAGTTCGGCGGTGAGGTCGACCCCGGCGATGCCCTCCAGCGCGGCGGCCACGTCGGCGAAAAGCTGGTCGTAGGCGTCGGCCCAATCCGGGACTCGTAGGATGGGGGCGACCGTCAGGCCGACGGGGTAGCCGGCTGCCGCCATCGCGCGCAACGCCGCCAGGCGCGCCGTCATGCGCGGCGCGCCGCCTTCATGACGCTCGGCCGTCCGGGCGTTGACGGAGAAGCGGACCCGGGTGCGCCCGTGATGCGCCAGGCCGAGCAGCGAGCCGACCGCATCGAACTTCGTCGTGAACCGCAATTGCACCGGCGCCTGCCAGGCGCCGAAATGCGTGATGCAGGCGGCAAGGTGCCCGGTCAAATGCTCCAGCGCCAGCGGGTCGGTGTAGCAGGAGCACTCGAAGGTCGTCCCCTCGGCCGCACGGTCGGCGGACAGGGACGTGACCCGGCCTTGCCCCACCGCGGCAGGCAGTTCGGCCAGGATGTCGGGCAAGTTGGCATAGGCCCGGATGATCGGCGGGCCGGCCAACGAGCCCGCCAGGTAGCAGTAGCTGCAATGCGCGGGACAACCCTCGGCCAGGTCAAACCGCCAGTCGGCGCTGGGCGGGATCGCCTGCAAGCGGCGGCGGCTGGCACTGGCAGTGACCACCGCCATGGTTGTCTTGGCATCGCGGTAGGTGTCCGGAAGCCCGGACAGCCGATCCGCTGGCAGCCGCACGACCTCGGCGCCCAGCGCGGCCGCGCGCTCCACCATCGCCAGCCCGGCAGGCCATTGCAAGGCGGACGGGGTGACGAGAACGCGGCGAGGGACCCAGGGACGTGTCATAGGCCGGCATCTCGGGCCGATGGCACGTCCTGCCAAGCCGCCTAGCCGATCAACACCAGGCTGGGGCGTCCAGGTGCCAGGTCTCGCGGGACATCAGCTGCGGCCGCCTTCGCCAGGCTTGCGCTTCTCGTGGGCGGTGCCGCCACCGGTGCTCTTCTGGTCGTTGGGGTGCTTCTTCTCCACCGCTTGGTTCTGGTGGTGCGCGCCGGCATGGTTGTCCGGACCCTTGTCGCGGTTCTCGTGCGAACTGCCGGGACCGCCCGCGGACCGGTCGGTCGCTGGAATCTTGCTGCTCGTGCTCATAGGTCTGATCCTCCTGCGGGTGCAACGGCGCCGGCCGGTTCCCGGTTCAATTCCCGCGCTCCACCGGCGGCTTGCGAAACCCTCACCCGTCGTCATCCGGCGCCGGAGCGCGCGCGAGGCCCATGCCCCGGAGCAGGTCGGCGAAGGCGCTCAGCCGGCCTTCGCGGTAGGGGGCCAGGTCCTTGCCCGCGTAGTCCAGGAAGCCGCGGCCGGCGGTCATGCCGATGTGGCCCGCCGCCATGTTGCGCGAGACGATGCCCGGTGCCTCGTACCGCGGATGGTCCAGCGCCTTGGACAGGTAGGCGCTGGCATAGTGCAGGATGTCGCCGCCGCCCCAATCGATGAACTCCAGCAATCCCAGCACGGCGAAGCGGAAGCCGAAGCCGTATTTGACGGCCTTGTCGATGTCCTCGGCTGTCGCCACGCCCTCCTCCACCATGCGCGCCGCCTCGTTCATCGCCAGCAACTGGATGCGCGGCACGATGAAGCCGGGGATGGCGGCGCAGATCACCGGCACCTTGCCGATCGCCTCCAGCACCGTGACCAGCCGCGCCGTGCTGGCTGCGGCCGTGGCGGCGCCGGGCGACACCTCGACTAGCGGCACCAGGAAGGCCGGGTTCAGCCAATGCGCGTTGAGGAACCGCGACGGGTTCGCGACCGCGTCGGCCAGCGCGTCCACCAGGATGGTGGAGGTGGTGGAGGCGATGATCGTCTGCGGCCCGGCCAGGCGGGAGGCGCGCGCCAGCGCATCCCGCTTCAGCGCCAATACCTCCGGCACCCCCTCGAAGACCAGTGCGGCGCCAGCGAGGGCAGGGGCGCACTCCGCCTCCGCCACCACCCGCACGCGCGCCGCGATGCCGGCCGCCTGGCCGGCCTGCATGAGGCCGATGCGCGACAGCATCGCCAGCGTGCCCAGGATTTCGGCATGCACCTCCGCCGCCAGCCGTGCGAACGCCTCCGGCTCGCGCGGCTTGAAGTCGATGACCGCCACGTCGTGCCCGGCGAAGGCGAACACGACGGCGATGCCGCGTCCCATCCGCCCGGCGCCCAGGCAGGCGATCGGGTCCCTCACGCGAAGCCCTGCCGCAGCACGTGCTGCACGGCCGCCCGGTCCATGCCACCCAAGCCGACGCTCGCCAGGGTGCGGCCGGTCTGCCGGAAATCCTCACCGCAGATCGCACCGCCGATCATGGCGAACCCGCGTGCGATCGGCATGTCCAGGTCCACCAGCTCGGCCACCGACAGCAACAAGGACAGGCCGATGCGGGTATCCTCGAGCATGTAGCGATGCTCGCGCAGCACCAGGTGCTCGTGCCAATCGCCGGACTCCGTCAGCGTGTCGTGGGAGCCGCGGCCGTACATCCACTCCTTGCCGTCGCGCGCATAATGGTCGGCCAGGGGAAAATGCGGCGGCCCATAGCCCAACGCTTCCCGCAGCGCGATGCGCTCGGCGTCCAGCGCGTCAGTGACGCGGCGGATGGCGGGCTGCGTGCCCTCCTTGTGGATGTCCCAGCGGTCGAAATGCTCGATCGCGCCGGCGTTCATCATGATGAGCGGCGGATGGATGATCGGCCCCGCGTTCATCAGCGCGCCCGACAGCGCATCGCCGCACGGCTCGATGGCGTTCGGGAATGCCGCGGCGATCACCGCCAACGCATGCTCCGCCCGGACCTGCGGGAACACGCCGGTGGGCAACCGCTTGCCCCGGCCGGAGATCCGCACCTCGTATTCGCCATGCTTGCGCGCCAGCCAGGGCAGGGTGCCGGTCTCCGCGAAGGCGACATTTGCCGGGTTGCCGGCATCGGCAACCGCGCGCGCGAACAGGACCGTGCCCAGGCTGCCGGGCGGCAGGAGCACGACCTGGCCGTCCGCGAGGTGCGGGGCCAACGCCCGGGCGATGTCCGGCTGGGCAAAGGCCGGCGCCGGGCACAGGATCAGTGCGGCATCGGCCGTCGCAGCGGCCATGTCGGCTGTCACCAAGGCCAGCCTGGCCGCATGCCGGCCGGTGAAATCCTTGATCGCGACCATGCTGCCGGCGGCCCGGTGCGCGGCCGCCGCGCCTTCGTCGCGACGCCAGAGCCGGACATCGTGCCCTGCCAGCGCCAGGTCGCCGGCCGCCGCGAACGATCCGTTGCCGCCCCCGAGCACGGCGATCTTCATGTCAAAGCCGCCCCGCCCGCATCATGTCTCGCCGCTCTCCAAGCTGGAGGCCGGATACTGTCCGCTGCACCGGCCCCGTCAAGCGCGCGCCGCCCCGTGTCAGATGGCAGCCGGGCGTCAGTGCGTCGGGGCAGGGGTCTTGCGGCCGAAGCGGCGTTTCGCGCCCTCCCGCAGCGACTGGAACGTCACGTACAGCATCGGGACCAGGAAGATCCCGACCGTGGAGGAGGCCAGCATGCCGGCGAACACCGGCGTGCCCACGTCGCGGCGGCTGATCTCGGCGGCGCCGGAGGCGATCACCAGCGGCACCAGGCCGAGGATGAAGGCGAACGACGTCATCATCACGGCGCGAAACCGGGTGCGCGCGCCCAGCACGGCGGCGTCGCGGATGCTCTCCCCCGCCTCCCGCCGTTCCTTGGCGAACTCCACGATCAGGATGCCGTTCTTCGCCGCCAGGGCGATCAGCACCACCAATCCGATCTGGGCATACAGGTCGAGCGACAGCCCCGCGACCAGGATGCCGATGAAGGAGCCGAGCACGCCCACGGAAACGGACAGCAGCACCGGCACCGGGATCACCCAGCTCTCGTACAGCGCCACCAGGAACAGGTATGCGAACAGGATGGCCAGCGCCAGGATGAAGCCGGTCTGCCCGGATGCCGCGACTTCCTGGTATGCCGTGCCCGTCCATTCGAAGGCGTAGCCGCGCGGCAGCGTCTTGGCCGATACCTGCGTCATGGCCTGCAGCGCGGCGCCCGTGGAGCCGCCGGGCGCCGGGCTGCCGTTGACCGTCACCGAACGGTAGTTGTTATACCGCGTGATCACCTGCGGCCCCAGCACGATGCGCAGATCCGCGATGGCGCGCAGCGGCACGACCTGTCCGGTCTTGTTGCGGATGTAGATCTTCCACAGATCGTCGACCTTGCTGCGGTCCTGCTCCTCACCCTCGATGTTCACCTGCCAGACGCGGCCGAACAGGTTGAAGTCGTTGATGTAGATGCCACCCAGCGTCGCCTGCAACGCGGTGAACACGTCGGTGATCGACAGGCCCAGCGCCTGCGCCTTCTCCCGGTCGATGTCCAGGAACAACGAGGGGTTGGTCGCCGTGAAGGTGGAGAACACCCGCGTCATCCGCGGGTCGCTGTTGGCCGCCGCCAGCAGGCCGTTCATGGTCTGGCCGAGCACGACGGAATCCTGGCCCTCCAGCGCCTCAAGCTGGTACTCGAACCCGCCGGTGGTGGACAATCCGATGATCGGCGGCAGGTTGAACGGGAAGATGGTGGCCGAGCGGATCTGCTGCACGCCGCCGAACACCTGCCGGATCAGCGCCTGCGCCCGCTCGCTGGCGGCCGTACGATCCTCGAACGGCTGCAGCTTGATGAACATGAACGCCGCGTTGCTCTCCTGCGCGCTGTCCAGCAGCGAGAAGCCGATGATGGCGAAGGTGTCGCGCACGCCGGGCAGCTGCTTGGCCAAGGTCTCCACCCGGCGCACCACGTTGCTGGTGCGCGCGACGGAGGCGCCGTCCGGCAACTGCACGGCGATGAAGAAGCCGCCCTGGTCCTCCTCCGGCAGGAAGCCCGTGGGCGTGCGCAGCGACAGCCCGAAGATGCCGGCGCCGAACACCAGCGCCAGCAGCACGCCGAGAATGGCCAGTCGCAGCGTCTTGCCGACCAGGTAGGCATAGCCGTCGCGCACGGCGTCGATGCCGCGCATCACCCGGCCCATGATGCCGCGCTTGGGCCCGGTATGGCGCAGGAACACCGCGCACAGGGCCGGCGACAGCGTCAGTGCGTTCAACGCCGAGATCAGCACCGACACGCTGATGGTGACCGCGAATTGGCGGAACAGCTGGCCGGAAATGCCCGGGATGAACGCGATCGGCACGAACACGGACAGCAGCACCAGCGTGATGGCGATGATCGGCGCGGTGATCTGTTGCATCGCGACCTTCGTGGCCTGCGAGGGCGACCACTCCGGGTTCTCCTCCATCACGCGCTCGACGTTCTCGACCACGACGATGGCGTCGTCCACCACGATGCCGATCGCCAGCACGAGCGCCAGGAGCGAGACGGTGTTCGCCGAGTAGCCGAGCGCCAGCAGCCCGGCGAAGGCGCCGATCAGGCTGACGGGCACGGCGATGGTGGGGATCAGCGTCGCACGCAGGTTGCCGAGGAACAGGAACACCACGACGATGACGAGGACGAACGCCTCGCCCAGCGTCTTCAGCACCTCGCGGATGGTGTCCGTGACGAAGGTGGTGCTGTCGTAGGTGACCTGGAAATGCAGCCCCTCGGGAAACCGGGTGCTGAGCTGCTGCAGCTTGCCGTTGACCGCGGCGGCGGTGTTCACCGCGTTGGCGCCGGGCGCCAGGTAGATCGCCACCGCAACGGACGGCTGGCCGTTCAGCCGGCTCTCGCTGTCCTCGTTCTGCGCGCCGAGCTCCAGCCGCGCCACGTCCTTGACCCGCAGCACGGAGCCATCCGGGTTGGCGCGGATGACGATGTTGCCGAACTGCTCCGGCGTGGTCAGCCGCCCCTGGGTCTGCAGGTTGAGCTGGAACGACACGTCCGAGGACACCGGCCGGGCGCCGATCCGGCCGATCGGCGCCACCACGTTCTGCGCCTGGATCGCGGTGATGATGTCCTGCGGCGCCAGGTTGAGGCTGGTCAGCCGCTCGGTGTCGAACCAGATCCGCATCGAGTATTTGAGCCGGCTGAACAGGTTGGCCTGGCCCACGCCCGGCGTGCGGCTGATCTCGTCCAGCACGTTGATGGTCGCATAGTTGGTGATGAACAGCGGGTCCTGCTTGCCCTCGTCGCTATACAGGTTGATGAACTCCAGGATCGCGGAGGACCGCTTCTGGATGGTCAGACCCTGCTGCGTCACGGAGGGCGGCAGCTCCGCCAGCGCGGTCTGCACCCGGTTGTTGACGTTGACCGTGTTGATGTCCGGGTTGGTGCCGAGCTCGAAGGACACCGTCAGGTTGTAGCTGCCGTCATTGCCGTTCGTGCTCTTCATGTAGAGCATCTTGTCGACGCCGATGACCTGCGCCTCGATCGGCTGCGCGACCGAGGCCTCGACCACGGCGGCAGACGCGCCCGGGTAGTTGGCGGTGACCTGCACCTGCGGCGGCACGATGTCCGGGAATTGCGCGACCGGGATGCGCGTCATCGCCAGGGCGCCGGCGATGGTGATCACGATCGCGATGACGATCGCCAGGCGCGGCCGGTCGACGAAGACGGCGGAGATCATGCGGGAGCCCTATTGCCGCGTCTGGCCGGCGGTGGACCCGCCGGGCGGTCCGCTTGCCCCGCCGGGGCCTGGCGCGGCCGGGGCCGGATTGACCGGCTGGTTCGGTCGGACGCGTTGCAGGCCGTCGGAAATGACTACCTCGCCCTGTTGCAGCCCCGTGCTCACTGTGGTCAGCGCGCCGGCGCTCTGCCCGACCGTGATCCGGCGTTGCACCGCCTTGTTGTCCGCGCCCACGACGTAGACGTAGTTGCCCTGCTGGTCCGACAGCACCGCGGCCTGCGGAATGGCCAGCGTCTGCACCGGCTGGGCGCCTTGCAGTAACACGGTGACGAACTCGCCGTCCACCAAATCACGGTCGCCGGGCGTGCCCGGCGAGGCCCCCGGGTAGTACGGGTTGGGTATCACCGCCCGGATGTTCACCGTGTCGGTGTTGGTCGCGACGACGGGGTCGATGTAGTCGATGTGCCCGGCGGGTCCGTAGATCTTGCCGGTCGGCAGCTTCAGCTTGATCACCACCGCCGATGCGCCGCCCTTGTCCGCATAGCGGTCCCGAAGCTCCAGCGCGGAGCGGAGCGCGATCGGGAACAGGACGTACATCGGATCCTGGCTGACGATGGTGGTCAGCGTTCCCGAAGCCGGGCTGACCACGTTGCCGATCGTGACGTTGGTGCGGCCGATCTTGCCGGTGATCGGGGCAGTGATGTCGGTATAGCCGAGACTGATCTGCGACGTCTGCAGGTTGGCCTGCGCCGCCAGCAGCATGGCCGCCTGGGACCGCTGGCTTGCGGTCGCGTCGTCCACGGTCGAGCGCTGGCCGGCCGGGGTGTTGAGCAGCGAGTTGGCGCGTCCCAGGGTGATGGACGCGTTCTGCAGCTGGGCGCTGGCCTGCGCCACCGCGGCCATCTTGGCCTGCACGTCGGCCTCGAAGGGAGGCTTCTCGATCTGGTACAGGAGATCGCCGGTCTTCACCTCGGACCCCTCGGTGAACAGTTGCTTGGTGAGGAAGCCGGTCACGCGCGCCACCAGGTTCACCCGGTTGGTGGCGAGGATGCGGCCGACGAACTCGTCGGTCTCGGTGATCGATTGCGGCTGCACCACGGTGGTCCCCACCGCGGGCGGCCCCGGCGGGCCACCTTGCGCCGACGCGGCATGCGGTAGGGCAAGGGTGAGCAGGGATGCGAAGGCAAGGCGAAGCGGCGTTGTCAGGAGCATTGTTCCAAACCACGTAGGTCGATGGCGCAGTGCAGCAATAGGACAGCGGCTTGCGGGACCGTCAACCTGGCGGCAAAGTCACACCCGGGGAGATCAGTCGATGAGCGAACACGTCCTGGTTTGCGAGGTCGGCCCGCGCGACGGCCTTCAAATGGCCACGGGCCGCATGCCCACCGCGGCGAAGATCGGCTGGATCGCCGCCATGGCGGCAGCCGGGGTGACGGAGATCGAGGTCGGCAGCTTCGTCCCCGCCCGCGTCATTCCCCAGATGGCCGACACCGACGCCGTGGTGCGTGCCAGCATCGGCCTGCCCGGCGCCACGATCACGGCGCTGGCGCCGAACCTGCGCGGCGCCCAGGCCGCCTATGCGGCAGGCGCCCACCGGCTCAGTATTCCCGTGTCCGTCAGCGAAGGGCATAGCCGGGCGAACCTGAACCGCACGCCGGCCGAGCAGGTCGCCGAGGTCGGCCGCGTGGTGGCGTGGGTGCGGACCCAACCTCGGACCATGGTGGTGGTTGCGGCCTGTTCCACCGCCTTCGGCTGCTCGATCGATGGCGCCGTGCCGGAGCGGGCGGTCCTGGCAGTGGCTGCCGGGTTGGCCGCAGCCGGGGTGGAGGCGATCAGCCTGGCGGACACGGTCGGCTACGCCCATCCGGCGCAGATCCGCGGCCTGGTGCGCGCGGTGCGCGGCGAGGTCGGCGGCCGGCTGGACAACCTGCACCTGCACGACACGATGGGCCTCGGCCTGGCGAACGCGCTGGCCGGGCTGGAGGAGGGCATCCGCGCGTTCGACAGCTCGCTGGCCGGTCTGGGCGGCTGCCCCTATGCGCCCGGCGCGTCCGGCAACATCGTGACGGAGGACCTGGTGTTCATGCTGGAGAGCATGGGCTTCGCCACCGGGATCGACCTGGACCGGCTGGTGGCCGCACGGGACCTGCTGGCCGCCGGGCTGCCCGGAGAGCCCATGCGTGGCGGCGTCGCCAAGGCCGGCCTGCCGAAGACCTTCCGGATGGCTGCGTGAGCGGACCTCTCGCCGGGCTGCGCGTCGTCGAGTTCACCCATATGGTCATGGGGCCGGCCTGCGGGCTGGTGCTGGGCGATCTCGGCGCCGACGTGATCAAGGTGGAGCCTTCGCCGGACGGGGACAACACCCGCCGGCTGGGCGGTTCGGGCGCCGGGTTCTTCGCCATCATGAACCGCAACAAGCGGTCCATGGCGGTGGACATGAAATCGCCGGAGGGCATGGCCGCGACCCGGCGGCTGCTGAGCACGGCGGACGTGCTGGTGGAGAACTTCCGGCCCGGCGCGCTGGACAAGCTCGGCCTGTCCTACCAGGCGTTGCAGGCGGACAATCCCCGGCTGATCTACTGCTCGTGCAAGGGGTTCCTGCCCGGGCCATACGAGCACCGCGTCGCCCTGGACGAGGTGGTGCAGATGATGGGCGGCCTTGCCTACATGACCGGGCCGCCCGGCCAGCCGCTGCGCGCCGGCTCGTCGGTGAACGACATCATGGGCGGCATGTTCGCCGCCATCGGCATCCTGGCGGCGGTGCAGGAGCGTCACGCCACCGGGCGGGGCCGCCATATCCAGTCCGGCCTGTTCGAGAACAACGTGCTGCTGATGGCGCAGCACATGGCGCAGTTCGCCACCCTGGGCACGGAGGCGCCGCCCATGAGCGTGCGCCAGGTCGCTTGGCCGATCTACGACCTGTTCGAGACCTCCGATGGGACGCAGATCTTCGTCGGGGTGGTGACCGACACGCAATGGCGGCTGTTCTGCGCCGAATTCGGCTTGCCCGGGCTTGCCGCCGACCCGGCTTTGCTGACGCAGGGCCAGCGCGTCGCGTCGCGCAGCCGGGTGCTGCCGATCGTCGGGGCCGCCCTGCGGCAGTATGACCGGGTGGCGCTGATGCAGAAATGCGAGCGGCTCGGCCTGCCGTTCGCGCCCATCACCCGGCCGACGGAACTGTTCGACGACCCGCATCTGAACGCATCGGGCGGCCTGGTGCCTGTGACGCTGCCGAACGGCGTGGCGACCAAGCTGCCGGCCCTGCCGCTCTCGTTCGACGGCGCCCGCCCGGTGCAGCGCAGCGGCCTGCCAGCCGTGGGCCAGCACACCGCCGAAATCATGGCCGAACTGGACGCCCTGCTGGCCTGACGTCCGTCTTCAGGGTGAGCGCGCCATCGCCCCCAGGATGACCGCACCGAAGACGGCGCCCAGCACGGTCACCACGGAGATCATCAGGCGCAGCCGCGTGCCGGTTTCGGCGGCATCCTGCAACAGGGCGGCGTGCATGGCCGCACGGGCCATGGCGACCCGGTCGACCAGCGGACCGGCGCCGTCAATGACCAGGGCGGCACTGTCATCCAGCCGGTCCCGCAGCGGTTCGAGCCTGGCCTTGCTGTCCCCGGCGGCCAGCGCCTCGTCCAGCGTGGCGTCCCGGGCTAGGGCGCGTTCCAGGGGGATCGGCGCGGCGTAGCTGGCGAACAGGCCGACCATGCCCACGACGGCGAAGGTCATCGCCAGGAACGCCATCCAGGTCGCGCCATTGCGCTGCATCGCCGAGCCTCCGGGTGAGGATACGGGTGTCCGCCGTGGCCCGGGACGCGTCAACCGGTTGACACCGCCAGGTGCTGCCGGTATCCGCACGCCCTCATAGCGGTGCCTGCCCACCGGGCTGCCGTCCCATCGGTTTGCTTTCGCCAGGTTCAATCATGAAGATCCGCAACAGCCTGAAATCGGCCAAACGCCGCGACAAGAATTGCCGCGTGGTGCGCCGCCATGGGCGCGTCTACGTGATCAACAAGAAGAACCCGCGCATGAAGGCCCGCCAGGGCTGAGCGGCGGCCGCGGGCGGTATCGCCCGCGGCATCCTCCTCGCGGCGCCGGCACGCGGCGCCCCTGCCGCCGCGTGCTTGTCGGATGGGCAGCAAGGCCCCATGGTTTGGTGGACAGAACCGACCAGGGGACCACGCCATGCTCGCACTGCCAGAGCCGAAGGCCGATGTGCTGGCCCGCCGTGGCGAGGTCGTTGCCGGGCTGCGGGCCATCTTGCCGGATAGCGGCGTGATCACCGAGGCTCTGCGGCTCAAGCCCTATGAGACCGACGGCCTGCCCGCCTATCGCCAGGTGCCGCTCGCCGTGGCGTTACCGGAAACGACGGAGCAGGTCGCCGCCGTGCTGAAGCTGTGCCACGGCATGGGCGTGCGGGTGATCCCGCGCGGAGCGGGCACCAGCCTGTCGGGCGGCGCCATGCCGCTGGCGGATGCCGTGGTGGTCGGGATGATGCGGATGAACCGCATCCTGGAGATCGACTATGCCGACCGCTGCGCCACGGTGCAGGCCGGGGTCACCAATATCGGCATCACCCAGGCGGTTGCCGGCAACGGGTTCTTCTATGCGCCCGATCCGTCTTCCCAGCTCGCCTGCATGATCGGCGGCAACGTGGGCATGAACTCGGGCGGCGCCCACTGCCTGAAATACGGGGTGACGGCCAACAACCTGCTGGGACTGACCGCGGTCACCATCGAGGGCGAAATCCTGCACCTCGGCGGCAACCACCTGGATGCGGCGGGTTATGACTGGCTCGGCCTGATCACCGGCAGCGAAGGCCAACTGGTCGTCGTGACCGAAGTGATGGTCCGCATCCTGCGCGGTCCGGAGGGGGCGCGGGCGATGCTGGCGGCGTTCCGCTCCAACGAGGTCGCCGGGCAGTGCGTGGACGCGATCATCGGCTCCGGCATCATCCCCGTGGCGCTGGAGTTCATGGACCGGCCGGCGATCCACGCCTGCGAGGCGTTCGCCCATGCCGGCTACCCGCTGGACGCCGAGGCGATGCTGATCATCGAGGTCGAAGGCAGCGTCGCCGAGCAGGACGACCTGCTGGACCGCATCAAGCGGCTTTGCGAGCCGTTCGAGCCGATGAGCATGAAGGTCTCCCAATCCGCGGAGGAGAGCCTGGCGATCTGGAAGGGCCGCAAGGGCGCGTTCGGCGCGGTCGGGCGGATCAGCCCGGACTACATGTGCATGGACGGCACCATCCCCACCAGCCGCCTGCCGGAGGTACTGCGGCGCATCGGCGAGATGAGCGAGCAGTACGGGCTCAAGGTCGCCAACATCTTCCATGCCGGTGACGGCAACCTGCACCCGCTGGTGATGTTCGACGCCAACGATCCCGAAAGCTTCCACCGGGCGGAGGCTTTCGGCGCCGATATCCTCAAGCTGTGCGTGGAGGTCGGCGGCTGCCTGACCGGCGAGCACGGGGTGGGGCTTGAGAAGCGCGACCTGATGGGCTTCCAGTTCTCCGAGCCCGAGCTGGAGCGGCAGCGCCGCCTGAAGGATGCGTTCGATCCCGGCTGGCTGTTGAATCCTGCCAAGGTGTTCCCGCTTCAGGCGGAAGCCAGGCGCGCCGCGTGAGCGGGCATACCCTCTCGCTGCCGGGGACGGAAGACAGACTCTCGCCTCCTGCGAGAGGGCCGGATGAAGGTGCCAGCGAATTCGAGATCGCGGCGAGCGTCGCCGCGGCCTACCAGGCCAGGGAGCCCCTGCTGATCTCGGGCGCCGGCACCAAGCTGGGCATGCTGCGCCCGGTCCAGGCGGCGCGGTCCGTCTCCACGCGCGGCCTGCGCGGCATCACCCTCTACGCGCCCAAGGAATTGGTGATCTCCGCCCGCGCCGGCACGCCCGTCGCCGAGATCGAGACCGCCCTGGCCGAGCATGGCCAGCACCTGATCGCCGAGCCGCCCGACCTGTCCGGCCTGCTCGGCACGACCGCCGCCCAGACCATCGGCGGCGTGGTGGCGACCAACCTGTCAGGCCCGCGCCGGATCACCGCCGGCGCGACGCGGGACCATGTGCTGGGGATCCGTGCGGTGGACGGCACCGGGGAGCTGTTCCATTCCGGCGGCCGGGTGCTGAAGAACGTGACCGGGCTCGACCTCTGCAAGCTGCTCTCCGGCAGCCATGGCACGCTCGGCATCATCACGGAGGTGACGTTGAAGGTGCTGCCCGCGCCGGAAGCGACCGGGACGCTGGTGCTGCCGGGCCTGGGCGCCGCCGCCGGCGTGGCCGCGCTGTCCGCCGCCCTGGGCTCGCCCTACGGGGTCAGCGGGGCGGCGTGGCTCCCGGCGGAGGCCGCCTCGCGCATTCCGGCTCTGGCCGGGTTCGGCGCCGACGTTGCGCTGGTGCGGATCGAGGATTTCGCCGCCAGCGTGACCTATCGCACCGGGCGGCTGGTGGCGGAGCTGCGATCCCATAGCCACGCCACGGTGCTGGAAGACGCGTCCAGCCGGTCCGTCTGGCGCGCCGTCCGGGATGCCGGGCCGCTGACGGTCTCGCCCGGCGAGGCGCTGTGGCGGGTGTCCGTCCGCCCGTCCGCGGGGCCGGCCGTGCTGGCGGCGACCGGGTTGCGCGGCTTCCTGGATTGGGGCGGCGGCCTGGTGTGGCTGGCCGGCGACCCGGCGGCGCACGATGCGGTGGCCGCCGCGGCGGCCCGGACCGGCGGCACCTGGCTGCTGATGCACGGGCCGGACGGCATGCGTGCCGCCGTTGACGTCATCCCGCCCGAGCCGGTCGCGCTGGCCGCCATCACCCGCCGTGTCAAGGCCGTGATGGACCCGGCCGGCATCCTCAATCCCGGCCGCCTGGCCGCAGGAGCCTAGCGTTGCAAACCTCCTTCACCGCCGAGCAGCTCCGCGATCCGGACGTGAAATCGTCCAACGCCGTGCTGCGGACCTGCGTGCATTGCGGCATGTGCACCGCCACCTGCCCGACCTTCGTGCTGCTGGGCGACGAGTTGGACAGCCCGCGCGGCCGCATCTACCTCATGCAAGACATGCTGCAATCCGGCCGGCCGGCCACTGCGGAGGTGGTGAAGCATCTCGACCGCTGCCTGTCCTGTCTGTCCTGCATGACGACGTGTCCGTCCGGCGTGAACTACATGCACCTGATCGACCATGGGCGGCGCTACGTGGAGGAGACCTACACCCGACCCTGGCACGAACGCCTGCTGCGCACGGTGCTGACCCGGGTGCTGCCGTTCCCCAACCGGATGCGGCTGGCCATGGGGGCGGCGCATCTGGCCCGGCCCTTGCGGGCCGTGCTGCCCGGCGGCGTGCTGGGGGGCCGCCTGCGGGCGATGCTGGACCTGGCGCCCCGCACCTTGCCGCCGCGCGTGTCGGTGGACGGGGTGCACCGGGCGCAGGGCATCCGCCAGGGCCGGGTGGCATTGCTGGCGGGCTGCGCCCAGCAGGTCCTGGCGCCTTCGATCAACCAGGCTACGATCCGCCTGCTCAACCGGCTTGGCTACGACGTCGTGGTGCCGCCGGCCGCCGGCTGCTGCGGCGCGCTGACCCACCATATGGGCCGGCATGATCCGGCCATGGCCTCCGCCCGCGCCAACATCGCCGCGTGGACCGCCGAGATGGACGGCGACGGCCTGGACGCCATCCTGATCAACACCTCCGGCTGCGGCACCACGGTCAAGGACTACGGATTCATGTTCCGCACCGAGCCGGAGCGCGCGGCGGCGGAGCGCGTCTCGGCGTTGGCCGCCGACGTGTCGCAATTCCTGGCCAGGGTGCAGTATGCGCCCAACCGCGAACCACCCGGCCTCACGGTCGCCTACCATGCGGCCTGCTCGCTCCAGCACGGGCAATCCGTGACGGCCGAGCCGAAGGGGCTGCTGCGGAAGGCCGGCTTCACCGTGGTGGAGCCCGCCGAGGGGCATCTATGCTGCGGCTCGGCCGGGACCTACAACATGATGCAGCCGGAGATCGCCGGGCGGTTGCGGGAGCGCAAGCTGGACAACATCCGCCGCACGACGCCCGACCTGATCGCCGCCGGCAATATCGGCTGCCTGACCCAGCTCGCCGGCGCCGGCCTGCCAACGGTGCATACCGTCGAATTGCTGGACTGGATGGCCGGCGGCCCGCGCCCGGCGGCGCTGCCGGCATGAGGCCCTGGCTCGTCATCCCGCTGCTGCTGGCCTCTTCCGTCATGGCGCAGGAGCGTGATGCGACGGTCCGGCCCAATTCGGCGCAGACGCTGGACCGGCTGTTCGGCTTGCTGAAGGTCGCCCCGGACGAGACGACGGCGTCGGCGGTGGAGCGGTCGATCCAGGCCCAATGGCTGTCCGAGGCCACGCCCGCCACCAAGCTGCTGCTGCTGCACGGCTTCCAGGAACTATCGACGGCGCCGAACGAGGCGCTGGACGATTTCGACGCGGCGCTGGATCTGCAGCCGGACCTGCAGGAAGGCTGGCACGGCCGCGCCGGCGCGCGAGCTCGGCTGGGCGATTACGCCGGTGCCGAACGCGACATCGCCGAGACTATCAAGCGTGAGCCGCGGCAATTCCGGGCGTTGCAGGACCTCTCGAACATCGCCGAGCAGCGCGGCGACTGGAAGGGCGCATACGCCGCCTGGGAACGGGCCATGGAGTTGGACCCGAAAACGGAAGGCGGCGCGGATCGCCTGAAGGATTTGAAGCGGCGGGCGTTCGGCGACTCGACCTAGGCCCTTGTCCCCGGCGGCAGCTTTGTCGGCGTGCTGGCGCACTTGTCTGCCGACGCTGTCCTGGACTACCGGCGCGCCGGTCGTCGGATGGGCAAGTTCGTCCGGTAGATCACCCGTTTCAGCGCGAAGGCCGACCGCACGCCCCGCACCCCTGGCAGCCGCGTCAGCCGAGTGCGGAGGAACTCCTCGTAGGCACCCAGGTCACTGGCGACGATCCGCAGCAGGTAGTCGCTGGCACCGGTCATCAGCATGCACTCCATGACCTCCGGCAACTCGGCGATGGCGGCCTCGAACGCTTCCAGCATCTCCTGGGTCTGCCCGACCAGCTCCACCGACACCATGACGTTGACGGGCAGCCCGACCCGGTCCTGGTCCAGCAGCGCCACGTAACCGGTGATGACCCCACTTTCCTCCAGCAGTTTCTGCCGTCGGTGGCAGGGGGACGGCGAGAGCCCGGCGGCGTCGCTCAGCTCCACCGTCGTGGCGCGGCCATCCCGTTGCAGGTGATCCAGGATGGAAAGGTCGATCCGGTCCAGTCTCACGGGCAAACCTCCCATATTGCAGCGCAGCATTGGCAAATTCTGCCAGTTATGCGCTCGGCCGAAACTAAATACGACAGCAATCACCTCCTATTTTCAGGCTAGGCTTTTCCCACATCGACTGCGGGGAGAAAGCGAATGGATGTAGGCCTCGGCACCGTCCCGACCACGCTGGACAGTCGCTATGCGGAGTTGGACAGTCCGGTCCTGCTGACCGGCATACAGGCGCTGGTTCGCGTCGTGCTGGAACAGGCACGGCTGGACCGCGCGGCCGGGCGCAAGACCGGCGGCCTGGTGTCCGGCTATCGCGGTTCGCCGCTTGGCGGCCTGGATCAGGAGCTATGGCGGCGCGGGGCGCTGCTGGATGCGCACGGCGTCAAGTTCCAGCCAGGCTTGAACGAGGACCTCGCCGTCACGATGCTGGCCGGCACCCAGCAGCTGGATTTCTACCCGGGCGCCACCGTCGAGGGCGTATTCGCCATGTGGTACGGCAAGGGCCCGGGCGTCGACCGCTCGGCGGACGCGCTGCGGGTGGCCAACGCCTTCGGCAGCCATCGCAACGGCGGCGTGCTGTGCATCGCCGGGGACGACCACGGCGCCCACTCCTCCACCTTCCCGCACCAGACCGACCAGATCTTCGAGGCGGTGATGATGCCGGTGCTGCAGCCGGCGGACGCCTCCGAGATCATCGAGTTCGGGCTGGCCGGCATCGCCCTGTCGCGGTTCTGCGGCCTGTGGGTTGCGATGAAGACTATCGCCGAGACGGCCGAACAGGCCGCCACGGTCGTGGTGCCGTCCGTCCGCAGCTTCGTCACGCCCGGCATCGTGGTCCCGCCGCACGGCTTCAACATCGACACGACGCTGAAATGGCCGGCCGAACGCTTCGTGTTCGAGGGCCGCATGCTGGACGAGCGGCTTCCCGCCGCCCGCGCCTGGTGGCGCGCCAACGGACTCGACCGTGTGACCCAGGGCGACGCGGACGCGCCGGTCGGGATCGTCACCGTGGGCAAGGCGCATCTGGACGTGCTGCACGCCCTGGCCGCGATGGGCCTGTCTCGTCATCCCGGCCTGGCGATCTACAAGGTCGGCATGACCTGGCCGTTGGAGACCGAGCGCCTCCGCGCTTTCGCCCACGGCCGCCGCGCGCTGCTGGTGGTGGAGGAGAAGCGGTCCTTCGTGGAGGCGCAGATCCGGTCCGCGCTCTACAACCTGCCGGCAGACCGGCGCCCGGCCGTGCTGGGCAAGACCGGCCTGGACGATTCGCCGCTGCTGCCCGCCGTGATGGAGCTGTCGCCCGAATTGCTGATGCGCGCCCTGTCGCGCGTGCTGCCGGAGTTCGGCATCGCAGCGACGGCGCCCGACATGGCCGAGGCGCCGGAGCGGCCGGACGGGCTGCTGGGCCGCGCCCCGACCTTCTGCGCCGGATGCCCGCACAATACCTCCACCCGGTTGCCGGACGGTTCCTTCGCGATGGCGGGCATCGGTTGCCACGTGATGGCAATGCAGAACACGCCGGGCACCGGCCTGTTCAGCGTGATGGGCGGGGAGGGCGTGGCCTGGACCGGCCTGGCGCCGTTCACCAGCCTGCCGCACATGTTCGCCAACATGGGGGACGGCACCTACCAGCACTCCGGCCTGCTGGCGATCCGCCAGGCCGTCGCCGCCAAGAGCCGCATCACCTACAAGGTGCTGTACAATGACGCCGTGGCGATGACTGGCGGCCAGCCGGCGGAGGGCGGTCCGACCGTGATCGACATCGTCCGGCAGATCGCGGCCGAGGGCGTGGCCAAGATCGCCCTGGTGGCTGACGATCCGGCGCGTCTGCCCGCCGCCGGCGCGTTGCCGGCGGGGGTCGGCCGCCATGGGCGGGAGATGCTGCCCCAGTTGCAGGCCGAGTTCGCGGCGTACGAGGGCGTGTCCGCCATCGTGTACGACCAGGTCTGCGCCACCGAGAAGCGCCGCCGCCGCAAGCGCGGCAAGATGGCCGCCGCCGACGTGAAGGTCTCCATCAACCCGCGGGTCTGCGAGAATTGCGGCGATTGCACGGTGCAGTCCCACTGCATCGCCATCGAGCCGATCGACACCGAATACGGCCGCAAGCGCCGCATCTCGCCGACGAGCTGCAACACGGACCTGTCTTGCCTGAAGGGGTTCTGCCCCTCCTTCGTGACCTCCGCCACCGACGCGCCGAAGCGGGACGACGCCGCCACGTGGCAGGCGCGGGAGGCGGAGCTGGCGGCTGGGTTGACCGACCCGGACCTGCCGGACCTGGCGACCCCCTGGCGCGGTTTGTTCGCCGGCATAGGTGGCGGCGGCATCGTGACCGCAGGTGCGATCGTCGCCATGGCGGCGTCGCTCGAAGGCCGCCAGGTCAGCACGCTGGATTTCACCGGCCTGGCGCAGAAGAACGGCGCCGTCATCTCCCACGTGCAAATCGCCGCCGAGGGGCTGGACGTCGTGCGCATTCCCACGGGAGAGGCGGATGTGATGCTTGCGGCGGACCTCGCGGTCGGGGCGCAGAAGGGGGTGCTGGAGCGCATGCGGCGGGGGGGCGCCGTGATCGGCAACCTCGATCTGCAGGCCAATACCAGCTTCCTGTCCAACCGTGACCTGGTGATCGACGCGGGCCTGCACCGCCGGGTGATCGACCGCGCCGTCGGCGGCAATGCCAGCACCTACCTGCGCGCGACCGCCCTGTCCGAGCGGCTGTTCGGCCAGGCGCAGGCGCTCAACACGCTGCTGATGGGGTTGGCCTGGCAGGCCGGGCTGCTCCCGGTTGGGCAAGACGCATTGCTGCGCGCGATCGAGCTGAACGGCACCGCGGTGGCGCTGAACCGCCGCGCCTTCACCTGGGGCCGCCTGCTGCATGTCCGGCCCGATCTGGCCGATGCGGTGCTGGGGGGGCGGGATGGCCCGCCCGCCGATTTCGGGGCGCTGGTGGCCGCGCGCGAGGCGGAGTTGGTGCAATACCAGTCGACCCGGCTGGCCCGCCGCTACCGCCGGATCGTGGACCAGGCCGCTGCGCGTGAGACGGCGGTGTTCGGGCAGCCCGGCCGGTTCGCCCGCGCCGTGGCCGAAGGGCTGTTCCGCGCCTATGCCTACAAGGACGAGTACGAGGTCGCCCGCCTGCATGCGGCTGCCGAGTATGGCGAGAAACCCGTCTTCCACATGGCTCCGCCGTTGATCGCCGGACTCGATCCGGCCACCGGACGTCGCAGGAAGGTCGCGATCTCCGGCCGTGTCGCCTTGCCGCTTTTCCGGGCGCTGCGCCACGGCAAGATGCTGCGCGGGACGGTGCTGGACCCGTTCGGCTGGCAGGCGGACCGCCGGGCCGAGCGCGCCTTCGCCCGCGACGTGGAGGCGGACATCGTGCGGGCCACCGGGGCGCTAGCTTCCGCCACACTGGACACCGCGGTGGCGCTTGCGGATATTCCGATGAATGTCCGCGGCTTCGGCCCGGTAAAGGAACAGGCGATGCGTGAGGCGGGGGTGTTGCGGGCGGGCTTGCTCGCTGCGTTGCACGCCAAGCCAGTGGCACTCGCCGCAGAATAGGGAGTCGAAACCATGCTGGAAAATACCGACCCGAACGCCCTGATCGTCGACACCGCTCGCCGTTATGCACAGGAGCGTCTGGCGCCCGGCGCCGCTGCCCGGGAGAAGGCCGGGCGCATCGAACCGGAGGTCGTGCGTGAATTGGGCGAGATGGGGTTCCTGGGCGCCACGCTGTCGTCGGAGTGGGACGGCGCGGAGATCGACATGCAGACCTACGCCCGCGTCGTGGAGGAGATCGCGGCCGGAGACGGCTCCGTCTCCACGCTTGTGAGCGTGCACAACGCTCCGACCTGCGAGATCCTGCAGCACTACGGCACCGACGCCCAGCGGGAACAATGGCTACGCCCGATGGCGACCGGCGCCGCGCTGGGCTCCTTCGCGCTGACGGAGCCGGGGGCAGGCTCCGAGGCATCCGGGCTGCGCACCCGTGCGGTGCGGGATGGCGACGATTACCTCATCACCGGGTCCAAGCAGTTCATTTCCAACGCCGCGATCGGGCAGACCACCTTGCTGTTCGCCATGACGGACCCTTCCGCCGGCAAGAAGGGCATGTCCTGCTTCGTCGTGAGCAACGACACGCCGGGCTACCAGGTCGCCCGGGTGGAGGAGAAGCTGGGGCAGAAAGCGTCCGATACCTGCCACCTGGTGTTCGATGCCATGCGGGTTCCGGCTTCGCAACGGATCGGCGAGGAGGGGACGGGCTACAAGATCGCCCTATCGACCCTGGAGGCCGGCCGTATCGGCATCGCCGCGCAATCCGTCGGCATGGCCCGGGCAGCGCTGGACTATGCCATCAGCTACGCCAAGGAACGCCGCAGCTTCGGCAAGCCGATCATCGACCACCAGGCCGTGGGCTTCCGCCTCGTTGATGCCAAGACGCGGCTGGAGGCTGCGCGCCAACTGGTGCTGAACGCCGCGCGCCTGAAGGATGCCGGGCAGCCCGCGCTGGAGGCGGCCGCCATGGCGAAGCTGTTCGCGTCGGAGGCGGCGGAGGCGATCTGTTCCGCAGCGATCCAGACCCTCGGCGGCTATGGCTTCCTGTGCGACTACCCGGTGGAGCGCATCTACCGCGATGTCCGGGTCTGCCAGATCTACGAAGGCACCAGCGACATCCAGAAGATCATCCTGCAACGCATGCTCTGACGTCGCCACGACCCTGCCCGTGATGGGCAGGGTCCGGTCAGGATGGCTCAGCCGCCCTTGTTGTCGGTGGTGAGCGCGATCGGGACCCAGCGGAGGCCGTCGCTGTTCTGCACCAGCATCAGGACGGTCTTGCGGCTCATCTTGCGGTAGCGGTCGACGCGATCCTGCACGTCCTGCGGCGTGGACACGCTTTCCTGCTGCACCTCGACCACCACGTCGCCGGCCTTCAGGCCGCGGGCGGCGGCGGGGCCGTTATTGGTGATGTCGGTGACGACGACACCCTTCTGGTCGGGGCCGATCGAGTACTTGCTGCGAAGGTCGCCGGTGATCGTGGCCACCTTCATGCCGAGCCCGGTGATCGCCATGGCAGGATCGGCCGGCTTCTTCGGCGCCGGGGCCGGCGCCGCGCTCGCCTGCTGGACGTCGTCCGGCAATTCGGCGATGGAGGCCTGCAGCGTCACTTCCTTGCCGTCGCGCCACAGCACGACCGGCACGCTCCTGCCGATCTCCGTCTCCGCGACGACGCGTGGCAGGGTGCGCATCTCCTTGACGTCCATGCCGTTGAACTTGAGGATCACGTCGCCGCCGTGGATCTGCGCCTTCGCCGCCGGACCGTCATCGGTGACGCTGGCCACCATGGCGCCGTGCGCGGGGTGCAGGCCCAGCCCGTCCGCGATGTCCGGCGTCACCTGCTGGATCTGCACGCCCAGCCAACCGCGCTTGGCATGCCCGTAATCGCGCAGTTGGGCGACGACCTGCTTGGCCATGTTGGACGGGATCGAGAAGCCGATGCCGATCGATCCGCCCGACGGCGAGTAGATCGCGGTGTTGATGCCGATCACCTGCCCGTCCATGTTGAACAGCGGACCGCCCGAGTTGCCGCGGTTGATCGCCGCGTCCGTCTGGATGAAATCGTCGTACGGCCCCTGGCGGATGTCCCGGCCGCGCGCGCTGACGATGCCGGCGGTTACCGAGCCGCCCAGTCCGAACGGATTGCCGATGGCGAGCACCCAATCCCCCACCCGCGCGGTATCGCTGTCGGCGAACGGCACCGCCGGCAATGGCGAGTCGCTTTCGACCTTCAGCAGCGCCACGTCGGTGCGGTCGTCATGCCCGATCAGCTTGGCCTTCATCGAGGTGCCGTCGTGTAGGGTGACGGTGATCTCGTCCGCACCCTCGATTACATGGTTGTTGGTGACGATGTAGCCCGCCGGGTCGATGATGAACCCGGACCCGAGCGCCACACCGCGTCGCGGTGAGCTGTCACCGCCATTGTCGTCGCCGCCATTGTCGCCGCGGTTCTGGCCGCCGCCGGGTGCGCCGTGGCGTTCCATGAAATCGTGGAAGAACTGCTCGAACGGGGAGCCCTGGGGGAATTGCGGCTCCCCTGGCGTGGCCGGCCGGTCCGCCTTGGCCTGGATCGCCTGCTGTGACGAGATGTTGACCACCGCGGGGGCCAAGGCGGCCGCCAGGTCGGCGAAGCTGTCCGGTGCGCCGCGCGCCTGGGCCGCCGGGATGGTGAAGGGTGCGACGAGTGCCACGCCTGGAAGCAGGACCGGCGTGAGCGCGGTGGCCAGCGCCGCGGCGCGCAAGGTGAGCAGGCGCATTTGGTTCAGACCCCTGGTGATCGGTCATGATGCTCATGCGGATACCCGCACGACAAGATGGCAGGTGGGCAGGCTCGCGGAGTTGGGAATGCCGCGAGCCTGCGCCTATTGCGCGGGCACGGCAGGCGCCACTCGCAGCAGCTTGAAGAAATCGTCGTCGGTGGACACCACCATGCGCGACTGGCCGCCGGCAAGCCCGTCGCGATAGGCCTGCAAGGTGCGCCAGATGGTGAAGAATTGCGGGTCCCGCCCGAACGCGGCCGCGCTGGTGGCGATCGCCGCGGCCTCGCCCTGTCCGCGCAGCTTGTCCGCCGTGGCCCGCGCGTCGGCCAGCAGGACCGTGCGGTCCCGTTCCGCGTCGGCGCGGATCTTGGCCGACGCTTCGGCTCCCTCGGCGCGCGCCTGGCTCGCGGCGCGCTGCCGTTCGGACTTCATCCGGTTCAGGATCGCCTGCGTGTTGCCTTCGGGCAGGTCGGCCCGGCGGATGCGGACATCCTCGATCGCGACGCCGAAGCCGGACATCTCCTTGTTCACCTGGTCGCGGATCAGCCCCATGATGTGGCCGCGATCGGTCGACAGTACGGCCAGCAGCGTCTCGTTGCCCAGCACACGCCGCAGGGCGGAGGTGACGACGGAGTTCAGCCGCGCGCGGATCGCATCCTCCTGCGCGCCGACCGCCTGGAAGTACTGCAGCGGATCGGTGATGTGGAAGCGCGTGAAGCTGTCCACGATCAGGCGGCGCTGGTCGCTAAGAATCACCTCCTCGCCCGGCGTGGAGTAATCCAGCAGCCGGCGATCGAACGTGATGACGGTTTGGATGAACGGGATCTTGGCGTGCAGGCCCGGCTCGGTGATGATCCGGATCGGCTGGCCGAATTGGGTGATCAGCACCTGCTCGGTCTGCTGGACGGTGAACAGGGCCGACGCCCCGGTGGCAATCAGCAGCAGGACGACGATGCCGAGGATGGTGTTGCGCATCATTGCGGCGTTCCCGCAGGAGCGGCGGGGCTCGCCGGGGTGCCGGGGCGCCCCGTAGCCAGCGGGTCACCGAGGTTGAGCAAGGGCAGCGGCGTCTTGATGCCCGCGTCGAGCACGGTGGTCGGGGTCTTGGAGACCATCGCCTGCATCGTCTCGATATACAGCCGGCGCAGCGTCACGTCCTTGGCGGCCTGGTAGGCGGCGTAGACGCTGTCGAAGCGTTGCGCCTGGCCACCGGCCTCGGCGATCGCGGCCTGCCGCGCGCCCTCTGCCGTCGCCGTGATGGCGGCGGCATCGCCGCGGGCGCGGGGCACAATGTCGTTGCGGTAGCTCTCGGCCTCGTTGCGCATGCGTTCGGCGTCGGTGTTGGCCCGCTGCACGTCGCGGAAGCTCTCGATCACATCGGCGGGCGGATCGACCTTCTGCAACTGGACCTGCGTCACCTCGACACCGGTCTTGTACTGGTCGAGGATCGCCTGCATCCCGGCCTGGACGTCCGTCTCGATCTGGGCGCGGGCTTCGGTCAGGGCCGGTTGGATCGGTGTGCGGCCGATCACCTCCCGCATCTCGCTTTCGGCCACTTGCTTGACCGTCTCGTCGGGGTGCCGCGTGTTGAACAGGTAGTTGCCGGCGTCCCGCACCCGCCAGAACACGGCGAAGTCGATGTCGATGATGTTCTCGTCGCCGGTCAGCATCAGGCTTTCGGCCGGGATGCTCTGGTCGCGCGACGACATGTCGTTCACCAGCCCGCGCGACGTCATGCGCAGCGTGCCGGTGTCGGATGACGGGGTGAAGCCGACCTCGACCCGGTTGATATGGGTGACGGATGGGGTCAACGCCGCCTCGACCGGCCAGGGAATGTGGTAGTTCAGCCCGGGCAGGGAGGTGCGGTTGAAGGCGCCGAACCGCAGCACCACGCCCTGCTCGTCGGGCTGCACCCGGTAGAAGCCGGTTGCCAGCCAGACGGCGATCACCAGCAGGACCAGCAGCAGCAGGCCGCGCCCGCCATTGCGCGGTAGGCTGGGCAGGTTGGGCCGGCCGCCGGTGCCGCCGGACATGATCCCGCGGAAGGCCGCGTTGGCGCGGGCGATCAATTGGTCCAGGTCCGGCAGGTTTCCCGGGCCGCCACCTGGCCGAGGCCCGCCGCCCCAGGGGCCGCGATCCTTGCCGCCCTCGCTACGCGGCCGCTTGTTGCCGTCGCCGGGCGCGCCCCATGGTCCGGGAGTCGGGTCTTTGTTGTCGCCAGAATTCCAAGGCATCGCGGCCACGCTCCTCATCGGTTGGGCGGACGGCGTTGGCATCGCAGCATCCGTGCGCCATATCCCCCCGGGCGCGGCCGGGCCCGATACGGGTCGGCGCGCATAATGACGACGCACCAGGGGTTTGCAAGCGCATGGCCGAAACCAAGCCTGGGCCGGAGTTGGAGTCGGCCCTGCGGCAGGCGCTGCACGGCATTGCCGAGCCGTCGGGCCGCCGCGACATCGTGGCCGCGGGCCTGGTGGACAGCCTGACGAGCCGCGGCGGCATGGTGCACCTGGCCTTGCGGGCGGACCGGTCCTCCGCACCGGCCATGGAGGCGGTGCGCGCCAGGGCGGAGGCGCTGCTGGCGCGCATCCCCGGCGTGCTGAACGTGACGGCCGTGCTGACCGCGCACCGTGCGGAGCCGCCGCCGGCGGCGCCGCAACCCGCCGAGTTGCTGCCGGGCGTGCGCCACATCGTGGCCGTGGCGTCCGGCAAGGGCGGCGTCGGCAAGTCGACCACGGCTGTAAACCTTGCCGTGGCCCTGGCGCAGGCCGGGCACCGCACCGGGCTGCTGGACGCGGACATCCACGGTCCGAGCCTGCCCATGATGCTCGGCATGCACGGCAAGCCCGCCCTGCGTGGCGACCGCATGGTTCCGGTGGAGGCCTGGGGCCTGAAGGCCATGTCGATCGGGCTGCTGGTGGACCCGGACACCGCCATGGTGTGGCGCGGTCCCATGGTCATGGGCGCATTGCAGCAGCTCTTGGGGCAAGTGGAGTGGGGTCCGTTGGACGTCATGGTGCTGGACATGCCGCCCGGCACCGGCGACGCCCAGTTGACCATCGCGCAGAAGCTGAAGCTGTCGGGCGCCGTCATCGTGTCCACACCGCAGGACGTGGCGCTCGCCGATGCCCGGCGCGGCGTCAAGATGTTCGAGAAGACCCAGGTGCCCGTGCTGGGCCTGGTGGAGAACATGAGCTTCTTCTGCTGCCCGGAATGCGGGCATCGGGCCGAACTGTTCGGGCATGGCGGCGCCCGGCGGGAGGCGGATCGGCTGGGGGTGGAGTTCCTCGGGGATATCCCGCTCCTACTGGACATCCGGGAAAGCGGCGATGCCGGCGTACCCGTCGTGGCTTCGGCTCCGGACGGTGTGGCGGGCCGGGCCTACACGGCATTGGCGGCCCGCGTGTGGGACAAGCTGGCCCCGGTCGCTGCCGGGCCTCGCATCGTCATGGACTGACCGGCCGCTTCGGCGCAAATGCCTGAAGGGCGCGGGTTTGAGGGGACGGCACGCCGTTGACCGTGTCCATCGCCCAGGGATTGCCGGTGGGCCACCATGGGCCGCCCGCCCAGGCCGTGCCGCCCTGCCAGGCCGCCGGGTGCGCTTGCATGAAGGCAAGCTGGTTGGTCATGGCGGTAAGGCTGGCCCGGTCGGGTCCGGCGCCGAATTCCCCCAGGAACAGGCGGTTGCCCGTGGCCTCCGCCCAGGCGGTGACGGCTGCCAGCCGCTCCGCGCCGATCGTCGCCGACACCGGCACCGTGCTGCCGCCGCTCTGGTCGGCATCGTTGTACTGATGGATCTCGAACGCCATGTTGTGCGCCGGGTCGGCGATCTTCTCGCCGAAATGCGCGGCGTTGCCCTGGGACACCCAGGATGCGCCATTGGTGTGGAACGTGCCGGAAACCAGGATCTCCTGCTCGGCGCCGGCAGCGCGGATGGCCGCGATCGCGGCGTTGGCCGGGCCAAGCCATTGCGCCGGACTTTGCTCGTGCGGCTCGTTCATCAGGCCGAAGATGACGTTCTGGCTGCCGCAGTAATGCACGGCCATGCGCCGCCAGAAATCCGCGAAGACGCTGGCCGGCGTGGCGGCCGACCCGATCAGGTGGCCATAGCCGTAGCCATAATTATGCGGGTCCAGGATGACAGCGATGCCGCGCCTGGCGGCGTGCTCCACCAGATCGTCCATGTGGGCGAGCTGCCGCGCATCCAGCGGGCCGCCCGGCCTCGGCTGCATGCGCTCCCAGGAGAATGGCACGCGCACGACATTCAGCCCGGCCGCGGCCACGTCGTCCAACTCGGCATGGGTCGGATAGACGTAATCGATCCCATAGCTGCCGCGGTGGACGCCGCCATGCTCCATGTCGCCGATGCCGAACTCGGCGGCGGCCAGGTTCATGCCGAGCAGGCTTAACCCAGGCGACGGGGCGGCGGCGGCCAGGAACACGGTCATGGTGAGGAGCGCAATACCGGACAAGAGGCGCCGAACCGCTACTCTATCCCGGACCGGAGGGCGCCGCACCCGCCGCCATCCGTCAGCGCGGCGACAGCACCATGATCATCTGGCGGTTCTCCATGCGGGGCATCTGCTCCACCTTCGTCCGCTCGTCCAGGTCGCCGCGGATGCGTTCCAGAACCTTGATGCCGATGTCCTGGTGCGCCATTTCCCGGCCGCGGAAGCGCAGGGTCACCTTCACCTTGTCGCCCTCGTCGATGAAGCTGTTCATGGCACGTAGCTTCACCTGATAGTCGTTCTCGTCGATGTTCGGCCGGACCTTGACCTCCTTGATCTCGACGACCTTCTGCTTTTTCTTCGCCTCGTTCTTCTTCTTCTGCGATTCGTACTTAAACTTGCCGTAGTCGAGGATCTTGACGACCGGCGGGTCGGCATTGGGGCTGATCTCGAGCAGGTCGAGCCCCACGGCCGCGGCCCGCAGCATCGCGTCGCGCGCACTCATCACGCCCTGCATCTCGCCATCGGCGTCGATCAGGCGGACCTGCAGGCTGCGGATATCCTCGTTGACGCGGGGGCCGTCGCGGCTGGGTGCGGCGGCTTGCATGGGGCCTCTAGCTATTGTGCTCTCCTGTCACTGTTTCCGTCATTCCGTTGCTCGGCCGGGTCGACCGGACAATATCGGGCGGCGCAGCCTCCTGGGCAAGCCCATCCAGCGCCGCGGCGAGCGAAAGAACCTCCTGCGCCTGTCCGCCGAGCCTTCGCAGCGCCACTGTGCCCGCCTCCGCCTCCTTGCGGCCGACCACAGCTATGACGGGGACGTGCTGCAGGCTGTGCTCGCGAATCTTGGCGTTGATCTTCTCGTTGCGCCCGTCCACCACCACGGACAGGCCGCGCTGGCGGAACGCCGCCGCCACCTCCTCCGCATACGGCTCGGCATCCGTCACGATGGAGGCGACCACCAGTTGCACCGGCGCCAGCCAGAGCGGGAAGCGTCCGGCATACTGCTCGATCAGGATGCCCAGGAACCGCTCGAAGCTGCCGAGGATCGCCCGGTGCAGCATGACGGGCCGCTGGCGGGAGCTGTCGTCCGCGATGTAGCTGGCGTCCAACCGCTCCGGCAGCACGAAATCCACCTGCAGCGTGCCGCACTGCCAATCCCGCCCGATCGCGTCGCGCAGCACGAACTCCAGCTTCGGGCCGTAGAACGCGCCTTCGCCGGGGTTCAGCTCGTATTCCACGCCGGCCAGGGCGCAGGCCTCGCGCAAGGCGGCCTCCGCCTGCTCCCAGGTGGCGTCGTCGCCGGCGCGCTCGGCCGGCCGGTCGGCGAACTTCACGCGGAAGCTGTCGAAGCCAAAATCGCGGTAGACGGCGGTCAACAGCGCCACGAACCGGGCGGTTTCCGGCGCGATCTGCGCCGGCGTGCAGAAGATATGCGCGTCGTCCTGCGTGAAGCCGCGCACCCGCATGATGCCGTGCAGCGCGCCGGACGGCTCGTAGCGGTGGCAGGCGCCGAACTCCGCCATGCGCAGCGGCAATTCCCGGTAGGAGCGCAGGCCGTGGTTGAAGATCTGCACGTGGCACGGGCAGTTCATCGGCTTTAGCGCCAGGGTGCGCTTCTCGTCCTCTACCTGGGCCACGAACATGTGCTCGCGATACTTGTCCCAGTGGCCAGAGCGTTCCCACAGCACGCGATCCACCAGTTGCGGCGTCTTCACCTCGACATAGCCGGCGTCGTCCAGCCGGCGCCGCATGTAGGCCTCCGCCGTGCGGTACAGCCGCCAGCCCTTCGGGTGCCAGAAGATCGAGCCGGCGGCTTCCTCCTGGATGTGGAACAGATCCATCTCGCGGCCAAGCCGGCGATGGTCGCGGCGCTCGGCCTCCTCCAGTTGCAGCAGGTAGGCGTCCAGCTCCTTCTGGTCGCGCCAGGCGGTGCCGTAGATGCGCGTCAGCAT
>CAXTJM010000025.1:0-53668 GCA_964244585.1 uncultured Acetobacteraceae bacterium | reverse complement strand
TCACCCAGGTCGAGCTCGACCCGGCGATGGTGCGGCTGTTCTCCGGCAACGCCGCCCTGGCGCGCATGAATGGCGGGGCGTTCGCCTCGCCCAAGCTGCACGTCGTGAACGCGGACGCCTTCGTCTGGCTCAGGCAGAATGCCGGGCAGGACCAGTTCGATTTCGTCGTGGTCGATTTTCCCGACCCGTCCAATTTCTCGGTGGGCAAGCTGTATTCGCTTACCTTCTACCGCCTGCTCCGCCGCATGCTGGCGCCCGGCGCTGCGGTCGTGGTGCAGAGCACGTCGCCCTATATCGCCCGGCACGCCTATTGGTGCGTGGTGGGCACGCTGGAGGCGGCGGGGCTCGCGACCGTGCCATACCACGTCTACGTGCCGTCTTTCGGCGAATGGGGCTTCGTGCTGGCTAGCGTGCAGCCGCCGCAAGTGCGCGACGCCTACCCGCCGGGGCTGCGCTTCGTCTCCGCCGCCGTCATGGCCGACATGCGCCACTTCCCGGCGGACATGGACCGCGTGGCGACGGACATCAACCGGCTCGATAGCCAGGCCCTGGTGCGCTACTTCGATGCCGAATGGGGCGCCTACGGGATCAACGGATGAGCCTGCGCCGTCGCCGCGTGCTGATGGCGGCGGGTGCGGCATGCCTTGCCGCACCCGCCGCATCCGGTGCCGTGGCGGCGCTGCCGGGCCGGCTGGTGGGGGCCGATTCCGGGCTTGGCCATCGCCTGCGCAGCGGCAACCTGCCGGAGCCGGCCAGCACCGAGCGGGCGGAGGTGGTGGTGGTAGGGGGCGGCGTGGCCGGATTGTCCGCCGCCTGGTGGTTGCGGCGCCTGGGGATCGAGGACGTGCGCGTCATCGAACTGGAACGCGACGTGGGCGGCAATGCCGCAGGCGGCGGCAACGCGGTGTCCGCCTTTCCCTGGGGAGCACACTACGTCCCCTTGCTGACGGCGGAATCTGTGCATGCGGCGGCGTTGTTCACCGAGCTCGGCATCATCACCGGACGCGATGCGACGGGGCTGCCGATCTACGACCCGTTCGCCCTGTGTGCCGACCCGCAGGAGCGGCTGTTCCGCAACGGCGCCTGGCAGGAGGATCTGCTGCCGGACGAAGGCGTCACGGAGCAAGACCGGGCACAGCACCTGGCCTTCTTCGCCGCCATGGACGCCTTCCGCACCGCACGCGGCCAGGACGGACGCAAGGCCTTCGCCATCCCGATCGACCGGAGTTCCGCCGACCCGGCCTTTCGCGCGCTGGACGGCATCAGCATGGCCGCGTGGATGCGGGCACGCGGCTGGACCTGCGAGACGCTGCTCTGGTACGTCGATTACGGGTGCCGCGACGATTACGGCACGCCGATGACGGAGGTTTCCGCCTGGGCCGGCATCCATTACTTCGCGGCGCGCGATGGCCGCGGCGGCGAAGGCGCCAGCCCGCAGAGCGTGCTCACCTGGCCGGAAGGCAACGGCCACATCGTCCGCCGCATGCAGGCGCAACTGGACTCGGCGCTCTGCTCCGCCCTCGCCTGGCGCGTCCGCCCGGCCGGGGACGGCGTGGCTGTCGATGTGTTCGAACCGGGGCGCGATGCATCGCGGCGGATCGTGGCGCGGGCCGCCGTGCTAGCCGTGCCGCGCTTCGTGGCGGACCGGCTGCTGGGCCGTCCATCCGATCCGGCCCGGAGCTACGCTCCCTGGATGGTCGCCAACGTGACGCTCGGGCGCATGCCGGCCGGCCGCGGCGCGCCGCTGTGCTGGGACAACGTGATCTACGGCAGCCGCTCGCTCGGCTACGTGGTCGCGACGCACCAATCGCTGCGGCAGGTGCAGCAACGCACGGTGCTGACCTATTACTGGCCCCTGTCCGACCAGCCGCCCGCGGAGGCCCGGCAAGTGGCGCTGGCCCGCACGCTGGCCGAGTGGCAGGCCATGGTGCTGGACGAATTGCTCGCGGTGCATCCCGAGCTGCGGGACGCCGTAGAGCGGATCGACGTGTGGCTGTGGGGCCATGGCATGGTCCGCCCGACGCCGGGCATGATCTGGGGGGACGCCCGTGCCGCTGCCTGCGTGCAGGCGCCCCCGGTGTTCTTCGCCCATTCGGACATGAGCGGTATCTCCATCTTCGAGGAGGCGAACGAGCGCGGCGTGCTGGCGGCCGAGGCCGCCCACGCATTCCTACGCGCATGATCGGGCTGTTCCGCCGCCGCGACACGCGGGCGATGGCGCTGGGCCTGGGCGCGCTCTGCGGCCTGCTCGTCCTGGCCGTCGGCCTGGGCACGTCGTCCTGGAACGGTGCGGTCCAGATTCCTGCCGGGCTGGCAGTGGGCCTTGCGGTGGCGGCGCTGATTCCATGGCTACGACGCGGATTGCCGTCCGACATCCGTCTGGTTTGGTTGACGGCGGACGAACAGGACTGGCTGACGCGGTGCGGCCCGCTGCCGGACCGTACGCTGCTGTTCCTCGCGCTTCGCCGCGATTGGGGCCGCCGCTACCGCATGGACATCTTCATCGACGGCCTGCCGGTCGGGCAGTTGCGCCCGGGGACCGGCCTGCTGCTGCCACTCCGCCCCGGGCTGCGCCAAATGTCGGCCAGCCTGGGATCGCGGCGCCACGCCGTCACCGAGACGATCAACAGCCTTCCCGGCCTCTACGCAGGCTTCACCATCCGGGTGTGGGGCGGGCGCAGCCCCACCCTGGAAATCCGCCGCCTGTCGGGCGACCGGCCTACCCTGTCCCGGGCAGACGTGCGCCTGGTCCACCCGGCGGTGAGCGAGGCGTGAGGCGGCGTGGCCGCTGCACCCGTCGGTTGACCGGGAGCGGCTTGCCAGCGCAGCAATGACGCGCTTGCGAACCATCCAGAGTGTTGCAATCCCATGAGAGCCATATTCATCCAGGTCAAATGCGAGATGGGCCATGCCTACCGGGTCGCCCGCGCCTGCGTCGACGGCGTTCCGGAATGCTCGGAGATCTATTCCACCTCCGGCCAGTACGACCTGCTCGGCAAGTTCTACCTGGAGCCCGAGCAAGACACCGGCCTGTTCGTCACCGAACGCATCCAGACCATCCCCGGGGTCAAGGACACCTACACGCTGATCACCTTCAACGCCTTTGCCTGACGCGGCCTCGTCTCGCCCGATGCCGGGTGGTGTCCTGCACCGTCGGATCGCGCGGTTTGCGGCGTAACCCTGTGCGATCGTTCATGATTTGCTGTGTTCTCCCACTCGTGTATAACCGCGGTGCGGAGGGGTGGCCGAGCGGCTGAAGGCGGCGGTTTGCTAAACCGTTGTGCACTGTCAAGGTGTACCGTGGGTTCGAATCCCATCCCCTCCTCCACCACCATTCAAAACCATGGCTGGCCCGACAGGCCTCGCGCCGCGACGGGAAGGAAAGCATGAGCGAAAGCGACGGTCTTGACGCGCCGCAGCGAAACTGGGTCATGGGGTGCGCCATACTGGGCATCGTGCTGGCCGGATTGGACAGCGCCATCGCCAACATCGCCCTGCCGACGATTTCGCGGGAACTGAACGCGACCGACGCCGCCACGGTCTGGGTGGTCAACAGCTACCAGATCGCCGTCACCATCTGCCTCCTCCCCATCGCGTCGCTGGGTGAATCGCTCGGGCTGAAGCGCGTCTACGGCTTCGGCCTGGCACTCTTCACGGTGGCATCGCTCGGCTGTGCCCTGTCGCCCACGCTGGGCGTGCTGGTGGGGGCGCGGGCCATACAGGGTGTCGGCGGCGCCTGCATGGCGGCGCTGGGCGGCGCCCTGGTGCGGACGATCTACCCGCGCAGGCTTCTCGGCCGGGGCTTCGCGTTGATCGCCCTGGCCGTCGCGGTGTCCGCCGCATTGGGACCGACCTTGGCCGCGCTGATCCTGTCGGTCGCGACCTGGCCCTGGCTGTTCCTGGTCAACGTTCCAGTCGGCCTGGTCGCGGTGCCGCTGTTCCTTGCCAAGGCGCCGACCAGCGTCCGTCACCAACGGCCGCTCGATGTCGTCGGAGCGCTGCTGAGCGCCGCCGCGCTCGGCCTCGTCGTGATCGGGGTGGACGGCCTGGGCGGCGCCCGGCTCGACGTCGCCGGCGCGGAACTGGCGGCAGGCGTGGTGTGCGGCGTGCTGCTGGTGCTGCAGCAGAAACGGCAATCGGCGCCCTTGCTCCCGCTCGACCTGCTGCGCATCCCGTTATTCGCGTTGTCGGTCGGGACGTCCATGTGCTCCTACGCGGCGCAGATTCTGGCCTACGTGTCGCTGCCGTTCCTGTTCCAGACGGTGATGCACCGCTCGGCAGTGGCCACCGGCCTGCTGGTGACGCCGTGGCCGCTGCTGGTCGCAGTCGCGGCGCCGGTCGCCGGGCGTCTGTCCACGCGCTATCCCGCAGCGCTGCTGGGCAGCATCGGCATGACCATCCTCACGATCGGCCTCATTTTGCTGGCGGCGATGCCGCCCATGCCGGCGGATTGGGACGTAGCCTGGCGGATGGGCGTGTGCGGGGTGGGCTTCGGCTTCTATCAGACGCCGAACAACATCACGCTGATGACCGCCGGGCCTGCCAACCGCAACGGCGCGGCCAGCGGGATGGTGGCTGTGGCGCGGACGCTCGGCTGGTCGGTCGGCTCGGCGTTGGTGGCGTTGATCTTTGGCGTGCAGGGTGCTGCCGGCGCCGTGTCCTGCCTGGAGGTCGGTGCGGCGTTCGCCGCGGTGGGCGCGGTGGTCAGTGTGTCCCGCACTGGAGCGAAGCGGATACCGGCCTGACAGCGACATCGATGATAATATCGTTTTGTCTCAAAACAGGAGCCGCACCTTAATGGTCGCGTAACCACTCCGCTGCAAAATCTAGGACAGTTGCAGAAGGTGAGACGGCCATGGCTCATATTGAAACGATCACAATGGGTGCCGACGACGGGGTCCTGGCGGATGCTCGCCGCACCGGCCGTGCCGAAATCGTGCCGACCTTGATTCCGCTGCTGCGCAATCCAGCCGGCGATGGCTCCTTGTCCGATGACGACACCGTCCCCGATTGCCTGCCCGGCGACGCCATGGCACCCGCACGGGGCCTGGCATTGGCGCTGGTGCTCTGCACGCCGGCCTGGTTCGGGATCGGTGTGCTTCTCTACACGCTCTACCAGTAGGCGGCGCCATGAGCGTCCAACTCCGCCATCGCTTCCATCATGATTTCGCCATCAATGTCGACCAGAAGACCAGCGTTGCGCCGCCAACGCCGCGGACGGACCTGCTGGCCGAACGGCGGCTGGTGTTCAAGATCGTGGCGGGTGTCTGCGCCGTGTGTGCCTTGGTCGCACTCACGGCATCGTAGGCAAGAGCGATGGGATTTCCTCCATGGCAAACTGTGCTGATGAGGATAATCCCGGTTTCTTAGACGGGCCTTAACGAGGCCATGGCACTCTCGGCACGTAGGCAGGAAGGCTCGTCAGATGTCGATGACAATATCCAACACCTTGCGGCAGGCGGACCACCCAGCAGATCCCACCAGGTTGCAGGACGACCCGATGGTTCCCGATGATATCGACGAGCCACGCCAGCCCCGACTGGGCGCGCCGCCTCCCGGCTTTGCGGCAGGCATGGCATTGTGCATCCCCGCTTTGTCGGTCATCGGGCTGCTCTACGCGATCTTGAAGTAGCAGCGGCCGTCAACCCGCCCGCTTCATGAAGCGGCCGGCTTGCATGATCATCGGGATGTGGGTCCCCTGACCTTCCAGCAGGCTCCAGTCACGCAGCGGATCGCCATCGACCACGAGCAGGTCGGCTTCGGCCCCAGGCTCGATGATCCCGGCACGGCCGGCCAGACCGCACAGTTCCGCCGCCACGACGGTCGCCGAGCGCAGCACCTCAAGCGCGGGCAGCACCCGGGCGCGCAACGCGAACTCGCCCGATTGATGGCGGTGCATCGCGCCCAGCAGGTCGGTGCCATATGCCATCCGCAATCCGGCGTCGTGCATGATCGACAATGATTCCAGCCCGGCCTGGCGCACCGTCTCGATCTTCGCCACGCTGTCCGGCGCCATGCCGAGCGACGCGGCCTCCAGGGCAAGCCGGTCATAGGTGATCAGGGTCGGCACCGCGAACGCCTTGGCCGCCGCGGCCAGCTTCGCGGTCTCCGCCTGGATCAGGTTGCAGTGTTCCAGCGAATGCACGCCGCAGTCCAGCGCGCGGCGGATCGCCGCATCCGTGTAGAGGTGGGCGGAGACGTAGGTGCCGTAATTCGCCGCCTCTTCCACCGCCGCGCGCAACTCGTCCCGGGTGAATTGCAGCATGTGGATCGGGTCGGTGGGGGAGGCGATGCCGCCATTGGCCATCACCTTGATGAAGGTCGCCCCGGCGCGTAATTCCTCCCGCGCCGCCAGCCGCACCGCCTCCACCCCGTCGCAGAGCCGGCCCATCGCGCCCACGCGGTGCACGGACGGGGTGCGGTCGTCGGAGCGGATGCGCATGTCGCAATGACCGCCGGTCTGGCTGAGCGCCTTGCCCGAAATGACCAACCGTGGCCCGGCCACGATGCCGGCCGCCTGCGCCTCCACCAGGCCGCGGTCGGCGCCCCCCACGTCGCGCACCGTGGTGAAGCCGCGCATCAGCATCGCGGTCATGATCTGCCCGGCACGCAGGGCGGCCAGCGAGGAGGGCTGCACCGCATTGGCCGCCAGGTCGGCGAATGCCGCGATCACGTGCACATGCGCGTCGATCAGCCCGGGCATCAGCACGCGGCCGGCGAGGTCGACCCGTTCGGCGCCCTCGCTGCGGATCGGCCCATCCGACACCTCGCGGATCATCCCGTCCGCGACCAGCACCTGCATGCCGTCGCGCGGCCCGTCGTGGCGCGGGTCCAGCACGCGGCCGTTGACGAAAAGCGTCTGAGTCATGGCGTCGCTCCCTCAATGCCGAACGGGTCGTCGACGGAGTGGCAGGGTTGGGTAAACCAGCGCGCGCCCTGCTCCGTCATGGTGATGATATCTTCCAGCCGCACGCCGAACTCGCCGTAGATGCACATCATGGGCTCGTCGGAGAAGCACATGCCCGGCACCAGCTTCGTCATGTTGCCGCGCACCATGAACGATTCCTCGTGCACGTCCATGCCGATGCCATGACCGGTGCGATGCGGCAGGCCCGGCACCTTGTAGCCCGGGCCGAACCCGGCGGCCTCGATCACGCCGCGCGCCGCCAGGTCCACGGCCTGGCACGGCGCGCCCAGCACCGCGGCGTCGAAGCCGGCCTGCTGGGCTCGCAGCTCCAGCTCCCATATCTCGCGTTGCCGGGCGGTCGGCTGCCCGAACACGTAGCTGCGCGTGATGTCGGAGCGATAGCCCTCGACGAAGCAGCCGGTGTCCACCAGTACCATGTCACCCTCCGCCAAGGTCTGCGGGTACGGCACGCCGTGCGGGTACGCGGTTGCCTCGCCGAACTGCACCGCGCGGGAGGCGGGCTGGCCGCCCAGCCTGCGGTGCGCCGCGTCCAGGAAGCCCTGCACCGCGCCCGTGGTCAGGCCCGGCGCCATGCAGCGCGCCGCCGCCTTCTGCACCGCCAGCGTGATGTCCATGGCCACCTGCATCAGCGCGACCTCCGCCGGCGACTTCACCTGGCGGCAGGCGGCGGTGATGGAGCTGGCGCTGGCAAAGCCGAACCGGTTGCCGGCGCGGCGGAGCCCGTCGACGGTGAAGAACGGGGTGGCCGGGTCGATCGCGATCGTGCCGCTCTCGTAGCCCTTGCTGCGCACCGTCTCGATGACCAGCGCCGTGGGGTCCTCGTGTTCCTCCCAGCAGCGGATATCGTCGCCGAACTTGAGGTATTCCCGCGTCTTCGGCTCCTCGAACGCCGGGCTGAGATAGGCGACCTCGCCCTCCGCGGGGATGACGGCGCCGTGCAGCCGCTCGGTCGGCGTGAGGGCGATGCCGGTGAAGTAGCGCAGGTTGGTAGAGGTATCGAGATAGAGCGCGTCGACACCCTGCTCGCGCATGAGACGCTGCGCCTTGGCCACGCGCTGCTTCAGCTCCTCGACGGGGATCGGCGTGACGCCGGCCGTCACAGGCGCCATGCGCGCCAATTCCGCCTCGAAGTTAGATCCGCCGACACCCAGCACCATCCGTGCACCTCTGGCGGCTACACTATCGCCGTAGGACCGATGCACAAGACCAGATGGGATCAGCGGGTGGGAACGAACATCGCCAGGCCCTGAACGGCCTCACCGGCACGGTCGAGCTAGGAGGTCCACCTTGTGCCAACGGCAGGCTGAGCAACTCTGGCGGCCCGGGTCCAGGCCAGTTCGCACCAGACCCGGGCCACGCCGCTATGCGGGGACGGCTACGCCGGCCCGGCGTGGCTCGGCCAGGTCCCGGTTGGTCATCGCCTCGTCCGACGCGACCGAGGTGAAGCCGTACGCGACCTTCGCCAGCACGTCGAGGATCGCGATGACCAGCACGCTCGCGGCGTCGCTCACGATGTTCAGCCCGTCCGGCGCGACCGCCAGGATGATGGGGTACACCAGCCACAGCACCGACAGCACGGTCGCGCTGCGCTTGTATGTCGCGCGGACGTCGTCCCGCTCGGTAGCATTCGCCTGCATCTGCGACACCCAGATGACGTAGTAGACGCCGAGGAACGCCACGCACGAGATGAGGAACCACACCCACTTCATCCATGCGACCTCGGACGCGCCGAAGGCGAACGCGGTGAGGATCATCATCACGTCCGCCAACGCGGCCCCGACCAGCAGGCCCGGCCGCTTCGCGCCGTTGTGCATGGCGGTGAACCCCAGCGAGACGAGCAACAGCGGCGTCGTGAAGGTCCAGTCGATATAGCGCGCGAAGTAGAAGATCCGCGTTCCGCCGCTGCCGGTCGCGGCCGCAGCGTCGGTCGGCAGGACGACCAGGCCTTGCCCGGTGGCCATGGCGAAATACAGGCAGGCGGCGATGATCGGCACGACGCCGTGCAACACGGTGTTCAGCCCCTCGCTGGCCGTGCGCCGCTTCCCCTTGGCAAGGATCAACAATCCTCCCGCCAGCATGATGATGGCGGTAACCCATAAGATGGTATTCGAGGACATTGTCGCCTGCTTTGCTGATGCTGTGCGCCAAAGCGACGGACCCGTCGTGGAGTTCCGCGATCATGGGGCTCCTGACGCCGTGACGTGGCAATGTGACCGCACCTGGCCGGGTGGCTTCCTCTCAGCGGCGGCTGATTGCCGACCCTGCCGGCCCATGGCACGCTGATTGCTCGGCATGGGCCCATGCCGAATCGCACTGAGGCCATGTCGGATCGGATGACGCTGGAGCGTGACTTCCTTGGGTGAGGCGTGGCGCGACCGGCTTGGGCGGGCCCTGGTGGGCACGCTCGTCATCCTTGGCGCGGCCGTGATCTTCGTGCCGCTGGTACTCACGCTGTATCTCAGCGTGTTCGACGAAACGCTCATCGTCTTCCCGCCGCACGGTTACACCCTGCGGTGGTACGCCCGCATTCTGCCGGAATTTGCCGGCCCGCTGCGCACCAGCCTGCTGACGGCGCTGGCGGCGGTGGCCGTCAGCCTCGTCGTGGGCGTGCCGGCCGGCATCGGCCTGTCGCGCTACCGCTTCCGCGGCCGCGGGGCGGTGGCGACGCTGCTGCTGGCGCCGCTGACCATCCCCGGCGTGGCAATCGGGCTCGGCATCTACGTGCTGGCCGTGATGATCGAGGAGCGGACAGAGTGGCCGCTCAGCGGCTCCATCCCGCTGATGGTGGCGGCGCATGTCGTGATCACCCTGCCCTGGGTGGTGCGGCTGTGCCTCGCCTCCCTGGCCAACCACGACCGCGCGGCGGAGGAGGCGGCGTCCAGCCTGGGCGCCCGACCGTTGACCGTGATCTGGCGGGTGACGCTGCCGGCGATGCGGGGCGGCATCGTCGCCGGTGCGCTGTTCGCCTTCATCTGGTCGTTCGAGAACCTGGAGATGACGCTGTTCCTCACCGCGCCCGGCGTCACCACCCTGCCGATCGCGCTGCTGCAATACCTGCAATACCATATCGACCCGCTGGTGGCCGCGATGGCGGTGGCGCAGGTGGTGCTGGTGGGTGCCGTGCTGCTGGTGCTGGACCGGCAGGTCCCGGTGTCCCGGGTGATCACGTGAGCCGCTTGCAACTCGACCGTTTGGGCAAGACCTATGGCAGCTCGGTCGCGGTCGACTCCGTTAGCCTGGACATCGCCCAGGGCGAAATGGTCGTGCTGCTGGGTCCGTCCGGCTGCGGCAAGACGACGACCCTGCGCATGGTGGCAGGCTTCGTGGCGGCGACGGCCGGCGACATCCGGCTCGACGGCAGTAGCATCCTGCGCCTGCCGGCCTACAAGCGGGATCTGGGATTGGTGTTCCAAAGCTACGCGTTGTTCCCGCACCTCTCGGTCGCCCGCAACATCGCCTTCGGGCTGGAGATGCGGGGCGTGCGCCGCCCTGCCCTGGCGGCCCGGGTGGCGGACATGCTGCGCCTGGCCCGGCTGGAGGCTTTGGCGGACCGCCTGCCCCGGCAGCTCTCGGGGGGGCAGCAGCAGCGCGTCGCCCTCGCCCGCGCCCTGGCGATCGAGCCGCGGGTGCTGCTGCTGGACGAGCCGCTGTCCAACCTGGATGCCGCGTTGCGCGGCGAGGTGGGGCGCGACATCCGGCTGCTGCAACGGACCAGCGGGCTCACCACGGTGATGGTCACGCACGACCAGGACGAGGCGATGGCCATGGCCGACCGGCTGGTGGTGATGAAGGACGGCCGCGTGCAGCAGACCGGCACGCAGGAGGATGTCTACGAGCGTCCGGCCACGCCGTTCGTCGCCGGTTTCATCGGCCGCAGCAACATGCTGCCCGGCACGCAGGCGGACGGGGTGGTGGTGGCGGACGGCGCGACGGTCCGGCTGGCCGGCGGCTATGCCGGCGCTGGCGCCTGCATCCTGGCCCTGCGGCCGGAACGCCTGTCGCTGGGCCCGGCCGGCGGGCACGGCCCCGGCAGCGTCGCGGGCAGCGTCGAACTGGCAAGCTATCTCGGGCCGGTGCGCGAGCACCTGGTCCGCCTGGGACCGGAGCTTCGTGTGCTGGTCCGCGACACCACCGCCCAGGCCGCTCCCCTGCTCGCCGCCGGCGACGCCGTGACGATACACTGGGACGCCGGCGCGGAGCGTCTGTTCGACGCGAACGGCAGCCCGGTCGCGAGCCTGCCAGCCGAACCCAATGCAACGAGGATGACCCACCATGCCTGACCCGTTCCGCCTGTCGCGCCGTGCCGTTATCGGGGGGGCCGCGGCCCTGCCATTCGCCGCCCGGACGGCGTCGGCCGAGGATGCCATGGTGGTGGCAACCTGGGGCGGCGACTATGCCAACCTGCTGCGCGCCAACGTGGACGACCCGATCCTCGGCCCGCAGCACGTCGCGGTGACGCAGGATGTCGGCGACGAGGACCCGCGGGTCGCCAAGCTCTACGCCCAACGCCGCCTGCCGCGCGGCGCGGATGACGTGATGTGCCTCCAGGCGGTGCGCGGTCACGAGGTGGGGGCCGCCGGGCTGGTGGAGGCGATCGACGCTTCCAACGTGCCGAACCTGGCGAACGTGCTGCCGAACCTGAAATCCCCGTTCTATGCCCCGCATATCTGGAGCCCCCAGGTCATCATCTACAACCCGGACAAGGTGAAGGAGCCGCCCAGGACCTTCACCGACCTGCTGGACCCGAAATACAAGGGCCGCGTCGGCGTGGGTGACATCAACTACTTCTACATCATGATGGCGGCGGCGCTGGCGACCAGCGGCGACGTCAACAAGGTCGATTCCGCCGATGCCAAGGCGCTGGCGCTGAAGCTGAACGCCAACGGGCTGCGGCTGTACCCGTCCACCGATTCGATCGGCGCCGGCATCAAGTCCGGCGAGATCGATGTCGGCATCATGTGGCTGGCGCGGGTGATCATGTGGCAGAACGCCGGCATCCCGGTGAAGGCGCAGTTCCAGACCGAAGGCTCGGTGCTCTACATCTCCGGCATGGTCGTGCCGAAGAACGCGCCCAACAAGCCGGCGGCGTTCAAATACCTGAACGCGATGCTGGAGCCGGCGGCGCAGACGCGCTTCGCCGAACGCATGGGCTACCTGCCGACGGTGGATAATTGCAAGCTGACCGGGAAGGTGGGCGAACAACTCGCCTTGCCCGACCCGGCGCCGAAGCTGGCGCCGCCCGATTACGACATCACCGGCAGCTTGCAGGGACCGATGTCGGAGTGGTGGAAGAAGAACATGCAGGCCTGAGATGGAGGCCGTCGCCACCAAGCTGCCCGCCGCCACGGCGGAGCGGCAGGCCTGGGCGGCGACGGCCTTCCTGTCGCCGGCCCTGCTCATCGTCACCGTGATGCTGGTGGCGCCGTTGCTGCTCGTGCTGCGGTTCAGCCTGAACCAGTACGACGCCACGGAATTGATGATCGAGGCGGTCACCGGCGCCAACTACCTCCGCTTCGTGTCCGATCCGTTCTATGTCGGCGTGCTGCGCACCACCCTGGAAGTGGCCTTTGCCACGACGCTCCTGTGCCTGCTGCTGGGCCTGCCGATCGCCTACCGGCTGGCGCGGATGGCGAGCCGCTGGAAGACGCTGTGCATGCTCGGCATCGTGCTGCCGCTATTCGTCAGCAGCGTGGTACGGATGGTCGGCTGGATGATCCTGTTCGCCCATGGCGGGGTGGTCGACAATCTCGTGCGCCTCGTCACCGGGCACGGGCTGGAGCTGATGTACACCCCGTTCGCCGTGGTGATGGGCATTGTCTCGGTCAACCTGCCCTTCGTGGTGCTGACGGTGCAGAGCACGATCGAGACCATCGACCCCCGCGTGGAAGAGGCAGCCCAGAGCCTGGGTGCGCCGCCCGGCCGCAGCTTCTGGCGGGTGGTCTGGCCGCTGGCGCTGCCGGGCATCGCCATCGCGGGCGTGCTGTGCTTCATCCTGGCGATGAACGCCTATGCCACGCCGTTCCTGCTGGGCGGCCCGCGGTTCCAGATGATGGCGCCGCTGATCTATTGGGAGTTCAGCACCAACAACAATTGGCCGTTCGCCTCGGCCATGGCGCTGGTGCTAATGGGAACCACGCTGGCACTGACGGCCGGCAGCAGCCTGTTGATCCCCCGGCGCTATCGCGGGTGAGCGGCGGCGTCCGCCATGCGGTCATCCGGACCCGGGATGCGGCGCCGGGGGCATTGCTGCGAGAGCTGGTCCGGTTCGGCATCACGGACGTGCTGCTGCTCGGCGGCCGACCGCCGCTGCCGATCTTGCCGCGGGACATCCGCATCACCTGCCTCCCGCCGGAGGCGCCCCCGCCAAGGGCCGCGGAGCGCGTCCTGCTCTGCGAGGGCGATGCCACGCTGGACTTCAACCTCGCCCGACTGTTCCGGGAGGCGGCGCCATGCGTCGCCGTCCGCGCGGGGGCGGACACCGGCATCCGGCTCGTCGGGCACCTGGACGCGACAGAGGCACGGCCGGTTCCCGTCATGCGCCTTCCCGGCGGTCGGCCCCGGCCCGCCCTGTTCCTGGACCGGGACGGCACCATCAACGTCGACCACGGCTATGTCGGCACACGATCGCGGTTCGAGTGGATCCCCGGCGCGCTGGATGCGATCCGGGCAGCCACGGAGGCGGGCTGGCACGTCTTCGTCGTCACCAACCAGTCCGGCGTCGCCCGCGGGCTGTTCGACGCGCCGGCGGTGGCGGCGTTGCACGGCTGGATGGTGGATGAGATCCACAGGGCCGGCGGCAACGTCGACGATATCCGGACCTGCCCCTTCCACCCGGAGGCCGCCATCGCGCGCTATCGCCGCGTCAGCGACTGGCGCAAGCCCGCGCCGGGCATGATCCTAGACCTGATCGCGCGCTGGTCGCTGGATCCCGGCCGCTGCGTGCTGGTGGGGGACCAGGCGAGCGACATGCAAGCCGCGAACGCTGCCGGTGTCCCAGGCCATCTGTTCCAAGGCGGCAGGCTGGACACGCTGATCGGCAGGCTGCTTGGCTCAGCCGCTCATCGTGACCTGGATGTCACCGCGCCGGTCCACCGCTTGGACTGACACCTGGCCGCCGCTGCGGCGGATGGTCAGGCTCAGCATGGCGTCGTTCAGCGACAGGTTGCGCAACGTCACCTGGTCGAGGAAGCCCGGCAGGGTCGGCCGGTCCAATCGGATGGTCTTCGTGTCCGGCTGGAACGACAGGCCGAGGCACGCCTGCACCAGGGCCGGCAGCGTCGCGGCCGCCCAGGCCTGCGGCGAGCACGCCACCGGGTAGGGCGTGGGGAGCTGTTGCAGCCGCCGGCCGAAGCCGCAGAACAGCTCCGGCAGCCGCCGCATCTCCATGGTGCCGCAGGCGGCGTACAGCCCCTCGAACAGCCGCGCCGCCTCCGCGACCAGGCCGTACCGGGCGAAGCCGAGCGCGATCAACGCATTGTCGTGCGGCCAGACCGAGCCGTTGTGATACGACATCGGGTTATAGCGGACCTCCCCGGCGGCCAGCGTCCGGATGCCCCAGCCGGTGAAGCACGCCCCCGACATCAGCCCGGCGGCGACCAGGGCGGCGCGCTTCGGCGAGGCGATCCCGGTCAGCAGCGCGTGCCCCGCATTGGACGCCCGCACCTCGCACTGCGCCCCGGCGCCATCCAGCGCCAGCACGTAGCTTTGCAGCCGCTCGCTCCAGAACCGCGCCTCGAACGCTGCCCTCAGCAGGTCCGCCCCCGCATCCAGCTCAGCGGCACGACCCTCTTCGCCCAGCTCGCGGGCGATCTGGGCGGCGGCCCGGCGGGCGGCGTAGACGTAGCCCTGCACCTCGCACAACGCGATGGGCCCGGTGGCCAGCGTGCCGTCCGCGTGGGAGATGCTGTCGTAGCTGTCCTTCCAGCCCTGGTTGGCCAGGCCGTCCTCGGTCATCCGGCTATAGGCCAGGAACCCGTCGGCGTTGGCGCAGCGATCCATCCAGCCCAGCGCCGCAACGATGTTCGGCCAGATGGCGCGCACCGTCGCCACATCCCCGGTCCGCTCCAGATAGGCGCCGGCCAGCATGACGAACAGCGGCGTGGCGTCGACGCTGCCGTAATAGCGACGGAACGGCACCTCCCGCATCTCCGCCATCTCGCCGGCACGCACCTCGTGCAGGATCTTGCCCGGCTCCGCGTCGGAGGCCGGATCGAACTCGGTCGCCTGCTCCTGCGCCAGGTAGCCGAGCACGCCCCGGGCCAGGGACGGGTCCTGCCATAGCACCAGCAGGGCGGTGATCAGCGCGTCGCGGCCGAAGGCGGTGCTGAACCAGGGTATCCCGGCATACGGGTAGGGCCCGGTCGGCTTGCTGGTCGTCAGCATCCGCAGGTCGCTGGCGGCGCGTGCGACCGCCTCCTCGAACTCGCTGTCCCCGCCGGAGATCGCGGCGGTTCGGGCCACGCTCGCCCGGACTGCCCGGCGCGCCTGCAGCAGGTGCTTGCCGAATGCCAGTCCGGGACGCCGCCCCTCCGCGGCGCCGGGCATGCAATCCGCCTGCAGGAACACCGTGACGCGCCTGCCCGGCAGCAGGCGGAGGCGGAACCCGGCGCTCTCCGGCGTCAGCTCGTGCGGGATCGGGTCGAACCGCAGCAGCGTCTGCCGGGGGAGCCGATCCAGCCCGACATAGTCGGCACGCACCGCATCCTGCCCAAGCACCGTGGCGCGCCGGGTGCCGCGCTGCCGGCGGTGCATGCCGCGGACCTCGAACAAATCGGCGAAATCCGCCTCGAAGCAGAGTTGCAGCGCCACCTCGTGCGGCTGCATGCCATGGTTGAACAGCGCCAATCGGCTGAAGCACGCCCCTCCCACCAGGAAGACCGAGCGCCGGATATAGACCAGCCCCTGATCGACCTCGTTGCCATGCAGGTCGACGCTGCGCGCGTTGGTGAGGTTGGCCGTCAGCATAAGGTTGTCGCGGCTGAGGCTGGAGCTCAGCAATAGCGGCCGGACGCCCCCCACCAGCAGGCTGAGTTGGGAGAGGTGGCGCGTGTCGCGGTAGTACAGCCCGTCATTGCTGCCGGTGGCGGCCAGGATGTCGCCGATGCTGTCCAGGATGGCGAAATTGTCGTCGTTCTTCAGCACGTGGAACCGGCGCTCCTGCAACGCCGTGGACGTGCTGACCGAAGACGGGTCGGGTGCAGCCTCGACGACCGGTAGCGTGTCCATGCTGCCTCTTCCTTCCCGGCTCGTGCTGCCGTTGCCGTTTGATAGCAACTCTCGCGCATGACGGGCAGATGCAATGAGACAGGGCAAACCCTTCGTTCGGTTTAACAGTGGGCAACGTTCCGCCTTGGCTTTCCCGGCCCGGGCGTGGAGGATCGGGGCTGCACGAGCCGGAGGTCGCATGGATTTCAGCCATTTGCCGTTCGACAGCGAGGCGATGCTTGCCGGGCTGCGATCCTGGGTCGAGTGCGAGAGCCCGACCTGGGATGCCGGGGCGGTCAACCGCATGCTCGACCTGGCGGGCAGCGAACTGGCCGCGATGGGCGCCCGCATGGAGCGTGTCCCCGGCCGCATGGGGTTCGGCGATTGCGTGCTGGGCCGGTTCGGCGAGGGCGGCGGCCCAGGCTTGCTGGTGATGGCGCATCTGGACACCGTGCACCCCGTCGGAACGCTGGCCGAGCTGCCGTTTCGCCGCGACGGCTTGGCATGCTACGGCCCGGGGATCTGCGACATGAAGGGCGGCACGTACGCCGCGTTCGAGGCCATCCGCCAGTTGCACAAGGCCGGCGCATTGCCAAAGCTCACCGTGCTGCTGACGCCCGACGAAGAGGTCGGCAGCCCGTCCAGCCGCGGCCTCATCGAAGCGGAAGCCGCGCGGGCGCACCATGTGCTGGTGCCGGAACCCGCCCGCGCCGACGGCGGCGTGGTCAGCGGCCGATATGCCATCGCGCGGTTCGATCTGGTGGCGACCGGCACGCCCAGCCATGCCGGCGCCCGCGTGGCGGAGGGGCGCTCCGCCATCGCCGAAATGGCCCGGCAAGTACTGGCGATCGAGGCAATGACCACGGATGACTGCACCTTCAGCGTCGGCGTGGTCCATGGCGGCCAATGGGTGAACTGCGTCGCCACCACCTGCAAGGGGGAGGCCCTTTCGATGGCCAAGCGGCAGGCGGACCTGGATCGCGGCGTGGCGTCGATACTGGCGCTGCGCGGCACGCCGGGTGGCGCAGGCTTCACCGTCACCCGCGGCGTCACGCGCCCGGTATGGGAACCCGGCGAGGCCACCCTGGCGATGGTGGCGCAGGCGCAACGCATCGCCGCCGGCCTAGGGATCGCGCTGAACCACCAGAGTGCCGGCGGCGGCTCCGACGGCAATTTCACCGGCGCGATGGGCGTCCCGACGCTGGACGGGCTTGGCGTGCGCGGCGGCGGCGTCCATACCCTGCAGGAACACATCTTGGTGGACAGCCTGGCTGAGCGCGCGCGCCTGTTCGCCGGGCTGCTGGACGCCCTGGGCAACTATCCGAGCCAATGAGGACATCATGACACAGCCCAGCCTGATCGCCGCCTTGAAGCCCTACGAGGCCGAGCTGGCCGAGATCCGCCACGACATCCACCGCCATCCGGAGATCGGGTTCGAGGAAACGCGAACCGCCGCGCTGGTCGCCGACCGGTTGCGCGGTTGGGGCCTGGCCGTGACGGAGCGCGTCGCGAAGACCGGTGTGGTCGCCACGCTGAAGGGCCGCCGCCCGGGACAGCGGGCGATCGGGCTTCGCGCCGACATGGACGCCCTGAACATCCAGGAAGTGCCGGGGCTGGAGTACCGCTCCACCGTGCCGGGCAAGATGCATGCATGCGGACATGACGGCCACACCGCCATGCTGCTGGGCGCGGCGCGCTACCTGGCGGAGCATCCGGATTTCGCGGGCACGGTGCAATTCATCTTCCAGCCGGCCGAGGAGGGGCTCGGCGGCGGCCGCGTGATGGTGGAGGAAGGGCTGTTCGACCGCTTTCCGGTCGACGCCGTCTACGGCATGCACAACATGCCCGGCATGGCCGTCGGCGAGTTCCGCACTCGGCCCGGCCCCTTCATGGCGGCGGCCGATCGCTGGGAGGTGACGTTCCGTGGCACGGGTGGCCATGGCGGCGCCGGCGCGCATCTGGCGACGGACGTCACCCTGCCATTGGCGCATTTCATCTTGGCGGCACAGACAATCGTCAGCCGGAACGTGCCGGCCATTGAAACGGCGGTGGTCAGCGTCGGCTCCATCGCAGGCGGCAATCCCGCCTCGTCGAACATCATGCCTGCGGACATCGTGGTGACGGGCACCGCCAGGTCCTACAGCCCGCTCATCCGCGACCTGATCGAACGCCGGCTGACGGAGCTGGCGCACGCCCAGGCTGCCTCGTTCGGCTGCGCGGCCGACGTCGCCTACGAGCGGATCTACCCGCCTTTGGTCAACCATTCCGCGCAGACCGCCGTTGCGGCCGCGGCGGCGGCCGCCCTGGTCGGGGCCGACAAGGTGGAGGCGAACGGGCCGCCCCTGATGGGATCGGAGGATTTCTCCTTCATGCTGGAGACGCGGCCCGGCAACATGGTGTTCATCGGCAACGGAATGGCGGCCGACGGCTCGTTCCACAACCTCCACACGCCCGGGTTCAACTTCAACGACGGCATCCTCGGCTTGGGCGCGGCCTATTGGGTGCAGTTGGTGGCGAGTGAACTTGGCGCCGGCTAGCACGGGATTCGTTTGCCTGAAGCGATGATGCTTCAAGCGTCGAGATACTCGGCCTTGGCATGCAGCAGGCGGTCCTCCGCCGCCTGGAGACAGGTGCTGACCGCTGCGGTGAGCGAGTCGGACGTGTGGTCCGCGGCGATCGCCTCTCGGAGACGGTCGTCATGCAGCATCGCCTCTCCCGCGGGCCAAAGTCCCACCAGCCTGGCGGCGCCCGGCAATTGCTGGCGAAGCCGCCGCATCAGGTAGCGGAGATGCGCCGGGTTGCCGCTCACTTCGACGTAGCACAGGCAGACGATGGCGATGGCGTTCGGGTCCAACTCTGCCATGCGGCTGCGCGACACCGCCGCATGGGGCACGGCCAGCGCGCCAAGGCCGTGCTTGCCGAGGAGCTGTGCCAATATCGTGGCCGCAACCATGTCCAGCGGCCCACGTCCGGCGACGCACAGTACGGGGCTCGGCGTATCCCATGGGGAGGGCGCGCCATCGGGTTCGAAGTCCGGCCCGGGCGCCGGCCGCCGCGGCAGTCGTGCCTCGCGGTCCGGCAGCGCCACGGGCGCGTCGCCGTCATTCCGGTCCGTATGGTCGTGGTCGTCATGGCCATCCAGTTCGGCCACGAGCTCGAGCGTCGTGGCAACCACCTCCTCCGCCCGACCGGCCGAGAGCAGCCCGCGATCGATGTCGACCATCGCCATGCGGAGCCCCTTGAGCACCACTTCGTCGTAATAGGAGGACAGCGAGCGGTCGCGCAGCAATTGCTCCGCCTGCTCCAGGGCGGCGTCCGCATCATCGGCCAGGATGCGCTGGTAGAAACTCTCCACCGGTGTCAGCGCCGGCCGGTCGCCCAGGATGACGTCGAGGAATTCGAGCCGCGGGACGTGCCGGCCCAGCACCACCAGGCACAAGGTGAGCGGCGTGGAGAGGATGAGGCCGATCGGCCCCCACAGCCAGGACCAGAAGATCGCGGCCACCACCACGGAGAACGGCGAGAGGCCGGTGCTGTGGCCGTAGATGAACGGTTCCACCACCTGGCCGACGGTCAATTCCACGACGCCGTAGAGGGCGATGGTCCACAATGCCATCGACCAGCCCGGGTCAACCGAACTTGCCAGTATGACCGGCAGCAAACCCGACAGCCACGACCCGACATACGGCACGAAGCGCAGCAATGCCCCCATGATGCCCCAGAGCACTGGGCTGGGCACGCCGATCACCAGCAACCCGGCGCAGATGACGCAGCCGAAGCTGGCGTTGATCGCCAATTGCGTCAGGAAATACCGGCTCAACCTGCGGCCGGCATCGTCCAGCGCCAGGGTCGTCCGGTGCAGGTCGCTGGAGCCGAACAGCCGGATGAGGCGATCCCGGAGATCGTCCTGCTGCAACAGCACGAAGATCGCCACCACGAACACGACGGCCGTATCGGCTAGCGGCGAGAAGACGGGCGCCAGCACCTCCCGCGCCAGTTGCAACGGAGAGAGCGGCGGCTCCTGCACCTGGACCGGCACGGGCTTCGGCTCGGCCGCGGCATGCGGTTCAGCCGGCCGCGGCGGGACGGCGAGTTGCACCTGGTGGCCGTAGCTGTTGAGCAGGTCCGACAACCGGCCGACGGTGTATTTCTGCAGCACCGAGGCCTTGGTTTCGATCGTATACTGGTATTTCGGCAGGTCACCGGCGAGATTGGCGATTTGCACACCGATCAGCCCGGCGAGGGCCAGGATGACGCCGAGGGCCAAGATCACTGATAGCAGGACGGCCGCCACCCGGGGCAGATGCCCGCGGCGCAACAGGTTCACCAAAGGCGCGAGCACGAAGGAGAGCAGGACCGCCAGGGTGATCGGCATCATCACTTCGCGGGCGAAGTAGAAGGCCGCGACGATGACGACGAACACGGCCAGCAGGAGAAGGGCATCCCCGCCCGGGATCGACGCGCTGGCGACCTTCGCGGCAAGTCTGGGTGGGGCGGGCACGCGGTCCGACATCAGAAGCGCCTCACAAGAGCCGAGTGAAACGCGATGTCGCCGGGCCGGTTGCGGGTGAGGGCCTCACTTCGGCCTCCACCCTTCGACGAGTCCGCTTGATCAGGCGGCCTTGCGGCCGCGCTTGACCGAGGTGGCCGGAACTGTCGCAGCAGGCGCCTCGTCGGTCGCGGGCTTGCGGCCGAGCCCGATCTTCTTGGCCAGCTCCGACCGGTGTTCCGCATATCGAGGCGCCACCATGGGATAGTCGTGCGGCAGACCCCACCGTTCCCGATATTGCTCCGGCGTCATATTGTAGGACGTCTGCAAATGCCGCTTCAGCATCTTGAGCTTCTTTCCATCCTCCAGGCAGACGATGTATTCCGGAAACACCGACTTCTTCACCGGAACGGCCGGCTGTAGCCGCTCCGGCTCCGCCTGCTCTGTTCCGGCCGCTAGCAGGGTTGAAAACACCTGCTGTATCAGCTCCGGAAGCGCGTCGCGCGGCACGGCATTATTGGACACATGGGCAGACACTATCTGCGCCGTAAACCCAAGCACCGCCTGCGTTGAATTCGTGTCTGCCATCACCAATCGACTCCAGAAGTTTTTATTGCGCCGCCTCGCAGTGACATCGCATCACTCCGGCTTTTCCACAAGGGAAGTTGCAACGATAATCAGTATTTTATGTCGTCGGGTGCCGCTGCACTTGGACGACCCACAACTCCTGTGGCTCGCCGTGGACGATAAGTTATGAACCGGGAGCTCAATACCGCTTGGTGTTGGGAGTGCTTTGCGGCAGCCGTGTTGGCCGCACCGCGACTGTGTCGAACCACAGGCTCCCACCCCCAGAAGAGATGGGCGACCGGCAGGAGGCACTTGGCACTCCAACAAGCTGAGTGCCAAGACGAGGCTTGACCTGGCCCGCCGCGGCGGGTAGATCGCCGGCACTCCGAGGGTGGGAGTGCCAAGCTCCTTCCTCGGATGGCAACGCACAGTCATAAAGTCGCTGAGGAGTACCTCATGAAGTTCCGTCCATTGCATGACCGCGTCGTGGTCAAGCGCCTCGAAGCCGAGGAAAAGACCGTCGGCGGGATCATCATTCCCGACACTGCCAAGGAAAAGCCGATGCAGGGCGAGATCGTCGCCGCCGGGCCCGGCGCCCGCAACGAGCAGGGCCAGATCGTCGCCCTGGACGTGAAGGCAGGCGACAAGATCCTGTTCGGCAAATGGTCGGGCACCGAAGTCAAGATCGACGGCGAAGAGCTGCTGATCATGAAGGAATCCGACATCATGGGGATCATCGCAGCCGCCTGATTGGCGGCGCGATCATCCCGAACACAGCTAGAAGGTAGAGTTACATGGCAGCCAAGGACGTACGGTTCGGCGGCGACGCCCGCCAGCGCATGCTGCGCGGCGTGGACATCCTCGCCGACGCGGTGAAGGTGACGCTCGGCCCCAAGGGTCGCAACGTCGTCATCGACAAGAGCTTCGGCGCACCTCGCATCACCAAGGACGGCGTCACCGTCGCCAAGGAAATCGAGCTGTCCGACAAGTTCGAGAACATGGGTGCGCAGATGCTGCGCGAGGTCGCGACCAAGACCAATGACCTGGCTGGTGACGGCACCACGACCGCGACCGTGCTGGCGCAGTCGATCGTCCGCGAGGGCGCCAAGGCGGTGGCCGCCGGCATGAACCCGATGGACCTCAAGCGCGGCATCGACATGGCCGTGTCCTCCGTCGTGGACGAGCTGAAGAGCCGCACCCGCAAGATCACCACCGAGGCCGAGACGGCGCAGGTCGGCACGATCTCCGCCAATGGCGAGGCCGATATCGGCCGCATGATCGCGGAAGCGATGCAGAAGGTCGGCAATGAGGGTGTCATCACCGTCGAAGAGGCCAAGGGCATCGATACCGAGCTCGACGTGGTCGAGGGCATGCAGTTCGACCGCGGCTACCTGTCTCCGTATTTCATCACCAATTCGGAGAAGATGATCGCCGAGCTGGACCAGCCCTACATCCTGATCCACGAGAAGAAGCTGTCCGGCCTGCAGCCGATGCTGCCGCTGCTCGAGACGGTGGTGCAGTCGGGCCGTCCGTTGCTGATCATCGCCGAGGACGTCGAGGGCGAGGCCCTGGCGACGCTGGTGGTGAACAAGCTGCGTGGCGGGTTGAAGGTCGCTGCCGTGAAGGCGCCGGGCTTCGGCGACCGTCGCAAGGCGATGCTGGAAGACATCGCGATCCTGACCGGCGGCCAGGTGATCAGCGAGGATCTCGGCATCAAGCTTGAGACCGTGACGCTCGCGATGCTCGGCAAGGCCAAGCGCGTGATCATGGAGAAGGAGAACACCACGGTCGTCGAGGGTGCCGGCAACCCGGAGGACATCAAGGGCCGTTGCAGCCAGATCCGGGCGCAGGTGGAGGAGACCACCTCCGACTACGACCGCGAGAAGCTGCAGGAGCGTCTGGCCAAGCTCGCCGGCGGCGTCGCGGTGATCCGCGTCGGCGGTGCGACCGAGGTCGAGGTGAAGGAGCGCAAGGATCGCGTGGACGACGCGCTGCACGCGACCCGTGCGGCGGTCGAGGAAGGCATCGTGCCCGGGGGCGGCGTCGCCCTGGCCCGTGCCAGCCTGATCCTGGCGCAGCTGAAGCCCGCCAACGAGGACCAGAAGCTCGGCATCGAGATCGTGCGCAAGGCGGTGCAGACCCCGCTGCGGCAGATCGCCGAGAACGCGGGCGAGGACGGTGCCGTCATCGCCGGCAAGGTCATCGAGAACGGCGACTACAATTACGGCTTCGATGCCCAGACGGCCGAGTTCAAGGACATGGTCGGGGCCGGCATCATCGACCCGACCAAGGTCGTGCGCACGGCCCTGCAGGACGCAGCCTCGATCGCGGCCCTGCTGATCACCACCGAGGCCATGATTGCCGAACGTCCGGAGCGCAAGGCCCCGGCTGGCGGCCCTGGCGGCGGCGGCATGGGTGGCATGGGCGGCATGGGCGACATGGACTTCTAATACGAAGTCCGCGCCTGATGCATCGGAGGGGTGGATCGCAGGATCCACCCCTTTCCTATGCGATATGCCGCATTTACGAGCAGCGCATGGTCTCTGCACCGGCAATTGACTTGTGCGTCCATTCCTGCCATGAAACCGTCCCACAATCGCTTCGGCCGCCGCCTTGCTGCGCCTTCACCCACCTGGGTGCTGTCCGTCAAGTCGTCCTAGAGACCGGTTGTCCATTACGTCGTGCATCCGCGCGGCGCTCTGACGGAGTTGACGCAGCTATGGCTATGGGTACTGTTAAGTGGTTCAATACCACAAAGGGTTTCGGCTTCATCATGCCGCAGGACGGCGGTAAGGACGTGTTCGTCCACATTACGGCCGTGCAGGCTGCGGGTCTTCGTGGGCTCGATGAGAACCAGAAGGTCAGCTACGACGTGGTAATGGAGCGGGGCAAGGCCGCCGCCAGCAATCTGAAGCTGGCGTAGACCAGGCAGCCGGTCGCTAGGCTGGCTACTCGAAAGTTAGGGCGGCCGGGCGGCACTTTGCCGAGCCCGGCCGCTTGCGTTCTACCCGGTCCAGCCGGCTGAGTTGACGCCGGCATCGGCTTCGGCGGTTCTCACGACGGAGGCGACCTCGCTTGCACCGGCCGCACGCATGATCCGCTCGGCCTCCGTCTTCTTCTCGACCGTTTCGGCATGGACCGACAGGATGAGCGTTCCCGCCCGGGCCGCTGCTTCATGGCCTTCGGCTTGGCTGTCTTTCGCCGTCGTGCCGATCGCGTTGGCGGCCAATCCCGACCCGATGCCGACGACAGCCGCAGCCGCGATCGCCACGCCTGCGACGCCACCGGTCGCGATAGTGGCCCCGGCCGCCGCGAACGCCCCGATCGTGCTGGCCATCCCAGTTCCCATGTTCCGGGCTTGTCGCATGTCGGTATCCGTCATGAGGTTATCGGCGCCCTGATTCGGTGTCGACCCACTCGTGCTGGGACTGGTGATCGGCAGGCTGAAATCCGCCCGGTCGAACCCTGCCAGGGTCAGCTTGGCAATGGCCTCTTCCATGGCGGCGTCGCTGGGAAAGACGCCCTGCACTTCCCCTACGCTGCCCGCCACCGATGGTCCCTGCTTATCGCTGGTCTGCCCGCTCATGCGACATCTCCGCTCCGTGTGCCGTTGCAACGTCGGCTTGCCGGGCTCTGTTCCCTTGCCAAGGCGTTGCCAACATTCCGGGCGTTCAATCCTCGACCTGCCGGTAGCGTGCGCGGGTGCCACGCTCGATGGCGCTTGCCACCAGCGGATCCAGATGCAGCTCGTTGCGGACGAACTCGAGCATCTGCAACGTGGCCTGCGCTGCGAACCCGTCCCCGGCTATGATCTCGCACGCAAACGCATAGGCGGTCTCCCGCAGGCGCGCCGGCAACGCCTCCCGGATCAGGCGCGCCGCATGGGCAAGGCCCTCATCCTCTCGCAGCAAGTTGATCGCCGCCTCGGTCGCAGCGTCCAACTGCTCGCTCGAAAACCCATTGAACGCTGGCAGGGTCTGCACGAGCGCGGACATCACGCCGATCTCGCGGTCTGTGATCCCGCCATCTGTGGCCGCGACCAGCACCATGGTGCAGACCAGCGCCTCCTGCGGATCAAGGCCAAGCCGTGCCAGCATCGTCATTCCCCAGGTCAGGTCCCAAAGCCAGGCCGGACCGTGGGCGAAGCGTCCGACGAGATCAAGGGGTGCCTGAACGATCCAGGAACGCCCGGGTTTGAGCGGCCACGTCCACCAGGCCGAGACGCTGCACCTCGACTCCACTCGGCAGGGCCGACAGCAGGCGGCTCGGCGCCCGCCGGTCCAACAACACGAACACGCCCCGGTCTCCCGCGGCGCGGATCAACCGGCCGAATGCCTGGCGCAGCTTCAGCCGCGCGATCGCGTCATCGAAGGCGCGGGGATCGCCCGCTGCCAAGTGGATGCGACGTTCCCGGTGCAGGATATCGGGGCGCGGCCAGGGCACGCGTTCGAACACGACCAGCCGCAAGGCGCGGCCCGGCACATCCACCCCGTCGCGCATCGCGTCAGTGCCGAGCAGGCATGAATCGATTTCGGTGCGGAACACGTCCACCAGCGTGGCATTGTCCATCGCGTCCACGTGCTGCGCCAACAGGGGGATGCCCGCCTGCTCCAGCGTCGGCGCGATGCGGCCGTGCACCGCCTGCAACCGGCTGATCGCGGTGAACAGCCCCAGCCCGCCACCTCCGGCTGCCAGGAACAGGGTCCGGAACGCAGCCGACAAGGCGGGCACATCGGCAGCAACGTCCGTCACCACGAAGGCGCGGGTCTGCCGGGCATAGTCGAACGGGCTGGCGACCGCGGCACGGATGGCCGGCGATGGCAGATGAGGTGCCCCGACCCGCGCCTCCGCCGCGGCCCAGGCGGCCTCCTGCCCCGCCTCCCCGCCATCACGCAGGGTGGCGCTGGTGATCAGCAGGCCGTGCGCCGCCGTGGCCAGCGTCGCCACGAACGGGATGGTCGGGTCCAGCCAGTGGCGGTGCAGCCCGGCGTCCCGGTCCCCCGCCTCGCGCCGATCCAGTTGCAGGAACGTGACGTGGGTGGGACGCTGGCCGGGTTCGGCGGGCGAGCCCGCCACCTCGTTCAGCATCGCCGTCCAGGCGCCCAGCCGGTCGATGGCGCGATGCTTCAGCACGCGTGCCGCCGCCTCGATCCGGGCCCGGATCGAGGCCTCCAACTCGTCCGCTTCGACGTCGAGCCGTTCGTTCAGGCGGCTGACCAGGATCCGCAGCGGTTCCGCGACGCGCCCCAACGCACGCTCCAGCCGCGAGGCCGCCTCGGCGAACCCGTCGATCAAAGGATGCAGGTCGCAGTCCAGCAGGGCACGCCGGCCCGCCACGGCCTCGCCAGGGGTGCGGGCCAGGACCTGCTGGCGCACCAGCCGGAGCAGCGCCTCCGACACGTTGGCCTGCCCGGCTTCCAAGCCGCCCAGATCGGGCGCCTCGCCGGATAGCCGCATCGACCAGCCCGGCGCCGGCAGCGCGCGCGCGGCCTGCAAGGCCGCCTCCAGCGGCGCCTCCAATTCCGACCGCCCGCCGACCAGCTCGTCCAGCCGGCGGCGCAGCCCCCGCGCGCGTGACGCCCCACCTTCCGCACCCAGCAGCCAACGGCGCAACTCGGCCCCCTCGATACCGCTGAACACCGCGGCGAAGGCGCTGTCCGCCGCGTCGAACAAATGGTGGCCCTCGTCGAACACGTATCGCGTCGGCACGGTCCCGCCATCCAGGCCGCCGGCAGTAGCGCCGTCGGTGAAGCCGTGTGCGGCCTGGATCATGACCAGCGCGTGGTTGGCCACCACCAGCGCGGCGGTCCGCGCCCGGCGTATCGTATGCTCCACGTAGCAGCGCCGGTAATGCGGGCAGGCGCCGTGGATGCACTCGCCGCGCCGGTCCGCCAGGCCGAGCAGCGCCGCCGGTCCGAACAGTTCGGCGAACCAGCCGGGCAAGTCGCCGCCCGCGATGTCGCCATCCGCCGTCGCCAGCGCCCACCGGGCGATCAGGCCCAGCGGGATGACGCCGGCAGAGCCATGCGCACCGGCCAGGCTGTTCACCCGGTCTTCCAGGTTGAGCAGGCAAAGGTAGTTTTCACGTCCCTTGCGCACGACCACACGGCGGCGGCGCTCCGCCGGATCCGGGTACAGCCGCGCGAGTTCGCCCTCCACCTGGCGTTGCAGGTGGCGGGTGTAGGTGCTGATCCAGACCGGCGCGCCGTTGCGCTCGGCCCACAGGCTGGCGGGCGCCACGTAGCCGAGCGTCTTGCCGGTGCCGGTGCCGGCCTCCGCCAGCACGGTCGCCGGGTCGCCCCGGCTGTCCCGCGGCTCGAAGGCGGCAGCGGCGGCGGAGGCATAATCGCCCTGCCCCGGCCGCTGTTCGGCCCCCGGGCCAAGGATGGTCGCCAGCCGGCGACGGGCATCCGCCGCCGCGACCGGGTGGGACGAGGGCGGTGGCAGCGGCGCCTCCTCCTCCCATTCGGGCAGGCGCTTCCACACGCGGAGCGCATCGGCGGCCGGGCCGGCGGGATGGCCGAGCGCCGCGATGACGAAGCGCGCCCACACCCAGCCGGCGCCCGCCATACGGATGGCCAGCGCCGCGGCGTCGCGGTTCGCGGGCGTGTCGCGGCCTGCGGCGAGCCGGGCGAGCAGCGCCTCCGCGATCGAGGGCAGCAGCGCCGCGGCGCCCTCCATGTCCGCCGGCGGATCCATGTCGAGCGCCAGGGCGAGGCCGCGGACGGTGGGCGCGGCGGGACAGGCCGGGCGCACGAAGGCCCATAGTTCCAGCAGATCGTAGCAGGCACGTGGCCGCAGCCCGAGGCGCCGCAGGGTCACCGGGGCGTGGACCAGCAGCGGCATGGCGTCGCCGAGCAACGCCGCGATCTCCGCGGGCGTGCCGGTAGCGAGCTCGCCGTCATCGGTCAGGATGCTGGCGCGTCCATGCCCGGCCACGAGCGCGGCAGTCTGCGGGGCGGCCAAGGAAACGGGCATGCCCCGGTATAAGGCCTCGCCGCCCGCACTGGCGAGCGTCGAGGCTCGGGACGGTCCGCTACGGCGTGTGCAGCGCCGCCAGACCTGCCATGGCCAGCGGCATCTGATCCGCCGTGAGGTCTGGCTTGAGCAGCGTCTCCGCGCCTGCCTGGTCGCCGGACAAGGCCAGCGCGGTGGCCAGGTCATGACGGACGCGGCGCGGTGCGGAGGGGCTGGCGGCGAGCGGACGCAACACTTCGACGCCGCCGGGCGCATTGCCCGCCAACGCCATGGACAGCCCCATGTTGACGCGCGCCGCATCCAGCTCGGGCGCGATCTCCAGCGCCTGCCGATAGGCCTGCTGCGCCTCGGCGTGGTGTTCCTGCAGGTCCCGCGCGATACCGAGGTTGGTGAGCGCCCGCGCATCCTTCGGCTGCATGACCAGCGAGGCCTGGAACGCTGCCTCTGCCTCCGGTGCGCGGCCGGCCATCAACAGCACCCGTCCCAGGCCGAACTGCGCACCGGCCGAGGAGGGCGACACCCGCGTGGCGCGGCGGAAGCTTGCCTCCGCCTGCGAGGTCTCGCCCATCTCGGTCAGGGCCTGGCCTTCGATCAGCAGCGCGCCGAGATCGTCCCGGTTGCTGGCGAGCTGGCGCCGGGCCACCGACAAGGCAGCCTCCGGAGCGCCGCCTGCAAGGGCCGCCGCGCCCACCTGCAGGCTTGGCGGCTTGTTGCTGAACTGCCGGTCGGAGGAGGCGCAGCCATCGAGCAGGAGGATGTGCGGCAACAGCAGGGCGAGCAAGGGAAGGGCACGCATTTTGCGGAACTCCGTTCGAATCAGTTATGATGGATGGAGGCCATCACCTTCAGCACGGCCGGGCCGCCCACCACGGCGAATACCGTCGGCAGGATGAAGACGATCATCGGCACGGTGAGCAGCACAGGCAGGCGCGCCGCCTTCTCTTCGAAGCGCGTCAGCATTTCCGTCCGCATTTCCGCGGACAGGGTGCGCAGAGCCTGCGACAGCGGCGTGCCGTATTGCAGCGTCTGCACCAGCGTCGCGCCCAGCCGCTTCAGGCTTTCCAGCCCGGTGCGCGTGCCCATGTTCTGCAACGCGATCCGGCGGTCGGCCATGATTCGCAGCTCGCTGGCCGTCTGGCGCAGCTCCTCGGCGACGGCGGGATGGGCGTGGCCGATCTCCGCCGCCACGCGCGTGATCGCGGGCTCCAGCCCCAACCCGGCCTCCGAACAGATCACCATCATGTCCAGCGCATCCGGCAGCCCGCGGTCCAGCCGCTTGAGGAAGCGGGAGCGCATGGATTTGACCGCGTAGTCCGGTCCCAGCAGGCCGATGACCGCGGTCGCGGCGGTGCCGCCATTATGGATCAGCGACGACACGTCCAGGGCGCCCAGCCCGAACCAGGCCAGCGACGGCAGGGCGCACAGCATCAGGAGCTTGCTGCCGACGAACAGCCCCAGCCCGTTGCCGCCGCGGAAGCCCGCCGCCGACAAGGTCAGTTCCAATTCGGCGATCGTCTTGTCGGACAACAGCCCGCTCCGGGCCAGGCCGGTGCCGATGACGGCGATGATGCGGAACGGGCCGGCGGCGCTGCGAACCCGCGCCGTGCGCTGCAGCCCCGCGGCGCGTTGCACGGCGGCAACCCGCGCCGCCATTCTCTCCTGCGCCTGCACCGCGCGCAGCAGGACGAGGGCGCCGACCGAGCACAGCAGGGACACGCATCCCGCCGCCATCAGCAGCGGCGTCATGCCAGGCTCTTCCGGATCAAGGCGCGCATCACCACCATGCCGGTGGCGAGCCACAGCACGGAACAGCCGAACACGGTCTGGCCCGCGCCTTCCTGCATCAGCTCCCCGATATAGTCGGGGTTCATCACGGCCAGCACCGTGGCGGCGAACACCGGCAGCACCGCCAGTACGCCGGCACTGGTCCGCGCCTCCGCGGCCAGGGCATAGCCGCGGGCCTTCAACGCCACGCGCTTGCGCACCACCTCGGCCAGGTTCTCCAAAGTCTCCGTCAGCCCGCCGCCGGTCTGGCTCTGCAAGGCAAGCGCCGTGGCGAAGAAGCGGTACTCGGGCAGCCGGTTGCGGGCGGCCATTTCGCGCAGCGCATCCTCGATCGGCGTGCCGATGCTCACCTGGTCGTACAGCCGGCCGAACTCGACGGAGGTCGGGAGCTCCGAATCCTGCGCCACCGCGCGCAATGCCTCGCTGACGGGGATGCCGACGCGAACGCCGCGCACGATCGTCGCCAGGGCGTCGGGGAACTGGCGGTACAGCGTGGCGGTGCGCTTGGCATCGTTGCCGCGATACACCGACCGGATCACGAAGATCGCGGTCAACGGCAGCAACCCCCAGGCCAGCTTTCCCAGCAGGCCGTGCAGCAGCCATTCGACCACGTAGCCGGGCAGGATCGAGGCCGGGACCACCCAGATCGGCTTCAGCGGATAGGGATCGCGCCGGTCCGGATCCATGCCGATCATCCGCTTCAGCCGGCGCCCCAGCTCCACCGTCGGCACGGCCGCAGAGAGCCGGGCGATCCCGGCGGCCGGCGCATCGGCGCGCTGGTAGGGCAGCACGACCTTGAAGCGACGGTCGCGCAACCGCCTGGAGCGCTGGTCCGCGTAGAGGACCAGCACGCCCGCGCCGGAAAAGCCGACGAGCATGACGCTGGCGACCATCAGGAGGGGTGCGAGGTTCATGGCCGCCGCCGCGCGGGGGGCAGGCCCGTCACCGCTCCGCCTCCTCCAGCGCGTTGGCCCACACCTTGTCCAGGCCGAAATAGGCGAGCCGGTCGATGAAGGAGGGCCTGGCGCGGCTGACGCGGTACACGCCCTGCAAACGCCCATCCGGACCCTCGCCGGTCATCTCGAAGGCGAAGATGTCGTTCAGGATCACCACCTCGCCCTCCAGCCCGCAAACCTCGGTCACCTGGATCAGCCGGCGGCCGCCGTCGCGCTGGCGCTCCACCTGGACGATGATGTCCACCGCGCCGACGATCTGCTGGCGGATCGCCTTGGACGGCAGCCCGAAATTGCCCATCTGCACCATGTTCTCGATGCGCGTGATGGCGTCGCGGGACGTGTTGGCGTGGATGGTGGACATGCTGCCGTCATGGCCCGTGTTCATGGCCTGCAACATGTCGAACGCCTCGCCGGCGCGGACCTCGCCCACGATGATGCGGTCCGGCCGCATGCGCAGCGCGTTGCGCACCAGATCGCGCTGGGTAATCTCCCCCCTGCCCTCCAGCGAGGGCGGCCGGGTTTCCAGCCGGACCACGTGGGGCTGCTGCAACTGGAGCTCCGCCGCGTCCTCGACGGTGACGATGCGTTCGCTGGAATCGATCAGCTGGGAGACGGCGTTCAGCAGCGTGGTCTTGCCGCTGCCGGTGCCGCCGCTGATGATGATGTTCAGCCGGCTGCGCCCGGCGATCTCCAGGATGCGCGCGACCGGTGCACTCATCGAGCCGTATTCGACCAGCTTGGCGAAGTCGATGCGCTTCTTGCTGAACTTGCGGATCGAGATGTAGGGGCCGTCCAGGGCCAGCGGCGGGAAGACGATATTGACGCGGCTGCCATCCTTCAGCCGGGCATCCGCCATCGGGCTGCTCTCATCCACCCGGCGGCCGACATCGGCGGCGATGCGCTGGCAGATATTCGCCACGTGCGAGGCGTCGCGGAACTTGACGTTGGACAGGTAGACCCGGCCGGCCCGCTCGACGAACACCTTGTCCGGGCCGTTGACCATGATGTCGGCTACCGCCTCGTCTTCCAGCAGCGGCTCCAGCGGGCCGAGGCCCAGCATGTCGTTCACCAGCTCGCCGGCCAGTTGGCGCTGTTCGCGGCCGTTGAGCTGGATTCGCCTGTCCGTCGCGATGTCGGACAGCAGGCGCTCCACCTCGATCGCCAGCCGGTCGGGCGGCATGCCCGCGATCGACACCGGGTCCAGCCGCGTCAGGCAAAGCTGGCGCAGTTCCGCCAGCGGCGCGGTGGCCCGGGTGACGCCGGGCTGCTGGTCGACCGTGGCGGGGGCGGAGACCGGCACCGGCGCCGGTTCGGCAGCGGGCCGGCGCCCGAACGCGCTCACCGCCGCCGCCACGGGAGCAACCGCTTTTTCGCCGAGGATGCGGAGGACGCGAAGGCGACTTCCCTGGCCAGGTCGAAGATGCCTGTGCGGAAGCCGCCCCGCTGCTTGGCTGCCGGCTCCCCGAGGTTCTCGGCCGCGCCGAGGACGCGGGGAAGATCCGGGATCGTCACGTCCACCGTCAGGTTCAGGGCGTCCTCGACCTGACGCTTCGTCAGGCCGCCCGGCATGCCGACCCGGTTGAGCACCAGCACGGCCCGCCTCGCCTGCGCCGTGCCGGAGGGCAGCGCCATCATGCGGAGCGCGTCACGCACGCTGGCAAGCGTCGGCACCATCACGAGAACGCGCTGCTGTGTCAGGTCCAGCAGGTCGCGCGATAGCGGAGTGGTGCGGAACGGCACGTCGGCCACCACGAAATTGAACCGGCGCCGCATGAAGGCGGCAAGACGCTCGGTGGCCCCAGGGGCGTAACCCGGCTGCTCGGACATCGCCTCTTCCCCGGCCATGATGTGAAGCCGGTCACCCAGGGGAATGGCTGCGCGTTCGATGAACAGCTCGTCGATCCGGCTGGGCTGCTCCAGCGCCGAGCGAAGGCCTGGCCCGGCTTGCGCGCCCAACAGCATGGCAGCCGTTCCGGTCTGCAAATCCGCGTCCAGCAGCGCCGTGTGGCGCCGGCCGATTTCCGCCAGATGCCAGGCGAGATTGGCCGCGATCGTCGTGGCGCCCACACCGCCGCGGGTGCCGGTCACGGTCACCATGCGGCCGCCCAGAGCGGCGCTGGATGGCGCCTGGTGCAGGACCTGGCCGCCGAAATGGCGGGCGACCATCTCCGAGGCGAGCGGCTTGTACAGGTATTCGGTCGCGCCGAGGGTGCGGGTGACCTGGCGGTAGAACGCGACGTCCTGACGCTCGCCGACGATCATGACCTGAACGTCGGGCTCCAGCACGTGGCTCAGATCCCCGAGCAGGCCAAGCGGCTGGGACTCTCCCGTGATGTCGATCACCAGCGCGCGCGGGGTCGCCATCTGCGCCAGGGCGGCCAGCGCCGTGCGCACGTTGCCGCGGCGGATTTCGAAGCCGCCCGGTAACGCCTGCGCCAGGCCTTCCCGCAGCACGGCCTCGCTGTCGCCATCGGCGATGAAAGCCAGGAACGGCAGACGGTCCGGCCGCGTCGCATTGTCCGCGCCACCGGGCGCCAGGCTGGTACCGCCATCCATCACGGGGCACTCGCGGACGACGAGCCGCCCGTGCTGGTGGAGATCGGGGCGACTTTCGAGATGCCGGCGTCGGGCAGGTCCTTCACCTTGCCGGTCCGGTAGCGCGCGACCGCTGCGGCAACCACCTGGCCATCCGCCTGGCGATCCGCAACGCCGGTGACCAGATCGTCGGGGTCCGCGATCATGGCGCGCAGGTTGGCATCGTTCGCGCCCACCGGGACCCAGGTGCCGGGCCGGTCATACACATCGCAGCCGGCGATGCAGGGCAGGACGGCGAGCCACAGGACCATCCTCATTGCACGATGAATCCCGCGTCGCCTGGTACGCTCTGGCGGATGGCGATGTTCGTCGCCTCGCCCCGCGCCTTCTGGCGAAGCAGCAGGATACGCTCCAGGTCGTTCGGCGGGTGCCATCCCTGGTCGGGCGTGGCGAGCGCCGCCGGGCTGCTGGCAGGCTGGACGAGATATGGAGTCACGAGGATCACCAGCTCGGTCTCGTTGCGCTGGAAGCTGTCCGACCGGAACAGCGCCCCCAGGATGGGAACGTCGCCCAGGAAGGGAACGCCGTTCGCCGTCATGGTGGTCGAATCCTGCATCAGCCCGGCGATCGCGAAGCTCTGCCCGCTGCCCAACTCGACCGTCGTGTCGGCGCGGCGGACCTGGAGTGCCGGAACCTGCACGACGTTGTTGCCGCTGCCGAGCTGGATAGCGCCCTGGTTGGTCAATTGGCTGACCTCCGGGCGCACGTGCAGGCTGATCCGACCGCTGCCGAGCACGGTGGGGACAAAGGCCAGGCTCACGCCATACTGCTTGAACTCGATCGACAGGGTGTCGCCGAACTGCGCCACGGGGATCGGGAACTCACCGCCCACCAGGAAGCTCGCCGTCTCCCCGCTCATCGCCGTGATGTTCGGTTCGGCAAGCACATGGACGAGCTGGTCCTGCGCCAGCGCGTCGATGACGTTGTTGATGTCGAGCATCTTGCCCGGCGTGTTGAAGTTGTAGCCGCTGCTGAGGGAGGTGGTGGCGGCCGTGACGAGCGCAGGGGCCGAGGAGAAGCCGAGCGTGCCATAGCGGCCGCCGACATTGGCAAGCGCCTGCCAGTTCACGCCGAGTTCGCGTGTCACGTTGCGGGACATCTCCACCACGCGGACGCGCAGGTTCACCTGCACCGAACTCGATACTGTCGTCCGATTCTCCAGCTTTTGCGTCTCGGCCAACCCGGCCCGGCCGATCGTGGCGGCACGGTCCGCCTCCAGCGGGCTGCGCGCCGACCCGGTGATGACGAGGCCGTTCGGACGGACGCCCGCCATCATGCCGCTTCCTGGCAGCGACGACGCGAGCTGGGAGTTGGCGGTGCCGGCGGCATAGCCGTTGGGGCCGACCGTCACCTCGAACTGGGCAATCGGCTGCCCGGTCGCCGACATGGCCGCCACCGTGGTGTGCCCGGCGGCGACGCCGAACAGGAACAGGCTGGTCGGGCTGGCCGGCCGCACCTCCACGACCTTCGGATCGGCGGCGAACACGCTGGCCGCCGGGGCCGTCAACGTCACGACCCGGCCAGACCCCGCCTCGATCGACATGGATTCCCCGCCTCCGGTCGGAGGCCGCCTGGCGGCCGTGCAGGCCAGCAGGAGGCAGAGCAGGAAGGCGGTGCGCTTGAACATCAGAACCGGAACTCCTTTCCGTCGGTGGCGCCCTGGAACAGGCGCACCATGGCCCCGCCGTCTTTTTCGGCGGGAGGCGTAGGCTTGCCCAACGCCGGTGACACGTCGCCACCCCACGTGGTCTGCACGACCGGCGCGACCGCCGTCGGCGCCGGCTCGGTGTTGTCGGCAGAACGGACGGCGAGAGAAAGCTTGCCGAGGCGGGTCGCAACGGCGATCCGCTCGGCCTGGGACGCGGTCACCTCCAGCGTCACCGTACGTCCGAGCCCGGCCGTCTCACCGCTTGGCGCGACGCCGCGTGCGAGCAGTTGGTCGATGGCGATGACGCGCACATCCGACAGGATGGTCTCGGCCGCGACGCGGCGTGCAAGTGGCAAGGATGCGCCTTCGAGGGTTTGGGTCAGTATCAAATCGACCTGGTCGCCCGGCCAGATCAGCCCGGCGCTGCCACTTACGTTGTCGACGCCGACGGTGGCCGCCCGCATGTTCGGCCCCAAAACGGCCGCCAAGAAGCCGTGGTCGCCTGGACGCATGATGTCGGGCGACAGGATAGGCATGCCGGGCCCCAGGCTGCGTCGAAGCATGGCGCCCGTCAGCCCCGCCCGGGTGGCAGGCACGTCTTCCTGCGCACCTTCCGGAGCGTCAGGCAGGTCCATCGTGATGACGTCCTCGGGCTTCAACAGCGTGCCGGCGCGAAGCGGCCCTGCCGCCGCAAGGACGATGCGGTGCATGGGCGGCGGCGGGGCCGGAACACCGGCGAGCATGACCGGTTCGGCCGGCGGTGGCCGGGTCGATAGCCACGCGACGGTGCCGAAGCCCGCAAGGCCCAACGCCATCAAGCCGAACACGGCGAAACGAAGCAGCATCGCTCAGCCCCCAAGCAGCACGAAGGTCGCGCCGGCGGCGATTGCCGTGGCATAGGGCAACGGGCCGCGGCGTTGCAGCCGCCGCTGTTCCACCCGTAGGTAACGCCTCAGATGCGATAGCGGCCGAACGGGTTCTGGTGGCGGTACGAGGTGCGAGAGGCCGGCATACAGAATGGCCAGGACGCCGCCGGCGAGACAGGAGACGATGACGAATCCCGACGCCGCGGCGGGAGGAACAAGCAGTGCCCCTGCGCCGAACAGCTTCACGTCCGCGCCGCCAAGCCATCCCCGACGCCAGCAGAAAGCCGCGACGAAAAACACGATGCCGGCTGCCAGCAAGGCTGGAACCAACGTGCCGTCGATGCAGCGCAACCCCAGACCCAGGATCGCAATCGCAGCGGGAACCCGGTTCGGAACCAGCCGCATGGCCCAGTCCTGCAAGCAGGCGATACCAAACAGCGCCAACCCGGACGAAAGCAGGAGCAGGTGCGTCGTGTTGAGCTGTTCTGCCATACCTGCATTCCTGTCGGAATCGGGCCACCGACGCGCGAGCGCGTATCGGCGGCCCGGATCTTACTTCGCGAGCTGCGCGTTCACTTTGCCGAACACGGTGCTCAGGTCCTTGCCCAGCGTCGTCACCGCCCCGATGATCACGACTGCCACCAGAGCGGCAATCAACCCGTATTCCAGCGCCGTCACGGCGCGACGGTCGACCTTGAGTTCCAGCCATGCTTTCATGTACTCGATCATCCGACACTCCCATCCTCATGGTGCGGCCCCAGAATTGGAGCGCCCAGACACTCATCATTCCGGCGTTTTGCCGGGGAGGCTGCGCCATCGTTCCGGCCGCCATGGGAGTGAATTAATCAGAAAAGTCTCACTAAACTCTTAAAGGCGGGATGCTGACGGCACGATCACGATCGGCAGCCGCATACCCGTCATCCGCATGGTGGGACGGACGGGCGGCGGTGCCGTGGCCGGCGTCTGGGCAGCGGCGAATGCCTGGGGAACGATCACGCGGACCAAGGCGGCCACTTGGGAGATCGGTGCGGCCGCCATCAGGGCGCCGCCATGCCAGGAGGCCATCACCTGCCGCATGTATGGCACGCCAAGCGACGGATCGGCGGAATGGTAACGGCCCACCGCCTCTTCCCAACCCACCACAATGCCATGCAACTCGTGCAGGAAGTCGGCAGCCGCACGCGCGTTGGACGCCGGGTCGAACCCGTCTTCCAGGCTGGCAAACGCGTTAGGATGGAACAGCAAATTGACCTGGAAGCAGCCCACATCGATCGAGCGGATGCCGCGTGCCTGCAACGACCGTACGAGGGCGACGGCCTCGGCCTGCGACTCCAGGTAGTAGCCCTGCCCTGCTGCGTTGACCGACCACGGCCAGGGGGCCACCCGCCCGTCGGCTGCATGACGGCCCGTCTCGATCCGTCCGATGGCGACCAGCAGGTCCGCCGGCAACCCCAGCGCCCGTTCCGCCGCGGCGCCAGCCGTCTCGCACTCGTTGGCAGAAGCCGGATGCGCCAGGAGCAGCAAGCCCAGCAGGATAAGGGCGGCCCGGGTCACCGGGGCAACATGGCTGCAAACCGTTAGGAAACAGGTAACGGCGGTAAACGATCCCGCCGGCGGAGCGTCCTAGAACATGGCGTCGATCGCGGCCATGTCGACGGATTCGAGGCTTGCCGCGGACCACCGCGGCGTGCGGTCCTTGTCCACCACCATGGCACGCACCCCTTCCGCGAAGTCAGGATGCCGGGTGGCGTGGCGCGTCAGAGCGAGTTCGGCCGCAAGGCATTCGGGAAGCGTGCGGCGGGCGCCGGCCTGGACGATGCGGAACGTCCAGAACACGGCGCTGGGAGACATGCTGCGCAACACCGCCAACGTCTCGCGCGACCATTCCGTGTCCTCTGCCGCAAGCCGGTCGACGATGCTGAGGACACTGTCCGCGGCGAAACACCGGTCGATCGCCGGCATATAGGCGGCGATCGGCGCCTCGAACATCCGCGGGACCGAGGCCAATGCCGCCATGCCGTGCTGCGCCAACGCAGCCGGCAACGTGGCCAACGTCTCGTGGTCTGTGAAATGCGTCGCCAGCCCGACATAAGCGGCATCGGCACCGTGCAGCCGGGCACCGGTCAACGCCATATAGAGGCCCGCATAGCCCCGCAGCCGCGGCAGGAAATACGTGGCGCCGATGTCGGGAAACAGCGCGATACCGGTCTCGGGCATGGCGAACATGGCGGTGTCGGTCGCCACCCGAGCGGCGCCATGCACCGACACGCCGAGACCGCCGCCCATGCAGATGCCGTCGACCAGGGCCACGAACGGCTTGGGGTAGGAGGCGATCACCTGGTTGAGCGCGTATTCGTCGGCAAAGAAACCGGCCACGTCGTCATGGCGGCCGGCAGTAGCGGCTTCCCGCACCGCGCGGATGTCACCGCCGGCGCAGAACGCACGGTCCCCGGCACCCTCGATGACCACCAGATGCACCGTTGGGTCATCCCGCCATCCATCGAGCGCGGCGGCGATCGAACGGACCATGGCGTGATCCAGCGCGTTCAACGCGCGCGGACGGTTGAGGCGGATATGGCCGACCCGGCCTTCACGCCGGGTCAGCACAGTTTGATCTACAAGGCCATTCACTTGCGACGGTTCGACATCACCGAGGCTGCAAGCGTCGCCAGCGCCATGCCCCACATGCTCTTGCCGCCGCGGCTGCGGAGGATCAGCCGGGTGACGGGGCTGAGCAAGGCAGAGACGGCCACGCTCTGGCGCATGCCGACCAATGCCTCATCCCGAATGATTCTCGCCTCAGCCTCGACCCGGTCGGGTGCGCCGGCCTTGGCCATCAGGCCGAAGATCACCAGCAGGACCAGGTCGAACACCAGCACCGCCACCGCGCCCAACAACGGCGACAGCAGTGCCGGCACGAGGGCGAAGTAGGCGACCACGTGGAGCATCACCAGCACGGCGATCAGGAACACAACCGCCACCCCTCCCCAGACGGCCCGCATGGCCTGGCGGCGAAGGAGACGCTTGAGGCGGACCAGCTCGGCCTGGGCAGCGGTTCGTCCGAGATCGACCGTGCGCATCGGGTTAGCGGATAAAGCGGCCGAGGACGTAACCCACCGCGCCGGCAAGCGCGATAGCGATCAGCGGGCTGCCGCGCACCTGCTCGGCCACCACGCCGGCCTGCTCGCGGGTGTAGTCGGACGCCTGGTGGATCGCCTGGTTGGCACGGCTGGCGGCATCGTTGAAGGCAGGGGTGACGCGGTCACCCATCAAGTCGTTGACCTGCTTGCGCAAGGCGGCGATCTGCGCCTGGGCGTCATCGGCACTGAAAGACGTCGCCATTGGGAGTTCTCCTGAGGTTGCACTGCGGGATACGCGGCAGAACGCACGCCTGTGATCGCGGTTGCCGCCGCACTCCGGTATTTCCCCGCACTTCGCCACCGCACCGGGATTGCTAGAAGCACCCGCGCGACGTAAGGGTCCTCATTGCTTCCTGGCCGGGACCGACCGCCTGATGACGCCTCGCACGCTGCTGGCCGCCACGCTTTGCGGCGTTCTCCTCGGCCTGCCCGCGCGCGCCCACGACCTTACCGTGGTCACGCGCAGCGGCGCGTTGCAGCAGGCGCAGAATGACGCCTACTTCAAATCCTTCGCTGCGAAAACCCGGCAGGCCCTGGATGTTCGAAGCTGGGCTGGCGGGATCGGCACGTTGCGGGGCAGGATCGCGGGCGGCTCCACCGACTGGGACGTGGTGCTCGTCTCGGCGGACGACCTCCTGGCTGGATGCGAGGACGGGCTGTTCGAGCGGCTGAATTGGGCTGCCCTCGGCGGCAAGGACCGCTACCTGCCGCAGGCGACGAGCGATTGCGGCGTCGGAAGCGGCGTCGGCAGCCTGGTGCTCGCCTGGGATCGGGACAAGTTCGCCGCCACCCCGACCTGGTCGGATTTCTGGGACGTCGCGCGCTATCCCGGCAAGCGCGGCCTGCGCCGGGGTGCCCGCACGAACCTCGAGATCGCCCTCATGGCGGACGGGGTGGCGCCGGGCGACGTCTACCGCATCCTGCGCACCGATGACGGCGTCGACCGCGCGTTCCGCAAGCTGGAGCAGATCAAGCCCTATTTGGTCTGGTGGACGGCGGACGCGCCGGCCGGCCAGGTGCTCGGCTCCGGCGAGGTGCTGCTGTCCAGCGCCGACAGCGTGTCGGTCTGGCTGGCCAACCAGGCCGGGCAGCGGCATTTCGGCGTGCAATGGGCCGGCAGCCTCTACACCGTCCAGTCCTGGGCGGTGATGAAGGCAAGCCCCAACCTTGCCGCCGGGATCAGCCTGCTGGCCTATATGGGTGACCCGATCCGCCAGGCGCTATGCGCCGCCACCCTGCTGTACGGCCCGGTGGTGAAGGGCGCCAACGAGTTGCTGCCGCCCGACCTCCAGGCCGCCTCCCCGACCGCGCCGGCCAACCTGGCAGCAGCCTTGCAGGTGGACGAGCAGTTCTGGCGCGACAACGGCGACAAGCTCGGGCAAAGGTTCGACGCCTGGCTGGCGCACTAGGCCCGGCCGCGGCAAAGCTGACGGAGACGCCCGGACGCCTCTCGTTCGCGGGGCGGCTGGACCGGGACGGTGCGACCCTGCTCTGGTCGCGTGCAATGCGCAGTGCCGGGACCGCCCGCAACCGGCCCCTGATCCTGGACCTGGAGGCAGTCGGCGGCATCGACACGGCCGGGGCGGCGCTGGTCGCAGCGATGATGCGGCGGCACGGCGCCGCGACCCTGCACGGGGCCGCCGCCGGGGTCGCCGAGCTGGTGGCGCAGGTGGCAGCCGTGCCGGAGGCTGCCAAGCCGCCACAGCGACCATGGACATTCACCGGCATCGGCCAGGCCGCCTGCCGGGCCGCCGCGGACGGGGTAACGTTCTTCGGCGAGAGCCTGGTCGCGCTGGCGACGCTGCCGCGGCGGCGGCGGCAGTTCCATCTGCACGACCTGGCACGCCTGGCCGACGAGGCGGGATGGCGGGCGCTGCCGCTGGTGCTGCTGCTGGGCTTCCTGATGGGGCTGATCCTGGCGTTCCAATCCTCCATCCCGCTGCGGCGGTTCGGGGCGGATCTGTTCGTGGTCAACCTGGTCGCGCTCTCGCTGCTGCGGGAGCTGGGGCCGCTGCTGGCAGCCGTGATCCTGTCCGGGCGCACCGGCTCGGCCTTCGCCGCCGAACTCGGCACCATGAAGGTGAACGAGGAACTGGCCGCGTTGGAGACGATGGGGATTTCCGCGATGACCATGCTGGTCCTGCCGCGCTTGGCCGCCGCGGTGCTGGTGATGCCGGTGCTCACCCTGTTCCTGGAGCTGGCCGGGCTGGGCGGCATGCTGGCGGTGATGATGGCCTTCGGCTTCGCACCGGCAGCGGTCTCGACGCAATTACTGCGGGCCGTCCACGCGCGCGACCTCTGGGGCGGGCTGTTCAAGGCCGTATGCTTCGGCGCCGTGGTGGCCGGGATCGGCTGCCGCGCGGGCCTGGGTACCGGCATCGGGCCGCGTGCCGTGGGCCAGGCGGCGACCGCGGCCGTCGTGGGCGGCATCGTGGCCACCATCGTGCTGGACGGCCTCTTCGCGGTGGTGTTCTTCCGGCTGGCGGTGTGACGACGCCGGGCTAATCGCGGAGCTAGGCGGGCGGCCTAGAGTTATGCGTGGCCAGCACGGCCTCGCTCTCCGCATCCACTTCCGCCAATACCACCTCATAGCCCCACAGCAGGGCAAGCTGGCGCAACGTGGCCTCGGCATCCTTCTTGGCGAGCAATTGTCCGGGATGGGTACGATGCTCCAGCCGGAGCTGCCGGTCGCCGGACAGGTCTACGTCCACGACCTGGATATCCGCATCGTTCAGGCCGGGATCGTAGGAGCGTGCCAGGCTGCGGCGGATGCCGCGATAGCCGTCATTGTCGTGGATCGCATCCACCAGCAGCGTCGGGTCGGACGTGTCGTCCAGCAGCCGAAACATGCGGAAATCCCGCATGACCTTGGGCGACAAGAATTGCAGGATGAAGCTCTCGTCGCGGTAGTTGGCCCAGCCGTGCCGCAACGTGGCGACCGGGTCGCCGTTGCCAGCGATGTCCGGGAACCAGGCCCGGTCCTCCAGCGTGGGCTGCTCGCAGATGCGGGCGATGTCGGTCATCATGGCATAGCCCAGCGCATAGGGGTTGAAGCCAGGCCCCCCTGCCGGATGGTCGAAGCCGGGCTGCATGATCACGTTGCTGGTGGAATGCAGCACTTCGAGGAAGGCCGCATCGTCGATCTGCCCGGTTTCGTGCAGCCGGGTCATGACGCGCTGGTGCACCCAAGTGGCGCAGCCCTCGTTCATGACCTTGGCCTGCGGCTGGGGATAGAAATACTGCGCGATCAGCCGCACGATCCGGATGATCTCCCGCTCCCAGGACTGCAGCCGGGGCGAGGATTTCTCCAGGAAGTAGAGCAGGTTTTCCTCCGGCAGGCCGAGGCGGCGGCGGCGATCGGCCAGCTTGTCGGTCCCCGGGACCGGCTTGGTGCCCGGCAAGGTACGCCACAAATCGTCGAAGACCTTCTCATCATAGTCCTGCCGCTCCCGCTCGCGCTGCTCCTCGGTCTTGAGGTTGAGCGGGCGGCTGCCGCCGTGGCGGTGAACGCCGTGCCGCGACAGCGCGTGTGCGGCATCCAGGATCCGTTCCACCGCCGCCACACCGTGGCGGTCCTCGCATGCGGCGACGTAGCTGCGGGCAAACTCCAGGTAATCCAGGATGGCCGAAGGTTCCGTCCATTGGCGGAACAGGTGGTTGTTGCGGAAGAAATGGTTGTGGCCGAACGCCGCATGGGCGATCACCAGCGCCTGCATCGTCGCGGTGTTCTCCTCCATCAGGTAGGAGATGCAGGGGTTCGAATTGATCACCACTTCGTAGGCGAGGCTGGAATAGCCGCGCCGGTAGCTGCTCTCGTGCTGCAGGAAACGCTTGCCGTAGGACCAGTGCCGATAGGTCAGCGGCATGCCGTGGGCGGTGTATACGTCCAGCATCTGCTCGGACGTGATGACCTCGATCCGGTTGGGATAGAGCTCCAGGCCCAACTCTTCGGTGGCGATCCGCTCGATCGCGTCGTAGGAGCGTTGCAGCGTTGCATAATCCCAGTCCGGGCCGCTGTAGAGCAAGGGCAGGTCCATCAGGCGCCCGTCGCCTTGCGGCCGAACAGGTCCCGGAACACGGGGAAGATATCCTTGCGTTCTGCCACGCGGCGCATGGCGAGCTTCGGCGCCCGCTCCGCCAGGGGGGCATAGCCGCGCCACAGATCGGTCTCGCCGCGAATGATCGCGGCCGAGATCGACACCTCGATATAGGCGAAATGCTGCACGATCGGCAGGATGTCGTTCTCCAGCAGGGTCACCGAACGCTGGGTGTCGCTGCCGGAATTGTCGCCGTCGGAGGCCTGGGCGGCGTAGATGTTCCAGGATCCGGCCGGGTAGCGTTCGCGCTGGATGCGGGTGAACTCCGCCAGGGCGGTGGAGACGACCGTGCCGCCGGTGCGCGGATCGGTGAAGAAGATCTCCTCGGCGACCTCCTCCGCCACTTCGGTGTGGCGGATGAACACCAGGTCGACGCGCTTGTAGCGCCGTTCCAGGAACACGTGCAGCAACAGGAAGAACCGCTTGGCCAAGTCCTTCATGCCTTCCGACATGGAGCCGGAGACGTCCATCAGGCAGAACATCACGGCGCGCGCCGTCGGCTTCGGCACCGGGGTGAAGCGGCGGAACCGCATGTCGATGGGATCGACCCAGGGAACCCGCGAGAGCCGCCGCAACGCCAGCTCCAACTCGCCGCGCAGGGCGTGCAGCCGGTCGACATCCTCGCCGCTGTCGGTCAGGCGCGCGACTTCCTCCTCCAACGCACGCACCTCCGGTGGCTTGGGGCGGCGCAGGCCGATGCGGCGCGCCATGGACTGCCGCATGGTGCGCGACATGTCCACCTGGGAGGGGGTACCGTCGACACTGATGCCAGCCCGGGCCGGCGACATCGCCTCGGTCGCGACGACCTGGCTTTTCACCAGGTCCGGCAGTTCGAGGTCTTCGAAGAACAGGTCGAGGAACTCGTCCCGGCTCAGGACGAAGCGGAAGCCGTCCTGCGCCTCGCCATCGCCCTGGCCGCTGCCGTTGCCGGCCCCGCCACCAGGGCCGCCGGGCGGCCGCTGGATGCGGTCCCCCTTGGAAAACTCCTTGTTGCCCGACAGCACGACATCGCGCTGGCCGCCGGTGAACACCGTGTGGAAGGATGGCTCGTGCAGCACGTCGGCGGGGATGGTGACGGTTTCGCCCTGCCCGGTCTCGCGCAGCGTCCCCTGGTCGATCGCGTTGCGCGCGGCCCGCGCGATAGCCCCGCGGGCCCGCGCCAGCACGCGCTGACGGTTTTCTAGGTTCTTGCCGTGCGGATTGGGGCGCCGGTCGATAATGTCCAAATGCGCGCGCTCAGGCCGACTGCTTGACCCGCATGTACCACTCGACCAATCGACGCACCTGGCGTTCGGTATAGCCGCGCGACACCATGCGCTCGACGAAATCGTGGTGCTTCTTTTCCGTCTCGCCATCCTTCTTCGAGCCGAAGCTGATCACCGGCAGCAAGTCCTCCACCTGGGAGAACATCCGCTTCTCGATAACTTCGCGGATCTTCTCGTACGACGTCCAGGCTGGGTTGCGCCCGCCGTTCGACGCCCGGTTGCGCAACGCGAACTTGACCACCTCGTTGCGGAAATCCTTCGGATTGGCGATGCCGGCGGGCTTCTCGATCTTGGTCAGCTCGCCGTTCAACGCTTCCCGGTTCATCATCTGGCCGGTGTCCGGATCCTTGAAATCCTGGTCCTCGATCCAGGCGTCGGCGTAGTCGAGATAGCGGTCGAACAGGTTCTGGCCGTAATCGCCATAGCTTTCGAGATATGCCTTCTGGATCTCGTTGCCGATGAATTCGGCGTAGCGCGCCGCCAGTTCGGACTTGATGGTGGCGAGGTAGGCGGCCTCGGTCTCCTGCGGGAACTGCTCGCGCCGGATCGCCTGCTCCAGCACGTACATCAGGTGCACCGGGTCGGCCGCGACCTCGTTGGAGGAGTGGTTGAAGGTCGCCGACAGCACCTTGTAGGCGAAGCGGGTGGAGATGCCGTCCATGCCCTCGTCCACGCCCGCCGTGTCGCGATACTCCTGCATGGTACGGACCTTCGGGTCGGTCTCGCGGATGTTCTCGCCGTCATACACGCGCATCTTGGCGAACGGCCGGGAGTTGGCGTGCGGCTTCAGGCGCGACAGCACGGCGAAGCGCGCGAGCATTTCCAGCGTGTGCGGGGCGCATGGGGCCTCCGCCAAGGCCGAGCCGCTGATCAGCTTGTTGTAGATCATCGCCTCTTCGGTGACGCGCAGGCAGTACGGCACCTTCACCACCGACACACGGTCGAGGAATGCCTCGTTGGTGCGGTTGTTGCGGAAGCTCTGCCACTCCGCCTCGTTGGAATGGGCCAGCAGGATGCCCTGGAACGGGATGGCGCCGATGTTTTCCGTGCCGAGGTAGTTGCCCTCCTGCGTCGCCGTCAGCAACGGGTGCAGCATCTTGATCGGCGCCTTGAACATCTCGACGAATTCCAGGATGCCCTGATTGGCGCGGTTCAGGCCGCCGGAGAAGCCGTAGGCGTCCGGGTCGTTCTGGCTGTACATCTCCAGCTTGCGAATATCGACCTTGCCGACCAGGGCGGAGATATCCTGGTTGTTGTCGTCACCCGGCTCGGTCTTCGCCACCGCGACCTGCTTGCGGCGCGATGGATAGAGCTTGACCACGCGAAACCGCTGAATGTCGCCGTCCCATTCGTCCAGCCGCTTCAGCGCCCACGGGCTGGCGATGCCGGTCAGCAAGCGACGCGGGATGTTGTACCGCTCCTGCAGGGCGGCCGCCATCGTCTCCGGGTCGAACAGGCCCAGCGGGCTTTCGAACACCGGGCTCAGTTCGTTGCCCGCCTTCAGGACGTAGATGGGCTCCTGCTCCATCAACGCCTTCAACCGCTCCCCCAAGGAGGATTTGCCGCCGCCGACCGGACCCAGCAGGTAGAGAACCTGCTTGCGCTCCTCCAATCCCTGGGCGGCATGGCGGAAGAAGCCGACGATGCGTTCGATCGTCTCTTCCATGCCGTGGAATTCCGCGAAGGCCGGGAAGATGCGCACCGTGCGGTTGAGGAACAGGCGGGCGAGCCTCGGGTCCCGCGACGTGTCGACCAGTTCCGGCTCGCCGATCGCCCGCAACATGCGTTCCGCCGGGGTGGCGTAGCAGGCCGGGTCTTCGCGGCAAGCCTGGAGGTAATCGGCCAGGCTCATCTCCACCTCGCGGCGTTGATCGCGCAGGGAGGCATGGAGGGAAAATACGCTGTCTGTCTGACCCATCACGAAACTCCCAAGGTGTCCCGATGCAGCGGCGCAATGCGCCTTCTCCGGCTACCAGCAGATGCCCGCGAGCGGAGCGTCAGGGCAGCCTGTCTCGCGTCATCGCGCTGCGACCCTTCCTCAAGCCCGTGGCGACGCTAGCTGGCCCGATCGTCGGAACGCACGCGGAGTCTTCAGAGCCAACATGAGATCATGCCGATAGAGTGGCACAATTGCTACAGTATGGTGCATGACCGCCTTCAGGGTCGCGGCGCAGCCGGAGACTTGTCCCTCAGCGCATCAATCTACAAAATTGTCCCAGGCTTTCGCAACGGGCTCGTCGCTCACTCTTGACGTGAGACCGCTTGCTGATCAGGCAAGCCCCGTACGAACTGCTTGGTGCACAATATGAAGTCGGACGGTCGTTCAACGCCGGAAATTTGTGCAGCTTGCATCGGGTCCGCATGGACGCTCCGTGCCGCTCTGGATTCATCAAACGCAGGAAGCCGCCCGCGATCCCGCGGACGGCCCCCTGGTCGGCGCCGGGCTGGCGTGGACCCGCGGCGGCTAGGCCGCCAGCGGAAGGCCGGACCTGGCGGTTCGCTGTGCGACCGCTGCGTCGTAAAGCGCCTGCTCCGCCTGCTTGTGCATCATCGAGAACCGGATGCTTGCCGCACCGCAGGCGCAGATGATCGCGCAGATGCCGAGCACCAGGAAGCAGAGCTGCGGCTGCCCGGTGCCACGCAGCAACAGGCCTGCCGCGACGCCGCCGATATTGCCGCCGGCGCCGATGATGCCGCAGACGCCGCCGAGGACCTTGCGGTCGATGAACGGCACCAGCGCATACAACGAGCCGCACGCCATGTGCGTGAACAGGCCGAAGACGAGCATCATTGATACGGCCATGACGGCCGTTCCCGCCTGCGAGAAGCAGATCAGGAACACGCCTTCCCCCAGCATGAGGCCGAACAGCAGCCAGGTGCGGCCGTCCAGCCCGCGCGTCCGTGCCACGCGGTCGGACAACAGGCCGCCCACCGCGCGGGCGAACAGGGCCAGCAGGCCGAACGCCCCGACGGCCAGGCCGGCATCCTCGATCGAAAGCTGATAGTGATTGTAGTAGTACGTCACCGCGATCGAGTGGACGAACAACTCCACGCCGAACGATGCGCCGTAGCAAGCCGCGAGCACCCACACGCGGTAGTTTCGTGACGCCGACTTCATGACGTCCCAGCCGCCTTTCTTGCCGACTTCGGTCGACAGGCCGAGGCGACGCATGTCGGCGAAGTTACCCTCGGGCGTGTCCTGGGTGTATTTCCAATACAGCACGGCGGTCACCAGCAGCAGGATGGCGGGCAGTATCTGGGCATAGCGCCACGACAGGCCCTTGCTGAAGCCGTATGCGGCGATCCCGGCGAGGACGAGCGGCATGACGCTCTGCGTCACGCCACCGCCCGCGTTGCCCCAACCGCCCACCGTAGCGTTGGCGGTCCCCACCACGTTCGGCGCGAACATGACCGATGTGTGGAACTGCGTGATGACGAAGCTCGCGCCGATGATGCCGATCAGCAGACGAAACACCAGGAAGGAGGTGTAGTCCCAGGCGAAGGCCACGCCGATGACTGGAAATACGCCGAACACCAGCAATGCTGTGTAGGTCACCCGCGGCCCGTACTTGTCGCAGAGCGGCCCGATAGCAAATCGCGCCAGCACCGTGGCGAACACGCCGGCAATGCCGATGGAATACACCTGTTCGCTCGACAGCTTCAGGTCGCCGGCGATCACGGGCATGAGAGGCGCCGTTGCGAACCAGGCGAAGAAGCAGACGAAGAACGCAATCCAGGTCAGATGGAACGCCCGCATTTGCGGCGTCCTGAAACTGAACAGATCAATCCGGGTGGCCTTGTCGGAAGGCGGCATGGAGAACTCCTGCGAAGAGGGGTGAGAGTTGCCGATGGTGGTCAACGGCGCGCGACGGAAGATTGGAATGCCCGCCGCACGTCCTTAATCAGGCAGCCACGCCAAGCTTGTCCGCGCAGTCTCGAGCCAGGCATTCGCACTGGGTGCGACAACCGGAATGGCCTTTAACTGCCGCAAACGGCGGCGGTATCCACGCTGCCCCGGCGCTTCTCCGCCCACGACACTGTGGGCCCGGTTGCACTGTGCTTGACGTGTCAAAAGGACGCCGTTGTCCTCCCACATGCGCAACGGCAAGCAATCCGCATGCCACATCTGTCCTGCTGGCCCGAGACTTGCGTGTCGTCCGCGCCTGGAGGGTCGGCATGTGATGGTAGCGAAGCCTGTGCACTCCAGGGATGGCGGGCGGCCAGGTCGTTCCGCCGTGACATGCGGGCGGTGACTGTCCATGCCGGCCTCGGCAGGCCTGCCAACGGGAGGCGGCATGACCAGACCGCCTGAGCGCAGCCCCCGCATCGCCATCGTCGACGAGAGCGCCGTCCGCAGCACGATGATCGAGGAGGGGCTGCGCGAGGCCGGCTACGTCGACATCGTGCGCATCGGGGAGATGCAGGGATTGCTCGCCGCCCTGGTCGCGGCAGATCCGGAGGTGATCATCATCGACCTGGAAAACTCCAGCCGCGACGTGCTGGAGCAGATGTTCCTTGTCAGCCGTGCGGTCCGCCGGCCGATCGCCATGTTCGTCGACCTGGCCGACTTGGGCATGATGCAGGCGGCCGTGGATGCCGGCGTGTCCGCCTATGTGGTCGACGGCTTCGACAAGCGCCGCATCCGGCCCATCCTGGACATGTGCGTCACCCTGTTCAACGCTTTCGTGCATTTGCAGCAGGAGCTGGAGGAGGCGAAATCCCGCCTGGCCGAAAAGGACGTGGTGGACCGGGCCAAGCTGATCATCATGCGGATGCGCCGCATTCCGGAGGACCAGGCCTATGCCATGCTGCGGTCGAAGGCCATGAACGAGAAGAAGCGCATCGCCGAGGTCGCCAGGGCCGTCATCACCTCCGCGGACCTGCTGGGATGACCACGACCCTGCGGGTTGGCTACATCCCGCTGATCGACGCCGCCCTGTTGGTCACGGCGCGCGACCAGGGCTTCGCCGCGGCGCAGGGGCTCGACCTGGTGCTGGTCCGCGACGTGACGTGGGCCAACCTGCGCGACCGCTTGGCGACGGAGCGGCTGGATGCCGCCCACATGCTCGCCCCGGCGGCGATCGCGTCCACGCTCGGGCTCGGCCGGTTCCCGGTGGCGATGGCCGCGCCGATCTGCCTGAACCGCAACGGCAATGCGATCACGCTGTCGCCCTCCCTGCACGCGGAGGTGCTGCGGCACTGCGCCGGCGACGCCGCCGACCCCGCGGTCACCGCCGCCGCCCTGGCCCGCGTGATCCGCGTCCGCCGTGCCGCCGGCCTGCCCGAACTGGTGTTCGCCACGGTCTACCCGTTCTCCATGCACTCCATTCTCTTGAACCGGTGGTTCAAGGTGGCGGGCATCGACCCGCAGGAGGATCTGCAGATGACGGTGTTGCCGCCGCAATTCATGGTCACCGGCATCGAGCGCGGGTTGATCGACGGGTTCTGCGCCGGGGCGCCGTGGAACGCGCTGGCGATGGCTGGCGGCAGCGGCGTCATCATCCATGCCGGAACCGCCATCGTCGGCGATGCCCCGGAAAAAGTGCTGGTCTGGCGCACACCCGACATCGGGCCGCGCCTCGAACACGTCTCGGCGCTGAACCGCGCCATCATCGCCGCCTCGCATTGGTGCGCCGACCCGGCGAACTGGCCCGAGCTTGCGGAGGACCTTGCGGCGCCCGCGATCCTGGGCGCGCCTGCCAGCGTCATCCGCGACGTGCTGGGCGGCCGCGTCGACGGCCACGGGCAGGCGCCGTCATCCACGTCGTTCATGCGGCTCGACCCGGGGATCCTGCGGCCGCGCACCGGCGACGCCGACTTCCTGTATGCCTGCATGCGCGACGCCGGGTTGGTGGGCGCCGACATCGACGGGCTGGCCACCGCAAGGTCCGTCTTCCGGGAGGATGTCTACGATGGCGGTTGAACGGGCGCTCCGCGCGAGGCAGGGCCTGGCTGGCACGGGCATTGCTACCACCGTAGCCATGCCAACCCCCGCCATCGGCGTCCCTTCCATCGCGCTTCCAGGCGCCAGGCCGGGGCGCACCGTCCGGTGGCCCGTCCTGCCGCGGCATCTGCTGGGACTGGCCTCCGTCGCGGCGATGCTGGCGGGGTGGTGGCTGCTCTGCGCCAGCGGCGCCGTGCGGGCGGACCTGCTGCCGTCGCCGCTGGACGTCTGGCACGCCTTTGTCGAGGTGACGCGCGATGGCTACCGCGGCACCACGCTCTGGGGCAATGCGGCCTCCACGCTCGGGCGACTGCTGAGCGGCTTCGGCCTGGCCACGCTGCTGGGCGTGCCGCTGGGCCTGTGGATGGGCGCCAACCGCGTGGCCCATGCCGCCACGGACTGGGTGATCCAGTTCATGCGCCCGTTGCCGCCGCTCTCCTACATGATCCTGCTGATCCTCTGGCTCGGCACGGGCAACCTGTCGAAGGCGGCGCTACTGTTCCTGACGGCGTTCCCGATCATCGTGGCATCGGCCGCGGCGGGCGTGCGGGGCGTGAAGCAGCAACGCATCCAGGTGGCGCAGGCGCTGGGCGCCAGCCGGTCGCAGGTTTTCCGCCACGTCATCCTGCCGTCGGCTCTGCCGATGGTGTTCACCGGGCTGCAGATCGCCTTGGCCGCCGCCTTTTCTACCGTGGTGTCGGCGGAGCTGCTGGCGGCGACGGACGGGCTGGGATGGATGGTGATCTCCGCCAGCACCTTCCTGCGCAACGACATCATCATCCTGTGCATTCTGATCTTGGGCGCTTTGGGCATCATCCTGGCCTCGCTGCTGCGGGCCACGGACCGCCACGTGGTCCACTGGCGCGGGCGGGATTGATGCGCAGGACGGTTCCCGCCTGGACGGTCACCCTGCTCAGCATGGCGGCCGTGACGGCCGTCTGGATCGGCATCACCAGCGGGGGATTGGTGCGCGACCTGTTCCTGCCGGGCCCGGTCGACCTGTGGGGCGGCTTCATGGAACTGGTGGAAGACGGCTACAAGGGCCGGCCGCTGCTGGAGCATGTGGGGACAAGCCTATTCCGCGTGGCGGCCGGGTTCCTCACCGGGGCCGCCGCCGGCACGCTACTGGGCCTGGGCATGGGGTACATGCCGCGGCTGAACGCCCTGGCGGCGCCGTTCGTGGAGTTCCTGCGCCCGCTGCCGCAGCTCGCCTACCTGGTCCTGCTGATCATCTGGCTCGGCATCGGGGAGACCAGCAAGGTGACGATGCTGTTCCTGGCCGCCCTGCCGGTCTCCACCATCGCCGCCCGCGACGGCGTCGCCAACGTCCCGCCGGAGCGGGTGCGGGTCGCCCTGGCGCTGGGGGCCGGCAAGTGGCAGGTGTTCCGGCACGTCATCATGCCCTCCGCCCTGCCGGAGATCCTGGTGGGCGCGCGGCTGGCGGCCGGCATCGTCTACGGGACGCTGATCGCGGCCGAGATCATCGCCGGATCGAACGGGATCGGCTGGATGATCATGGACGCGGGCCGGTTCCTGCGGTCGGACTACGTGTTCGCCGGCATCGCGATGATCGGGGTGACCGGCATCGCGATCGACCGGCTGCTGCTGCTGCTGGAGCGGCGGGTCGTGCATTGGGCCGGGCGGTGATGGCGCCGCCGGCAACACAGGGAGTAGGCTGATGTCGAACGGCTTGATCACGCGGCGCACCATGCTGGCCGGCACGGGGGCGGCTGCCCTCGCACTTGCCGCAAGGCGCGGCCGGGCCGCTGCGCCTGCCACGGTGAATATCGGCTTCTTCACGGAGACCAAGCCCACCATGATCGCCAAGGGCGAAGGCTGGTTCGAGGCCGGCGCGGGCGGCAAGCTGAATTGGACCGAAATGGGCAGCGGTGCCGACATCAACACCGCCATCACCGCCGGCAGTTGCGACATCGGCCTGGCCACCGGCTCGGCCGCGACCGCGGCCGGCATCGCGCAGGGCCTGCCGTTCAAGCTGATCGGCATGGTGGACAATATCGGACCGGCCGAGGAGATGACGGTCCGCACCGCCGCGAACATCAAGACGGCCGCCGACTTCAAGGGCAAGAAGGTCGCCACCCCGTTCGGCTCCACCAGCCATTTCCGGCTGCTGGGCTACCTCAAGACCAACGGGCTGACGCAGCGCGACGTGACGGTGCTGGACATGAAGGCGCCGGCCATCGTCGCCGCCTGGAGCCGGGGCGACATCGACGCCGCCTATGTATGGGCGCCGGCCAAGAGCAAGATCCTGGCCGATGGCGGCGCCGTGTTCCCGACCTACGAGGCGCTGGACAAGGCCGGCTACGTCATTGCCGACCTGGTCGTGGTGCGCGACGGCTTCGCGTCTCAGTATCCGGACGCGGTGAGCGGCTTCCTGAAGGCGTATGGCCGTGCGCTGGACATGTACCGGGCCAAGCCGGACGACGCGGCGGTCATCGTCGCCAAGCAGGCCGGCGTCACGCCCGCCGTGGCCCTGTCGGACATGAAGGAGTACGACTTCGTGCCCTTGAAGGAGCAGGTCACCGATGCCTGGCTGGGCGGCACCGCGGCCAGGCCCGGCAAGTTCGCGGGCGTGCTGAAGGGCACGGCGGACTTCCTGGTGGAGCAGAAGAGCATCAAGAGCGCGCCGGGCCTGGAGGCGTTCCAGAAGGCGATCGACACCAGCTACCTGGCCAAGGCGCTCGCTTGAGCGCCTTCGTCCAATTCGACGACGTCTCGGTGCGCTACGGCGCCGGCCCGACCGCGGTGCGGGCGCTGGAGCGGGCCGATCTCGGCTTCGCCCAGGGTGACTTCGTCTGCATCGTCGGCCCGTCGGGCTGCGGCAAGACGACGATGATGCAGACCTTGGCCGGGTTCCTGCAGCCCACCACCGGGGCGGTCAGCCTGGATGGGCAGACCGTCACCGGCCCGGGCCCGGAGCGCGGCGTGGTGTTCCAGCAGCCGGCGCTGTTCCCGTGGCTGACCGTGGCGGGCAATGCCGGGTTCGGGCCGCGCATGCGGGGCAAGGATGGCACGACGGCAAAATCGCAGGTCGAACAGTGGCTCCGCACCACCGGCCTGTGGGAGTTTCGCGACCGCTATCCGTACGAGTTGTCCGGCGGCATGCAGCAGCGCCTCGCCATCGCCCGCGCCTTGTGCAACGAGCCCAAGGTGCTGCTGATGGACGAGCCGTTCGGCGCGCTGGACGC
>CAXTJM010000024.1:0-55336 GCA_964244585.1 uncultured Acetobacteraceae bacterium | reverse complement strand
CAGCGAATAGCTCGCCGCAATCTTCTTCGTCATCGCTCCATCCTCTCAAGGTCTGCAGCCTCCGACAAACCCGGGGCGGCTCACTGGACCGGACTACGCAGTTTTCCGCTCCAAGGCCGCTTGCTCCTGAAGATAGGCTCCCTGCCGGCGGAGCACGTCCTGCAACTCCGGGATCGGTACCGCCCGGGGTGCCACGCCCCGTGCCACGGCGAGCGCGGCGGCGGCCCCGGCAGCATGGCCGGTCAGCCAGCATTGCGGGATTTCGCGCAGGAACGAGTGGCTGTTCGCGTCGCAGGCCAGGTGACGGCCCGGCGCCAGCAACCCGTCCAGCGCCGCCGGTACCAGCGCCCCGTATGGCACCGACACGTTGGCGAACTTGGGCGACAGCGACGGGGACACGCCGATCTCGTCCGGCCGCACCCGGCCATCCCAATGATCACGCTGCACCCGCTCGACCCCGTGAAGGCGCCTGGCATGGCGCACGCCCAGTTGCGGCGCGGACAGGATCATGTAGGCACCCGCGAAGCCCGGCGCATGTTCGCGGTAGAACTTCAGGTGTTCTACCATAAGCTGGTGGCTGCGGATCTCCGCTTCCGACAAATCTTCCACATCGACCGCGGAGTAGCCGGCCAGCCGCGGTCCCATGAACACCGCCACGTCGTCGCGCCAGGACACCGCGGGCGTGCCGAAGAAGCGGAGGGTTTCCCGCCCGCGCGCCAGGAACGCGCTGTGCTCCACCGGTTGCTCGGCCCGGACCCGCAGGTACTCCGGCATGTCGACGCCCGCGAACAGCCAGGACGTGTTCATGCAGCCGTGGATGTCGCGGGCGTCGACGTCCGATTCGTATCCGGCGCCGGCCGCCGCATACAGGTCACCATCGCCGGTTGCGTCCACTGTCACCTTCGCCAGCACCGCCCGGCGACCCTGCTTGCTCTCGAACGCGCAGCCGATGACCCGGCCGTCCTCCACCAACGGGGCGGCGCCCCAGGCATGGAACACCGGGTGCACGCCGGCGGCCAGCAGCATATCCAGCGACACCGATTTCAGCCATTCCGGGTCGAGCGTCGGCGCATGGGTTACGATGCCGTGGAACGCCGACGAGCGCAGGCTCCAGTAGGCGGCCGTCGCCGCGTCGCGCGAGCCCCAGTCGCTCCGCGGTGGGCCGGTCAGCGCTCCTTTCGGCAGCCGGTCCAGAAGTTCGGCCGCCACGCCCTGAATGACGTGCCGGCCCATCCAGTCGGACATGCGATCGATCCAGATCACCAGGCCGCCGGTCGACAGGCCGCCCAGGTGGTTGTACCGCTCCAGCAGCACCACGTCCGCGCCCTGCCGGGCAGCGGCGAGTGCGGCGGCGGTGCCGGCCGGGCCGCCGCCGACCACCAGCACGTCGCAGGTCGCGTGCACCGGGAGCTCGCGGCCTGGCTCGTGGACGGTTTGGCCGGTCGCCGGGCGACGGGCGCGCTTCTCGGCGGCGAAGGTCTCGGATTTGAAGAACAAGCGGCCGCCTTGTTCCGTGTCGGTCATCGAACCCATGAGATCCTCCAGAACGCGCACGGCAATCTGAACATGTTTTCACATGGGATCAACGGGTCAGCGCGATAGCCCTTCGAGGAACGGGCCGAGCGCCGCCAGCACCTCCGCCGCCAAGTTACGCCAGATCTCGAGCGGGGTCGGACCCGCGGCGGGTCTGTCCGGCCACAGCACCAGCACGGGGCAGGACAGGGAATGCCCGGACGCGCGGTCGGCGGCGTCGTGGTCGAAATCTTCCTCGGCCGCGGCGCGGTAATATACATCATCCTGGCGCGCGTGGGCGCGCGGGTCTGAATCGGACGCATCGCCGTCTCATGGGGGTTGGCCGCCAGCGCCATGGCTCTCGTCAGCGGACCGACCAGCTTTGTCATCCTGCGCTTCATGCTCGGCGGGCGGTCTCTACTACATCGCCGTGGTGATGCTGGGCGCGTCGGCCGTCGTGCTGCTCGGACTGCGCTCCGTTAAGCGTCAACCCGAGTCCGACCGGACCAGGTCCAGGTCCGCGGCCCCCGCGGACACCCTGTCGTGAGCCGCCGCGCCCCGCCTTCCTCCCAGTCGTTAGGACATACGGATGATGATAACTAGACTGCTGCCCGGCGTCCTGACCCTCCTCATGGGTCTTGTCCGGGTTGCGCTTGCCCAAACGGGAACGCCAGTGTTGCCATACACGCCCCTCGACGTCGCGACACCCGACGGGGTGCACATCGCCGCCCAGGTGTGGGGTGTCGCCAACGGGCCGGAGATCCTGTTCAAGCACGGCTTCGGCCAGCCCCATCTCACCTGGGAGCGTCAGGTCGGCTCGGACCTCGCGCATGAGTTCAAGATGGTCACCTACGACCTGCGCGGCCACGGCGACTCGGGCAAGCCGCTCGATCGGGCAAGTTATCAAGAGGGGCAGCGCTGGCTGATGAGATGAACTCGGTGATGGACGCCGCTGGGCTCAAGCGTCCGGTTGTCGTAGCCTGGTCCTACGGCGCACGCGTCGTTGCCGACTACCTCAAGGCTTACGGCACGGGACGTCTCGCAGGGATCAACTTCGTCGACGCGGGAACAAGCGGCAAAGCCGAGTTTTTCGGGCCGGACGTGGCCAGGTTACCTGCGCGGAATGGGTTCCGACGACCTGGCGATGAACATCGCGGCCACGGTGGCGTTCCTGCATGCGTGCTTCCAGACGAGCGAGGCCGACTTCGAAACGATGCTGGCTTACAACATGGTCGTGCCGACGGTTGTCCGCCGCAACATGGGCGGGCGCGCGCTGGACATCACGGACCTGCCGGCGAATGTCCACATCCCGGTGCTCGTAAGCCATGGCGAAGATGACAGGATCGACCTCGCGGCGTTGGGCCGTTACACCGCGTCCACCGTGCCCGGTGCCGTGCTTTCGCTCTATCCTGGAGCGGGACACGCATCGTTTGACGAGGCGGCGCCACGCTTCAATTCCGAACTCGCGTCGTTCGTTCGCGGAGTGCAGTGACGTCGGCCATCAAGCCGCAAGGTAATCGACAACGGCCATGAACGTCTCGGCGAAGTAGAGCTCGAACGTGTCCCACTCCGCCCAGCCGAGATGCGGCGTGCAAAGGACGTTGTCCATCGCCAGCAGCGGATCGCTCCCCGGCCGAACAGGTTCGTCCTCGTAGACGTCGACGGCCGCGTAGCCGGGCCGCCCGGCGCGGAGCGCGTCCGCTAGGGCGCCCCGCTCGATGAGTTCGGCGCGGGCGGTGTTGAGCAGGAGCGCCGTCAGCTTCATCCTCGCGAGATCCGACGCGGTGATGCTTCCGACCGTCTCGGGCCCGAAGCGGAGGTGCACCGACAGCACGTCGGCCTCCTCGAAAAACGCCTCGCGGCTGCGGGCGACCCGGTACCCGGCCGCCGATGCGCGTTGCAACGAACCCTCTCTGCCCCAGGCACAAACATCCATGCCCAAGCCCTTTCCAGCCTCGGCCACCAGGCTGCCGATCTTACCGAAGCCCAAGATGCCGAGTGTGCTTCCCCTTAGCCGGTGCCCCAAGGTGTCCGGCCACTCCCCCCGCGTTAGGCGCGCCGCTTCCCGGACCACGTTGCGGCGCGACGCAAGCATCAGCGCCACAGTCAGTTCAGCGGGGGCCACCGGGGAGCCTGACGTGCCGTTGACGACCTTGATCCCCAGTTCAGCGCACGCGCCGAAGTCGATCGTCGACGCCGTCCGGCCCACCAGCGCCAGGAGCCTGAGCGAGGGCAGACGCGACAGCACGGCACGGGAAAACGTGACCCGCTCGCGGATCGCCACGACTACGTCGGCACCCTCCAGGCGGGACACGAGCTCCGCCTCGTTGGCCGCAGGGGTCCGGAAGCGGACGACGTCGTGCCCGCCGAGCAGTTCCGTGCAGGAAAGCCGTCCCACGACGTCCTGGTAGTCGTCCGGTATCACGATTCTCGCCATGCGCCGTCCCCGTCGGTTGCCGTCCGTGATTAGCCACGTCGGCGGTTGACGCCACTCGATAGCTGATATGACTTCGAGTCACTGCGGAAGCCTCGTCGAGGCAATAAGCTGCGGGGCAAGAACGGAGGGAACCATGGACAAGGTCGAATGGCGGTGGCCGGGCGGAAAGCCCATTGCGGTGCTGATCAACATCTGCCTGGAGGCGTGGTCCGACGGGAAGGCGCCGGGGATCAGCCCGATGGGCAATCCGCTTCCGAACGTCCCCGGGCTGATCGACACCATGGCGGTGTCCTGGGCCGCCTATGGGCCTAACCGTGGGATCTACCGGCTGCTCGACGGCCTCGAACGGCATGACGCCAAGGCCAGCGTCATGGTCAACGCGGTGATCGCGGAGCGTTCCCCGGAAGCGGTCAGGGCGGTAGCCGATGCCGGCCACGAAGTGCTGTCGCACTCCTACGCGATGGACGTGGTCCCCCTCCTGCTTTCCGACGACGAGGACCGGGAGAACATCGCCCGGTGCACGCGGCTGCTCGCCGATGCGGCCGGCGCCCCTGTCAACGGGTGGCTCAGCCCCCGTGGGACGTCTGGTCCGCGCACGGCGAGGCTCCTCGCCGAGGCTGGCTACAAGTGGTACGGCGATGTGTTTGACGACGACCTGCCCTATGTCCAGCAACACGACGGCAAGCCCCTGGTCGCGATCCCGCTTTCCACCGATGTGAACGACATGCCGTTCATGAAGTTCGGCAACGTCCCGTCCACGATGCTGTCCTCTTTTCAGGAAAACCTGACTGTCGCGCGGCGCCACCCCGGCCGGCCGGCGGTGATCGACGTCACAATCCACGCGCACATCTTCGGACGGCCCCGGGGCGCCGCGGTGTTCGAGGACATCGTCGAGGCTGCCTCGGCCGCGGACGACGTCTGGGTCGGCACTCGTCGGGAGATGGCCGACCACATCCTGCAGCTCCAGCGTGTCCGCTAGGCGCGATGACGAACACGGAAGCTCTGGAAGGTAGGCGGGCGTGACGGCGGCGACCTTGGGAGAGGTGGGATCGAAATCTCTTGACGAGGCGCTGCTGGACAGCGCCTGCCGCAAGAACGTCTGGCGCTTGGTCGTGCTCCTTTCGGTCGGGTTCGTGGTCAACTACCTCGACCGGAATAGCGTCGCCTACGCCGGCCTGACTATGAACAAGGACATCGGCCTGACCGCGAGCCAATTCGGCTGGGGTGCCGGCCTCGCGATCGTCAGCTACTCGCTGCTGGAGGTACCGAGCAACCTGTTCATGCACAAGGTCGGCGCGCGCCGGTGGCTCGGCCGAATCCTGACCACCTGGGGGATCATCGCGGCCGGGACGGCGTTCGCGACGGGGCCTTATAGCTTCTACGCGCTCCGCTTCGTCCTCGGAGCCGCGGAGGCCGGGTTCGTCCCGGGCGTGTTCGTGTTTTTGTCGGCCTGGTTCCCGGCCCGCTATCGCACGCGGGTGCTCGCCTATTTTCTGCTCGGCATCCCGGCTTCCTCCCTGGTCGGCGGCCCGCTCGGCGGCATGCTGCTGGGAATGGACGGCATCTTCGGGCTCAAGGGCTGGCAGTGGATGTTCATTGTAGAGGCGGCGCCGGCCGTCTTGCTCGGCATCATGACCTATTGGCTGCTCGTGGACGACCCGCGCGACGCCACGTGGCTGACTGACGGTGAGCGCGACGCCCTGCTACGCGCTCTGGCCGACGAACCAATGCACAAGCCACACCACGACCTGCTGCCGGCACTCCGCGACGCGCGCGTCATTCTCCTGACCGTGATCCAGTTCGGGTTCACGCTCGGGTCCTACGGCATTGGTATTTGGCTTCCATTGATCCTCAAGGAGCACGGCCTCTCCAACATGCAGATCGGCTGGCTTTCCGTCCCGCCGTATTTTGCGGCTTGCGTCGGCATGCTTCTGTGGGCTCGCCACATCGACCGGGGCGGCAGCCGGGTGCTCAACCTCGCACTGGCCTGCCTGCTGGCGGTTATCGGGCTAGTAGCTTCGGTCACGACCCACGACCTTGCGCCGAGCCTGGTCGCGTTGACCCTGGCGCTTGTGGGGGTGTCGGCCGCGAGGACCATTTTCTGGACTATCCCGCCGCGCTTCCTCGTCGGCACTGCGGCTGCCGGCGGGCTCGCTTTCATCAACTCAGTCGGAACCCTCGGTGGCTTCTTCGGTCCCTACATGATCGGGTTCTTGAAGGATCTCACGGGTTCGTTCGACGGTGGGATGCTCATGATGGCAAGCTTCTTGGTGCTCTCTACCCTGCTCGCTGCGTCGCTTCGTTGGGTTTTGGTGCGCGAATGACCGGCCGGCTACGGGAAGCTCAGGGCGACCCCTTCCGCAGCGTCCGGACGTTCCAACCCACGCCCGGCACTTTGGGCCGCTACCATGCGCTGGCGGCGTTGGAAGAGGCCGGCCTAGGTCAGGTCTCACGCTTGCCCGTTTGCTTGCGGATCGTGCTGGAGTCGCTGCTTCGGCAATGCGACGGCCGCGTCGTCACGGAACAGGCCGTTCGCGCATTGGCCGCCTGGCGGCCACGCGCAACCCGTACGGAGGAGATACCCTTCCTCGTCGCGCGGGTCGTGATCCCGGATTCCTCGGGCATCCCGCTGCTGGCGGATCTGGCGGCGATGCGCGACGCGGCCGGTCGCGTCGGTCGCGATCCTCGGTTGGTCAACCCTACGGCAACGGTTGACTTGATCGTGGACCACTCAGTGCAAGTGGATTACGCCGGGACGGCGGATGCCCTCGACCGGAACATGGCGCTGGAACTGGACCGCAACGGTGAGCGCTACGGTTTCGTGAAGTGGGCGGCCCAGGCGTTTGAAACCGTCGCGATCGTGCCGCCCGGCTTCGGCATCATTCACCAGATCAACCTGGAATACCTGTCGCCCGGGGTGCACGAGCGCAACGGGATGTTTTACCCCGACACGCTCGTGGGAGCCGACTCGCACACACCGATGATCAACGGGCTCGGAGTAGTCGGCTGGGGCGTGGGAGGCATTGAGGCCGAAGCGGGAATGCTGGGGCAGCCCATCTACGTCCTAACACCCGACGTGGTCGGAGTCGAACTGCGGAACCGGCTGCGGCCGGGCATTACCGCCACCGACGCCGTTTTGACGATCGTGCAGCGCCTCCGTGCCGAGAAGGTCGTAGACGCTTTCGTCGAGTATTTTGGTGAGGGCGCAGCCTGCCTTGGCGTCGCCGACCGGGCCACGATCGCGAACATGACCCCGGAGACCGGGGCTACGGTCGGGTACTTTCCGCCGGACGAGCGCACGGCGGACTATTACGCCGCGGTCGGGCGCGACGCGGCCAACGTGTCAGCCTTCCGCGAATACTTCATAGCGCAGTCACTATGGGGGATCCCGCGGAGAGGCGATATCGACTACTCCAGGATCGTCGAGATTGACTTGGACCAAGTGGAGCCGAGCGTCGCGGGGCCGAGCCGGCCGCAGGACCGGCTTCCGGTCGCCGCGATCGGCGCCGGGGCGGCCCCGGCTTTCGGCTCTGGGCGCCCCGCCCGGCCCGACCTCAAGGTACGGGACTGCAGCGTCGTCGTGGCGGCGATCACGTCCTGCACCAACACGTCCAACCCCGGCCTGATGTTGGCGGCCGGGCTGCTCGCAAAAAAGGCCGTCGCGCGCGGCCTTTCCGCCGCACCATGGGTGAAGACCTCGTTCAGCCCGGGGTCCCGATCGGTGTCCTCCTACCTGGAGGCCGCGGGCCTGCAGTCATACCTGAACAGGCTCGGCTTCCAACCGGTCGGCTACGGGTGCATGAGCTGCATCGGCAACTCAGGTCCACTCGACCCGGCCATCGAGCGTGAGATCACGGACAATGGCCTGACCGTGGCATCCGTGCTCTCGGGCAACCGGAATTTCGAGGCACGCATTCACCCGGCGGTAAAGTCGAACTTCCTCATGAGCCCTCCGCTCGTGGTCGCCTTCGCGATTGCCGGCCGCATCGATATCGACTTGGACGCGGAGCCGCTCGGCGAGGATGCGGCCGGCAATCCCGTGGCTTTGTCCGAAATCTGGCCGTCGGAGGAGGAGATTGCCGCGGTGATGCATCACGCGCTGGACCCGGCCGAGTTTCGCCGCGTCTACGCCGGGGCCAGGACCGGCTCCGAAGCTTGGCAGGCGCTGGGACATGGCACCGGGCCGCTGTACCAGTGGGCAGAAAATTCCACGTATCTCAAGCCGCCGCCGTTTTTCGAGGCGTTCGGGATGACGCCGCTCGAGCGGGGCGGGATCGTCGGAGCCCGAGCCCTGGCGATCTTCGGCGACTCGATCACAACGGACCACATCAGTCCCGGAGGCAGGATCGATCCAGCCTCGGCAGCCGGGCAATACCTGCTGGCAAACGGAGTGGAGCCAGAAGACTTCAACAGTTACATCGCCCGCCGTGCCAACCACCAGGTCATGGTGCGTGGGACCTTCGCTAACGTCCGGATTCGCAACCTGATGCGGCCGGGCGAAGAGGGCGGGGTCACGGCGCACCAGCCCGACGGAAAGCCCATGGGCATTCACGCGGCTGCCGCGCTCTACGCGCGAGAGGGCGTTCCGCTGGTCGTCATCGCCGGCCAGGATTACGGTACCGGATCGAGCCGCGACTGGGCCGCCAAGGGCACGGCGCTGCTCGGCGTGCGGGCCGTGATCGCTGGCAGCTTCGAGCGGATCCACCGCAGTAACCTCGTCGGCATGGGCGTCCTGCCGTGCGAGTTCATGCCGGGCACCGATGCAGGCTCGCTTGGTCTGCGGGGCGACGAGCTGTACGACCTCGTGGATGTCGGCGGGGCGGTCACGCCCAGGCAGATCGCCACTCTCCGCATCCGCGGCGCGGGGATGGTCCGGGAATGCCCGGTGCTGGTCCGCGTCGAGACGCCGACCGAGGCCGATTATCTCCGGCATGGGGGCATCCTCCCCTACGTCCTCCGTTTCCTGCTGGAGCGCGAGGATGGTGCAGGGCCCATGGCCGCGTAACGCCACCAACACATTTCGGAGACCAGGATGATCGCGGACGTATCGCAGCAGGTAGGCGGCACGGCTTGGCAGGATGACGTTTTCCGCGTCCTGAAGGCGGCCGGGGTAAAGCATGTCGTCTACGTGCCAGATGCGGGGCACTCCGTCGCGATTCGCCTGTCGGAGGCCGACGACGAAATCAACTCGGTCGTTTTGACCACTGAGGAGGAGGGCATCGGCTATCTGGCGGGCGCCTGGCTGGGGGGCGAGCGCGGCGCCTTGCTGATGCAGTCGAGCGGCGTCGGCAACTGCATCAACACGCTGGCTCTGCAAGCCTGCTCGCGCTTCCCGCTGCTGATGGTCGTTACTATGCGCGGTGACTGGGCGGAGTTTAATGCGTGGCAGAACCCGATGGGTCAGGCAACCGAGGCAGCCCTGAAGCTCATGGGCGTCATGACCTGGCGCGCCGACGAGCCGAAGGACGTCGCACCGCTGTTGCACGGCGCCGCAGCGATGGCTTTCAACGGGGACTCGGCCTGCGCGGTGCTTCTGGGCCAGCGCCTTATCGGAGAGAAGCAATGGATGAAGTGAAAGACAGCGGAATGCTGGACCGCCGGGAAGTCGTCAGCACGCTGTTGGCAGACCGCCGGGACCTGCTGGTCGTCACCGGTCTGGGATCGGCCTCCTACGACGTGATGGCGGCCGGCGACCATGATGGTAACTACTATCTTTGGGCCGCGATGGGCAGCGCCGCAATGGTCGGGCTTGGGCTCGCGGCCGCACAGCCGGCCAGGCCGGTGCTCGTCGTCACCGGCGACGGCGAGATGCTGATGGGCTTCGGGGCGCTTGCCACCATCGCATTGCGTAGGCCGGCGAACCTTACCATCGCGGTGCTCGACAACGGCCATTACGGCGAGACCGGGATGCAGGTCAGCCACGCTGGCCGCGGGATCAGCCTGGATCAAGTGGCGGCAACATGCGGGTTCCCCTGGACCGCCGAGATCCGCGACATGGGAGGCGTGATGGATCTGAAGGACCGTGTTGCCTCGCGCGATGGCTTGAAGCTTGCGACCGTGAAAATCAAGGCCGAGAACCCGCCCAGGGTACTTCCCCCCCGCGACGGGGTTCAGGTGAAGAACCGCTTCCGCGCGGCTCTAGGCCACCCGAGCATCTGATCCTTGCGGGATTGTCCGCGGACCGGACCGAGCCGAGTTCTCAAACGCGCCTTCGGCAGCTCCGCCGGCGGCACCGCAGGAAACCGACCTAATGGACCAACTAACCTCGCCCCGCGACGATCACGCCGAGATCCGCGAGGAGGTTCGCAAGCTGTGCGCCCGCTTCCCCGGCGAATACTGGCGCAAGCTGGACGAGGTGCGCGGCTACCCGACCGAGTTCGTCGCCGCGCTGGCAGAGGCTGGCTATCTCTCCGTGCTGATCCCGTAGGAATATGGCGGCTCGGGGCTCGGCATCACCGCCGCCGCGGCGATCCTAGAGACGATCCAGGCCGAGGGCTGCAACGGTGCGGCCTGCCACGCCCAGATGTATGTCATGGGCACCATCCTCCGCCACGGCTCGCCCGAGCAGAAGCGGCAGTACCTGCCCAAGATCGCAACCGGCGAACTCCGCCTTCAGGCCTTTGGCGTCACCGAGCCCACCAGCGGCATCGACACCACCAGCCTTCGCACCACCGCCCGGCGCGAAAGGCGACACCTACGTCGTGAACGGCCAAAAGGTGTGGACCAGCCGCTCCGAACATTCGGACCTGATGCTGCTGCTCGTCCGCACCACCCCGCGCGACCAGGTGGAAAAGAAGACGCAGGGGCTGTCCACCTTCATCGTGGACATGAAGCACACGCCGGGCCTGACCATCCGCCCCATCCGCACGATGATGAACCACAATTCGTGCGAGGTTTTTCTCGACAACATGCCCGTTCCCGCCGCCAACCTAGTCGGCGAGGAGGGCAAAGGCTTCCGCTACATTCTGGTCGGCATGAACGCCGAACGGCTGCTGATCGCGGCCGAGTGCATTGGCGACGCCAAGTGGTTCACCGCTAGATCTGTCGCTTATGCCAACGAGCGTCGCGTGTTCGGCCGCGCCATCGGCCAGAATCAGGGCGTGGCATTCTCTGTAGCCCGCGCCTACTCTCAGACCCGCGCCGCCGAGCTGCTGGTGCGCGAGGGCCTCGAACGCTTCGAGGCCGGGCTCCCATGCGGCGAACAGGCCAACATCGCCAAGATCTTGACCAGCTTGACCAGCATACGCTCGGATCCGTCATAGAGGGCCTGTAATCTTCGTGGTACATATAAGCTCGATCTGTAGCGCGAAGGTAGCAAATGCCGACACCTCACAATCCTCCGGCCGCCGTGCGGCGAGCGTTGCGCAAGCTCGGCGTGGACATCCATGATGCCCGTCGCCGCCGACGGCTGCCAATGTCCGTCGTGGCCGAGCGCGCCTTCACCTCGCGATCGACTCTCCAGAAGATTGAGGCTGGAGATACCAATGTCAGCATCGGCATCTATGCCGGTGTCCTCCAGGCGCTCGGTCTGCTCGAAGGGTTGAGCCAGATCGCTGACATCGGCCACGACAGCGTCGGCCAGGCGCTGGCCAGCGCCGAACTGCCCAAACACGCGCACCTCAAACGGCCGACCGGAGCAGCGCGCGATGGCTGATTTCGAGGTTCATCTCGACCTTCGCGGCCGCACGCGTCCGATCGGGCTGGCGCGGAGCAACCGCGTCCGTGGCGCCGAGCCCGTCATGTTCGAATATGACCGATAGTGGCTTGAGGACCGGGATCGCTTCTCGCTTGAGCCGGCTCTGGCGCTGACACGCGGCGCCTTCGCGCCACCCGCAAGGAGGTGGCGTCCGTGACCGCGACGTGGCGCGAGACTGCAAAGGTGGTCGGCGCGCGGTCGGCCGAGTTCAACCGCATGGCCAGCGCCTTCGAGCATGAGGATTTGACGCGAGCGCTGGCCCTGTGACGAGGACCTTCCTGCACAGCTTCTATCCGCCGTCGGCGAGCCCGATCACCGCCGCCACCGTCGACCTCAACAGCGCAGAGATCGAAACGCGGGTGTTCGGGAGGTTCTTCAGAGGCGGGGCGCCGCCTATGGCGCATGGTCCGCTCGATGCGCTTCTAACTCCAACCGGCATGGGCACTGCCTTCATCTTCCGTGAGCCGCTCGGCCAAGCGCGCGAGGTGAAGGTGGCGTTATCGGGCCTCTTCGACGCTTCGTCGCTCGCGCCTACCTCGTGAGCTGCTGCCGGTTCTGTGGACACGCAGGTTAAGCTGACGCCTTGATCCGCTCGAACTCCATAGGGCTGAGATAGCCGATGGTCGAGTGGCGTCGACGCGGGTTGTAGAACCGCTCGATGTAGTCGAACACGTCGGCCCGGGCCTGGTCGCGGGTGCGATATACCTTGCGGGCTGTCCGCTCGGTTTTCAGCGAGGAGAAGAAGCTCTCCATCGCCGCGTTGTCCCAGACGTTGCCGGACCGGCTCATGCTGCAGGTGACGCCATGGTCGGCCAGCAGCTTCTGGAACTGCTCACTGCTGTATTAGCTTCCCTGATCCGAGTGGTGGAGCAGCGCGTCCGGTTTGCCACGGCGCCAGATCGCCATCATCAGCACGTCCGTGACAAGTGGAGCGGCCGAGCCGCCTGGACCGTTTGCCGATAAGCTGTCGCGTTGGTTGGAGTTGGAGGCGGGCAGGGGACGCAAGGTGCGCCGGACCGCGCGGCGGCTCCACGCGGACTTGGTCATTCTGGGCTACGACGGCTCCTACGCGCGGGTTGCGGCGTTTGTCCGGCACTGGCGGGCAGATCGAGGAGGTTGCACAGCGCACCACTGGGCGTGGTGTGTTCGTGCCGCTCGTGTTCCCACCCGGCGACGCGTTTCAGTTCGACGGGAGCGAGGACTGGGCGGTGATCGATGGCAAGCGGGTCAAGCTGCAAGCCGCACACACCAAGCTGGCGCAGAGCCGAGCCTTCGTGGCCGGAAGCCGATCACGGTGGAGCGCTGCCGCCGGGTCAGTTCCTGCCGCACTGGACGCCCGGCACGGCCGGCGGCCAGTGCGGCAAGTGTCACATGGGGCCAGGTGCGGAGTGCTGAACCGAAGGCGTCGCCGACGAACGGGCTGATCATCCGCACCGTCTCGGGCGCGATACCGAACCGGCGGGCGATCTCGTCGCGTTCGTTGCCGACCCACTGCGTCTTGCTCCACAGCGTCAACCGGTCACCCTGCCATTGCGCGACAGTCACGTGCAGCTCCATCGCGTTGTGCTGCTCGCGCGCCCGGAGGTAATTGGCATCGACCTGGACGGGTGCCGAGGCGAAAGCGGCATCGGGGTCGCCTTGCTTGGTCTCGGGGCCGCGGCCCCTCCTGGCAGCAATCTCCGAGGTTGGCCTGGCGATCGCCGGGTCGAAACGGATGCAGCCGTCGGGGGCTGGCGCATACGTCACGCGGACGAGCGACGCCGCGTAAAGCGCCTGGGCCTGGGTGGTCGCGACTACCAGCGCGACCGGCTGCCCGCTGAACCGGATCTCTGCGTCCTGCAGCACGCGGAGCTGCTCGCCCGATCGCGGCGCCCGATGTTGGATGAACCAGTCCTTGCCCGCCGTGTACGCAGCTGTGTCCTGAAAGCCTCCACGCCGATTTTCGTAAGGGGACGCCCCAAACAGGGGTTGAAGCGAATTGACAACGTCGACGGAGACGTGGAAACCATGACACATTAGTCGGACGCGTCAGACCGTAACACTAAAAGGAAAGTCACAAGGCCGGCAACAAGGCCTTGGACATTAAGGGGGAGTTCCATGCGTCGACACTTCCGGATCACGTCTGTATCCACCATCGTGCTGGCTGCGATGCTGCCTCTGGCCGGCCAGGCGGCAGAGTTGCCCGTGGTGAACGTCCGGGGGCCCGATACTTCGACGGTGATCCCGGACGTGCCGGACAACAATCCGCCGAGTGCGTTCGACGCGGCGTCCAGGTCATCGCAACTTCCGGTCCGCTTGACGTCACCCACCATCGAAACGGTGCGCCTCGCACAAAACAACGGGCCAAACGGCAGCGCTTCGGGCATCTCGCCCAACCCGTCAGTTGACGTGCCTGCGCAGCCCATCATCCCCGGAACCTCGCTTGGCCAATCGAGCGCCCCACGGGGAGGCTTATTTCCAGAATTCGGCAAGCGGCTGCTCGATGCCGGCATTGATTTACATGGTGCCTACCTCGATCATTTCTACGCTAATCCGAGCGCGGGTGTTATCACTGGCGAGCTCAACAACCTCGCCGTGTTTGCCCCCGCCATCGACTTCGACCTGGAGAAGATCGCAGGCATACCCGGCGCCGCCGTCCACTTCGTCGGCCGCATTTACATGTTCAAGGGAGACATCCCGTCCATCGCGACCAAGGCTGGCGGCTTCCTCACCGGTGCGCAGACAACGCCCTCGCAACAAACCTACCTGATTTCGCAGTTGACCTATGAGCAGAAGCTGCTCGGCGACAGGCTTTCCTTCGAGGCTGGACGCGACAACGTGTTCAACTACTTCTTCATCACAAACTCACTGAACCCGTTCACCGGATTCTCCAGCACCGTGATGATCGACGGCAATATCCCGTTCAACCCGTTCCCGGTTTGGGGGGGGCGCGCGACATACAAACTTACGCCGGATTGGTACCTGCAAGCGGGTGCGTTCGAAGCCAACTTCGTACGGGCGGTCCGCAACGGCAACAGCCTGCTCGCGACCAATCAGGCCAATGGCGCCCAAATTCTGGCCGAGGTCGGCTATCGCAGCGAGTTCAATGAGAAAGCATACCCGGGAAACTTGGAACTCACCGCGGAATGGAATACTGCGACGGAGCGACTGAACATTAAAGGCATCGGAGCGATCGCCACGGCCAGGAACACCGCGGCCAATTACCAAGGCGGCGGGTTCCTCTACGCCCAAGGGCTCCAGGTGCTGTGGCGCGGCCCGGACCGTTTGGGAGGAGGGCCGCCGCAAAACCTTGCGGTATTCGGGCAGATCGGCGCGGCCTATGATAAGCCCCAGCCGATCGACATGGACGCGCAGGTCGGCGCCATCTACACCGGTCTGTTGCCGGACCGGCCTTACGATGCGATCCAGGGCTCCGTCCGTTACCAGCGGCTCAGCGCGATTGAAGCCAATAACGAGTCTGTGCTGGAGCGGCGGGTGGCGGGCAAGGGCGTGGGCCAGCCGCGCGACGGCTACAACTTCGAACTGACCGGCAATGCCCAGATCACGCCGTGGTTCAGCCTGCGGCCATCCATTCAATACGTGCTCAATCCGGACGAGTATTACAATGCAGCGCAGGCCCGGCGTGCGCATGACGGTTGGATCGGCAGCATTTTTGGCGTGGTGTCGCTCGGTCGGCTCCTGGGAACGAGCAACAAACTCTAGCAGAACGACATGACCAACGGCAGGAGACAGAACGATGCGGATACCGGTCGCATGTGGACTTATGATAGAGTTGGCCGTCGGATTTGGCCCCTTGCTGTGCGCCGGGCCCGCCTATGCCCAGCCGGCGGCCGAAGTGGCCGCGCCTGACACGGCCGAACTCGGCCGGCACCGGGCCGCGCTCATCGCGCAGTGCCCCGTCACGCCGGCCCTCGACGCGTCGCAGGCGGACGCGTTGTCGATCCACGTCGTCCATTGGGGAACTGAGGGACCGCGTGTCGTCATCATCCATGGCGGCGTGCAGGGCCGCCTGGGGGGTGGTCCCGACACCTTCGTCAAACAGCAGGCGTGGGGGTCCGAGGGATTCCAGGTCGAACTTGTGCAGCGGCCCGGCTTCGGCGAGAGTCCGAGCCGCGGCGTCGACGACATGGACCGCGAAGCCGTGTGGATCGCCGGCATGCTTGGGGACGGCGCGAACCTGATCGGCCACTCCTGGGGCGGCGCCGACGCGTTGCTGGCGGCCGCGCGCCGTCCGGAGGCGGTCCGCTCGCTCGTCCTCGTCGAGCCGGCACTGACGGCCATCGCGGAGGCCGACCCCACGTTGCGCGACAGCCCTGCCGTGCGGGCCGGCGCCGTCGTGCGGTTCCGCATTACCATGTCTTCGCAGACACCCGCCGAATACGGTGAGAAGTTCGCCGGCATGCTCGGCAATGGGTCCGGCGGCAGCGCAACGGCACCGGCCGCCCTGGGCAAGGACCCGGCGGAGTCCACCCGGGTCGGATGTGCTCTGCTGCAGGGCAAGGTCGCGCCGTTCGGTGAGTTCAACGCGGCCATCGAAACCGTCGCGCGGGCGAACATCCCCGTGCTGATCGTGACCGGCGGCTGGAACCCCGGGTTTGACGCCGCCGGGGACGTGCTGGCGCGGTTGCTGCATGGCCGGCACATCATCGTCCGCTCGCCCAGCCACTTCGTGCAACTCGCCAATGCGGCGGATTTCAACACGGAGGTGGGCGCCTTCATGCGCGACGCCGATAAGATCCGGGGCACCATCAAGCCCTGACCCGGCGGGCTGGCCGGCTCAGCTAAAATGCTGCGCCAGCCAGTCCCGGATGGCTTGCCCGGCAATCGAGCGTCCAGAGGGTTCACCCGGCGCCAACGGCTGCCCGTGATGGTCGCCACGGATGCGTAGCCGCTGTTTGTCAGCGCGCGGGATGACGCCCCAAATTCGTTCGGCATCGGCCGGGAACACAACGCTGTCGCCGGTGAACTCGATGAACAGGCAGGGCTGGCGGATGCTGGCCGCAGTCCGCTGCAGGTTCGCGCGGGACGACAGGCCGGACCAAGTCGAAAGCCAGGCTTCCGGTGTGCAGAACCGGGCAAAGCCAACCACGCCGAAATTGGTGGTGAAAGGGTCCCGGCTCCAGACCGATCCCACGGCGCGATCTGAGGGGTCGATGGATAGATCCCAGCAGCGCAGGTCGGCATCGGTGCGCCACACCGTCATCGCCGGGGACAGCGCGCCGGCGACGCGGTCCGCCTGGGTGCCGCTCTCCTTGTAGCGGCGCCGGGCGGCGAGGCGGTCGGCGATCATCGTGCGCGCCTTGCCGTCAAGACGGGCCACCCGCTCCGTTTGCGCAACGCGGAACCGCTCGATGAAGGCGGGCTCGTAGTGCGAGCCGCCCGGCCCGTCTCGGTAGCCGTTGCCCGCCGCCAGGAAGTCGAGCGCGGGCACAGTAGCCGTCGGGTCGGCCTCGTCCGCCACGGCCGGGTCGATGCAGTTCTGCAGCACGACGCCCTGCCCGGGATGCGGCGCGATCAGCACGACCCCGTCCACGACTGGCAGGTCGGCCTCCCGCAGCCCGGTCGCGCGCCCGCCGGGCGTGCGCTCCAGCCGGTCCGCCGCGGCGAGTTGGGATTGCTCGTTGTAGAACCCATATAGGCTGGATCCGCCGGAGTTGCCGACCAGGATCACCCGCCGGAACCCTTCCGCGCGCAGGAAGGCGACGCCGGCCGCCACGTCCAGCAGCGCCGTCTCGTGTTCCAGCCGCAGGTCAGAGCCGACGGAGCGGGAAGTCTGTGTGAACACCGACCGTCCGGATTGCAAAATCTCGGGGATGAGGTAGTGCGTGGCGAGGAACTCGCGCGGGTGCATGATGCACAGCGCGGTGTCGGACGCGCCGTTGCGATACAGGAAGCCGTTCACCGCCGCCCCATCCGCCGTCCGCAGCGGGTGGACGGACACCGTCGTGTCGGGCGAGAGCGCGCCCATCGTCCATCCGGCGTTGCGGAACCCTGCTGTCGGCTGATCAGCCATGGTGCTGCCTCCCTGGATATCGTTGCGGGCAGTGTTACCGGCCCGCTTCCACCATCACAAGACGCTGACGGCGATATTTCGACGGAGGCGTCTGCAAGTCACGGTTGCAATCCCAATAACTGGTCGGCATTGCCGTGCGCGATCTTGGCGACGTCGGCAGGTGGCAGGGCCAGGGCGTCGAGGAAGCGGCGCCCGTTCGCGTTGGGGCTGAACGGGTAATCGACGGAGAACATCACCCGGTCCGCGCCGAACGTCATCAGCAGGGCCGCCATGGGCGCCATGGCGAAGAAGCCGCTTGTCGTAACCCAGACCTGGTCGGTGATGGTCTTGCTGATCGAGCGGGATAGCCTGTCGCGCGCCTCGTCCGCGAAGACCTGGTCACAACGGGCGAGCATCGCGGGCAGGCCCTCCGCCATGTGACCGATGATGACCTGGAGCGTGGGATGGCGGTCGAACACGCCGGCCAGGACCATGCGCAGAACGTGAACGGCGGTTTCCGAATGCCACCCCCAGCCCGCCATCGACAGCAGCAGGCTCGAATGGCCGGGCAGACGGCCATAATAGATGTCCCGCACGGCCTGCGGCGGTGGGGCCGGATGAAGGTACAGCGGCACCCCGAGCCGCTCGAAGCGGGCGAGCAGCGGCTCGAACGCCGGGTCGTCGAGGAACAGGCCGCCGGTAGTACCGTTGACCATGCCGCCGCGGAAGCCGAGTTGGCTGACGCAGCGCTCCAGCTCGTCGGCCGCCGCGTCCGGCTGCGCGGTGGGCAGGTGGGCGAATGCGGCATAGCGGTTTGGATGGCTGGCGACGGTTGCGGCCAGGTGGTCGTTGATGTCGCGGGCCAGCGCGGGCCCTTCTGCAGGTGGGAGGAGGTCGGCCCCAGCCCCTGCGACGGACAGCACCTGGACGGATATGCCGGCCGCATCCATGTCCGCCAGGCGTTCTGGGCCCACATCCTGCAACTGGTCCCGGCGGTTGATCGCCGGCGGTTGGAACCCGCCCGGCGTCATGCCGCGCACCTGCAGCGCGCCGGCGCCGATGCGGGCCGTAAGGGCCGGGAACGTGCAGTGTTCCTCCAAGGCGACGATCCGCATGGTGCTTTCTCCCTATTTCTCATGACTTTGCGAATTTTCGTCTTTTCTGTCCAGGTATTGACAGTTCCGTTCAAGCATGGCTTGTGTGCGCGCGATTGGGCGAGGGAGCGAAACCATGGCCGTGACAAGCAAGCCGGTGCTGCGGGGTGTGGACCATACGGCCCGGCCGACCTGGAAGCTGCGGGAGACCGTCGAGTTCTACCGTGACAGGCTCGGTCTGCCCCTGGTGCACGCGATCACCGCGAAGGGATGGGGGCGGGAGAAGGAGCAGCACGCCGACTTTATCCACTTCTTCTTCGACGCCGGCAATGGCAGCACGATCGCCTTCTTCTACTACATCGGTACTGAGCAACCGGACGAGATGCGGGTGCCGCGCGGCTACATGGGTATGGCCAACCACACCGCCTGGAGCGTGGACACCGAGGAGGAGCTGCTGGCTTGGCAGGCCAAGCTCGATGCTGGCGGCGTGCGGGTCAGCCAGTCGATCAAGCACGAGATCCTGGAATCGATCTACTTCCGCGATCCGAACGGCTACCCGCTCGAGATCACCCGGTCCCTGCGGGACATGGAAACGCTGGATGCCGTGGACGCCGAATTGACCATCGCCGCGGCGCTCGAGCTCGAAGCGAGCGCCCGGTGGAACGGCATTGAGAGCCTGTGGCGTGCCAAGGCGGCCCTCGTGCGCCAGCATCAGCACGAGATGGCCGAGGCAGATGCGTGAGCGGCTTCTTCGTCCTTGACGTCCCCGAGTTCGCGCCCCTGACACAGGCCGCCGAGCGGATCGCCGACGTGGTCGTGCATCCGACGCTGGGCGGCTACCGCTTCGTGCAGTTCAGCGGCGCGATCGACATACGGCGGCAGGACACGGGCCTGAACGAGGCGGTGTGGTTCGGCTGTCTCACGGGTGGGCTGGATGGCAAGATCGATCGCTTTGACAAGGACGTCATCCGGCTGGTGGAAACGAACGAGCCGATTTAGGCCGCCCGGTCAGCGTTTCCGTTTCGGTGGCGGCTTGAGGCCGGCCTGCTCGATCAGTTCCAGGCTGCCGCGGATCGAGGCCACCAGGGCTTTCAGGTCCTCCGGATGCCCGGTGCCGGCCGCACGGCGGACGGACGCCACGGCGAGGCCGGCGATCGTCTCGGCCACCTCCTTGCGGTCGAGTTCGCCGTCGGCCGAAAACCACCAGGCCGTCCAGTTGCACATTCCCAGAATCGCGAACGCAGCGACGCGGGCATCAATCGGGCGGAATTCACCGTTCTGCGTGCCATCCTCGATCATCCGCGTCATCCGGCTCAGCACGCGCCGCCTGGTATCGCGATGCAGAATGGCAAGGTCTTCCGGCAGTTCGAGTTCGCTCCGGTCGAGCAGCTTGAAATGGGTTTGCGGGTCCGTCACCCACATCACGAGTTGCCGCGCGGCCTCGGCCAGGCGCTCCGTATGGGTCCGGTCCGGCGTGCCGTCCAACTCCGCAAAGATCGACGTCGTGCGTTGCGTGACGCCGCGAATGAGCGCGTCGAGCAGCGCCTCCTTGCTCGGAAAGTAATAGTATATTGAGGTGCGGCTCAGCCCGACCTCATTGGCGATGTCTTGCAGGCTAGTCGCCGCGAACCCGCGGGTGGCGAACAAGGCGGCCGCCTTGTCGAGCACCTCCGTGGTCAGCACGTCGCGCCGAGGTCCGTTGCGCTCCCCGGCCTGGTGAGACGGGGGAACGATTTTCAACGGTGGCGTTGGTTTGATTGACATGGGACTACCTGCCAAGGCAGTGGGCGCCGGGTCAAGAGTGGCACCCACTCTCGACTTCGACGTTGAAGATTCGACGATCCTGCCGTAGGAGCGTAGCCCAAGGATCGCAGGACGCCGCACCATGGCCTTGATCGACGTGCATCACCATTTCGCGCCGTCCGGACGGGACAATGAAGGCCGGGCGTGGACTGTCGCCGGGTCGCTCGACGAGATGGACCGAAATGGCGTCCAAGCCGCTATCGGCAGCCTGCCGCCAGTGGGCGACGGCGGGCCGGACCGGGCGCGCGCCTGGAACGAGTGGGGGGCCCGGCTGTGCATGGACCATCCCGGGCGGCTGGGGCTGTTCGCAACCCTGCCGCTGGGCGCTATGGACGACGCCCTGGCCGCCCTGGCCTACACGATGGACGTGCTGCACGCGGACGGCGTGGGTCTGCCCACCAGCTACGGCGATGCGTGGCTGAGTGACGAACGGTTCGAACCGCTGTTGGCGGAGATGGACCGCCGCCGTGTCGTTGTGTTCGTCCACCCCTACGCGACATCCCAGTGCCGGGACGTTGGCATGGCCTATGGCGGCGAGCTCGTCACCCCGCCTTGGCTCGAGTTCCCGACCAACACCGCGCGGGTGATCCTGGGCCTACTGGTCCGCGGCGTAAACCGCCGTTTTCCCGGCATACGCTGGATCTTCGCCCATGGCGGCGGGACGATGCCGGTGCTGCTCGGCCGGATCACGGGCTTCGACGGGTGGGACAGCGTCGGCCCGGAGACTCTCGAACGAGTGTTCCCTGGCGGCATCCACGCCGGGTTCGCCGATTTCTACTACGAGTGCGCCCAGGCCTATGCTCCGGAGAGTTTCGCCCTGCTGCGAAGGCTCGTGCCAGCGTCACATCTGCTGTTCGGCAGCGACTACACCTATTTTCCGGTCGCCCATAGCGTGCATGCGCTGGAGGCGTTGAGCCTCGAGGATGATGGCGTAGCCCAGCGCAACGCCCTCGCGTTGTTCCCGCGGTTCGCCGGCGTCAGGTCATGACGGGCTGGGCAGTCGGCTTCGCCCGCTCGACCAGGTCGGCGAACTCCGGGTCCAGGCGACGCAGCCGGTCGTCGCTGACCCGGCCGGTTCGCATCATGAAGTCGTAGGCGAACGCCACCGGGTCGAGGTGCATGCGCTCGTCCACGGTCTCGTACCATAGAATGCTCCTCATCGCGGCATCCTGGAACGACCCGGCCTCGCCGCGGCGGTTGCGCTCGAACAGCGCGAAGGTGGCGGGCACGTCCTCCCCGCACGCCTTCAGGGCGTCCGCCAGGGCGATGGCGTCCTGCAGCGCCATGCGGGTGCCCGAGCCGATCGACGGGTGAACCGTCTTGAGCGCGTCGCCGATCAGCACCAGGTTGCGGTGATGCCAGTGGTGGCTGGTGACGAACTCGGGGTTGAACCAGAGCGACCGGTTCGACATCAGGCCGTGCCCGTCCAATTGCTCACGAAAAATGTCCTCGCAGATTGCCCGGCTTTCCGCCTCCGTCGCACGGTCCAGTCCGGCGGCCCGCCAGGTCTGTTCGGTACACTCGATGACGAAGGTACCCATCGCGGGCGAAAAGCGGTAGTTGTGCGCGATGAAGGTGCCGAACGGCGTGTCCTGGAACACCAGGCCAACGGAATCGAGGCGCTTGGTGGTGCCATACCAGACCCACTTGTTCAGCCGCTTCTCCTTAGTGGCGCCGAAATGCTCGTTCAGTTCCGTGCGGAGCCAGCTGTTCACGCCGTCCGACCCCACGACCATGTCGTAGCGGTCGAGGATGGCAAGGTCGCGAACCGGCTGCTTGAAATGCAGCCGCACCTCTTCGGCCGCCGCGTTGTCCTGCATCAACTCCAAAAGCTTGACGCGGGCGATACCCAGGAAGCCGTTGCCTTTCAGCGCGATCGGAACGCCCTTGTGCACCAGGGTGATGCGGTCCTGGGCCTCCGCGTGGCGGCGGATGCTGGCTTGCAGGCCGGGATCGACGCCGTTCAGGATGTCGAGTGCCACGTCCGCGAGAACGACGCCAAATCCGTAGGTGGCGCCGGCCGGATTCTGTTCGAACACGTCGATCTCGTGGGCGGGGTTGGCCAACTTGGCAAGTTTGGCGAAGAGGAGCCCACCCGGTCCGCCGCCAGCAACCGCAATCCGCATGACCAATCCTTCGAATCCGTCGTCTCTGTCGACATGTTGACACACGCGTCAGACAATGCCAAGCCTTGCGCATTGGGAGTGGTGCCGGCCTGCCCTGGACGGCTGGAAAAACGCGCAGCAGCGCGTGAAACACGAAGCGCCTAATGGCGCGGATGGGGGAGCGCTATGGCAGAAGCACTCGGGATCGATCTCGACGATGCGATCGACGGACAGAAAGTCCGCCGCTCGTCCATCGTGCTGCTCGTCGTGGCAACTCTTGCCCTGCTTGGCGACGGATTCGACATCGCGGCCACCGGCTATATCGGGCCCGAACTGGTGAAAACCTGGCATGTGGCGCGAGGCGACCTGGTCCCGGTCTTCTCGGCCGGGATCTTCGGCCTGCTGGCCGGTGCGCCGCTGCTGGGCTTCGTCGGGGACAGGTTTGGTCGCAAGACAGCGATCCTTGTGGCGCTCGGGGCAGTTGCCGGCTTCACCCTCGCCACCATGGCGGCAACGACGCTGACCGAGTTCGCGGCGTTGCGTTTCCTGACCGGGCTAGGGCTGGGCGGACTGATCCCGAACATCGTGGCGCTGGTGGCCGAAGCCGCGCCGAGACGCCGCCGCGGCATGTTCATCGTGATCGTGAACTTCGGCGTACCGGCGGGCATCTCCCTGCCGGGCCTGGTCGCGGCGGCGCTGGTTCCGTCCTATGGCTGGCCCGTGCTGCTGCTCGTCGGCGGGCTGCTGCCGCTGGCGGTGATGGGATTGGTCGCGGTATCGGCGCGCGAGTCGATCAAGTTCCTCGTGGCCCGCGGTGGCCGGGACGACCAGGTGCGCCGGATGCTTGCCGCCATCCGCCCCGACCTGCCGGCGGGCAGCGTGCGGCTGCAGCCGAAGGCGGCTGTCCATGTCGCGAGCGGGTCGCCACGCGGGCTGTTTGCGGGCGGGCTGGCCGCGATCACGCCGCTACTGTGGCTGGCGCTGGCGGCAAACCAGATGGCCAATTTCTTCTCGCTGACCTGGCTGCCGACGCTGCTGCAATCGGCGGGGGCCACGACATCGCAGGCCGGTGTGAACGCCTCCCTGTTCTCGATGGGTGGTATACTGGGCGGGTTGTGCCTCACGGTGATCGTGGACCGGCTCGGCGTGCTGCCGATGGTGGTGCTGTTCCTGGTGGGCGTGCCGATGATGGCGGCGATCGGTCACCCCTTGCCGCCCTACGCGGCGGCGGCGGTGATCGCCGGGGCTGGGTTCTGCGTCACCGGCGTGAACTTCACGATAGGGGCCACGCTGGGTGTGATCTATCCGACCCCGGTACGGGCAATGGGAACGGGCTGGTGCCAGGCGATCGGCCGCCTGGGCTCGCTCGCCGCCCCGTTGATCGGCGGAGCGCTGATCGGCCTGGACCTGCCGTTCCAGGATCTGCTGCTCGTGCCGGCCGGCTCGCTGGCTTTGGGCGCGGTGGCCGCGATCGCTATCGCCCTGCTGTGCCTGCGCCGGTTCGGCGGCTTGCGGATCGGCGACCGCGCCCATGCCTGGGCCAAGCCGCCGGTTATCGCGCCCGCAACGGCCCTGGCAGTCGATTGAGGAGCGCGGTAATGACTAAATTGCACCTGGAACCCAACTACCCGGTCGAAGGGGTGACCTATCACGACGCGGGCTTCGCACGGCGCAACCTGGCCGCCGGCCACTGGCTCGACCTCTCCGTGGGCGATAGCCTGCGCGCGACGGCCGCCGCCACGCCGGATAAGGCCGCAGTTGTCGGCCCCGGCGAAACACTGACCTTCGCCGCGTTGGATGCGCGATCCGAATCGGTGGCCGCCAGCCTGTTGGAAGTGGGCTTGTCGCCGGGGGACCGTGTGCTATTCCAACTCGGGACGAGTGTAAGCTATTTCGTCGCATTCTACGGCTGCATGAAGGCCGGCGTGGTGCCGGTGTGCACCCTGCCGCAGTATCGCATGGCGGAGATGCAGCATTTCGCACGCACCGCCGACGCCCGCGCGATCCTGACCGACGCCGAACCGGGCGCGCGGTTCGACCAGACCGGGTTCGGGCTCGAACTCGCTGCCGCATGCCCGACCATCCGGCACGTCATCGCCGTCAGCGGGGAGCATGGCGGCGCGCTGTCCCTGCAGGCCATGGCCCACGCCTTCGGTTCGGCCGAGGCCCAGCGGCGCACCGCGTGTGTCCACCCGGGGATGATGGACGTGGCCGTGTTCCAGTTGTCCGGTGGATCGACTAGCCTGCCCAAGATCATCCCGCGCATGCACGGCGAGTATCTCGGCGCGACCCTGCAACTGTCCGCGCGCTATGGGCTCACGGGGGCGGACGTCTCGCTCTGGGGTCTGCCGCTGGTTCATAACGCCGGGACGCTGTTCGCCGTGCTGCCGGTCGGCCTGGAAGGCCGCACCTTGGTGCTGCAGCCGCGGCTGGACATGCCGGAGATGCTACGGCTGATGGCCGAGCACCGGGTGACGTTCTCCGGCAGCATCGGCCCGGTGGCCGCCAAGTTGCTCGAGGTGCGGGACCTGCACCAGTACGACATCAGCTCGCTGCGCCAGTTCTTCTCGCTGACCCGGGCGGCGGCCGTGGAGGCGCATGTCGGCAAGCCCGTGGGCCAGATGTTCGGCATGACGGAGGGCATGGTGTTCGCAGCCCACCCGGATACCCCGGCGGCGCTGCGCCACCACACCGTAGGCTACCCGGTCTCCCCGGCGGACGAGGTGCGGCTGCTCGTGCCCGGCGAGGCGACGGAGGTGCCGTTCGGCGCCGTGGGCGAGCTCTGCTTCCGCGGGCCGAACACCCTGACCGGCTATTTCGCCGACCCGGCGACCACGGCCGCCTCCTTCACCCCGGACGGGTTTTTTCGCTCGGGCGACCTGATGCGGGCGCACGAGATCGGGGGTACCGTGTGCTACTCGTTCGAGGGGCGCTTGAAGGACAACATCAACCGTGGCGGAGAGAAGATCGGCGCCGAGGAGATCGAAAGCCTGATCGCCTGCCACCCCGACGTCGCCGACTGCCGCGTGGTCGCCATGCCGGACCCGATGTATGGCGAGAAGGCGTGCGCGTTCCTGGTCCTGCGCGAGGACTGCCCCGCGCTGACCGTCGCCAGCCTGGGCGCGTTCCTGCTGCAAACCGGCATTGCCAAGTTCAAGCTGCCGGAGCGTGTCGAGGTGGTGGAAGCCTTCCCGCTCACCCGGGTCGGCAAGGTGGACAAGGTCGCGATGCGGGCCATGGCGGCGCAGCTGGTGGCAGGTGACACGCAGGCGGCCGTGGCCGGGTGAGGATGGCTTCGGCGATGATGTCCGGTTTGCAGGTGCGGGCCTGCCGCCTGGCCGTGCTCGGCTGCCTAGCCACAGCGCCGGTCCACGCCGAGGATGCAGGCCTGGTCGCCCGCGGCGAATACCTCACGCGCGCCGCCGATTGCGTGGCCTGCCACAGCGCCCCGGGTGGGCGGCCGTTCGCGGGCGGGCGGGCGATCACCCTGCCGTTCGGGACAATCTACTCCCCGAACATCACCCCCGACACGGAGCACGGCATTGGCGGCTATACGGACGACCAGTTCGTCCGCGCCATGCAGGACGGCGTGGGCCGGGACGGGCGGCACCTCTACCCGGCGTTCCCCTACGTCGCCTACACGCTGATGCCGCGTGAGGACATCCTGGCGATCAAGGCCTACCTATTCAGCCGAGCCGCCGTGGCAGGTGCCCCGCCGGCTAACCAGGTGCAGTTCCCGTTTGATCAGCGCTGGGGCCTGTGGGCCTGGAATGCCCTGTTCAACCCGGGCCACCGCTTCCAGCTGGATCCGGCACGGTCGGCCGAGTGGAATCGCGGCGCCTACCTCGTGCAGGGGCCCGGCCACTGCGCGCAATGCCATTCGCCGCGCAACATCGCCTTCGCCGTCGATGACGGGAACGCCTTTGCCGGCGCCGTGGCGCAGGGCTGGCGCGCCTACAACCTGACGGCCGACCCCGTGTCCGGCATCGGCGGCTGGACCGAAAGCCAACTCGTTGCGTATCTGGCGACGGGCCATGCTGACGGGCACAGCGCCGCCGCCGGGCCGATGGCCGAGGTGGTCGAGAACAGCCTGCGCTACCTGTCCGTCGACGACCTGCGTGCCATGGTCACCTATCTCCGGTCGGTCGGGCCGATCCGCAACGCTCCGGCCGTGACGCCGGGTCAACCCGCGGCACTGAACAGCGGCGATGGCACAGAGGGAGAGCGTTTGTTCGCGTCAGAATGCTCCAACTGCCACGCGTGGAACGGCAGCGGCGTGCAGTCCGGCAATGCCGCGCTGCTCGGCAACCGCACCGTGAACGACCCTGCGGGCACAAACCTAGTCCGCGTGTTGCTTGAAGGTGCCCGGCTGCGGAACGGGACCGGCGCCATCGTGTACATGCCCCCCTTCGGACACCTGCATGACGACGTGCAGCTTGCGGCGGTCGCCAACTACGTCAACCACCGGTTCGGCAATGGTACGCTGTTGCTGAAGGCGGCTGACGTGGCGGCAATCCGGCTGCCGGCCGCTTCCAGCATCCCGCCGCTCCTGCTGTATGGTGCTCCGGCAGCAGCAGTCGCTATACTGCTGTTGGCCGGCTGGGCTGCGACCGTTGCAGTGCGCCGCCGCCGGGTCGCGGCGGCGGCTTAGCCATCTAGACCGCCGTCAGCGCCGCCTTCACGCGATCGCGGCTGAACGGCAGGTCGCGCAGGCGCTTGCCGGTCAGCGCGAACACCGCGTTCGATAGGCAGGGTGCGATCAACGGGATCGCAGCCTCGCCGATGCCCGTTGCCGGGTTCTCGGTGGGCGTGATGTTGATGTGGATCTCCGGCGTCTCGGACATCCGCAACACCTCGTAATCGTAGTAGTTGTTCTGTTCGATCTGCCCATTCACGAGCGTCATCCGCTCCTTCAAGGCGCAGCTCAGCCCAAACACCACGTTGCCTTCCGTCTGTGCCCGGATGGAGTCGAGGTTCACCGCAACGCCCGGGTCGAGCGTCGTCCAGAAATTATGCGCTCGGATCTCCCCGGTTTCACGGTCGAGCGAAACCTCGATCACACCGGCAATCCAAGTTTCCACTAGCTTCCCGAATGCGAAGCCCTTGGCTCGGCCTGGTGCCGATGGCTTGCCCCACCCCGCCATGTCCGCCGTCGCGCGGATCACCGCCTGCGCCCGTGGCTCATGCGCCATCAGCTTGAAGCGGTATTCGACCGGATCCACCGCCTGCGCCACGGCAACCTCGTCGAAGAACGCTTCCAATGCGAACACGTTGTGCCCGGCGCCGATGCCACGGTACGAGGACAGCGGCGAGCCGTGCTTCTCGCGGTGGTAGGTGATGGACTGGTTGGCGATGGCGTAGGATGGCTGGCTCTCGACCATGACCAGGAAGTCCACGCCCTTCAGCGGCTCCAACGCCTTTTCCGACCGGTAGCCGAGGATCGACTCGGCCACGATGCGGTGGCGCCAGCCGGTGAGCGTGCCGGCGGCGTCGAACGCGGCCTCCAGGTATTGGCCAGTCATCGGCCGCATCTTGGCCGAGCGCACATCTTGTTCGCGCGTGTAGATCATCTTCACAGGCCGCTTGAGTTGCTTGGACACCAGCACCGCACCGGTCACGAAATCCACCGCGGAGCGGCGGCCGAAGCCGCCGCCGGCATATTGGTGGTTGACCGTGATCTTGGCCGGCGACGTGTTCAGCAGGCCGGCGACGGCGCCCACCGTCACGGTCTGCGCCTGAGTGCTGACCCAGATCTCGGCCCCGTCCCCGGCCTCGTTGACCCACGCCGTCGCCCCCAGCGGCTCCATCTGGGCGTGATACACGTGGTCGGTCGTGTACTCGGCACGGACGGTTTTCGCAGCAGTGGCGAACGCCTGATCCGCATCGCCGACAGTGCGCCACGGCAGGCCCCTGTCATCCAGGTTGGCCGCGCGGCTCCTGTAATCCCGCAAGGTGGCGACGCTGTCGTAGCCGTCCCGATCGACGTGGGACCAAGTGACGCTCACCAACTCGCGGGCGGCGAACACCGCCTCAACCGTGGTTCCCACAACGACGATCCCCGCCGGCAACTGGATCAGGTGCGTGACGCCCGGGACGGCCTTCGCGTCGGCCCCGTCAAAGCTGAACGGGATGGCCCCTTCGATCGGAGGGCCGAGCAGGGTCGCATACACCATCCCGGGCAGCCGGATGTCGATGCCGAACACTGCCGTGCCGTCCGATTTCGCAGGCACGTCGAAGCGCGCCGGCGCGGTGCCCATGATGCGGTAATCCGCAAAGCGTTTCAGGTCCGCCACCGTCACCGTCGGCATCTGCGCGGGCACCGTCGCGAACCCGGCGACCTCGCCGTAGCCGATGCGGCGACCGCTCGCCGCGTGCACGACCACGCTCGGTTCCGTATGCAACTCGGCGAGCGGCACGTCCCACCGCGCCGCCACCGCCTGCAGCAGCACCCGGCGCATGGCCGCACCCTGGAGCCGCGCCTTGTCCCAGTAACCCATGATCGTGTAGCTGCCGAAGGTCGATTGGGTGCCGCCCCAATGGGGGTTGCCGTAGAGTTCGGCGACGTTCGGCGGAATGAACACGCTTACGCGGGACCAATCGGCGTCAAGCTCCTCGGCGATGACCATGGACAGGCCAGTCATCGATCCCTGACCCATCTCAACCGCCGGGAAGGCGATCTCGATCGCGCCATCCGTCCCGATCCGCACCCAGGCGCCGGCCATCCCATGCGGGTCGCCCGCACCGCTGGGTGCAGCCGCCCCGACCCCTGCCGCGCTGCCCCGGCCCGGCAGGCCGCCGATGGCGAGGCCGAAGGTAAGGCCAGCGAGGAGGCCGCGGCGCGACAGGACGTTGGGGTGCATGCCTATGCGTCCTTCGCGGCGCGTTCGATGGCGCGGATGATCCGGGGGTAGGTGCCGCAGCGGCAGATGTTCCCATCCATCGCCAGGACGATCTGTTCCCGCGTCGGATGCGGCGTCTTCTGTAGCAGATCGGCCGCCTGCATGATCTGGCCGGATTGGCAGTACCCGCATTGCGGCACCTGCTCGGCGACCCAGGCCTTCTGCAGCACGTGTTCACCGCCGACGCCCAAGCCCTCGATCGTGGTGACGGCCCGGCCTGCGGCCGAGGATACCGACATCTGACATGAGCGGACCGCCTGCCCATCCACATGCAGCGTGCAGGCACCGCACAACCCGCAGCCGCAGCCGAACTTCGTCCCGGTCAGCCCAAGGTGTTCGCGGACGATCCAAAGCAGGGGCGCATCGGGCTCCGCCGTCACGCTGACCGGCTTGCCATTCACGATGATGCTGTAGGTCGCCATCTTGTCCCTCAACCCCGGTCGCCGCCACGCGGTTATAGCCGCGTTTCGACGGTTTTGTCCAAAAAACGGCAGTCGCGCGAAACGACGTGGGCGGCTCCCGTCAGACCACGCTCAGGCGGCCGGCGCGATCGAGGCTTGTAAAAAACTGTTCCCGAGCTGCTGCGACACCTCGAACCGGCTCACCGAACAGCCGTGGCGCGTCATGAGCATCGGACTGTGACAGTGGGTGCCGGGTCATGTGCCGTGAGTCCTGGAATAAGCCTCAGGGCTGGAATGCCGCCCCTGACGTCCAACCATCGACCGCGCCGCACCCTGTTCTTCATACCGGGAATTCTATGCGTCTCCGCTGCACCGGACCCTCATTCCGCTTGCAACGGTTCAACCTGTCTGCCAGATTGCCAGACAATCAAGAAGGCAGCGTTCATGGACATTGTGCCCGAGTTTGCTGCGATTTGCCCATTCCCTGCTCCTTTGCGCGGCGCAGTGGTGCAGCGTTTGCGTGAGGCCATCATCTCTGGCCACCTAAAACCCGGTGACCGCCTGATCGAGGCGCGGCTGGCGAAATCTCTCAAGATAAGCCGGCCTTCGCTACGGGAGGCGATGCGGCAGATTGAGGCAGAGGGCCTGATCGAGATCGTTCCAAACACCGGTCCGGTCGTCAAGAAGCACAGGCTTGACGAGCTCCGCCAAATCCGGGATTTGCGTGTGCCGATTGAAGGCCTCTGCGCCCGGTATTTTGCCATACACGCAAGCGAAGAAGCGATTGGTCGCCTCGAATGCGCCGTGGACCGGATCGAGGCCGCACTCGCAAGCTCCAACATCAGTGAAATCGTGAGAGCGAAACAACTTTACTACTGCGCCCTCACCGAAGAGTGCGGCAGCGCGATTATTGGCAAGTACCTGCTCCAGTTCGTTGCTATGACAAGCTATGCCTGGGGTGCGTCGCTTGGGAAACCCGGCCGGCCGGCCGAGAGCGTTTTCGAGATGCGTCGGCTCGTCGAGGCGATCCGGGCTCGCGATCCTGAACGTGCCGCGACCGCGAGCGAGACGCTGGCACGACATGCCGCCTCGGTTGGTTATGAGGCCGAAGCCGCCACACAACCGCGGATCGGGAAAGATGTCGAACGCGTTGCCTGATTAGCAAGGAGAGAGTCCGCCAAATGGTTGGCACGGTCCTGACTGGCTGAACCAATAACGATAATGGGGGATGGTCTGATGCGATCGAGTGAGGAACGGCGATACCGTTCGACAAAGATCAACGTGGGCTGGTTGCAGCGGGTTCGTGATCAGATCATCAACAAGATCCCGCCGTTCTTTGGACGGAGTGCCGAATCATTCCCCGGATGTGATTGCCGACAAGTGGCAGTGGATCGTCATCGCCAACAACGCGTCGATCGCCGGCCGACGGCGGCCGCGTTTTATGAGGAGATCGTTAAACAGATCGGCACGAACCAGGATGTCTGGTCACGATCTGCGTGGTTCGCGAAATGGGTGCGATACGATTTAAGGCCGACCCGCGAAGCATCGTGGGGGCCCTTATCCGCGCTGAGCTGTATCGCAAGCAAACAGGAAGGGGGACGCCGACAATGCAGGTAGACAGACTGGCAAAGTCCATGACTTTTGCCGAGAAGATGTTCGCGCGCGCATGCGGCAAGGAAGCCGTCAACGCGGGGGACATTGTCTACCCGGATTCTAGCCTGGTCATCATTCATGATGGCTATCTTGAGGCGGCCTTCAAGGAGCTGACGGATCTCGGCTACCGCCGGATCGTTAATCCGGAGCGGCTGGTTGCCGTAACAGACCATGAAGTGCTGTACACCACGCCGCGGGCCTTGGCACGGGGCATTGCGAACCGGCGGATCATGAAAACCTGGCAGGGCGGCCGGTTGTTCGACGCCGGGCAAGGCGGACACGGACATGTCTTCCCGATGGAGATGGGGCTTGTACAGCCGGGCATGTTCCTGGCGGCCTACGACTCGCATTGCAGCAATTTCGGCGCGATCGGTTGCTATGCGATGTCTGCCGTGACCGATGTCACCGTGATCCTGGCCACCGGTACGAAATGGACAGCCGTGCCGGAAACCATCCGGGTCGATGTGAGCGGTGACTTTCCCGCTGGCGTGCATCCGCGTGACGTTTGCTTCCAACTCTCGAGCGACTTGGTGTCGGAGCGGCACGGCTTCAGCGCGGAAGCCGCTGTGGTGGAGTTTCGTGGCGCGACCATCGATCGAATGGCGGTCCCGAGCCGCATCGGCCTGATCAACACACTTACCGAGATTGCCGCGGCACACGTGCTGTTCCCGCCCAAGCATTACGACGGGCGCCCGGCCCCGGAACTGCAGCACCTAGTGAGTGATCCGGACGCATCCTTGAGGGGGCGCATCGCGCTGAACCTCGCCGAAGCCCGGCCGACGCTGGCACTGCCCGGGGCTCCGAGCAACGCGGCCGACATTTCGGTGGCTGCCGGCCGGGCAATCGACCACGCCTATATCGGGGCATGCGGGTCGAGTCAGTACGAGGACTTTGCTGCAGCCGCCAGTGTCATGAAGGGGCAAGCGGTTGCCTCGGGCGTGCGGATGTTCGTCGTCCCGGGCACCGTCACGATGGCGGCGCGCATGATGAAGGACGGGTTGGCGCAGGTCTTCATGGACGCTGGGGCCATCGTGCTGCCTGCCGGCTGCGGACCATGCGCCGGCGGCGTCATGGCGCCGGTGGGCCCGGGCGAGGTCTCGATCTCCACTGCGGCGACCAACACCAAAGGTCGCATGGGCTCAGCCGAGGCGGAGTATTTCCTTGGCAGCCCGCTAAGTGTGGCGGCTGCGGCGGTCACCGGGCGGATCACGGATCCGCGCGACCTTCTGGCTTAGCGTGCGGGACAGAACAGGAGGCGATCATGCAAGGCGACTGGAAGACGCGTGGGCGCGCCCACGTGTACGGTGACAACATTGTCCACGACAACGGGATGATGGCGTGGAAGCACGTCATTGAACGGCAGACCGATCCAACCATCCTGATACCATGCCTATTCACGGCCATCGACCCGGACTTCGCCAGCCGGGTGAAGCCGGGCGACTTCGTCGTGGCGGGTCGCAACTTTGGCGCAGGTAAGGCGCACACTACGGCCTACATCGCCCTGGCCGCGCTTGGCGTCCGCATCCTGTGCGAGTCGACATTCGCGCGCGTAATCGCGGGCGCAGTCAACCTCGGCGTGCCGATCATGGGCAAGTGCGAAGGCATCACCTCGGCGATCAGCACTGGAGATGAGGCTGAAATCGATATGGCCACCGGCGAGGTCGTCAATCTCAGCACCGGAAAGTCTTACGCCTATCCTCCGGTGCCGGAGGGTTTGCGCCAGATCCTGCTGGATGGCGGTCGGAAAGGCTTCTTGCAAAAGTGGCTGACCACCCACCCCGAACTGGCGCAACCGTTGGAAGCGGACGCACGATGACCGACCGGCCGCTCATCATCTCGGTCGCCATTAACGGCTCGCACGCGCGCAAGACTGACAACCCAGCCGTGCCTTTCACGGCGCGGGAAATCGCCGACGAGATTGTGCGCGCGGCCGAAGCTGGCGCCGCAATCGCCCATGTGCATGCGCGCACAGAGGATGGCCGCCCGACCCAGGACGTAGATGCATTCCGTCAAGTCGTGGATCTCGTGCGGGAGCGCAGCGACATCATCCTGGAGTTGTCGTTGGGCTCGTCTGGCTTCAGCGTCGATGAGGCGCTCGCTCCCCTAGCACTGCAGCCAGCGATGGCGAGCTTTCCGATGGCGGTGCGCAAGGATGCCGCAGGGGGCGGGAGTTCGCTGGAATCCACGACACGAATGCTCATCGAGCGTGGCGTGCGACCCAGCCTGGCCGTGACTTCGATGGACAGCCACGCGATGGTGAAGAATCTGATCGATCGTGACCTCGCCGGCGCGGTCCCGTGTCTCGTTGTCGCTGCTGAGCCGTTCGGGTCACTCGCGTCAGCTGCACGCACCGTTGTGCAATTGACCGAGGGCTTTCCGGAAAGAGTCCACTGGTGGATGATGAAGGGCGGCAAGTCCGGCGCCAGCCAATATGCGCTGCGGGCGCTCTCCATCGGGCTCGGCGGTCATGTGCGCGTGGGCTTTGAGGACATGGTTCGGACGTACGATGACGCCGGCCTCGCGCCGTCAAACGCCTGGTATGTCGAACGAATGGTGCAGTTGTCGCGATCCATGGGCCGTGCTGTCGCCACGCCGACGCACGCAAGGAAGGTGCTGGGGCTGAATTAACCGCCCGAGAAGAAGTAGGAAGTTACAAGATGACAGCTGAAACAGCTGCGCCGGAACAGACGACCACGATCCGACCACCGCCCTCGCTAGGCTTGGTCATCGTCGCATCCTCGGCCGGCTCACTTATCGAATGGTATGACTTCTATCTCTATGCCTCGATGGGCGTGTATCTCGGGCGGTTGTTCTTCCCGCAGGATACGCATCAGGGCATGCTGGGTCTCCTTTTTACGATGGCAACCCTTGGCATCGGATTTGCGATCCGGCCAGTCGGCGGACTGATTTTCGGCTCGATGGGTGATCGCCTTGGCCGGAAGTTCTCGTTCATCTCCACTCTGGTGCTCATGGGGCTTTCGACAACCTGCATGGGCCTGCTACCCAGTTTTCCCAGTATTGGATATGCCGCGCCGTTCGCGTTGCTGCTTCTGCGCATCCTGCAAGGCCTCGCTGCTGGAGGTGAGGTCGGCGGCGCGTTCTCGTATGTTGCCGAGAATGCGCCCGATGACCGGCGCGGCTGGTATCTCGGCATCCTGACCGGAATGTCCCCGCTGGGTAGCCTGATCTCCTTGGCTGTGGTCTATCTGTGCCGGGTGGCAACCGGGTCCGTGGACTTTGCTACGTGGGGTTGGCGGCTTCCGTTTCTCCTATCGGGGGTTTTGACCGTGGTTTCGTTGCGGTTCCGGCTCCGCCTGCAGGAAACCGCGGCTTTCGAGGCGTTGCAGCGCAACCACCAGGAAGCAAAATCGCCGGTGCGGGAACTGTTCACCACCCGCGAGAACATCGTGAGGATGCTGCTAGGGGTCTTTGGGTCGACCGCGGCGCAGGGCGCCTTGGGAACGACTGCGCTTGTCCTCACTCCCAGCTTCATGCAGGCCATACTCCATGTCGACATTGAAGTAGCGGCGTCTGTTGCGCTGGTGGCCGTGATGCTTTCCCTGCCGTGCTACATCGCCGCCGGCTGGATCTGCGACCGCGTCGGTCGCCGACCGATGATCATCCTGGGCAGCAGTCTGGCGCTGATTTTCTACGTGCCCATCTACTACGGCATCCACCTCGCGGCGTCACCGCCCCAATTCTGGCTGCTCGTATTCTATAACTGGGTGATGATCCTGTTTGTGGCAATTATGCTGCCGGCCACGGCAGCGTCACTTGCAGAGCTGTTCCCGACCCGGTTTCGTTCGACCGGTGTGGGTATCAGCTACAACATCAGCAACGGGCTGCTGAACGGCTTCTTGCCGCTGATCGGCTTCGGCCTGATCAGCTCAACGGGTAATATCTACACCGCACTTGCTTACCCGATGGTTTTGGCGGCGATTACCGCAATCGTATCACTCATTTGGGTTAGGGAGTCTTATCGGGTCAGCCTCACGTTCCCTTCCGTCCTGCCCTCCGAGCCTGGACGCGCGTGATGAACAGGTCCGCCAGCACATCGATGACGTCGGCCGATTTCAGATTGCGAGCGACCCGGATGCACCCCGCGGTCCAGGTCCTTCTCGTAGCGGTTCCTGCCTTGACGAAACCCACGGGTGCGCCATTCATGAATTCACCGCGACGTGCCTTCTCGTAGCGGGCCTAAAGCGAGCGTCGGCGCAACAGATCACGCATACTCGTTGAGGCTGCCCTTAAGCCCGGGCAGCGGACGCAACTCACCGTCGCGTCTCGCCTGGCGGGCTGCGTCCGTGACCCGCGTGATCCCAGCCGGGTTGTCCATGGCCTGGACGAGATCATCCGCACGCGCATGCTGATGATCTCGGCGGGCTACGAGGACGGCAACGACGTGTAGGCCGATCGCCGCCACGACCGGCAGGTCTCCGCGCTTCAGCAGGGCGAACTTCCCCAGGCAGGCCCGGCTATCCAGAGAACCGGCAGGGACGAGGCGGCCATCGTGGCCGGGATTGTCACGATCTCGGCGGCTGTGACGGCGATGACGGCAACGCCCTTCAGGAGACCGTAGAGGTCCGGCCAGCTGTCCTTGAACCTTGCCAGCAGGAGCGGCCCGGGCTGATCGCAGGGAGCATATGTCGCGGTCCCGCGGACGCGGCAGCCCTTGCGCCGGAACACATCGATGAAGTCCACCTCGACATCCGCGCGCGATCGTAGGTTGTCCACCGTTCCCTGCGAGCGGATGGGGGTGAAAGCGACCGTGCGGTCATCCACGATCAGGAAGGTTCCTTTGGGAAACACGGACGGGGTGCCGTCCGGACGCACGGTCGCGAGGCAGCCGACCGTGTAGGTCTCGATGATCGCTTCCATCGCGTCGGTCAGCACGGCGAAGCTCCTGTTGACGGCCCAAACCCAGCCTTCCCGTCGGCGGCCTTCCACCATGTAAGCCGTTCACGGTCTCCGAACTCTCGCATAATGTCGGAGCACTCCTTCGGATTTATCGAATGCCATCAGGCCCAGGCACGCCCACGCTCGATCAGCTGCAGGTGCTCATCCAGGTCGTCGACACCGGCAGTTTCACCGCGGCTGCCAAGACGCTGAACCGGGCCTTGTCGGTGATCAGCTACACGATCGCCAACCTGGAAGCCCAGCTCGGCGTCGGCCTGTTCGACCGCACGTCCAGCCGCCGGCCGCAACTGACGGAGGCCGGCCGGGTCGTGCTGGCCGAGGCGCGCTCCGTCGTGGGCGGCGTCGACACGCTGCGCGCCAAGGTCGCGGGCATGCTGCAAGGCCTGGAAGGCGAGCTCCACGTGGCGCTGGACTCGCTGCTGTCGCGGGCACGCGTGGTGGACGCGCTCACGGCCTTTTCGCGGGAGTACCCGTCGGTCAAGCTGCACCTGCATGTGGAGACGCTGGGCGCGGTGGCGGGCCTGGTGCTGGACGGCGCTGCGGTCATCGGGATCAGCGGCCCGTTCACGGCCGGCCTCGATGGGCTGCAGCGAAGGAGCGTCGGCAGCTTGCGGATGGTGCCGGTCGCGGGCCGGCAGCACCCTCTGGCCACCCTGCCGCCCGGCGGCCACCCGCCCGGCGCCAGCCGGGACCACGTCCAGCTCGTCATCTACGACCGGTCGCCGCTCACCGCCGGGCGCGATTTCAGCGTCAACGCCAGCCACACGTGGCGGCTGGCGGAGCTGGGCTCCAAGCACATGCTGCTCAGCGCCGGCCTCGGCTGGGGCATGATGCCGCTGGCGATGGTGGCGGACGACATCGCGTCAGGCGTGCTCGTCCAACTCCACGTCCCGGACGCGGTGGCGTTCGACTATACGCTCGACGCGATCTACCGCACCGACACACCACCAGGGCCTGCCGCATGCTGGCTCGTAGAGCGGTTCCGGGGGCAGTCCGCCGACTAGGCCGGCGAAGCAAGTGGCGGCGGCCTATGATACGCAGCACACTTCGACTCCGTCAGAGGTCAGACGAAGAGCTGGCCGACGAGTTGCCCGTGTTGCCGCACATCGACTGGGGGATGGCCGCCAAATACGGCCTGGCCAAGTTCAAGGAGCTGTTCACGACGGAGCCGGCCGCCGCCTGACTCACGGGTCCGGGTCTTCGGGTTTCTCGAACGACGACATCGAACATCTCCGGCTGATGCGTCCTGCGACGCTGCCGTAACCTGCTCCGATGAAAAGGCCGCACGAAGAGGGTCGATGGCATACCTCGTTTCCCTGCTTGTCGGCATCGGCGTGGGCGTTGCCTACGCGCTGCTCGGAGTCCGGTCGCCGGCGCCGCCGCTCGTCGCTCTGGTCGGCTTGCTCGGCATCGTGCTGGGGGAGCAGGGCGTGCCCTGGGTGAAGGCGCACGTCGCGGACCGGCGCGTGGCCGCCACCCTGTCCGCTACCGTGCCCTCGGCGGCACTGCCACCCACGCCAACGCCCGCCGGCGCCGGAGAACGCACACAGTGATCACGCTCTACACCTGGAAGACGCCGAACGGCCGCAAGCCGGCGATCATGCTCGAGGAAATCGGGCTGCCCTACCTGACGAAGGGGGTCGATATCTCGGCCGACGCGCAGTTCGACCCGGCCTTCCTGGCGATCGCTCCCAACAACAAGATCCCGGCCATCGTCGACGGCGACGCACCCGGCGGCGAGCAGGCGGTGTTCGAGAGCGGCGCCATCCTGACCTATCTCGCCCATAAGAGCGGACTGCTGCTGCCCGCCGCCGGGCCGGCGCACTGGACGACGCTGCAATGGCTGCACTGGTCCATCGGCGGGCTCGGCCCGATGCTGGGGCAACTGAACTTCTTTGCCGTCCGCTCGGACGACAAGGCGCCGCTCGCCATCGACCGGTTCATCGGGGAAGGCAAGCGCCTGCTCGGCGTGCTGGAGAAGCGGCTGGCCGCCGTGCCCTTTGTGGCCGGCGACGAGTACTCGATCGCGGACATCGTGTCCTACCCCTGGGTCCACGAAGCGGACGCGAAGATGGCGTCCGTGCTGGGCGACAGCTTCGCCGCCTCGCCGGCGATCCGCGACTGGATGGCGCGGCTCCGACAGCGGCCCGCGGTCGCCAAGGGCATGGCAATTCTCGAGACTTAACGAAGGAGGCTTAAGATGGCGAAGGTCCTGGTTCTCTATTATTCGGCATATGGCCACATCGAGGCGATGGCGAAGGCCGTCGCGGACGGCGCCACCGCGGCTGGTGCGCAGGTCGCCGTCAAGCGCGTGCCCGAGACGGTTCCGGAGGAGGTCGCCCGCACGTCGCACTACAAGCTGGACCAGCCGGCGCCGGTTGCCACCGTTGGCGAGCTGGAAGGCTACGACGCGATCGTCGTAGGCACCGGGACGCGCTACGGGCGGATGTCGTCGCAGATGGCGGCGTTCCTCGACCAGACTGGCGGCCTGTGGCAGCGTGGCGCGCTGGAAGGAAAAATCGGCGCGGCCTTCACTTCCACGGCGACGCAACACGGCGGCCAGGAAACGACCTTGCTCTCGATCATCACAAACCTGCTGCATTTCGGCATGGTCGTCGTCGGCCTGCCATACAGCTTCAAGGACATGATGACCGTCGACGAGGTGGTGGGCGGCGCACCCTACGGGGCCACCACTATCGCCAACGGCGACGGGTCACGCCAGCCTTCGGCGGTCGAGCTGGACGGCGCGCGCTACCAAGGCCAGCTCGTCGCGCGCACGGCAGCCAAGCTATTCGGCTGACATCCGCGGCCCATGACGTGTAGGCTGGCGGCTCGATCGAGGGCCGCGCGTCATGGATCGCGGCCGGGGTGGCGCTGGCCATCCTTTCGGTCGCCTACGGCGCCACGCTGCTGGCTGTGGTCGGGCTGCGCGCCATGGAGCAGGACCTCGGCTTCGGCCGCTCGACCCTCGCCCTGCCCGGGCGCTGACCTGGTTCGGCACCGGGCTGGGGGGCGTGCTGATGGGTGCGTCGCCGACCGCATCGGCGTGCGCGCCACCGTGTCGTTCGGTGGCGTCATGATTGCCTGTGGCCTGGCGGTGTCGGCGACCGGGCAGCTCTGGGCCATCTACCTGGGGCATGGTGTGTTGCTGGGCCTGTTCGGCATTGGCGCGGTGTACCCGCCGCTGGTGACATATGTGAGCCGCTGGTTCGACCACCGGACCCTTGGACGGCAACGGTCCGCCACATAGCGCCAGCAGAACCTCGTCACTCATCACTTGGTGCCACCTGCTGCCCTTCGTCCCGCAGCGCTCTCCAGCACGCGACCTTCACGCGAGAGCCGCACCTTCACCATGTCTCGGCCGAACCCAGTTGATAATCCTGGCGATCATCATGGTTTGAGCATGTCCGGCGCTGTGTCGCAGCTCATCTTGCCCGCTTCCAAACGATGACGATTTGCGGACCGCCGGGGTCCTTCAGCCGCTCCACCATCGTGTCTCCGTCCACGGTTTCCGTGATCCGGCTGGTGTCACGGCTCAGGCCGGTCCAGTTGGGGAAGGTCGAGGCGGTGACGTGCTCGGTGGCAAAGCGTCCCTGTTCGTCCACCGTGTAGGTCCCGTAAAGGGCCAAGTCGCCAGCAACCACGGCTTTGTTCTCCGCCGCCGTCCCCATGGCCCGATCGCTCGATGCGAAGCTGGGAACCTCTGGGTTGACGAGCACATCGGAGAAATGCAGGTCTTCCGTGAAGATCAGCAAGCCGCTCGGGTTGGAGCTGAAGAGGTCCCTGTTCTCCCCATCGGGATCGGCCTTCGCGGAGACCATGAGCCAGGTTCCAGCAACCAGGTTCTTGCCGCCGGCGGCTGCCGGCGCTGACATTGCAATCGTTGCTCCCAGGCATATGGCCACAAGCTGGCGGCTGTTGAACATGAGCATTAGTCTTCTCCTGAAATGCCTGCACGCAGGGGGGCGCGATGACCGGACCGGGACCACGCTCAGCCGTCGTAGGCTGCCAGTGCCGGCGGGCTAACGATCTTCGCGCCGAAGTCGGTCCGGGTAGGGCCAGGCTCGGCGAGCGTGAACGTGATGCCGAACGGCGCCACTTCCTGCGCGACCGCTTCGACGAAACCCTCGATCCCCCACTTGGTCGCGTGATAGAGGCTGAAGGCGGGATAGGCGATCTGGCCGCCCTCGGACGACACCGGCAGGATGCGACCGCCGCGCTGCGCACGCAGGTGCGGCAGGGCCGCGCGGATGACCTTGATCGAGCCGATGAGGTTGGTGTCGATCTGTAGCCGGACCTGATCGTCGGTCAGCTCCTCGGCGGCGCCGACCAGGCCATATGCCGCGTTGTTCACCACCACGTCGATGCGGCCCAGGTCTCGGAAGGCCTGACCTACCACGCGCCGTACGGCGGTGGCGTCCGTCACATCGAGACGCGCCACCCAAAGCCGCTCGCCATGCTGCGCCTTGAGGTCGTCGAGGGCCTCGACCTTGCGCAGGGTCGCGGCCACGCGGTCGCCGCGCGCCAGCAGGCTCTCGGCCATCAGCCGCCCGAAGCCGGACGACGTGCCAGTGATGAACCAGGTCTTGCTCATAGGGATGCTCCTGCAGGGCCGGTGGCCTCGGTCTGCACCTGAACCTGGGACCGTGTAGTCCTGCTATCATCCGCACGATGTCGCACAAGGCAGTGAAAATCACCCATGAATGAGCGCCCGTTCCTGGCCGACCTCAGAGCCTTTGCCGCCATCGTGGCCCACCGCAGCTTCCGCAAGGCTGCCGACGAGGCCGGGCTGTCGCCCTCCACGCTGAGCCACATGATGCGGTCGCTTGAGGCACAAATGGGTGTGCGCCTGCTGCACCGGACGACGCGCAGCGTGTCGCCGACCGAGGCCGGCGTGCGCCTCCTTGAGCGGCTTCGGCCGGTGCTGCACGACCTCGACCTCGCAGTGGCGGAGGCTCAAGGAGCCGGCGGCGAGCCAGCAGGCCTCTTGCGAATCAACGCCAACGAGGCCGCCGCGCGCCTGCTGCTGGGCAGGGCGGTCCCGACGTTCCTGCGGCGCTTCCCCGGCATGTCGCTTGACTTGGTAACGGATGGCAGGCTGACCGACATCGTGGCGGAAGGCTTCGACGCCGGGGTCAGGCTCGGCGAGGCAGTGCCGAAGGACATGGTGGCGGTGCGCTTCGGCGGAGAGGTGCGCTTCGTCGCCGTGGCGTCCCCAGCCTACTTGGCCGGACGCCAGCCGCCGCTGACGCCCGACGACCTACGGGACCATGCGTGCATCCGCGTGCGCCTGCCGAGCGGCAAGCCTTACCGCTGGGAGTTTGCCAAGTATGGCCAGGAGGTTTCGGTGGATGTTCCCGGGGCGCTGACGCTGGACCATGTGGAGCTAATGGCCGAGGCTGCCGCCGGGGGCCTCGGCATCGCCTATGTGCCGGATCGCACGGCACGGCCGCATCTGGACAGTGGCGCGCTCGTCCCCGTGCTGGACGACTGGTGCCCATCCATCCCCGGCCTGTTCCTCTACTACTCCGGCCACCGCCATGTGCCGGCCGGGCTGAGAGCCTTCATCGACGTGCTGAAACGTGTGGGATAAAGCAAGTGCGCGACGCGCAGCGCCCAGCCCTGCATCCACAGACCATCCCAGTGGTGCCCGCGTCAGACGTCTGCAGAGGGACCCGCACAGAACGACGGCAAGCACCGGACGGATACTCCGCTGGAACCGTGAGCGATCCGCTCAGGTCACTCGGTCACCGTCACCGATTTGAACTCAACGCCAGCCAGGACCCTCGGCGCGAGCCCCGACGAAACCAAGCAGCCGGTCACGGTTCCAAAACCAACCGCCCCGCCCTACCGCCGAGCATGAGCTTGTGCGCCTCGCTAGCTGCCGACAACGGGAAACAGCGATCGACCCGAACATCGAGGACACCGGATTGCGCCAGCGCCGCGAGCACATAACGGGCGTTGTCCCGAATCCGGATACCCTCGTCATTGCCTGATTCGCCGCCCAGCGCCTGGAAGCCATCCCGTCGCGCCCGCGTTAAGTTGACGATCGTCGCAATCCGCTGCCGCTCTGTCACCAGAGCTAGTGATGTGTCGATCGCCTCGTCAGTGCCGACGATGTCGATCGCCGCCGCCACGCCGGACGGAGCGACAGCCCGGACACGGTCTTCGAGGCCCACGCCGTACGCGACCGGGATCGCGTCGTAGCCCCGAAGCATGTCGAAATCCTTCTCCGACGCGGTTCCAATCACCTTCACGCCAGCAACGCGCGCGAGTTGGGCTACGAAGCGGCCGACATTCCCGGCAGCGGCGTGGACCAGGATTGTCTCACCCGGCCGTGTGAGGACAGCGGCTAGGCAGTGAAATGCCGTCGTGCCAGGGAGCATGATCGACGCTGCTTGTGCCCAGCTCAGCCGCGTAGGCTTCGGGATGACGGACGACGACGGGACGACAATCCTGGACGCGTATGCCCCCGCGATCCGGTAGGCTATCACCTCGTCTCCGACCTTGACGGGGCCGAGCGGACCCGCCGCGGAAGGCCCGACCGCCGACACAACACCGGCGGCTTCAAGTCCGAGATCGAGTGGGAACTCGGTTTCGCGGTCCCGGGCGCGCGCATAGTTTTCGGTCGCGTAAAGCTTGATGTCTTTGGGGTTGATCCCGACTGCCCGGACATCAACCGCCACCTCGCCCGCCGATGGGGGGCGGTCGTCAGCGTGGGTTTCCTGCAACATGTGGGCGGGGGAGCCGTATCCAATGGCGACGATCTTCATCTCTGGCATCCCATGATGTTTGGTGACCGAAGGGCCTGGTTCAGGACTGACTTTTGCAACCGCCACCGCCGTCGACGATGTTTGATTGAACGTTGTTTGCTGCCGACGGCAGATCGGCGCATCAGGGCAACACCATGGACCCGATCAAGTCGGCACAGCGTACGCTGGCATTGCTGGAGCTGTTCTCGCTGCGGCGGCGGTCTCTCACGGTCGGGGAGATCGTGCGGGATCTCGGCATCCCGCAGGCCAGCGCGAGCATGTTGCTGAAAAGCCTGGCCACGCTCGGCTACCTGACCTACGACTCGGTCGCGCGCACATACCTGCCGACGCTCCGCGTAGTTCTTCTTGGTGCCTGGATCGGGCACAGCTTCTCCGAAACGCAAGTGCTTTCCCGTCGCCTCGGCGCGCTCAGGGATGAATTTGCCGGCTTGTCGGCCTTCATCGGCATCCAGAACGGTCCTTGGGCGCAGTACATCCTCGTCCAGGACGAACCGGGGCGCATGATGATCGCGTCGGGACAGCTCCGCCTGCTGACATGCTCGGCGCTCGGGCGCATCTTTCTCAGCCTGAAGCGTGACGGCGACGTGCGGATCTGGGCACGACGCTGCAATGCGGAGGCGGAAGACGAACGACACCGGGTCAGCGAGGCCGCGTTCCTCAGGGTCATCCAACAAGTACGACGGCAAGGCTATGCCGAAACGTTCGGCGACTGGCGTGCAGAAAATGGAGCCATTGCGGTCTCTGTTCCTTCCCCTGTTGGAGACATGCCGCTCGGCGTGGGAATCGGCGGTAGCCTCGATCTGCTCAACCGCCAGCGTCAGGCGATCATCGACAGACTACGCTTCCTGAGGGCGCAGTTTGCGGGCGTTGTCCCTTCTGGCAAGCAATCATCACATATGTGATCAGTTCGCAGGCGGCCTGGATACGTGCTTCCAAGCTGCTAACCTCCTTCCAACAACAAGCCGTAACGGTTGGGAAGAGGGCGGCATGAGAACATGCTTCGGTAGTCACTGTGTGAGCGTGACTTACGTCCTGGCCAACGGACGAGTTTGCGACAAAGCACTCTCCCGAACTCGTCTTCCGGGACTGGCCACGCGACAGGGTCGATTTGTTGCGTCGGCTGCCGCTGGACGCTTGCGCCCCTCGAACGATGACTTTCGTCGGTAACCTCGTCATGAGTTATTCTCCGCCGTCGAGTCCTGATCGGGCGATATTGGCTGACCTCCGGGCGCTGTTGTTCGTGCCCGTCACGCGTGACCGCTTTGTTGCCTCGGCCATCAAGGCCGATCCGCCAGCCGTGATCCTCGACCTCGAGGACTCCGTTCCCGCGCACGAAAAGGCAGCCGCGAGAGCGGCAGTGCGGCCAGTTACGGCGTCGTTCCGCGCGGCGGGCATCCCGATCTTCGTCCGCGTGAACCGCGGCGACGCCGCCGACCTCGAAGCGTGCCGGACGGCCGCGCCCGATGGCGTCTTCCTGCCGAAGGTCGAGGCGGCAGACGAGGCCGAGACGGCCGCCGGGCTGCTCCGGAACGACGGCGTTGCGCGTCCTCTCCTGGTGGCCACGGTCGAGTCGGCACGTGGCGTGATCGCCGCTTCCGCGATCGCCGCCGCGCAAGCAGTGGACGGGCTCATGTTTGGGGCCGGCGACTTCGTCGCGGACACAGGATTCGCACTCCACGCGGAGGCGCTGCGCGTCCCGGCGACGTTCGTATCGCTGGCTGCCCGCGCGCACGGCAAGCCCGCGCTTGGCCTGGCGGACGGAGCCATGGGCTTGGTGGGCGACACCGCTGCGGTCGGCCGTTCCGCGGCGCGCGCCCGGGACATCGGCTTCGTCGGCACCCCCGTCATCCACCCCGGTCAGATTGCCCCGGTTGTCCGAGCGTTCGCGCCACGTCCCGATGAGGTCGCCCGCGCCCTGCGCATCGTCGCCGCATTCGAGACCTCGGACGGGTCCGCGGGCCGGCTTGGCACTGAGCTGATCGAACGTCCCGTCTACCTGCGCGCCCTGGCGATCCTGCGGGCACAGCCTGACGCTGCCGAACGCTCCCGGACGTCCGGAGATCCGCAATGACGACGCGGCAGATCGAGCATGCACTCTCGCGAACCCTGACGGACGTCGATAACAGCTGGTACACGCTCCTGACTCTGAACACCGCCCCGCATTTCGACCACGAGTACGGCAAGGCCGCCGAGTTCGGGCGGACGCTTATGAACAGCACCTTCACGCTCGCGGTGGCGCTCAACATCGTGGCGAACGAGTGTCCGGGCCGGCTCGTCGGCCTCGACATTTGCCGCCTCACCGCGCCGATGTTCGGCGGGGACACCTTGTCGATCCGGTCCCGCGTCGAGACCGGAGAGCACGGCCTGCTCCGGATCAGCAGCGTCGGCCGCAGCCAGGACGGAACGGAGGTCATCGTGCTCGATCAGCGGGTGCGGCCGGACGGCACCGACCCGGTGGCGGCCGCGCTTGCCGCCCAGGCGCGGACCGCGCCGCTGCTGCCGCCGGAACGATCCTTCGCCACGCCGGTCATCGCACCCGCGCTCGATGATTTCACGGTCGGCGACCGCTACGACCACGAGGTCGGACGCACGATCCTGGCGGACGAGGCCATCTCGCTGGCGCTGGTCTCCCTCAACCGCGATCCGCTGCACTTCGACCGCCATCTCGCCCGCTTCAGAGGACTGCCCGACATCCTGGTCGACCCCGGCCTCCTGTTCGCGATCACCCTCGGCCTGTCCGTCAGGCACACGACGCAGCGGTCAGTGGCGAACCTGGGCTGGAAGGACGCACGGCTGCACCACCCTGCCCATCCCGGCGACACGCTCTACGCCGAGACGGAGGTCGTGAGCGTGAGGCGCTCCGCGTCGCGGCCGGGACAGGGGATCGTGGGCGTGCGGACCCTGGGCCGGAACGAGCGCGACCAGGTCGTCGCGTCGTTCGAGCGCAGTTTTCTTATCAAGGACCGGACGAGCCGAGAGGCCGAGGAGCGCACATCGTGAATGGCCCAGCCCTGCCGCTGCGAGGCGTCCGCGTCCTGTCAATCGAGCAGTTCGGCGCAGGGCCGTTCGGGACCCTGGCGCTGGCAAATCTCGGTGCCGAGATCATCAAGCTCGAGGAGCCGATCGTCGGCGACGTGAGCCGCGAGGTCGGCGGCTACACGAAGCGAACACCGGCCGGTGTCGAGCCGAACCTCTACTTCCAGGCGCTCAACGTCGGCAAGAAGAGCCTCTCGCTCGACCTGAAGAGCGCCGCGGGCCGGGAAGCGTTCGAGGCGTTGCTGGGCGGCGTCGACGCCGTCTGCTCCAACCTGCGTGGCGACGTCGTCGATAAGCTCGGCCTCGGCTACGATCGGCTCGGCCGGGTCAAGCCTCAGCTCGTCTGCGCGCACCTGACAGCCTACGGCCGCGACGATGAGCGGCGCGCCTGGCCGGGCTACGACTACATCATGCAGGCGGAAGCCGGCTATACCAGCGTGACCGGCGACCCCGGCATGCCGCCAACACGGTTCGGGCTGTCCATCGTCGACTGGATGGGCGGCCTGTCGCTTGCGATCGGATTGCTGGCGGGCGTCGTGAACGCGCGCGCGACCGGCATCGGCGGCGATGTCGACGTCAACCTTTTCGATGTCGCGCTGTATAACCTCAACTACATCGGCGTGTGGCAGATGAATGCGGGCTACCGTCCGCAGCGCTTGCCCCGCGGGGCGCACCCGAGCACCGGGCCGGCCCAGATGTGCCGGACGGCAGACGGCTGGCTGTACATCATGGCGAGCAAGGAGAAGTTCTGGCGCAGCCTGGCCAAGCTGATCGGCCACCCCGAACTCGTCGAGGATGCCCGGTTCAGGACGACTTCAGACCGCGAGAAGAATCGCGACGCGCTGACCCCGCTTCTCGACGCCGCGCTCAGCAGGCGCACCAGCTTGGAATGGATGGATCGCTTCGCCGGCGTCGTCCCGGCCGCCCCGGTCCTCGACGTCGAGGAGGCACTGTCCACCCCTTACGTCAGGGACTCCGGCCGCATCATGGACGTCCCGCTCGGCAACGGCGAAGCCCTCCGTCTCCTGCGCGGCCCGATTCAATGGAACCAGAGCAAGCCCGTGCCCGAGCCGGCGCCGGCGCTCGGGCGCGACACCGTGGGGCTGCTGGAGCAGGCCGGCTACCACCCGGACAGGATTGCAGCATTGCGAGCTGAAGGAGTGATCCGGTGACGATCTCACCGCGCCGCGAAACAACAGGCGGTCCCGCACCCCATGCGGCAAGGACGCTGGTCCTGCTGTCGCTGATCAGCTTCGTGTCGCTGGTGGACAGGATGCAGATCCCGACCCTGCTCCAGCCGATCAAGGCCGAATTCCGCCTGAACGACTCTCAGCTGGGCCTCCTCAGCGGCGCCGCCTTTGGCCTGACCTATGCCGCCGCGACGCTGCCGTTGGCGTGGCTTGCCGATCGCTACAGCCGCCGACGCCTCTTGGCGGCGGCGCTTGCGTTCTGGGCCTTGATGACCGCCGCTTCGGGAACGGCGCGGACGTTCGGTCATCTGATCCTGTCGCGCGTCGGTGTCGCGGCCGGCGAGGCGTCCTTCACCCCGACCGCACACTCCGTTCTGGCCGACATCTACCCGCCCTCGCGGCTGGGTTGGGCGATCGGACTTGAGACGTCCGGCGGGACCTTGGGCATCATGGCCGGTATGAGCCTGGCCGGGCTGGTTGCAGGCGAACTGGGCTGGCGCGCGGCGATGGTGGTGGCGAGTGTCCCTGCGTTGCTGATGGCCGTGGTGGTCATCATGTTCCTGCCCGACCCTCCGAGGAAGCGAGTGCCTTCGGTCCCGCGGATGGTGGGAAGGGCGGCCACGTTCAACTGGTTCGGAGGGCGTTACGTCGGACTGGTCGTGCTCGCCATCCTCAACTCCGTCATGAGCACGGGCTGGGCGCAGTGGATGCCATCCTTCTTCCAGCGCAGCCATGGCCTTGCCATCGGGCAGGTCGGACCCGCGGTCGGGATCGCGACCGGGTTGGGGCTGCTGTTCGGGTCGATCGCCGGAGGCTACGCGTCCGCGGTGACGGCGCGCCGTTCGCCTCGTGCTCCGCACCTGTTCTGCGCAACAGTCTGCGCGCTGGTCGCACCCTCCTTCGCGCTCACGCTCTGGCTTCCTTCGGTGACGTTGGCGTTGCTGCTCACCGCCGTGTCCGCGTGCCTCGTGGGGATGCTCGCACCGTTCATTTTCGCGGACATCCAGGCGATCTGCCCGCCAGGAAGCCGCGCACGGGCGGTGGCGGTCGCCATGACGCTCGTGACGATCGGATCGTACGCGGTCATGCCGCCCCTGGTGGGTGCCCTGAGCGATCTGCTGCGGCCGCAGCTGGGCGCTGACTCGCTGCGTGGAGCGCTGGCGTTCATAATCCTCGCGCCTGTCGCGGGGTCAAGCATCTTCCTTTGGCTCAGCGGTGCAACCCGCTTTGGCTCAGCGGTGCAACCCGGCAGGACAACCCCTCAGCTCCTGCCCATACCCCATCCTGAGCCGGCATCCGCGCACGAGCTCGTAGAGAAGGCTGCCCCCGGGGGGACACCATCATCAGCAGGCCGAGCTGGCCCGCTGCAACGCCAAAGGATGAACCATGCAGGAGGTGCGATGTAGCAAACAAGGTCGCGTGCAGATCAACGCCGAGCAGTATTTCGGAAAATGCCACGGAACGTCTAGGAGTATATGATTGGCGGCTACCAAGTTCCTCAAAAGTGGTTAAAAGATCGTAAGGGTCGTTTGCTGACCTTCGATGAATTGCAGCATTATGGTCACGTCATCGCCGCCCTCAACAGCACTATTCACAGACAGGCAGAAATCGACGTAGCTACAGGAGGCTGGTCGTTGGAGAGAAGCATGTCCTCAGAACCCTGCAATACTCAAGCGGCTGATAATACCCACTATGCAAGGAGCGACTGGGCCGTCTTTCGTCTTTCACACTTTATCAATCCTAATCGGACGTTTCAGACCCGCCTCACCGTGTCCGATCGAGAACCATCCATTTCCCGTCTCCCTCACCCAGGCAAAACCCGTGGGACGCATACAGCCCATGCGCCGAACTCGTCGTCAGCGTCCAGTGGGTGATGGTCGCCAGATCCGGGTGGGCCAGGATGGTCTCGACCAAGGCTCGGCCCAGCCCCAGCCCGCGCGACGCCTCGTGGATGAACACGTCGCCGAGATGGGCACGAAACGTGTAATCGGTCAGCAAGCGGCCGAACCCGACCGGCGCGCCATCCGGCGCGTACACGCCGAAGCACAGGCAGTGGGCCCAGCTGCGCTCTGTCAAGGCAGGCGCCCGGGTCGCGGCCCAGTCGGTGCGGGCCAGGCAGGCGAGGACGAACGCCATGTCCAGGCGAGCCCGTTCGTCGCTGATCACGTAGCCGTTCGGCAGCGTCACGGCGTGGGCCATCAGACCAGCCTCACCGCCGCCATGCCGGCGGGATGGCTGCGGGGTGGTCCCATCTTGAACCAGGCCTTGGCGATCCTGCCGGCCTCGACCTCGTAGATCGCCAGCACGTCCACCTCGCCGGGGCCGTCCGCGAAGGTCCGCGTCACCGTCTCGTGGTCCACGACCACGTTGCCGACCACGACGCGGCTGAGCAGGATGCCCCGCAGGTTCGGCTCCTGGAAGCGGACGACGTGACGTTGCCGCACCTCCGCTGCGCCTCGCGCCAGCAGGCGGCAGGGGAACTCGTAATACGCGCAATCCTCCGCCCAGCACGCCATGAAGGCGTCGATGTCGCGGGCGTTATAGGCGTCCAGTTGCCGCTGCACCGGGTGGGTGGGATCGGTCGGGTCGCCGCTGTTCATCATGGTCCAGTCCCGCGCATCGCCGCGCCTAAGCGGCAGGGATCAGCTTGATCCGCTTGCCCGCCACGCCCAGCGCCACCCGGCCGCTCTTCAGCGCCAGTGCGTCGTCGCCGAACACCCCGCGGCGCCAGCCCGCCAGCGCCGGCACCGCCGGGTCGTCCTCCGCCGCCAGGCGGTCGATGTCGTCGGAGGACGCCACCAGCTTCGGCGCCACGTTGTGCTGCTCGCATTTCGCCGCCAGCAGCACCTTCAGCAGCGACACCAGGGCGGGCGAGGCGCGGGGGCCGTCCCGGCCGCGCGGCGCCTCGGGCAGCTCCTCTTCCGGCAGGGCGGTCGCGGCGGCGATGGCAGCCAGAAGCCCGGCGCCGCTGCGCCCCTCCGCGAAGCCGCGGGTGATGCCGCGGCACCGGGCCAGGGCCTCGGCAGTGGCCGGGGCGGTCGCCGCCACTTCCAGCAGGTTCTCGTCCCGCAGCAGGCGCTGGCGCGGGATGTTCACGCGCTGCGCCTCCCGTTCCCGCCAGGCCGCCGCGGCGCGCAGCACGCCCAGCAGGCGGCGGTTGGCGGTGCGCGGGCGCAGCCGCTCCCACATCGCCTCCGGGTCGGCGCGGTAGGTGTCCGGTCGGGTGAGCACCTGCATCTCCTCCAGCACCCAGTCGCTGCGCCCCTCCCGCTCCAGCCGCTCGCGCAGGCGGAGGTAGGCGGTGTGCAGGTGGGTCACGTCCGCCGCGGCGTAGCTCACCTGCGCCGGGGAGAGCGGCCGGGCGGACCAGTCGCTGAAGCGGTGCGCCTTGTCGATCTGCCCGCCGGTCAGCGCGGCCACCAGCGCGTCGTAGCCCACCTGGTCGCCGAACCCGGCCACCATGGCGGCGACCTGGGTGTCGAACAGCGGCTCCGGCACGGCGCCGAACAGTTCCAGGAAGATCTCGATGTCCTGCCGCGCCGCGTGGAACACCTTCAGCACCGCCGGGTCGCGCAGCAGCGCACCTAGCGGCGCCAGGTCCAGCCCGGCCGCCATGGCGTCGATCACCGCGTTCTCCCGCTCGCCGCCCACCTGCACGACGCAGAGTTCCGGGTAGTAGGTGCGCTCCCGCATGAACTCGGTATCGACCGTGACGACGGGTTCCGTCCGCAGCCGGGTGCACAGGGCGGCGAGGGCGGCGGTGTCGGTGATCAGCGAGGGGGCGGGATAGTCGATACGGCGCGGCATCCGCCTTTATCGGCGGACTGGCGCCGGTCCGTCAAAGCCTACGAGCGGTCACAACAGGCCGCGGATGCGGAGCAGGCCCAGCGCGGCCAGGCTCATGGCGTCCTGCAACGCCCCGGTTCGGATCATTGCCTCCACCGCTGTCAGCGGCATGGCGCGGCAGACCATGCCCTGCTCGCTGGCCTCGCGCGCCAGGGGGCCCTGCCGCAGCCCGGTGGCCAGGAAGACGTGGCCCACCTGGTCGCTGTAGCCGGGTCCCTGGAACAGGCTGGCGACGAAGCTCATCTCGGTCGCCACCAGGCCGGTTTCCTCGCGCAACTCGGTGGCCGCCGTGCCCGCCACGTCGGCGCCTGGCTCGCAGGTGCCCATCGGCAGCTCCCACAGGCGGCGGCGGATCGGGTAGCGATATTGCTCGACCAGCGTGACGCAGCCATCTTGCCACGGCACCACGATGGCGAAGTCCCGCCGCTCCACCACACCGTACAACCCCTCGGAGCCGTCGGCGCGGCGCACCGTGTCCTCCCGCAGCCGCAGCCACGCGTTCTGGTACGCCACCCGTGTGGTGAGCGGGATGATCTCGTGGCCGTCCGGCGGGTCGCGGTAGGTGTCGTTCATGGAAACCGATCCTACCATCAGGTATCGGCTGTCACATTAGCTTCATCGTTCTGTCACAAAGCCGTCGCGGCTGGCCGCCTAGAACCCGGCGGCAGGCCAGCCGTCACACCGGCCGGACCCGCCCAACCAGGAGGTTCCATGAGACTTTCCCGTACGGCCTTGGCGATCGCCTTTGCCGGCCTTTCGTTCGCAGCCAGCGCGCAGCAGCAGATCACCGGCGCCGGCGGCACCTTCCCCGCGCCAGTCTACGCCAAGTGGGGCGAGGCGGCGAAGGCGTCGATCGGCATCGAGCTGAACTACCAGGCCATCGGCTCCGGCGGCGGGCAGAACCAGATCACCAACCGCACGGTCGATTTCGGCGCGTCCGACGCGCCGATGGACGCGGACAAGCTGGCCTCCGCCCACCTGCTGCAATTCCCCACCGTGATGGGCGCCGTGGTCCCCATCGTGAACATCCCCGGCGTCACGACGGACCAGTTGAAGCTCACGGGTGAGCTGCTGGCAGACATCTATGCCGGCACCATCACCAAGTGGAACGATCCCAAGCTTGTCGAGGCCAATCCCGGCGTGACCCTGCCGAACCTGGCGATTGCCCCGGTGTACCGCGCCGAGGCGTCGGGCACCTCCTACGTGTTCACCTCCTACCTTTCGGCGGTGAGCGCGAGCTGGAAGTCCAGCGTGGGGGCCAATACCAGCGTGAAGTGGCCGGCCGGCGCGGGCGCCAAGGGCAATGACGGCGTGGCCGCGACGGTGGGCCACACCCGCGGCGGCATCGGCTATGTCGAGAACGCCTATGCCACGCAGAACCACCTGACCACGGCGCAGCTGCGCAACAAGGCCGGCACCTTCGTCAAGCCGACCACGGAGTCGTTCAAGGCGGCGGCCGCGGCGGGCGATTGGACCGGGGCTGCGAACTTCGCTGTCAGCCTGATCGACCTGCCCGGCGCCAATAGCTGGCCGATCGTGTCCCCGACCTTCATCCTGCTGCCGAAGGACCCGAAGGACGCGGCCCGCAGCGCCAACGTGATGAAGTTCTTCGACTGGACCTATCGCAGCGGCGGCGCCGTGGCCGAGCAACTCGACTACATCCCGCTGCCGGCCGCGGTCCAGGACACCGTGCGTGCGGCCTGGAAGAAGGACGTGATGTCCGCCGGGCAACCCGTCTACAAGTAAGCCGCCGGGCGGGGCGGTATGTCGAGTCGGCGTCCGTCCCGCCCGCAAGCCCGAACCCGGACAGCACCGTGCAGCAAGTTCTTTCCGCCACGCCCGAAACCCAGCCGCCGGCGCGGCGAGTGATGTCGACCGGCGCGCGCGGGGATGCGGTGTTCGCCGGCCTGGCCCGGGGGTCGGGCATCCTGGTCCTGGTCCTGCTGGGCGCCATTATCGTCATGCTGCTGGTGGGCGGGCTGCGGGCGTTCCGCGCTTTCGGCCCCGGCTTCCTCACCGATGCCGACTGGGATCCGGTGCAGGACATCTATGGCGCCGCCGTGCCGATCTACGGCACGCTGGTCACCTCCGTGCTGGCGCTGATCCTGTCCGTGCCGTTGGCCTTCGGCATCGCCTTCTTCCTGACGGAGATGGCGCCGCAATGGATGCGCCGCCCGATCGGCACCGCGATCGAGCTGCTGGCCGCCGTGCCGTCCATCATCTTCGGCATGTGGGGCTTCTTCGTCATCGTCCCGTTCATGGCGGAGACCATCCAGCCCTGGCTGATCGACACGCTGGGCGACGTGCCGGGCCTGGGCCTGCTGTTCTCCGGCGCGCCGTTCGGCACCGGCATCCTGACGGCCGCGCTGATCCTGGCGGTGATGATCATCCCCTTCATCGCCGCCGTGATGCGCGACGTGTTCCTGACCGTGCCGGCCATGTTCAAGGAATCCGCCTACGGCATCGGCTGCACCCGGTGGGAGGTGATGCGCTCCATCGTGCTGCCCTACACCCGCGCCTCGGTCGTGGGCGGGATCATGCTGGGGCTGGGCCGTGCGCTGGGGGAGACGATGGCCGTCACCTTCGTGATCGGCAACACCAACCGCATCTCCGCCTCCCTGTTCGCACCGGGCAACACGATCGCCTCGCTGGTCGCCCTGGAGTTTCCGGAAGCACCCGCCGGCAGCCTCAAGCTGTCGTCGCTGCTGGCGCTGGGCTTCATCCTGTTCGTCATCTCCTTCATCGTGCTGGCGATCTCGCGGCTGCTGCTGCGCCCCCGGGTGAAGGGTTGATCGACATGGGCACGACCACCATTGCCGCCATCCCCGGCTCAGGCCGGGACCACACGCTCGGCGCCCGGCTCGCCCGGCGGCGGCGCTTGTCCGACCGCATCGTGGCGGTGCTCTGCATCGCGGCGACGGTCATCGGGCTGCTGTTCCTGGCCTCCATTCTGTTCACCCTGGTGGTGCGCGGCGTCGGCGGCCTGTCGCTCGGCGTGCTGGTGCGCAACACCGCCCCCGCCGGCTCCAATGGCGGCCTGGCCAACGCCGTCGTGGGCAGCCTGCTGCAGACGGTCCTGGGCACGCTAATCGGCACGCCGATCGGGCTGCTGGTGGGCACCTACCTGTCTGAATACGCCGGCAATTCCACACTCGGCAACGCCGTCCGCTTCGTGTCGGACGTGCTGCTCTCCGCCCCGTCGATCCTGATCGGCCTGTTCATCTATACGCTGCTGGTGCTGCCGTTCGGCGGCTATTCCGGGATCGCCGGCGCGGTGGCCCTGGCGGTGATCGTGATTCCAATCGTGGTCCGCACCACGGAAGACATGCTGCGGCTGATCCCGATTTCCCTGCGGGAAGCGGCGGTGGCACTCGGCGCGCCCAAATGGAAGGCGATCGTGATGATCTGCTACCCGGCGGCGCGCGACGGCATCGTGACCGGCCTGCTGCTCGCCATCGCGCGGATCGCGGGGGAAACGGCGCCGCTGCTGTTCACCAGCCTCGGCAACCTGAACGCCACGGTGGACTACCGTCACCCGCAGACAATCGTCACCGCCTTCGGCACGGCCATGTCCAGCCTGCCGGTGACCATCTACCAATATGCCGGGTCGGCGTACCAGGACTTGGTGGACCTATCCTGGGTTGCGGCGCTGCTGATCACGGTCGGCGTGCTCGCCCTCAACATCGTGGCGCGGGCCGCCCTGCGCCGCCGAACCTAGCGGCTGGAACGAGTATGAGCATGACCGAAAACGCCGCCAGCCTGCGAAGCGATAACCCGCCCGCGGCTCCGCTGCCCGTTCCACCGCGCATCGCGATCCGCGGGCTGGATTTCTACTATGGCACCAACAGGGCGCTGAAATCCGTCTCGCTGGACCTGCCGGACCGCAAGGTGACCGGTATGATCGGCCCGTCCGGCTGCGGCAAGTCCACCCTGCTGCGGGTGCTGAACCGGATGTACGACCTCTATCCCGGCCAGCGCGCCG
>CAXTJM010000023.1:0-61052 GCA_964244585.1 uncultured Acetobacteraceae bacterium | reverse complement strand
ACACCCGCATGATCGTCACCACGCGCGGCTGGTTCGGCGGCGGCGGCGACATCACGCCGATGCGGCCCGACTCGGCCCCTGCCCGGGAGGACGCCGCCAGCTTCCACGCCGCCTTCCGGCGCGCCTGCGACGCCCATGACCCGGCGTACTACACGGAGTTCAAGGCGTGGTGCGACCGCTACTTCTACCTGCCGCATCGCGGTGAGCCGCGCGGCCTGGGCGGGATCTTTTACGACCATCTGGAGCGACAGGGCGCCGAGCAGGATTTCGCCTTCACCCGGGATGTCGGACTGGCCTTCCTCGACGCCTACCCCGCCATCGTGCGCCGCCGCATGGACCAGCCCTGGACCGCGGCGGACCGCGACCACCAGCTGGTCCGCCGCGGGCGCTATGTCGAATTCAACCTGCTGCACGACCGGGGAACCCTGTTCGGGCTGAAGACGGGCGGCAACGTCGAAGCGATCCTGATGAGCCTGCCGCCGGAAGTGCGCTGGCCTTGAGCGGGATTTTCGTGTCTCGTCGCGCGGACGAGGAGGGACCCATGACCTTACGAACCGCCATCTTGCTAGCCTGGATGTTCGCCCTGCCGAACCTGGCCTTTGCCCAGGCCACGGCAATCCACCCTCCCACGCATCAGACGGCGCCGCCGCGGCAGGCCGGCGCACCTGCCGCCGTCGTCCCGGCAGGTCCGGTGCTGGTGGACGTGAACTCCGCCGACGAAAAAACCCTCGACGCGTTGCCGGGCGTAGGCCCAGCCCGCGCGAAGGCCATCATCGCCAACCGGCCCTACAGCGAGACACAGCAGGTTCTCGACAAGAAGGCCGTGCCGGCAAACGTCTTCGCCGCGATCCAGGACCGCATCGCGCTGGTCAACGTCAACAAGACCACGGCCGTGGACATGGCGAAGATCCTGCCCAATGTCGGGCCGGTGCGCGCCCAGCAGATCGTGGACAAGCGGCCCTATGCCACGTTGCAGGAGCTGGTCGGCAAGGGCGCCCTCACCCAGGGCGTGCTCGACGGGCTGAAGGGGCTGGTCACCACCGGCTTGTAGAAAGCGACCGCGCGAGGGTGCCGGATCTCGGCTTGGAGCATGGCCGCCTCTTGTACCCGAGGCGATCAGGCCCTAATGCCCGCCCCCGCCTCCCTTGGCCTTGACGTTGGAAAACAGGAACGCGAACGGCACGACGCAGAACGCCCCGATGGCGCAGTATGCGAACACGTCCGAATAGGCCAGCACCGAGGCCTGCGTGCGCAGCATCTGGTACACCTGCCCGGTGGCGGTCGCCATGGTCGTGGCCGAGGCGTGGCCGGTCGACAACAGGTTCTGCTGGATGCTTTGGATGGTGCGGTTGTAGCCCTGGTCGAACGGGTTGAGGTGGTCCACCAGGTACGCGGTGCGGATCTGCGTCCGCTGCGTGATCTCCGCGGTGGACAGGCTGATGCCGATCGAGCCGGACACGTTGCGGAACATGGTGTACAGCGCCGCCGCGTCCCCGTTCAGCTCCTTGGGCAGCGTCACGTAGGAGATCGTGCTGATAGGCACGAACAGCAGGGCGATGCCGCCGGACTGCGCGATGCGCATGAGGGTGAGCGTGTGGAAGTCGATCATCGGAAACAGGCGTGTCGAGTATACCAGGCCACTGCCGATCGTCATGAAGCCGACCGCGATGATGATCTTGGTCGGGACCACCTTCATGACCTGCTGGACCATGGGGATGATGAAGATCACGGCCACCGCCCCGGGCGCCAGCAGGAGGCCGGCCAGGGTGGAGTTGTAGTTCAGCACCTCCTGCGAGAGTTGCGGCAGCAGCACGGCGGAGGAATACACGATGGAGAACAGCCCGAAGGTGCAGAAGCAGCCGAGCGCGAAGTTGCGGTCCCCCAGCACCCGCAGGCTCACGATCGGCTTCTTGGTCGAGAGTAGCCAGCCGATGGCGCCCAGCAGGCCGACCGCGGCGGCGATGGCCATGCCGATGATGAAGTTGGAGCCGAACCAGTCATCGTCCTCGCCCCGGTCCATCACGACCTGGAGGCAGCCCAACCCCAATGCGATCAGCCCCAACCCAATGCCGTCGATCTGCCGCTTAGGCTGGTTCGCGACCCAGGGCGGGTCCTCGACCAGGGCGGCCACCGAGAAGAACGTCAAGGCGGCTACGGGTATGTTGATGAAGAAGATCCATCGCCACGAGTAGTTGTCGGTGATCCAGCCTCCCATCACGGGCCCGAGCACGGGCGCCACGATGGTGGCGATGGCGGTGATGGAGAACGCCGCCCCGCGCTTCTCCGGCGGGAAGGTGTCCAGGATGATGGCCTGCTGGTTGGGCTGCAACCCGCCGCCGAAGAACCCCTGCAACAGCCGGAAGACGATGAGCTGCGGCAGGCTGGTGGCGACACCGCACAGGAACGAGAACAGGCCGAACATGGCGATGCAGATCAGGAAGTACCGCTTGCGTCCCAGCCGGTTGCCGAAGAAGCCGGAGATCGGCAGCACGATGCCGTTCGCCACCAGGTAGGAGGTGAGCGTCCAGGTCGCCTCGTCGTTGGAGGACGACAGGGCGCCGGCGATATGCGGCAGCGCCACGTTGACGATGGTGGTGTCCAGGATCTCCATGAACGCCGCCAGCGTGACGACCAGGGCGATCAGCCACGGGTTGGCCTTGGGTTTCCAGTTGCTGTCGCTCATCGCTAGTGCCCGCCTCCGCCGCCGCGCGTTGTCCTTGCCTCGAACAGGAAGGTGACGGGAACGATGCAGAAGGCGGCGATCGCGCAATACGCGAACACGTCGCGATAGGCGAGCACGGCCGCCTGCTGGTTCAGCGTCGTCAACGCCATCCCCATGGCCTGGCTGCTGGCCTGCCCGACGGTGCGGCCCATGGCGATCAGGCTCTGCTGGGTTTGTGCCAGATAGTCGTTGAACGCCGGGTTGAAGGGGTTGAGGTGGCCGGCGAGGTAGGATTGGCGCACCTGGCTCCGCTCGGTGATCCCCGCCGTGGCGAGCGAAATGCCGATCGACCCGGCCACGTTGCGCAGCATGACGTAGAGCGAGCTGGCGTCGCTGTTCAACGTCCGCGGCATGGTGGCGTAGGTGATGGCGCTGGTCGGCACGAACAGGAACGCCAGGCCCAGCGTCTGCGTCGCACGGATCAGCGCCAGCGTGCCGAACGTCGCGTCCGGCGTGATGCCGTGGGCGTAGCTGTAGGCGCAGCCCAGCGAGAAGAAGCCGAAGCCGATGATGTAGCGGGTCTGGATGTAGGGCAGCACGCGGCCCACCACCGGGATCAGCAGGAGCAGCATCAACGCGCCCGGCGACAGCACCAGGCCGGCCAGCGTGGCGGTATAGCCCAGCCGCTGCTGCGCCAGTTGCGGGATGAGCACCGAGCCCGAATACAGGATGGCGCCGATCGCGAAGATCATCACCGATCCCACGGCGAAGTTGCGGTCGGCGAACACGCGCAGGTTCACGATCGGCTTCTTCGCCGTCAGCAGCCACAGGACCGCGCCAACCAGGCCCAGCACCGCCAGCACCGCGAAGCCCACGATGAGCGGGGAGCCGAACCAGTCGTCGTCCTCGCCGCGATCCAACATGATCTGCAGGCTGCCCAGGCCGAGCGCGATCAGGCCGAGACCGACATAGTCGAAATCCCGCACGCTCGCCCTGGCGCGCTTGACCCAGGGCGGATCCTCCACCAGGGCCGTGACGGCGAAGAAGGCGAAGATGCCCACGGGTATGTTGATGAAGAAAATCCACCGCCACGAATAGTTGTCGGTGATCCAGCCGCCGAGCGTCGGCCCGATCACGGGTGCGAAGATCACCGCGATCGCGACCACGCCGAACGCCTTGCCGCGCTGCGCTGGTTCGAACGTGTCCAGGATGATGGATTGCTGGTTCGGCTGCAGGCCGCCACCGAAGAAACCCTGCAACAGGCGGAACACGATCAGCTCGCCCAGGCTCGTGCTGGTGCCGCACAGGAAGGACGACACGGTGAACATGGCGATGCAGATCAGGAAATAGCGCTTGCGTCCGATCACCCGACCTAGGAAGCCCGAGATCGGCAGCACGATGCCGTTCGCGACCAAATAGGAGGTGAGCGCCCAGGTCGCGTCGTCATAGGAGGCGGACACCGACCCGGCGATGTGCGGCAGGCTCACGTTGACGATCGTGGTGTCGAGGATTTCCATGAACGCCGCCGTCGTCACGACGACCGCGATCAACCACGGGTTGGCCTTCGGCTTCCACGCGGCATCGGACTTGGCGTTGGCATCGCTCATCGCGGGGGTGCGGCGATCCTCATTTCACCGCCACGGTCGGCACCACGGACAGGCCCAGCGGCAGCGGCGCCGCCGGGTCCATGCCGCGGTCGATGATCAGCTTGACCGGCACGCGCTGCACGATCTTGACGAAGTTGCCGGTGGCGTTCTCCGGTGGGAATGCGGTGAAGCGGGAGCCGGAGCCGAGCTGCACGCTGTCCACGTGGCCATCGAGCTTCAGGCCCGGATAGGCGTCCACCTCGAAGGTGACCTTCTGCCCCGGCCGCATGCGGTTGAGCTGGCTTTCCTTGAAGTTCGCCGTGACCCACACCTCCGGCGTCACGATCGAGAAGATGGACGCGCCGACCTGGAGGTAATTGCCCATCTCGATGTTGCGCTTGGTGACCCAGCCGTCCTGCGGCGCCTTGATGGTCGCGTAGCTGAGGTTGAGTTCCGCCTGGTCGGACTGTGCCTGGGCCTGCTTCAACTGCCCGTCGATCTGGCTGACCTGCTGGTCGGCGGTGCCGATGTTCTGTTGCACAGGCTCGGCCTGCTGCACCATCGCCTGCGCGGCTGCCACCTGCCCCTGCGCCAGCTGGAGCTGGGCGGTGGACTGGTCGACGTTCTGCTGCGTGGTGGCCTCGCGCGTCACGGAATGCTGGCGCTTGTAGTCCGTCTGCGCCTGGAAGAGCTGGCCTTGCGCCTGCTGCAACTGGCCCTGCGCCTGCAATAGCCTTGCCGGGAAGTTCTTGCGCGCGATCTCGGCATTCAGTTCGGCCGACGCTTTCTGCGCCTGGACGATGATCAGGTTGGCGCGGGCCTGGTCGCGGGCCACCAGGAAGTCCCGCGGGTCGATCCGCGCCAGCACGTCGCCGGCTTTCACCCGCTGGTTGTCGTTCACCAGCAATTCCACGACGTAGCCGGCGACCTTCGGCGAGATGGTCAGGGCCCGGCCATCCGTATAGGCGTCATCCGTCGATTCGAAGTCCCGGTTGGCGAGGTAGTAGTATACGCCACCGATAACCGCCAGGGTGACAACCACCGCGCCGATGACCTTGATCCAAGGCGAACTCTTCTTCGCAACCTCTTCTTGCTTCTTTTCCTGGCCATTCTCGTTCTTCTCCGAAGACGCCTTGCCATCGGCCTCGTTCGGCTTCTGACGGTTGGGAGACTGCTCCTCCGCCATCGGCTCGTCTTGGGGGTTTGAATCCTGCTCGTCGAGACTCAACAGCGCAACTCCAGCGGTGACAGGCGACTGACCGATCGGTCATCGCACATCCGAGATCAACCCGCAAAGGCCTGCGTGCGCACCAGCCGGGCATAGAGCCGATCCGCGTTCATCAGATCGGCATGCGTTCCCTGCTCCACCACCACGCCGTCCGCCATGGCGACGACCAGGTCGGCATCGCGCACGGTGGACAACCGATGCGCCACCACGATGGTAGTACGCCCCTGCCGCAGCCGGCCAAGCGCCTGCTGGACGGCCGCCTCGCTCTCCGCATCCAGGGCGGAGGTCGCCTCGTCCAGCAGCAAGATGCGTGGGTCGCGCAGCAGCGCACGGGCCAGCGCCACGCGCTGCCGCTGCCCGCCGGACAAGCGGCCGCCGCCGGTGCCGACCGCCATGTCGAACCCGTCGGGCAAATTCGTGATGAAGCCGGCGGCAGCCGCGTCGGCGGCGGCGGCGATCGCCCCCGCGTCGGCGCCGGGCCGTCCCATGGCGATGTTGGCGCCAACCGTATCGTCGAACAGCATGGTATCCTGCCCGACATACGCGATGGCGTCGCGCAGGCTGTCCAGCGCGACTGCCCGGACATCCGCACCGTCCACCGTGATACGGCCGTCCGCAACGTCGTGCAGGCGGGGGATGAGCGCCAGCGCGGTGGACTTGCCCGCGCCGGATGCCCCCACCAGCGCCACCGTGGTGCCGGGCTCGGCAACGAAGGACAGTCCGCGCAACCCTTCCCGCCCGTCGGGGTAGACGAACCGGACGGACTCGAACACCACGCGGCCACTCCCCGCCGGCAAGGCGGGGGCGCCCGGCTGATCGACGATCCCGGCCGGCTCGTCGATCACGGAGAACACGCGGGACAGCCCGGCCATGCCCTCCTGCACCGCCGCGTTCAGCGAGCCGAGCGCGCGGAGCGGCTGGGAGGCGATCAGCAGGGCGGCGACGAAGCCGGTGAAGTTTCCCACCGTGCTGGTCCCCACCGCCGCCCGCCAGCCGGCGAACCCCATCACTGCGGCCACGGCCGCGCCGCCCAGCACCTCCAGCATCGGGTCGACGGCGGAGCGTGTCCGCGTCATGCGCATCAGCGCCCGGTTCAGCGAGGCGAACACGCTGTTCGCCCGCTCCGTCTCGATCGCTTCCAGCCGATAGGCGCGTACGGTGCGGGCCTGGCTGAAGCTCTCGGTCAGCATCGTGGCCGTCTCGCCCATCCGCTCCTGCATGCCGCCGGAAGCCCGGCGGACCCGCTTGCCGATGCGCTGGATCGGCAGCGCCGCCAGCGGGTACAGCGCCGCGGCGATCAGGCTCAGCACCCAGTCCAGCCAGAGCATCGAGGCGATGAGCCCCGCGACGGTGATGGCGTTGGCGATGCCGCCGATGGCGCGGGTCAGCGCCTCGCGGATGATGGCGGCGTCGGTGGTGAAGCGGGCGGCGAGTTGGGCCGGCGCCTCCCGCTCCACCCGGGCCAGGTCGGCCGTGGTCAGATGGGCGAACATGCGCGCCTGCAACTCGCGGATCACGCGCAGCACCAGGCCCTGGGTCAGCACCGTCTGGGCATAGGTGCTGCCGGCCTTGGCCGCGGTGATGATCACCACCAGTGCCGGCACCTGGTAGAGGATGCGGCGGTCCCGGGCGGCGAACATGGAGAAGGCGCGGTCGATCACCACCGGGTACAGCCCGGTCAGCCCCGCCATCACGGCGGTGAGGACGAGGATCACGACCATGCGGCCGCGATGCCGGGCCAGGTGTTCGCGCCAGAGCCGGCGGAGCAGGGTGTCGGCGCCAGCCTCCATCAGCAGCGCGCCGGGGGTTCGTGCATCCATGCGGCCTGTTATCAGGCTGCCGCCAGCCTCGCCAGTTCGGCACGGCACGCCGCGGCATCGGCAGTGCACCCGCCGGCCAGCCACCATGCCCGAACCCGGTGCAGCAGGCCGCCCACGCCAGGCCCGGGGGGCAGGCCGAGCGCCACCACGTCGCGCCCCGCCAGCGGGAACACCGGGCGCGGGATGGCAAGCAGCCGGTCCCGCACCGCCTGCGGCTGGCGGGCCAGGAAGGACCGGCCGACCAGGACGTCGGCGGCGGTGTCGGCGAGCTGGCGGCGCAGGTCGAGCTCGTCGCCAGATGGCGGTGCGCCGGTGAGCGCGAGCAGGTGGGCGGCCTCCGCACCCGACAGTTTCAGGCGGCCGGCAAAGGCGGCCGGATCCCCGCTCAGCAGGCCGGCCATCCGCAGCACGGGGTCTGCCGGCAGGTCCGCGACGGCGTCCGGGTCGGCGCCCTCCGGCACCACCGCGGCGAGCACGCCGGTTTGCGCCATCCATCGCAGCGATCCCGCCGGATCGGCGGCCTGGAGGATCCGCTTGAGCTCGGACCAGACCCGCTCGGCGGAGAGGCGCACCAGACCCGGCACGGCCGCCCGGATGGCGTCGAGCGCCGCCGGGTCCGGCGCACCCGCCCCGTACCGTGCGTGGAAGCGGAAGAAGCGCAGGATGCGCAGGTAGTCCTCCGCGACCCGGCTGGCGGCGTCGCCGACGAACCGCACGCGGCCAGCCCGCAGGTCTGCCGCCCCGCCGAAATAATCGTGCAGCACGCCGTCGGGCGAAAGCGACATGGCATTGATGGTGAAATCGCGCCGGGCGGCGTCCTGCCGCCAATCGCTGGTCCAGGCGACGTCCGCATGGCGCCCGTCGGTCACGAGGTCACGGCGCAACGTGGTGATCTCGAACGACCGACCATCCGATATCGCCGTGATGGTGCCATGGGCGATGCCGGTCGGAATGGCCCGGATGCCCGCCTCGGCCAACGCGGCCATGACTGCGTCGGGACGGTCCGCGGTGGCGAGGTCGACGTCCACGGCGGGCAGGCCCGCCAATGCGTCACGAACACAGCCCCCGACGAGGCGCGCGGCGGGAAGTACGGCGAACAGCCGGCGGATGGCAGGATCGGACAGAAGGTCCGGTCGAAAGCCCTCTCCCTCCGGGTTACAGGGATCGCACATGCGCGGGATGATAAAACGCACCTCGATGCCGGTCACGACTGGATCCGCAGATATGCGACCCTAGCCCGCCGACAAAGCTGCCGCCGAAGACGAGGCCGAGGGCCGATCGACCCGCTACCGCCGCGCAGCGCCTCAGGAACGATCCGGCTTTGCCGGGCGCCTGGTGTCCCGCCTGTCCCGGAACCATTTCGGCAGCGACATCCTCAACGATGGCGCCCCGTCGCCGTCCCGCAGACGATACCTGAGTGTCCTGAGCCGCTTGGCGTAGAGCGACGCGCCTCCCGTCATTGCGGCCACCTCCTCCATCACGGCCAACGCCGCCTTGAGGTTGCCGCTGCGTTCCAGCGTAAGGCTGTAGAGGACCAGGCCGCCAGGGTTGGCCGGGTGCAGGGCCACGGCATCGCCGTGCAAGGCCAATGCCTCGGCAAACCGCCCGGCACGGGTCAATTCCATCGCCAGTCGGGACAGGCAGCCGACATGGTGCGGCGCGATCCGCACCGCCTCGGCCAGCAAGGCGATGCGCTGCGACCGCCGACGCGACCGCTCCGCCCGGGCTGCGAAATGTTGCGGGGATTGCTCGCGCCGCTCCCACGCGTCCCGGATTGTCGCCGAAGGGTCGAACGTTCCGTCGCACACCGACAGGACAAGCGATTGCAGCAACCCAATTTCCTGCAGGTAGCCACTGACGGTGTGTCCGGCATAGGGCAGCGGGACGGGCGTGAAGGTGAATTTCGACCGCAACAGGGCGGCATGGCGCCCGTCCAGATCCTCGGGGTCGTAGACCACATAGGCTTCGTGCAGAACCGGCCATGGCAGCCGCCGCTCCCACACCGGCTTGAAGCGGATGCTCGGCTCCCGCCACCGGCGTTCGAAGCCTGCCAGCTTCGGGTCGATGGAATATTGCGGCGACAGGGCGAGGGCGCAATGCGCCCCTGCCAGGCCCGCGAGGCGGATCGCGGCATAGCCGCCCATGCTGGAGCCATACGTCACGACGCGCCCGTAGCCGCGCGTGGCGGCATGGACCGACGCCATGGCCTGTTCCATTTCCGGATACTGGTACCAATCGTTCTCACGCGAGATCACGTGCACTGCATCGATGCGGCGAGAGCGGAAGAACTCCTCGCCGAAACCCGGGCGATCCAGGGTGCGGTTGTCGGTGAACGAGTCGAACGTCACGACGCAACAGGCCGAAGCGAACCCGGCAAGGTGTCGCACGGCGAGCTCAGGGCTGCGGAACAGTTCCTGTGTCACCCCTTCCATGAGCCAAGCTTTACCGTGCGACGAACGGCACGCGGAAGCCCGGGAGTGACGACAGACCTGCTGGCGCCGACGGTCTACAGCTTGACCACCATCGCCTGCGACGTGGCGAGCTCCATCGGCCGCTCCCGCCGACCCAGCAGGAACTCGGCAAAGGCGTCCCGCACACCCTCCAGATAGGAATAGTCGTGCGATAGGATCACGCCGCCCTGCAGCATTCGGGGATAGAAAAACTCCAGGCAGGCCAGCGTGCTGGACTTCAGGTCCACGTCCAGATGCACGAAGGAGAACTGGCGGCCGGCACATGGGGCTGCGGTGTCGGGAAACAGGCCGGGATGGAAGCTCACGTTCTTCCGGTCTGCGAGGAACGCCTGGACCGATGCCAACGAAGCAGCGTAATGGCCTTGGCGCATCCGCGCGTGCTCGTCGGCGTTAGGCGTCGGCAGGCCGGCGAACGTGTCGAACAAATGCAGCGCCTGGTTGCCGTTGGCCAGGCTGATGAGCTTGGCAGACACGCCCTGGTAGACCCCTACCTCCGCCATCTCGCCCCCCAGGCTGCTCTGCGAGCGAGCCAGCGAGTAGACGTTGAATGCCTCGTTGCCGCTGAGCAGCGACTCCCGACCGCGCCGTGCCGCCCGGATCGCCGCCATCACGTCGGGTTCCTTGTGGCCGCCCAATATGCCGAGTTCCAGCCGGGCCAGCACGCCCATCGACATCGCCCGGACCGTGCGGCTGGCAGCGATGAGCCGATGCAGGCGGGAGCTGTTGAACGGACGATCGGCCGTCCTGGACGACGCGACGAAAGCAGCCGTGGACGCGGTCTGGTCGGCAGAAGAACTAGATATGGCGGTGATCCCCGGCGCGATACGCCACGCCGGAGAAGACGATGGCGGACCCGGCGGTCACCGGGTCAGGTGTATCCGTTACGCAGCCGGGGATCGCAAGTTCATTCGCCTGCCGAACCGCTTCAGGCCATCGCGTCAGAGGCCCAGCGGCGGCGCCAGGATGTGCAATATCAGCAGGATCAGGAACACGACCAGCAGGATGCGGAAGAACCCGCCGAACAGCCGAAGCACGATGACGATGAACAGCACCGCGACGACGAGGATGATCGTGCCTTGCAGCCGGCCCGGCACGCCGAGCTGCACGAGCAGGGTGCGCAGGAAGGCCTCGATGACTCCGAACACCGCCAGGAACACCCCCAGGACCACGCGGAACCAGCCGATGACAGTCTGAAGCGCTTGATCGACCGGGCTCATGCGTGCGACTCCGTTGCGCCGATCGGTCTATCCGGGCGCAGCCGGGCTTGTCACGCCGACCGCGCTCACGCGACGGTGCCTTGACCCGCTGGCAGGCGCGATGGCAGCGGGACGGATGCTGACCTGGTTCGAACGGATTATCAAACCGACCGCCCCGCCTCCGCCGGGCGAGCCGCCCGACGGGCTGGTGGCGTTCTACTGGCATTTCATCCGCCAGTCGCGTGCGCTGGTGCTGGCATTGTTCGGGGTCGGCATGCTGACCGCGCTGGTGGACAGCGTGATTCCCGTCTTCATCGGCCGCGTCGTGTCGCTGGTCAGCCGCTACGATGCGGTCGAGCTGTGGGCGCAGGCCCATTGGCAGCTCCTGGGGATGGCCGCCGTCATGCTGATCGGGCGGCCGGTCGCGATGCTGCTGCGCAACCTGGTGACCAACCAGGCCATCATCCCCGGCATGACCAACCGGGTACGCTGGCAAAGCCACTGGCACGTGGTCCGCCAAAGCTGGACGTTCTTCCAGAACGATTTCGCCGGGCGGATCGCCAACCGGGTGATGCAGGTCGGCCCCGCCTTGCGCGAGAGCGTTGTCGGTACCACCAACGCCGTCTGGTACATCATCGTCTATGGCGGCAGCGCCATGCTGCTGCTGGGCCGCGCGGACCCGCTGCTCGCCATCCCGATCGCGGCCTGGTTCGTCTGCTACGTCGTGCTGCTGCGCCATTTCGTGCCGCGGGCGCGCAACCGGTCCCGCCGGGTTTCGGAGGTGCGCTCCGGGCTGACCGGGCGGGTGGTCGACAGCTACACCAACATCCTGACCGTCAAGCTGTTCGCCCGCGCGCGGGACGAGGACGCGCACGTCCAAAGCTCCATGGACGAACATACGGTCGCCTATCGCAGCCAATTGCGGCTGATCACCAGCTTCATCCTGGCGCTGCACAGCCTGAATGCCTGCATGGTGGTGGGAACCGGCGCCCTGTCGGTTTGGCTGTGGATGCGCGGCACGGTCAGCGTCGGCACGGTGGCGATGGCGCTGCCGCTGGCCTGGCAGCTTTCCAACATCTCCGGCTGGGTATCCGACAACGTGACGTCGATCTTCGAGAACGTCGGCGTGGTGCAGGACGCGATGCGCTCCATCGCCGTGCCGCAGCAGCAGCCGGACGCGCCCGGCGCCCGCCCGCTGATCGTCTCCAAAGGCGCGATCCGGTTCGAGCGGCTGGGATTCGGCTACGGCACCGACCGTGGCGTGCTGCACGGCGTGGATCTGGATATCAGGCCTGGGGAGCGGATCGGGCTCGTGGGCCAGTCGGGCGCCGGCAAGTCGACCCTGGTGAACCTGCTGCTGGGCTTCTACTCCACCGAATTTGGCCGCATCACGATCGACGGGCAGGATATCGCCCGTGTCACCCAGGAAAGCCTGCGCGGGCAGATCGGCATGGTGACGCAGGATACCTCCCTGCTGCACCGGTCCATCCGGGACAATATACGCTATGGCCGGCCGGATGCACCCGACGTGGAGGTGGAGGACGCGGCACGCCGCGCCCATGCGGACGGCTTCATCGCGACGCTGCAGGACTGGAACGATCGCCGCGGCTACGAGGCGCATGTCGGCGAGCGCGGCGTGAAGCTGTCGGGCGGCCAGCGCCAGCGCATCGCCATCGCGCGGGTCATCCTGAAGGACGCGCCGATCCTGGTGCTGGACGAGGCGACGAGCGCACTGGACTCCGAGGTGGAAAGTGCCATCCAGGAGCAGTTGGACGGGCTGATGGAGGGGCGCACCGTGATCGCCATCGCGCACCGCCTGTCCACCCTGTCGAGGATGGACCGCGTGGTGGTGCTGGACCAGGGCCGCATCGTGGAACAAGGCACCCATCCGGCCCTGCTGGCGGCTGGGGGCGTGTATGCCCGGCTTTGGCAGCGCCAATCAGGCGGATTTCGCGCCTCGCCCGTTCTTGACACCCCCTTACCCCGCGGTTAGCAAGCCCACGCCTTCTGGCGGCTCGCATCAGCGGGCGCGGAGAGCGGCATGGATGACGATTTCGAGCGCCGGCTGAATGCCGCACGGGGTCGGCGGGCGCCAGCCGAGGCACCCTCCCGCTCGGTGGGTGCTTCGGCCTGGGGCGTCGGCACGCGGGTGGGAGTGGAGCTGCTCTCCGCCCTGGTCGTGGGCGTCGGGATCGGATGGGCGCTGGATCGCTGGCTGCATACCTCACCGCTGTTCCTGGTGATCGGTGTCCTGCTCGGCGGCGCGGCTGGAGTGGCAAACGTGTGGCGCCTGATGGCGCCGAAGAAGGGACCGGGTAGTGGCTGAGGCTTCGGCACCATCGATCGACGCCCTCGGGCAGTTCCGGCTGCATCACGGCTGGGGCCTGATCGGCAAGTCGGTGAACTTCACCCAGTCGAACGCCTGGATGGTCGCGGGCGCCGTCATCGTGCTGTTCATACTGGTCTACGGCATGCGCAGTCGCGCCGTGGTGCCGAACCGCCTGCAATCGCTGGCGGAGATCAGCTACGGCTTCATCGAGAAGATGTGCCTGGACCAGATCGGCGAAGAGGGCCGGCGGTTCTTTCCGTTCATCTTCACGCTGTTCTTCTTCGTGCTGATGGGCAACCTGCTCGGCCTGCTGCCCTTCGCCTTCACATATACCAGCCACATCGCGGTGACGGCAGCGCTGGCGATCATGGTGATCGTGTTCGTGACGGTGATCGCCATCCGCGAGAACGGGCACCACTTCTTCACCGAGTACTTCTTTCCGCCGGGAGCGCCGAAGCTGCTGGCGCCGCTGATCATCCCGGTGGAGATCATCTCCTACCTCTCCCGCCCGGTCAGCCTGTCGATCCGTCTGTTCGCCAACATGGTTGCCGGCCACGTCATGTTCGAGGTGTTCGCCACCTTTATCCTGATGTTGTCGGCGGCAGGCGTCCTGGGCACGATCGGTGCCGTCGGGCCGCTGGCGATCAACGTCCTGCTGGTCGGATTCGAATTGCTGGTGGCTTTCCTGCAGGCCTACGTGTTCGCCATCCTGACCTGCATCTACCTGCATGACGCCGTGCATCTGCACTAGCCGTCCGGCAAACCACTTACCTCAACACATAGAAGGACTCGACACCATGGACGTCGCCGCCGCTAAGGCCCTTGGGGCCGGTATTGCCGTGATCGCGCTCGCCGGCGTGGGCATCGGCATCGGCAACATCTTCTCCGCGCTGGTGACCAGCGTGGCGCGCAACCCGTCCGCCCGCGACCAGGTGTTCGGCCTGGGCATTCTCGGCTTCGCGCTTACGGAAGCGGTTGCGCTGTTCGCCCTGCTGATCTCCTTCCTGATCCTGTTCACCTGATCCGGTAGGTCTCCGCGATGCGCCGCCTCCATCTGGCCGGCATCGCCCTCGTTTTGATGGCCGCCGGGCCGGAGAAGGAGGGCATGCCGCAGCTCAACTTCAAAAGCCAGCTCACGATCAGCCAGGTGGTGTGGGGTGCGATCATCTTCACCCTGCTCTACATGCTGCTGTCGCGCTGGGCGTTGCCGAAGGTGGCCAGCGTGGTCGAGGACCGGCGGACCCGGATCGGTGGCGACCTGGACACGGCCCGGGCTGCCAAGACGGAGGCAGATGCCGCGGTTGCCGAGTTGACCGAGGCGACGCGGCGTGCCCGGTCCGAGAGCCAGGCGGCGATCGCCTCGGCGACGCAGCAGGCCAAGGCGGAGGCCGCCACCCGCGCTGCCGCCATGAACGAGACGCTCGACGCGCAGTTGAGCGAAGCCGAGGGCCGCATCGCGGCGGCACGCAATACGGCCATGGGAGCACTGCGCCAGGTGGCGGGCGACACCGCGACGGCGGTCGTCACGCGCCTGACCGGGCAGGCGCCCGACAGCGGGCAGGTAGACCGTGCCGTAGGTGGGCTGCTGCCGGCCGCGGCACACTGAGGACTTTGCGATGCACGAATTTTTCTCCGAGCCGCGATCCTGGGTGGCCGTCGCCTTCGTCATCTTCTTCGTGCTGTTCGGCTCCAAGCTTTGGACCGCTCTGGCTGCCATGCTGGACAAGCATTCGGCGGGTATCCGTACTGAGTTGGAGGAGGCCAGCCGGCTGCGCAAGGAGGCCGAACGGATGCTGGCGGATGCCCGAACCCGGCGGGAATCGGCCTTGGCCGAAGCGCGCGCCCTGATCCAGTCTGCCCATGCCGAAGCCGCTCGTGTCGGGGACCAGGCCCGCGTCGACGCCGAAGCCGCCGGCAAGCGCCGGGAGCAGATGGCGATGGAGCGTATCGCCGCCGCCGAAAAGGCTGCGGTGACGGAGATCCGCGTCGCCGCCGCCGATATCGCGGCACGCGCCGCGCAGGAGGTCATTGCAACGACCCTGTCGGCTGAGGCGGACGGCCACATCATCGATCGCGCAATCGCCGGCCTACCCGCCGCACTGGTGCGCCGGGCGGCCTGATTCGTGGCCAGGGCAGTAGAGGTCAAACGGTCGTCTTCCTGAGTGCGCAGGCCCTTGACCCTGACCTCTGCCGCAGGGAGAGGATTTTAGGTGCAGTTCGGCAGGGAATTGCTTTCCCGTCCTTGCGGCACCGCATAGGCTTCCTGACAAACACGGAGACACTCGCAATGGCCTTGCCCTCCCGCCTGGCGGCTGCCTGCCTCGCCGCCGCGATCGGCCTGTCCATCGGGCCGGCCTCGGCGGCGACGTTCCGCTGGGCGAATGACGGCGACGCCAATTCCATGGATCCCTACACGCGCAGCGAGACGTTCCTGCTGACCTTCACGCAGAACTTCTACGATCCGCTGGTCCGGCGCGACAAAGACCTGAAGGTCGAGGCGGCACTGGCAGAAAGCTGGGAGCAGCCCGATCCCACCACCTGGCGCTTCCACTTGCGCCACGGCGTGAAGTTCCATGACGGCACGCCGTTCACCGCCGACGACGTGGTGTTCAGCTACCAGCGCGTGATCGCACCGGGCAGCCAGCTCAACGCCTACATGCAGGCCGTGACCAGCGTGAAGAAGATCGACGACTACACCGTCGATTTCCTGACCAAGGTGCCGGACCCGATCTTCCTGGAGGAGATCACCAGCTGGGCCATCATGTCGAAGGCATGGTGTGAGGCGAACCACGCCGAACAGGCGATGGACCTCACCAAGAAGGACGAAAACTTCGCCACCCGGCATGAGAACGGCACCGGCCCGTTCGTGCTCGACGGCCGTGAGCCGGACCGACGCACCACCATGCATGCCTTCACCGGCTGGTGGGACAAGATGCCGGGCAACCTCGACAAGGTCGAGTTCGACGTCATCGGCAACGCGGCCACCCGCGTCGCGGCCCTGCTCTCCGGCGATATCGACATGATGTACACGGTTCCGCCACAGGACGTGCCGCGCCTGCAGAACAACGCGGACCTGAAGGTGCTGGAGACGCCCGAGTTGCGCACCGTGTTCCTGGGCTTTGACCAGGACCGTGCCGAATTGCTGAAATCCGACGTGAGGGGCAAGAACCCCTTCAAGGACGTGCGGGTGCGCAAGGCCTTCAACGAAGCCATCGACATCAAGGCGATCCAGCAACGCGTGATGCGCGGCGAGTCCCACCCGACCGGGCTGATGTATGGCCCCGGCGTGAACGGATGGACCGAGGCTTCGGACGTGCGCTACCCCTATGACCCGGCAGACGGCAAGAAACTCCTGGCCGAGGCAGGCTACCCCAACGGCTTCGGCGTCACTCTGGACTGCCCGAACGACCGCTACATCAACGACGAGGCGATCTGCCAGGCAGTGACCGCCATGCTGGCCCGCATCGGCGTCAAGGTGACGCTGAACGCACAGACCCGGCTGAAGTATTTCGCCGAGATCAGCAATCCGGACTACCACACCAGCTTCTACATGCTGGGCTGGACGCCGAACACCTACGACGCCTTGAACACCCTCTACAACCAAGCCGGGACGCGAAGCGGCACGCGCGGCATCTTCAACGATGGCGGCTACTCGAATCCGAAATTCGACGCGTTGCTGGACCAGATCGCGGTCGAGACGGACCATGCCAAGCGGGATGCGGAAATCCTGGCAGCAAGCCAGATCCTGAAGGACGACGCGGCTTTCATGCCGCTGCACCAGCAGATCGTGGTATGGGCCGCCCGCAAGACCGTCGACCTGGTCGAACAAGCCGATGACGGCTTCCAACTGCGCTTCGTCTCGGTGAAGTAGCAGGCCCTTGCCAAGCCCTCTCCCGGGCGGGGAGGGCTTGCATGGGCTTTCCGCCTACTCCGCCGCCACTGCGTAGGCGTCCAGCGGCGCGCAGGTGCACACCAGGTTCCGGTCGCCGTAGACGTTGTCCACCCGCTTGACCGGAGGCCAGTATTTCTGCGCCCGGACCCACGGCAGCGGAAATGCCGCCTGCGCGCGCGTGTAGGCATGCTGCCAGGTTTCGCCCATCACCTCGGCTGCGGTGTGCGGCGCGTTCTTCAGCATGTTGTCCGCGCGATCCATCCGCCCCTGCCCGATCCCGGCGACCTCGTCGCGGATGGCCAGCAAGGCGTCGCAGAAGCGGTCGATCTCCGCCAGCGGCTCGCTTTCCGTTGGCTCGATCATCAGCGTGCCCGCCACCGGCCACGACATGGTCGGCGCGTGGAAGCCATAATCCTGCAGCCGCTTGGCAATGTCCTCCACCATCACGCCGGCCTCCGCCTGGAAGCCGCGGCAATCGACGATGCATTCATGCGCCACCCGGCCACCCTGCCCGGCATACAGCACCGGATACGCCTCCCGCAGCCGGGCCGCGATGTAGTTGGCGTTCAGGATCGCGACCTCGGACGCCCGCTTCAGCCCTGCCGCCCCCATCATGCGGATGTAGGCGTAGGAGATCGGCAGGATCAGCGCCGACCCGAATGGCGCGGCGCTGACCGGGCCATAGCCGCCCGCCGGCCCGGCATCCGCGCGCTGCGGATGGTTCGGCAGATGCGGCGCCAGGTGCGCCGCCACACCGATCGGCCCCACGCCGGGGCCGCCGCCGCCATGCGGGATGCAGAACGTCTTGTGCAGGTTCAGATGGCACACGTCGGCCCCGATCGCCGCTGGGCTGGTGAGGCCCAGTTGCGCGTTCATGTTGGCGCCGTCCATGTAGACCTGGCCGCCATGCTCGTGGACTGTGGCGCAGATTGCCCGGATCTCGCCCTCGAACACGCCGTGGGTGGACGGGTAGGTCACCATCAAGGCCGCCAGCCGGTCCGCATGCTGGGCCGCCTTGGCCCGCAGATCCACCAGGTCGACGTTGCCGTCCCGGTCGCAGCCGACTACCACAACCCGCAGCCCGGCCATGACGGCGCTCGCCGGGTTGGTGCCGTGGGCGGAAGACGGGATGAGGCACACGTCGCGCGTGCCCTGCCCGCGTGACGCATGGTAGGCGCGGATCGCCAGCAGCCCGGCATACTCCCCCTGCGAGCCGGCATTCGGCTGCAACGACACCGCGGCGAACCCGGTCGCAGCGGCCAGCCACCCGGCCAGGCGCTGCACCATCGTGTTGTAGCCGGCCGTCTGCTCCGCCGGCGCAAACGGGTGGATGTCGGCAAAGCCCGGCATGGTGACGGGCACCATCTCGGCCGTGGCGTTCAGCTTCATCGTGCAGGAGCCGAGCGGGATCATGGAGCGGTTGAGCGCCACGTCCTTGTCCTCCAGCCGCTTGAGGTAGCGCAGCATCTCGTGCTCGGACCGGTGCGCGCCGAACACCGCCTGCGGCAGCACCGGGCCGGTACGAAGCGAGGCGGCAGGGATCGACGCGGGTGCGGTCTCCACCGCCGCCCCGAGCACGTCGGCGAGGGTGGTGAGTTCCGCCGCCGTGACCGTCTCGTCCAGCGCGATCGCCACGCCCGTCGCGTCCAGCCGCCGCAGGTTGAACCCTGCCGCCAAAGCGCGGGCCATCAGCCCGTCGGCGTCCGCCGTTTGCAGCGCGATGGTGTCGAAGAAGCTGTCGTGGCGCAGCGTCATTCCCGCACGCACCGCCGCGTCGGCCAGGGCCCTCGCCTGCAGGTTCACCCGGCGCGCGATCCGCACCAATCCCTCCGGGCCGTGCCAGACGGCATACATCCCGGCCATGACCGCCAGCAGCACCTGCGCGGTGCAGATGTTGCTGGTGGCCTTTTCGCGGCGGATATGCTGCTCGCGGGTTTGCAGCGCCAGCCGCATGGCCGGCTGCCCGGCGGCGTCCTGCGACACGCCCACCAGGCGGCCGGGCATCACCCGCTTGAACTTGTCCTGCGTCGCGAAGAACGCGGCGTGCGGGCCGCCGAATCCCACCGGCACGCCGAAGCGCTGCGACGAGCCGACCACGACGTCCGCGCCCATCTGCCCGGGCGAGGCCAGCAGCACCAGGCTCAGCAGATCGGCGCAGACGATCGCCAGCGCCCCCGCCTCGTGCGCCGCCGCGATCTCGGCGTGCAGGTCGCGCAGCGCGCCGGACGTGCCGGGGTATTGCAGCACGACGGCGAAGGGTTGCGCCGCCCCGATCGCCGCGGTGTCCCCGGGCGCGAAGCTGGCCAGCGTCCAGCCGAGCGGCTGCGCCCGCGTCGCCAGCACGGCGGCGGTCTGCGGGTGCAGGTCGGCGCACACGGCCACGCTGCCCGTCTTCGTGCGGGCGGATGCGTGGGCCATCGCCACGGCCTCCGCCGCGGCCGTCGCCTCGTCCAGCAGGGACGCATTGGCGATCGGCATCCCCGTCAGGTCGCAGACCATGGTCTGGAAGTTCAGCAGCGCCTCCAGCCGGCCCTGCGCGATCTCCGCCTGGTAGGGCGTGTAGGCGGTATACCAGCCGGGGTTCTCCAGCACGTTGCGTCCGATCACGGGCGGCACGAAGGTGCCGTAATAGCCTTGCCCGATCAGCGAACGCAGGCGCTGGTTCTGCCCGGCCAGGTCGCGGAGTTCCTCGATCACGGCGATCTCGCCGATCGCATCGGGCAGCCCCCGCATCGGCGGCGTGCGGATGTCGCCGGGCACGGTCTGCGCGGCCAACGCCTCCAGGCTTTCGGCGCCGACGCGGCGCAGCATGGTGGCGATGTCGGCCTCGGCGGGCGCGACGTGGCGGGCGACGAAGCTGTCTTCCAGCGCTGCCAGTTCTGCCAGCACGTCCATCATGCCGCCTCCGCCAGCAGGGCGTCGTACCCGGCCTGGTCCAGCAGCGCGTCGAACGCGGCGGGATCGGCCAGTTGCAGCTTGAAGAACCATCCCTCGCCGGCAGGGTCGCGGTTGACCAGCGCCGGGTCGTCGATCACCGCGGCGTTGACCTCGCTCACGCGGCCGGCCAGGGGGGCGTACACGTCGCTGGCGGCCTTGACCGACTCCACGACTGCGACCGCCTCGGCTTCGGTGACCTCCCGGCCCGGCTCAGGCAATTCGACGAAGACCAGGTCGCCCAGCGCGTCCTGGGCATGGGGGGTGATGCCGACCGTGGCGACGGCACCGTCCAGGCGGACCCACTCGTGGTCCTTGGTGTAACGGATCATGCGATGGGCTCCTTCAGCGTGCGTAGTGGTGCGGGACGAACGGCAGCGCGGTGACGCGGGCCGGCAGCGCCTTGCCGCGCACCAGCAGGTTCAGCGCCTGCCCCTCGGCGGCCAGGTCGCGGCGGACATAGCCCATGGCGACCGGGCCGCCCGCGGTCGGGCCGAAGCCGCCGGAGGTGACGGTGCCGGCGCTGGTGCCATCGGCCGACGCGATGACCGTGTCGGCCCGGGCAGGCGCACGCCCATCCGGGCGCAGGCCGACGCGCAGCCGGGTGGGGCCGTGCGCCAGTTGGTCGCAGATCGGCACGGCGCCGGGGAAGTCCTTCGCCTCGCGCCGTCGCTTGGCGATGGTCCAGTTCAGGTTCGCTTCGACCGGCGTGGTGAGCTCGTCGATGTCGTTGCCATACAGGCACAGCCCCGCCTCCAGCCGCAGGCTGTCGCGCGCGCCCAGCCCGGCGGGTGCGACCTCCGGCTCGGCCAGCAGGCGTTCGGCAAACCCCTCGGCATCGGCGCCGGGCACGGAGATCTCGAAGCCGTCCTCCCCGGTGTAGCCGGAGCGGCTGATCCAGACCGCAATGCCGGCAATGGAGAGGCAGGCCACCTGCATGAAGCCGAGCGAAGCCGCCTCGGGCGAGAGCCGCGCCATGACCGCGGCCGCTGCCGGCCCTTGCAAGGCCAGCAGCGCCCGGTCGTCATGCCGCTCCGCCGTGACCTGCGGGATGCGGGTGGCAAGATGCCGGGTGTCGGCCTGCTTGCGGCTGGCGTTGACGATCAGCAGCAGCCGGTCCCCGTGGTTGGCGACCATGAGGTCGTCCAGGATGCCGCCAGCCTCGTCCAGGAACAAGGTGTAGCGCTGCCGGCCGGGCTTGATGCCCAGCATGTCGCCCGGCACCAGCGTCTCGAGCGCCGCGGCGGCCTCTGCCCCGTGCAGGCTGATCTGGCCCATATGCGACACGTCGAACAGCGCCGCGCGCCCGCGGCACTGCGTGTGTTCCGCCATGACGCCGGACGGGTATTGCACCGGCAGGTCGTAGCCGGCGAACGGCACCATGCGGCCACCCAGGCGGCGGTGCAGCGCGTCCAGCGGGGTGGTGCGGATGCGGTCGGCATCCGGATCCTGGAAGTCGCTGGGGATGAGTTCTGACAAGCGTGGGGCTCCGCACAGCAAGGCCGCCCGCTGGCGATAGTGCCGGCAGGAACGACCCCCCTCTGTCACGGTACCTGAGAGATTCGGGCGCGGCGTGCACACCCTTACTCCGTCGGTGCGGCCCTGAGCGCTGGGCCGGCTTTCCAGAGACCCTGGCGCCGTGCGGTCCTTTGTGCCTGAGCGTTTCCGGGGGCCGGTTGCGCCTTCGGCGGCGGACGTATCCGCTCTCTCCCGCACGGATGGTTCGGGCGAGTCACAATGCCGCAACGTCCGGCACCGCGCAACCGCGGATCCAGGACCTGAACGCCCGACCTGTGGACCTGACCGGCACGGTGAGGAGACAGACCGATCTCACGGTGTCAGACGTTGGTGAGTGAAGATTGGTTGACCTCGAGCGGCCATCGGCGATCTGGAGCTTTCCACCACCGAGGCGGGCAATGCGTCTGCCGAAGCAGACCTCAATCAGGCCCGCGCCGATTTCATCAAGAACATGAACCTCGCGGCACTGGCGAAGCCTTCCCTGGCCAATACCACGAACGACATCAAGCAGCGCGTGTCGCGCCAGGTCGATTCCACCTGCACCGCCTCGATCAAGGCAGGACTCAGTGCGACGGATCCGGCCGCGGTGGCCGCGGCGCAAGCCCTTTACCTGAAGGATTGCGCGCCGGCCTTCCCGGCGTTGTCCGCGGAACTGTCCGCCATGACGTCCCAGATGGACCAGGTGACACAGCAGACGCCGCGATGGTCGAGCAATCGACCGCAGCCAGCCACAGCCTTGCGCAGGACACGGCCGAACTCGAGCGGCCCACCGCACGCTTCAATACCGGCGCCGAGACATCGTCGGATCCTGTCAGGATGCGGGAGGGCGAGGAAAGCAAGGCGAGCCGCGCGTCCGCGCCGGTTCGCGCCCTGCGGGTCGAGGGTAACACCGTGCGCAAACCCCTGGCGGACGAAGCCAACTGGAGCGAGTTCTGATCCGCAGGACGGTCCAGCAACGCGGCATTGCCCGGGTTGGCGGTCGCGCGCCGCACGAACCCGCGTGGATCGGCAGCGGCCCGGCGCAGGCACTGCCGGGCTAGCGCGGCTCCGCCGCGAACCGCACCGCCTCTTCCGCAGCGCGGAACAGGGCCCGGGCCTTCTGGCGGGATTCCTCGTACTCCGCCTCGGGCGTGCTGTCCGCCACCACGCCGCCGCCGGCCTGGACGTGCATCGTGCCGTCCTTCACGACCGCGGTGCGCAGGACGATGCAGGTGTCCATCGTGCCGTCCACCGCGAAATAGCCGATGCAGCCGCCATACAGGCCGCGGCGGACCGGCTCCAACTCCTCGATGATCTCCATGGCGCGGATCTTCGGCGCGCCGGTCAGCGTGCCGGCCGGAAATCCGGCGACGAGCGCGTCCACGGCATCCAGCCCGTCCGCCAGCCTGCCCTCCACGTTGGAGGAGATGTGCATGACGTGGCTGAACCGCTCGATCATGAAGCTCTGCGTCACCGCCACCGAGCCAGTGGCCGACACGCGTCCCACGTCGTTGCGGCCCAAGTCCAGCAGCATCAGGTGCTCGGCCCGTTCCTTCGGGTCGGCGAGCAAATCCGCCTCCAACGCCGCATCCTCGGCCGGGGTCGCGCCCCGGCGGCGCGTGCCGGCGAGCGGGCGGATGGTCACGGTGCCGTCGCGCAGGCGCACCAGGATTTCCGGGCTGCTGCCCACCACGGCGAAGCGGCCGAAATCGAGGAAGAACAGGAACGGCGCCGGGTTGATCCGGCGCAGCGCCCGATACAAGGCGAAAGGCGGCAAGGCGAAGGGCGCGGAGAAACGCTGCGACGGCACCGCCTGGAAGATGTCCCCGGCGACGATGTACTCCTGCATCCGGACCACCATCGCCTCGAACGCGGCGCGGTCCATGTTCGCCACCGGCTGCGGCGCAGGAAGCGAGACCGGCGGCGCGGCACGGGGCAAAGGCCGGGCCAGCGCCGATTGCGCGTCGGCGATCCGCGCCTGGGCGTCCGCCCAGGCCTGCTCGGCCGGGACGTGCGACGCGGGGCGAACCGGCACGGCCAGGGTCAGCTCGTCGCGCACCGTGTCGAATACGGCGAACAGCGTCGGCCGCATCATCAGGGCGTCCGGCAGGTCCAGCACGTCGACGTTCTTGGCCGGCAGCCGCTCCATCAGCCGCACCATGTCGTAGCCGAGGAAGCCGAATAGCCCGCCGCACATCGGCGGCACGCCGGGCGGCAGCGCCATGCGGCACTCCGCGATCAGGGCGCGCAGGCTGTCCAGCGCCGGCCGGTCATCCGCCACGAAGCCGTGCGGGGCGGCCAGGACGTCGCGGTTCACCTCCGCCCGCCCGCCGACGCAGCGCCACAGCACGTCGGGCGCCATGCCGATGATGGAGTAGCGGCCGCGGGACGCACCCCCCTCCACGCTCTCCAGCAGGAAGCTGTTCGGCTGGCCGTGCGCCAGCTTCAGGAAGGCCGCGACCGGCGTCTGCAGATCCGCCACGTCGGTGACGGCGACCAGGCTCCCCTGCCCGGCTGCGTAGGCGGCCGAGAACTCCGGCGTCACTGCGTCAGGCTGTCGAACATCGGCCGGTTGATCGACACCCGGTCCCGGTCGCGCAGGGCGGCAAGGAACGTCGCCTCGAGGTCGTTGCCCGTCGACGTCGCGCCAGCCTTGCGGACCCGGTCCAGCCCGGCAGGGTCCTTTGCCGGGTCCGGCTGGTTGATCGCGGTCGGCACGGCCACGATGAAGCCGGTCGCGTTCTCCGCCAGCGTCGCGTGCCCGATCTCGGTGGTGAAGAGCGGGTCCGGCCGCTGGCCCGGCTGGAACGGCGGCCGGCGGATCGGCGGGCTGTGGGTCACGACGACCTTGGCGGCCGCCGCCGCGTCCGCCAGCGTGGCGCCGCCACTCACGGCCGTGATCAATCGGGTGGCGACGACCTCCTGCTCGTGACGCCGGGCGTCCCGCAGCCAATCGTCCTTGACCCGGGCCTGGACCTTGTCCAGCGGCGGCAGCTCCGGCGGCCGGACGCTTTCGACCATGACCGCGTAGGAGCTGTTGGCCGGCCCGTTCTCCAGCGTCGGCGCCTCGTTCGGGCTGAGCGCGAAGGCGCGGGCGAGGATGGCCTGCCGCAGCGCCGGGTCGTCCGGCAGCGGGGCGGGCGTACCCTCCGGCGTGCTGCCCTGGGCATCCAACGTGCCGGCCAGCGCCGTCACGCCGAGGCCGGAGGGCAGCTTGTCCCAATCCGTCCCGGCGGCCAGCAGATCCTGCAACTGGTTGGTCCGGTCGTCGATTTCCTCCCCGGCCTTGTCCAACGCCACCTTCGCCTTCACTGCGGCGGCCACCGATTCGAAGGATTGCTCGCCGCCTGCGTCAATCTTGGTGATGCGGAACACCGGCCAGCCGCCCTCCGCCTGCACCGGGCCGGTGACGCTATCCGCCGCGGCGGCAAACACGGGCACCGTCAGCGCGGGGGACGGGAACGCGTCCTTGGCCTGGTCGTCCAGCTGGACGGCGGAGGCGCCGGCCGCGGCGGCCTTGGTCTGCATCACCGTCCAATCGGCGCCGGCGATCCATTCCGTGGCGAGCGCCCGTCCGGCTGCCTCGGTGGGCGCGACGATGACCTGGACGGAGCGAGTCTCGGTCTTGACGAAGCTGGATTGGTGCGACTCGAAATACGCCCGTGCCTCGGCATCGCTTACCTCGATATCGCGCGAAACGCTCTCGGGGCTCAGGATCAGCACCCGGATGCGGCGATATTCCGGCGTGCGGTAATCGTTGCGGTTGTCGTCGTACTGCCGCTCGATCTGCTCGGCCGTGGGGGCTGCCGGTTCCGCAGCGCCGGCAAAGGGCAGCGAGACCAGGTCGGCGGTGCGGGTCTCCGCCTCGTAGCCGAACACCAGCCGGTTCGCGACGTCCGGTGAGTAGCCGCCGGCACGCACCGGGTCGACCACCTGCACGTTGCCGAGCTTGGTACGGGTCAGCGCCAGGTAATGCGCCTCGGTCTCCCCGACGCTGCGCATGATGTTGGTGAAGACGGCGTGGTCGAACTGGCCGCCGAGCCCCTGGAACGCCGGGTCCTGGAAGATGACCTGCCGCAACGCGTCGTCCGGCACGAAGAGGTGCAGCCGGGCGGCCTCGTTGGCCAGGGAGGCCTGGACCACCAGTTGCTGCAATGCCTCCTCCGCGGAGAAGCGGCGCATCTCCGGCGTCGGTGGGGTGGTGACGTTCTGCTGCCGCATGTACTGCGCCAGCGTGCGCCGGGCGGCCCGCTGCAGCTCCGTCGGGTCGATCCGCTGCGTGCCCACCGTGGCGATGCTGTTCGGGTCGGCGCCACCGAAGAAGTTGCGCACCACGTCGGCGACCCCCCACAGGCCGAAGGACGCGACCAGCAGGACGAAGAACACCTTAGCGGGCCAGGTAGCGGCGAAGCGGCGGAGCGAGGAGAGCATGGCGCACTCTGATGGGGCGAAAGCCGGGTTGGCGAACGGCGGCGCACCATAGGGAGAGGGCCTTCGCATTGCCAGCCCCGGCGCCGCCCGCTACGAGCCAGCCACGGGAGGATCTCGCATGCCCCAGCTCATCGCCGGCAACTGGAAGATGAACACCACCACGGCCGAGGCGGCGGCCCTCGCCGGCGCGCTCCGCGGCGGGGCGGCGGGCTGCGACCTCCTGGTCTGTCCGCCGGCCACGCAGCTCGTGGCGGTGGCCTCGCTGCTCGCCGGCTCTGCGGTGGCGGTGGGCGGCCAGGACTGCCATTGGGAGCCGAACGGCGCCCATACCGGGGATGTCTCCGCAACCATGTTGCGGGATGCCGGGGCAAGCTGGGTCATCCTGGGCCATTCCGAGCGTCGCGCGAACCATGCCGAAATCGATGAGACGGTGCGGGAAAAGGCCGTGGCCGCCGCCGCAGCAGGGCTGACGCCGATCGTCTGCGTGGGCGAGACGGACGAACAGCGCAGCAGCGGGCGCGAGACGGAGGTCGTCGGCTGGCAGTTGGCCGGCAGCCTGCCGCAGGAGTTTGCCGGGGTGGTCGCCTACGAGCCCATTTGGGCCATCGGGTCCGGCAAGAGCGCCACGGAGGAAGATGTCGAGACCATGCACGGCTTCATCCGGGCCGAGCTGCTGCGGCAATTTCCGGCGACGGGTGGGGCGATGCGGATCCTCTACGGCGGGTCGGTCAAACCGTTCAATGCCGCTGCGTTGCTGGCCCTGCCGGACGTGGGCGGGGCGCTGGTCGGCGGCGCGAGCCTGGTGGCCGCCGATTTCCTGGCGATCGCCGCGGCGGCACGGCGAGACTAGGCGTCAGGCAGGAAAGCGTCCGACAGGATCTGGGACGGAGTCCACTCGCAGACAGCCGGAAAGGCCGACAGGGCGAGCTCAGTCTCGAGCGCGGCATTCCGAACAGCCAAGGTATAAGCCTGCGTCATCACGTCTGACAGCGTTGGTCGAAGGCTGGTGGGACTGTCGTTGAGAACTATGTCGATGGCCTGGCGCTGCTCTAGGATCGTCAAGCGCCAACTTGTTCCACGACGGTCCGGCTGGTAACGCCATTTCAACAGGTGCGCGAGCAACACCGCAGATCGACCAAGAAGCTCGCGCTTGTCCCTCCGGGCCAATGATTCGATTTCCTCCGCGATATTCGCAACGTCGAGGCCGGGCACGCGGAGCAGACGAAGGCGGCTCGCCTGCTCGACCGACCAAGCATGGAAGTCGGCCTCGTACTCTGGCGAGCCGGTTGTGAAGATCGGGACCTGGATCGTATCCGTGTTGCCCATGATCCAAGGCTAACACCGGTTTAGGGGCGATGCACGTCAGCCTGGCCGCGCCCGTACCCGGCATGGTCAGGCTCGCTTCGAACCAGGATCGCGGAACCGGGATGCCGGCCAGCACGTCCGCGGACCCAGGGCTTCCAGCGCCGGGCCAAACGCCCTAGAACCCCGCCGCGCTCCAAGGATCGACAATGACCACCGTGCTGCTGATCATCCACCTGTTCGTGACGCTGGCCTTGATCGGCGTGGTGCTGATCCAGCGCAGCGAAGGCGGCGGGCTGGGGGTGGGCACGTCGCAGGGCATGGGCTCCTTCATGTCCGGCCGGGGCACGGCCAATCTGCTGACCCGCACGACGGCGATCCTGGGCACGGCATTCTTCGTCCTGTCCATGGGCCTGGCGCTGCTGAACCGCGGCACAACGGTGGGCAGCGGCCGATCCATCCTGGACAGCCCGACCGCCCGCATCACGCCCGCTGCACCGGTGAGCCCGGCCCCGGCCAACCCGACTGCCGCCGAACCGGCGCCGCCGCCAGCGACCGCACCAAGCCCGGCGGCCCCGCCCTCCGCGGCGCCGGAGGCGAGTGCCCCGGCGGCCACGCCGGCACCTGGCACGCCGGCACCGAATACCGACAAGCCCTGACACGGAGCGGCTTCACGCCGGGCAGTTTGCCGGATATGAGGGCCGTCCATGACGCGGTTCGTATTCATCACCGGCGGCGTGGTGTCCTCCCTGGGCAAAGGCGTCGCGGCGGCCGCCCTCGGCACGCTGCTGCAGGCGCGCGGGTATTCCGTCCGGCTGCGCAAGCTGGACCCCTACCTGAACGTCGATCCGGGCACGATGAGCCCGTACCAGCATGGCGAGGTGTTCGTCACCGAGGACGGGGCGGAGACCGACCTCGACCTCGGCCATTACGAGCGGTTCACCGGCGTGCATGCCAGCCGCAGCGACAATGCCACCACCGGGCGCATCTATTCGGAGGTGATCGCCAAGGAGCGGCGGGGTGACTACCTGGGCGCCACGGTCCAGGTGATCCCGCACATCACCGACGCCATCAAGGAAATGGTAGTCCGCGACCTGCATGACGACGATGGCGCCGAGCTGGATTTCGCCCTGATCGAGATCGGCGGCACGGTCGGCGACATCGAGAGCCTGCCGTTCCTGGAGGCGATCCGGCAGCTCGGCAACGAGCTGGGGCCGCAGCGGACCATGTTCGTGCACCTGACGCTGGTGCCGTACATTCCCTCCGCCGGCGAGCTGAAGACCAAGCCGACCCAGCATTCCGTCAAGGAATTGCAGAACGTCGGCATCCAGCCGCAGATGCTGCTGTGCCGGTGCGACCGGCCGATCCCGGAGGCGGAACGACGCAAGATCGCCTCGTTCTGCAACGTCCGGGTGGAGGCAGTGGTGGCGGCATTGGACGCGGACACGATCTACGCCGTGCCGATCGCGTATCACCGCGAAGGGCTGGACCGCGAGGTGCTGCGCCACTTCGACCTGCCCGGCCGGGACGTCAATCCCGGCCTGGCGCGCTGGCAGCGCATCGTCGACGTCGTCCGCGCGCCCGAGGGCGATGTGCGGATCGCCGTCGTCGGCAAGTACACCAACCTGCTGGACAGCTACAAATCGCTGAACGAGGCGCTGACCCATGGCGGGATCGCCAACGGCGTCCGCGTCCATCTGGATTGGGTGGACAGCCAGGTCTTCGAGCAGCCGCATACCATCGCCCGGCTGGAGGGTGTCCATGGCATCCTGGTGCCCGGCGGGTTCGGGGAGCGCGGCACGGAAGGCAAGATCGAGGCGGTGCGGTTCGCCCGGGAGCATGGCGTTCCCTTCTTCGGCATCTGTTTCGGCATGCAGATGGCGGTGATCGAGGCGGCCCGGCACCTGGCGGGCCTGCCCAACGCCTCCTCGACCGAGTTCGGGCCGTGCGACGAGCCGGTGGTCGGGTTGCTGACCGAATGGGCCCGCGGCAACGAGCGCGAGCGCAGGGAGGCAGGCGGCGACCTGGGCGGCACGATGCGGCTGGGCGCCTATCCGGCGATCCTGGCGGAGGGCACGTTGGTGCGAAGGGTCTATGGCGGCGAGGCAGAGATCAGCGAGCGCCATCGCCACCGCTTCGAGGTGAACGTCCATTACCGCGAGCAGCTGGAAGCGGCAGGCCTGCGGTTCAGCGGCATGTCGCCCGATGGCATCCTGCCCGAGACGGTGGAACTGCCGGACCATCCCTGGTTCGTCGGCGTCCAATACCACCCTGAGTTGAAGAGCAAGCCGCTTGATCCGCACCCGCTGTTCCGCGGCTTCATCGCCGCGGCGGTCAAGCAGGCGCGGCTGGTGTGACCGTATCATGCCGGACGTAACCGTCGGCGGCCTCACCGTCGGCAACACCCGGGCCTTCACCCTGATCGCAGGTCCCTGCCAGATCGAGAGCCAGGCCCACGCCTTCGAGACCGCCGACGCGCTCGCCGCGATGGCTCGCGGCCTGGGCGTGCCGCTGATCTACAAGAGCAGCTTCGACAAGGCCAACCGCACCAGCGCCGCCGCGGCCCGCGGCATCGGCTTGGGCCAGGGGCTGGCGATCCTGGCGGCCGTGCGGGACCGGTTCGGCATCCCCGTGCTGACGGATGTGCACGACGCCGCGCAATGCCGGCCGGCGGCGGAAGCCGTGGACGTGCTGCAAATCCCCGCCTTCCTCTGCCGCCAGACCGACCTGCTGATCGCCGCCGGAGAGACCGGCGCGGCGGTCAACGTGAAGAAAGGCCAGTTCCTGGCGCCGTGGGACATGACGAACGTGGCCGCGAAGCTCGCTGCGACAGGCAACGAACGCATCCTGCTGACCGAGCGTGGCGCGTCGTTCGGCTACAACACGCTGGTGTCGGACATGCGGTCCCTGCCGATCATGGCGCGCACCGGCTACCCGGTGGTGTTCGACGCCACCCACTCCGTCCAGCAGCCCGGCGGGCAAGGCACCAGCAGCGGCGGGCAGCGCGAATTCGCCCCGGTGCTGGCCCGCGCCGCCTTGGCGGTGGGGGTCGCCGCGGTGTTCATCGAGTGCCATCAGGACCCGGACCGCGCCCCTTCCGATGGACCCAACATGATCGCCTTGCGGGACATGCCGGCCCTGGTCAGTCGGCTCAAGGCGTATGACGACCTGACCAAGTCGACGCCCGGGTAGTTCACCGGGCGGCAGAGGTTGCGTGTCGAAATGACGGCAGGGAGAGTCGATGAACGAGACGAGCAGCAGCTACTACCGCCGCCCACGAACGTCAGACGCCTCGCAACCTGACCTGTCGCGCATCCCTGCTTATGTCGAACCGCCTCGTCCGCCCCAGGCCAAGCCGGACAAGACCCCGTGGCTCTCGATCGTCGCCATCTTCGGCGGCACGAGCCTGGTCGCCGCCGGCTTCCTTGGCATCCATCTGTATGGAAGCAGGCTGTTCGCGGCGGATCACCCGGCCCTGGAGCGGACCGCCGACATCATGCCGCCGCTCCAGACGCCGTTCCGGCCAAAGGATGTGCCGTTGCCAAGCGGTGTTGCATTCCCGCCAGCGCCGACCGGGCAGCATCCGCCGCCTCCGCCGGTGCCGGCGGTTCACGCGACGCGGCTAACGCGTCCTTCCAACGGGTAGGCAGGGTCGTTGTAGCCGGGCGTCGAGGCATGGCCTGGCGTGACCAGCCGGTCCACCAGCGCCTCGTCATCCTCCGTGAAGCGGTAGTCGAGCGCCCCCATGTAATCCACCCACTGCTCCATCGTGCGCGGGCCGCCGATCGCGCCCGTAACCAGTCTGTTGTTCAGCACCCAGGCAAAGGCGAACTGGCCCGGCGTGATGCCGCGGCTGCGTGCGTGCTGCGCCAGAGTCTGGGCGATGTGCAGGCTCTCCGGCCGCCACTCCGTCTCCAGGATGCGCTTGTCCTGCCGTCCAGCGCGGGTGCCCTGGTCCGGCGGCACGTCCGGATGGTACTTGCCCGTCAGCACGCCGCGGGCGAGCGGGCTATAGGGGAACACGCCCAGCCCGAAGGAGTCACAGGCTGGCAGGTGCTCCACCTCCGGCATCCGGTTCAGCGCGTTGTAATAGGGCTGGCTGACGACCGGACGGTCGATCCCCGCTTCGTCGCATAGCCGGCAGATCTCCGCCACGCGCCAGGCCCGGTGGTTCGACACGCCGAAATACCGGATGCGCCCGCTGCGGACCAGGTCGGCCATGGCGCGCACGGTTTCCACCAGCGGCGTCGTATGGTCCTCCTTGTGCAGATAGAGGATGTCGATCGTGTCGACCCCGAGCCGCTTCAGGCTGGCATCGACGGCGGTGAAGGCATAGCGCCGCGACAGGCCAGCCGCGTTTGGGCCGGCTCCGGTCGGGTTCGCGAGCTTGGTCGCCAGCACCCACCAGTTCCGCTGCGCAGCGATGGCGCGGCCGGTGATCCCTTCGCTGCGGCCATCCGTGTAGACATCCGCCGTGTCGGCGAAGTTCACGCCATGGTCACGGGCGTGGTCGATGATGCGGACGGCGTCGGCCTCGTCGGTGGCGCCGCCGAACATCATCGTGCCGAGGCAAAGCGGGGACACCTTCAAGCCCGACCGGCCGAGCGGGCGGTAGGTCATCGCCACGGCTAATGCCCCAGTGCCTGGACGATCTCCTCGGTCATCTTCTTGGCATCGGCGAACAGCATCATCGTGTTCGGCCGGAAAAACAGCTCGTTCTCCACCCCGGCATAGCCGGACGCCATGGAACGCTTGATGAACAGCACGGTGGCAGCTTTCTCCACCTCCAGGATCGGCATGCCGTAGATGGCGGAACTCTTGTCGGTCTTGGCCGCCGGATTGGTCACGTCGTTGGCGCCGATCACGTAGACCACGTCGGCGGTGGCGAAGTCGTTGTTGATCTCCTCCAGCTCGAACACGTCGTCATACGGCACGTTGGCCTCGGCCAGCAGCACGTTCATGTGGCCGGGCATGCGGCCGGCGACGGGATGGATGGCGTATTTCACCGTGACCCCCTCGGCCTTCAGCAGGTCCGCCATCTCACGCAGGGCATGCTGCGCCTGGGCCACCGCCATGCCGTAGCCGGGCACGATGATCACCTTGGAGGCATTCTTCATGATGAAGGCGGCGTCGTCGGCGTTGCCGGACTTGACCGGACGCTGCTCGCCCCCGGCGGCACCCGCCACCACGCTCGCGCTTCCGGTGCCGAAGCCGCCCAGCAGCACGTTGAAGATGGAGCGGTTCATGCCCTTGCACATGATGTAGGACAGGATCGCGCCCGACGCGCCCACCAGCGCTCCGGTGATGATCAGCGCCAGATTCTGGATGGTGAAGCCGATGCCGCACGCCGCCCACCCGGAATAGCTGTTGAGCATCGACACGACGACCGGCATGTCCGCGCCGCCGATCGGGATGATCAGCAGGAAGCCGAGCGCCAGCGCGACCAGGGCGATCAGCCAGAACACGGTCTGGCTCGCCGTCAGGCAAAAAAGGATCACCAGCAGGACCAGCAGCACGCCCAGGGCCGCGTTCAACGGATGCTGGTACTTGAAGGTGATCGGCGTGCCCTTCATCAGCGCCTGTAGTTTGGCGAACGCGATCAGCGAGCCGGTGAAGGTCACAGCGCCGATGGCCAGGCCGATCGACATCTCCACCAGGCTCTGCCCATGGATGTGCCCGGGCACCCCGATGCCGAACGCCGCCGGGGCATTCAGCGCCGCCGCCGCCACGAACACGGCGGCCAGGCCGACCAGCGAGTGGAACGCCGCCACCAATTGCGGCAGCGATGTCATCTGGATGCGGCGGGAGACGGTCACGCCGATGCCGCCGCCGATCACGATGCCGAGGATGATCAGCGTGTAGCCGCTGCCGGACATGCCGCCGCGGGCAAGCGTGGCCAGGATCGCGATGGTCATCCCGATCATGCCGAACAGGTTGCCCTGGCGCGAACTGGTCGGGTTGGAGAGGCCGCGCAGGGCCAGGATGAACAGGACGCCGGCGATGAGGTAGGCGAACGCGGTCAGGCTGGGGGACATCGCGGACGACCTACTTCTTGGCCGGGGTGCGCGGCTTGAACATCGCCAGCATGCGTTGCGTGACGGTGAAGCCGCCGAAGATGTTCACGCTGGCCAGCGTCACCGCGAGGAAGCCGAAGACCTGCGCCACGATGCTGTCGCCCAAGCCGGTGGCCAGCATGGCACCGACGACAATCACCGAGGAGATCGCGTTGGTCACGCCCATCAGCGGGGAATGCAGCGCCGGCGTGACGTTCCACACCACGTAATAGCCGACGAAGCAGGCCATCAGGAATACCGCGAACAGGAACACGAACGGCTCCACCGCCGCACCGATTGGCGCGACCGCGGTGCCGGCGCCGTCCGCCATGGCACGGAGATGGACGGCCAACTCCGCCGCCTGCTGCGAGATGCTGTTGGCCTGGTCGGCCAGGGCGGTCGGATTCATGCGGCGGCTCCGGCGAGGGTTGGCTTGTAACGCTCGTGCACCACGGCGCCGCCCCGCGTCAGCATGGTGCCGACCACGATGGCATCGTCCTCCGGCAGCTTGGGGGCGCGGGCCTCCTTGTCCCAGAAGGTGGTCAGGAAGGTCAGCAGGTTGCGGGCATACAGGTTGCTGGCCGCCACCGGGATGCGGCCCGGCCAGTTGCGCCAGCCCAGCACCTTGACGCCGTTGCCCGTCACCGCCAGCTCACCGGGCACGGTGGCGCCGCAATTGCCCCCGGCGTCGGCCGCCAGGTCCACCACGACGCTGCCGGGCTTCATGCCCGCGACCATCTCCGCCGTGACGATCACCGGCGCCTTGCCGCCGGCGACCAGCGCGGTGCAGATCACCAGGTCGTTCTTGGCAACCGTAAACTTCATCAACTCGGCCTGCTTGGCGCGGAAAGCGTCGCTCATCGTGCGGGCATAGGCACCGGTCTGGCCGGCCGTCTCCTCGTCCTCCACGCCGACGAAGGCCGCGCCGAGCGACTTGATCTCCTCCTTGGCGGCAGGCCGCACGTCCGTCGCGGACACGATGGCGCCCAGCCGGCGCGCGGTGGCGATCGCCTGCAACCCGGCGACGCCGGCGCCAACCACGAACACCCGGGCCGGCGGCACGGTGCCGGCAGCGGTCATCATCATGGCGAAGCCGCGATCGAACGCGCCAGCCCCTTCGATCACGGCGCGATAGCCGGCCAGGTTGGCCTGGGAGGACAGTACGTCCATCGACTGCGCCCTGGTGATGCGCGGCAGCAATTCCATCGCCGCCACGTCGATCCCCGCCTCAGCCAACCCTGGCGCCAAGGCCGGGTCCGCACCGGCATTGACCACGCAGACCAGCAACGTGCCACGCACCATAAGGGCACGTATGGCGGGTTCGGGTACCTGCACTGCGAACACGATCCCTGCCCCGCCCAGCACTGCGGCTGCGTCGGGCGAGATTTCCGCACCGGCCGCGGCGAACTCGGCGTCCGAAATCGACGCATGGGCTCCGGCGCCCGACTGCACCGCGACGGTCATCCCCAGCGCGATCAGCTTCTTGACCGTCTCCGCCGTCGCAGCCACGCGGGTCTCCGCCGCGGCTGTTTCCTTCAGCACCGCTAGGCGCATCCGTCATTCCTTACTGAGGGCGGGAGCCGCCTGTTGGCTTGAAGATGCTGGACGCGCCGCGGAGACGCAAGAGCGGTTCGTTGCTGAACCAGGCGTCAGACGGTAGGCGGCACGCCCGCCTCAGCCAGGGCTGCGGCCTGCCGGGTAGCCAGTTCGTCGGCGTTGAAGCCCTCGACCATCTCGTTGAACATGCGCGACCAGTTCAACTCCGCCTTGAGGCGCAGGAACACGCTGCCAAGCCCCACCGCCGAGCGATCCATCAGCACGAACTCGCGTGGCGGACGCACACCGCCGGTCTGCTTCAGCCCGGCATGCACCTGCTCCGCCACCTGGCGACCGTAATCCGGGCTGCCATGCTCCTGGATAAGGCGCACCCGGTCGTCCAGCAGGGGCTCGTAGATGAAGCGCGCCCACTGGTTCAGGATCTCCATCTTCTCACGCGTCAGCCCATCGAAACCCCATTGCTCATAGGCATGGTGGGCACGATCCATGTCCTCGTCCCGGATCGATTCGTAGAGGTCGATCACGCCCCGCACGAATTTGGGCGGGAACACGCGGATGGTGCCGTAATCCAGCAGGTTGAGGCCGTTATCCGCCCGGACCTGGTAGTTGCCGAGATGGGGATCGCCGTGAATCACGCCATAGCGGTAGAGCGGCAGGTACCAGGCGTGGAAGATCGCCGTGGCCAGCCGGTTGCGCTCGCCCAGCGACATGCCGCCATCCAGGCGCGTCTGCAGGCCGTTCCCTTCCAGCCAGGTCATGGTCAGCAGCCGCCCGGTGGAATGGCTGGTCACCGGCTTCGGCACGCTGACCAACTCGTCACCCGCCAGCATCAGCCCGTACAGCCGCATCTGCGCGGCCTCGCGGCGGTAATCCAGCTCCTCCCGCAGGCGCTCAGCCAGTTCGGTGTAGACGTCATCCGTGTTGATGGTGGATTCGATGCGCCTGTAGACCGACATCGCGAGCCGAAGCTGCTTCAGGTCGGCCTCGACCGTGCTCACCATGTCCGGGTATTGCAGCTTGCACGCCACCTCCGTGCCGTCATGCAGCGTCGCACGATGCACCTGTCCCAGGCTCGCCGCGGCGGCGGCCTCCTGGCCGAAGGTGGCGAACCTGGCCCGCCAGTCCGGTCCCAGCTCCCCCACCATGCGGCGGCGCACGAAGCTCCATCCCATAGGGGGCGCGTTGGCCTGCAACTGGGCCAGTTCGGTCGCATACTCCGCCGGGATCGCGTCCGGAATGGTGGACAGCAACTGCGCCACCTTCATCAGCGGCCCCTTCAGACCGCCGAGGATCGCCTTCAGATCCCCCGCATGCGCTGCCTGGTTGGTCTTGATGCCGAACACGCGCTGTCCGGCGAGCCGCGCCGCGATGCCACCCACGGCGCCCGAGGTGCGGGCCATGCGGCGGACTTCGCCAAACAGGTTGGGCCGATCCTCGTTCATCGGCCAGGCCCCTCCAGCTCGTCGATGAACCCGGCGATCACGTCCAGCCCCCGCCGCCAGAAGGCCGGGCCCGACGCATCGAGGCCGAACGGCGCCAGCAACTCCTTGTGGCGCTTGGTGCCGCCAGCCCGCAGCATGTCCAGGTACTTGGCCTGGAAGCCGGGATGGCCGTCCTGGAACACGCCATACAGTGCGTTCACCAGGCAGTCCCCGAACGCGTAGGCATAGACGTAGAAGGGCGAGTGCACGAAATGCGGCACATAGGCCCAGAACACGTCGTATTCCGGGGAGAACTCGAAGGCCGGCCCCAGGCTCTGCGTCTGCACCTCCCGCCAGATCGCGCCGATCCGCTCCGGCAGCAGCTCGCCGCCGCGGCGCTCGTCATGCAGCCGCGCCTCGAACTGGTAGAACGCCGTCTGCCGCACGACCGTGTTCAGCATGTCCTCCACCTTGGAGGCGAGCATGATGCGACGGCGGGCCGGGTCGGTCTCGGCATCCAGCAGCGCGCGGAAGGTCAGCATCTCGCCGAACACGCTGGCGGTTTCGGCCAGGGTCAGCGGCGTGCCGGATTGCAGATAGCCCTGCGGCGCCGCCAGGACCTGGTGCACCCCATGGCCCAGCTCGTGCGCCAGCGTCATGACGTCGCGGGTGCGGCCGTGATAGTTCAGCAACAGGTACGGGTGGGCGGACGGCACGGTGGGGTGGGCGAAGGCGCCGCCGGACTTGCCCGGGCGCAAACCGGCGTCGATCCACGGCTTGTCGAAGAACTGGCGGCCGACATCGGCCAGTTCCGAGCTGAACGCGCCATAGGCGCCCAGCACCCGGGTGCGCGCCTCGTCCCAGGAGATCGCCCGGTCGTCATCGCCGGGCAGCGGAGCGTTGCGATCCCAATGCTGCAGCCGGGGCAGGCCGAGCCACTTCGCCTTCATGGCGTAGTAGCGGTGCGAGAGCCGCCCGTAATCGGCCGTCACGGCCGACACCAGCGCGTCCACCACCTCGTCCTCCACCATGTTGGACCGGTTGCGGCTGCTGCCAGGGCGCGGGTATTTGCGCCAGGCATCGCCGATCGCCTTGTCCTTCGCCAGCGTGTTGGTGATCAGGCTGAACAGCTTGACCCGCTCGCCGAACGCCGTGCCGATCGCGTGGCCAGCCTGCTCCCGCACGGCCCGGTCGCGGTCCGACAGCTTGTTCAGCACGTCGCTGACGGTCAGCTGCTCCGTGCCGAACGGCACCCGCATGCCCGCGACGGTTTCGTCGAACAGCCGGTTCCAGGCCTGCGCGCCCGTGACGGATTTGTCGTGCAGCAGCTTCTCAACCTCGTCGGAGAGCTGGTGCGGACGAAACACGCGCAGGTCACGCAGGAAGGGCCGCCAACGGGCAAGCGCCGGGTCCGCCAGCTTCCGCTCGAGCACGTCATCATCCAGCCGGTTCAGCTCCAGCGCGAAGAAGATCGTGGGAGCGCTGATCGCCGTGACCCGCTCCGAACAGGATTGCATGAACTGGCCGATCGCACCGTCCGTGCTGTCGCCGCTGAACTTCAGCTGGGCAAAGGACATGACGCGGCCGAGCACCTCGTCGATCCGCTCGTACTCCGCCAGGGCGGCCGCCAGCGCGGCGCCCGGCAGCTGCGCCAGCTTGCCGGCATAGGCGGCGGCGAAGGCCTGGGCTGCGTCCTCGGCCGCGTCCAGGTCGGCGGCGATCTTCGGGCTGTCGGTCGCTGGATACAGATCCGCCAGGTCCCATGCGGGCAGCGGGGCGGACTGGGCAGCAGGGGCGGGCATGGCGGCAAGCCCCTCCGGCAGGAGGGAACGCGAGGGGACGAACGGACTGGCGGTCATGGTCCACATCTAAGGCGCCGCACCGCGTCGTCAAAGGGATAGCCGCACAACCCTCGGGTAGGGCATGTTGGAACATGCCTCACGATCACCATAGCGGCCATCACCACGACCACTCTCACGCGCCGGCCGCATTCGGACGGGCGTTCCTGGTCGGCATCGTGCTCAATGGCGCATTGGTCGCGGCGCAGCTCGGCGTCGGGGCATGGGGGCACTCGACGGCGCTGCTGGCAGACGCGGTGCATAATTTCGGCGACGTGCTGGGGCTGGCGTTCGCCTGGCTGGCCACACGGCTCGGCCAGCGGCGGCCGACCGCACGCCGCACCTATGGCTGGGGGCGCGGCAGCATCCTGGCGGCGCTGTGCAACGCGTCGGTCCTGCTGGTCGGCACCGGGGCCATCGTGGTGGAGGCGGTGCAGCGCCTGCTCGATCCCGCCCCGGTGGCCGGGCGGCTGGTGATGGCCGTGGCCGCGCTGGCCATCCTGCTGAATGGCGGCGTCGCGCTGATGTTCATGCGCGGCCGCGAGCGGGACATGAACATCCGCGGCGCCTTCCTGCACATGGCCGCCGATGCCGCAGTATCGGCCGGCGTGCTGGTGGCCGCCGGGCTCATCATGCTGACCGGCGCGGTCTGGCTCGATCCAGTGGCCAGCCTGGCCATCTCCCTGGTGATCGTGGCCGGAAGCTGGACCTTGCTGCGCGATGCCACGGCGCTGGCGATGGATGCGGTCCCACCCGGGATCGACCCGGATGCGGTACATGCCCGGCTACTGGACCTTCCCGACGTGACGGAGGTTCACGACCTGCATATCTGGGCGCTGTCCACCACCAGCACCGCCGCCACCGCGCATCTGGTGACCGCGTCAGCCGGACACCGCCTGATACCGATGGCGTGCACGTTGCTGCGGGAAGAATTCGGCATCCGCCACTGCACGTTTCAGGTGGAGAGCGGCGAGCTGGCCGAACGCTGCACCCTGCGCCCGGCGCACGTGATCTGACTCACCAGCCATAATACGTCTGCGGGGCGGCATAGGGGTACTGCCGCCAGCGGGCATACAGGCCAGGATAGGGCATGCCTCGTGCCCACCCTGCCGCATCGTAGGCAGGCGCCGGGTCCGCGGCGTAGAGGGGGACCGCACGGCGCGGCTCGGCGCGGGCCAGGTGCCGGGTGGGCGGCACCGGCGGGACGGGCAGCGCCGGCGCCGGCGCCGGGCGCAACGCCGGCCGCGAGTCAGGCGGCAACATCGCGAGCAGGCTGCGGTTCTCGAACGGCAGCGGCGGCGTGGCCGAACCCATCGGCGCAGCGACCGGCTCCGGCATGGCAGGCGGAGCGGGGAGCGCGGTCGCCTCCACGACAGGCGGAGGGGGCGGCAAGGGCGTGGCGAGTTGCAAGGCTGCTGCGCCGACACCCAGCACTACGAGCAGTCCGGCCCAACAGGCGGCCAAGGCTTTCAGCGAGAAGATCGTCTTCAACTCATCCCCTCCGATCGAGTCGCACGATGCTAATCCCCCGAATCCACCGCGGCCAGCGGCAGCGTCGTGCGAGCCGATCCCGCAGGCGGCCGCACCCAGGGACGCTCGCCGCGATAGCCATGGTCGGACAGGATGTCGGCCTCGCCACGTCGTAGCCACACAGCGTGGGCGCCATCCCGCCAGGCGACCGGGCGGTCGATATGCGGCAGGGCCGGGCAGACGGCCGGCGCCGGCTCGGCGGAGACCACCAGGACCGCGCCGGCGCACGCCATCGGCCGCAGGCCGCGGGCCAGCAACACGGAAGCGCCGGCATGCTCGATCCGGCAGCCATCGGCATCGCATCGGGTCGGCCCAGGCGCACCGTCTTCCGGGAAGGCGGCGAGCAGCGGCTGCGCCCAGTATTGCGACCATGCATCGAGCACGAAGCGGGAGAAGCCGGGTCGCGTCTGCACGAGCGGGGGCGTGCGCCAGGCGATCAGCCGGGCGTCCGAGGACACCAGCAGGTCCGCCGGCGGGCTCGCCAGGCCGGACAGCAACCCCGTCAGCACGGCGGCCATGCCTGCGAGCCGCCATGCCGAGCGCCACAGGCCGAGCCACGCCAGCCCGAGCGCCACCAGGGCGAGGCCCCAGCCGGGCATGTGCGGCACGCCGACCGTGGCCGCCGGCAGCGCCGCCACGCCGCGGGCCACGAACAGCACCGCCTCCAGCGCCCACCCCATCGGCACCAGCGCCACCCGTTCCAGGCCGAAGGGCATGAGCGCCAGCGCGAACAGGCCGGCGGGCAGCACGGCCATTGCCGTCAGCGGCACGGCGACCAAGTTGGCGAGCACGAAGTAGACCTGCACCCGACCGAAATGGTAGGCGCCGAAAGGCGCTGCGGCGATCCCGGCCAGCAGGCTGGTCAGCACCAGCATCGCGGCGTGCAGCAGCATCCGCCGGCGACGAAGCTGCATCAGCCACGGGTTCATGGCCTCGTAGCCGGCGATGAGCGCCAGCACCGCGGCGAAGCTCATCTGGAAGGAGACGCCCAGCACCTCCTGCGGCCAGGCCAGCATCAGCGCCATGGCTGCCAGCGCCAGGCTGCGCAGCGAGACCGCCCGCCGTCCCGCCAGGATCCCCAGCGTGACCAGGGACGCCATCGCGAAGGCGCGCAGCACCGGCACGTGCATCCCGGTGAGCGCGACATAGCCGACCCCGGCGGCGAATGCCGCAACCGCGGCGATCTGCTTGCAGGGCCAGCGCAACGCACTGCGCTCCGACAGGGCCAGGGCGAAGCGGGCCAACCCCATCACCAGCCCCATGACGATGCCGATATGCAGCCCGGCCACCGCGAGCAGATGCGCCAGGCCCGAGTCGCGGAAGGCTGCCCGGTCGGCCGCCGGAACGGTGCGCCCGAGCCCGGTGAGGATGGTGGCAGCCAGGGCGCCGTCCGGCCCCGGCAGGCCGGCCATGACCCGCCCGGCCACGGCCTCCCGCAAATGGGTCAGCCAGCTTGCGGGAACGGGCCCCGGTTGCGACAGGCGCTCGACCGGCCCGAGCGCCATGCCGGACCCGCCAAGGCCCGAGAAGAACGCATCCCGCTGCAGATCCCACGCGCCGGGGTAGGCGGGCGGCGCGGGCGGCCGCAGCACGGTGCGGACCCGGATCGCGTCCCCGGCCGCAAGCGGCGTGGCATCGCGGTCGCGCAGCCGGACATGCAGCGTGCGGAGCAGCGCCGCGCCGCCATCCAGCTGCGGCGACCCAAGCGTCAGGCGCCTACCCTCCGGCAATTGCTCCACGCCTAGCACCGTTGCGGTCACCACCGTCGCCGTACGGGGAAGGTCCGTCCAGTCGGGCGCGCGGCTGGCCGACCATTGCGCCGAGGCGAAGCCTAGCGCGAAGGCCAACAGGCCGAACGCGGCCGCGCGGCCAGGCAGGCTGGATCGCAGCAGCACCGCGATTGCGAGGGCGCTGCCCGCCAGCACGGGTCCGACATAACCGGACGGCTCGTGCCCGAGCGCGAAATACGCCAGCACGCCGCCCACCATCAGCACGGCCAGCCAGGGCATGAACCGCCCGCGCTCGGCCTCCGCCCAGGCCGACAGCCAGGCCGGCGTCGCAGGCATCCTGACCGTCCGGATCGCGAGCAGCGCGGCGTTCACACATCGCAGGATAGCAAGCCTGCCCTCCCCAGGCCACACGGCCGCGTGCTATGGCCAACCGCCATGACCGTCCGAACACGCTTTGCCCCTTCGCCCACCGGGCTGCTGCATGTCGGCGGCGCCCGCACGGCGTTGTTCAACTACTTGTTCTCCCGCCACCACGGCGGCGAGTTCCTGCTGCGGATCGAGGATACCGACCGCGCCCGCTCGACCGAGGCGAACACCCAGGCCATCCTGGACAGCCTGGCCTGGCTCGGGCTGGAGCGGGACGCGCCGGACGTCTATCAATCCACCCGCGCCGCCCGCCATGCCGAGGTCGCACAGGCCATGCTGGCGAGCGGCCGGGCGTACCGCTGCTGGTCCACCCAGGCGGAGATCGCGGCGGCGCGGGAGCTGGCCCGCGCCGAGGGGCGTCCGCTCCGCTTCGACAGCCCGTGGCGCGACCGCACGGACGGCCCGGATGCGCCCTTCGTAATCCGGCTCCGGGCTCCGCGCGAGGGGGAGATGGTCGTGCAGGACCGGGTGCAGGGGCCGATCCGGGTGGCCTGTACCGAGCTGGACGACCGGGTGATCCTGCGCAGCGACGGCACGCCGCTGTACCTGCACTCCGTCGTGGTGGACGACCACGACATGGGCATCACCCACGTGATCCGCGGCGACGACCACATGACCAACACCTTCATCCAGGTGCTGATCTACCAGGCGAATGGCTGGGCGGTGCCGGAATTCGCCCATCTGCCGCTGATCCACGGCCCGGACGGCGCCAAGCTGTCCAAGCGGCACGGCGCCGCCTCCGTGACGGAGTTCCGCGACGCCGGCTTCTTGCCCGAAGCGCTGTGCAACTACCTGCTCCGCCTCGGCTGGGCGCATGGCGACCTGGAGATCCTGGACCGGCCGGAGGCGATCCGGCTGTTCGACCTGGACGGCATCGGCAAGTCGCCGGGACGCATGGACTACAAGAAGCTCGACAACCTCAACGGCATCTGGCTGCGCAACGCCGACGACGACCGGCTGACCGCGGACATCGTGGCGCGGCTGGACGCGGATGCCCTGGCGGCGTCCCGCATCCGCGCGCTGATGCCGGGGCTGAAGGAACGCGCTAAGACCCTGGTCGAGCTTGCCGCGAGCGCCGCGTTCCTGGCGCGACGCCTGCCGCTGCCGATGGACGCCAAGGCGAGCGCCCTGCTGACCGCGGACGCCAAGGCGATGCTGCGCGACGTGGCGAACGACCTGGCCGCCACCGACTTCTCGGCGCCCGCGCTGGACGCCGCGCTGCGCAGCTATGCCGAGCGGTCGGGCCGCAAGCTGGGCCACGTGGCCCAGCCGGTGCGCGCGGCGCTGACCGGCACCACCACCAGCCCCGGCATCGATGCCACGCTCGCCGCCCTGGGCCGGGAGGAAGCCATGGCCCGCCTGCTGGCCGCCGCGGCGTGAACCTGCCCAGCCGCCACTTGCTGGCGATCGAGGGGCTGCACCCGCCGCAGATCGCCAATCTGCTGGACCTGGCGGAAAACTACGTGCTGCTCAACCGCTCGGGCCAGACACAGCGGGACCTGCTGCGCGGCCGCACCCTGATCAACCTGTTCTTCGAGGACAGCACGCGGACCCGCACCTCGTTCGAGCTGGCCGGCAAGCGGCTGGGCGCCGACGTGATCAACATGTCGGTTTCCTCTTCCTCGGTGAACAAGGGGGAGACGCTGCTGGACACCGCGGGCACGCTCAACGCGATGCAGTGCGACCTGCTGGTGGTGCGGCACGACCAGTCCGGCGCGCCGTCGCTGCTGGCGCAGAAGGTCGACGCGGCGGTGATCAACGCCGGGGACGGGCTGCACGAGCATCCGACGCAGGCGCTGCTGGACGCGCTGACCATCCGCCGCCGCAAAGGGCGCCTGGAGGGGCTGACGGTCGCGATCTGCGGCGACATCCTGCATTCGCGGGTGGCCCGCTCCAACATCCACCTGCTGACCACGATGGGCAGCCAGGTCCGCGTGGTGGGGCCGCCGACCCTGATCCCGGCGGAGGCGGAACGCCTTGGCGTTCGCGTGTTCCACGACATGGACCAGGGCCTGGCGGGCGCCGACATCGTCATGATGCTGCGCCTGCAGCGCGAGCGGATGAATGGCGGCCTGGTGCCCTCCGCGCGCGAGTATTTCCGTTTCTACGGCCTGGACATGGGCCGCCTGTCGAAGGCCGCGCCGGACGCGCTGGTGATGCATCCCGGCCCGATGAACCGCGGCGTGGAGATCGACAGCGCCGTCGCCGACGACCCGGCCCGCTCGCTGATCCGCGAGCAGGTGGAGATGGGCGTGGCCGTGCGCATGGCCGTGCTGGACACGCTGTCCCGGCGGGCGCGGCGCAATGTGTAGGCGCCGGCGCACCGCATGACCGACACCCTGATCTCCAACGTCCGCCTGCTCGACCCCGCAGCCGGACTCGACGCGCCTGGCGCGCTGCTGATCCGGGACGGGCTGGTCGCCGACCACGGCGCCGGCCTCGGGCGCCCGGACGGCGTCACCGAGGTCGATGGCGACGGCGCGGTCCTCTGCCCCGGCCTGGTGGACATGCGGGCGGCGCTGGGCGAGCCCGGCTACGAATACCGCGAGACCATCGCCTCGGCCGCCGAGGCCGCCGCGGCGGGTGGAATCACCACCTTGGCCGCCCTGCCGGACAGTGCGCCGGCGATCGACGACCCGGCCCTGGTGCGGCTGCTGCGCGCCCGGGGGGAGGAAACCGGCAGCCTCACCATCCTGCCCTACGGCGCCGTCACCCGCGGGTGCCATGGCGGGGAACTGGCCGAGATCGGCCTGCTGGGCGAGGCCGGGGCGGTGGCGTTCACGGACGGCCAGCGCGCGGTAGCCAATGCCCGCATGATGCGCCGCGCCCTGTCGTATGCCCGCGGCTTCGGCTTCCGCATCATCCAGCATCCGGAGGATCCGGCGCTGGCGGAGGGCGGGGCCGCGACGGAAGGCGAACTCGCCACCCGGCTCGGGCTGCCGGGCATCCCTGCCGCCGCGGAGGAAATCCTGGTGGCGCGGGACATCAGCCTCGCCAGGCTGACGGGCGGGTCGGTGCATTTCGCCCATGTCTCCACGGCACGCGCGCTGGAGCTGGTCCGCCGCGCCAAGCAGGAGGGGCTGGACGTCACCTGCGACACCGCCCCGCCCTATTTCGACCTGAACGAGACCGCGATCGGCGATTTCCGCACCTACGCCAAGCTGTCACCCCCGCTGCGCCCGGAGAGCGACCGCCTGGCGGTGGCCGCAGCGTTGCGCGACGGAACGATCGACGCCGTCGCCTCCGACCACCAGCCGAGGGATGCGGACGACAAGCGGTTCCCGTTCGCGCAGGCCTCGGCGGGCGGCGCCGGGCTGGCGACGCTGCTGGGCGTCACCCTGGCGCAGGTGCATGGCGCGGGACTGGCGTTGGGGCATGCCATCGCGCTGCTCACGTCCCGCCCGGCCGCCCTGCTGGGCAGCGCCGCCGGGCGGCTGGCAAAAGGCGCGCCGGCGGACCTATGCCTGTTCGACCTGGAACGGGCCTGGCGGGTGGAAGCGGGCGCATTGCCCGGGAAGGCACGCAACACGCCGTTCGACGGACGGGCCCTGGAAGGGCGCGTGATCGGGACGTGGAAGGCAGGTCGGCGGGTGTTCGGGTGAGGCAGCTTGCCGCATGACCACCCCGCTGTTCCTGCTGGCCGGCTTCCTGCTCGGCTCGATCCCGTTCGGCCTGCTGCTCACCCGTGCCGCCGGGCTGGGCGACATCCGGGCGATCGGCTCGGGCAGCATCGGCGCCACCAACGTCCTGCGCACCGGACGCAAGGACGTCGCGGCTGCCACGCTGCTGCTAGACCTGCTGAAAGGCATGGCGGCGGTGCTGCTGGCACGCTGGCTGGGGGGCCCGCCCGCCGCGGTGGGCCTGGCGGCCGTGTTCGGCCATACGCTCACCCCGTGGCTGTGCTTCCAAGGCGGCAAGGGGGTTGCGACCGGGGCGGGCGTGCTGTTCGGCATCGCCTGGCCGCTTGGCCTCGCGGTGGCGGTGGTCTGGCTGGCGACGGCGTTCTCCGCCCGGATCTCGTCCATGGCCGCCTTGCTCGCCTGCGCTGCCGCCCCGTTCGTCGCCCTGATCGTGGCGCCCTATCCCTGGCCGGTGCCGGTGATCGCCGCCTGGATCGTCTGGCGGCACCGCGGCAATATCGGGCGGCTGCGGGCCGGCACCGAACCGCGGATCGGGCAGCGTTGAGCCCGGGCGAGCGCCTGGCCCGCATCCGCCTGGCGCGCACGGCCGGCATCGGCCCGTTGACGTTCCGCCGCCTGCTGTCCCGCTTCCGGTCCGCCGAAGCCGCCATCGACGCCCTGCCCGGCCTGACCAGGGCCGGCGGCCGGGCCATGCCGCCGGCGGTGGCGACGCAATCCGGCGTGGATCAGGAATTGTCGCGCCTGCATCGGCTGGGCGGCAGCATGCTGGTGCTGGGCGAACCCGGCTACCCCGCGTTGCTGGCCATGCTGGAGGACGCACCGTCGGCTATATCCGTGCTCGGCGACGTGACGCTGCTGAGCCGACGGGCGGTGGGACTGGTGGGCGCACGCAACGCCTCCGCCAACGGGCAACGCATGGCGGAGGCGTTGGCGGCGGACCTGGCGTCGCGCGGCATCCTGGTCGTCTCCGGCCTGGCCCGCGGCATCGACACCGCGGCCCATGCCGGTGCGCTGCACACGGGCGCCACCGCGGCGGCCGTGGCCGGCGGGCTGGACGTGCCCTACCCGGCCGAGAACACCGCGCTGCAAGGACGCATCGCCGAGCGCGGCGTGGTCATCGCCGAGGCCCCGCTCGGGACGGCGCCGCAGAGCCGCCATTTTCCGCGGCGCAACCGCATCATCGCCGGGTTGTCGCTGGGGGTCGTGGTGGTGGAGGCGGCGCGCCATTCCGGCAGCCTCATCACCGCGCAGCAGGCGCTGGACGCGAACCGCGTGGTGCTTGCCGTGCCGGGCTCGCCGCTGGATCCGCGCTGCCACGGCTCCAACGACCTGATCCGCAATGGCGCCGTGCTGGTCGGCCAGGCCACCGACATCATGGAGGCCCTGCCCGATTGGCATGCGACGGCGGCGGACAAGCTGCCGCTCGGCTTCGACGAGGCTGCGGTCCCGTGGGAGGAGCCGGCGCAGGCGGAAAGCGGGCCGCAAACCCGCGCCAGGGTGCTGGCGCTGCTCGGCCCCGAACCGACGCAAGTTGACGATCTGATACGGCGCTGCCAGTTGTCGGCATCCAACGTGATGGCTGTGCTGTTGGTGTTGGAGCTGGACGGGGTGGTGGAAACCCTGCCGGGCCATCGCGTGGCACTCATCGCCTGAAGCCAAGGATCACATGACCGACGTCGTCGTCGTTGAATCGCCTGCCAAGGCAAAGACCATCAACAAATACCTCGGCGACAAGTTTACCGTGCTCGCCAGCTTCGGCCACGTGCGCGACCTGCCGCCGAAGGACGGCTCCGTCCGTCCGGAGGAAGGCTTTGCCATGGACTGGGCCTCGGACGAGCGGGGCAACCGCCAGGTCGCGGCGATCGCCAAGGCATTGAAGGGCGCGGACCGGCTATGGCTGGCCACCGACCCGGACCGCGAGGGGGAGGCGATCTCCTGGCATGTACGCGCCATGCTGGAGGAAAAGAAGGCGCTGAAGGGCGTGGACGTCCAGCGCATCACCTTCAACGAGATCACCAAGACCGCCGTGCAATACGCCATGGCGCACCCGCGCGACCTGGACCAGCCGCTGATCGAGGCCTATCTCGCCCGGCGTGCGCTGGATTACCTGGTTGGGTTCACGCTGTCCCCCGTGCTGTGGCGCAAGCTGCCGGGCAGCCGCTCCGCCGGACGGGTCCAGTCGGTCGCGTTGCGCCTGGTCTGCGAGCGCGAAGCCGAGATCGAGGTGTTCCGGCCGCGCGAGTACTGGACGGTCGAGGCGCATTTCACCACCCCGGCGGGCGCACCCTTCACCGCCCGGCTGACCCATCTGGATGGCAGGCGGCTCGACCAGTTCGACCTGAACACGGCCGACAAGGCCGAGGCCGCGAAGGCGGCGGTGGCGGCAGGCAGCTTCGCCGTCGCCTCCGTCGAGCGCCGCCGGGTCAAGCGGCATCCGCAGCCGCCCTTCGCCACCTCCAGCTTCCAGATGGACGCCAGCCGCAAGCTGGGCCTGGGCGCACAGGCGGCGATGCGGGTGGCGCAGCAGCTCTACGAAGGCGTGGATATCGGCGGCGAGACGGTGGGCCTGATCTCCTACATGCGCACGGACGGCGTGCAGATGGCCAAGGAAGCCATCAACGCCATCCGCGACCACGTCGCCGAGGCCTATGGCCGCGACTACCTGCCCGGCGCGCCGCGGGAATACAGCTCGAAGGCCAAGAACGCCCAGGAGGCGCACGAGGCGATCCGCCCGACCGACGTGGCGCGGACGCCGGACGCCGTGGCGCGCTACCTGAACGACGAGCAGCGCCGGGTCTACGAGCTGATCTGGAAGCGCGCCGTGGCCAGCCAGATGCAATCCGCCGAGTTGGACCAGGTGGCGGTCGACGTCGCCTCGGGCGGCACGCATCTGCGCGCCAACGGGTCGATCGTGGCGTTCGACGGCTTCCTGAAGCTGTATCGCGAGGCGACGGACGAGGCGCCGGAGGGCGACAGCCGCGACGATTCCCGCATGCTGCCGCCGATGAACGAGCGCGACCCCCTGCGCCGCGACAAGGTGGCTGCCGAGCAGCATTTCACCCAGCCGCCGCCGCGCTACTCGGAAGCCAGCCTGGTCAAGCGGATGGAGGAACTGGGGATCGGCCGCCCCTCCACCTACGCCTCCATCCTTTCGGTGCTGCGCGACCGCAACTACGTCCGCATGGAAAGCCGCCGCTTCGTGCCGGAGGATCGAGGGCGGCTGGTGACGGCCTTCCTGACCTCGTTCTTCGAACGCTACGTCGACACCGGCTTCACCGCCGGGCTGGAGGAACAGCTCGATGACGTGTCGGACGGGCGGCTGGATTGGCGCCGGGTGATGGAGCTGTTCTGGCACGACTTCTCCCAGGCGGTGGAGCAGACGCGCGAGTTGAAGATCTCCGACGTGATCGACGCGTTGGACCAGGATCTGGGGGAACATTTCTTTCCGGCGAAGGAGGATGGCGGCGACCCGCGGCTGTGCCCGGCGTGCCATGACGGCCGGCTGGGATTGAAGCTGGGCCGCCACGGCTCGTTCATCGGCTGCGCCAACTATCCGACCTGTCAATACACGCGCCGCCTCGCCGTGGATGGCGGCGAGGACGATGGCGGCACGCTAAAGGAGGGCATGCGCGAGCTGGGCCACCACCCGGACACGGGCGAGGACATCACCGTGCGCCGGGGACCATACGGGCTCTACGTGCAGCAGGGCACGCCCGATCCGGCGGACAAGAAGGCCAAGCCGCGGCGCACCTCGCTGCCCCGCGGCATGGAGGGCGACACCATCACGTTGGAGCAGGCGCTGGGTTTGCTGTCCCTGCCCCGCGAGGTCGGCGCGCATCCCGTCACGGGGGAGCGGATGGAGGCCGGGATCGGCCGGTTCGGGCCCTACGTGAAGATGGGGGCGATCTTCGCCTCGCTCGACAAGGATGACGACGTGCTCTCGATCGGCCTGAACCGGGCGGTCGATGCATTGCAGAAGAAGCTGGAGAGCGTGCGCTCCATGGGCCCCCACCCCAAGACGGGCGAGCCGCTGGTGGTGAAGAAGGGGCGGTTCGGCCCCTATGTGCAGGGTGGCAACATGGTCGCCAACGTACCTCGCGGCGTCGCCATGGAGGCGTTGACCATCGACGAGGCGGTGGCATTGCTGGCGGAAAAGGGCAAGCCGCTGAAGGCGAAGCCCGGCGCCAGGAAGGGAGGCCGCAAACCGGCCGCCGTGAAGGCCGCCGCCCCCGCGCAGGCCAAGCCGCCCGCCAAGCCCCGCCCTCCCGCCAAGAAGAAGCCGGCTGCCAGGAAGCCGGCCGCCCGGGCGCGCAAGGCCGGCTGAGTTGGCACGACGGCGCAAGGAGGGCGCGCCGCCCCCTGCCCTGCCGTCGCGAGAAGCCATTCGTGACTTCATCCGCCAGGCCAAGGGGCGCGTCGGCAAGCGGGAGGTGGAGCGCGAGTTCCGCCTCGGCCCGGAGCACCGGGTGGCGCTGCGCGGCCTGTTGAAGGACCTGGCGGGGCAAGGCGTGATCGCCCCGGCCGGGCACCGCCGCTTCACCCCGCCAGGACGCCTCCCGGATGCCACCATCGTGCAGATCACCGGCACCGACCCGGACGGCGATCCGATCGGCCGTCCCGTGGCGTGGGACGGCGACGGGCCGCCGCCGGTGGTGCTGATGGTGGCGGAGCGGCGCGACGCCCCGGCCCTGGCGCCCGGCGAGCGCGTGCTGGCACGGCTGCGCCCGGTCGGCGGCAACAAATACGAGGGCCGCACCCTGAAACGCCTGACGGATGCACCCGGCCGGGTGCTCGGCGTGTTCCGCGCCGTCGGGGAGGGTGGCCGCATCCAGCCCACGGACCGCCGCCAAAAGGCGGACTGGCAGGTCGCCCCCGGCGATGCGGAGGGTGCGGAAGACGGCGAGATCGTGCTGGCGACTCCCTTGCCGAGCCGCAGCTACGGGTTGAAATCCGCCCGCGTCACGGAACGGCTGGGCCGCATGGGCGACGCACGCTCCGTCAGCCTCGTGTGCATCCACACCCACGATATCCCGGACGTGTTCCCACCGGCCGCGATCGAGCAGGCGGAGGCCGCCGGGCCGGTGCCGCTCGGCCGGCGGGAGGATTTGCGGGCGATCCCCCTCGTCACCATCGACGGCGAGGACGCGCGGGATTTCGACGACGCGGTGTTCGCCGAGCCGGTTGGCGGCGGCCACCGGCTGATCGTCGCCATCGCGGACGTGGCGCATTACGTCTCCCCGGGGTCGCCGCTGGACCGCGCCGGTTGGGAACGCGGCAACAGCGTCTACTTCCCCGACCGGGTGGTGCCGATGCTGCCGGAGGCGCTGTCCAATGGCTGGTGCAGCCTGCGCCCGGGCGAAGAACGCGGTTGCCTGTTCGTCGAGATGCAGGTCGACGCCGCCGGCCGCAAGACGGCGCATCGCTTCGGACGCGGCCTGATGCGCTCCGCCGCCCGCCTTACCTACCAGCAGGTGCAGGACGCGCGGGACCAGGGCGACGAGCTTGGCCTGCCCATCCCGGCGCTCTACGACGCCTTCCGCGCCCTGCTGGCGGCGCGGCAGGCCCGCGGCACGCTGGACCTGGACCTGCCCGAGCGGAAGGTGACGCTGGACGGGAACGGCCAGGTGCTGGCCATCACGCCGCGCCCGCGGCTCGACAGCCACCGGTTGATCGAGGAGTTCATGGTGCTGGCCAACGTTGCGGCGGCCGAGGCGCTGGAGCGGCTGCACCTGCCCTGCATGTACCGCATCCACGCGCCACCCTCGGACGAGAAGATGGAGGCGCTGCGATCCTTCCTGCATGGCATGAGCGTGTCGCTGCCGCCGCAGGGCCAGATCCATCCGCGCGACCTGGACGCCGTGCTCAAACAGGTGGCCGGCACCGAATCGGCGCCGCTGGTCAACGAGGTGGTGCTGCGCTCGCAAAGCCAGGCGCAGTATTCGCCGGACAATATCGGCCATTTCGGTTTGGCCTTGCCGCGCTATGCGCATTTCACCAGCCCGATCCGGCGGTACTCCGACCTCTGCGTGCACCGGGCGCTGATCCGGGGGCTGGGTGCAGGACCGGACGGGCTGAGCGATGCCGAGTCGGCGCGCTTCGAGGACACGGCCGAGCACATCACCGCCACGGAGCGCCGCGCCGCGCTGGCAGAGCGCGAGGCGATCGACCGCTACCTGGCCGCCTACATGGCAGACAAAACCGGCGCCGAGTTCGCCGCCCGGATCTCCGGGGTGACACGGTTCGGCTTGTTCGTCACTTTGTCGGCAACGGGCGCAAGCGGGCTGGTGCCCTTGTCCGCGCTGCCCGACGATTTCTGGATGCACGATGAGGCGACCAAGTCGTTGACCGGCCGGCGCACCCGCATGTCCTTCCACCTGGCGCAACCAATGGACGTGCGCCTGGTGGAGGCGAGCCCGGTCACGGGCGGGTTGATCTTCAGCCCGGTCGCGACCGAGGGCTTGCGGTCGAAGGCATCGACGCCAAGAACACGCTTCCGTTGATCCGCCCCGCGATCCTGCTCGTGCTGCTTTGCCTCATGCCGGGCCTGTCATACGCGGCGGAGGCGTTTGCCGAGCCGATGGCGGCCTCCGTGTTCGGCACGGCGCTCGCCTTCATCGCGCCGCGCACGCTGGAGCCGGAGAGCATTCCGCAGCTGACGGAATGGGGGCTGCGCGGATTAACGGCGGTCGACCCGGCCCTGGTCCCCGAAGTGCGGGAACAGGAGATACGCCTGTTGCAGGCGGGCAGGACGGTGTTCGCCGTGCCGCTGCCGAGCGGGGACAGCGCCGAGGATTGGGGCAGGCTGGCCGGCAGCATGTCGGCCGCCGCCTACGCCGCATCCGAGCCCATCCGGCAGGTGGGCACCGCCGGCGTGGTGCAATCCTTCTTCGATGAGATGTTCAACCACCTCGACCCGTATTCCCGCTACGTGCCGCCCGGCGCGGCGAATACCGAGCGGGACCGGCGTTCCGGCCAGGCCGGGCTGGGCATGACGGTGGTACGCGCGCGTGGCGTGGTGGCGATCCAGACGGTCACGCCGGGCAGCCCCGCCGACGATGCCGGGCTGCGACCGGGCGACCGTATCGTGAGCGTCGATGACCACCCCGTCCGCGGCGAAGACGCGGCGACGGTGGCGGGTTGGCTCGCCGGGCCGGAAGGCGCCGATGTGCGGCTGGCGTGGCGCAGCCGCGGCCGTGCCCGCCAGGCCGACATCGAACGCGCGCTGGTGCCGCCGCAGACGGTCACGGCAGAGCGGCTGGACGATGTGGTGCTGATCCACGTCACCGGTTTCAGCGTGGACACGGACGACCAGTTCGCCGCCGCCCTGGACGCGGCATTCGCCGGCCACAAGGTGCGGGGCCTGGTGGTCGACCTCCGCGGCAACCGCGGCGGCCTGCTACGCCAGTCGGTGTCCATGGTGGATCAGGTGCTGACCAATGGGCTGGTGGTCACCACCGCAGGGCGCAATCCGCAAAGCAGCCACGTCTGGATGGGGGGCACCGGCGAGGATGCGGCCCGCGGCAAGCCGATGGTGCTGCTGGTGGACGGCCGGACGGCAAGCGCGGCGGAGATCATGGCGGCCGCCCTGTCCGACAACGGACGCGCCGTCGTGGTCGGCAGTGCGACGCTCGGCAAGGGTCTGGTACAAACCATCTCCCCCCTACCCGATGGCGGGGAGTTGTTTGTCACCTGGAGCCGCGTGCTGGCGCCGGGCGGCTGGCCGCTGCAGGGTTTGGGCATCCTGCCCGAGGTCTGCACCAGCCTGGGTGAAGATTCGCTGCGTTTCCAGCTCGCGGACTTGTTGAAGGGTGAGCAGAGCCTGGCCGGCGCACTGGCACGCCACGATGCCGCCCGCGCGCCGCTGCCGGTGGCGCAAGTGGTGGAGTTGCGCAACGCCTGCCCGGCAGCCGAGGGCCGCGACGCGGATCTGGATGCGGCCGGGTTCCTGTTGAACCACCCGACCGCCTACCAGGCCGCATTGAGCAAGATCGCCCCGCCGCCGTGATGGCGCGGCCATCGTCACAGGGATAGGCGCTTCAGATACCGGCCTGGGTCACGAACTTGGTCGACAGGTATGCCTCCAGCCCCTCAACGCCGCCCTCCGAGCCATAACCGCTATCCTTGACGCCGCCGAACGGCGTTTCCGGCAGCGCTAGGCCATGGTGGTTGATCGACATCATGCCGGATTCCACCTCGGCCGCGATCTTCGTCGCCGTCCGGGCCGAACTGGTATAGGCGTAGGAGGCGAGGCCATAGTCCAGGCGGTTCGCCTCCGCCACGGCCTCGTCGATGTCGCGGAACGAACTCATCAGGGCGAGGGGGCCGAACGGCTCCTCGTTCATCACGCGGGCATCCGTCGGCACGCCGGTCATCACCGTGGGTTGGAAGAAATTGCCCACGTTGCCGATCCGGGCGCCGCCGGTGCGGATCTCGCCGCCGTGCTGCACGGCATCGGCGATGAAGCCCTCCATGGCCTGCACGCGGCGGTCGTTGGCCAACGGCCCCATGGTGACGCCCTTCTCCATGCCGTCGCCCACCTTCACGGCCGCCGCAGCCTTGGTGAAACGCTCCACGAAGTCGTCGTACACCTTCTCCTGCACCAGGATGCGGGTCGGGGCGATGCAGACCTGGCCGGCATTGCGGAACTTGTTGGCAGCCAGCACCTTGGTCGCCACCTCAAGGTTGGCATCGTCGAACACGATGGCCGGCGCGTGGCCGCCCAGCTCCATGGTCGCCCGCTTCATATGCGCCCCGGCCATGGCGGCGAGGTGCTTGCCCACGGCGGTCGAGCCGGTGAAGCTGATCTTGCGGACCGTGGGATGCGGAATGAGGTAGGAGCTGATTTCCGACGGCACGCCGTACACCAGGTTCACCACCCCGGCCGGCACGCCGGCATCCACGAAGGCGCGCGCCAGCTCGGCGACGCTGGCCGGCGTTTCCTCCGGACCCTTGACGATGATCGAGCAGCCGGCGGCCAAAGCCGCAGCGATCTTCTTCACCGCCTGGTTGATCGGGAAATTCCACGGCGTGAAGGCGGCGACCACGCCCACCGGCTCGCGCAGGGACATCTGGTACACGCCAGGCTGCCGGGCCGGAATGACACGCCCATAGGCGCGCCGTCCCTCCTCCGCCATCCACTCGATGTTCTCGGGCGCGAGCCCCGTCTCGCCCTTCGCCTCGATGAACGGCTTGCCCTGCTCCATCACCATCAACTCGGCGACATGGTCGATCCGCTCCCGCAGCAGATCGGCGGCCTTGCGCATGATCTTCGAGCGCTCCACCGACGACATGCGCTTCCAGACCGCGAATCCCTTTGCAGCGGAATCCAGGGCGCGGTCCAGATCGGGCCGCTCGGCATGGGCCACCGTGCCGATCTGCTCGCCGGTGGCGGGGTTCAGCACGGGCAGGCTCTTGCCCGACTGCGCAGGACCCCAAACGCCGTCGATCAGGAGTTGCGTGTCAGCATACATGGACATGTCCTCTCGGGGATTTCACTGCAAATTACGCCCCCTGCCACGCAGGGCAACAGCTACACCAGGATGTCATCCAGCCGGATTGGCAGGTCCCGCACGCGAACGCCGGTGGCGTGGAACACTGCGTTGGCGATGGCCGCGGCCATGCCGACCATCGGAAGTTCGCCCAGGCCTTTGGCGCCGACCGGGTTCGCGATGCGGTCGTCGCCGCCCAGCAGCTTGGCCGTGATCACCGGGATATCGGCGTTCACCGGCATCACGTATTCGGAAATGTTGGCATTGACGATGCGACCCGTGCCGTCGTCGACCAGCGTCTCCTCCAGCAAGGCCATCCCGACCCCGAATGTCATGCCGCCGATGAGCTGGCTGTGCGCGGTCTTCGCGTTCAGCACCCGGCCGCCATCGAACACCCCCACCAGGCGCGACAGGCGGATTTCGCCCAGCAACGGGTCGACGCGCACCTCGGCGAACTGCGCGCCGAACGCATGCAGGGAGTGCGTCTTGTCATCCTTGCCGGGCGGCTTGGCATCGGCCTGGACATCGATGAACCCGACGTTGCGCCGGGCCAGCATCTCACCGACGGTCATGCGACCGGGCGGCCCCACCACGGCCCCGTCCTCCAGGTGGAAATCCGCTGGCCGAGCGCCGGTCCAGCGGTCGCCGGCATCCGACAACGCCATGGCGACCAGATGGTCCCGCGCCTGCTGGCAGGCCGCCAGGACGGCAGGGCCGACGCTGGCGACGGTCTGCGACCCGCCGGAGACCGGCGCCTGCGGCAACCGGCTGTCACCAAGTTCGAAGCGCACCCGCTCGATCGGCAAGCCGAATTCATCGGCAGCCAATTGCGCCATGACCGTGTAGGTGCCGGTACCCAAATCCTGCGTGCCGGACTGCACCACCACGTCGCCGTTCGCCATCATCCGCACCAAGGCGTTCGCCGGGCTGCGGTTGGTGGGGTAGGTCGCCGTCGCCATGCCCATGCCGACGAGCCAATCGCCATCCCGCATGGACCGCGGCTCCGGAGTACGCCGGTTCCAGCCGAATTCGGCGGCGCCCTGCGCGTAGCACTCGCGCAGCCGCTTGGAAGAGAACGGCAGGTTCTCGTGCGGGTCCGTCTCGGCATAATTCTTCAGGCGCAACGCGATCGGGTCGATCTTCAGCTCGGCGGCGATCTCGTCCATGGCCGACTCGATGGCGAACACGCCGGGAGCCTCCCCGGGCGCCCGCATGTAGGTGGGCAGGCCCTGGTTCACGCCGACCAGCCGGTGCGTGACGGCGAGGTTGGGGCAGGCGTACAGCATCTCGGTGGCCAGGGCGACTGGCTCGACGAACTCGCCCAGTTTCGGCATGGACATCTGGCTGATGCCATCGTGCCGGACGGAGAGCAGCGTGCCGTCCTGCGCCACGCCGATGGCGATCTTCTGCACCGTCATCGGGCGGTAGCCGTTCGAGGTGTACATCTGCGCCCGTGACAGGACGAGCTTGACGGGCCGTTTGACGATGCGGGCGGCCATGGCGGCCAAGGTCGCCGGCGGCCAGGTGTTGCCCTTGGAGCCGAACCCGCCGCCGACATACGGGCAGATCACCCGGACCTTGGCCTTGTCGATGCCGAACATGCCGGCCAGCGTCCCTTGCGCACCGCTGATCCCCTGCGTCGCCGTCCAAACCGTCAACTGGTCGCCATCCCAGGCAGCAATGGTCGCATGCGGCTCCATGGGGTTATGATGCTCGACCGGGGTGGTGTAGGTGGCCTCGAAGCGCACCGGGGCAGACTGGAAGCTGGCGGCCGGATCGCCCCGGCTGCTGTCGGGCTTGCGCTCCCCGTTGCGGAAATCCTTGGGCACGTAGGCCTGGTCCAATGCGCCGGCCATCGTGGTCTGCGCCTCACCTTCGTGGTAGCGCAGCTTCACGGCCGCTGCCGCAGCCTGGGCGCGCTCCAACGTCTCCGCCACCACGATGGCGACGTGCTGGCCGTTGTACAGGATTTCGGTGTCCTGCAGCGCCGGCTGCGTGACGGCCTGGCGCACCTTGCCGTCGTTGCCGAGCTTGAGCGCGTTGTCCGGGGTGATGATGGCGAGCACGCCGGGCATGCCCTGCGCCTGCCCCAGTTCGAACCCCGCGATCTGCCCGGCCGCAACGGTGCTCTGCACCAGCACGGCATGCACGACGGATGGAATGGCGAACTCGGCCGCGTAGGTCGCGCCGCCGGTGACTTTCAGGCGACCGTCGCGACGGTCGATCGGCTGTCCGGTGATCATGCCCATATCCCCCTCAAGCCGCAGCCAGTTGCAGGCCGCGCAGGATCGTCCGCTGCATCAGCTTGACCTTGAATGAGTTGTCCTTGGTCGGCGTGGCATCCTGTCCGGCCAACCCGGCCGCCGCTGCGAAATTGTCCGCAGTGGCGGGCTTGCCGTGCAACGCAGCCTCCACGGCGGACACGCGCCACGGCTTGTGCGCGACGCCGCCCAGGGCGATCCGCACCTCCCGCACCGTGCCGTCGGACACGTCCAGCGCCACCGCGGCCGCCACGACGGCGAACTCGAACGAGGCCCGGTCGCGAACCTTGACGTAGCGGGACCGCCGGGCGGAGGCGCTGGCGGGCACGATGATGGCCGTGATCAGTTCGCCGGGCAGCAGGTTGGTCTCGATCTCCGGCGTGGTCCCTGGCAGGCGGTAGAACTCGCCCAACGGCACGAGGCGGGTTCCCCCGCCAGGCGATTGCAACTGCACCGAGGCATCCATCGCCATCAGCGCGACAGGCATGTCGGACGGATGGGTCGCGATGCAGCGGTCGCTGACGCCGAGCAGGCCCAGGCCACGGCTCTCGCCGGCGATGGCCGGGCAGCCGGAGCCGGGAAGGCGCTTGTTGCATGCGAACCCGGTGTCGCGGAAATAGCCGCACCGCGTGCGCTGCAGCAGGTTGCCGCCCATCGTCCCCATGTTGCGGATCTGCGGCGAGGCGGAAAGCAGCAACGCTTCGCTGACCGCGGGCCAGCTTGCCCGCACGTCGGGATGGTTGGCGACGTCCACCATTCTTGCCAGGGCGCCGAGATGGAGCGAGCCGTCCTGGGCCACCGTGACCGTGTTCGGCAGCAGGCCGTCCAGGTCGATCAACTGGTGGGGCGACTCGACGTTGTCCTTGCCGAGCTGCACCAGGTCGGTGCCGCCGGCGATGTATTTCGCGCCTGGCTTCGGCCCGGCGGCCAAGGCGTCATCCAGGGAAGGCGGCCGGGCGAGGGTGAAGGCCTGCATGGCTCAGGCCCTCCCGGACGCGTCGCGGATCGCCTCGACGATGTTGGCGTAGGCGCCGCAGCGACAGATGTTGCCGCTCATGTACTCGCGGATCTCAGCGTCGGTTCCGGCATGGCCTTCCTGCACCAGCGACACGGCCGACATGATCTGCCCGGGAGTGCAGTAGCCGCACTGGTAGGCATCGTGGTGGAGGAAGGCGGCCTGCATGGCGTGCAACTCGTCACCGCTCGCCAGCCCCTCGATCGTGGTGACCGCCTTGCCCTCGACCCGCGCCGCCAGCGTCAGGCAGGACACGACACGGCGCCCATCCACGTGAACCGTGCAGGCGCCGCAGGACCCACGATCGCAGCCCTTTTTGGTGCCCGTCAGGCCGGCATATTCCCGCAGGGCGTCCAGCAGCGAGGTTCGCGGCTCGATCGACAGCGGCACGCGCTTGCCGTTGACCTGCAACACCACATCGACCGTGCCGGCGTCGTCGGATGCAGCGGCCGGTTGGCTCGCGGCAGGTTGCGCCTGGGCGGGGGCGAAATAGGGCAGAGCCAGCCCGGCTGCCGTGCCGCCGATGACGCCGCGCCGGGTCACTGAACTTTCTTGCATCACTCGAATCCCCCGTATGGCAGGTCTCTAGTATGGCGTGCCACTTCCATGATGCACGTCACAACGCGGTCAGCGGAAGCGGCATCGACCGACGTACGGCTAGACCGCCTCGGTATCGAGGGCGTAGCCGGCGGCCCGCACCGTGCGGACCAGATCAAGCTCCGCCGGGCCGTTGATCGACTTGCGGAGGCGGCGGATGTGCACGTCGACCGTCCGTAGCTCCACGTGGATGTCCCGCCCCCACACGGCATCCAGCAGTTCCTCGCGGGAAAACACGCGGCGGGGATGCTGCATCAGGAATTCCAGCAGGCGGAACTCGGTGGGCCCGAGATGGGCCAAGCGGCCGTTGCGGTGCACCCGGTGGGCCGACAGGTCCATCACGATGTCGTGGAACTCGAGCATGCCCTTCGCCGGCACTCCGCCGGAGCGGCGTAGCAGCGCGCGCATGCGGGCAAGCAGGGCATCCATGTTGAACGGCTTGGTGATGTAGTCGTCCGCTCCGGTGTCGAGGCCCCGCACCGCATCGCCATCCTCCGTCCGGGCCGTCACCATAATGACGGGCAGGTCCCGCGTGCCCGGGCGGCGGCGGATCTGGCGGCAGACCTCGATGCCGCTGATGAGAGGCAGCATCCAGTCCAGCAGGACCAGGTCGGGCCGGGTCTCGGAGATGCGGACCAGTGCCTCCTGCCCGTCCCCCGCCTCGTCGACGCGGAAGCCCTGCTTTTCCAGGTTGTAGCGCAGCATGGTGGCCAACGCGGCCTCGTCCTCCACCACCAGCACCAGCGGCTTGGCCTGCCCCGACATCGGCTCCGTCGCGGCCATGCCGCTAATCCCTCGCCCGGATGACCGCGTAGGAGGACGTGTCGCCCTTGGGCCGGCTCTCCGGCAGGCTCTCGCCGGTGACGGCGTAGTGCACCGTCTCGGCGATGTTGGTGGCATGGTCGCCAATCCGCTCCAGGTTCTTGGCAATGAACAGCAGATGGGTGCACGGCGTGATGTTGCGCGGGTCTTCCATCATGTAGGTGACCAGCTCGCGGAAGATGGCGTTGTAGATGTCGTCCACCGCCTGGTCCGACCGCCAGACCTGGACCGCCTTGTCGGCATCGTTCTCACCGATGGCGTCGACCACCAGCTTGAGGTTCTCCTGCACCAGCCGGGTCATGTTGGCGATGCCGGACAGGCTGAACGGCAGCGAGAACTGCGCCAGCACGATGGAGCGCTTGGCCACGTTGGCGGCGTAGTCGCCGATCCGCTCCAGCCCGGCGGTGATCTTCAGCGCCGCCACGATCTGCCGCAGGTCCTGCGCCATGGGCTGGCGCAGCGCGAGCATACGGATCACCTGCGCCTCCACGTCACGCTCCAACGCGTCGACGGCCGGGTCCTGTTCGACGGCCCGGGTCGCGGCGTTGCTGTCCCCGTGGATCACGGCGGTCGCGGCGGCGGCGACCTGCGCCTCCACCAGGCCGCCCATCTGCGTCATGCGGTCCCGCAGGGCCGTGAGCTCCTGCGCATAGGATCGCACGATGTGTTCGGGCTGCATGTCGGCCATGGCGCTTGCTCCCTCAGCCGAACCGGCCGGTGATGTATTCCTGGGTGCGCTTCTGCTTCGGCGCGGTGAACATCTGCGCGGCGGGCGCCACCTCCACCAGTTCGCCGAGGTAGAAGAACGCCACCTGGTCGGCGCAGCGCGCGGCCTGCTGCATGTTGTGGGTGACGATGGCGATGGTGAAGTCGCGCTTCAACTCGTCGATCAGCTCCTCCACCCGCAGGGTGCTGATCGGGTCGAGGGCGGAGGTCGGCTCGTCCAGCAGGATCACCTCTGGCCGGGTCGCGATGGTGCGGGCAATGCAGAGGCGCTGCTGCTGCCCGCCGGACAAGCCGGCGGCCGAGGCGGTCAGGCGGTCCTTCACCTCCGGCCACAGCGCGGCGCGGGTGAGCGACCATTCCACCCGCTCGGCCATCTCCGCCCGGCTCAGCCGCTCGTGCAGCTTCACGCCGAACGCGATGTTGTCGTAGATCGACATGGGAAACGGCGTCGGCTTCTGGAACACCATGCCGACGCGGCTGCGCAGCACGTTCAGGTCGACCACCGGGTCGATGACGTTGGCGCCGTCCATCATCACCTCTCCCTCGGCGCGCTGGCCGGGATAGAGGTCGTACATCCGGTTCAGCACCCGCAGCAGGGT
>CAXTJM010000022.1:0-61391 GCA_964244585.1 uncultured Acetobacteraceae bacterium | reverse complement strand
TTATCAAGCGACATCAGGAACCCATCCAGGGGCGACACTGAGAACCCATCCACCTCTGCTACTGTGATGCCCCGGCTGGCGCCGGTGCGGATGTTGCCTTGATCAGCCCGGAGCGTCGCTTCTCGCGCAGCCGGTAGCTGTCGCCGCGAATGGTCAGTACGTGGCTGTGGTGCAGCAGCCGGTCCAGGATGGCGGTTGCCACGACCTGGTCGCCCAGCACCGTGCCCCAGTCGCCGACGGCACGGTTGGAGGTGATCAGGATGCTACCCCGCTCGTAGCGGCGGCTGACGAGCTGGAACAGCAGATGGGCCGCCGCGGGTTCGAACGGTAGGTAGCCGAACTCATCCATGATCAGCAGCTTTGGCTTGGCCAGTTGGCTCAGGCGCTGTTCCAACCTCCCTTCCGCATGCCCTCTGACCAGCGTGGTCACCAGCGCCGTTGCTGGGGTGAACAGCACCGAGTAGCCGTGGCGGATCGCCTCACGGCCGAGGGCGATGGCGATGTGCGTCTTGCCCACGCCGGGTGGCCCCTGGATCAGCAGCGCGTCGCCATTGGCCACCCAGCGACAGGCGGCCAGGTCGCGCACCTGCTTGGCATCCAGCGAGGGCTGGGCGGCAAAGTCGAACCCCTCCAACGTCCGCTGCTGCGGAAACTTGGCGATCCCAGTGCCCATTTGGATGCGCCGCTCCTCGCGATGCGACACCTCTGCCCGGCACAGCAGCGCCAACGTCTCGCGCAACGACAGATCGCCCCGTGCGGCCTCGTCCAGCAGGCCGTCGAGCCGGTCGCGCATCGCCGTCAGCTTGAGCCGCGCCAGCATGTCCGGCAACGCGTCCACCTCGGCGTTCACCAACCTCCTCCCGTCACCTGCTCGTACTCGGCCAAGGACCGCAGCAGCTCGATGCCCGGCAGCATGGTGGCCGCCGTTGCCTCGATATCGCTGGCCTGATCCGGGCGAGAGGGCACGATGCCGTGCAGGTGGGCGCGATCGACGGCCCGCTCGCGGCGGCCGAGGCGCTTGTCATGGCAGGCGACCTCGATCCCGGCATGGTGGATGCGGACCTGCCCGCCATCGACCATGACACTAACCTCGGCTCCGATCAGCTTCCACGGCACGCTGTAATGGTTGGTGTCGATGTCCACGCAGGCGTCGTTCTGCACGCGCCGGGTCAACTCGCGCAGCTGGCGGAACGGCGGACGGCCGTTCAACGCACGCAAGGCCTGCCGCTCCTCGCGCTTGAACCGCGCGATCGGCGCCTCGCCCGTTGTCCCGTGCATCCGCGTGTCGGCCACCTCGCGCATCCACCACGCCAGATGTGCATCCAGCGCACCCCACGATGCAAAGCGCCGCCCGGCGATGGCGTTGTGCTTGACGTAGCCAACGCCGCGCTCGTCCTTGCCCTTGGTCCGGGCCCGGTAGGGTGCACAGGCGACTGGCCGCACGTCCCAGTAGCGGGTGAACGCGTGCAGGCGGTCGGTGAACTCCACCTCCCGCGTCACCGGGTCGTGGTGCTTGACCAGGGCGCGGGCGTTGTCGAGCAGCAGCTCGACCGGCAGACCGCCGAAATAACGGAACGCACCCTCGATCCCCTCCAGCCAGGCCGATTGCCGCTCGTGCCGGAACGCCGCCGCATATACCCGCCGCGAGTAGCCGAGTGTCGCCACGAACAGGAACACCCGGCCAGGGTCCTCGCCCTCGATCGCGATCCGGCGCTGGCCGAAGTCGATCTGCAACTGGCGGCCCGGCGGCGTCTCGAACCGCACCGTCGCCAGCGCCTCCGCCGCCAACTCGCGCCGCAGATGCGACACCGACCGCTCCACCGTGCGCAGGCTGACCACGATGCCCAGCTCGGACGCCAACTCCTGGCGCACCACGTCCGCATTGCCCCGGTGACGCCGCAGCCGCTCACATAGCCAAGCAGCCTGTCCCGCCAGCAGGCCAGGGCGGGTCGGAACCCGGCACGGCGTCCAGGCACCCGCAGCCAAATACCGCTGCACCGTCTCTCGGTTGCAACCGACCTCCGCCGCAATCCGCCGCGTGCCCCAGCCCAGCTCGTGAAGCCGCTGCATCGTCGACACCTCGTCCGGCGTCCTCATCGTCTGTTTCCGCCCGTCCCTGCCGTGCGGAAAAACGCCCAACCGATCCATCATTCTGCCTCGTCCTGCTACGCAGGGTGGCTGGGTTCCTGATGTCGCAAGTGGATGGGTTTACCCTGTCGCCTGACAGGATTTTATTATTATAGACTGTGCGCCGACAGAGTCTATACTTACGACTGCTGCGTATCATGCGTGCGGCCTCGTTCTCGTTCCAGTAAAGCCGGAGTATTTTGCAACTATTGGATTTCCATTGCTAAATCAGTCGCTGGTAAATTTTCGCAACCAAAACCGAGGTCACCGCATCGATGTATGCGGTGTTGTTATCAATAATGCCTTTTACGATGGAGGCAATGACGGAGGGCCGGAGAAGGCTACGTCGCTTGTTGATATCAACACTCAAGCCGCGCAGAATGGGTGGCATGTCTTTAGCACTCAAATTCCGCATTCTCGCGGATTTCCTAAGATCATGCGGGGGAACAATACATACATCGGCAATGCCGCGATGTTTTTGCATTTTGCTAACGAATTCTTCCCTGCCGTAGGTCTTTAGCATGTTTGGATCGGTGTTAAGATGATGACAAAGCGCAGCCACCTTCTCGCGAATATACTTCGAGCGGTTGTTGATGAGTATGGTCACGACGAGGTTGTCAGGACGCTCACACGGCTCCCGTTTACAGAAAACAACGTCGGTTTGAGTTTTGAAACGAGACGGCAGCCAGGGCAGGACAATAATCGTCATCGTGACACCGCAAAGACCAAAAGGCCAAGCGCTGTCGATCAGGCAACTAAGCTCGCCTCTGAAACTCAAGAGCCAAATGCATTGATGGCGCTCGCCGCCAGATTTGACCGCAAAGAGTTTTTGCCGAGCAGCGCTGACGTCCGTGAGTTTCTTTCGATGATGGGTAAAAACGAGGGGGTGAAGGACCGCGTTGAAGGGTTCCGCTATATCCTGCCAATCCTAGTCAAGCTTCCGCCTGAAAGGCTCAAGCGGCTTGCAGATAGCGCAAGCCACTCAGGCCCGGCGCAACTCGGTCCGCTTGCTGACGCAATTAGATCAGCCGGAGCAGCAATGCGGCGATGGAACAAAGAGCCCGATGCCGATATTCAACCGAAGCCGTTGGACGTAAATCCGACGACGGAGGCTCAGGACACGAAAGAAGGCGAAGCTAGCCCCTCAGGTTCTCCGAAAGCGCTAATCGCCGTGAGCGAAGCCGTTGAAGTCGAGCCAGCCAAGTCCGGCGACTAGGTGTTTACCTAACTGACGTTGCCACACTACGTTCCAGCGCTGTAAATTCAAACCTTGGTTTGGAAATCGGATATGAGTGTCAAGACGATTTGGGTAGACTGCATCCGTGACGGGAAGGTTATCGCGTCATATGACTTTGGCTTTGGCGTCACCGTTGGGCCTTCGGCCCTCCCCGCTCAGGAGGGGCTAATCGATGATGCCAAAAATAACCTTGTCTCAATGGGTTTAGCGAAGCCTCCATTTGCGGGTATCACGTTCAAGGTCCGTTATCCATAAGCGCCCGGCTAAGTCAGCGCCGCACCGCCACATAATCGTTTGGCTTTGCACCACGCGAGTTACTACTTTTCCCATCGGTCTACGTTGTTGTCCAAGTATTTTTCTAAACAGGCGAAAGTAAGTGCAAAGATTCCGCAGCCTTGGCTAAAGAATGCGTCCCTAAATAGACCGACGCTTGTCTACCCGCCCGTGCCATACGGACGATGACGATGCCCGCGAACGTCAGCCTCCCTCCAAGCGACCTCGCCCACGACCGACGGCATTGCGAGCGCGCTGGAGACCAACTCACCGGAACGATGCTTCACCATGTCTCATGACCTCGAAGGTCCTGATCAACGCGTCGGTTTTCGTCCAACAGACGAGGAACCGTGAGCGAGACGCCATTGGAGCAGTGCCAACGCCACGTCACCGAGGGTGCGGAACGGATCGTCCGCCAAGAGGCCCTGATCGTCGAGTTGGAGCGCGACGGCCACGAACATATGCTTCCAGACGCCCGCGCCATGCTGGCGACTTTGCAAACTTCGCAGATGCTCGGCGAAGAGCATTTGGCGCGGGAAACCGCCAAGCAGGAGGCTCCGCCAAAGGTGTAGGTCCATTACCTATCATCGCCGCGAGATTTCTGACTCGACTCGCCGCAGATGTTCGCTTTATGTTCCAATCGATGTCACCTCCTTCCCTCCTAGCCCTTGCAGCCATTCTTTTAGCTTCTGGGTCTCCGACCTTGCATGCCGAGGGGCGTCGAAGCGCCTTCTTCCTGATCGAGGGCGGACGCCTGGTTCAGCGACGGGCCTATTACCGAGAGGGTCACCGAGAGCCGGTTTGCGGCGGGCAAGTGCCAAGGGACGCTCCGTGCATCGGGCCTGGCGGGATGGTCGTCTGGCGGTAGCGGCCTCCGCCGCGAGACGGGCCTGACCCGCCCTTCCTCCAGCTTTCGCCTTCGATGCAACACTGACGGGGAAGTCGATGAGCGACGACGACAAGCTCGACCTGCGGCCCGCGGCCTTCCACGAGATCGAGGAAACGCTGTCCTTCGCCCTACGCTACGCCGGTCGCAAGCGGGTCCACCACGCAGACGACGTCATGGCCCGGATCACGGCCGAACGCCTGGTCCAGCACCTCGAACGATCCGGCTACGTGCTCATGAAACGGCCCGACCGCGCCGCCGCCAGCACGAGCGGGCACGGCCACCCCAACGCCACCGACTGAACCGCGACCGTGGCGGGCTACGTCGAATTGCAGGTCGTCTCGAACTACTCGTTCCTGCGCGGAGCCAGTCGGGTCGAGGAGTTGATGCTCCAGGCCAAGGCGCTTGGCTACGAGGCTTTGGCCGTCACCGACCGCAACAGCCTGGCCGGGATCGCCCGCGCCCACGCCCGCGCCGCCGAGGTCGGGATCCGCCTGGTGGTGGGCTGCCGCCTGGACCTGCGCGACGGCCTGCCCGTGCTGGCCTACCCGCTGAATCGCGCGGGCTACGGTCGCCTGTGCCGTTTGCTGACTTTGGGAAAAGGTCGCACTGGCAAGGGCGGCTTCGACATCGCCTGGTCGGACCTCGCCGCTGCGGCCGAGGGTTTGCTGGTCATCCTGTTGCCCGACCGAGCCGACGAGCACTTGTACGAGGAGCTTCGCCGCATGCGTGCCGTCTTCGGCGACCGCTGCCATCTGGCGCTGACCCTGCGCCTCCGGCCCGGCGACCACGTGCGCCTGCGCCTGCTGTTCGAGGCCGCGCAGGCCGCCCGGGTGCCGACCGTGGTGACTGGCGACGTGCTCTACCACGACCCGCAACGCCGCATCCTCCAGGACGTGGTCACCTGCATCCGCGAAGGATGCACCATCGACGAGGCGGGTCACCGGCTGGAAAGGTTCGCCGACCGCCATCTGAAGCCGCCGGAGGAGATTGCCCGGCTGTTCCGGGACTACCCCGAGGCGGTTGCCCGCACGGCGCAGATCGCCGCGCGCTGCACGTTCTCCCTCGCCGAACTCCGCTACCAGTATCCGGACGAACTCGAACGCGCCGACGAGACGCCGCAGCGGGGGCTGGAACGCTTGGTGGCGGAGAGTCTTCCCCTGCGCTATCCGGACGGCCCGCCGCCGGGCGTCGAGGAGCAGTTGCGGCACGAGTTGGCGCTCATCGCCGGGCTGGACTACGCGCCCTACTTCCTGACGGTGAACAGCATCGTGCGGTATGCCCGCTCCAAGGGCATCCTGTGCCAGGGGCGCGGCTCGGCCGCCAACTCGGCCGTCTGCTTCGTTCTGGGCGTCACCGCCATCGACCCGGTGCGCTCCGGCCTCTTGTTCGAGCGGTTCATCTCCGCCGAGCGCCGCGAGCCGCCCGACATCGACGTCGACTTCGAGAGCGAGCGCCGCGAGGAGGTCATCCAGTGGGTCTACGAACGCTACGGCCGTGACCGGGCCGCCCTGTGCGCGACGGTGATGTGCTTCGGTGCCCGCGGCGCCATCCGCGACGTAGGCAAGGTCATGGGGCTGACCGAGGACGTCACCGGCATGCTGGCCTCCCAGGTTTGGGGCTGGTCCGACGAGGGCGTTCTGGCCGAGCATGCCGCCGAACTCAACCTGAACCTGGACGACCGCCGCCTGCGGCTCTCCATCGCGCTTGCCCGCGAAATCATCGGCTTCCCGCGCCAACTCGGGACCCACCCTGGCGGGTTCGTACTGACGAGCGACCGATTGGACGAACTCGTGCCGGTGGAGCCTGCCGCCATGGCGGGGCGGCAGGTCATCGAGTGGGACAAGGACGACATCGACGCACTGAAGTGGATGAAGGTCGACGTCCTGGGACTGGGCATGCTGGGCTGCATGCGGCGCGCCTTCGACCTGCTCCAGGAATACCGAGGCCTGTCGTTGGACATCGCCACCATCCCGGCCGAAGACTCCAAGACCTACGCCATGATCCGCCGGGCGGACACGCTGGGCACCTTCCAGATCGAGAGCCGGGCGCAGATGTCCATGCTGCCGCGGCTCAAGCCCACGACCTTCTACGACCTGGTGGTTCAGGTCGCCATCGTCCGGCCCGGTCCCATCCAGGGCGACATGGTGCACCCCTACCTGCGACGGCGGGAGAAGCTGGAGCCGGTGCACTACCCCAAGCCGGAACTGGAGCGCGTGCTTGGCAAGACGCTGGGCGTGCCGCTGTTCCAGGAGCAGGCCATGCAGGTGGCCATCCACTGCGCCGGGTTCACCCCGGGTGAGGCCGACCAGCTTCGGCGGTCCATGGCGACTTTCAAGTTCACCGGCGGGGTGTCGCACTTCAGGGACAAGCTCATCGAGGGAATGGTCGACAACGGCTACGAGCGGGAGTTCGCCGAACGGACCTTCAGCCAGTTGGAAGGGTTCGGCTCCTATGGCTTCCCGGAAAGCCACGCCGCGTCGTTCGCCTTGGTGGCGTACGCGTCCGCTTGGATGAAGTGCCACCATCCGGACGTGTTCTGCGCCTCGCTGCTGAACGCGCAGCCGATGGGCTTCTACGCACCGGCGCAGGTGGTGCGGGACGCCCGGGAGCATCGGGTGCTGGTTCGACCGGTCTGCGTCAACGCCAGCCGGTGGGACTGCACCCTGGAGCGACGCGGCGACGGTGGGCCGGGCTACGCCGTGCGGCTCGGCTTGCGCATGGTCAAAGGGTTGGCCAACGAGCACGGGGCGCAACTGGTGGCCCATCGCGGCGGCGACCCGTACGCCAGCGTCGAGGAGGTCTGGCGTCGCGCGGGCGTCCCGGCCGCCATGCTGGAGCGGTTGGCCGAGGCGGATGCGTTCCAGGCACTCGGCCTGGACCGTAGGGCGGCGCTTTGGGCGGTGCGGGGGTTGGCTGACACCGTGCTGCCCCTGTTCGCCGCGGCGGACGGGCACGGCCGTCCCAGTCCGGAACTGGTGGAGCCGGACGTCCCCCTGGCGCCGATGAAGGAAGGCCGCGAGGTGGTGGAGGACTACCGCAGCGTCGGGCTGAGCCTTGGACAGCATCCGGTGGCGTTCCTGCGGGGGGAGCTACGGTCCCGCGGCATGGTGACGTGCGACGAGGTGCGGACTGGGCGAGACGGTCGCCGCGTGGTCGTGCCCGGCATCGTGCTGGTGCGGCAAAAACCCGGGTCCGCCAAGGGCGTGATGTTCATCACGGTCGAGGACGAGACCGGAGTGGCGAACCTCGTGCTGTGGGCGGATCGGTTCGAGAAGCAGCGGCGGCTGGTGCTGTCGGCGGGGATGATCGCCTGCCACGGGCGGGTGCAGCGGGAAGGCGAAGTCGTGCACGTCGTCACCGACCACCTGGAAGACTTGTCGGCGATGCTGCGCAGCGTGGGCGAGCGCGACGAACCGTTCCCGATCCAGCACGGGCGCGGCGACGGGGCGACGCATCCGGCCGGGCGGGATCCACGGTCGGGGCCTGGCGCCGGACCCGGCGGCCGACCGGTGCGGGACATCTTCGTGCCGGACCTGCGGCTGGGATCGGGCATCAAGGTGCCGACGCGAGATTTCCGATGATGGCGGTAAACGGGCTGTCTGCATCAGGGCGGAAATCTGAATAGCCGATATCGCCGGAATAGCGTATCCAGGCAGATGTCATTCCGACAGGCGTCGAGCCGGACAGGCATTCCATGAAGAGCTCAGGTGTCACAGTCGACGAGTGGGTAGCTGCCGGGACAGAGATCCGGGAACTGGCCCACAAGATGATTTATGGAAAGACCATCGACTTGGGGGACGGTAGCCTGTGGCAGCCCAAGGTGTTTGCGGCGGCGTTGTTGGGCCGGACGGTGATGGCACAGAAGTGCGCCTTGCTCCTTGCTCAGGCCGGAATGGTTACCGGCACCAAACTCCACGTCAGGGTCTGTTTTGAGGCCGCGATCTGGCTCCGCATCCTAAAGCTCGACGGCATGGCGTTCGTCCGGGCTATTCTGGATGACTCAAAGGCGCAGGAGAAATCGTTCGCCAAAAACCTGCTGCCGACCAGCGACTTCCTGGACGAGGCCGATGGGAAGATCCTCCAGTTGCAGGCTGACCAACCAAAGACGCCTCGCATCGAGCTTGGGGAAAAGCTCGACGCGAGAGGAAACCGCGAGGATTACGTAGTTTTTCGGATGCTGTCGGACGATGCAGTCCATGCTTCGGTCAACTCTCTGCGGAAACATCTGCCGCAAAATGCCGATGGCATGAACGCCGAGTTTTTCGTTGAGCCTCCGCATGAAGAGATCGATCTCGGGCAGTCGCTGCATTACGTTTTGGCCGCGCTGCTGCACGTGATGACGCTCTACTACGAGATTGTGGGAGACCCGACAGCCCTGCCACCGCTTCAGAAAGGCGTTGGGATTTTTAAGAGGCTGGTGGCCGCGTCGGGCTACGATCCTGAGCTAGAACAGGAAGCTTTAGCATCTGCGTAGTCGCCAGTGTCTCGCGGGCAACGCGCAGCATGAGCGGCACATTGCTCAGACGGTCATTCCCGAAGTTTCCGACTGTCGGAATGTCGTAGTTTGTTGGAAGCCGCCTGTCCGGTTTTGAGTGGCCGCGGTGGGATAATGGACATCCCGGTGCGGTTGGATTGGCTGTAACCGGACTGGCGATGGTGTAGAATGGTTGCAAGCAAAGAACAGACATTTGCCCAGTGGATCTATCGGCTGCTTTCGATCGGGTTAGTCGGTCATTAGCAGGCGGCTTGCAAATTAGGAAGAAGTAATCAGGCATGTTCAACCTTCCACTTGAGCCGCCAGCTATAATGAACTGGTTACGATACGAGCAGTCGCTTGCCGTTGAAGGGGGTATATATCTGCTCGTGATCGCTGATGGATTTGCCCCTTTTTATGCTGGAACTGCACTTTCATTTGAGAAAAGGTTATCCACGCACAAAAATTATTTTTGCAACACCGCGCAACGCACATTTTTTCGCCCCGCCTTTATGGCAGGTATGAAGCCTTCTCCGGAGGCCATCATCACGCGCTGGAAAGAGGTGCTAGCTCGGAACGACTTCGCCAAATTCGTTTACGTTCCAGGTACATCTCCATTGGACGGCACTATCGTCCGTGAAGGGAGCAACTTCTGGGATGGACTTATCATCTTGGTTTGTCCGGTTGAACGAACGCTGGAAGAGACCGCCATTGATTACAAAAGCCGTCTCAGAAAAAACGAATATTTTTTACAGAAAAAGATGGAGAAATTCTACGAAAGCTACGTTAAAGATATTGACTTCCGTATACCAACGGCTGGTCGTGGCTACTCAATGCTATTTGGTAGGAGAGAGTGTTCAGGACAAGAGGCGAGAGAAGTTGAGAATTGGTCAACGCAGTATGCGTTTAACTCACGTGACCCAGCGAGCCCTGCACAATTTCTTGCCTCTCTGCCTCAAATAACGCAGGCAATAAATGGGTTGGGTGCTGATGCAACGCAAATCCCAGTTTGGCAAGGTCTTGCTCAAGGTCGCGACTGATCGCGGCCTATTCGACTATTCCACTGCCTTCACGACCGCGCCGAAGAGTTTTCCAAATGCAGATGCCATAACAAAGTCAGTGTAGACGTTCGCGTTTTCCTGGTCGCTTTCGGGAATATCCGCCAGATCGCCGTTTCCTATCAAGATGTTCCAAATTCCATCCGCGGCATTTCTGAATAACTCTTCGTCTTCTTTTTCAAAACGATTTCGCAAGGTGTCAAGGTTCTCGTTGCTTGCCAGGATTACCTTGGAAGGCAAGGAGCGAGCCAATTGTAAAACCCGCGCTGCAAAGTCCTGAACTGCGTTGACGAGATGTGGGTCTTCCGCTTGCTCCGGCGTCACCTGCTCCAGACCGGCTATGACTGCAGCCTCGACATCATCCTGATTTATCGTGGCCAACGCCGCGATCGGATCGAACATGCTTGAAGTCCCACGACTCGGGGATACTAAGCGCATGATTATGGAATGGCCAACTTCTAAATGTCGTATCCCAGCGGGTTTCCCTGCGGCCCCGCTCTCGTGACTCCGTGCAGCGGGGACGCGTCATGCACCGATCGTGAAAACCTCGTCGCATGCCGCCTTCACGGCCGCAGCGTATTGGGCCACGGACGCCTTCGACTGGAAGATGCCCACCATGGAGTGGACGAAACCGGCGACCATGCCGATGAGGCCACCCCAAACCAGCGACATCCACGACTGCCCGAGCAGCGCGAACGTTCCGCCGAGCAGCACGCCGTAGAGCACCATGACGCGGACTGCCACTTCCCCGCCCTGACCGAACGCCATGATCACCGAGGTGAACGGGTCGTACGAGCCGCAAGGAGGAAAACTGTCGAGTTGGACCCACCGGCCGGTCGTGCGGTTGACCAGGGCGGCCCATTGGCTCTGGCCGTTGTCGACGCCGGTTGCGACGAGGGCGCCGACCGAGTGCCCCTGCCTGACCTGAAGGCCATCGGGCACCGGAACTTGGAACTCGTCGGTCGCCGTCTTGACCCAAACGGCCTTGCGGGCGTGGGCGGACGCCCACACCCGCGGTGGTGCGACCGAGATTTGGTTGCCGGACACGATTACGGACCCGCCGGTCGAGCCGACCCGCGTCTCGGTCCACCGCTCCACGGAGACGACCTCTCCATCGACGACTGCGAAGCCGACCGGCTTGCCGACCACCTGGCGCGTCGACGTGAACCGGGTGGTCTCCGTCGCACCGCTCACGACCCCATCGACCCCAAGGCGGCCGAGACCCGTTGGAACACCGAATCCTCGACCTGCTGCCTGGCGGTAGAGGGGACGCCCAAGGCCTCCTGGTAGAGCGCGAAGCGACGCCGGAACGACGGGATGTCGAGGTTCGGCATCGGCGCCGTGTGGCGGACCCGGTCGTGCGACACCGTGACCAGGAAGGCCGCCACGTCGAAGGCGAAGCAGTGCGGAACGGCGTCTCCGTTGATGCCGCGCTGGACGCTACTGCGGCATCCCGTGACCTGCGTCTGCACTCCGGCGAAGCCCTCCTGGCGGAAGACAGCGTTGAATGACTGCACACCCTCGACGATCACCGCATCCGGCATGAAGGCATGCCCGGAGTCGGCAGGCGCCTGTGCCTGCTGGCCAACCAGGGGGCCGGTGGTCAGGTGCGTGCGGCCTTGGGCATCCACGTAGCTCTGGCACCCCGCCAGCAAGAGGGAGGCCGCCAGCGAGACCGTTTTCGGTGCAATCATGCAAATCTCCATTGGTGTCGGGTTTGGCTCAGTCGCCGAACGTCAGAACTTCGGGGCGGCGGCCTCGGACGTGCGCTTCGCGGCCGCCGCCTTCGCCTCGTTCTCCGCGTTCATCTGCGCCCAATCGGTCACCGCCAGACTCACGAACGTCTCGTCCCCGATCGTCTTGGTGGTGGCCTCCAGCGGGTGCAGCGGGAACGGAATGCCGTCGCGTTCCGGCCGGACGTTGACCAGGCGGGCGCCCCAGCCGACAGCCACCATCCGCGGCGGATCGGTACCCTCCAAGTCGAACAGGGAGGGAGGGCCGTCAAAGGCCTGCACCAAGTCGGGCTTGCCGTATTTGGCCACCAACGCGTCGAACGTGGCCCTTTGCCGGTCGGTGCCGATGGACTGGGTGAGCCGCACGCGGGCGAGCGTCCAGGCGCCTGCGTCGCCGGTGCGAAGGAACGACGCCACGAGGCACCGGCGTCCCAGCGGCGGTGGCTGGCGACCCCGGCGGACCTCGAAGTCGCAGTCGACGGAGGTGGAGCGGACCTCGCCTTTGGCCTCGTCGAACGCGAGATCCTGCCCGAGTTCCGACGCGGCGATTGACGATACCTCGCCGGGAGCCATCCCGGTCTTGATGCCCAGCACGTCGAACGCCGCCGCCAGTCGGTCGTCGGAGTCCATTTTCCAAGGCGTGGGCGTGGAGGTGGTTCGAACGGAGAGGAGCGTCGGCTCTTGGGAGGCGCGGTCGAGCATGTCCACTGAAAGCACATGGCCGACCACGATGCGCCCGCCCTTGAGGTCGTCGTCGGAGGCGCCGACCGGTACGTAGGTCACGGAGGCGGGTTGCCCACCGTGCAAGTCCAGCGCGCCCTTGAGTTCGGCCGTCGGCGTCAAGGCAGCCACTTCGGCAGTGTTATCGAAGCGCAGCGCGACGCCGAAGCCCATCGAGAACGTGTCGGACGGCTTGAGTGCGAACACGTAGCCCACGCCAGTCGCCGCAGCCTGCTTCGACCACGTGAGCGGCACGCCGATGCGGTAAGGGTCGGTTCCGACCTTCGGTCCGGCGCGTTCCATGTCGAATTGCACCCTCAGCGCCGGACCGTCGAGGCGCTTTACGTCCGCGTCCGCTCGCGCCTGCTCCTTGGCCCGCGTCGCCGATGCTTCGCCAGCCTGCCGTTTCTCTTCGGTCAGGCGGTAGATCGGCCGACGCTGGGGTGTCCCGTCTTCGATCGCGACGTCCTCGATGTGAGCCGTCACCGGCACGATCACCCCCTTGACCGTCGAACCCGAGTCCACCGGCCGCGCGGCGCCGATGGTCAGGCGTAGCTTGAGGTCCACGACTACGGCGTTGTTGCGGACGCCGTTTGGATTCGTACGCGCCTGGGCGAAAGCGGGAGCCGCTTCGGACGACATGGGCAAGCCGTTCGCCACGGATGGGTTGTCGAACGCAATCGCGAACTCCAGCGGGTATCGTCCGCTTGTGGGGGCGCAGCCATACCGAAACCCACCTCCAGGCTGCCGCTCTCCCTGGAAACCCTCGATCCTGACGGGTAGGACGTCGCTGGCGCCGAGAGCGACGAGGTCGAATGCCCCCTTGGAGGGGTCGTAGCGACCGAGTTGGCGATCCAGGCGCAACTCGAAGGTGTTCGCCGGGAGTTCGCGCTCGGCGGCGAGTTCTGCGGCTCCGGCCTTCAGAAATGGCTCGCTGCGGAATTCGTCGTCCTTGAGCTTGCTCCACGCCCCGCATTTGGTCACCACGGTCCAATCCCGGGCGAAAGCGGAGTCGCTCTTCGGACCGGGATTGGCGGCCAGGAACAGGGTCATCAGGTTCTTGGCGTCGACCGGGGCTGCCTGTCCCACTCCCGCGAGGAGTGTCTGCGGTTCGGGTGCGGCGAGGGCTAGGGTGCCGACAGTCAAAGCGGTGGCGAAGGCTGGCACGCCCAGCGCGCCTCCTGCGAACTTCATTTTCTGCTCCTGTGGAGACGGATGGGCCGGTCGAACCTGGCGAGGACGCGGTGGATCGGGTCTCTCGTCAGAACCAGGCTATTCGGCGCGTGCCCTCGCGAGCGGATCGCCCGCGCCACATCCCATCCGTCGAAGCGCATGGTGACGGCGATTTCTCGCGAAACGGGGTCGCCATGTGCGCCATCGACATGTTCCGGGCCTATCCACGTCGGGGAACCTGCACGTTACCTAGCAGGAACTCCGGTAGAATCAACCGGAACTACGAGTTGGCCAGACCCTCCCGTCGCAGCCGACAAAGTCGGGATGGAAGGCATGGGCGAACGGATGCGCAGGCGGGCGCGCGAACTGGGCTGGTCCGATGCCGAAGTGGCGCGTCGACTGGGTATGGCGCAGACTCGCTACGCCAGCTACGTCACGGATCGGCATGAACCCGACCTGGCCACATTCGCCCGCATCTGCTCGGTGCTCGGAACCTCGTCGGACAACCTGCTGGGGGTTGGCGGTCCAACCGGCTCTGCCGGACGACGGCTCGAAGACAGGATTTCCGCCGCTCTGTCGGCGTTGGACGGCAAGTCCTTGAACGTCGCGTCGGTAGTGCTCGACGCGTTGGTCGCAAGATCCAAGCCCCCGCGCGTCGTGAAGGCGGCGGATGGGGCGACGACGAAGCGCTGACCATTTCCGCGGAGTTTTGCTGGGATAGGCTAGCGGGGGGCGTGCCAAGACCATCCCCACCCTCGGTAAGTTGGCTTCACGGGAACGAGGCCATCGACAACAGATGCTATATCCATTATTCTCGATACGTGGATAGTGACACGGCCGTCCTCGCCCTTGGCGCCCTGGCGCAGACCACTCGTCTGGAGACGTTCCGCCTCCTGGTGACGTGCGAACCGGAGGGACTCGCCGCGGGCGAAATTTCCCGGCAGATCGGCACGCCCCAGAACACGATGTCCACGCATCTTTCCATCCTGGCCCGCGCCGGACTGGTGCGTTCGGAACGGCGCAGCCGCTCCGTGGTCTACCGCGCCGACATCGACCGGTTGCGCGACATGATGCTGTTCCTCGCCAGGGACTGCTGCGGCGGTCGTCCCGAGTTGTGCGAGCCGCTCCCGGCGGACCTCGCTCCCTGCTGCTCTCCGGAGGAGGCTCTGCAATGACCGACATCGTCATCTACCACAATCCGGAGTGCGGCACGTCCCGCAACACCCTGGAGATGATCCGAAACGCGGGCATCGAGCCGCACGTCGTCGAATACCTCAAGACGCCGCCCGCGCGGGCGTTGCTGGTTCAACTCATCGCCCGCGCGGGACTGACGCCACGCACCCTCCTTCGCGAGAAGGGTACGCCCTACGTCGAACTCGGCCTGGGCAATCCGGACCTGACGGACGACCAACTGCTCGACGCGATGATGGCGCATCCCATTCTCATCAACCGTCCGCTGGTGGTGACTCCGCTAGGCGTGAGGCTGTGCCGTCCTTCCGAAGCGGTCCTGGACGTTCTCCCGCAGGCACAACGCGGCGCCTTCGCGAAAGAGGATGGCGAAGTCGTCGTCGACGCGGACGGTCACCGCACCACCTGACGCCATCCGGTTCGCGGCCCCATCGTCCGATTGGATTCCAGCAATGCTCGCGCTCGCGATCTTCGTCGCCACCCTCGTCTTCGTCATCTGGCAGCCGCGTGGCCTGGGCATCGGCTGGAGCGCCATGGCGGGCGCGGCGATCGCGCTGCTGACCGGCGTCATCGGTTGGGGCGACGTGCCGATCGTCTGGCACATCGTCTGGGACGCCACCTTCACGTTCATCGGCCTCATCGTGATTTCGCTGTTGCTCGACGAGGCCGGGTTCTTCCAATGGGCCGCGTTGCACGTCGCCCGATGGGGAGGCGGCAACGGCCGATGGCTGTTCCCGATGGTCGTGCTCCTGGGCGCGGCCATCGCGGCCGTCTTCGCCAACGACGGCGCCGCCTTGCTGCTGACGCCCATCGTCGTGGCGATCCTGGTTCGGCTGGAGTTCAGCCCGGCCGCCACCTTGGCGTTCATCGTCGCGACCGGGTTCGTGGCCGACACCACCAGCCTGCCGCTGATCATCAGCAATCTGGTGAACATCGTCAGCGCCAATTACTTCGGGGTCTCCTTCGACCGCTACGCCGCGGTCATGGTGCCGGTGGATATCGTGGCACTCGTCGCCACTCTCGCCGTCCTATGGGCCTTCTACCGGCGCCAGGTTCCGGCGTCCTATGCGACGACGGAATTGGAGACGCCGGGCACCGCCATTCGCGACCGCGCAGTCTTCCGTGCCGCGTTCCCGTTGCTGGCGCTGCTGCTCGTGGCCTACTTCGTCCTGGCGCCATTGGGCGTGCCAGTCTCGGCGGTGACCGGCGCCGGGGCGTTGCTGTTGCTGGCGTTGGCCGGTCGCTGGCATCGAGGCGGCCGCAGCGCCGTCGTGCCGGTCGGCAAGGTGCTGCGCGGCGCACCCTGGCAGATCGTGGTTTTCTCGCTCGGCATGTATCTCGTGGTCTACGGCCTGCGGAACGCCGGGCTGACCGACCACTTGGCGACCGCCCTGGTCTGGCTCGCCGGATACGGCCCCTGGGCGGCAACCATCGGCACCGGCTTCGGCGCGGCGATCCTGTCGTCCATCATGAACAACATGCCCGGCGTGCTGGTCGGCGCGCTGTCCATCGAAGGCGCTCACGGCATTCCGGCGGTGACCCGCGAGGCCATGATCTACGCCAACGTCATCGGCTGCGATCTCGGACCCAAATTCACGCCAATCGGGTCGCTTGCGACGCTGCTGTGGCTGCACGTGCTCTCCACCAAGGGCATTCGGATTTCGTGGGGCCAATACATGCGCGTCGGGCTGGCCATCACGCCGCCGGTGCTCCTGGTGGTGCTCGCCGCGCTGGCGTTGTGGCTGCCGCTGCTCGGCCCCGCTTGAGGATGAATGCGATGAACGACGCCATGCCAGCCCTGCGCGCCGACCTGCTGCACGCCCGACCTGCTGCACGCACCCGACTTGGCCAAGCTGGAGCCGGTCGAGCGGATGACGCACCCGCCGCGCATCCTGCTGCTCTACGGTTCGCTGCGCGAACGGTCCTACAGCCGCCTGCTGGTGGAAGAGGCGGACCGGCTGCTGCGCGCGATGGGGGCGGAGACCCGTGTCTTCGACCCACGCGAGTTGCCGATCGTGGACAGCGTTCCCAAGGACCATCCCAAGGTGCAGGAACTCCGGGCGTCGTCGCTGTGGTCGGAGGGGCAGGTCTGGTGCAGCCCGGAGCGGCACGGCGCGGTGACGGCCGTCTTCAAGAATCAGATTGACTGGTTGCCGCTGGAGGAAGGTTCGGTGCGGCCTACCCAGGGAAGGACGCTGGCCGTCATGCAGGTGTCCGGCGGTTCGCAATCGTTTAACTCGGTCAATACGCTACGTCTGCTGGGGCGCTGGATGCGGATGGTGACCATTCCCAACCAGTCCAGCGTGCCCAAGGCCTACGAGCAATTCGACGACGCCGGGCGGATGCTGCCCAGCGCTAATTACGACCGGGTGGTCGACGTCATGGAGGAGTTGCTGCGGTTCACGCTGCTGCTGCGGGACCGGGCGGATTACTTGGTTGACCGGTACAGCGAGCGGAACGCGGCGTTCAAGCTGCCGAAGGCGCTTTGACGTAGCTCGCCGGTCCTCTTGAGATCTCGGGCTATCAGCATCCAACGCGAGCCTGCGGCAGGCCGTGGTCGTAGATGCGGATCTTGGCCGATGTCCTCGTGGCCGACACCCGGCGTAGAGGACGGCATCGTATGGTTGCAACGGGGCGATAATTTGCGGGTGAGGGGAGTGGCTGGGTCGCCGACGGCTAAACGGGACTGTGGCGAAACGGTCACCCATAGGATACGATTCCACACGTAACCGTTCGACCGCAGGACCGAATGCCACGGCAACTAACAACCCCGCAGAAGGCGTTGCGGCTCCTCGCGCTGTTGGTCCACGGTGCTGCCGCTGTCGAGCCGCCTGGTCCATCGGGCGAAGTTGGCTTCTTCAAAGGAGAGGCGCGACTCAACGCGCTCATGTTCTGGCTGCGAAATCCGGACTATCTAGCGGAGGAATTGCTCGACCTTCACGAGTCCACCAGCGATCCAACCCTGCTGGAGCAGGTCGCCCGCATGTTGGTCGACGAGGAACCCGTGCTGCGCCGGGATGCGATGCCGAAGTGGCGTTACGGCGCTTACGAACCCATCGACGATCCCATGGCGATCCTCACGTCTTTCGGCCTGGTGCGGACCGTGATGAAACTCGCAGGGCCGAAACGCGCGGAAAACGACTTCCTCGTGTTTCCCCGCGCCTACGAATTGGCCGTCGGACTGGCCGGAAATCCAGCCTATGCGTGGTACTCCGACCGAATGACATTGGTGTTGCTGGTGGCGGGCGACCGAGGCGGAACAGCACTGAAAGTGCATCAATACAAGCAGTTCGAATACAAAAACACTCAGAGCAGCCAGTTGATCCGGCCGATCACGGAGCGGGTGACGGCTCGGCTCAATGCTTTGATGGGGGGCTAGATCATGGCCAAGGCCGCACGGAAATCGATGGACGGCGACTGGATTGAAGCCGTCATTCAAAAGTCGGGGAAGAGCCACCAGGCCGTGCAGGCGTTCGTGGTCGACCATGGTCTGCACGAGAGCACCGCCATTCCGCGCCCGGTGGACCTGATGGTCCGGCGCGTGTCATTCGACGGCGTTAAGGTCATCAAGGGGGTGAGAACGCCGTTCAACTTCGATTGGGACGACATGGGGCCGGGATTGTGGCTCCTGGGAACGGTTCGGAACGGGGCGGGCAAAACCAGCTTCATCGAAATCGTGCGATGGCTTCTTCGGGGGAGCATGCCGAAGGAATTCCCCAAGTCCGTTAGATCATGGTTGAAAAACGCGTCGCTGGAGTTCGACTTGGGCGGGGTGCGACACCGCATTGCCGTCCATGCGGCCGAGCCGTTTGCCGCGAAATTGACGAAGACCGACGCCGGAAAGCCTACCGTCGTCTTCGACGTCACGTCCGAGACGATGTTCGAGGCGTCGATGGGCGACTTCATGATGGTCGCCTTGAGTCTCGAACGCATCCCGACATGGCGGGCGGGCAAAGGCCCCTCCCCAGACGGTCGCCCCGTCATTCACGGCTGGCCCGCGCTGTTCGGTGCATTTCACATCGGGACCAACTACGGGGCGTTGCTGGGGGAGTTGAAGTTCGACGCGATGCAGCACCGGCTTTTGGGCATGTTCGCCGGGTTCCGGCACGCGCCGTTGGTGACGAGCGTCTTCATCGCCAACAAGGAGGTGGAGCGGGTCGATCAAACCGGTGTTCGGATCCAGCAGGCGGTCGCCCAACATGCGCAGGCGCGCTGTAACGCGTTGGAGGAGGAACTCAAAGGCCTAGATGCCAAGCTGAAAGACGCCGCCGGTGTCGTCAGCATGTTGCAGGACACGAAAGCGGCCAACGAGGAATTGGCGGGACTGCATGCACGTTTGCCTGACTTGCGAGCCAGGTTGTCCCAGGCCCGGGCGGATGCTGCGCAGGCAAAAGAGGCCTACGATGCGGATCGTCTGGCCTTGCAGGATTTCGTCGATGCAAAAGCGGCGTTACGCGTCTTCCGCGCGCTGAGTCCGACTTGCTGTCCTCGGTGCGAACAGGGCTTCGGGGCGGACCGAAAGGCCAAAGAGCAGGAAGAACTGGCCTGCATGGTGTGCGGTGGCGACGCTCCGGCGCAGGAGACGGTCGATACGGCTCACGAGAAGCGTGCCCTGGAGGAGCAGATCGGGGCGAGCAAGGGGGTCTTGGACGAGGCCAGGAGGGTTGAGAAGGCTACGGATCAAGCCGTCTCGAAGGTGGACGGGCAGATCGCCGACCTCGGCGCCAGGATTGAGCGGATGACGACGCGGCAACGGAATTCGAATGCGACAGCCGACTTGATCAGGGCACGAGAGCTTCTCGAAGCTCGATTGGCGGACGCCCGTGCCGACGCTGTGACGGGCGGGAAGGCGGAGGTTTCGGACGACGCGGCGATCGCCAGGGCATGCGATGCAGTCGCCAGGGCGCGCCTTGAGGACGAGCAGAAGGAGACATTGGACGAAGTCGGCACCGAGATGCTGCGATTGCTCGGGGCCTTCGGCATGACGTCCGTCGAGCGTGTCACGCTGGGGGCTGCCGGTACTCTAACGGTCCGAGATGGCGGGGTTGACAATACGTTCGGCGAACTCAGTGCCGGAAACAAGCTGCGGGCCAAGGTGGCCGCCGTCCTGGCGCTGATGATAGTAACCAGCAAGCGCGACATCGGCCGCCATCCCGGCCTCCTGTTCGTGGACACCCCGGGTGGCCAGGAGCTTAGAAACGCCGACCTGGAGGCTTTCGCCGACGGACTCGCGTCCGTCGCTGCCGAGATCCCCACCTTGCAGGTTTTCATCGCAACGACGATGGTGAGCCAATTCAATGCTGCCGTGCCCGAGGGGCACAGGCGGGTTGCCACGGGCGATGACACTCTGTGGTGACCGCGGCGGCGGCATGGGGGAGTTCGCGTGGACGACATCGATCGCGAACTTGCCGCGCTGTTCGACCGGGGGGAGCCAGCAACCCTGGCCGATCTCGGCGGGACCGCGTTCCTGCAGGGTCGGGAAACCGAGATCGCCCGTGCGCTTCTCATGCCGGAGATCCTCACCCTCGTTCTGAGGGAGAAAGGCGGCCTTCGAGGCGACCTGACCACCTTCGCGGCGGCGTGCGCCGCGGTCGAAGTCGGAGGGGATGGCGCCGATCCCGGCTCGTACAAGGACGCCATGGAGGCGCTGGCGGCTGCCCAGTTCGACGGCGACTTCGCCATGACTTGCCAGGACATCCTCACGGCGCGTGCGGGGAGGTCCGCCGAAAATGAAGTCGCTCGCTGGGTTGCGCTGGGAGCCAGCTTGCAGATTGCAGTGAATCACCCGGAGACCCGCCACGACCTGCAGCGAGTTCTCGTCAGGCTGAAAAGCGAAGATCCTCACCCGGAATTCTTGCGGCGGGCCGCGAAGGTCGTCGGCGTCGTGAACTCCCTTTGGCCGGACGAAAACAACGAGAAGGTCCTCGCCCGCCTGGTGGCGAACGAATGTGCACGCGATGAGGCCTCTTTCGAGTTGGGCATGGCCCATCTGCGCAGGGGATTGGAAAGCTCCACCTTGCAGGAGGTCGGCGCCAGCTTCGAGGAGGCGGAAAGCCACTTCGACACGGCCATCGCGTCGAGGGAACACCGTCCGGACGCGGTGGCCTACAGAGGCGCTCTGGCCATGCTCGCCGGGTTGCACCGGGGCGACGACCCGACCCGCCTCAAGGCGCGATCCAGCGAGATCTCCGAGGCGGTCGGCATTCGCACGGCGTGGTCACCGCCCGAAGAGGCGCCGTGGAAATGGATGGGCGCTGGCGCGGTGGAGTTGATCCAGTGGGGGGATCTCGCTGTCCATCTTGCCGACGTGGCCGAAGGCGTCGCCGTCCTGGAACACGCCGACCCCGCCGTCGACATTCGACGCCGCCTGCTGGACACCTACGTGGCGAATCGAGCCGTTCTAGGTCGCGGGCCAGGTGGCGTGGAGACCTACATACAGCCGGTCGTCGACGGTCACTTGCTCAAGATAGACCGGCAGCGGCAGGCCTTGGAACTTTGGCTCCAAGACGAACGCAACGACGGGGCTGCGGGTCTGAGGGGGACTGCGGCCACGCTGATGGAGGCGGCAATCGGATTGCATCCCCCGTCGGGAAAATACCAGGGGGCGGCGACCCGAGCGACCTAACTGCCGCCCTCCTACAAGGTCTGCCGCAGGACACGCCGGAGGCTCTGCGCCACCTTTTAGTGCAGTGTCTCGCCGACTCGTTGAAGGTTCACGTCGCAAGTCTCTCGCTAGCTGCTCTCGACCTTCTCGCACGGGGAGTCGAAGGTCTGGAGGCTCATCCCGACTATACGCCGGGTCGCGCACGAGCGCTCGTCAACAGTATCCTTCTCGCGCTTTGCTTGTTCATCGAATCGTGCATGGACATGTCGAAGGGGCACGACGATCGGTCGGCTTACCTTTTCGCGCCCAGGAAAGACGAAGCGGTTCCACCGAGCGTCCGGACGACCAAAACCAGAGGCAAGAGCATAAACAAGCCTGCTCCGGTTCGCGCCCAGACCGACCAATTTGAACGATCGCTCCAGATGCACTTCCATTCCTTTCTGAAGGCAAGCGTGCTCCAGGCGAAGGTGGAAGTGTCGAATATCGCGTCGGGGCGGGCGGATGTCGAGGTGACGTCCGACCGGGTCAGGATAGTCATAGAGGTCAAGCGCGAGGACGACGATATTTCGTTCGGAAATCTGAAAGCGAACTACGCAGCGCAGGCTACCGAATACTCGAACGCGAACGTGGGCATCGGTTTCCTGCTGGTGCTCGACCGGACCAGGACGGACGGCACGGCCGGAGACATGGATACGAAGCTGGCGGTGACGTCCGTTCTGAAGCAAGGAGATGCGAAGCCGCGTAAGCTGGTGATGGCGACGATCCCCGCGCTACGGAAAACACCAAGCGCGTTGGCGTTGTCGAAAGTGGACGTTTGAGGACGGAGCAGATCGGCAGCAATCGGAACCAAACCTTGCGAAGCTTCAGATGTTCCACCTGCCGTGCCCGGCTGCGACCAACCCCTGTTCAACCCGGCCAAAGCGCTAGGCGGGGCTTCCCCTCCCACTCCAGCCAAAGCGCCTCGACGTCGACGTCGCCAGCGTGGCCGCCTTCGGCGTCCGAGGTCGCCAGCGGTTCATCGCCTCGATCCACCACGTGCAGAAGATCCTCAGTCCTCGGCTGCACCCACATTTCGAGGGCGTAGACCATTCCGATGTATCCGTCGCCGAGAGACCGCCTCCCGACATAGCGCCCGAACAGGGGATGCAATCCATGTGGCGCCAGGTCTCCGGCAGCGTCTTGGAGCGAGGCGGCAGCCATGGCCGGGTTCGCCTTGGCCACTTTCTGGGCATAGGTCACCCGCTCGCGGAAGGCATCGAGAGCGGGCGCGGCCGCCAAGCTGAGTGCCTCGTCACGCCACAGGGTCTTGACCACGTCGGCCCGTGCCAGGTGGTTCGTAAGTTCGACCCAGGATCGAACGAGCCGCAGGGGTACGGGCCAAGCTGCGAGTTCGCGGCGGCCGCGCTCGTACCACGCGGCGACGCTGGCTGGGAAGGCGCTCACGAAATGGCCGGGTGCGCAGCCGAGTCGCGCGGCCATCGCGAGCACCTGATGGCGTGGCAGGGTAGCCTGACCGGAGCGGGCGCGCCGGAGCACTCGCTCGCTTATTCCGACCTCGCAGCAAAAACCCTCGATGGTCATTCTGGTGTCCCCTGCCTCGTCGCGCAGGCGCTGCGCCTCGAAGGCCGCCTTGAAGCCCGCGTCGTCCAGCTTGATGCGATCTGGTAGGAAACCACCTGCCACCGCATCGAACACCCCACCTAAATTTGCCATCGCGCTTACCCAATCATTGTTCAGTGACCCGAACTTCCACGTTCGCAACCGGCACCTCCAGGTCCATTGGAGGCAAAATGCGGACCGGGAGCCGCGCAAGGCGGACCGATGGCGGAGTGCATCGGCCTGTGGAGGCTAGGGAGGGCGAGCGCTCTTCGTGGGAACCCGGAGGGCGGTCGAACCCTTCACAGGGATCAAGAAGGCCGCCGGGAGCGAAAGACGATAAAGAATCCTTTGCATCCTTGGGGATTTGAAGCATGTCCATTGTAAACAATCCTTTGCATGCGCGGCTTGGACAAGCGCTGCGTTCCGCCCGCCAAATCATGAAATTGAGTCAAGTCGAAGTGGCCGCCGTCGCGACATGCAGCCTTCCGTCCGTGTTGCAGGCCGAACTTGGCCTCGGCGGCTCCGACCTCTTCGGCCGCTTGGCCCTGGCCTGCGGACACGAATTGACCGGAAGGTCGTTGGCGGGCGGCGCGCTGGGCGCCGGACTCGCCGGGCTACGTCGGCGGCGGGGCTTAAGCCGCGTGTCGGTCGCGAAGATGGCCGGGTTGTCGATCCCTACGGTCGCGGCCGTCGAGGCGGGTGCGAATGTGAGGGTGCCCGGCTTGGCGGCGGTCTCCACCGTGCTGTCGGCGGGCCTGAGATTGTCGCCGACGGGAATGGAGCGGGCGTATTGGACGGGCGCCGCCACGAGCAGCGCGCATCGCGGGTGGACGTCACCGCCCGAGGTTCTCGACAAGCTGTATGGCGTCATCGGTGGGCCGTTCACCCTCGACCCGTGTTCTCCCACTGGCGACCGACGGGCCGCGCCGGTGCGGGCGCTCGTCCACCTCACGGCTGCCGACGACGGCTTGGCCCACGATTGGCATGGGATGGTTTACTGCAATCCCCCATACGGCCGCGACATCGGACGCTGGACGGCCAAATGTCGGATCTCGGTGGAGAGCGGCGCGGCCGTGCTCGTGATCGCGCTGTTACCGGCCCGTGTAGATACCCTGTGGTGGCATCGGAACGTCGTGGGCCACGCGGATGCATTCCTGATCAAGGGCAGGCTTTCCTTCGGAGATGGCGCCAACGCGGCGCCATTCGCTTCGGCTCTGGTCGCGTGGGGAATGGATGCCGACACGCGCGCAGCCATGCGCCGGGCGTTCCCCGACGCTTGGCACGTGGCGGCGACCTGAACCGTAAAGCAATAAATTGATGCTCGGTAGGCGACAGCGGGCGCCCGGCATTCCTGATCCGCTGCCGAAGAATAAAGTGCTTGAAGGCGCAATCTGCGGACCCGCGACGGGAGGGAGAGGAGCGGCGAGACGTGGTGATCCGAGGCTTGGTGAACCGGGGAACCGCGCTTCCACCGTTTCAATCAACCAAGCGTCTACCGCAGCGCGACGCTGCTAACGGACAATCTCAAAGTGGCCAACCGCAGTGACAAATGCCGATCGTGTCCCATGACGTGGTGTAGCAGCGTCATTGCGGCTGCCCTGGGTGGGGCGGGTTGCCGTTGTCAGGCTGCCACGGCGGACAGGCTGATGGTGGGATCATCGCTGACGGGGGCGAGCGTCTCAAGGCTCATGTAGCGGCGTTGGATTGCCCACTCGTCGTTCTGCTCCAGCAGGATGGCCCCGACCAGGCGCACAACGGCTGCTTCGTTGGGGAAGATGCCAACAACGTCCGTGCGCCGCTTGATCTCGCCGTTCAGGCGTTCCAGGGGGTTGGTGCTGTGGATCTTGGCCCGGTGTTCCTTGGGAAAGGCCATGAACGCCAGCACGTCGTCCTCTGCGGCATCCATCAGCGCAGCCAGCTTGGGCACCCGGGGACGAAGCTGGTCCGCGACGCTGCGCCATTGCTTGCGGGCGGCATCCGGATCGGCCTCGGCAAACGCGGTGGCAATCCAAGCCGACACCAGGCGGCGGTGCCCCTTGCCCGCGTGGGCCAGCACGTTGCGCATGAAATGCACCCGGCAGCGCTGGGCGGCGGCCCCCAGTACCCGGCTGGCCGCGGCCTTGAGGCCGACATGCGCATCCGAGATGACCAGCTTGACGCCGCGCAGGCCGCGCCGGGCCAGGGACCGCAGGAAGTCGGTCCAGAAGGTTTCTGCCTCGCTGGCGCCGGTGGCCATGCCGAGCACCTCGCGGCGGCCGTCGGTGTTCACCGCCATGGCGATGGTGGCCGCCACGGTGACGATGCGCCCGGCCTGGCGAACCTTGATGTAGGTGGCGTCCAGCCAGAGGTATGGCCACTCGCCCTCGATTGGCCGGTCCAGAAAGGCGCCAACACGCTCGTCCAACTCGGCGCACAGCCGAGACACCTGGCTCTTGCTGACGCCGGACGCTCCCATGGCCTGCACCAGGTCATCGACGGCGCGGGTCGACACACCATGGACGTAGGCTTCTTGGATCACTGCTGTCAGCGCCTTTTCGGCCATCCGGCGCGGCTCCAGGAAAGATGGGAAGTAGGAACCGCGCCGGAGCTTGGGGATGCGGAGCTCGACCGTGCCCGCCCGGGTTTCCCAATCCCGCTCCCGGTAGCCGTTCCGCTGGGCCAGGCGGTCAGGGTTCCGCTCGCCATGAGCAGCACCCGTCCGGCCGCCCACCTCCAGTTCCATCAGGCGCTCGGCAGCAAAGCCGATCATCTCCCGCAACACGCTCGCATTCGTGCCTTTTGTCAGAAGCTCCCGCAGGGCAGTCTCGTTGTCGGTCATCGTGGGGTCCTTGGGTCAGTGTTGCGTCTCGCAACCCAACCCTACCCAGGTTCACCGCGGTGACCGCCTCCTACACCACCACCAGGGACACGACCCAAATGCCCTGAAGGACGCATGGCCGAGCTTTGTGATTGCGCCTTGCACGCACTCGTCGACAGCATGGACGGAGCAGCCACGTTAATGCTGGGAGACATCGAATGCGACGCTCGCCCCCAAAGATCGAAGATGCATCCAAAATGCGCATGATCGAGAGAGCGCTTGAGATTGGCATGTTGGCTCAGGTGAGGCTGGAACTGGATTTATGGGGAGAGTCCTTGGAAGTCACTCCGGAATACGCGGGCAGGATGGCCGCGGCGCGAGTGGGCTTGACCGTCAAGGAACGCTATGAGGAGGTCCACGGGCTAAATTCCTCGCTGGACCGGAATGCGCCTGAAATCATCGCCGCCGAATTGGATCGGCAACGCGGGATCTGCACGAAATCGTCTCAGATCTAAGGTTGGTTGGCCCGGGTGTGGCTCCCCGTCACTGCTGCTTCGAAGCTTCCGGCATTACGCAAGGCGACAAGCCCATCCGGACCGACAACGACATGAGAGTCTGGATGGTCGGTCAATTGGACGACCTTGTAGCCTTCTGGAATTACGACATCCGTCACGTGATCGTAGCAGATCATTCGAGATGCCGCCTCCCACTCCATTATGGCGTCGGCGGCTTGTTCTGCGATGGCAGCATGCCCGGCCGCATAGAACGCCTTCACCCAACTTTGTCGATGACGACGGTCGTCTTCGTAAAACCTGACCACGCCGTGCGCCGCGTTCAACGTGGCACACAGGGGCCGTAACGGTAGGCCATCTGAAAAGGGGATGTAGAACCACATGCGGAATACCCATACCGCTTGCGCCGCCATGTCATCGTGAGGCTTTTGCTCCGGATTGAGCCACTCTGGGAGTCTCGGCGCAATTGCCATGTGATTTCTCTCGTTCTTTGGACCCGGGTCGCACGCGCGCCGGTCAAAGGCAATACGTCGACCCATGGGGGGAGCCACCCGTCACCCCCTCCCGTCCAGCCACCCGAGCACCGTCTCGAACGGCCGCGCGACCTGCACCATCCGTCCGCCCGGCAACAGCAGCACCGCTCCCGTGTCCGTCTGGCACACGGCCCCCACCGCCCCCGGCGCCACCGCCATCAACACGCCCTCGACGTCCCGCAACAGCACGTATCTTCCGACGCGCTGGCCCTCCCCCAGGTCGATCATACGCGCACCCACCGCCAGCGGTGCCGCATCAGCACCGCCCCGATCGCTGCGCCGTCCATGACCGTGCGCGCCGCCAATTCGGCAGCCAGGGCTTCGATGGCGCCACGCGCGGCCTCCGCTCGCGACACCGCCTCCTGGTAGGCGTCGGCGAGGGTGCGGTTCACGCTGATCTCGACTTCCGGAGACCGCAGCATCTTCGTCAGCGTGTTCTCGTCCGGAAACCCCCGCCACGCCAACCCGATGTCGTCGTCGAACCCGAGCGACACCGCCGCGACGGCGGCCATGCGGGTCGCCATCGCCAGATCGCTGTGGGGAGAACCGCCTGCCCCCGACGACGGGGACCCCAGCACGACCTGCTCGGCGGCTCGGCCGGACAGGAGCACCACGATGCGGTCGTGCACGTCGGCGGCGGTGACGTAGGTCGGCAAGGCCGCCAGCGCCAAGTGCCCACCGGCGGCCTGGGTCGAACGCACCGACAGGGAGGAAATCGCGCCGGGCTGGAGATCGTGTGCCGCGACGGCATGTCCGGCCTCGTGGACCGAGGCGATGCGCAAGTCGCGGGCATCCGGACCATCCGCGCCCCGGATTTCCGCGAGCAAGTCGTCCATCGCCATCACCCGGGCTTCCGCTCGCGCACGGCGTCGTGCGCCCCGAACGATGCGCTCGCAGTCGGCGCCGCTGGCGCCGGTCGCCAGCAATGCGGCGGGGTCGAGATCCTCGCCGACGAGATCGTCGCCGAGTTGCTCGCGCAGCACCTCGGCCAGGGCGGCGCGATCGGGGTATCCCAGCCGGATGTGCCTGTCCAAGCGACCGCTGCGGGTCAGCGCCGCATCCAGCTTTTCCGGATGGTTGCAAGCGGCGACCAGGACGACGCCGTCGCGCCCGTCCACGCCGTCGATCTCCGCCAGGAGGGCGTTCACGACCTGGATTTCCCACTCCGCGAAATCGTGCGTGACCTTGGAGCGGTCGGGGAAGCTGTCGATTTCGTCGATGAACAGGATCGACGGCGCGCCGGTTCGGGCGTCGGCGAAGGTTTTGCGCATGGCCTTGAGCAGATCGCCCTGATGGCCGCGGCCTTGGCCCAGCCATTCACCGTAGGAGCCGGACACCAGGGGCACCCCGCAGGTCGTCGCCAGCGCGCGGGCGAACAGCGTCTTGCCGCAGCCGGGCGGACCGGAGAGCAAGCACCCACGGTCGACGTCGCCCCAGGCGATTTCCCCTCGGCGATAGGCCTTCAGATCGCGGGCGACGTCCAACCCCCATGCCACGGCCTCGTCGATGCCGTGGAGGCGATCCAAGGTGGGGGCGTTGCGTGGAGACTCTGCCGGTGGATGTGGGCGGACAGTCGCGGCGGCGGTCGCGGCATGATCCTCCATCACGAGCCGGACCAAACGCGCCACGTAATCCTCGGCGGTTTGCCCAATGCGACGGGCGAGCCGAAAATGGCGTGGCGTCAGTTGAGCCGTGAAATCGCCGGTGAAGGTTTGCCCGGGCGCAGTGCCCGTCAGCCGCGTCGCCACTTCGACTACGTCCTCCGGCGAGGGAGGCGAGACCTCGAAGGTGCGATCGGCATTGCGGACGAGATCGGCTGGAAGCAACGCTCCCGGTTCCGGCGAAAAACCCGCCACCGATTTCCCGGTCCACAGCGCCGTGTCGACGCCGCCGCCGGAGAAAGTGGTTTTGCCGTCGAAGTCCTGGACGTAGGCCACCCAAGTTTCCGAAAGCCAAAACCGGGGTTCGTCTCCCTCCGCGGCGGCGAACCCTCCCTCCGCGACCTCCTGCCATGCCCGCCTGACGATGTCCGCCCAGTCGGGCGGGGTGGTGACGACGATGATGGAAGGTGCGTCCGGCAGGCCGAGACCATCGGCAAGTCCTCTCCGCACCATGACTTCGGCGGCGACGAGGGCGGGATCGAGCGGCTTAGCTTGCGGTGTGTCGGGATCCAAATTGGCGAACTTGCCGCCGCGGACGCGATTGATGGACAAATGGCACCTCGGTGATACGGGCAACTGGACAGGTCGTCGGCAGGCGTATCGCCGCCGATATCGTCCAGGTGCCTGCGTGCCCGAAATGGACCATTCCCGAGTGTCCTCCGTCCGAGGACGCTGCAAGTCGCTCTTCCGCCAATTGGTTTCAAGATGGATTATTAACGGAGAGGGGCTTGCATCCCGAAATCGTTCTCCTTAGGTTCCCGGCCATGCAAACGGCAGCCATCTCTCCGGGCACGGTCGACGGAGCGCGGAACGCGCTCTGGAGCCGCCAGTCGTTTGTCTGTTCCGCGCTCCGAATAATCCGCTCCGCGTAGGCTGCTTGGGCTGCGGCGCGTTCGGCGCCGTCGCCGAACCACGCCCTCGCGACCGAAAGCGACGCGGCCGACTTGGTCGCATCGACGCGCACCAACGGATTTAAGGAATTTCACATGGCACCCTACATCGGACCGCAAGGTCACGACCGGCTGATCTCGGCCATCACCCGTCTACACCGCTTGGCCGACGACCTTACCCGTTTCGCAGGCGAGGACATGCCAAGCCCGGAAGAACTCGACGACGTTCCCGTCCTGGATCGGTACTCGTTTTCGGAACGGCCCTTGGAGTGCCTGCTGGGCCATCGACTGGGGGACGGCAAACTGGTGCGATCGGACGAACTCTACTTCATCGCACCCGAACAGGGATGGGCGCGCACCATGTCGGGGTTCTACCGACTGGGAACGGCGGTGGCGAACTCCCGTCGCTACTGACTGGGTCGCGGGGTGCCGCCGAGCCGCGGCACCCCGGTTCCTTTCCACTGACGATCTCCCCACCCAGCCTCTTTACCGGTGCATGCGCTCCTTCAGGATTGGCCGGATGCGATTTCGCAAATGGAGTTCCCACGGTCGAGACGACGTCCTGCGAGAAAGTCGAACAAGTGTCGTCATGCGGACGATTTCAGTTGTGCACCGTACGAGTGAGCGTTATGACGCGTCACCGGGCGCCGTCGTCGGCGCCGTCTGGTCCGCGCTCCCAGGAGCGCTCCCGGAACTGAATGCCTACCCAGCCGAGCGAAAGTTGCGCCTCGGCCGCATCTACGACTGCGGCATGTCGCCGCGGGCGGGTTCCTTTACGGGGTTGCCGATGAACGCCGCCGTATCCCGCCTCATAGGACGCATAGCCGCCTGAGCCACCGCAATCCCGCCGGGATTGCGGCACCTGCCGCTCTCCACGGGATGTGAAAATGCGCGACCTCCGACGTCACGACACCCAAACTGCGACCACCGAACTCTCCCCGCTAGGGCGTCGGCCCGGCCACCGCAATCCTGTCCAAACCGGCCTGCACGCCGTGAAAATCAACGGGGTCCATCGCCAGAAGGCGCCCGTAGGTCTCGCGCGCCGCGTCGATGTCGCCGACGGACTCCTGCGCTTCGCCCAGAGCCTTGATGGCCTGCATCCACGGACGCGCGCCGGGAACGGCGAGCCAGTCGCCAGCCACGACGTCTTCGACCTCCGCCGCATTCCACAGGCGCTCACCGGCGTCGACCGCGACGTTCAGGTAGGCCATGCTGAGGTCCACGTCGTCGCAGCGGGACGCCACCAGCAGGTTGGCTTCGATGCAGTCGGGATCCTTGCGGAGAGCGCGCGTCGCCAACACCAGGCGATCGTAGTAGTTGCGAGTCGACTGCATGGCTTCGACGAACGGGTCCGCCGGGCCGCGCACGCGCAGTCCGTCGGCGGTTGCTTCGAGCCTGGAACCCCAGGTGCCGGTCTTCGAAATCACACCCATGGGAAACCTCCGTTCTTCAGCGTCGACTATCGATCGGTCGCTTGCAAGGAACGAAACTCGAAGGCCGCTCGCCGGGGCGAGGTGGCCTGATCGTGCGCAAGTTCAATCTCGGCGCAGCCACTCCCGCCAAAGGCTGGAGTCCCCAGTTCAACATCGTCAAGCCGAACCGGAACTCGAACGACAAGCTCGGCAAGAAGAACACACCGATCATGAGCTACTTCCCGACGCTCAAGGGCGAGCCTCGCATGGAAGAACTCCGCCACTACTTCCACAAGGATTACGCGCTGATGCTGGACGCGCGCCCGATCGTCATCGCTTGGACGGCGGACACGAAACCCATCACGTTCAAATGGCATGGCCGCGCCATGGAGTTCACTCCGGATTTCCACGTCGTGGAGGGGGAGGACGACCGCTACTCCGTGCGCCTCATCCGGCCCGGAACCAAGGGTTCGGAAGTCAGGGCGGAACGCCATCGCGCGGTGACCGCCGCCTACGAAGCGGAGGATGAGGATCTGGTGGTGATCACCGCCGAGGAGTTGGCGGCCGACCCGCATCTGCCCGCCGCCAAGAGCCTGTTCCTGAATCGCGTTCGGGATTGGCCGGAAGAGTTGCCGTGGACGCTGGCGGCAGCCTGGGGCGGGCGACACCCGACGACGTTGGGCGACATCCACCGCGAGCTAGGTGGCGGCAAGGAAAGCTGGCTGCAACTTCTGTCCCTAGCCGCCGAGGGTTTCCTGGTCCTCGACCTGGATTTGGGTCTGGTGCCGGAGACGACCGTCTACGTCTGTCGCACGCGCGGGTATCGCCAATGAGCGCCGACCTGCCCGCCTTGAACGAAACCCTGCGGTGGAACGGAGGCACCTGGAAAGTAGAGCGCCTGCGCGAGGACGCCATCGACCTTCGCGATATCCTCAAGGGCGAACGCCAAGTCCTGTCCATGGGGGAATGGCTGTCCGCCGTCACGCTGGGCATCGTCGAGCGCCGCGCAAGGCCGCCGTTGACCCGCCAGCACGCACCCCGTCGCGGCGCGTTCATGCGGTGGAACGATACCGTCTGGAAGGTCACCGTCATCCGGGGGGACATCCTGAACCTGCAGGATGCCGACACCGACGAATCCGGCTCCATCGCGCTGCGGGACTGGCAACTCGGTTGCTTCGAGGGCGACATCGAGATGCTGGCCGATCGGGATAGCGCGTGGCCGGAACGCACCAAGGACTTGGAAAGCGTTCTGCTGGCGGACCTGCCCGTCAGCATGAAGTCGCCCGCCGACAACATGCTGGTGTTCATCGAGGCCTGGAAAAACCCGCACGCCTTCTACGATCGGCACTTCCCGGACATGCCGCGCATCGACCGTAAAATTCCGCGTTTCCGCTCGGTCAAGCACCTGACGCCGTTCCTCGCGTTGGTGGCGAAGACGACCGGCGCCGTCAAACCGGGATGCAGCACGTTCTGCAAATGGCTGGCCGACATGGAGGAGGCCAATGGCGACGTGCGGGCCGCCGTTCCCCGCCACGACCGCAAGGGGCCTCACAAGCCGTATATGAATCCCCGTGTCGAGCAGTGGCTCAACGACGCCATCGACAAGTTCTGGCTTCAAAACCGCAAGAACAAGAAGCGGAAGGTGCACGAGGAACTGGAAAGCAAGGTCGCGGCTTGGAACTTGGCGAACCCGACTCATCCAATGCATTGCCCGTCGGTGATGCACGTGTGTCGGTACACGCGGGACAACGTGGACAAATACGTGGCGGCGCGTCGTCGCGGCAACGACGAGGAGGTCGCCGCCGCCGAACGCAAGTTCGGCCAGACCGGCGCAGGTCCCGAGACGACGTTCATCTTGGAACGCGTCGAGGTCGACCACAGCTTCGTCAGCGATTTGCGCATCAAGGACGACGACACCGGGGTCATCCTCGGCTACCCGTGGATTACCGCCGCCATCGACCATTACAGCGGCATGCCCGTCGCCGTGCACGTGAACTTCGAGAACCAGTCCATGGGCGCCAGCTTGCAGTGCCTCAAGATGCTGATGACGCCCAAGGGGTTCCTGCCCAAACTCGTGCCGGACGTGGACTACGACTTTCCCTCCGGCGTGCCGTATTCCTTTTTCTTCGATCACGGAGCGGACTACGACAGCGTCCACACGCGCCGGGTCGGCGTCTCGCTCGACATCATGATGGACTACGAGCCGGTGGCTTGCCCAGAGTACAAGGGCAGGATCGAACGCTGGTGGCGGACGCTCAAAGAGGAGGTCGTTCACCCGTTGCCCGGCGCCAGATTGCCGGGCCAGCGGAACGCGTGCGGCGTCGATCCCGACGGCGAGGCTTACATGACCTACAGCGAGTTCGTCCGGCGCCTCTGGGAGTGGATGACCTTGGTCTACGCCAAGAGTTACCACCGAGGTCTCAACGACATCCCCCTGAACCGTTGGCTCCAGTCCAAGGCGGCCACCGACCCACGTGCGCTCCGGAAGAAGGATGATTTGAACGTCGTCCTGAACCGCGTCGTGAAGAGCGGCGTGTCGCGCGAGGGCGTGACCTTCGACGGCCTGAGATGGATCGGTCCGGAATTGAGCGCGATCATGGCCAACCCGGCCTGGCGCGAGGACATGGAGGTCGACCTGCGCATCAGCGAGTTCGACTACGCGCAAGCCTGGGTCGTCAATCCGTTCACCGGCCGCAGCGTGGCCCTGGAACCCAAGGACAAAGCTTACATGACGGGCCTGTCCAAGCACGCCCACGACCTCATCCTCAAGGCCAAGGCGAAGGTCGCCCGAGGCACCTTGACCACGGATCAATTGCGCAAGGCCCGCGAGAGCTTGCGCAATCAGGAAGCGCACCTGATCGAGGCGGCGAAAACCGGGAAGCGGCCTGTCGGCAACTCCGTCGCCAAGTCCATGGGCGTGGGCCGCTACGCTCCCAGCGGCGACGACCTCGGCAGCGTGCTCGCCCATCCGTCGGTTGCCGTCGAGCCGCCTCCCGCGCCCGAACCGGCACCGCCACCCATCCAGCCGCGGGCGCCTCGGCCACCGTCGGCCGTGCGTCGCTTTTCCAACATGGAATGATGGCGAACTTGAGGAGCAGCGATGTGACGGAACAAGTAAACGCCTCCAGCCGCAAGGAACTGCACGCCCGCGTCGTGCAGGTTCGGGAGATTTTCCTGGCCAATGACAGGGTCGCTCTGATCCAGGCCGACATGGACCTGTTGTTGGAGCGTGACAACACCGGGTCCGAAGGCGGTGTTCTCACCTTGATTGGCGAGCCACGAAGCGGGAAGAGCAAAATTCTCATCGATTACGCCAGACGGCATCCCAAAATCCCATTCGGCATGCAGGGACCGAACGGACATGTGGCAGACTTGATGCGGGTTGTGCGGGTCAAGGTCCCGAACAACAACGTCAAGACGTTTACGGAGGAGACGCTCGCGGCGTTGAGCAATCTCACGAGGGAGGAACTCGATGGCGCGGGAACGCGCCGATACAATCTCCAGGGAAGCATCTTCAGCGTGGCAAAGTCCATCGGTCTCAAGCTTCTGCTGCTTGAGGAAACGCATCAGGGCGACGGTTTCAAGAAAGGAAGCTCGGAAGACCTGGCGAAAACGCTGAAAGACTTCACGAACGAGATGAATGCCTCGCTGGTCATTTCCGGCACGCTCATCGCGCGTAAGCTTCTCGAATGCAATTCCGAGTTGGAGGGTCGAGTTCTTTTCGAGCACGAACTTACACCTCTCTCGTGGAGCGATTTGCGGGAGCGGGCGATGTTCGCGGAGATGGTTCATGAGATCGACAGGCATCTTTGCGAGCAAGTCTTCGGGCGTCTCTCCGGCCTCGCCGACGGTCAAGTCCTCAAAAGCTTGATGGAGGCCGCCTCCGGGTATATCGGACACGCCGCGACCCTCATTGAGGTTGCAGGGTATGCTGCCGTCGACGAGTTGTTAGCTGGGAAGGCCGATTGCCTTCGCTATGACCACTTGGCCACGGCATTCTTGCGCTCTCCTCGGCGAAGGCACGCCAAGGATGCATTCTTGGCTCCGGCGACCCAGCAGGGGTACTCCACCAATCTCATCGGTCGCACGAGGAAGTCGAACCGGGATGCGCAATTCAGGGCGTAACGGGCGCCTGAACGTCTGCCTCGATCCGCTTCCGGACGAAAGCCTGCCCGGGTTCTTGATGCGTGTGGCACGCCGGGTGACGTTCCACCGCGCCGACCGGCTGGCGAATATCGTGGGACTGCGCCAGCCGGGGGCTGTTTTCACCTGGGCTGACCTCGGGCCGCTTGTTGGATTGATCGGCACCCGCGAGGAATTATTGGCCGCTGCGGTGTATCGGCCCGTCGAACGTGTCGCGCACCATCGGTTCCTGGGTGGAGTGGTTCACCGCGAGTTCCTGGATGTGGCACGACGGCGCTTCTGCCCTCGATGCATGGCCGTGTCCGCCCATCATCGAACGCGTTGGGACTTCGCCTTGGCAACGGCGTGCGTAGAGCACGGCGTCCGCCTTGTCGATCACTGCCAGAGGTGCAACCGCCGGTTCGGCTGGCTCTTCCCGAATCTGGTGCGCTGTCGATGCGGAGCCGAGGTGGGATGGTTCGCTTGCGAGGCTGTCGGCGCTCCGGAGATGGATGCCAATCGGGCAATGCTGGAGATGGTGAGTGGCGAGTTCTGCATTCCCGACGGGGTGCGAGCGGTCGACGGGGCGGACTTGCCCTGGTTGGCGATGAACCTCGGTATGTTCGCCACGGGCTGGAGAGGTCAACGCCGGATCGAGAAGCTCGTAGCGGCCGGTCTGGATGAGACGGCGGAGGTCTTGGTCGCCGGGACGGCCGCCTTGCGGGACTGGCCCTTCTCCATTCATCGCCTTCTCAAACGGCAGGCACGGGGCGCGGCCGAGCGTCGAGGTCGGTATGGTGGCAGGAAGGTGTTCGGCGCGTTCTACGACTGGCTGACCATGATGGTTCCGGGGCCGATGAAGGAGGCTCTCGCGGCGGCTGCGTCCGGTTACGTAGCCCTGGACGGCGCGTTGGTCCGGCGAACCCATCGGTCGGCGCTGCTCAGGGTCGACGGTCCGTCGAGGTTCATCGGCCTGGTCGAAGCCTCCACCGCGCTCGGCGTTTCGGGTGAAGCAGTCAAGCGGCTGATGGCGACCGGCGCGCTGCCGACGGCCGTGAGCAACGGACGCGGGATCCCCATGCTCATCGAGCGTGCCTCGGTCGAGGCGCTCGCCAGCGTCGGCACCATGGATCTCGCGGAAGCGGCGAGGGCGTTGGATATCTCCAAAGGCCGGGTCCGAAGGCTGTTCGCGGGCGGCTTGCTGTCTGCGGGAAGCCATCGGTGCGGCGTTTGGACGTTTCCGACGGCGAGCGTCGACGGCTTGTTGACCCGTCTTTCCGCCAGCGCCGCAACGACCATGCCAGGGCGACCGCTCCGGTTCGACGGGTGCGCTGAGGCCTTGAGGCGCCGAGACGTCGGGTTGGCGGAGATAATCGCCATGATCGAAGCCGGGACGTTGCAGGTGGCGGGGCTGGACGGAGAAGCCCGAGGCCTCAAGCGGCTGATGTTCGATCGGGTGGCCGTTCGGACGCTCTGCCGCCGATTGGAGGGGGATGGGATGCTGACCGTGCAAGCCGCTGCGGAGCGCATGGGCCTGAAATGGGCGGTAGTGGCGAACTTGGTCGCGCGCGGCTTGCTCGGGGCGGTCGACGGACGCATCGCGGCGGCCGATGCGGACCGGTTCACCGTCGAACACGTCGCCGGGTCGAAGTTGGCGCTGGAGATTGGAACGTCTCCGAAATCGCTCGCCACCATGTTGGCACGTCGCGGAATCCTGCCGGTCGCCGGACCGGGGGTCGATGGCTCCAGGCTCAATCTCTACCGACGGGCGTCCCTCTGAGGGAGACGACGATCGACAGTCGCCAATCCCGAAGGTATTCCGATCGAGGGAGCTTTCGTCGGGGGAATGATGGCGGCCGTCGAGCCTAAAGCCAGCGTTCACAGCGTCAGCCTCTATCCCGATCCCGAAGAAAGCCTCATCTCATACATGTTCCGCCTGTCGGAGCGGCGTCGGATGAGTTCGGCTTGGGCGCTGGCGGAGCAATGCGGCTTCAACCGCTTCACAAATCGACCCCTGGTGGAGTCGTTGACGGCTTTGTCCAGAAGCGCACGCATGGATCTGGGCGCTCTGGAAGCCATTTCCTTCGGTTACTCCGGCGTTGACGATGGCGTCTTCCGAGGCAGGTCGTTGGATACGATCATACTGACCAAGCGCAAATACCCGCGGCGGCGAGTGTGCCCGGCTTGCCTCGCCGAAAAGCCCGTCCACCGAGCGATATGGGACTTGGATTTTACGTCTGTCTGCCCCGTCCACTTATTGGTCCTCCCACATGCCTGCCGTACATGCGGCAAGGATTTGAAGTGGGGTTTCGGCAGCCTGACCCACTGCAGGTGCAATGCCGATCTAACCAAAATGGAAGCCCCGCCGGTGTCGGAGGACGAAGCGGCAGGAACGGCCGCAGTTCACGGGTTGCTTGGCGACGAACGCTTCGACGCCGAAGCGGGTGACATCCGGTCCCTGGAACCGTTTGTGGGGATGGAAGAAGGGCGGATCGTCGAGTTCATCTATCGAACCGGCCTGGAGGTGCTCGGACAACGCCCGGTAGCGTTCTCATTCGCCAGCGGTATCCCACCCGGGAGCGAACACACGGCGTTGAACGAAGGCGTCAAAACTATGCGGGACTGGCCAGAGGCCTTCGGCGTGATGATCGCGGACATGACCAGCCGCACGGCCGAACCCTGGGGAGGATGCGAACCAATCGAGCGTTGGCTCGCGACGATCCCGGATGAGGTCGGAACGGCGATTCGGGCCGTCGTTGCGGAGCGGCGAATGTTGAATTCGTTGAGACCTAATCGCAAGTCGAAGACGAAGTCGCAACCGACCGGGGGCGGAGGCACACAATAATTGTTCCTAAACAAGCGGTTAGGAGTTCTTAAACCGAGTCTCTTGTTTTGTGCACCTGGGCGGACTGAGTCTCTTAAAATACGCTCCAGAGTCCATCATTCATCCAACGGGTATAGGACATTTCAATGGGTTAGGCGGTTTTCAGTCTCGCCAATTACGCTTCCCCACACTTTGAGGTGGAGTGCGCCCCTTGGGTTGGATAGAATAGGCGATTTGAATTGACCTGTTCTGCTGAGCTTCCCGAGAGTGGAAGCCGTGACGAAGCACCGATCTCACAGCGCTGCGTTCAAGCGGCAGGTTGCTGAGGAGTTCATCGCGGGCGAGACGTTGCACTCGCTATCCAAGCAGCACGACATCTCCCGGCAGTCGCTTCGGATTTGAGCTGGCGAGTTCAAGGCTGGCGCCTTGGATGACGACGTGCAGGCGGCCAACCCGATGCGGGAACACAAGGCCAAGATCGCCGCGCTCAAGCGCCTGGTCGGCTGACAGGCGCTCTGTCAGCAGGAGGTGCGAGCTGATGGGGCTCACACGAGCCACCTTCTACGACGCGCCGCCAGCCACGCTGCCCGACCCTGGCATCCTCGCCCCGATCGGCACGATCCGCGACGAGGTCGGGCGCTACGGCACCGGCGAGGCGGAGCAGCGCTGCGTCACCAGGGTCTGGTTGGCGGACAGGGTGGGATTCGAACCCACGGTACGCGTTAACGCACACACGCTTTCCAAGCGTGCGCCTTAAACCGCTCGGCCACCTGTCCAGCGCGGCGGTGTCATAGCAACGCCGCCGCGATGCGTCTATCAGGCATCCATCTTCAGCGCCGCCAGAAAGGCGCTCTGCGGGATTTCGACCTTGCCGAACTGCCGCATCCGCTTCTTGCCCTCCTTCTGCTTCTCCAGCAGCTTGCGCTTACGGCTGATGTCGCCGCCGTAGCATTTGGCCGTCACGTCCTTGCTCAGCGCGCCGATGGTCTCGCGGGCGATCACCCGGCCGCCGATCGCCGCCTGGATGGCGATCTTGAACAATTGCCGTGGGATCAGCTCCTTCAGCTTGCCGCAGATCGCGCGGCCGCGGCTGTCTGCGGCGCTGCGGTGGGCGATGAAGCTCAGCGCGTCCACCGGGTCCTGGTTGACCAGGATGGAGATGCGCACCAGGTCGCTTTCCTTGTAGTCCTCCATCGCGTAGTCGAAGCTGGCGTAGCCGCGGCTGATCGACTTCAGCCGGTCGTAGAAGTCGAACACCACCTCATTCAGCGGCAGCCGGTACACCGCCATGGCGCGGTTGCCGACATAGGTGAGGTCGGATTGCTGGCCGCGGCGCTCGTTGCACAGCGTCAGCACGGAGCCGAGGTACTCGTCCGGCACCATGATGGTAGCCTTGATCCAAGGCTCCTCCATGTGGGCGATATAGGTCGGATCGGGCATGTCGGCCGGGTTGTGCAGGGGCTCCATGGAGCCGTCGTTCTTGAAGATGTGGTACACGACGGAGGGCGCAGTCGCGATCAGGTCCAGGTCGAATTCACGGGACAGGCGCTCCTGGATGATCTCCAGGTGCAGCAGGCCCAGGAAGCCGCAGCGATAGCCGAAGCCCAGCGCGGCCGACGTCTCCGCCTCGTAGTGGAAGCTCGCATCGTTCAGCCGCAGCTTGGCCAGGCTGTCGCGCAGCTTCTCGAAATCGTCGGCATCGACCGGGAACAGGCCGCACCAGACCACGGGGATCGACGGCTTGAAGCCGGGCAGGGCGACTAGCGCCGGGGTGCGGTCGTCCGTGATGGTGTCGCCCACGTTGCAGTCGGCCACCGTCTTGATGGCGGCGGTGATGTAGCCCATCTCGCCCGGTCCCAGGTCGTCGGTGGGGATCATCTTCGGGGTGAACACGCCGCATTGCTCCACCAAATGGGCCGCGCCGTTGGACATCATGCGGATCTTCATGCCGCGCTTCAGCCGCCCGTCGCGCACCCGCACCAGGATCACCACGCCGAGGTACTGGTCGTACCAGCTATCCACCAGCAGCGCCGTCAGGGGCAGGGTGGCGTCGCCGGTGGGCGGGGGCAGGCGGGTGACCAGCGCTTCCAGCACGCCCTCGATGTTCAGCCCGGTCTTGGCGCTGATCATCACCGCGTCGTCCGCGGGCAGGCCGATCACGTCCTCGATCTGCTGCTTGACCCGGTCCGGCTCGGCCGCCGGCAGGTCGATCTTGTTCAGCACCGGGACGATCTCGTGGTTGGCGTCCATCGCCTGGTAGACGTTGGCGAGCGTCTGCGCCTCCACCCCCTGGGACGCGTCCACCACCAGCAGGCTGCCCTCGCACGCCGCCAGCGACCGGCTGACCTCGTAGGCGAAGTCCACGTGGCCGGGCGTGTCCATCAGGTTCAGCTCGTAGACCAGCCCGTCCTGCGCCTTGTAGGCCAGCCGCACCGTCTGGGCCTTGATGGTGATGCCGCGCTCCTTCTCCAGCTCCATGTTGTCCAGCACCTGGGCGGTCATCTCCCGCGCCGTCAGCCCGCCGCAGGCCTGGATCAGCCGGTCCGCCAGCGTGGACTTGCCGTGATCGATATGCGCGATGATCGAGAAGTTGCGGATGCGGGCAAGCGGAGTGTCGGTCATGCCGCTCAGATAGGCGCAATCCGCCTCCGTGTCAGCGCATGCCGCCAAGGCGCCGGTTTCCGGGTTGCGGCTGCCGATGGGTCTGGTACAGCGGAAGGCAAGCGCCGAAGTGCCGCTGCGAACCGGAGGACACCCATATGCTGACCCGCCGCACCCTGTTCACCGCCACGGCTGCCGGCACGGCAGCGGCCACGCTGCCCCGGTTCGGCCGCGCCCAAACACGCCCGATGATCAAGATCGGCGTGCTGAACGACATGTCTGGTCCCTATCGCGACGCGACGGGGCAGGGCTCCGTGGTGTGCGTGCAGCAGGCCGTCCGGCAATTCAACAGCACGGGCTTCGACGTGCAGGTGCTGGCGGCAGACCACCAGAACAAGCCCGATGTCGGCGCCGCCATCGTCCGGCAGTGGTTCGACCGCGATGGCGTGGACGTGGTGATGGACGTGCCGACCTCGTCCGTGGCGCTGGCGGTGAACGCCATCGCGAAGGACAAGAACAAGCTCTACATCAACAATGGCGGCGGCACCGGCGACCTGACCGGGGAGCAATGCACCCCGGTGACCATCCACTGGGCCTACGACACCTACATGCTGTCCAAGTCGACGGCGACCCAGGTGAGCAAGCTCGGCGGCAACAAGTGGTTCTTCGTGACCGCCGACTACGTGTTCGGCCAGCAATTGGCGCGGGACGCGATCCGCTTCGCCAAGGAGGCCGGCAGCACCATCATGGGCGAGCGCCGCTACCCGTTCCCGGCGACCACGGATTTCTCGTCCTTCCTGCTGGCGGCGCAGTCGTCCGGCGCCAACGTCCTCGGCCTGGCCAATGCCGGCAACGACACCTCCAACTGCATCAAGCAGGCCAGCGAGTTCGGGCTGATGCAGAGCATGAAGGTCGCGGCGCTGCTGATGGAGATCACCGACGTGCAGGCGATCGGCACGGAGGTCGGCGGCGGCCTGTTCGTCAGCTCGACGTTCTACTGGGATGCTGACGAAGGGACGCGCGCCTTGACCAAGGCGGTGCAGCCAATCATGCCAGCCAAGCAGCCGCCCAACATGATACAGGCCGGCTGCTACGCAAGCGCCCTGCACTACCTGAAGGCGGTGACGGCGCTGGGGGCGGACAAGGCGGGGGATGGTGCGGCCGTCTGCGCCCAGATGAAGGCGATGCCGACCGACGACGAAGCGTTCGGCAAGAACCGCATCCGCAAGGACGGCCTCTGCCTCATCCCCTCCTTCCTCTATCAGGTGAAGACCAAGGCCGAGAGCCATGGCATGTGGGACCTGCAGAAGCTGGTTGCGACAACCCCGGCCGACCAGGCCTGGAAGCCGTTGAGCGAGGAGGGCTGCACCCTCGCATCGTCGGAGTGACCGCCGGGCTACGGTACGGGGTCGAGGTCCGGTCTGCCCAACTGGCGGATGCCGCCGAACTGGCGCGCCTGCTGTCTTCGCTCGGCGCCGCGACCACCGCGCGTGACATGGGTGAGCGTCTGGCCTCGGTTCGCAGCCAGGCCACGGCAGCGTGCTTCGTCGCCACGGGCTATGGCGGGCTGAACGGTGTCGTCGCGGTGTCCTGGGTGCCGACGCTGCAAGACCCCCGTCCGGTCGCGCATGTCACGGCGTTCATCGTGGATCCCGAGGAGCGCCGTCGCGGCATTGGCCGGCTGTTGCTGAAGGCGGCGTCGCAAGCGGCCCGCATCGGCGGGTGCGACATCGTCAGAATGGCGGTGGCCGATCAGGGGATCGCCGAGGCATTCTGCCGCAGGACGGGCTTCCTGCCGCACGGTGCGGTGTTCGAGCGGTCGCTGAGAAAGATTGCCTGACCGGGTCCGGCCGTGGGACCTGCCGCCGGGCGTCCGACCGGCGGCAGGACGGTGGTGCTACTTGTGCCTCGCAGCCGGGCGAGAGCTACGCGAGGTCGTGCGCAACGCAGCCGGTGCCGCCGAAACCTCGCACGCCATCTCGTCCTTGGGGATCAGGTCCTTCGCCGCCGCGTATTGCGGCAGTTGGCTGACCGGGACCGCCGCCGCCTCGGTGAAGACCGTCTTGAGCCTGGGGCAGAAATCGCTTCCCTCGTGCTGGCCTTTCAGGCCCTGCTCGTTGGCCAACAAGGTGATGTAGCTATCGTAATGGCTTTGTGCCGCCTTGCCGAACGTCTTCTTGAACCAGGCATTCACCACCGCGTCCTCGGCGACCAGTTCGGCGCGGTCATGCTCGATAAAACGGTTGTAATCTTCCTCGTCGCTGCAGCCCACAGCCAGCACGCTCAGCTCGCTCTTCAATGCGCCCACGTCGAAGGCGGATTGGTCTGTCGCGGAGGAGCAGCGGGCCTGCGCGCCGGCCGTCATGCCGATCAGCATGGCGGTCGCGACCACGGCGCGGGCAGCCCGTCGAACAATCACTTGGACGTCCTCGACCGGCTGGTCGATGGGGTGGCGCGCGGCGTTGCGGCGGGCGCCGCGACCGAGGCGGCCGGCGCTGCGGCACGCACCGGTGCATCTATGTTGACCGTCACGCGCATCGTGGCGTCTCCTGGAATGAACTTGACGACGAAGGTATCGGCGCCGGACGTGCCGGCCCGCGGCGTATAATCCACGCGCGTATCGTCGCCAACCGTGTGCACGTAGACCGCACCGTTGCGCGCCGCCTGCACCAGCAAGCCGGCACTAAGCGGCTGGTCGCTCCGGCGCACCGGGATGCCGCACCAGCCGCCGCCGCCGGTCGTCATCGTGGCCGTCGCCTCCCTGCCGTCCTCCAGGGTCACGGCGGAGACGGTGCAGGTGGCGGCCTTGCCAGCGAGGTCGGTGGAATAGGTCGGCATGCGGGCGGCAGAGGCCAGCGGGCCCTGGTTGGCGCAAGCCGACAAGCCGATAAAGGGTAGGCAAACGAGCGTGGCGACGTGTCTGGCTTGCATTCGGAACGGTCTTCCTCGGTGAGCGGCGGGCAGGTTTGCCCACGTGATCTTGTCCACGGGTGTGGCAGGGCCGCCGTGGATACCAAATGTTGACCGTCAGGGGGAGTGCCCGAAACGAAACAACCACAATCTCGGCCAAAGCGTTCAGCAGGGTCGGACAGGGTCGTCCGCGCTAGCGGAAAGGGCCCTCTCCCGATCCGGGAGAGGGCCTGCTGTCAGTATCCGTAGGCTGGCCGCTGCGGCGTGGTGACGGCGCCAGCGCCAGCACCGAGGGCGCCGCCGCCGAGCGCACCGATGGCCGCCCCGCGACCGCCGCCCGCCAATCCGCCGATGGCGGCGCCGGCGCCGGCGCCCAGCAGGCCGCCGCCGACAGCGCGCTGGCCAGGGTCATAGGGGTCGGTGCAGGCGCCGAGGCCAAGCGCCAGACCCAACGTTGCCACAGCCAAAACCTTCGTCTTCTTCATCGTTGCTCTCCATCTCGACCCAGTGTCTCTACCAACCGGGCCAGGTCATTGCACTTAACGCAGCTGTCAGCGAAACGATGTCGCTGATCGCGGTCACACGGCAAAAATGTCTTGTCGCGTCATCCCTTACCGCACTGTATGATGTCGATGCCGTGACGCGTCTGCCACGCCCTTGCCATCTTCGCGCGGATGCGGTCCGGGGTTGCCCGGACAAGGGGACGCCGTTAAGCCCCTGCTTTCACCTGCTGGCCTCTTTCTGGAAATTTTTCGCCGATGTTCGGAAATCTGTTCGGGTTCATGTCAGCCGACATGGCCATCGATCTCGGCACGGCAAACACGTTGGTCTACGTCAAGGGACGCGGCATCGTGCTGGCGGAGCCTTCGGTGGTCGCTATCGCCGATGTCCGCGGCAAGAAGCAGGTCCTCGCCGTGGGTGAGGAGGCCAAGCAGATGCTGGGCCGCACGCCGGGCAACATCTCGGCCATCCGGCCGCTGCGCGACGGAGTGATCGCTGATTTCGAGGTGGCGGAGGAGATGATCAAGCACTTCATCCGCAAGGTGCACGCCCGCCGCGGCTTCTCCTCGCCCATGATCATCGTCTGCGTCCCGTCCGGCAGCACCGCGGTGGAGCGGCGCGCCATCCAGGAAAGTGCCGAGTCCGCCGGCGCCCGCAAGGTCATGCTGATCGAGGAGCCGATGGCGGCCGCGATCGGCGCCGGCCTGCCGGTGACCGAACCATCCGGCTCCATGATCGTCGATATCGGCGGCGGCACCACCGAGGTGGCCGTCATCTCGCTGGGCGGCATCGTCTACAGCCGCAGCGTGCGGGTCGGCGGCGACAAGATGGACGAGGCGATCATCAGCTATATCCGGCGCAACCATAACCTGCTGATCGGCGAGAGTTCGGCCGAGCGGATCAAGATGGATATCGGCGCCGCCTGTCCGCCCGACTACAACGAGGAGGGGCCTTACCGGGAGGTCAAGGGCCGCGACCTGATGAACGGCGTGCCCCGCGAGGTGCATGTCAGCCAGCGGCAGATCTCCGAGAGCATGGCCGAACCCGTCAGCGCCATCGTGGAGGCGGTGAAGGTCGCATTGGAAAACACGCCGCCGGAGCTTGCCGCCGACATCGTCGACAAGGGGATCGTGCTGACAGGCGGCGGCGCCCTGCTGTATCGCCTGGACCAGGTGCTGCGGGATGCGACAGGCCTGCCCGTGGTCGTGGCGGAGGAGCCGCTGTCCTGCGTGGCACTTGGCACGGGACGTGCCTTGGAGGAGATGAAGCGTCTGCGCAACGTCCTGACGTCCATGTATTAGAGGACTGGCCGAAACCCCGTGATCCGGCTTTCCATCCCCGTCCGCCAGGCGCTCTCGCGGCTCACCCTGCCGGTTCTGATCGCAGTGGCGTTCGGCGTCATGCTGCTCGGCAAGGCGGACGCGCTGCTCGCCGAGCGCGTCCGGATGGCGTTGGCGGATGCGCTCGCGCCGATCTTCGGCATCGTCTCCGAGCCGATCGCCCGGGTGCACGATGCCATGGCAGATGCGGGCGACCTGCTCACCGTGCGTGCTGAGAATGCCCGGCTGAAGGAGGAGAACGACCGGCTGCGGCAGTGGCAATCGGTGGCGATGGCGCTGAATGCCGAAAACATCACGCTGAAGGCCAACCTGAACTGGATCCCCGATCCGGCGCCGTCCTACGTGACCGCGCGGGTGGTTGCGGATGCCGGCGGCGTCTATGCCCGGGCGGTGCTGCTCTCCACTGGGCCGAACAAGGCGATCACCAAAGGCCAGATCGCTCTGGACGATCGCGGCCTGGTGGGGCGGGTGACCGAGGTGGGCATGCGCAGCGCGCGCGTCCTGCTGCTGACCGACATCAACAGCCGCATTCCGGTAACGCTGGAGAACAACCGGGCGCGGGCGATGCTGGTCGGCACCAACAATGCCAAGCCGCGTCTGATGTTCTGGCCCGAGGGCAGCATGCCGGCCGAGGGTGAGCGCGTCGTAACCAGTTCCGAGGCGAACGCCTTTCCGTCGGGCCTGCCGATCGGGGTGGTGCACTACACCGCGAGCAACGTGCCGGAGGTCGAGCCGTTCGCCCGGCTGGACCGGCTGGAGATGGTGCGCATCTTCGATTACGGGCTGACCGGCATCCAGCCGCCGGAAAGCGCGAACCGGCTGGTCGCCGACCGCAAGCACTGATGGACAAGACACCGGGCATACGTCCCCGCCCGACCTTGTGGCGGCTGCTCGATGCGACGGCCCGGGCCGCGTTCCCCGCGTCCTGCACGGCATTGATGCTGCTGGCGACGTCCTTTCCCCTGGGCATCCCCGGCCAGGCGGAATGGCAGCCGGCTGCGGCCTTGGCCTGCGTGTTCTTCTGGTCGCTGTTCCGCCCGGCATCGATGCCGCCGGCCGTCGTGTTCGGCATCGGCCTGTTGGCGGATCTGCTTGGCCTGGCGCCGATCGGCGCGACCGTACTCGTGCTGCTGGTGGTGCACGGCTTCGCCCTTCGGTGGCGCCGGGTTCTGGTACGGCAGGGCTTCCTTATGGTCTGGCTCGTGTTCGTGGCTATCGCGGCAGGGGCGGCGTTGCTGCAATGGGCGTTGACCTGCGCGCTGACCATGCATGTGTTCTCGCCGGCGCCGGCGCTGTTCCAATGGGCCTTGACCGCCGGCATCTACCCGGTGCTCGCGATGCTGTTCACCGTGGCGCATCGCGGCCTCGCCAATCCCGAGCAGGCATGAAGAAGGAAAACAGGACCACCGGCGTGTTCACGCGCCGCGCCCTGCTGGTGGCGGCCGGGCAGGTTGGCGTGCTGGGCGTGCTGGCCGGCCGCCTGTACCAGGTGCAGGTGGAGGAGGGGAGCCGCTACGCCACACTGGCGGAAAGCAACCGCATCAGCGCCCGGCTGATCGCGCCGCCGCGTGGCCGCATCCTGGACCGGTTCGGCAACGTGGTCGGCGGCAACAAGTTGAACTGGCGCGCCTTGCTGATGGTGGAGGAGACGGCCGATGTCGGCGGCACGCTGGACGCGTTCAGCCGCGTCGTCTCCCTGGCCGATCACGAACGCGCCCGCATCGAACGCGAGCTGCACCGCCGCCGCCGCTTCATCCCCCTGGTGGTGCGCGAGTTCCTGACCTGGGACGACATGGCCCGGATCGAGGTCAACGCCCCCGACCTGCCGGGCATCCTGGTCGATGTCGGCACGTCCCGGCAGTACCCGGAAGGGCCGACCCTGGCGCATGTGGTGGGATATGTCGCCCCGCCCTCCGAGGCCGACATGGGAGACGACCCCATGCTGGCCCTGCCCGGCATCCGCGTCGGACGGGCGGGCGTGGAGAAATATCACGACCTGAAGCTGCGCGGGCGTGCCGGCGCCGTGCAGATGGAGGTGAACGCCGTCGGCCGGGTGATCCGCGAGCTCGACCGGCAGGAGGGCACGCCCGGCCAGGACCTTGGGCTGACCATCGACCTGGAGCTGCAGAAGCAGGTCCTGGCGCGCCTGGGCGACCAGAGCGCCTCCGCCGTCGTGATGGATTGCCGCAACGGCGAAGTGCTGGCGATGACCACGACGCCCTCCTTCGACCCGAGCCTGTTCAACTCCGGCGTGTCGCAGGCGCAATGGGTCGAATGGACCAACAACCGCCGCGCCCCGCTGATCAACAAGGCGACGTCCGGCGTCTACCCGCCTGGCTCCACCTTCAAGATGGCCGTCGCGATGGCCGGGCTGGACAACAAGGTGATCGGCCCGGGCGACCGCATCAACTGTCCCGGCTACCTCGATGTCGGCGACACGCGGTTCCATTGCTGGAGCAAGTACGGCCACGGTTCGCTGGACGTGCGCGGCGGGCTGAAGAATTCGTGCGACGTCTTCTTCTTTGAACTGGCGCGCCGGGTGGGCATCGACCGGCTGGCCGCCATGGCGAACCGGTTCGGCATCGGCGTCGACCTGGACATCGAACTGCCCGGCTCCCGCAAGGGGCTCATGCCCACACGGGCCTGGCGCCAGGCCCGTGGCCATCCCTGGGGCATCGGCGACACGGTGAACTGCGGCATCGGGCAAGGCTACGTGGAGGCGACTCCGCTCGCGCTGTGCACCTACGTCTCCCGCGTCGCGACCGGCCGGGCGGTGCAGCCCCACGTCACCCGGACGATGAACGGCGTCATCCAACCCGGTATCAACCCGGCGGATTGGCCGAGCATGAACCTGTCCGAGCGCCACCTGCAGCTCTGCCGGGAGGGCATGTTCGCCGTGGTGAACGACCCGGGCGGCACGGCGCCGCTGGCGCGGCTGGGGCTGCCCGGCATGCAGCTGGCCGGCAAGACCGGGTCGAGCCAGGTCCGCCACGTCTCGCGCGAGCTGCGCGAGCATGGCAACTTCAAGTCGGAGAACCTCCCTTGGGAATACCGGCCGCACGCCCTGTTCGTGGCCTTCGCGCCCTACGACGCCCCGCGCTATGCGGTGAGCCTGGTGGTGGAGCACGGCAATGCCGGTGCCGGCGCGGCCGCCCCGCTGGCGCGGGAGATCATGGTCGACGTGCTGACCCGCGACCCGGTCAACCGCGTGGAGCCGCAGGGACAGAAGCTGGCAGACCGGTCGTGACGTCGCCGGCATGATCAACGAGCGGCGGTTGATCCGGGCCGAGCCGTCCTTCGGCCTCACGACGAAGCTGTTCCAGATCTCCTGGGCCTACGTCCTGCTGATATGCGCGCTGGCCGGGGTCGGCTACGCCGCGCTGTATTCCGCCGCGGGCGGCGCGCCGGACCCATACGCCTCCAAGCAGGCGATCCGTTTCGCCTTCGGCCTCGTCATGATGCTGTGCGTCGCGCTGGTCGATATCCGCATCATCGCCCGTCTCGCCTGGCCGCTCTACGTCGTCTCGCTGGCCCTGTTGGCGCTGGTGCTGCGTGTCGGGCATGTCGGCAAGGGCGCCCAACGGTGGATCGAACTCGGCGGCACGCAGCTCCAACCGTCCGAGCTGATGAAGATCGCGCTCGTGCTCGCCCTTGCCGCCTGGTTCCACCGCGCGACCTGGGAGCGGATGGGCAACCCGCTTTTCCTCGTCCCGCCCGCTTTGGCCGTTGCGGCGCCCGTCTTGCTGATCCTGAAGGAGCCCAATCTGGGCACCGCCGTCATCACCGCCATCATCGGCGGCATGATCTTCCTGGCGGCGGGCGTGCGCTGGTGGAAGATGGCGCTCGTCGTGCTGCCGATCCCGTTCGCGGCACGCATCGCCTATGGCTACCTCCACGACTACCAGCGCGCCCGGATCGAGACCTTCCTCAACCCGGAGAGCGATCCGCTGGGTGCAGGCTACAATATCCAGCAATCCAAGATCGCCCTCGGCTCCGGTGGGATGTGGGGCAAGGGCTATCTCCAGGGCACCCAGGGGCATCTGAACTTCCTGCCCGAAAAGCAGACCGACTTCATCTTCACCATGTTGGCGGAGGAGTTCGGATTCGTCGGCTGCCTGGCGATCCTCGGCCTGCTGCTGATGATCGTCCTCGGCGCCATGGCGATCGCGCTGCGCTGCCGGCACCAGTTCGGGCGCCTGGTCGCGCTCGGCATCGCTATGAACTTCTTCCTCTACGTCGCTGTGAACATTGCCATGGTCACGGGCGCGATCCCGGTCGGCGGCGTGCCCCTGCCGCTGGTGTCCTATGGCGGCTCGGCGTCGCTGACGGTGATGCTGGGCTTCGGCATCCTGATGAGCGTGCATGTCCATCGCGACGTGGAGTTCAAGGATCGCCGGGAGGACTGACGGCGTCGGTCGATTCGGCCAGCAATGCGGTTGCACGGTCCACCGTGCGCACCAGGATCTCGGCGGAGCGTTTGACCGCCGGGTCGGCGTGATGCAGCAGCCGGTCGGCGATCAGCAGCACGGGCGACATGGCGCCCCGGAGGTCGTGGCGCATCCGCCTTTGCTGCTCGACCCGCTCTGCCAGGGCAAGTTCCAATCGCTGCCCCGCCTCGGCTTGCCGGGCCGGGTCGTCTCCCTCCCGCCGGGGCGGTTCTGGGTCGGCGACGATGCGCCCGGGCAGGACCCTGGCCATTGCCCCGGCGACGATCGCGATGACGGCGAAGATCCCCCAACTGGCCCATTGGAACGGAGCCGCCTCGGCCAGCAGGCAGGCGCCGCAGCCGAGTGCCTCCGCGCAGAAGACGAGGACGGCCAGCGCCGCGAACGACGGAACGCTCGGGCCATGGGGTCGAGGGGCGATGGAGGGGCGCGATGACATGGCGTCATCGGTGCCACATGCCACGCGGCTGCGCGAGGGAGGTCGGCGCATCGTGTTGCGGAACCATGCAGGTGCTGCCGACACCAGGGCCCGTGGTGAATTGACGAGGCAGGTACGCGCCGCTTATAAGCCGGCCCTTGAACAGGGCCCGTGTGAGCGCGCCCCGGCCGCTGTTGGAGTATCGTTGTGAAGCGCACCTATCAACCCTCGAAGCTGGTCCGCAAGCGCCGGCACGGCTTCCGCGCCCGCATGGCGACCGTCGGCGGCCGCAAGGTCATCGCCAACCGGCGCCGGATCGGCCGCAAGAAGCTCTCGGCCTAGGCGTCGTCATGGCGCCAGACCGGGCGCCCGTCCCGATTGCCGTCCCACCGCTTCGGCTGAAGCGCCGCGCCGAATTTCTTCGTGCGGCGAAGCACGGCCGCAAGGCGGTGATGCCTGGCCTCGTGCTCCAGGCCCTGCCGCAAGACGGGGGCGGCGTGGCGCGGATCGGCTTCACCGTCACCAAGAAGGTCGGCAACGCCGTCATCCGCAACCGCACGCGCCGCCGGCTGAAGGAAGCCGCCAGGCTGCTGTTGCAGGCCCGGCCGGTCGCCTCCATCGACCTGGTGCTGATCGGTCGGGACAAGACCCGGGTCCGCCCGTTCCTGGACTTGATCGACGATATCGGCCGTGCCCTGGACAAGGCCGGTGTTCCCAATGCCAGGCCGGTCACGCGGTGACGCTGGCGGCTGCCGTACTGGAGGGCGTGGTCCGCGGCTATCAGTGGACCGTCCGTCCGCTGATCGGCGCCAATTGCCGCTTCCATCCCGGCTGCAGCGACTACGCGGTCGAGGCGCTTCGGAGCTACGGCGCCTTGCGCGGCGGCGCCTTGTCCGCGCGGCGCATCCTGCGCTGTAACCCCTGGAACGAGGGCGGCTTCGATCCCGTCCCCAAAGCCGAGAGCTGACCGCCCGAATGGACCAGAAGCGCCTCATCGTCGCCATCGCGATCTCGATCGCCATCCTGCTCGGCTTCCAGTTCCTGTTGCCGAAATCGCCATCCCGGCTGCCGACCCAGCAGACCGCCGCAGCGGTCGATCGTGCCGCGCCCGAGGCCGTGCGTCGGACGGCGGACCCATCCTTCCCCGGCACCGAACCGGAGGCCGTTCCCGCCCCGAAGGACGTCCCGCGCATTCCGATCAACGCCGACCGTGTGAGCGGAACCGTCAGCCTGCGCGGCGCCGTGCTAGATGACCTGGTGCTGCGCGACTACCACGAGGAGGTGAGCCCGGCATCGCCCCTGGTCCGCATCCTGGAGCCGCAGACCGATCCGGAGCCGAACTACATCCAATATGGCTGGACCAGCGACACGCCGGGCGTGAAGCTGCCGGATGACGCGACGACCTGGACCCCGTCCGCGAAGGAACTGACCCGGGAGGCGCCGCTGACGCTGAGTTGGGATAACGGCGCCGGACTGCACTTCGCGGTCAAGCTCGCGGTTGACGATTTCTATATGTTCACCGTCACGCAATCGGTGAGGAACGACACCGGCGCCCCCGTGGCATTGCACCCCTACGTCCGGGTGCGCCGCGACTACCAGCCGGTGACGGCGGGCTACTACATCCTGCACGAAGGTCCGCTCGGCGTGCTGGATGGCAAGCTGAACGACCCGAGCTACGCGACGGTCAAGGCCGATGCGGCGAAGAACGGCGGCGTGGCGGAGACGAGTCAGACGACGGGTGGCTGGATCGGTATCACGGATAAATACTGGCTGACGGCGGTGATCCCGGACCAGGCTGTGGCGCAGACCGCCGCCTACCGCTACGGCCGGTCCGCCACCGGGCCGGACCGGTATCAGTCCGATTTCACCGCCACCGCCCCGGTGACGGTCGCACCGGGCGCGGACGCGTCCTCCACCTTCAACGCCTTCGCCGGCGCGAAGGAGGTCCATCTGCTGGCGCGCTACGAGCAGGCGGACCATATCCCGCTATTTTCCTATGCGGTTGATTTCGGCTGGTTCTGGTTCCTGACCAAGCCGATCTTCTATGCGCTGGACTGGCTGAACGGCGTGCTGGGCAATTTCGGCTTGGCGATCATGGTGTTCACCGTGTTCGCCAAGGCGCTGTTCTTTCCGCTGGCCAACAAATCCTATCGCTCGATGAGCAAGATGAAGCTGCTCGGGCCGAAGATGACCGCGCTGCGGGAACGGCTGAAGGACGATCCCACCAAGCTGCAATCCGAGATGATGCAGCTTTACAAGGCGGAGAAGGTCAACCCGGCAAGCGGTTGCCTGCCCATGCTGGTGCAGATCCCGGTGTTCTTCTCGCTCTACAAGGTGATCTTCGTCACCATCGAGATGCGGCACGCCCCGTTCTTCGGCTGGATCCATGACCTGTCGGCGCTCGACCCGACCAACGTCTTCAACCTGTTCGGCCTGGTGCCGATCGATCCCACGCATTACGCGGGCTTCCTGCATCTGTCGGCCTGGACGCTGATCATGGGCGCCACGATGTATGTGCAGCAGCAACTGAACCCGCCGCCCCCCGACCCGACCCAGGCGCGGCTGTTCAAGTTCATGCCATTGATATTCATGTTCATGATGGGCCGGTTCCCCGCCGGCCTGCTGATCTACTGGAGCTGGAACAATACCCTCACGGTCCTGCAACAATGGCTGATCATGCGGCGGACGAGGATCGGCCCGGCGGTGAAGACGTCACTTCCGGCGGTGCCGAAGAGCCAGGGCGCGAAGAGCTAGAGGCTCGCGCGCTCGAGCGGGGTCGGTTGCTGTTCGCGGCGCCCTGCAAGTTCTTCTTCGCGGCCCAGCGCCTGGACCAGCTTCCGCCGCCATCGGGGACGGAAGTGGCATTTGCCGGGCGGTCCAATGTCGGCAAATCCACGCTGATCAACGCCCTGGTGGGCCATCACGCGCTGGCCCGCGCCTCGCACACCCCTGGCCGGACGCGGCAGCTCAATTTCTTCGACCTGGGCGGCCGGCTGACGCTGGTGGACATGCCGGGCTACGGCTACGCCCAGGCGGCGAAATCGGTGAAGGAGGATTGGCAGGGCCTGATGTTCGACTACCTGCGCGGGCGGCCGACCTTGCACCGGGTGCTGCTGCTGCTGGACGCGCGCATCGAGATCAAGGCGTCGGACACCGCCGCGATGGAGTTGCTGGACCGCGCAGCCGTGACCTACCAGTTCGTGCTGACCAAGGCGGACGACGTGAAGCCCCGCGCATTGGAGGCCAAGCAGGCGGAGATGTCCGCCATCGCGCGCAAGCACCCGGCCGCCTATCCCGAGATCGCCACCACCAGCAGCAATTCCGGCACCGGGATCGAAGCGCTGCGTGCCAGCCTCGCGGCGCTCACGGGTTGACCTCGTGGGTGGCCCGCCGCTAGCTGGCCTCCTTTACGCCGGGGATTGCGTCCGCATGAACACCGAACTCGAGGAGATCATCAAGGTCGAGCCGAGCGAGCAAGCCCGTATCCTCGCCCATGCGCTGCCCTATCTGCGCCGCTATGCCGGGGCGACGGTGGTGGTGAAGTACGGCGGCCATGCCATGGGCGAGCAGCACCTGGCGGAAAATTTCGGCCGCGACATCGCCCTGTTGAAGCAGGTGGGGGTGAATCCCGTGGTCGTCCATGGCGGCGGCCCGCAGATCAACGCCATGCTGAAGCGGCTGGCCATCCAGTCCACCTTCGTGGATGGGCTGCGCGTCACCGACGCCGCGATGGTCGAAGTGGTGGAGATGGTCCTGGCTGGGACCGTCAACAAACACGTCGCCGGGCTGATCAACGCCGCGGGCGCCTTGGCCGTCGGCATCTGCGGCAAGGATGGCGGCCTGATCCGCGCGCGCAAGCTGCAGCGCACCGTGCGCGATCCGGATAGCCGGATCGAGCGCGTCCTGGACCTGGGCTTCGTCGGGGAGCCCGTCGAGATCGACGTGCGCGTGATCCACGCGCTGACCGGGGCCGGGCTCATCCCGGTGATCGCCCCGGTGGGTTGGGGCGAGGACGGGCAGACCTACAACATCAACGCCGACACCGTCGCCGGCGCCGTTGCCGGAGCATTGGGAGCCAAGCGGCTGCTGATGCTGACCGACGTGCCCGGCGTGCTGGACGCGGACAAGACCCTGTTGCCGGAATTGACGATCGAGGACGTGCAGCGCCTTTGCGGGAGCGGGGTCATCACCGGTGGGATGATCCCGAAGGTGGAAACCTGCGTGGATGCCGTCCGTCGCGGGGTGAAGGCGGCAGTGATCCTGGACGGCAAGCTGCCGCATGCATGCCTCCTGGAAATGTTCCTGCAGGGCGGCATCGGCACGCTGATCCGGGCCTGATCCACTGCCTTCCACGAGCTTCGGCTTCAGGAGAGTTCGCGGACGAGCTTGCGGCGCATGGCCTCGGCAAAGGCCTCGTAGTCCGGGCAGGCCACCGCGAAGGCGCCGGGGCCGCCGATCACCTCCGCCGCGTAGCTTTGCAGCAGGTCCGCCTCCTCGTGCAGTACGCAGAGCCCGTTGATCGTCACGCCGTCCGCCGCCAATCGGTCGCGCACCGGCCCCGGGGCAATCCCCGCATTGCTGCGCCCGTCGCCGGCCACATCGACGATGTGACGTGTCGCCGGGGCGGGCAGGGCGGCCAGCAGCGCCCCGGCCGCCAGCAATGCCTCGCCGATCGCGGTCTCTCCAGCCGGAACGATGCGCGGCACGTCGGCCACCTCTTGGGCGAAGGCGGCCACGTCGGCAGTGGAGGCGACGCGGCTCCAGTCCACCATCACCTCGTGCGCGCCGACGCCCGACCAGAGCAGCAGCGACAGCAGGCTCGCCCGCCGCGGACCGGCCTGCAGCGCCGCCATCACCTCTGGATCGTGCAGCGCGGCGGCAATCCCGCCGGTGATGGCGCCGAATTCCTGGAACGTGACGCTGGCCGACCCGTCCAGCGCGATCACCAAAGCGAGGTCGGCCGGCTCCAGCTCAGACCACTGCCATCCGCTCGCGCCGCACCTGCACCGTCAATTCGTCCAGCGCGCGGCCGACCCGATCCAACATCTCGTCGATCTCCGCCACGGTGATGATCAGCGGCGGGCTGAACGCGATGCTGTCATTGGGCAGGCCGCGGCAGATCACGCCGTGCTGTTCGCCCAGTTTGGCCAACCGGCCGCCGATCTTCATTGCCGGATCGAAGTTCTGCCGGGCCGCCTTGTCCACGACCAGTTCCACCGCGGCGATCATGCCTACGCCGCGGACCTCGCCCACCAGCTCGTGCCCGCCGAACCGGCGGCGCAGCTCGGACTGCATGTGCGGACCGACCTCGCGCACGTGGTCGACGATGCCGATCTCGTCGTAGATCTTCAGCGCCTCGATCGCGACCGCGGCCGGCACGGGATGGCCGGAATAGGTGTAGCCATGCCCGAACGTGCCGATCCTGTGGCTTTCTTCGGCGATCGGGCGGAACACCTTCTGGCTCACGATCGTGGCGGAGATCGGCATGTATGCGGCCGACAGCGCCTTGGCGCAGGTGACGATGTCCGGCGCCATGCCGAAGGTTTCGGTGCCCCAGTAGTTGCCGGTGCGGCCGAAGCCGCAGATCACCTCGTCGGCGACCAGGAGGATATCGTGCTTCTTGAGCACGGCGCCGATCTTGGCGAAATAGGTCGCCGGCGGCACGATGACGCCGCCCGCGCCCATGATCGGCTCTGCGAACATCGCGGCGATCGTATCGGCCCCTTCGGCCAGGATGAGCTTCTCAAGCTCGTCGGCGCAGCGCGTGGCGAAGGCCTCCTCGCTCTCGCCGGCTTCGGCGTTGTGGTAATGGTGCGGCGTCATCGTGTGGATGAAGCCCGGCAGCGGCAGGTCGAACGAGCGGTGGTTGTTGGGCAGGCCCGTCAGCGATGCCGCGGCCAGGGTGATGCCGTGATAGCCTTTCAGGCGCCCCAGGATCTTCTTCTTCGCCGGCCGGCCGAGCGCGTTGTTGTAGTACCAGGCCATCTTGATGGCGGTATCGTTCGCCTCCGACCCGGAGTTGGAGAAGATGACGCGCGAATCCTCCAACGGCGCCCGTGCGGTCAGCATCTCCGACAGCTCGATCAGCGGGCCATGCGACTTCGCCGTGAACGAGTGGTAGAATGGCAGGATGCGCATCTGGTCATAGGCGGCCTTCGCCAGGCGCTCGTTGTCGAAGCCCAGAGAGGCGCACCACAGCCCGGCGACGCTTTCGATGTATTCCTTGCCATCCTCGTCCCAGACCCTGATCCCCTTGCCGCGGCTGATCACCATCGGACCAGCCGATTCGTGCGCGACCAGGTCCGTATAGGGGTGCAGCGTGTGCGCCACGTCGCGGGCGGCGGCGGAATTCGGGCGAACGGGCATCGGAGGCTCCTGCGGCGGTACAGGCACGATGGTAGGCCCGCCGGACGGGCCGGGGAAACCCCTGCCGGCCTTGGTCCTGCCTGATCGCACGGGCAGATTGCGTATTTTCCATGAACCGGCCTGTGACAAGCCCGGCAGTTCCGCCTAGGAGAGGACCGCAAGCGGCGGAGGATCGAATGACGCGCATCACGCTGATGGTGGTTGCCCTGGCCTGCGGCATGACGGCGGCGACAGGCGCCATAGCGCAGTCGCGCGGCCGGACGGGCGAGGCCCCGAGGTCCGGAACGGGCGAGGATGACGGCCTGCCGCCATCGGTGCCGCCGAAAGTGTCCACCCTGTCCCCGACCCGCGGGATCGCCGGCCCACGCCTGCAACCTGGTGCCGTGCTGTGCTCCACCGAGCAGGATCTGCAGCATCGTGGCGAGATCGGCCGCCGGATCGCCGATGGCGAGGCCGATCCCGGCAACCCGCTCTCCGGATGCCGGCTGCTCAACCAGGAGCGTGGGGTGGAGGTGCTCAGCCGGCACGGCCTGGGCCGCGTCCAGGTGAAGATGAAGCCGAGCGGCGAGGTGGGCTGGACCGACGCCTACCTGCCCTAACCCGCCGCGCGGCGGGCGATCGCCTCCTCGGCGCTTGCCACGCCGCCATGCGCGGCGGACCAGGCGACCGGGTCTTCCAGGAACCGGCGCACCTCGGCCAGGGCGGGTTCGGCGAAGTAGGGCCGCTCCCGGCAGGCCTCCAGCACGTCCCACCAGGTGCAGAGGCTGTGGAGCGTGACGTCCATCTGCGCCAGCGTCTCGAAGCTGCCGGGGAACACGCCGTAGAAGAACACGACGAAGGCGTGGTTCACAATCGCGCCCGCGTCCCGCAGGGCCTGGGCGAACTGGATCTTGCTGCGGCCGTCGGTCGTCAGATCCTCCACCAGCAGGGTCTGCTTGCCCTCGGGTACGTCGCCCTCGATCAGCGCGTTGCGGCCGAAGCCCTTGGGCTTCTTCCGCACATACGCCATGGGTGCCATCATGCGGTCGGCGATCCAGGCGGCGAACGGAATGCCGGCGGTCTCGCCGCCCGCCACCGCCTCGATGGTTTCATAGCCGATGTGACGCCCTATCTTGTCGACACCGAGTGCGCAGATCTTCGCGCGCGCCCTCGGGAAGTAGATGATCCGCCGGCAGTCGATGTAGACCGGAGACTTCCAGCCGGACGTGAAGGTATAAGGTTCCTCAGGGCGAAAATTGACGGCTTTGATCTCCAGCAAGATACGCGCCGTGGTTAGCGCCGCATCGCGGTCCCAATCCGTCTGGTGCTGCTGCGGCATGTCGATCTCCCGCCTCGGAAGCGGTGTCGATAGCGGCTGGAGCGGCGCGCGTCCATGCCGCGGGCGCTGCGATGCGTGAGCCGCTGGCGTTGCACAACCAGGGCGGCCCCTCCACGGACGAGACCGCACCGGTATGGGTGCTGGACGATCCGTTCGACCGCGGGTCCGACCAGGCGATCGGCGTGGCGGAGCGGCTGGGTGTGCCGCACCTGCGGGTGCCGCTCGCCTGGAAATGGCATGCCCGGGTCACGGGCCTGTCGCGCCGCGGCTCCCTGCGCGGCCTGCTCGCCTCGGGCTGGCCGTTTTCCGCGCCGCAGGGCCCGGCGCTGGCGATCTCCGCCGGCCCCCGGTCGGAGGCCGTGGCGCTGTGGCTGCGGCAGGGGTTCGGCACCCGGCTGGTGCATTGCGGCCTGCCGCGCCGGCGCGGCAGGCTGTTCGACCTGCTGGTCACGCCGCGTCATCTCCGCGCGCACGACGTCCCCAACATGATCCAGGTGCTCGGGGAGCCGCATCGCCTGTCACCCCTGGTCCTGGCGCAGGCGAAGGTGTCGTGGGCCGGGCGGCTGTCGCATCTGCCGCGCCCGCTCATCACGCTGCTGGTGGGCGGCGGCGGCCGCGGCGGCGAGCTGCGCCCTGCCGCGGCCCACGCGCTGGCGCGACAGGTGGCACGCATCGCGGCGGCGGCCGGCGGTTCGGTGCTGGCCACGACCAGTCGGCGCACCGGGGAGGAGGCGACCAACGTGCTGGCCAGCGGCCTGGCTCCCAGCATGCACGTGCTCTACCGCTGGGGGGAGCCGGGGGAAAACCCGTATGCGGCGATGATCGCGCTGGCCGATGTCACGATCGTCACCGGTGATTCCGTGTCGATGCTCAGCGAGGCGTGCGGCGGCGAGGCGCCGGTGTTCATCGCCAGCCTCGGCGACCAGCCGTCCCACCGCCGGCTGCACGCATTGATGTACCAGGCCGGTCAGGCCCGTCCGCTGGGCTCCACGCTTGCGATGTGGTCGCGCCCGCCCTTGGACGAAGCTGGCCGGGTGGCGACCGAAATCCGCGCCCGCATGTCGATCGGGCCGCAAGCGGTCGATTGACCCGGCGCCGCGGCGGACGCAGGTTCGCGCGATGGAACGCACATACAAGATTGCCGTGATCCCGGGCGACGGGATCGGCAAGGAAGTCGTCCCCGCCGCGCTCGAGGTGCTGGACGCCGCCGCGACGCGGTTCGGCTTCACGCTCAAGCCGACGCATTACGACTGGTCGTGCGAGACCTACACCCGGACCGGGGCGATGATGCCGGCGGACGGGCTCGACCAGTTGCGCGACTCGGACAGCGTCCTGCTGGGCGCGGTCGGCTGGCCCGGCGTGCCCGACCACATCTCGCTGTGGGGATTGCTGATCCCGATCCGCCGCGGCTTCGACCAATACGCCTCCGTACGGCCCTGCAAGCTGATGCCGGGCGCCCGCACGCCGCTGGCCGGCCGCACGGAAGCCGACATCGACTTCGTCGTGGTGCGGGAGAACACGGAGGGCGAATACTCCGCCATCGGCGGACGCATGTATGACGGTACAGAACACGAATTCGTCAGCCAGCAGAGCGTGTTCAGCCGCCGCGGCGTGGACCGGATCATGCGCTACGCGTTCGAGCTGGCGCGCACCCGCCCGCGCCGGCACGTCACTTCCGCCACCAAATCCAACGGCATCACCATCAGCATGCCCTATTGGGACGAGCGGTTCGCGGCGATGAAGGCCAGCTACCCGGACGTGGCGACGGCGCAGTTCCACATCGACATCCTGTGCGCCCATTTCGTGCAGCATCCGGACTGGTTCGACGTCGTGGTCGGCTCCAACCTGTTCGGCGACATCCTGTCCGATCTCGGTCCGGCGGTGGCCGGCAGCATCGGCATCGCGCCGTCGGCCAACATCAACCCGGAACGGCTGCATCCCTCGATGTTCGAGCCGGTGCACGGCTCGGCGCCAGACATCGCCGGCAGGGGCATCGCCAACCCGATCGGCCAGATCTGGTCCGCCGCCATGATGCTGGACCATCTGGGCGAGGGCGAAGCCGCCAAGTCCATCATCGACAGCTTCGAGGCGCTGCTGCGCGAGGGCGGTCCGCGCACGCGCGACATGGGCGGCCAGGCTGGCACGATGGATGTCGGCCGTGCCATCGCGGAGGCCGTGCGCGGGTAGGCCGTCCGCCGCGATGCTCGCAATTGCAGCATGAACCGGCTAGAGGATCGTCCCATCTCCTTCGGACATCACCTCCCGCCATGCTGCAGATCGACGATCTCGTCTTCAATGCCTGGGGCCGGCGTTTCTTCGACCGTGCCAGCGTCCTGTTGCCAGCCAACGCCAAGGTGGGCCTGGTCGGCCGCAACGGGGTCGGCAAGTCGACGCTGTTCAAGCTGATCCTAGGCGAGCTGGGTCCGGATGGCGGCGAGGTTAGCATCCCGCGCGGCGCCCGCGTCGCGGCCGTCGCGCAGGAGCATCCTGCGACCCCGGTCAGCCTGCTCGACACCATCCTGGCCGCGGACGAGGAGCGGGATGCGCTCTATGCCGAGTTGGAGACCGCCGAACCCGAGCGTATCGCCGACATCTACGCCCGGCTGGAGGAGATCGGCGCCGACCGTGCGCCCGCCCGGGCCGGTGAGATCCTGTCCGGCCTCGGCTTCTCCACCGCCGACCTGGCGCGGCCCATGGCGCAGTTCTCCGGCGGCTGGCGCATGCGGGTGGCCCTGGCCGCGGCCCTGTTCGCCGCGCCCGACCTGCTGCTGCTGGACGAGCCGACCAACTACCTCGACCTCGAAGGCGCGATGTGGCTGGAGGCGCGGCTGCGGCGCTACCCGAAATCCGCCCTGATTATCAGCCATGACCGCGAGTTGCTGAACAATTCGGTCGACCACATCCTGCACATCAAGGATGGCAAGCTGGAACTCTACACCGGTGGCTACGACGCGTTCGAGAAACGCCGGGCGGAGAAGGCGCGGCTGCAATCCGCCTCCCGCGCCAAGCAGGAGGCGGAGCGGGAGCATCTGCAAAGCTTCGTCGATCGGTTCCGCGCCAAGGCCAGCAAGGCCGCGCAGGCGCAGTCCCGCATGAAGCGCCTGGCCAAGCTGGAGCCGATCTCCGCCATCGTGGAGGAGCGCGTCTCCCCCTTTATCCTGCCGTCCCCGCCGCGGCCGTTGGCGCCGCCGCTGATGCGGTTGGAGGCCGCCGACATCGGCTACGGCGATGCCGAACCGGTGCTGCGCGCCCTGAACCTGCGGCTGGACGTGGACGACCGCATCGGCCTGCTGGGCGTGAACGGCGCCGGCAAGTCCACCTTCGCGAAGATGGCGGCCGGCGCGCTGGCTTTGCAGGCCGGCCACATGCAACGGGAACGCCGCATCCAAGTCGGCTGGTTCCACCAGCACCAGATCGAGGCGATGGACCCGGCGGACACCCCGCTCGACATCATGCGCCGCGCCCGGCCGGAGGATAGCGAGACGTCCTACCGCTCCCGCCTGGCGCAGTTCGGCATCGGCTTCGACAAGCAGTCCACCACGGTGGAGAACCTGTCCGGCGGGGAGCGGGCGCGGCTGTTGCTGAACATGGTGGCGATGGGCGCGCCGCATCTGCTGATCCTGGACGAGCCGACCAACCACCTGGACATCGACAGCCGCCGCGCGC
>CAXTJM010000021.1:0-61775 GCA_964244585.1 uncultured Acetobacteraceae bacterium | reverse complement strand
CAGCGCGAAGGCGTGTGGAGCCGGGTCCACCATGCTCTCGTGATGATGGATCGGGAGCACTCTGGTCGCGAGGCCTCCCCGTCCGCAGGCATCCTGGATAGCCAGTCCGTCAGGACCGCGGATCAAAAGGGGGCTCCAGGGGCTACGATGCGGGCAAGAAGATCTGGGGCCGCAGGCGCCATATCCTGACCGACACCGACGGTCGCCTGCTCGCCGTCCACGTCCATGGCGCCGACATCCAGGACCGCGACGGGGCCAAAGGGGTGCTGAAGCGGTCGCGGGCGCGATACCCGTTCGTGAGGCATGCCTTTGCAGACGGAGGCTATGCTGGTCGCCTGATCGACTGGGCCAGGCGGAAGACGCACATCGCTTTGCAGATCGTCCGACGCAACGCCTCCACGAAGGGCTTCGAGGTGCTACCTCGCCGCTGGATCGTCGAGAGAACGCTCGCCTGGATCATCAAGAACCGTCGGCTCGTGCGCGACTACGAGCAACTCACCACCGTCGCCGAAGCCCTGATCACCATCGCCGCAACCGCTACCCTCATCCGCCGCTGGCCACGATCAGAAATGATGTTCTCAAACACGTTCTAAGGTGAGCCATCGCGGGGTCGCGATCCTTCATTGGTGATGTGGACTCGATAAAAATTGCAAGCTCCCACATAATAATCGTTCCGAGCTACCACTCTTTTTTCTTGGACTGTTCGGAGTAATATGCCTGGTGCCCTGATCTGACTCTTGTGTCTTTCCGCGGTCACGTCGGCTGTGATTCGCTGCCTTCGAGCCAAGCGGAGGGCGGGATGGCAGCAGCGGTTGGGATCACCCGGACGGACTTGGGCGCGGCAGGGCTTCGCCGCGCGGCGAGCCGGAGCCGGGATGCGGCGGCGGCCCGGCGCATGCTGGCACTGGCTTTGGTGCTGGAAGGCCGGTCCCGCACGGATGCCGCGCAGGCCGCAGGCATGGACCGGCAGACGTTGCGCGACTGGGTCCATCGTTACAACGAGGCAGGCCTGGCCGGACTGTCCGACCGGCACGGCGGCGGCACGCGCCCACGGCTTTCGCCCGAGCAGCAAGCCGAGCTCGCCGGGTGGGTCCGGCAGGGGCCTGATCTGGCCAAGCACGGCGTTGTGCGCTGGCGCCGGGCTGACTTGGCCCGCGCCATCGAGGCCCGGTTTGGCGTGGTGCTGGCCGAGCGCAGCATCAGCGACGTGCTGCGCCGTCTTGGTTTCCGGCGCTTGGTGGCCCGGCCGCGCCATCCTGGGCACGATCCCGCGGCGCAGGCGTCTTTCAGCGCGACTTCACCGCCCTCGTAGACGCAGCCCTGCCCGACCACGCCCGCGGCAGGCCGCTGGAACTGTGATGGCAGGACGAGGCCCGCGTAGGCCAGCAAGGCACATTGACCCGGGTCTGGGCAGAGCGCGGCTCACGCCCGGCGGCACCGCGCGACCAGCGCTATTCATGGTGCTACTGTTTGGTGCCATCTGCCCGGCTCGGGGCATCGGGGCCGCCCTGGTGCTGCCGACCGCCAACGCCGCCATGTTCGACGGCGGGTGACCGTCAAACCTGCACCTGCTCGAGATCAGCGCGGTGGTCAGCTAGGGCGCGCACGCTGTGCTCGTCCTCGATGGTGCAGGCTGGCATCAGACCGGCGGCAGACTACGTGTGCCGGACAACGTCACCCTGCTGCACCTGCCGCCCTACAGCCCTGAGCTGAACCCTGTAGAGAACGTCTGGGCCTTTCTGTACGGCAACAAGCTCAGCAACCGCATGTTCGACAGCTATGATGCCATCGTCAGCGCGTGCTGCGACGCTTGGAACTGGCTCGCCCGTCAGACAGCCCGCATCACCGCTCTCGGCACGCGATCATGGGCACAGGTCAATCCATGACACCGGGCGTATACAGCAGCAAGCCTCCCCATATAATTTTTGATAACAGCAAAAACTGGCACTGCTAGTAACCATACAAAAGGCTCGCCAGTGATTGGAATCCTACTATGCTCCTCCGGTATTCTTCACCCACGAGTTGCGAACTTAAGGTAGAGAATGATCCCCGACAGGTTGGCAGTAGTAGATACGAGATCTAGAAACCTCATGTACTTACCGGCTGAGCGCTCTTCGAGTTAGATCTCGAGCCCAGCCTCCAGGAGATCGTCCGAGCCAACCATCCCCAGGTGAGCGCGTCCGCCGTCGAACATCCGCGTGTACAGCAACCGGAACTGCCGGTCCATCTGCTTGAAGACCGCCTCGAGTGATGGCAACAGCTTAATTTCCAGCCAGTGGTCATCAGGAACAAGAAGCACTGTTGATCTAAAAGTGCCTCGTTTGCAGTTTGTGGCGGCCGTTGAATAGTGAGCGCCGGACTCACTTTATATCAACTAAAACATTAAATTATCTATCTTTAGTACAGGCAGTATAATTATATTCTAAACTCCTGTGGTATCTGAGCTTGGCGGTTGCCAAACGGTTTTATCTTCTAGAAGAATGGATAATAGATATTTACATGCACTATCTTCATTAAAAAACCGCCTTAGGTTATTCTTATTCCCTCGCTCAAAATAATAAACCTCCCAGACCTCACCCTCATCCGATAGCCGGTATTGTTCCGATGCTGTAAGTGTATCTGGAGAAAAACTTGCCGCATTGTTGCGCATTCCCCGCTCAAAAAGAAGTCTTTTAAGTTGTTCGATTCTCACTTGATATATCCTTGATTCAGCAGATCTGTGATTGAAAGCGGAGAGGTAAAGTACTGCGTTCCACCGCCAGGTTGACCAAAAGCCGGCGCTGCTTGACCTGACAACACTGGTAGGGGAACCACAACCGTATATTCGGTATATGGAAGTTGCGATCCTCCTCCGGGGAGAGACAACATGAATCCAGGAGTACCGGCAGGGGCAAGGTACTGTCCACCCTCCCCACCATAGCGGCCTAAGGCCGTCCCAGCTGGAATGTACTCGTAGTTAGGATCTGACGCAAATCCATTGTTAGCCGGATAATATGGAGTGAGAGCTGTCTGTGTACTGGTGCTACCTCCCAGATTTGGCTGCGCCACAGTTGTGGTCGTAGTTTCAGAAGCGGAATCTGGCGGGAATATTGTTTCGGCTGTAGGAGTCTGATTCTCCGCCTGAGCTAATGTCTGAGCGGGCGCTGCAGGCGGCGTCAAGGAGGATGCCATTGCGGAGTTGATGTCGGCCATCATTTGGTTGATCGCCGCCTGATTGATAGCAGCAGCGATCATCTCAGCGCCCAAGGCGCTGTAGGCTTGGCCGTTCGGGTAGATGATGCTGTTGCCAGGATACATAGCGTCATCATCCCCAAGTGGATTTCCGCCGCTAGTAGGAAAGTCGTCGCTCGCGCCTCCCCCAGCGCCGGTGCCGTCGTTGGGGCCGCCGCCGTCCTGGGGGTTCTCCGCGACTATGATGTCGTCACAACACGTTCCCATTGGATCGACCTTATTGAGCGGGTCGCCCCCGGTGTATGCGTAGAGGTTGCGTCCTCCGGCGTATCCGATGGGGTCTGTCTGGATGAAGCGTCCCATGGCCGGGTCGTACGACCGGGTCTGGGTATGGTAGAGGTTGGTCTCGCTGTCCCAGCGGTATCCGGCGTAGCCGAACGCGGTGCCGGACAGGCCGCCGGTCGAGGCGCCGTAGGGCGTGTAGCCATACATGCCGGTGATCTGGTCCATCGAGCTGGTGCCGATCACCGAGCCGATGCGGTCCATGTGGTCGAAGGTGAGGTTGCCCGCGCCGTCGACCACGGCCACGGGGGCGGTGTCCACCGCGCTATGCAGGTAGAAGTGCTGGATCTGGCCGCCGGAGAGCTCGAGCACCTCTTGGCCGGCGGCGTTCAGGATGTAGGTGGTCGTGGTGCCGTTCACGGTCTTGGAGATGCGGCGCCCGTCGGGGTCGTAGCCGTAGCTGGCGGTGGTCGAGCCGTCGGTGGCGGTGGCGATGCGGCCGTCGCCCTCGTTGTCGTAGGTGAAGCTGCGCACGCCATCGGCGACCAAATTGCCGTTCCTGTCGAAGCAGCCGCTGGACGCGGTCGGGCAGGGGGCCAGCAGCGGGCGGTTGGAGCTGTCGTAGCTCGTCGTGGTGGCAGACGCCGCGGTGGGGCGCAGCGTGTATTCGCCGCCGTCGAGCAGGGTGTCGGCGCTGGTGACGCGGTGGGTGTTGTCGTAGCCGTAGTTCAGCTGGGCGACGTCGTTGCCGAGCATGTGGGTGATCTGGGCGATGTCGTCGCCGAGCCCGTTGTTGTCGAAGCTCCAGCTGGACGACAGCGCCGAGGTGTTGGGCGCCTCGTTGTACTGGCGAGCCACCACGCGGCCGAGCGCGTCGTACTGCTCGTTCCAAAAGGTGGTGCTCTGGCTCTGCACGTTGGCCATGCCGGCAAAGGCAATCGGGCGGTTCAGCGCGTCGTAGGTCACGAACTCGCTGCCGCCGCCCACCGCGCTGCCCGGCGTCACGTCGGCGGTGACCTGCATCGCGGTCATGTTGCCCGACGCGTCCCAGGTGTAGCCGATGGAGCCGGCGTTCGGCTGGTTGGTGGTGAGCGGGCGACCGGCGCTGTCGTAGCTGTAGGTCCAGGTGCCAGCGCTGGTCGCGGCCGTCAAGCGGCGGCCGAGGCTGTCGTAGGTGTAGGAGACCGACGGGTCACCAGTCCTCTGAGTCAGACGGTGCAGCAGGTCGTAGCTGCCGGTGATGGTCTGGCCGGCCCGGTTCTGGAAGTAGTCCTGGTAGTTATTGACAGTGTAGGCTTTGGTCTCGACCGTACTATCAGGATAGGTGGTCTTGCCGGGTCGGTTGAAGCCGTCCGGGGTGAAGGTGGTGTTGATGCAGCTGCCGTTGGCCTGGATGTAGCAGAACAGGCCCAGCGTGCCGTCCGGATAGTAGGCCTGGTAGCTCTCGATCGCTACCAGGCTGCTGGGGCTGCTGCCCTTGAAGATCGTGACCGGGCGGCCGTCCACGTCGTAGCTGGTCGCGGTGACGTAGGCGCCCTGGCTGACGAACGTCCGCCGCCCGGCCGCGTCATAGGTGTAGCTTGTGGTATCGCCGGTGGGGTCCAGGGTGGAGCTGAGCTCGCCCGCCAGATCGTAGCTGTAGGTGGTGGTCCGCGTCGTCGGGGCCTGCGAGTTGTTGGTCCCGGCATAGGAGACCGGCTGCACCGTCGAGGCGATCTGGCCGTTGGGGTCGTAGGTCACGGACGAGGTGTAGGCGTTGCCCTGGGCATCGGGCGGCAGCTTGCTGGTCAGCGGCCGGCGGAGCGCGTCGTAGGTGGTGATGGTGACGTTACCCCGTGGGTCGGTGACGCTGGTGACGTCGCCGATGCCGTCGTAGGTGTACTGCGTCTCGAGGTTCAGGTGCCCGGACCCCGTGCCGCTGTCGACGGTGGCGGAGGTTATGTCCTCGTCGGCATCGTAGGCCATCGACGTGACGGTGCCGTCGGGCATCGTCATGCTGGTAGGCTTGCCGAGGCTGTCGTAGCCGTATGAGTAGACCGGTGCGGTCGCACCCGAGTTGGGTGCGGGCAGCGTCGCCGACGCGACGGTGCCGTTGCTGTTCAGCGTGTAGGTGGTCTTGTTGCCGGCGTAGTCGGTGCTGCTCAGCAGCTCGTAATAGGTCGGGTCGTAGGTGAAGAACCGCGACCGGGCCGCGAGCTGGCCGCCGCTCGGGTGGTAGTCCACCGCCCCAGGCTTGGGCGTGTCGGTGACCTCGGTGATGTTGGCGAAGCCGTCGTAGGCGTACTCGGTGCTGTCCAGCTCGGGCCGGATGACCGACGCCAGCTCGTCCTGCGGACTGTATGTGTACTGGGTGCCGTTGCCGACCGCATCGAAGCTGGCTCGCTCCAGTTTCCGCGGGTCGAAGTAGACGATAGTGGCGTCGCCCAGCGCGTCGTCGGTCTCCGAGCGGGTCCCGGCCAGGTAGTAGCCGGTGGTGCGCTGGAGCGCGTCGGTGGTGGTCTCGATGCGGTCGAGGGAGTCGTAGCCGATCGAGAAGGTGCTGGTGTTGTTGGTGCTGCTGCTCGCGGCCGGCGTCACGACCTGGATCAGGTGGTTGCTGATGTCGTAGGTGTAGGTCGTCACGGCACCGGTCGGGTCGGTGACGCTGGTCAGGTTCCCGCTTGGGCCGCCGTTGGCCGCATAGCCGTACTGGACCACCCGGCCGATGTCGTCCGTCACCTGCGTCAGGGTGGACCCAGAGTAGGTGAGGGACAGCGACCGCCCCGCGCCGCTCGGGCCCATGTTGGAGGTGATCTTGACCGGCAGCTCGCCCGCGGTCCCGGAGTTCTGGTAGTCGATGGAGACGATCGGGCCCTTGGTGCTGTTCCAGGTACCCAGGTTGCCGACCGCGTCGAAATACAGGCTGACGCCGCCCTTGGTGTAGTAGCGGATGCCGCCGGTCGAGGGATCCATGGCGACCGAGTCGGCCGAGCCCAGCGGCGGGGCGTAGGTGCTGGTGCCGGTCTGCTGGATGAAATGCTCGACGTTGCCCGGCCGGGTCACGGCGACGTCGTTGATCCGCAGCGAGCCGATCAGGTAGTCGACGATCTCGGAGCCGACCAGGACCTGGGCCGCCGACGGCAGCTGGTTGCCGGGCGTGGGCGTGAGCACGTCCGTGGCGGCGCGGAGCGCGGTGATGGCGGACGAGGCGCTCAGCGCCGAGTTGCTGCCCAGGGCCTCGAAGGGGTCGCTGCCCTGCACCGCGGTCATCGATAGGTTGGAGGACCAGCCCTTGCCGATGCTGGACGCGGTCAGCCGCTGGCTGGAGTCGAAGCTGCGGGTGAAGCTGAGCGCGTAGGGAAAGCTGCCGCTGCCGGTCGAGATGTCGGTGTGGCTGTATGTGTAGCTGTCACCGTTGCCGACCCCGCCCGGCAGGCCGCCCACAGAGGCCGCGATCGGGGTCTGGCTGTCGGGATATACCGTGACCATGGCGTTCGATCCGACCTGCGCCGGAGTGACCGGCGTCGTGGTATCGCCGCCCGAGTAGCCGCCCGCGATGAAGGACTGGATGTAGTTGCCCTGCGTCTGGATGGCCAGGAAGGCGCCCAGGCTCACGCCGCCCTGAACCGTCGAGCTGTTCTGGGTCATCATCACGCGCCCGGACCCGCCGTCCGGTGAACAGGAGCTGTTGGTTGGGTTGTAGCCGATCTCCTCATCCATGATGGTGAGGTCTGGCGTCGTGTAGGTCGTCAGGTTCGGCCGGATGGTGCTGCCGTAGAAGGCGCAGGTGTCGCCCGAGACCTGCGGATCGCCCGCGTTGTAGAAGGTGAAGCCCTGCGACGCCTCCGAGCCGAAGAGGCTGGTCGTGGACACGGCCACAGTGTTCGGCTGTGACTGCTCGATGACGCCGCTCTCGATCCGGCTGCCCAGCATGTTGTCGGTGGCGAAGGTGCCGATCTCGAGCGGCGTCGGATAGCCGCCGGTACTCCGCTGCGTCCTCTGCACGACGCTGACGTCCTCGGCCGGGATGTCGAGGTAGGGGCCCAGGATGCCGTTGAAGTTGCGGATGCCGACCAGGCCGAGTTCGCCCTGTACGATGGTCTGCGTGCCCGACGCGCCGCTGAGCACCTTTTGGGCCTGGGCCTTCTCGGCCATCCACTGGTCGCCGAGCACGGCGAGGCTCTCGCCCAACATCGGCTCCGAGGTCGACGGATTGGGAAGGCTGATGGACGTGTCGTAGAAGTTGATGTTGGCGAGCTGGGTGCGGTGCTTCTCGACCATGCCCTGGCCGGCATTCCCCAAGCCCATGACGAAGGAGTAGACGGAGGGGACGTATCCGCTGTCCGACGTGTTGTAGCCGGTGGTGATGTGCATCGTCGCGTAGTGCTGGCAGGTCGTGCAGGGCGACGGCGGCGGCGACGAGGTCGAGCTTACTTGGCTCGGACTGGTGCTGCTGTGGGCCAAGCCCAGCGACACGTAGATCGACGTGCTGGCACCGAACTGCGGCCCGTTGCTGCTGCTGTACAGCACAGTGTAGGCCGACGCGCCCCCGCCGGACACCGTGCCGAGGGCGCTGTTGGCATAGCCGAGGATGACCTGGGGATTACCGTTGCCGTCGAACGTGAGCGTCAGCCGGTGCCCGTAGAGGTCCGAGCTGTTCCAGGACCCGGCCTGCATGCTCGGACCACCGTTCGGGACGAACGCCTGGACCGTGATGATGTCGCGATACCCGTCGGGAACATAGCTGTAGCTTGCCTGCGCGGTCAGCTGGTTCGGGTTGCCCGAAAGAACCGGTGGACCTCCCACCTGGGCGGGGAGATAGGTGATGTCGGACCCGCCGACGGCCTGCGTGGCCGTGATCGACGGGTTAGCTTTGAGGTAGGTGGAGAAGCTCGAGGCATAGTTGACGATGTCGGTCTACAGGTTGCCGGCACCCTGGGCGAGTGCCGACACCGAGTACCCGGCGTCATTGTCCTGACTTGTCGCGCGGCCATAGAAGCTGGTGAAGTTGTAGCGGCTGTTGCTCGCGTATGTCCCCGCCGTGTCCGAGCCGAAGCCGGCCCAGGTCGTGTATGACTTGGTCGAGGGATCATAGGTGACGGTGGTGCCGTTGACCTGGGCCGTGACCCAGGCCCACTCGATCGTTGCCGAGGTCACGGTATCCCCGGATGTGGTGAACGTCGCTGTCGGGAAGTTACCCGAGGACAACAGCGTCAACATGCTGCTGGCCGAGCTCATGTTGAGCCAGTTCGAGAGCTGCGTGCCGGTCAGGGTGATCGTGCCGACGACGATCTGCGGGTTCGTTATGGTGAGCCCGGTGTTGTTGTTTGCTGCAGACAGCTGCAGGAGCTGCAGCATCAGCTCGGCGGAGTCGAACACCGTCCCGTTGCCGTCGAGCATCGCGCCCAGGGGACCCTTGAGGCTGCCCCATTCGGGCAGGATCTTGATGTTGTTGTAGACATACTCGTAGATCAGCTGCGGGTTGTAACGCAGCGCCCGGGCGAGCTCGTTGATCTCGGGCGGGATCGGCGCCGACGCGCCGGACGAGGTGGCCGCGGGCTGAGCAGCGGCAGAGGGCCTGGCGGCTCCCGCCGCGGACGGCTTGGCAGCTGCCGCCGTAGCACTCGTCCCCCCGGGAGACGTCAGGATGATGTTGTGGCTGGCCGAGAGGGATGTGATCTGGGCCTGCGCGGGCGGGCTGGCGGAGGCAAGATACAGAAAGACAGCCGACAGCATCATGCTGCCTTTCTCACGCAACCAGCGCATCGGTCCGTCCTTGCCTTACGTTACGATCACGCTCCCATGACTGGTGATAAATTGACAAGATGTTTTCTGACCGGAATCATATGCCCATCAACACGGACAGGAGCACCGCCATGAGGCGCACCCTCGCCCTCGCCGGCATCGTCGTTTCCCTGCTGACCGCGGCCGCGCCGGCAGAAGCCGCAGGCGTTACATACGTTTATGACGGACAGGGCCGCGTCACGACGGCGAGCTACAGTAACGGAACGGTCATAACCTACACCTACGACACCGCGGGAAACATCACCGCCCAGCAGGTCACCTGCTCATCCTCGGGATGTTGAAATTATCGTGAGCAGAGAGATCGTTGCGTGGCGCAAGCGGCTAAATCAGCCATCAATGATGAGTCCTTCGCCCATACCAAGATGAATGTGCCGCTCCTGCTCGAGGCGCTGCAGCTGCCGCGGATCGAGCACGAACGCGTCGAACGCCTGCAGATCGAGACGGGCGATCGGGCCGAAACGATCGTCCGGCGCCTGGGGCTCGTGACCGACCTCAGGCTGGCCGAGGCCTATGCCCAAGTGCTCAAGCAGCCACTGGTCCAGGACACCGAGCTGAGGGAAGCAACCTTCGTCGCCGACATGGCCTGTCGCGACTTCTTCTACCGCTACAAGCTGATGCCCCTGACGATGACCGATCAGGCGCTGGAGGTCGCGATGACCGATCCGCTCGATCCCGACGTCATGGAAGCCCTGACGTTCCGCTTTGAGTGTCCGGTACGGCCTCGCGCGGCCTTGCCCGCCGATGTCGATGCGGCGTTGGATCAGGTCTACGGCCGCCAGGGCGGCTTGGGTCCTGGGCCTGGCTCGCCGTCGGACGCCGACACGCGGTGGGAGACCGATCTCGAGCGCCTCCGGGAAGAGGCCAGCGACGCGCCGGTCATCCGGCGGGTGAACGCCCTCATCGCGCAGGCGGTCGAGAAGCGAGCCTCCGACATCCACATCGAGTCGACTGAAACCGGCCTTAGGACGCGCTACCGGATCGACGGCGTCCTCTCCGACGTGGACCAGGCGGCCGAGCACCTCCGGAACGCCGTGATCTCGCGGCTCAAGGTCATGGCGAACCTCGACATCGCCGAACGCCGGCTGGCGCAGGACGGACGGATCCGGCAGGTGATCCAGGGCAAGGAGATCGACTTCAGGGTCTCGACCACTCCGTCGGCGCACGGGGAAAATGTCGTGCTCCGCGTCCTCGACCGTGACCGGACCGTCCTCGACTTCGCCGAGCTCGGCTTCGATCGGACGGTCCTGGCGCAGTGGCTGGCCACGATCAGCCGGCCGCATGGCGTGGTGCTGGTCAGCGGGCCGACGGGAAGCGGCAAGACGACGACGCTCTACACGTCGCTGCAGCACCTCAACTCGACCGAGCGGAAGATCCTGACCGTCGAGGACCCGATTGAGTACGTGATGGCCGGCATCAACCAGACCCAAGTCAAGCCGCTCATCGGGCTCAGCTTCGCCAACGTGCTGCGCAGCTTCCTGAGGCAGGACCCGGACATCATGATGGTGGGTGAGATCCGAGACCTCGAGACTGCCCAGATCGCGATCCAGGCCTCTCTAACCGGCCACCTGGTGCTGTCGACCGTGCACACCAACGATGCGGCCTCGGCGATGGCGAGGCTGGTCGACATGGGGGTCGAGCGGTACCTGCTGACGTCCACCGTCTCCGGTGTCTTGGCGCAGCGGCTCGTGAGGCGCCTCTGTCACCGTTGTCGGGAAGGCTACGAGGCTCCTCCGGATCTATGCCGAACGCTGGGCTTTGTGGAGGCGGGTATCGAGGCGCCGACACTGTTCCGGGCTCGGGGCTGTAGCGCATGCGGCCAGCGCGGCTATGTCGGCCGGACGATGATCCTCGAGTTCCTGCCGATGTCGGACCGTATCCGGAGCCTGGTCATGCAGGGGGGCGAGGCTCGCGAAATCGAGGTGGCGGCGGTGCAGGACGGCATGCAGACCATGTACCGGCACGGTCTCCGCAAGGCGGCGGCTGGCGAGACCACCATCGACGAGGTCATGCGAGTCATCGGGGACGACTGACGATGCCCCTCTACCGCTACAGCGCTCTGTCCTCGACCGGCGAGCTGGTCACGGGTGCCCTGGCCGCGCAGGACGAGGCCACGGTGATCGCCCGGCTGCACGACTGGGCGCTGATCCCCATCTCCGCGGAGGAGAATGCGGGACGGCTGGCGCTCCGGGCGGCGGGCGGCGGGCGGCACCGCCCGATCAGGACGGCCGACCTCGCACTCCTGGCTCAGCAGCTCGCCCGGCTGCTTCAGGCGGGGGTACCGGTCGACCGGGCCTTGAGGCTGCTCATCTCGGTCACCGGGCGGCGCAACGTGGCCGCCCGGTTGCGGGAAACGCTCGATCGCCTGACCGCCGGCGCCTCCCTGGCCGATGCCATGCAGGCCGGCGAGGGCGCCTTTTTGGACAGCTTCGTGAGCATGGTCCGGGCCGGGGAGGCGGCAGGCGCGCTCAATCCGGTGCTAGTCCGGACGGCGGACTTCCTGGCCCGGGCCGAGGCCATGCGTCAGAAGGTCATCTCGTCTCTGGTCTACCCCGTCATCCTGGTGGTCGTGTCCATCGGGGCGGTCACCTTGGTCCTCACCGTCGTCGTGCCCCAGTTCGAGCCCTTGTTCGATGAAGCGGGTGCCCGCCTGCCGACCAGCACCCGCGTCGTCATGGCGATCAGCGCCTTCCTGCGGGCCTACGGGTGGATTGCTCTGCCCATCGGCCTGGCGGCCGCCGCGGCCTGGTGGCGGTTCTCAGCAGTGGATGGCGTCGTCCTGTGGCGCGACCGGATGGTGCTGCGCCTCCCGATCGCGGGGACGCTCGTCACCAAGCTGAACATCGGCCGCTTCTGCCGGATGCTGGGAACGTTGCTCGCGAACGGCGTTCCGGCCGCCCAAGCGCTTGCCCTGTGCGGAAACGTCGTCACCAACCGCTCCATCGCCTCGGCGATCTTCGACGTCGCGGATCGCTTCAAGGAGGGCGAAGGACTGTCCAGCCCGCTCGCCACGACAGGCCTGTTCCCGACCCTCTCGACCCAGCTCATCCGGATTGGCGAGGAGACCGGCCGGCTGGACGAGCTGCTCCAGGAGATCTCGACGCTCTATGACCACGACGTCCAGCGGACGCTGGATCGGCTTCTCACGCTTCTAGTCCCAGCCCTGACGGTCCTGATGGGCTTGATCATCGGCGGGATCGTGGTGTCGATCCTGGTGGCGATGCTGGCCGTCAACAACCTCGCCGGGTAGATGGACTACGGTGCGGCCATGCGACCGTCAGAAGAGGGCTTCACCCTCTTGGAGCTCCTGGTCGTCATCGTCATCATGGGCCTCATGCTCACGCTGCTGCCGAGCCTCTCCGCCGGACTGGAACGCGCCCGTCTGCGAGCGGCGGCCGATGAGGTGGCCGTCGCCTTGGAGGAAAGCCAGCAGGCCGCCGTCACGACGGGGCATCAGGTCGACGTCACGTTCGACCCCATCCACCTGAGCTTCGGACGTCCCCGCCGCCCGCCGACCGGCTTTCTTCCCGTCGTCCGTCAGCTCTCCGTCCTGGCTCCTCCCGGGAGTGCCACCTGTCGTGACCTAGTGAGGTTCTTCCCGGATGGAAGCGCCTTTAGTTGCACGGTGGAACTGATCTCAGCGCATGCGACGGAGACGGTCCTGATCGACGGCGTGACGGGCCGGATCCGCCATGGGGACTGAGCCGTCGGATCTTGCCGATCAGGAGGGCTTCACCCTCGTCGAGGTGCTCGTCGCCCTGGCGATCGCAGGAGTGGCGTTCACCCTGGCGTTCCAGATCTTCTCCGGAGCCGCCATGCTCGCGGCGGCTGACCTTCGGCAGGAAGAAGCGGTCCGTGTGCTGGACAGCGAGCTTGCTCGCGTCGGCCGGGATATCCCGCTTGCCGACGGGACCATCCATGGGGGGACGCTCGACAACTACCTGTGGCAGATTGACATCACCGACCAGGATGGCGACCAACAGCTTGCCTTCGAGCACGAGACGCTGAAGCAGCTGACCGTGACCGTGGTATGGACCACCGGGCGTCAGCGTCATCAAGCCCACCTCGTGACGCTCAGGCTGGCGCCGAAGGTCTAGCTCGATGCGACAGCCACAGGGTGATGAAGGCTTCACACTTCTAGAACTCCTCATCGCCACGATCCTTGGTGGCTTTCTACTGGCTGCTGTCAGCGGTGCATTGGCCTACACCGGGAGAGCCAGAGCCCGTATCGACCGCTCCGAAGCAGCTTTTCGCGACATCGATGCGGCCAAGCAGATGATCTCGCGCATCCTCGCCAATGCCCAACCAGTCCTGAACGGCACTGCCTACGCCGACCGCACGGTGGATTTCGATGGTTCTGCTGATGAGGTGCGATTCATAGGACGCCTTCCGGACGCGGTGGCCGATGATCAGATCGTTCGGCAGGAATTATTTCTTGAAGGCAGCGGGTCCTTGAAGTCCTTGTGGCTTTCCTGGTCCCTTGCGTTGCCGCCGGCCCAAGCCGATGCCGTGCAACCGCTCTATCGCATGAAGATCGTCGACAAGGTGCGCTCGCTTCACTTCGCCTTCTTCGGCCGCGATCAGCCGCAACACAGGCCTGCCTGGCGCGACGCGTGGACAGGTCTTTCTACTCTTCCTCTTCTGGTGCGGGTTGAGATCGGATCAGGTGGTCCTGGAAAGGCACCTGCGGCCGTCTTCTTTGTCGCTCCCGTGGTCTCGGCGACGCCGGGTTGCCGCTTCAACCCTGAGAACGTGGCATGTCGGCGCGTTCAGTAATTCAATCGTCCTCGAGATCCGTAAAGTGGCGAGACATTCTTTTGCTCGGCAGGCAGGCGGTCGCCTGGTGGCTCGATGAGCTCGAGCAGATGCTGCCGACAAGATTACGATCTCTGCTCCTGAGCAGCCGCAACCCGTCGCTTCTTTTGGAGCTATCGAGATCCACAGCACGGTTTTATAGCAATAATGATAGCGTCTTTACAGATGTTGCTGCTGAGGCAGAGGCAATCAGGGCCACGGTGCAGGCTCTGACATCTCAGGCCGCCAAGGTAGGGGCTGTTACCCAAGTCGTGGTTGCCCTCGATACCTCGCTGACACTGTCTAGAGGTATCGTCCTACCAATAGCGGCCACCAGCACGCTCTCGATGATCATCAGGCATCAGCTTCCAAAGCTGGTGCCCATGGCTGCCGATGATATCGTCGCCATCCACGAGATCGTCTCACGACAGGCGTCAACCAAGACTATGCAGGTCGACATCACGCTGGTCAAAAGGAGTACGCTCACTTGGATACAAGATCTGGCACGTGGTGCTGGCCTGAAGGTTCAACGCATCGTTGTCGATCGACGAAATGCCCAAGGACAGAAAGCACGATCCGTCCTCTGGAGTCCTTCCGACACGTTCTCCTTGCGAACCGTGGAAATCGTCTTCAGACACAGAGTCGCGATCGGGCTGCTTACCCTTATCCTCCTTGCCTCCGCATTGCACGGTATCAGGGTCCATGTTCTGGACCACCGGCTTCTGGCGGAGGTCGCAGACCTGCAGCATCAGGCAACGGACGTTATCGCCCTGAATGACAGGCTGCGTCGTGGCCGGGAGCAGATCGTCTTCTTGACCGACCGAGCTGAAGCAGTCTCTGCGGCTGAAGTTCTTGCGCGTCTCACCACGCTGCTTCCATCGGATGTCTCGCTGACGCAGTTCACGTATCAGACCGGGGCGGTGACATGCTTGGGAAAGGCTCGTCATGCCGCCAGCCTTATCAACATCATCGAGAGCTCGGACGTGTTCAACGAGCCACACTTCATCTCGGCGACGACGCCGTCATCGGACGGTGATGGCGAAACCTTTGAACTCGCATTCTCGGTTCGCCAAGTGCCGACCAATGAATAAGAGCGCTCGAAGCGTATTGAGCCGAGTGATGGCGTTGGTCGTCCTTGGCCTCATGATCTGGTGTGTTGTGTCTGTCGTAATCGGCCCGATCCTCAGCAGTATCGTGGATGAGCGGCGTTGGAGGGGTGAGATGGATGCAAAGGCTTCGGGCCTGACGGCTTTGATCGCTCGACGACAAGTCATCGTTCAAGAACTGGATGAGATCAACGGTGGCAGAAAGAATGGTTTCTTGCTCTGGAAAGCCGCAAGTGACGTCTCGCTTGCTGCCAATGTCGAAGCGCTTGTGCGCTCGTACATTCCTCCCGATGGCCAGGCCATGAGTGTTTCCAGCGAAGCGCCGTTTACGGAAAAGGGACTTCGGCACATTGGCATCCATATGGATATGGCCATGGGTATCCCTGGGATGACGAGCTTTCTGGAACATGTCGAGGGAGCAAAACCAAAGCTGTTCATCGTTCGGCTGTCGGTGACGGCGCCGCCAGTATCCGATCCCGATAAGCCCCCCCGCGTCAGCCTGGATTGTGATATCGCTGCCTTCGCGGAGACCGGGACTGCTCGATGACGAGAGAGCGCGTCCGCGGTGGGCATCCATCGCACCGGCTGGCGGGCGTAGGGCTATGCGCCGTCATTTTGTTGATCATTACAGAGATACTGTCTCCCTGGCGGGTACACATCAGGGCTCAAGATCCCGACATGCCTGGCAACATCGCGCGGGCAAGCCGGACCAAGCAGCAACAGAGCTTGGCGATCATTTCCGAGCATCCACTCTTTGTTCCGTCCCGCCGACCTTGGACACCGGTCCCGCGCTCGGCGCCTCCCGCAGTGAGCTCGAGACCGGTCTCGCCACCGGCGCAACTGAACGGCTATGATCTGAGGGGTGTGACAATCTCGCCGCGGGGACGTTTCGCGCTCATCTGGTCTCAGGTAGGCCGTGCGAATATCCGGCTTGTTCCGAAACAATCTCTTGATGGCTGGACGCTCGTGACGATCGACATGAATGGCCTCGAGTTCGTGGAAGGTGGTCGAACCCTCAGGATGGCGTTTCCTGGTGCCCCTGGTGGCCCGTCGGGCATAAGGCAGGCAGCTCCCGGCGCGCAGTCGCCGCTCCGGTTGACCGGATCTTCGGCTCGATGAAGAGGCGCCACGCCAGGGGGAGAGGTATCGGGGCCCGGCTGTGGAGCGGGTCGATGCTGGGCGCACTGTTGCTGGTCGGTGGCTGTGCAGGTCCTCTGACGCCCAACGAGGAGACTAACAGACAGATCGCGCAGGCTCGTCTGGCGGTCGAGCACACCTATCCCGAGGGTGAGGGCGCGCCCATCGATTTGACGCCGCCGGCTGGGGCGCCGCGGAGCAGCGTCACCGCCTTCCGCGAAAGGGGGACCGGGGCCTACGCCGCCGGCACCCGTGCAGCGGCACCGCCAGACTTCGGGCCCGAGGGCCGGAAGGCCGACGTCTTGCTCGACTACTTCAACGCGGACGTCAGGGAGGTGGTGCGCAACGTCCTGGGGGAGACCTTGCGTCTGCCCTACGCGATCGACTCCACAGTGCAAGGGACGATCACGCTCCAGACTCCCGGACCGGTGAGGGAGGACGAGGCGCTTGTGGCTCTGGGCAACGCCCTGCATGCCAGCAACTTCGCGATGGTCGAGAGCGGGGGTGTCTACCGCGTGGTCCCGGTCGCCACCGCCGCCCAGGAGGCGCCGATGGCCAGGCCAGGCCTTGCGACGTATGGCACCCGGGTCGTCAACCTCCAGTACGTCTCGGCCGCCGAGATCGTGAAGGTGCTGCAGCCCCTTCTCCCGACCGCCGTCTCCGTCCACGCCGATCCGGACCGCAACGTGGTGATCGTATCCGGGTCGGAGGAAGGAGTGCAGGATGTCGTCAACAAGATCGCCGTCTTCGACGTCGACTACCTGAGGGGCCTCTCCTTCGAGTTGCTGCCGTTGCAGAACGCACAGGCGTCAGCGGTGGGAACGGAGGTGACGTCACTGCTCGCCGGGTCGGGCGGGGTCACCGAGGGCCTGATCCACATCGTCCCGATCGAGCGGCTCAACGCGCTCCTGGTGACCGCGGTCAGGCCCACCTACCTGCTGCGGGTCGAGCGGTGGATCAAGCGGCTGGATCAACCCGCCAGCGGTGACACCTTGGAGAGGAAGCTGTTCGTCTACCGCGTCCAGAACGGTCGGGCGGCTGACCTCTCGGCCACCTTGCACAAGATACTCATCGGCGGCACCGGGGAGGGAGATCAGCCTGCTACCAGAGGGCCAGCGGGCGTTGCACAGGTGGCTCCTGGTGGTGGAGGCTTGCTTGGCGTCGCCAACGTACCTGAAGTGCTTCAGGGCGATCTGCCGGGCGGCGGCGACAGGGCCGCGGCCGACCTCGCTCATCCTGGACCGCTGCCGCAAGGCACCGGGTCGAGCGACGAGGGGGGAGCGGACGGCGCCATGCGGGGCGTTCGCATCACTGCGGACGACGAGAACAACGCCATCATCGTCATGGGAACCTCCGCGCAGTACGGGACGATCGAGGCAGCCCTCCGGCAGCTCGACAGACAGCCGCTGCAGGTGCTGATCGAGGCGACGGTTGCCGAAGTCACGCTCACGAACCAGCTCGCTTACGGGCTGCAGTATGCCGTCAAATCGGGCAACTTCCAGGCCGCCTTTGCACCGTCGGCCGTCGGCAGCTCGACCGCCACAGGCACATCAGGAACCACCACAACTCCTTCAGGAACGGCTGCTGTCGCCGCCGGGCTCGCAAGCCTGCTGACGTCTTCTCCGGCCTTCAACCTGTCCTACGTCTCAGGCGCGAACTCGAGTGTCCTGCTCCAGCTCCTACAGGGGTTGACAGAGGTCAAGGTGCTGTCGTCCCCCAACCTGCTCGTCCTCAACGACCAGTCGGCTCAGCTTCAAGTCGGCGATCAGGTCCCGATCGCCACCCAATCCTCGCAAAGTACGTTCGCGGCAGGCTCGCCGATCGTCAACTCGATCGAGTATCGGGATACTGGTGTCATCCTCAAGATAACACCGCGCGTCAACGCCAGCGGCCTCGTCCTGCTCGATGTGGACCAGGAGGTCAGCAACGTGAGCGCAACCACCTCGTCGAGCCTCAACACACCGACCATCTCGCAGCGCCGGGTCAACAGCTCGGTCGCGATCGCCGATGGCCAGACGGTCGCCCTGGCCGGCTTGATCAGCGACACGCGATCGAAAACCAAGAACGGGATACCGATCCTGCAGAACATACCTGTCATAGGTGCCCTGTTCGGGACGACGGCCAAGAACTTGAGCCGGGACGAGTTGATCGTCCTCATCACGCCACACATCGTTCGGAACCAGCTGGCCGAGAATGCCGTGACCGAGGAGCTCCGCCAGAAGCTGCCACTGGCCGCCTCGGTGCCGTTACAGCAGTGACCACCGAGACCGGAGAGCGAGGGTTTGCCCTTCCAACCGTCCTGTGGGCCTGCGTGCTGATCGCGGTGACGATATCGGGTCTGCTGACGCTCCAGCGCAGCCTGCACCACAGGGCGCACGATGCCCTGCTCGTCGCGCAGCTCCGCGAGACGGACGACGCGGCGATCTACGCTGCAATGCATGATCTGAACGGGATCCGGCGGAAGATCGTCCTCTATCTGGACGGTCGCCCGATGAGCTGGGCCTTTCAAGGACGCGAAGTGGTCCTTCGGGTGCAGGATGAGCTCGGCAAGGTGGATCTCAACTTCGCCGACACGGTGCTGCTCAGACGGCTCTTCATCACGGCCGGTGGCGATCCGGCTGCAGGGGACGTGTTCGCAGACCGGATCGCCGACTGGCGCGAGCGAGGAGTTGGTCGGCGGCTACATGGTGCCAAGCGGGACGAATACGCGGCAGCAGGGCTCGCCTACGGACCGAGGGAGGCTCCCTTCATGACCGTCGGCGAGCTGCATCTTGTGCTTGGGATGACGGACGAGATCTTCGACCGTGTATCGCCGGGTTTGACGGTCTATAGTGAAACCCCATCAGTCGATGGTTCAGTAGCACCCCCTCTGGTCTTGATGTGCACGCTGAACCTGAACGTAGAGGACACCGACGCCGTCCTGGCACAAAGGAACAGAGGTGGTGCCAACATCTTGTCCAGCAGCCAGACGATCGTCGGACATGCCTTCACGATCGTGGCGGAGACGACCGACGGCGCGTTGACGGTCCGGCGGACGGCGATCGTGAGGATCACCGGTCGTGGGCTGGACCCTGAATGGACCTATTCGTGGGAATGAACCTACCAAGCCAAGTCGGCGATGAAGGTCGCCTCTTCCAGTTCGTTCTAACTTTAAGGTTCGAGTCATGCCTCCCACTACAACTTATCCAAATCGAAATTTTGTTATAACAAACAACAACGGTCAGCCGGTTGATCCATCAACCATGAAACCCACACCTAATGTCTCAAGGCCGATTGGACGATCGATGACTCACGTGCCATTGCCGCCAACCGGTCCTCTTGATACAGTTGAAACTCCAAAGGTGCCCGAGATATCAATTATTGAAGATTTGATACCGTGAGACAGCATCAAAATAGGGTATGTGTGGTAATTCATTAAAAGCGATGGAACGGACCATGTTTGGGGTGAATGATGATCCTATACTTAAATCCGTTTTGGGAGCGGAACTGATACAAGTTTGTTTCGGTCATAATGACCTGATACTAAATTTCTTCGGAGATATTGTGATAACAATACTGGTGGACGTAGGAAGCTCAGAAAATGACTTCGCGCCGGTTCACCCTAATGCGATACCAAATTTTCTACTGAGTTTGCTTGGAAAAAGAATATTGCTTGTAGAGCCAATTGATAACGAAACATTAAAGATTACATTTGATGATTCGCTATCAATACAAATAAAAGATGATAGCAAGCGATTTGAAAGCGTGTTGATAAGCTTTCAAGGAAAAATATTAGTCATATAGTGTCAGAACAAATCCCACGCTGCAGCCGTGACCCCCACGGTATTGTTTTCAGCGCAGACAGCCTTATTTTCAACTTATGAACAATGGAGGATTATATATGAGATACTAATCTACATGAACCGCATCGGCTCGGTGATCGGCACCAGCTCGATGGACCAGATCACCGGCATGTATGGCTACACGCCCTACGGCGCCTCGACCGGCGGCCTGTCCGGCACCGCGTTCGGCTACGCCGGATACCGCTGGGACAGCGAGACCAACCTCTACCATACCCAGACCCGGTCGTACGACCCGGCCATGGGACGCTTCATCCAGACAGACCCCATCGGATACGCCGGAGGACGCAACCTCTACGCATACACCGGGGGCGACCCGCTCAATAAGGTCGATCCAATGGGAACGTGTTGTGACGACATCATAGTCGCGGAGAACCCCCAGGACGGCGGCGGCCCCAATGATGGCACCGGAGGCGGGGGTGGCCCCATCATCGGAGGCAATCCGCTTGGAGATGATGGTACAGATGTTGGCAACAGTGTCATCTTTCCGAACGGCGATCCGGACTCAACCCAATATGTCGTCTCCTTAAATGGGATGAAGATAGCGACCATCATCGTCCCAGACATGAACAACGGAATGGTTGCTTACACGACGGATCCAACTGAGGGTCTGACTGGGCTGACCGCAGCAGACTTCATGACCCCGGCAGCAGCGTCCGCTCAATCACTTGCTCAGGGCGTACTACCAAATGGCGCCGGTTATTCATTTGGCGGATCTACGAACGCAGGTTTACCGGGCGTTGCTGGAACAGCTAATACCGAAGATTTCAGTGTGGGCGGCTTCATAAGTCCCGCCGGGGCTACAACATCTTCGTTTTATAGCTATGGTGCAGCTGACTACGGCCCAACTTCGTCTAATTCGGTGGTCTCTCCTCTAAATCCGACAACAGTTATTGGTGCGTCATCGAGTGGCGGTTTCAGCGCATTTTTCACGAACGCACAGTCTGCTGGGGAGCTACTTGGTCCATTCACCACGTACTCAGGTACTCTCGGAATAGGCCCATTACAAATTGGGATATCTTTGTCACTTGGAAAAGACTCAGATGGAAATGAAATCTATCAATTTGCTCTCTCCCCTCCTTTCGGAGGTCTAACAGAAGGTATTTCTGGTTCAATATTAACGACAAATACCGTTCGCACAAATGGAGTAAGGTAAGGATGACTATTCCTTTTGTGGGAATTAATAGACTATTTATTATATTCTGCGTTGTTGTTATGGTTTTTGTAGCAGTCAAGCATGGTGGATTTATAAAAGTGATAACCCTTGGCAGATTTACCGGCGCTGATGCGCCTAAAGCCAAACTGAGACGACTGCAACTCATTGCAGGTTTAAGTGTGATTTTTACTCTAACTTCTTTTGTAATCGCTCTCCTTCTAAAAGCCTTTAATAGACTTATTGCAGGCTGACGTAATTAAACAATACCGACATCGAGTTAGACTTCTGCGGCTCAAAGCTTTTTTAAAGGCGACCGCGGTGGAAGCATGGTGGATGTCACCTCTGCGTCCGTAGCGGGTGACAAAGCTACGATATCGCTTGATACCAGCGAAAGTGCGCTTGAGGACCCAGCAAGCACAAGTCTACGATCGCCTGCTCAGCCTGCTGCCGGAGCGCACCCCGGTGGTGCCGCGCACGCTGGCCCAGGGCGCCGACCCGGACGCGCAGCCCGAGGTGCGCGAGCAGCTGCGCTTCGGCGACCAGGACAGCACGGAGACCCCGCCCTTCATCCGCCGCACCGCCGACCACCGGCTGCTGGTGACGGTGGCCGAGCCGGTCCTGCATGACGGCCAGACGGTCGGCATCATCCAGCTCACCCGCGAGGCGCGCGAGGTCGACCGCTCGCTGTTCGCGGTGCGGTTCTCGATCCTGCTGCTGTTCGTGGTGGCGCTGGCGATCACCGTGCTGCTGTCCTGGTACCTGTCGCTGACCATCGCACGGCCGCTGCTGCGGTTGGCCGCCTCCGCGCACGTGATGCGCGAGACCACCAGCGCCGCTGCTGGTCGAGATGCGCGAGTGGCTGGAAGCGACCAGGTCGTGCATTCCCGGACGTAGCAAGCTCGCGCGGCGATCCGCTATATCCATCTCGGAGGGACGCGCTGACCCTGGTGCTGCGCTATGGCCGGGCCTGTCTCGACAACTCAGCCAATGAGCGAGCCACGCGATCGCGTGCACAACGTTGGCGATACGTTGCTGGTGCGAGCGGAGCGGACGGCGGGTCAGGGAAGCACAAGGAGCAGGCAAGGCATGGCAAGAATCCTGATTCCTTGGGACTCCGCTATCCAGCCTTCATGCAGTCGATCAGGTGTTGTTGCCGATCACAGGTCCTTCGCAAGCGACCAGCACCGCAATCGGTTAGCTCTATTCCTCCGCGGCCGCCTCATCCTCATGGTCGTCCTACGCGACATCGAGTTCGGCAACTCGCGACGACTTCGACTTGTTGCCGCCTCTGGCAGTCCGCTTGGCTGCTGCCTTCGCGGCCGGTGCTTCCGCGGCTGGCTGCATAATGGCTCTCGCTCCACGTCTCATGGTTGAGGCGGCGGCACGCTTTGGCGCCTGCCTGATCTTGCCGACCGGAGCAGGAGCGGCGTCGAGAGCCTCCTCGCGCGCCGCCTGCTTCAGCCCAAGCGGACGGCCGATGCCCTTTGTGGGCGCTGGCTCTAGTTCACGGCGGGTAGCAATCCGAGGCGTTTTGGTAGCGCGTGCCATTGATGTGTCCGTAACAGGTTACCTCTTCAGGCGGTATGATCGCAGCTGACAGAGCATGGTGCGGGTCGCCACCAATTTGTTTGCATCACCGAGGTGGGAAACCCGCGTTGCCTGCGCTCGCAAAGCTCGACCGCCATGGCCGGCGGCAGCTCTAGGCTGACAACCTGATCAAGCTGTTGATCTGGATGACGGGTCGTGATTCGTTGTTCTGATCAGGGAGATGATCGGCATGAGCGAGCTGGACTGGCTGAGCGACGAAGCGTGGGCGGTGCTGGAGCCGCATCTGCCCAGGAACCGCCCCGGCGCACCGCGGGTGGACGACCGCCCCGTCATCAGCGGCATCCTGTACGTGCTGCGCTCAGGCTGCCGCTGGAAGGACTGCCCGCCCGCGTATGGTCCGGCCACCACGATCTACAACCGATACAACCGCTGGAGCGCGCAGGGCTTGTGGACCAAGCTCTTCGCCCGCTTGGCGGCAGCCGGGAACATCCCGGACGAGCTCAGCATCGACAGCACCCACGTCCAGGCGCATCGCTCGGCCGCCGGATCAAAAGGGGGGACCAGGCGCAGGCGATCGGCCGCTCACGTGGCGGACGGACCAGCAAGATCCACGCTCTGGCCAATGGCCAAGGCAGACCGATCGCCTTCGTCCTGACGCCCGGCAACGTGGCCGATATCAGCGTCGCCGCCACGCTCCTCGGGGATATCGCCACGCCCCAGCGCTTGCTGGCCGACAAGGCCTACGATGCCGACCACCTCCGCAAGCCGCTCGAGGCGCTCGGCACACGGGTGGTGATCCCCTTCAGTGGCACCCGTCGGCATCCCTATCCGCTCGACAGGATCGCCTACCGCCGCCGCAACATGATCGAGCGCATGTTCTGCCGGATGAAGGACTGGCGGAGGATCGCAACGCGATATGACAGGCTCGCCAGGAACTTCCTGTCAGCCATCGCACTCGTCGCAAGCGTTTGTTTCTGGCTCATCTGATCGAGTCGACAGCCTAGCCGTAGCACTCGTCGTGAGCCGGTGTTTCTGTCAGATTCGGTGTAGCCCGGACTTCTACCGGTGCCCTCGCTTCAGGGGTGTCCGTATCCCGGGGACCATCGTGCCTGTCAGCTTCGTCCGCCTGCGCATCACCGGGTTCAAGAGCTTCGCCGAACCGGTCTCGATCGAGATCCTGCCCGGGCTGACTGGGATCGTGGGGCCGAACGGCTGCGGTAAGTCGAACGTGGTGGAGGCGCTGCGTTGGGTGATGGGCGAGAGCTCGGCCCGCTCGCTGCGCGGCGGCGAGATGGACGACCTGATCTTCGCCGGGGCCGCGGCGCGGCCAGCCCGCAACCTGGCCGAGGTGGTGCTGACCCTGGAGGGCGCCGCCGGGCTGGCGCCGCCGCCGCATGACGGCGACGAGCTGCAGATCAGCCGGCGGATCGAGCGCGGCGCCGGCAGCGCCTATCGCATCAACGGCCACGAGGCCCGAGCTCGCGACGTGCAGACCCTGTTCGCCGACCTCGCCACCGGTGCCCGCTCCTCGGCCATGATCAGCCAGGGCCGGGTCGCGGCGATCGTCAACGCCCGACCAGAGGAGCGGCGGTCGATCCTGGAGGAGGCGGCCGGGATCACCGGCTGCACGGCAGGCGGCAGGAGGCGGAGCTCAAGCTGCGCGCCACCGAGGCGAACCTGTCCCGCGCCGACGATCTGCACGCCCAGCTCGACGCTCAGATACAGGCGCTCGGCGTGCAGGCGGCGCAGGCCGGCCGCTACCGCCTTGTCGCCGCCGAGCTCCGTGACGCCGAGGCAGCGCTGCCGGCGCTGCCGGCGCTGCTTGCCGAACGGGCCCGTCGTGCCGTGGTGCTGGCCGCTGACGCACGATCCGCCGCACAAGCAGCTTTGGTCGAGGTCGGTCGGCACGCCTCCCACGCCCAGGGGGCGGAGGCCAACGCCGAGCAGGCACTTCCCGAGCTGCGGGATGCCGAGGCGACCGCGCGCAGCGTGCTGGAGCGTCGCCGGATCGAGGCGGAAGGTGCTGCGCGGGAAGACGAGCGGGCGCGGCGGGATGCGGAGCAGGCGCAAGCCCGCTTCCGGCAGGCGCAGGAGGACCATGACGCCGCGGCAGCGCGTCACGCCGATGCACGCGATGCGTAGGCCCGGCTGCTGGACCAGGAGACCGAACTCGCACTGGCCGCCGCGGCGCTGCCGAAGCGCCGGCGGGCTCAGGAGGCTCGGATCGCCCAGCTCAGGGACCGGCTCCGAACGGCAGAGCAGGTGGCGCGCAGCGATGCGGGCGCCAACACCGCCGCCGTCATGCGCCATGCCGAGCATGCGCGCGACCAGGACGCCGCCTCGGGTCGGCTGCGACGCGCGGAAGCGCTGCTGCTGCAGGTCGCCGCCGAGCGTGCGCAGCAGGAGGCGGCGCTGCCGGCTCCGACCCTCGTCGAAGCCGAGGTGCTGGAACGCGACGAGGCGGCCGACGCGCTGGCACGATCGGGCCGGGCGCTGGAGCTGGCCGCGGCGGCTCACCTCGAGGCGGTACGCGCGCTGGACGTCGCCCGGATCGAAGCGGCGGACGCGACGCGGCGAAAGGACGTGGCGGAGGCGGCCCTGCAGCAGGCGGAAGTCCGTGCCGAGCGCGTCGACGCCGAGCAGGCTGAGCTGCAACGGCGCCTGAATGCAGCCTGTGCCGGTCTGGTTCCCGAGGCGGAGCGACAGGCCGCAGTGGTAGCCGTCCAGGATGCTGAGGCGGAACTGGCCGAAGCTGCTGCCCGCCTGGACGCCGCCGAGCTGGCGCGGAGGCAGGCTGCGGCGGATCGCCTGGAAGCGGGCACACGGAAGGCGGACGCGACCGGGCATCGCCAGCAGGCCGAGGCCGTCCTCAGCCGGGCGGACGGTGCGCACCGCCATGCGGTGACCCAGCATGAGGCGCTGGCGCGTGACCTCGCCATTGCCGTGGCCGCGCTGGTGCCTGCGGAGGCGGTGGCGATCGCGCAGCGAGCCCGTATGGACGCGGACACGCGCCTTCCCGTCGCGCATGACGTGTTGGCCCAGGCGGAGGCAGCCCTCGATGCGGCGCAGGCCTCTGCCGCCGATGTGGCGACGCGCCTGGCTATGGCGCGTGACGCGCAAGGCCGCCTCACCGCGACAGCGGAAGGGCTGCGGGAGGCCTTGGCCGGATCGGAGGTTCCCCAGCGGTCATGGCGGGTCCTGGCGGAGGCGCTCGAGGTTCCAGACGGCTTGGAAGACGCGCTGGCCGCCTGCCTGTCCAACGCTCTCGACGCCGCGCATCCGGACGATGCCGCTGGCGCGCCGCATACCTGGACGGTGCTGCCACCGCTGGAGCCGGTCGGGCTACCGGACGGGGCAGTGCCGCTCTCGACGCTGGTGACGGTGCCCGATGCGCTCACCCGCGCGCTCTCCCATGCCGGGCTGATCAGGGATGATCGGCAGGGAGACACGCTGCAGGCGTCGCTGCGACCAGGCCAGTGCCTGGTGAGCCGCAACGGCGGGCTGTGGCGCTGGGATGGCTACCGGATCGCCGCAGGCCAGCCCGGCGCCGCGGCGCTGCGGCTGCGGCAGCGAGTCCACCTGCGCGATGTCACGGTCGCGCTGCAGACAGCCGAAGCCGCTCTGGTGGCGATGCAGGGCGAGGCAACCCGGTCTGCTGAGCTGCGCGATGCCGCGACCGCGCAGGCACGACAGGCCCGTGTCGGCCGCAACGAAGCCGAGCACCTGCTGGCGCGGATGCGGGAGGAGGAACGGCTGGTCGTCGGCAGGAACGCGGAGGCCCGCGGTCGGCTGGACATGCTGAGGCCACAGCGGGATCGCGCGACCGTCGTCCGCGCCGAGGCCGAGGCCGCGCTCGCCGCGGCACACGCCGCGTGCGCGGTGCTGGCCGGTGCAGACGTACTGGCAGCGGCATACGAGGCAGCCGCCCATCGGGACGACGAGGCGCTCGCTGAGGAGACGGAGGCCCGTGCTCGGCGTCGACGTGCCGACGCCTGCCTGCTGGCCTCCCGCGACGCGGCCGCGGCCCTGTCCAGCCGCCATGCCGAAGCGCGGTCCACCTCCGATGCCCTGACGCCGCTGCTGGCGCGGTCGGTCGACGAGAGGGCGGCCTCTGCCATGGTGCTGGCGGAGGCCAAGGCCGCCCTCGCCGCGTTACCTTTATACGGTGGCCGGGCCGAGCTTGATAATGCTACGCGGCGTGCGGCGGCGGCTGAGGCCGACGAGGCGGGAGCGCGCGAAGCCCGGCGCGTGGCACGGCTCCGCCTCGATGCCTGCGTCGCGGCATGCGGCCGGACCGCCGCGGTGCTGCTGGAAGGACGAACCCGGCTGGAGGCGCTCCGCAGCCGGCTTGACGACGCTGAGGCCGAGCGGGACGCGGCGCAAGACGTGGAACGGGTGCTGGCCGCGTCGGCAGCCGGGCTGCCGGATCCGGAGACCGCCGCCGGCGTGGCACAGGTTTCCGCGCAGGCCCTGGAGACGATGCGGCAGGACGAGCAAACTGCGGCGCAGCAGGGCCAGGCGATGGCCGCAGAGCAGACGACATTGGATGCGCGGCAGGTTTCGATGGTGGCGGCGCTGGGGGACTGGCAGGCGCGTCTGCAGGCGACCGAGGCGGGGCTGACGGCGGCCGTGGCGCGTCTCACCGCCGCCCGGAATGAGCAGGCGCTGGCCGCAGCAGGGCCGGCCGCGGCGGCCAGGCGAGCGCAGGCTTTGGCCGATGCCGTTTTGGCCGCGCAGGCGGTGCATGACGCTGCGCAGGAGGCCCTGCGGCAGGCCGTAACGCAAGCTCGGCACGCCCAGGCGGAGCGGCGCGCCGGCGAGGCCAGCCTGACCACAGCCCGCGAGGCCGCGTTGCGCGCGGAAGCGCACGAGGCGCAGACGCGGGCACTCCTGACCCAGCTGCTGGCGGAAGCGACGGATCTGCCGGCAAGCACGCCCGCCGACCTGTCCGATGCCGCCGAGGCCGGGTTGCGTCGCCGCATCGCCCGGCTGGTCCGCGAACGCGACGAGATCGGCCCGATCAACCTGCGCGCCGAGCTCGAGCTGCAGGACGCGGAGGAACGAAGTGCCGCGATCGCCCGCGAGCGGGACGAGATACGGGACGCGATCGCCCGGCTGCGCGGCCAGGTCGGGCACCTCAACCGGATCGGGCGCGAGCGGCTGATGGCGGTCTTCGAGCAGATGGACCGGCAGTTCCAGGCGCTGTTCACGCGGATGTTCGACGGCGGCCGTGCTCACCTGGGGATGGTGGGCTCGGACGATCCGCTGGAGGCCGGGATCGAGATCTACGCGCAGCCGCCGGGCAAGAAGCTCGCCACCCTGTCGCTGCTGTCCGGCGGTGAGCAGGCGCTGACCGCGCTCTCGCTGGTGTTCGCGGTGTTCCGCTCCAGCCCGGCGCCGGTCTGCGTGCTGGACGAGGTCGATGCCCCGCTCGACGACGCCAACGTGGAGCGCTTCTGCAGGCTGCTCGCCGACATGGCGCAGGAAGCCGGCACCCGCTTCCTGGTGGTGACGCACCACCAGCTGACCATGGCCAGCATGGACAGGCTCTATGGAGTCACCATGCAGGAGCGCGGCGTGAGCCGGGTGCTGTCGGTGGACCTGGCGCACGCGGCGGAGATGGTGGGATGAGGCACGACATGTGGCAGCCCAAGTACTCGGGCGCGATCGAACGTCAGCATGATCGCTGATCCGTCGGGCAGCGAGGTGATGCCGTCACCCGGAGGCGGCCGCGACTACGCCGATTGGCTAGTCGCCTTGAAGACGCGCATCCGCGACGCCCGCCTGCAGGCGGCACTTGCGGTCAACGCCGAGCTCATCGCGCTCTACTGGCAGATCGGCCGCGACATCCTCGACCGGCAGGCCCGGCACGACTGGGGCGCCAGGGTGGTTGATCGGCTTGCGCGTGACCTGCGCGCCGAGTTCCCCGACGCGAAGGGGTTCTCGCGTGCCAACCTGCTCTACATGCGTGCCGTGGCCAAGGCATGGCCGGATGCCGCGATCGTCCAACGGGTCGTTGGACGATTGCCGTGGGGCCAGAACATCGAGCTGCTGCGGGTCAAGGCGTCCGACACCCGGCTCTGGTATGCCGAGGCGGCGCTGGCCAATGGCTGGAGCCGGCCGGTGCTGGCCGCGCAGATCGATACCCGCCTGCACGTGCGCCAGGGCGGGGCCGTGACCAACTTCGACCGCGCGCTGCCGCCGGCGGCCTCCGACCTGGCGCGGCAGGTGCTGAAGGATCCCTACCAGTTCGACTTCCTGACTCTCGACGCGGCCGTCCGGGAGCGCGACCTCGAGCGCGCCCTGCTCGGTCGGATGCGCGACCTGCTGCTCGAGCTCGGGAAGGGCTTCGCCTTCGTGGGCAGCCAGCACCGCCTGGAGGTGGGCGGCCAGGATTTCTACGTCGACCTGCTATTCTACCACCGCAGGCTGCGCTGCCTGGTCGCCGTCGACCTGAAGACGGGGCCGTTCCAGCCTGAGCACGCCGGCAAGATGAATTTCTACCTGGCCGCTCTCGACGACCGCGACCGCGAGCCCGGCGACGGGCCGAGCATCGGCTTGATCCTGTGCCGCGAGCACAACCGTCTGGTAGTGGAGTATGCCCTCCGCCACGTGGACGCGCCGATCGGCGTTTCCTCCTACCGGCTGATGCTGGTCGACGCGCTGCCGGCGGATCTCGCCAGCGCCCTGCCCAGCCCGGCCGAGCTCGCGCCTGGCCTTCGGCCGTCCGCAGTCGAGGATGATGGATGATTCCCCCAGTTGCCCTGCTTCCCGCGGGCTCAGAGAAACCAGTGTCGCTAATGCCCCTGCCTGCCGCACCTATCATCGACAACTCAGTTATCGATAATAGGTAGGGCGGCCGGTAGGCCTAGACGGGAGGCTTTCAAAGATTCAGGATTCTCCCTCGCTGCATGGAATGGTGTTTCCTGGTCGCCCGCCCTCTCCGCTCCCACCAGCAGCTCCTTTCCAACATCGCCGAGGCGATCGCACGCGGCGAGAGCGAAGCCCGCGACATCCTCGCCGCCGTCACGCCGGGTGGTGGCAAGTCGCTGCTGCCCGTTCTTGCGGCCGCCAAGCTGCTCATGGCGGGCGTGGTCGATCGAATTTGCTGGGTTGTGCCGCGCGACAGCCTGCGCCTGCAGGCCGAGGAAGCGTTCGCCGACCCGACCTGGCGGCAGGCGCTCGGCCATGCGCTGTCCGTCCGGGCCGCCGACAACACGCCGGATCCGAGCCGGGGCCTCGCCGGCTACGTCACGACCTACCAGGGCGTCGCCGCAGCACCCGACCTGCACCTGGCCGAGTTCCACCGCTACCGCACGCTGCTGGTGGTGGACGAGATGCACCACCTGCCGGCCCTGGCCGAGACCGATCCCGTCGCGGCCGCGCAGGAGGCGCAGGGCGCGGAGGATCCAGCGAGCGCCTGGTCGCGGGCCCTGCTTCCGCTGCTGGAGTGCGCCGCGGTGCGGCTGCTGCTGAGCGGCACGCTGGAGCGGGCGGACGGGAAGGGCATCCTCTGGCTGCCCTACCGAAGAGGCCCGAAGGCACGCACGCGGGAGGTGGAGCTCGACGCGCCGGGCTGGGCGGTGGTCGGCTACTCGCGCAAGCAGGCACTGGCCGAGCGGGCGGTGCTGCCGGTCACCTTCGGCGCGCTGGACGGCGAGGCCAGCTGGCGCGACGAGGTCGGCGTCGAGGTCGGCCCGCACCGGCTGGGTGGCAACCACCCGGACGAGACCACCCGGCCGGCGCTGTTCACCGCGCTGCGCACCGGCTTCGCCGAGGCTCTGCTGCGCGAGGCGTTCGTCGCCATCCGCGACCTGCGGGCCCGCCGGCGGCGGGAGCGAGGCCTGCCGCCGGCGGCGTCGGCGCGCGGGCTTGGCAAGCTGCTGGTGGTCGCTCCCGACCAGGATGCGGCACGGCACTACCTCGAGGTGATCCGTGGCTGGATCCCGGCAGCCCAGGCGAAGCAGGTCGCGCAGCTGGCAACATCCGACACGCCCCGCGCGCATGAGATCCTGGCCGCGTTCAGGCTGCGGCCGGAGCCGTCAATCCTGGTCACGGTGGCGATGGCCTACGAGGGGCTGGACGCGCCTGAGGTGGCGGTGGTGGCAGCCCTGACCCACATCCGCTCACGACCCTGGCTGGAGCAGATGGTGGCGCGCGCCACCCGGGTGGACCCGCACGCCGGCCCCTACGAGGATCAGCGGGCGCTGGTGTTCCACCCGGACGATCCTCTGTTCGCGCAGTTCCGCATCCGCATGGAGACCGAACAGGGCACGCTGGCGCGGCGGCCGAAGCCAGACAGGTTGCAGAAGGCCCTGCCGCTGTGGCTGCTGGATCAGCTTGGGCCGCCGAGGCCCGGGATCGTGCCGCTGTCCTCGAACGCGTTGGCGCTGCGCTATGACACGCTGCGCCCCGGTCCGGATCTGGCGCTGCGGCGGCCGGGGCTGGAGGAGCCGCAGACCGAGCTGCTGGAGGCGCCCTCCATCGCCGAGCGCCGCCTGCGGTCGCGGCTGGGCGAGATGGTGGCGGCGCAGGCGGTGGAGGACGAGGCGGGCTGGGCGGGACTACGCGGCGGCGGCGCCGGTCCGGGCCTCTACCACCGCTACAACGCCGCGCTGAAGCGGGCGACTGGCGACAAGAGCCGGGCGCGCATGTCGCTAGCCGAGCTCGAGGCGGCGGTCGGATGGCTGGAGCGCAACCGGCTTTCCGACCACCTGCACCTGCTGGACGATGACCCCCGCTATGCCTGGACCGTACGAAGGCGAGGAGAGTGGACCCCGCCGGTCGGGCGCGACAGACGGAGCATCGCCTCCTGAGAAGCGCCGAGCGCGATCAGACGGGACGCAAGCCAGGGTGGATGCACGCTCACGAAACTGTGATCGATTTCTGGTACGCCAGCGTATGTTCCAGGAGCGAGACAGGTCTGGAAAAAAGCTCAACGGTTCTCGATGGTTGTTTGGGAAACAGCCATAACCCAACGCTTAGCGTATCGCTCCATCGTTAAGCTCCCGTGAAAATCTGGTCGTCCAATCTAGTTGCGAGACTGACTGATCTCCCGTTCACTCCATCGAAGAGCGGTAGAAGTGGGTATCGACGGTGTTCACCATCACCATCCTCCGCCGCTATCGGCCTAAATGATTTAGCAAAACAAGACACTTAGCTGTTCGCGACGCCGGTTAGGGCTTGAAGGCTATGAGGAAGGGGCGGCAACGACGATGAGCAACCGCATTTGGCTTTTGGCCAAAAGCCGTTTCCGGCAATTTGGCGGTGGTCCGACGGATGAGTGGCACCCCCAGACAACGTCGGTTGAGTCTTGCTTCACGAGGCACATGAGACTCCACATCATTGATCACAAGCAATTGACAGACGCACCAGCACTAAGAACCGTCGCGAGCACGATCACTCTCGCGAAGGAAGGCAGCACGTGGCCGAGGATGACGCTGAGCATCTTCCACCGGTGGAAGATGAGGCGGAAAAGCACCCGCAGGGTTCGGTCAAGTCGTGGATGCTGGAGCACTGCTCCCAGATCAGTCATGGCGAGATCACCGAACACCTGGTGTCGGGCGGTCACATCAAGGCCGCCATCATCGAGGCGCAGGACGACTGCGCAGACCCTCGGTATGCCGTTTTCCTGCTCGCGAGCTGGCGGAGCAGCTACCACGTCCTGCGCGTGCATTGGCCTGCCCGTCCACGACTGTTCAAGGATGTGGGCCGCCTCATGGCGCTCCTCCGCATGGCCTACGGGTTCAAAGGACCTGTGGCTATCACGATTGCCTCCCCGGACCCTGAGAAGGCCCACACCCGCATGGCATGGCGTATCTCGGTGTGACGGTCGGTTGCCAAAAACGCGCACGGATCCGGGAGTGTTGGTATGTGTGACTCCGTCGAGCGTGACACACCTGAGTGGTCAGGAGCGCCGACGTTGAGGCAGGCGGGCGCTCCCAGCGGCGAGCTCTTGCTCATCAGCGAAATCAGTCGGACCTGTCACGAGGTCTCGAACCTGATCGAGGCCTTCTTCGACGTCGGCGCGCAACGTGAAGACGAGCGGAATGACGCCTCGATCGAGGTCGAACGGCGTCAGGTAGAGATCTTCGACGACCTACGCCTGGCGACAGCCCGGCTCAGCACTATGCCAGCGACGACGCCACTCGAGGTCGCGAGCCTGGCGCGCATTGTCGAGGATCTGCGAGAGAAGTTCGACTACTGCGGCTTAGACGAGCTTTCTGCACTCAGCTTATCCCATGAGCGTGCCCTGTCACGCCTGGTCCTGGGTGATGGCGACCGGGTGGGGCAGGCGGGATGGATCGGCCGGCGCATCTTCGGGATGCTCGGCTGGGGCGATTACACGACCCAGCACTAGCCTGATCCCGTTCGCGCCGATCGCCCTTAGCCTGCGGGTCAATCCAAAGGCTGGGGATATCATGCGAACCACCACCCTTCTTCTTGCCACGACCCTGCTGACCGTGCCGCTTCTGGCACACGCCGCATCCCCTCAGTGCGCGATAACGAGCCCTGCCCAGCGTGACGCGACAAGCGTGCCGAGCGAGCCGAGGATTGAGCTGCCGAAGCCGATACAGGTTGGTGGACCAGTCGTGCCCCTCGCACCAAAGCCCGTGGCGCAAGCGCAAGCGCAAGCGGAAGCGCCGGCGCCGCCAGCCGTCACCCTGACCAGCCGAGCCAGCAGCCCAGGAGCCTCGTCGGATCACCCGGCCGCCGCGACGATTGCCCCGGCCATCATTGCCGGAGCGCCGGCCTTGGCCCACATCGCCGCAACCGGTGCCGTCCTCTCCGACCTGGGTGTGTCGCATGGCCTGCGGACTGTGTTCGCCAGCAACGCCGGCCAGTTCATGGTGTTCGAATTGGCGCCAGACGGGCAAGCGACGGTGGCCGGGCTGATGGTGGACATCAGCGTCGAGCAGCTGCAGGGGATTGCGGGTAAGCAGCTCCAGACCCTGGCCGAGCAGCACGGCCTGCCGGTCTACTTCCTTCGCAACGGACCGAAGTTCCAGGTCTTCTACGCGACACCCGACCACCAGCGCTTGATCGCGGGGGTGATGTGGGGCGCGCACGGGGAGAACCTGACGCAGACCGCGATTGCCGGCATTCCGGGTACCACGCCCACCGTGACCCTTGGAAACGTTCCGGAAGGTGTCGCGGCATCGCCGGCCGTCGACACCGTACCAGTGGTGAACCCGTCAGTCTCCTTGTTGGCTGTGGCCGAGCACACGAGCTACGGCAGCGTCGGGAACGACAAGGCGCCTCAACTCTGGATGTTCATCGACCCGCAGTGCAGCTTCTCCGTTCGGGCAATGCGCGACCTTCAGCCTTACGTGGCCGGGGGACGGGTGCGGCTGAACATCATCCCGTTGTCGATCCTCGACAGTGAGGACAGCGGGCAGAGCACTCGCAACGCCCTCGGCCTCATAAGCGCCGGGCAGGATGGCATGGTGCAGGCCTGGGAGACAGGTCACGTGCCGGAGGGCGCAGGCCCGGAGGTCACGGCAAAGCTGGATGGCAACATGCAGGCGGCCGCAGTGGCACAGGTACGCGGCACGCCGACGTTCGTGTGGCGGAAGCCGGACGGGTCGGAGGGTCGCATGGACGGGATCCCCAACGACGTCGGCGCCATCATTGCTGCGATCGGGAGCTGAGCCATGAACCGGACGCGTGGAACGCAGGGCGAAGCCGGTCCTGGACCTAAAGCCTCGGACTCGATGCTGCGGCGCACTTGGCGTCGCACCAAGTTCATCGCTGGCGGCCCGATCGCGAACATCGGGCTCGAGGAAATCTCGAGCGGTGGTCGCCTGATCGGGCAGCTGACCAAGCAGGTCCGACAAGGCTCGGTTTCGGACGGTCGGTTAAAGGCGGACGAGCATGGCGGCATCGACATCCGAGCGACCGCGTTCAGCTACAGCATCTCGGTCGACGAGCTGCTGGAGCGCATGCACCAGCGCCGTCGACAGACTGCGCGGACCGCTTACGCCCTGTTCTGCCTGGGAGGTTGCTTCCTGGTGGTCTGGCTGTGGCAGGCGATGCACATGCCGCGAAGCGGCGCTCGGGTAATATCGGCGGTTGAGTTCCTGCCGTTCTGCGTGCTGTTCCTCCTGGTGGCAACCAGAAGCGCCCACTCAAATTGGCAACTTCGCACGCGCCGCCTTGGGTCGCTCGGCGACTATCTCCATACGAGCGACCCGTTCCTGCCGCGCTGACGGTCAGAAGGTGCCGGGCGGCGCCTGCACGCTGCCCCCGGCCGCGCCGGTAGCCCATTCAGCATGCTCGTAGTCCGGCCGTCCGTACGCGGTCTCGGGCTCGGCCGGCTTGACGATGGTGCCAACGCGGTTGGCCACCGGCGGCCGCCAAGTGGCATTGGCCTGCCCATAAGGGGCGTACGGGTCATAATAGGGGTGCTTCACAGGGGGTGCCGCCGGCGCGTTGTAATCGCTGGCCGATCTGATATTCGGCGGAGTGGCGCAGCCCGCCATGGTCAGGGAGATCAGGAGGGCGGCAAAGAAGACGGGGCGCATGATGATCTCCAAGCTGACGGAGGCATCATGCGCCCCGGCGGCGCGAACAGAGCTGCAGAGTAGTTAAAGTCCGTGTTGCTTCAGCTTTTTGGCCGCTACGTCAGCCCAAGCATCGAGCTCCGCGTAGTCGCGCTCGACCTCAGCCAGTTGGAGCCGGGCCTTGGCCAGCTGGTCTTTTAGCTGAGCGTTCTCGGCAGCAAGCGCATGGTTCTGAGTTACTACGGCATTCGCATCGACATCAGGCGTGCGTGGGCCAAAGAGTGTCCGTAAGGCACGCCGGTTCGTTGCCTCTACCTCAGATGCCTGCCGACCAAGCTGGTAGGCGGCCACCTCGGCACTACTCCCACCCAAAAAACTCATGGTCATCTATGCTTCCTCAGATCCGTTTGAACCCAGATCGGCTGTCGAACGAAGTGTGGAATCCATACCACCAGCAGCCCGAGATGGGGAAGCGAGGTAACCACCTGGCGGGGGAGGCGGGGGACCGCCGATAGCGCCGCCTCCACTTGGTGGCGGCGGTGGACCGCCACCGCCAGCCCCGCCACCCGGCGGTCCTGGTGGGATGCGGTTGAAGGGCCGGCTGCTGCCATCAAGCAGACCCTGGTTCATGGTCCTCAGAGCTCCGCCAATCCCGACCAGGGCCGCATCACGGCCAAACTGGTCCATGTCCACACGACCGGCTCCGCTGAAGCCAATCCAGCGCGGAACGTGGTGCGGAATGAGCGAGATCATCCGGAAGGCCGTGAGCGCCATGATGACGTGGGTCATGACGAAGATCGACATCAGCACGACCACGCCTAGCACGTTGGTGACGATCCACCCGTGCTCGAGGAGGAAACCTGCGGCCACGCCGAAGGTCTGGCGGATCAGCCAGGACCCCGTCGCAAAGATGAAGTAGCCAAGGAACAGGCCGAACAGCATCAGGGTCGGCCGAAACAGCACGTTGAAGATCAGGCTGTAGCCCTCACGCGCGTTCCCGTGCAGCCCTTCGCCGCTCATCGTCATGTGCGCGAGCATCCAGAGCGGGACGGCGATCACGGCCTCGCAGACGAGGATCAACCAGCCGATCACGCCGGCCATCCACATCACCCAGGGGATCATCGGCAGAATAAAGGCGATGGTCAGCCCGGGGATCAGCAGGCCGAGCAGCAGCGCAAAGATCGGTGTGGCGAGGAAGCTCATGACCATGTGGCCGCCGACCGTGGCTGCGGCGCTGCCCCACTGGAAGGTGAGCACCTGAAAGGCGGTCGTCGCGGCCGTGGCTGTGCCGGAGGACAGCAGGGCGGCCAGTCCCATGGCGCTCAGCGCCAGGGTGACCATCGTGTTGCCGAGGGTCATGAGGCCCGAGAACGGGTCGGTCCAGTTGTTGCCGGTCGGCGAGATCATGGACTGGATGAGCTGCAGGGCGTAGTCGCTCAGGTGCATCCGCCTGAACACCTGCTCCAGGAGCCCTGCACCGTCCTGACCGGGGGTCGCGCCGGAGAACAGGTCGCCCTGCCCACCAGGAGCACTGAGCCCGTCTGTCGTGGTGACGTAGTTCTGCAGGGTGGTCATGAAGGCTTGGGAGGCCTGGGTCAGCGGTGCGAGATCGCTCGACAGGGACGGCCCTAATCCTTGATAGCTTGGTGCAGTGACCTGAGGCACGCCGCTGAGAAGCGAGAGTGTCTGGCCATTCAGCCTAGCAAATTCGAGGTAATAGGCGCCGGCGCCGGTCCACCCGAGTGCCTTAACCTGATTCATATTTGCATCTACGCTTGCGAGATTGTTCATGCTGCTGGCCTGCAGCGCGGACCGGAGAGATTGTGTCACCTGCGTCGCAGCATTGGTTAGCTGGGTGGTGTAGTCCTGGGTAGCCGAGGTCAATACGGCCATTAGAGGCGTGAGAGATGATGCGCTTCTCGTGTTGTAGAATTTCTGCGCAACATCGGCGACTGAGTTGACAATATCATTTTGCAGAACCGTCGTTAGGGCCTGCTTCTGAATGCTGGTCTGATCAATTTGCACGCCAGCCAGACTGGTCTGGTTTTGCGCCGAGGCGGGAATGGATACAGTCCCGCAGGCGGGCGCGGAGCCTACGTTCCCGACCGACAAGCTATACGCGAGGACCGTCATCGGGCTTGCGCTGCCAACCTGGACCGGCGTCGGCTCTGGAACCAACTGAGTTCCGGCGTTCATCGTGTTGCTGGCGATGTTCACCAAGGATCGGCAGAGCTCGTTCTGGATGAGCTGGGCTACGATCGTCTCAGTGCCCGGGATCATCGGCTGTGCGATGACCATGCCTTGTGGTCCGATTGCCTGGATGACGTTGGCGTAGACCGCCTCGGCCATGCCGATGCCCCACAGCGACATCTTCACGACGACGCGCTGACCGGTACTGAAACCGGTCGTCGGAGAGGGGAACATCATGATGGCCGCGACGCCCAGGCGGACGACGAACATCATTGTCATGTTTGTGCCGAGTAAGCGGCCGGTCTCAGATCCGCGATGAATCTGCATGATGGTCGAGTAGCACAGAAAAACCATGGCGATGGCGGCTACGAAACCCGTGAGCTGCCCGATCATCTGACCGATGACGGTCGTCTGCGTGGCCGAGACTCCACCAGACCCTGATGTCGGAAAGATATTCTGAATGATCTGGGCGGACTTGTCGTTGCCCGGGTCCAATGCCGACCAACTCAGGTTGAAGCCGCTGCCCGTGGCGGTCGTTTGCGCCAAGGCAGGAACAGCGAAGATGCTGAGGATCAGGACAAGCAGAACAGGCCAGGTTCGACGCATGGCATCCTCTCGGGAGGGCTTCTTCCGAGAGGATGCGTCATGCCGGCGCGAACGGGATCGTCGAGGTCAGGGGGAGGGAGACGGACTGGATGCAGCCCGCGGTCCAGGCGTGAAGGTCGACTTCACAGCCTGAACGGCTCGGTCCAGCACCTCGCGCATCTTGTCACCGAGGTCCTCGAGAACGCTCTTGCCATCGCCTCGGCTGGGAATCGCCGCGGTGGCCTTGCCGATCTCGGCATCCATCTTCTCGAAGCGCGCTTCGAGAGCCTGGCCAGTGCCACGGCGGGCACCGATGGCCTCAACCGCTGTCCGATCTCCGGAGTACTGCTGCAGGCTGGACGCGACCTTGTCGTAGGCGGCGCTCATCCCACGCTCGAGGGCAAGATCGGCGTTGAATTGCGAACGCAGGCTGCTGAACCGACCACCCTCACGCATCTCACTCAGCACACCCTGGAGGCCGCCCGGCTCCGACTTTGCGGCGTCCTGGATCTTAGTCAGGATGTTCGAGCCAGCGCCCTTCTGGAACGCCTGCAGCGCATCCAGCGCCGCACGCTGAGACCGCTCCGCACCCTGGATGGTCGCCTCGTCAGGCTGCTGCTGTTGAGAGTCCCCGTGCCTTGCGATGCGATCGACCACCGATGTCGCTTGACCACGAACGTCCAACACCTCTTTGGCAGCGTGCCGCGCCAAGGCGCCCAGGGCGAGTGCAAGAGCACCAGGTCCTTGCGCATTGACCGTCTGTTCGACGTTGGCCTGCCGTTTCAGCGGTGCCGAGGTAGACTGCTCCTCGCTTGGTGTTGGCTGCCGCTTAATCCGCGACTCTGGGCGATCACTTACAACCTCATCGGCCGCCGGAGAGCGCGACGCTGGACCAGGGGCAGCGGGCGTTGCCTGGCTCTGGTTCCGCTCGCCAAGACCAACCGAAGGTCCGGAACCAAGGCGTGCCCGGTTCTCGAGCGCTTCCACTCGGTCCATCACCAACTTGCTGGACTGATCGCCGCCCTGGAAGGCGACCTCAGTCGCCGTACGCCGGATGTCGCGCACGAGCTGCATGTCGTCCAGCGACTTCGTGGACCGCACAAGGTCCTGCAGCCTGTCGTTCTGCAAGCCGGGAGCTGTGGCCGCCAGGCGGGTCATCTCCTCCCGCAAGGCCGTCGGGACCGTGGAGATCGGCCCACCGAGCCGCTCCATATCCTGCAGAGCGTAGGCGGCACGTGTGCGAAAGTTCGGGTCGTCCGACCGCCCGGGGCGGTCGGCAGCCTCTGCGAGTTGCCGGACACTGCGGCTGAGTTCCGGATCCTTCGTTGCCAGCTGGGTGGCGTCACGGTTCAAGCGGGTGACCAAGTCGTGGATGGGGTCCCGGACTTCACTGACTTCGGGCCGCCGGGTAGTGCTGATCGTGTCGGACATGATGATGTTCCGCTCAGTTGGAGGCCATGGAAGGTGACGGCATCGGCGTTGCCATCGGGAAGTTGTGCTCTTCGGTCTGAGCGATCTGTGTAGCGCTGAGTGACGCCTGCATGAGCGCCATCTTGTAATTCTGGAACTGGATGTAGTTGCTCAGCGCCAGCTCGGTGGCGACTTCTCGCTCAACCGATGCAGGTGGCATGTTCTGCAATCCAGCCTGCCAAGCTGTGCTGGCCAGACGACGGTTCACTTCGAGGCTGATGACCTGCATCCATGATCCGCTTGCGGGGACAGGGATACCCTCACTCTGCATCTCCTGCTGCTGAGCCTGGGTGAGCACGATGCCAGGTGTCTGCTGACCGATCGCGTAGCTCACGATGCTGCGCGCCAGTGACATGCGGGCATTATAGGAGCGGCGACGCACAGCTGCGTCCTGACCGTTGATGGACGTCAACTGGTCACCGCGAAGTGCCGCCGGTGGGATGGGCTGGATCAGGGTCGTGCCGAAGTCGTTCGCGGCATTGACACCGTTCACGTCGCCCAGGTTGTCAGCTCCAAATAGGCTTGAGGCACGCTGGTCGGCGTTGGGGAGCTGACTTGTAGCACAGAGCCCGGCATTCGCTTCGTCCTGGCTGCAGTAGCGCTTCATGTGCAACTGGCCGGTCGCGGCACTGGCCTGGCCAGCACCATACCAAGCGGGCGTTCCGGGGGACGCCTCGCCTCGTGCGTCGGTGATCTGCTCGATCGACGTCATGGCCCGCCAGCCCTGCAACGATGCTGCTTCGGCCGTCTGACCGCTATCGAGTGCGACGCATTGCTGTGGGCTGGGCGTCTGCTCGTCACGCATCTTCGCGTCTCGGAAGGCGAGCATCTGCTCGGACATGACCTCGTTATTCGCGTCGGCGATCTGCTGCTGCGCACCTACCTGTGCCTTGGCATAGTTGGCATTCTGCGAGAAGCCGTTGGTCAGTAGGGAGCTCAGCGATGCCGGGTTGGACAGGTCCGTCATCGCGTTGGTGAGGCTTGTCTCCATGCTGGAGATGGCTTTCGTCATCGCCGAGCTCATTGCCTGGATCGCGCCATCGACGGTGATATCGAGCGTCGGCAGGTCGGCATACGCCGGCACTGCGTTGAAGAGCACGCCGCCGACAACGACCATGCCGACGGACGTGAGGAGGGCTCTCTTGCTCATCCTCAGTTCCTTAGTAGAGGCCGCCGGTCTGGACGACCGGGTAGCCGCTAGGCGTTGTTGGGTTGCCATTCATCAAGGCGCCGAAGCCATTGCCCGTGCTGTAATTCGTGTACGCAGACCCTAGCGGTGGTCCGCCCCCGCCAAACGAAAGCTTCGGACACATCATGCCGCTACCGAGGCCGAGACCGAAGCCCATGTTGAAGCCGGTTACGGTCAGGCCGCACTGGGCTGATCCTACGACGCTCTGCCAGGCTGCATTCACCTGGTTGCAGATCTGCCCCTCAACGGACTGAAGAAGGCTGGTCGGGTTGAGCAGGTTGGTGATGAGGTTCAGGCCCGTGCCGTTGAAGAAGCTGTTGAGGCAGCTGAGCTTGGTCACGCTGGTAGGTGGCTTGATGGTGGTCTGGTCCGCGACGATGCGCGAGTTGAGTCCATCGGCCGCGGCCTGGACGATCGTGGCGCACGCCTGACTGCCGGATGTGGCAGCCGCGGTTTGCGCGACGGCCGCTGCCGGGGACAGTGCAACAGCAAGGGCAACCGGGAGCAAGCGATGCAGCATCATGCGGCCTCCTGCATCTGCGCGACCTGAGTACAGGCCGTCAGCAGGACAGCGAGGCGCTCCGGAGCAAACAGGCGCGACAGCAACACTGGCCGTGCGGCCTCGGCCAGTGTCGCATGCAGGAACTGACCCGAGCCAGTCGGGTCGGCGGTGCACAGGCCCGAGATGACAGCATCCGGGTCAGGAATATCCTCCTTGGCGATCCACCAGAACAGACGGATGGCGGGGCCAACACCGAGCTGAGCCATGATTTGTCGCAACTCATCCCGACCAGGTTCGCTGCAGAGCAAGGTTGCTAATGCTTCGCCTCCAGCGGCGAGAGTCTTGTCGAGAGCCGTGCCGCACCGTCGTAGGGCCGACGACACTTCCTCGGTCTCCCCGGCAGGCCGGGTAGACCCGTCCAGGGCGCCCAGGGCCGCGGTCTCATGCTCCCGCAGCCAATCCCTGACAGCAGCTGTCTCCAGGTCAGGCATAGCCGTCTCCTTCACGCGATTAGGTCAGCGTGGCAGAAGGCGGTGCGAACGGGACTGTGGGTCAGTTGGAGATTCGGACGATGCCTGGGGAGAGAGTGACGTGAAGGCCGAGTGTCGTCACAGTTGTGCGGACCACCTCATTCCATGGCCGTCCGCCATGCCAGCTGACCAGTGCGTCGCGATTGACACCTTGGTCGAAGACGACATGGACGTGCGCCGGGGTTACCTGACGGATCGCGAACGCGAGCGGGACGTCATGGCCGAAACCGGTAGCCAACCGGTATCGTGGCCGCGCCGGCAGGGCGGTGAGCCCATCATCTGGACCGTCGTTCGGCAAGCCAGCAGTGCTGGTGACCTGAGCTGTCCGCGGGCCGGCGAGCATCGGTGGATCTAGCTTGAAATCGACTGCCTTGACCTCCCGCTGGAACGTCGAGGTGCAGAGCAGCATAGCAGCGAGAATGACCATTTTGACCTCCAACACGGCTTGGTTTAGGTCAACCCGGTGCGAACGAAGGCTTGTCCGCATGGACAGCCTTCATCAGAACGGCTCAGCAAGGAGATGATGGCGAACACGCACTCCTGGTCGCACCGACTGTGCCTACTCAGGGGGATCAGCCGACTGGTCGATCAGGGCCTACACAATGGAGAGGGCGAGTGATGGCTCAGGTCCCGAAGGAGGCGCATGTCCCGGACGGCCTCGACGAGGAGACGCTCGCCAATAAGATGAAGGAGGTTGTTGCGTTTATAGGCCAGCAGGTGAAGATTGCCCGCACGCGACTGGCGCTGACGCAAAGTCAGATAGCTCAACGGGCCAATACTACTGCGAATCAGATCTTCCTAATAGAAGCCGGCAGGTCAAACATGACCATCAAAAGCCTGCTTTCCCTTGCTCTTATACTTGAGGTCGAACCCGGGGACCTCCTTCCTAGCTCCTCAAGCCCGGCAGCCCGCCCTGACACAAGCCATCTTCTGTCTTCCATAGCGACCCGCTGCGGGCGGGCGCGCGCAGAGCTTGATGAGATCGAGGGTCTTATGGAGAGCCTCAAAGAGATGGGTAGCAGGCAGGCCCCAGAGGGAGCCTGACATTCCAAGGGATGTGCAAAGCATCTTTTAGCTAGACAGAAAGGGTTCCTCTAATCTTATATCACTCCTGCGTGTCCCGCAGGAGTGTTTGGCGTGCTTGCTCAGACGGTTGGATCTTCCCAAGGCGATCATGCGTCCGCTGCAGCCTCGGCCGGGGCAGTCGGAGCGGCCGACCAGAATGGTTGGGTAGAGGGGTGCTCCAGCAGAACCGGCTACGGACATCTTCTAAGTGGCATGATCTCCCGGGGGCTCGGGATCGAGGTCATCTGCTTCGTGCTCACCCTGGCTAGAGAGACGCTTCTCGATCTCGTCGTGGTTTACGGTCTGCCCACGCCCCACAACGGTCCCATGAGAGTCTGCACTGGGCCGCGGGCATGGCACCAGGCAGATTATGCGGTTTTGGTGGCTGGATGGCTGCAGAACTGGCAGACTGGCGGTATCGCCGAAGGTATAGGCCGCTCGAAGGGAAGCGTGTGGGCAAAAGCCCGCCGGCTGGGCTTTCCGCGTAGAGATCGCCGTGGCCTGGTCTGGCCGAACGACCTGCCGCAGTTCGTCGCGGAACAGACGCGGCTGGCGAAACAGAAGTCTGAGCCGAACGACGCTAACTGCCGTCCTCTGCGTCAACGTATTCCGGGTACCGCGGATGAGATTTTCCTCGACCGGAAGCGTGGCGGTTCGGAGATCGAGTGGGTGACGTCAGGTGAGCCTCACCTTCTGCAGCGTCACCTGAGCTTGCGCCGCTTCTCAGGTCAAAGGCCCGGCAAGATTGCAGAGGCGCTCGGTATTTCGCTACGCGCAGTGACGTCGATGCTGTGGTGGCTTCAGGTGCCGAAGCTGCCCCGCGAGCTCGACACTGATGCTTACGATCCGGATGTTGCGCAGAAGAACATTTCTGCGCTCGGCTATCGGGAAGCCAAGTGCGTTTCTAATCCCAATTACATCTTCTGGCAGCACCGCATGCAGCGGACCCGCAGCCGCCGTGACCAGAAGGCAGGCATCTACGCCATCGCCTGACGGATCAAGAAGCCGCATCCCATTCGCGCCACGTCCCACGACGATGCAGCGGCGGAGGATAACAAACTATGCGCAACCAGCATGCTGCCGTCTCTCGCAGGCTTTCCGATCCGGACTTTCAAGGTGCGATCGTGCGGGCCTGCCTCACGTCCGTTCTCGTGTTGGCAGCGTTGCTGGCCATCTTCGCGATACATGACGCCTGGGTCTGGACGCATCCGCCGCAGGCGAAGTACTTCGTCATCGACGGCAACAGCACGCCGCGGCCGATTATTCCGGTCGACAGCCCGATCCTCGACGAGACACAGCTTCTGGAATGGACTGTGCGCTGGGTGCTCGCACCCTACAATGTCAACTATCACGACTACCCGCAGCAGCTGAACGTCGCCGGTCGGCACTATACCCAGAACGGCTGGAACAGCTTCGCCGGAAGCTATATCTCGAGCGGAAACTTCGAGGAGCTGAAGAAAGGTCGGCTGCTCTGCTTTGCCCAGGCACAGCGTAGCGCCGTGATCCGCAAGACCTCGCTGGTCGGTGGTCATCTTGCTTATGAAATCCAGTTCCCGCTCATCCAAACCTGCGAGAACGTTAATCAGCAGGCCACGCAGAACCTGATGATGACTGCGACCGTGTCGAGGGTGAACGACCTAGATCACCCGGACGGGCTGGCGGTCGACCAGCTTATTGCGAAGCCCTATTGAGGAGATGGCATGTGACCATTCGTACAGCAGCCATCGCTTTCCTCCTCGTCGCCGCACCGTGCATCGCGGTCGCACAGTCCGCAGACAGCCCGCCAGGCTACCCGTCCTCCGCACAGCCCAGCGATCCGGCGGCTGATGCCGCCGCGCAGCGGGCAGTGCGCAACGCGATCCCGCTGACACCCGAGATGATCCAGCAGCTGCAGCAGCGCTACGGCGACGCGCAGCGCGCGCAGGAGCAGGGCATGCAGCAGATCGCCGCGCCGGTGAACCGGGGAGTGACCACCAGCTTCTCACCCGGGCAGGTGACGAACATCGTCCAGACCGTTCGCGGATACCCAACGGCGATCAGCTTCTTCGACGCAACCGGTCAACCCTGGCCAGTGGGATGGAACACCAACAGCAACGCCGCCAACCTGAACGGCGGCAGCAACTGCAACTCGACACCGCAGCAGGGCGGTGGCGATGGCAGCCCGGCCGTCAACGCAGTCGGATTCTATGTCTGTGTCCCGGTGAAGGGGTCCAACACCATCGAGATCACACCGATGTCGCTGGTGCCGCGTGGCGGCCTGGTGGTGAACCTGCAGAATGCGCCCAAGCCGCTCTCCTTCCTGCTGATCGCAGGCCAGAACCGCTACGACGCGGACATGAGTGTCCACGTCGCCGACCGTGGTCCTAATGCGAAGGTCCTGGTCGATACCCGGCCGGGCGCTCCGGTGACAGGCGCGCCATACCTGAATTCCATGCTGGAGGGTATCGCGCCCGCCGACGCCGTGCCGCTTTCCGTCGAGGGCGTGTCGCCGGATGAGGTGCGAGCGTGGCGGCTCGGGGGCGAGACGTATATCCGGACCCGCTACACGCTCATGTCGCCGGCCTGGGACGCCTCGGAGAACGGGGAGGGCGGCATGACGATCTACGCCATTCCGAGCACGCCCGTGGTGCTGCTTTCGGCTGACCAGCGCACCGTCTCGGCGCTACTGAAGGAGGAACGCTGATGTCCGGGTTCGCAAGCAAGCTGCAGATGAGCAGTTTCTTCAATCGGTCCGCCTATGCGGGGCCTCGGCGGTTCCTCGTCATCGGCGGGATCGGGGCGGTCGTGCTCGGTGCCATCGTCGTCGTGTCGTTCTCGGGTACGACCCCGCCGCCACAGTCGCTGACGGCGCGTATGCCAAGCGTCGACCCGCTCCCTGGCGGTATGAACAGCACGCCAAACCAGGACAAGCTCTCGCTGCTGACGAACCAGGAGCAGGCCGATCAGGCTGCCAGGCAGGGTCGGTCCTATTCGCCGCCGATCCCGGCGAGCCACCCGACCAGCTCAGCCTCGGTCCCGCCCTGGGCTCCGCCGGTCCAACCCGTCGTGGCCCACATGCCCGATCCGAACGCATCGTTGCGGATGGTGGCACCGACACATCCGCGCGTGGTCACGCCTGAGGTCCATTACGCGCCAGATCCGGCGGTCCGGCCCGTAGCCCAGGTCTACCCGCAACAGCAGGTCGACCCGAACGAGCAGAAGCACTACGACGACGCCGTCAATCGGCTCCTCCGCGGATGGAACGGCCAAACGCCACGGACCGACGTAGTCCTGCAGCCGGACCAGACAGGCAACGGTGATGCTGCCTCAGCGGGCGGATCACGCTCCAGTGGCTTCACGTCGGGAGGCGACCCGGGCAGTGCCGGTGGCGGAAGCGGCCAGGGCAGTCGGGGAAGGCTCATCATGCCGGCCGGCCGCGGCGTGTTCGCCCACACGGTGCTGGCGGTGGACTCCGACGGGAACGGCCCGATCGTGCTGCAGGCGGACTCCGGTCCGCTCGCCGGCGACCGCATGATTGGCACCTTCGCCAAGGCCGGCGGCAACAACGTGCCTTCCGACCGCCTCGTGGTGCGGGTCAATTCGGTCGAACATCAGGGGCGGTCCATTCCAGTGGACGCCATCGTCACCGCACCGGACACCATGGAGACAACCGTCGCCAGCAGCGTGGACGAGCACTACCTCTCGCGTTTCGTGCTTCCGGCGGCCGCCGCCTTCGTCCAAGGGCTCGGCACGGCGCTTGCCACGACGTCCAACACTGTCGGCGTGCTCAGCCCGCTTGGCGGCACGTCCTTCGCCACCCAGCTGAACTTCCCGCAGCAGCTCGGTGTTGGTGCGGGCGTTGCCGCCGGGCAGGTTGCCTCGACGCTGCAGCAGCAGGCACCGCGCGGTCCCACGATCCATCTGGCCGCCAATGCCAACGTCGGTGTCATGTTCCTCTCCGACATGACATCGACTGGGAACTACTAAAATCCCGAAAGCCGTTCGCACCGCCATGCGGGATCCTGCGCAGAGCCAAAGCATTGCAGGATCGCCATGGACAGCATCATCACCGAGCGGCCCGAGATCACCATCGACGACGAGGCGCTCATGCACAGCTCTTCGGGGCATGTCGGCGTGCAAGATGCTCTGACCCTCGAAGACGAGGCGCCGAAGCGCCGGGCTGGCAAGAATGGCAGCAAGCTCCTTGTTGGCGCCTCCTTCTCGGTCGTCGCGTTGGCTGCAATCGGCGTCTTTGCCATCTCCCCCTACAGCCACTTCACGATGGCCGATGCCGGCCGGGCTGTCTCTCATGCCGAGCATGTCGCGCTGCAAGGCGTCCCGGCTCTGCCTGCTCCACCGCCGATGGCACCTGCCGCTCGCCTGGCGCGCGCACCTGAGCCAAGCCATGTGGCAGCGCTTCCTTCCCATCCGTCGCTCGCCGGGGGCGATGACATGGATCAGTTCCTCAAGCTCGGAAATCATGCGCCGGTGGCAGGCGAGCGCTTACGTGAGGCGGCAACGGCGGCACCCATCGCCGCGAAGCTGGATCCGCACCTAGAGATTGCTTCGCCCCCGAGGCCGTCCGTGGCGCCGGTTCCACAGGAAGTCGGAATGGCCGATCCGGTCCCTACGCCTGACATTCAGCAGGCGCCGGCGGCGCCGGTAGCGTCCGCCGCTTCTCTCCAGTTACCGGTAGTTCAGCCCGCCCTCCTGTCGCCTCAGTCCGCCCCGAGTGCCGCGGTTCCTGTGCCTGCCCCTGCGGCTGACGCGGCCCAGACTCTGGCGCAGCTCCGCGCCGCGCCGCTCACACAACAGGACCAGGTGGACGTCCTGCAACTCGTGACGCAGCTGGGAGCGCTCGTCCGCGACCAGAGGCTGGAGCTCGATGCCCTTCGCAAGGCCCAAGCTGGGCTTCAGCAAACCGTCGATACCAGCATCGGAGATTTCCGCCGCCGGTTGACCTTGGCCGAGGCCCGCGGCTCGATCGCCGCGGCGATGGGCGCGCCGACGCAGGCGGGCGCCGATACGGCGCCGGACGGCAGGCCCGTCTTTCAACCCACCGCACCCATTGTCCAGGCGGCGGCCCGCTCGGTTATCAGGACGAGAACGGCCGACGACAACACTCAGCACCGCTACCACATCCAGGCCGCATCGCCTGGCCTCGCCATGCTCTCGGAGCTGGACGCGACCGGGACCGGTGAGCGCCAGCTGACGATCTCGCCGGGTGACGAGCTGCCGGGCTACGGGCGTGTGGTGAGCGTCTCCCAGCGTGGCACGGCCTGGGTGGTGAAGGCCGAACGCGGTTCGATCCAGTAGGAGCGACGCCATGCAGGGCTTCGTCAACTTCGCGCAGCAGTGCGCGCTTATCCTCGCCGTCCTGCTGCCAACCTTCCTCTATGCCAGCGCGCTCGGGCTGTTCATGTTCGCGGTGTGGGGCTTGTGGCAACAGGCCCAGCCGCACAATCCATTCCGCGGCAAGCCATGGATACCGTGGGTCTCGTTGATCCTGTCCGGTGCCTGTGCCTCGTTCCCCACCATCCTGACCAAGGTGAATATCAGCGGCGGGTCGGATGTCACCGTCGGCGTCACCGCCGACCTGACCAGCTACTCGGGTACGGGCAGCACCGGCGACATCTTGGGAGCTACCCCGGGCGATACCGTGCTCAATGTCGTGCAGGTGTTCCAGGGCTTCTTCCAGGTGTTCGGAGCTTCCTGCTGTTTCTTTGCCATGATGGCGTGGTGGGCTGTGATGGCGGGGCGCAACAACCGATCCTGGGGCGGCTGTGGCGTACAGTTCGTGTTCGGCGCTTTGCTGATGAACATCTACACCATCTCGCAGTGGCTGGTCGGTCTCTTCCAGAACGGTGCCTCGACGGGGACCTGATCGATTCCGCCTGGTGTCGCAACTTTCCGCTCATGCTTTGAAAATAGCTGATCCCGTTCGCACCGCCCTCCGCCACGGTTTGCTTAGAGGGAACGACCCTCGGCAAGGAGAGCGACGTGAACATCAAGCACAGCAATTCGATCGTGCCGGCGGCGCTCCAGCGCCGTAGCTTCCAGCTGAACCGCCGGGCGTCGCTGACGGCGCTCAAGACCGGCCTGGTCAGCGCCGCCGGCACGATGCTCATGGCCGCGCACGCCATGGCCCAGGCGACCGCCAGCACCAACGGCATCGGGTCCCAGGTGCAGAACATGGCGCAGGAGGGTTCCACCACCAGTGGCTTCATGGCGTCGACCGCGATGTACGGCGGTGCCCTGATCTGCTTCGTGGCGGGCTGCTGGGCGCTCTGGTCGTCCCGCCAGCCGCAGAACCGCGAGGGTGGCCGTGTCGCCATGGGTGCCGCTGGGCTCGTCCTCTGCGGCCTGCTGGTGAGCGGCGGCGCCTGGATCAACAAGGCTGCCAACACCGCGTCGGGCGGCAACGCCTCGATCACCGGTACCTCCGGCGTCGTCACGTTCGGCGCCCCCTAAGGCACCTGAGCCCATGGCCCGCCTGCCGCTGCTGCTGTCCGCCCATCCGTCGGCCTGGTCCGCCGACACCGGGTCGGGCAGGCGGGAGGCGGGCCCCTCCTCCGGCACCTGCCGGTTCTGCGGTCAGGAAACCGCAGAATGGCAGGAAGCCTTTCACCTGAACGACGACCACATAGACGACAACCCGACGAACGTCGTCGTCTGCTGTCCGCTCTGTCACCTCGCCCAGCACCTGGGCCGGCCGGAGATCGAGCGCGAGGCCGTGCTGATCTGGTTGCCCGAGATGGCGCAGAGCGCCCTCAACCTCCTGGTCCGCCAGATACACCTTCGATGCCTACGAGCCGGCGTTTTGCCGCGTGCCGCCATGCAGCCGACCGTGAGTGCCGGGACCGTAGCCGCCAGGGATGCCCACGCTGCCCTTGATGCACTTCGCGAGCGCGTTCAGGCGGCTGACGCCCGTCTCGGCACGACGTCCCCCCGACAGCTCGGTCTTGCTCTGCTGGAGATGTCGCCCGGCGACTACGCCAGGCGTGGCGAGCTGCTCGGCGGCACCCGCCTACTGCCACTTGGGCAGGTCTTCCGGGACGGTCGGGACGTCTACCCGGACATGCTCCAGGCCTGGGTCAAGCCCGACGAGTCGAACCGGAGCACCGCATCATGATGGGCATTCTTTCCCGCCTGCTGGCCGGCCTGTCGCTGACGCTGCGGCAGCCGCTCTACTCGTTCTGCGACGTCGAGACCACGCATGGCGACGCCCTGGTGACCAAGCACAGCGACTACGTGTCGGTGGTTAGGGTCGATGGCATGCGCCGGATGGCCACCCGATCGGATGTCGCTCGGATCGCCACGGCGCAACGGCTCGAGCTCTCCGGGTCGTTCGAGACGCGCGGCCACGCCATCGTTGGTTGGTTCGCGTCTGATCCCGAGTTGGCGCATGTCGAGATCGACCGCCTGAACCTGGACAGCTGCCGCCGGGTCGCGCAGGAGCTCAATCTCGACCTGTCGGACATCCTCGACGAGCGGGCCAAGCTGTGGCCGAAGATCATGCGCTGGGAGGCGGCCTACTACATTCTCTGGACGCGCAAGGCCGTGCTCACCAAGGAAGAGCGCAAGCAGATGAAGGAGGAGCAGGACGGGCTGGCCCGCGAGTTCCCCCGCGTCGGCGACAGCCAGCGCTTCTACCTGCGCTCCGACATCATGGCGGCCCGGCACGGCGCCTTCGTCAACCGCGTGCTCGCCTCCCTGCGCAACCATGACATCGCCGCGGTCGAGCTCGGCGCCCATGACGCCTTGAAGCTGTCGCGCGAGGCGCTGTATCGCGAGACCGCGGGCTCGGCATGGCGGCCATCGCTAATCGGCGACCGGCCAATGCCGCGGCTGACCGAAGAGAACGAGAACCCCCACCCACAAGGGTTGCTCTGGCCGGCGCTGCGCGAGCAGATTTTCCATGCAGACGCCCTGACCAAGGGTGGCCAGCGCGTGCAGATCGGCGACTACGAGTACGCCAGCGTCGACATGAACATCGGTCCGGAGGATCCGCGACCCTTCGTGGAACTGTCGGCAGCGCTGGGCAAGGACCGCATTCCCTGGCGGGCGGCCGTGGTGATCGAAGGCGGCGGCAAGGCCGCGATGGCGATGAAGGAGATCGCGGCCGGCTTCCTCGCCATGTTCCCCAACAACACCGACCTGCGCCGCGCCTTCGCGGCCCTGGAGCGGGAGCGGGAGCAGAACAACCACATCTCGGTCAAGATGCGCGCCAGCTTCGCCACCTGGGCGCCGGTCGAGGAGGGCAAGCGGCTGCGCCGCCGCATCTCGACCCTGAGCCAGCGCGTCGAGGGCTGGGGCAACTGCAAGGCCACCTCCGTCAGTGGCGATCCCCTGGAAGGGGTGATGAGCACCGTGCCCGCCCTGAGCCTCGCGTCGACCGCTACCCCGTCGCTGGCACTGCTGGGTGACGCGCTGGCCATGCTGCCCTGGAACCGCACGGCGAGCCCCTGGGAGCGCGGCTCGGTCCTGTTCCGCCGGCCGGACGGAGCGATCTGGCCCTACGATCCGGCGGGTGGCTCCATGCGCCCGCTGGTGCTCGACATCTTCGTGGCCCCACCCGGCTCGGGGAAGTCGGTGCTGGCCAACACCATCAACCTCGGCCTGTGCCTGAGCACCGCGGTGATGGGCAGCCGGGGTGCCAAGCTGCCGCTGATCGGCAAGGCCGACATCGGCCCGTCCGCCCAGGGCTTCGTGCGCCTGGTGCAGGAGGCTCTGGGGCCGGAGCGCCGGCACGAGGCCATCTTCGTCACCATGCAGTTCGCGCGTGGCTATGAGGTGAACATCTTCGACACCCAGGTGGGCTGCGAGAGCCCGCTGCCGCTCGAGCGCGCCTTCCTGCAGAACTTCCTCGCCCTCGGCACCCTGCCGCCGGACAAGTCCGAGCCCTTCGAGGGCATGCCGCAGCTGATCGGGCTGGTGATCGACGAAGCCTACCGGCTCTGCACCGATGTTCCCGGCGGGTCGCCCAAGCCCTACCGCGCCGGCGTCGAGCGCGAGGTGGACGAGGCGCTGCGCCGGAACCACGTCAAGCTGGAGCACGACGAGCCCTGGTGGCGCGATGTCGTCAACGCGCTGATCGACCTGGGCGACTACCGGCTCGCCGCCGTGGCCCAGCGGCACGCCGTGCCGATCCTGCAGGACCTGGTCAACGCGTCCCGCTCTGAGCAGGTCCGGGATATGTTCGAGACGCTGAAGATCGCCTCCACCCAGGAGGAGCTGAGCAAGATCTTCAACCGCTACATCCAGGACCTGATCCGGCGGTTCCCGACGCTGAACAGCCCGACCCGGCTCGACTTCGGGCCGGCACGCATCATCGTGCTCGACCTGGCGGCCGTGGCGCCGACCGGCTCGGCCGCCGCGAACCGGCAGACCGAGATGATGTACATGCTGGCCCGGCACATCCTGGCCCGGAACTTCTTCCTGCACCCGGACTACGCGCAATACGTGCCGGAGAAGGTCCGCGAGTACCACCGGCAGCGGTTCCAGGAGGTGGTGGAGAGCGTCAAGCGGCTGGACTACGACGAGTGGCACCGCACCGAGGGCAGCCCGCAGGTCCGCGCCCAGGCCGAGCTCGACGTGCGCGAGGGCCGCAAGCACAACATCCAGCTCGGCTTCTCGTCCCAGCGGCTGAAGGACATGGGCGACGGCATCACGTCCCAGGCAACCGGCCGTTTCATCCTGCGCGCCGGCGACGAGCAGGAGGCCGAGCAGATCATCAATCGGTTCAACCTGACCGAGGCCAGCGCCAGCATCGTCCGCTACGGCCTGAACGGTCCGGGACCGCAGGGCGCACCGTTCCTGGCCGTGTTCTCGGCCGACAACGCCAAGTACGAGCAGATGCTGGTCAACAGCCTCGGCCCCATCGAGCTCTGGGCGCTCAGCACCACGCCGGGCGACACCAGCCTGCGCAACCGGCTCTACGACAAGGTGGGCTTCAGCGAGGGGCTGCGTCGCCTGGCCAAGGTGTTCCCGCGCGGCTCCGCCCTGAAGGAGATCGAACGGCGCAAGGTCGACCGCCTCACGCGCGGTGAGCTCGACACCAAGGCGGAGGCCGGTGTGGTCGACGAGCTGGCCAGCGAGATGGTTGACGGGCGCGGCATTGCCATCGCCCTGCGCGGCGTCGAGGACCGCTCCGAGCCCTCGATGATGCTGGCCGCCGAATGAGGCGATCCCGTTCGCGCCGATCGCTCCTAGCCTCGGTTCAATCGTCGGAGACCGAGACATGACACGCAAATGGAGCGCAACGCTCGCTGGTCTGATCGGGGTGGCGCTACTGGCCGGCTGTGCCACTCCGATTGTTCCCACCACGGTGGATACCACGGGCATGCCGAGCGCCGAGCTGGCGCTGCGCCGGGCGATCGACCGGGTGAATGGCGACATGGCGCAGATCGGCGCGACGTCGCTCTCGTCCTATCCGGTAGCCGAGGCGCTGCAGCCAGTGCTGCCGGGCGAGCTGGCCAAGCCGGTGCAGTTCGTCTGGGCGGGCCCGCTCGATGCCGGCGTCCGCAAGCTGGCGGACAGCATTGGTTACAAGGTCGTCGTCATCGCGCTGCAGAACGCCCAACCGATCCCAGTGTCGGTCAACGTCCAGGGCCAGGTGATCGGCGCCTTCCAGGCGCTGGGTAGGCAGGCGGGCACCGCTGCGACGGTCGAGGTCGATCCGCTGCATCAGCAGGTTCAGGTGACGCACCATGTTTAGCCGTAGGATCCTGCTCGCCGCGACGACGCTGGCTCCGATGCTCCTGGGCGGCGCCCGCGCAGGGCATGCGGAAGGCGCCGTGTTTCCGGAGGTGGTGCCTCCAGTGCCGACGCCGGCGCAGGTGGACCAGGCAGCGCAGACGCTGGGCAATCCCATCGACAAGCCGGTCACCGGTGCGCTCGAGGTGCCCGCCATCGCCGGCGGTGAGGCCCCGCCGTCGCTTGAGGCGCTGCAGGCGACCAGGCCCGGCGACCAGCACGGCGACGGCCTCAAGCCCGGCCGGGCCGACGAGCTGCGACAGGCAGCGATGATCTATGGCGCGCAGGGCGGCCTGGCCGGGCGTGCCTTCGCAATCAACGAGCTGCTCCGCCGCTACGAGGCGACGCTGGATGGCACCTTCGACTTCCGCTCGCTCGTTCTGCCGGTCGGCTCCGGCCAGACCCTCATGCGCCCGCCGATCATCACCCAGGCGCAGATGGCGTTCGCGCTGGGGGAGGGTGGTCAGGTCGCCCGTGAGACCTCCTGCATCTACGAGATCACCCGTGAGGCGCAGCTGACGTCGGCGGCCCCGAACTGGCGCACCTACCTCGTCCGCACCTGGGCCAAGCCGCAGCGTCCGGCTGATGCCGCGCTGCCGCGCACCGACGCCGAGGTCGCCTACTGGAACAAGTGGGTGGCCGAGGGCTGGGCGCAGGGCGAGAAGCAGGCGGTCGAGATCTACCTGTCCGACCTGGACCGCCTGCAGCGCGACATCACCGGCATGGCCCGGTTCCGGGTCCTGCTGCGCTCGGGCCTGGTCGAGGAGCCCCGCGTTGCCTTCCAGAACCGGGCGGTAGAGGGCGGTCGCGACAGCCTGCACGTTGGCGACCGCGTCATCCGCATCACCGACCAGCCCGGCCTGCAGCGGCGCCACAGCGCCGGCTACGGCTGCCAATGAACGCCATCTCGCCGATCACGTCGCCGGCGGTCACGACAGACCGCCCCGACGGCCTGTGGCCCGGGGAGGGCGCCGCCTGGATCACGGAGCCGCGTAAGTATGCGCCCGGCCTCGATGGCCTGCTGGGCTGGGCCTACGATGTCGGGGCGTCCCGCATCGCGTTCACGACCAGCCATCCCGTGTGGCTGCGGGTGCATGGCCGCAACCGGCAGGTGACGGAGCGGGCGCTGGACGAGGGCGAGCTGGCCCAGATCGCCAACCACCTCTACGGCGCCGACGGCACCGCGCGGCTGCAGAGCGGCTCGGACTTCGACGTGTCCTACGAGGTGGTGCGCAGCCGGACCCAGCGGCTGCGCTACCGCGTCAACGCCACGCCGACCCGCACCAGCCGCCGTGACGGCGCCAACATCGTGCTGCGGCCCATCCCCGACATGCCGCCGAGCCTGGAGGCCCAGCGGGTCGAGGCAGGGATCCTCGACGCCTTCCGGCCGCGCGAGGGCATGGTCATCGTCTCGGGCGCCACCGGATCGGGAAAGTCGACGCTGATCGCCGGCTTCACCATGGCGAAGCTGCTGGACCCGGACGGTCACTACAACATCGCCGAGGGCGCGGCGCCGATCGAGTTCCTCCTGGACCGGGTGCGGAGCCCGTCCTCGACCATCAGCCAGACCGAGATCCCCCGCGACCTCCCGACCTTCGAGGGATTCATCCGTGGCTGCATGCGGCGCGAGCCCACCGACATCATCGTCGGCGAGTGCCGTGACAGCGTGACCATGACCGCCGCGGTGCAGGCGGCCATCTCCGGCCACGTGCTCACCACGACCGTCCACGCCAACGACGTGTCGCTGACCATGCAGCGCATCGCCAGCCTGTGCCCGCCGGCCGAACGGGAGAACCTCATCAGCGCGGTGGCGCAGTCGCTGCGCCTGGTCATCAACCAGCGCCTTGCTCTGTCGACGGACGGGCGCCGCACCGCCCTGCGCGAGTTCCTGGTGTTCGATGGACCCCTGCGTACGCGCTTCCTGGAAACGCCGGCGGGTGACTGGCCGGCGCTGACCCGTCGCGCGGTGATGGAGCAAGGTCAGTCCTATCAGGTGGCCATCAGCCGGGCGCTGGAAGAGGGGCGCATCACGGCCGAGGTCGCCTCCCGCGAGATGAAGGAGATCGGCTGATGTGGCGTAACACTGCCCTGCCCGTGAAGGTGGCGATCCTGGACGCACGGGCCTGCATCCCGGTGCTGATCTTCGTGCTGCACTGGAGTCTGCTCGACCTCTACATCGCCGTCTTCGGGGTGACGTTTTTCGGCGTCATCTCCTGGTTCGGCCTGACGGTTCCGGCCTGCATCCGCCTGCTGCGTCGCATGCTGGTCGGAGGCGTCCGGCCGGCCGTGCCAGCCTGGAAGCGCCGGAGGCTCGCATGAGCGAGGGGGTGGACCTCAAGACCGTCAGCGCGACCCTGCGGGTCCTCCTCGAGCGCGCAGGCAAGCCGGTCATCTATCAATGCGCGGTGACGAAGCAGGATTTCCGCTTCGAGCCCGAGGAAGCCGTGACCCTGAACGGGTTGCTGCCGGCCTTCCTGACGGCGGCGGATGCCGTTTGGCATGAGGCGACGGGGCGCCGGTTCACCCTCGACGTCGTGACCGACCCGGAGGCGATCTTCGGTTACGTCGTCCGCGGTGCCCACAGCGGATCGTTCAGCACGCTCATGCTGAGCCTGATGGAGGTGCTGGTGCAGATCGAGCAGTCGGACTGCCTGCTGGTCAATGAGCTGATCGCCGTGTGGATCGGTGCGTCCCGCCGGAGCGCCGCGATCAGCGCCTTCGCCGCACCAGCGGCGGTCGCCGCCTGATGCGCCGCCGCCTGCCCCACCTGCTGGTGATCCTTGCGGTCGCCGCACATCTCCGGCCGGCAAGTGCCGCGGACGCCCAGACGAGTACCGTCGCGCGCTGTGTCGAGAGCGCCGCTGCCGCCCATCGTCTGCCTGCGGCCGTGATCGTCACGCTGCTGCAAGTGGAAGGGGGTTCACTCGGCCGGGTGAGCCAGAACACGAACGCGACCGTCGACATCGGCCCCATGCAGGTCAACACGATCTGGGTGCCCATAGTCGCGCGGCACTGGAGCGCGAGCCCGGCCGACACCTACCTCGCGTTGCGCGACAGCTTCTGCGCCAACGTCGAGGCGGGGAGCTGGATCCTGCGGCAGGCGATCGACGATGCCCACGGTGACTTCTGGGAAGGCGTCGGCTTCTACCACTCGCACGACCCCGGGTACAAGGCCGACTACCTGCGCAAGGTGCTGCACCAGGTCCTGCGCCTGCAGTCCGAGGTGAAGCGCGACACCGCAAGCAACGCGCCGCACGCGGCGGGGAGCTGAACCATGGCCGTCGGTGGCAACCGGTCCGCGTGGCCCTCCCGGGACGACTTCACCTTCGCGAGCCTGCTGGTGATCGTGCTGGGCGGCGCCTTCCTCTTCTGGCAAGCATGGGTCAACTTCCACACTGAAATATCGAGCTTCGTCGCGTCGCTCGCGCACTGGCAGATCGTGCTCATCCAGCACTTCAAACCGGTGCTGCATGATGTCGATGGCATGGTCCTGCATGCCGATCCGCGCAGTGTGACCCTCCCGCAGATCGCAGACGTCCTCAACGCGACCGGCATCTATCTCCGCCTGCCCGCTGTGGTGCTCATCGGCGCTCTGGCGCTCGCATGCCTCCTGGGTTCGGTCGATAGCCGCTTCACGCGGAACCTCAACCTGGACAGCCTGATTGTCGAGCAGGCCCGCACGTTCCGCGTGGTGGCGGCCTACGCTGTGCGCTTCCTCAAGCTCGTGCCCCTCCTGCCCGGCAAGGTCCGCCCGGCGGACCCGGCATTGCACACCGGCGAGTGGGTGGCTCGCTACGCGCTCGACGAGGACAAGCGTTTCGATGAGGGTCGTGCCCGCCGGCGTTTCGTGGCGCAGCTTGGCCCACGGTGGACGGACCCGGAGACAGCGGCCGGCCATGTGCGGGTTCTGTTCGTCGCGTTCGCGCTGCACCTGCAGCAGGATCGTGAGCAGGCGAAGGATCTGCTCGGAGCCTTGTCAGAGGCGATCCCGCCCGGGAACAGGAAGGAAGGTGCTGGTCCCGAAGCCGCCTACAAGCTGCCATCCGGTCTCGTGGCTCAGGCCGATGCGTTGCTTCGGAACAAGGCGGCGTTCGAGCGGGCCCGCGAGGTCGCCTCGGCACACGCCTTCACGGCATCCGCCCTCATGAGCCTCCTGACCGAGGCGCGGCGCCGGTCCGGCGTGTTGGCACCCGCCCAGTTCGCGTGCCTCAAGCTGGTCGATCGCGACCTGTGGTACGCGCTGCACTCCCTGGGCTTCGAGGGAGACGGCCCCGGTCAGACCAGCCACCCGAACGCTCGGGTGGAAGCCGCGGGAGCACGCGACCATTGGGCAGCCGAGCGCATCGCGAAGCGCCCGCTGCCTATCCCGGCAATCGAGCAGGCGCTCAGTGTCGTTCGCGCCGATGCGGTTCAGGCTGCGACGGGCACCTGAACCTGGAGAAACCCATGACCCGTCCAATGCTTCGCCTGGTCGTCGGCAGCGCTGACGAAGCCGATCGGCACGTCGAGTTGCCGATGGCCGGCCAGTCGACGCTGCATGTCCATCTCCATCTGGGCGCGGCGCCGGCATCACCCGTTTCGCTGCCGCCCTCGGATGTGGTGGGAGAGAGCGGGCGATCGGGGAAGGGCTGGGGTCGGACGCCTCTCCTGGCCTGCGCTGCCTGTGTCCTGGCGCTGGTCAGCTATGAGGCGGGCACCCACACCGGCAGCGGGCGTGCGCCCATCGCGCGCCCGCTGCCTGCGTCACCGCAGGCTGCCTTCACCCTACCCAACCCGGGCGAGCTGCCGGCGGCTGTTCGCCAGCAGCTGGCGTCGCCGCCGGTACTCACGCCTCCGCAGGGCGCGCAGGCCGCGGCTGGTAACCCATTCGGCCTGCATCCCTGACCAATAGGTAGCGACATGATCCGTCGGGAGATTACCGGACCGCAGGCCAAGTATGAGCGCACCGGCGCGCAGGGTTTCCGGGACGTCCGCCCGACGACGGCGCGTCTGTCCGAAATCCTGCGCGGATCGGCCTCGGCATTCGTGCTCACAGGCCTGGGGGGCGCGACCTGGTTCTACCCGGCGCTGCTGAACGTGACGGTGCCGGGCTCGGTGCTTTATGCCGCCTGGGTCCTGACGCAGCGGGTCGTTTTGCCCCTGCGCCTGCCGCGCTCCGCACGCCGCAAGGACTGGGGCAACCCGGACCCGGCGAACCGCAAGCCCAGACAGGCCGCAGGCACGCACTATGTCGGCCGCGACGCGCTCACCGGCCAGGAGCTGTGGCTGACCAACGAGGATGCCCGCCAGCACGCCTCGATCCCGGGCACCACGGGTGCCGGCAAGACCACGGCCATCCTCGGCCAGCTGGCGAACAGTCTGGCCATGGGCAGCGGCTTCGTGCTGGTGGACGGCAAGGCGGACAACAAGCTCTTCGGCGAGGTCATGGCGCTTGCCCGGCGCTTCGGCCGCGAGGACGATGTGCTCGCGCTCAACTTTCTGGTCGCCTCCGGCGTGAAGGAGAGCAACACCTTCAACCCGTTCGCGGCCGGCAACGCCGACGCGATCCGCGAGCTGCTGGTCAGCCAGCTCGGCGAGCAGCAGTCCAGCGACCAGAACGGCGTGTTCCGCGGCCGTGCCGTCGCACTCATCGGCACCATCGCCCCGGTGCTGGCGTGGATGCGGGATACCTACGGTATCTCGATCAACATCGAGGCGATCCGCTTCAGCATGGAATTGCGCTGGATCGGCATCCTGGCGGTCCACAAGGTATTCCTCGTGCGCAACCGGACGGGTGGCAACCCGGACGAGATCCCGGTCCCGGACATCCCGGACGAAATCCTCTACCCGTTGCAGGCTTATCTTGGGGAGATCCCAGGCTACGACACGTCTGTCGCTTGGAACCAGCAGAAGGACTCCAAGCCGTCCGAGCAGCACGGCTTCGCGCTGATGTACTTCACCAACACATTCACGCAGCTCTCAGTCTCGCTCGGGCACATCTTCAAGGTGCAGGCCGGCGACATCGACATGCGCGACGTCGTGCTCAACCGGCGCATCCTGGTGGTCAACCTGCCGGCGCTGGAGAACAGCGACGACACCCTGGCTGCCCTCGGCAAGATCGTTGTCGCCAGCTTGCGCGGCATGATGGCGCAGATGCTCGGCGCCCGGCTGGAGGGCAAGCCGGATGAGATCTTCTCGCTGAAGCCCGGCACCGGGGACGGGCCGTTCTACATCGTGTTCGACGAGCTGGCGTACTACGCCAGCAGCGGCATGGACCGCATGCTGGCGATGGGCCGCGGCCTCAACATGACCTTCTGGCTGGCCTTCCAGGAGGTGTCCGGCATCTGGGCACGCCTGGGCGAGAAGACGGCGAGCCTGCTCGGCAACGCCAACCTGACGCTGGCCATGCGCCAACAGGATGCCAACCGGACCCGGGAATGGCTGGAGAAGACGGCGGGCCAGACCTTCGTCACCCAGGCCACCACCTACCAGGGCGGCAGCGTCGGCCAGTATCGCGAGGCGCAGCACGCCGAGGTCAAGCAGGTCTCCCGGGTGGACTGGGGCGACCTGCAGCGCCTGATCGAAGGCGAGGCGATCGTGCTGTTCGCCGGTCGGCGCGTCTATGCCAAGCTCTTCCATGCCCAGGTGGACACGAAAGGGCCGGTTCGCCTGAACCGACCTGTCATGCTGGCGCCGCCGTCCTCGCAGCAGCTGCGAGCCGACCTGGACGAGACGGCGGACCTCGTTCGGACTCTGGTGTCAGGGGAGGCCAGGTTCGGCGTCGAGCCGGAGGGGCCGGTACTCGCCGCCCTGCTCGGTGCCTTCGCTTCGAGCCTCAAGGCAGGGGCCGGCGCACGGGCCGCGGCGCAGGCGGCTTGCGAGGCCGCGGGCACGGCCCATCGTGAGGGGACTGAAGCCGGCCACTTCAAGCGCCCCGGAGGCGAAGGGGCCGAGCCGCCGGTGACCGATCTTCTGCCGATGCTGGAGATGATCGCAGCCAAGGTGGCCGACCAGGACACCACGTCTGCAGGACTTCCGGCGAACCCTGTCAGCGCGGACCTCATGCGGGCGCTGGTGGCGATCGAGACGGCCTCTGGGTGCTCTCCCCAGCTGGCCCGGAGGCGCAGCTTGACCGTTCTGGCTGAGCGGGACAGGGCGCTGCAGACCAAGCCGGTAGCTAGACCGCCGCAGGCGCTTGCACCGGCCGACCTGGCAAAACTCATCAACCGCTTCACTGATCGACTGGCGGCCTGAGCGCGACCCAAGCACGAGCATGTCCGGCCACAGGCTGGATGGTGAGGAAGTAGACGGATGTCGATGGCCGACCGGGACTGGTATCGGAGCGAAGCCAGGGAGCGGCATACGAAGGCCCACAACATCGCCGATGCGCACTGGGCCAAGGCTGAAAACCGCCCCCGTCGGCCGATCGAGCTCCGACTGCCCCGCAAGCAGCTCCGGCTACCGGCTCAACCCGTCGCGCTGGTCGCCGTATTCGGCTTGCTGGTGGTCATGGCTGGTCGCAGTGGAGTCTTCGGGACAGTGCAGCAGGCGGTGGAGCACCATGCGCTATCGCCGCCCACTATCCCGGCTGTGCCATTCCCGTCGAACGGATACACGTTGCTGCACGTCCGGCCTGGTCCGCAGCCCACCGCTCCCTTGACACTGCAGACGGCCCCGGACCTCAGCCGGAGATGGGTGGCCACCCTGAGGGACTGGTCGACCGATGACCTGGTCGCGACCGTTTACCTCGAGGGAAATTCGGTCGCCACGGTGCAGGTGCCAGGCGGCCGCTACCGGCTGGTCGTCGCTAATGGCGAGGAGTGGCGAGGAGACGAAACGCAATTCGGAAACGGCACCGAATACTTCCAGGCATCGGACCCGATCGTGCTGGTGGCGTACCCTGACCACTCTGTCGGCCGAGTGATCTACATGATGCGCTCGGCCAACCCGAACATGGCGATGATCCCAGTTAGCGCGAGCGACTTCCGCGCCCGCTGAGGGCTGACAGAGGGCAAGGCGCTGATCCCACGTTAAACAACGCTAGGGTCAGGACGTTAGTGCATACGATGAAGAACAAGCATCGAGCTTTGGCTCAGTAAAGGCTGGCGATTAGGCGCGCCAAAGGCAGGTCGATGTTCATGTGCTTGGCCGCATCAAGCACCAGCGCGTTATCCTTGCGGCCGATGAGCGAGCCTGCCGGACGCAGCATCTCAG
>CAXTJM010000020.1:0-62569 GCA_964244585.1 uncultured Acetobacteraceae bacterium | reverse complement strand
CGGAACGTGGGCCGAAACGGTCGCGGGTGAGTTTCTCGATCTGCAGCTTGAGATGCGCGATCAGTGCCAGGCTGCTGGATTGCTCCGCCAGGGCGGCAGCGGCCTCGGCTGTGACCCGGGCCACGTCGGCGCGTGCGGCTATCAGTGCCGCCTTGAGCGCATCAACATCATCCGGCAGGGCGGCAAGCTCGGCGTCCATGCCAGATTGAATCACGAACCAGGCTGCCGTGGTACCCTTTTCAGCAGCCAGCGGCTGCTACCCCGCCGCTTGTGGACGCCAGGTCTGCTGCGGATGGCGCCAGTCAATCCCCTCGAGCAGGTAGCTCATCTGGCCAGCGCTCAGCGCCACTACCCCGTCGACCGTTTGCGGCCAGACGAAGCGACCGCGATCCAGCCGCTTGGCATAAAGCGACAGCCCGAGACCGTCGTGCCACAGCGCCTTGAGCAGCGAACCACTGCGGCCCCGAAAAACGAAGACGTCGCCCGCAAATGGATCCCGGCCGAACCCCTCCTGCACCAGCAGTGCCAGGCCCGGCATCCCGCGACGCATGTCCGTATGGCCCGTCGCCAGCCAGATCCGAACGCTGCTGGCGACCGGGATCACCCGCGCAGCGCCGCCAGCACGCGCCGCAGTGCGGCCAGGTTCACGTCGCTGCCCACACGGACCTGCCGCCCGTTACCCAACTCGATCTCAATCAGCCCGGGCGCACCTACCAACCGCGACGCCGGTGCCGGACGTGGTATCTCCTCAACGGGCAGTATCGCCGTGCCGGCCGAGGTGAGCGCCTGCAAGGGCACGAACACAGCGCCCTCCGGCGCCGGGCCAAGCAGGCCCTCTCGCGCCTGGCGCCGCCACGTGAACAGCAGGCTCTCGCAGACGCCATGGCGGGCGGCAACGGCCCGGATCATGGCACCCGGCTCGTTGGTCTCGGCAACGAGCCTTGCCTTATCCTGCAGGCTCCAGCGCCGACGCCGCTCCCGGCCGGTGATGATCTCCACCACGCCATCCATCCGCACACCTCAACGGCCACCTTAAGGAGCTACTTAAAGTGGCACGAGGCTCACACCCAGACGGCCCTCGGCGGAGGGAGACGTTGGGCCTTCAGGCCACAAATGATCTCGGCCCGGGTCGCGGGTGTGCCGATCCCCTTGGCCTCCTTCAGCCGCTCCCGAAGCGTCTCGTCTGCGACGAAGCGCCAGGCGTTTTGCATCGCATCGATCAGCGTGCCCTCGTTGTAGCGCGGCGGCGGCCGGGTCTCCTTGGCCTCGACCCGCGCGTCACTCAGGTGGGCTGCTTCGCCGTCCCGCATGGCGGGCAAGAGTTGTGCGTCCTCGCCACGTTCCTCTGCCGGCTGCCAGTCGGGAAAGGCAGCGCGCCAGCCAAGGTCGATCGGTTGGCGGCCTGCGGCCCGGAACATGTGCCCGGCAACGTTCAGCGTGGCCGTGGTCTGGCGGTAACGGAAGTCCGGCATCACGGCGGCGAGGTAGGAACGCGCGATGACATCGAACAACCGTCTCTCATCGGCGGACAGACGTGGCCAGATCTCACGGAGTTTGTCGGCGGTGTTCACGTTGGGGATGACGGCGTGGTGGCTGGCCCCGGCGAGGCCCCGGTCGCTGAACGGACCACCGGCGCCGCGGCGGATCAGCGGCGGCTGCGGGACCGGGATAGCGGCGAAGCTCTGTCCAGCCTGGAGCGCCGCCACGATCCGGGGTGCGTCCCCGATCAGGCTCTCGGGCAAGTAGTGGGTTTCAGCCCGAGGATAGGTGATGACCTTCTTGCCGGTGCCGTCATACAGCTCCTGCGCCACCTCCAGGGTCTTGGCGGCCGACCAGCCGAAACGCGAGCCGCACAGCTTCTGCAAGGACGGCAGGTCGTGCAGTCGGGGCGGAGCCTGGCGCTTGTCCTCGACCTTGACGCCGAGCGACCCTTCGTAACCCTCGGCCGCCGCCGCGATCGCCTCGGCGACCTTGCGGGTCTTGATCCGCTCCTTGGGAGCATGACGGATCTGGAACTGGCCAGATGCGACCGCCGCCGTGGCCACCACCTCGTGGTAGGGCTCGGGCACGAAGCCCCGGACCTCGAGTTCCCGCCGGCAGACGATGGCCAGCGTGGGCGTCTTGACCCGGCCGATGCCGATGACGGAGCGCTGCCCGGATGCCAGGGTAACGGTTGCCGTGCGGGTGAGCGATAAGTTGTAGATCTGGTCCGCTTGGCGCCGGGCGACAGCGGCGGCGTAGAGCGGGGCGTAGTCCCGGTTCGGCTTGGCCCGGGCGAATGCATCGCGGATAGTCTGCGGGTCCTGCGCGGTGAACATCACGCGCATGACGTCGCCACGGAAGCCGAGATGCTCCAGGATTTCCTGCCCGATGAGCTGACCCTCCCGGTCGCAGTCGGTTGCTAGCCAGACCCGTCGCGTGGTCCGCAGCGCGTCGCGGATCGCCTTCAGCTTGACGGCTTTGTTCCCACCGACCGCTGGGCGAGTGCCGTAGAGCACATCCGGTCGTAGCAGCACTGCCGTCCAGCGCTTCCAGGCGGGCACGACGTCCTGCGGCTCCTGCAAGTCGAACAAATGACGTTCGGCTGGCAGGACGGCGCCGTAGCGTCCGCCGACGGCAGCGCGCACGTCTTTGGCCTGGCTGGTCTTCTCGGTGATGACAAGCTGGTCCGTCATGATAGGTGACGCGTTCGCTCTATGTTCCTGGCCTTTTTATCCAAGCTCGGTCCGTGTTGCAACTCGACAAGCGCAGGATGACCTATGGATAGAGTTGGTCTGGGCAACGAGCTATTCAGTGCCGGCGCGAGCCTCTTGGCAGTGACTGCAATCACGCCACACTTCACCATAATCGAGATGGCGCAGGTCGCGCGCGGCCCGCTGGTGAATGTGCTCGAGCTCATTCCGGCCGGATTAGCTAGCGCCGGGCTCCGCCGGGTTGCGGTGTTCGGCAACCGTGCCGTGATGGAGACCAACGTATACGGGAGCATCCCGGCAGTTACCGCGATCTAGCTGTCACCATCCCTGATCGATGAGAGCCATGCGATCTACACGGCAATCGCCCTCGCCGGGAAGCGCGGCACAGAAATGGAGACGCGGTTCCTGAAGCAAGCGGCAAGTACTGTGATCGAGCGCGACGGCGTGCAGGCGGTTGTGCTGGCCGGAACCGATTTCTCGTCCTTCTACGCCGACCGTCCACCTGTCTTTCCTTACCTCGACGTCGCTGGTCTGCATATCGACCGCATCGTACAACTAGCGCGAGAATCTGCGGCAACGGCCTATCGCGAAAGGCAACTGCTATCGACTTGGTATGAGTTGACGGCCGTCAACCCATACCGGAGCGGGCTTTTAATCTCGCTCACAAAATGCGAATGAGTAGGCCGAAGCCTTTGAAGCGGACGTGAATCCAGCCACGCTCTGCCTGCTCTCGTGCTAGTGCTGGAGGCGCTTCAAAGCCGGGCTGAGCCAGCCGCTGTGACAAATTTGGTGCGGCTTCGGTCTGGCTTTGGTGGATACGTATCCTGTCCGCAACGGCGTGGTTTGTAGGTCAACCGACCCGGCCGTGCCGCCTTATCTCGCTCCGGTTGCGCCATCCTGCAATCGCCGTTGTTGATAGCGGGCTTTGAGCCCTGGCTGCCGGCGGTGTCGTTTTGGCTGTCAAAACCGGCGGTTCTGACGAAATATGGCCACGACCAGGGCTGAATTCCCGGTTCGCTGCGCATGGATAGGCGGTGAGTGGGGCGGTGACGCTCGTGCCGCTGTATGAGGAGAGGCCGGGAAGGGCTCGCCTCTAGCTGGGACGTCGCCAGCGAGCAAAACGGCGGTTACAGCCCGGTGATATCGGTGGGTGGCTGGGTGCATTTCTGCTCTTAACACAAACCCAACGCTTATGGGGACTCTGGTGATTACGGTCGAGGCTCGAGTAATCGGTGTTTGAGCCAGGGTTTGAACTTTGATCGATAGCTAGCAAGCATGATGGACTTGCTTCAATGGATCATCTGGGGACTCGGGTGATAATGCGGGTTCAGGCCTCGCGACGGAACGCAATGAGCTTTGGTGCGACCGGCGGACGGCTGGGCTTCAGTATGACCCCAATGGTTCCAACTTCGAACTTTGCCGCCGGATAGACGGCCTGGGCGAGAGCCAGGGTGCCGGTAAATTTGTGCTTGAAATGCGCCAATTTGCTGAAGCCGCTGCCGAACTGGCCTTTCAACGCGGCCCAGGTCACCAATCGGTCCGCTTTGAGGGCGTGCAGCCGGTAGGCGAGCCAAAGATAGGCATCCAATCCAGGGGCGTTGTTGGACAGTGCTTTGATTGCGGCTTCCTCGAGCGGCACCGGATGTTTGCGGAGTTGTTCGTAAAATCCTTCTGAGAGCTTCGCGGTTTCAAGGGAGAGCCGTCCTTGCCGTTCGCCTTCAGCGCCCTCGATGAACAAGGCGCGATCGACGATGTTCTGTTGAACCAAACCCGATGCGGTGCCGCCGGTCGACAGATGGAACGTAAGCCTGCAACGGCTGATCCGCTCAGCTTGGTCGCGGACGCTGCGCCCGGTTTTTCCGCCGTAGGAGATGTTCAACCGGCCAAGCCATTCCCGTAAGCTCGCTCCCAATTCCACTTCCCTTGACGCCGTGCGGAGAGCTTCTGTCTGCAGATACAAAAGGATCAGGCGAGCGTGACTGCCGAAGGGGACACCGACGAACTCCAGTTCCGTCGTATCCTCGACGCGGCGCCGTCCTGGTTCGACCACCAGCAACACTTTCTCGCTCGTTATGCTCCAATGCGCATCGTCTGCAAGCTTCTTGTGCGGCAAAGCGCACTGGGCCCAGCCGCTGTAAGCAAAGCCAAGCCCGGTGTCTTCGTCTGACAAATAGGCGGCGGCAGCCTCCACGACGGTACGGTCAAGCCCGGCGTCGATTGCTGCTTTCTTGCCACGCGCTTCGAGGAGATCATGCACCTCGGCCATATCCGACTCCAATCACTGGCCGAAGGGTGCCACACGGTGGCGTGAGTCGTCACTGGGGACTTGAGTGATCAAACTATTAGAAGGCTATTAGAGATTCTAGTATTAGCTTGTTCACCCAAGTCCCCGGGACAAGTCGGGTAACCTGTTGATGCTGCTTACGGGCGCATCACTGAAGTCCCCGGAGGTATCACTGGTGTCCCCGCAAAGCTTGTGCAGATCGGCTGGTTCAGCTGCCTGAATGATCACCGAAGTCCCCATGCTTGCTATCTTCGACTCGGAGCTACCGGTTCTTGCCGGTTTGGATTGGTCGCGGCGTCTGGATCGGGCTGGGGATGGGTGGCGCCATAGTCGGCAAACAGACGGTCCATCTGGGTGAGAAGGTAATCCCCGAATCCCGGCGCTGAGCGCTGATCGATGGTGAGCACGCAGGAGCGGGACTTGTATGTCAGGTCGACGACCCGACGACCGTCTGGCCCCGACCAGGACTTGATGTCTTTTCGCCCGGTCGGCTGCCGAGGCATGGGCATAGGCCGATCTGTGAGTTCCTCAGCGACGAGGTTGAAGCGATCGTCGCTGCCTGCTTCTTTGAAGACGTGGCTGCCAAGGAGCACACTGAGGTTGCCGAGGAGCATGTTCGATTCGAACTTGCCGGCAAGTTCCACCCAACGGTCGCGGCCAATTGCCGGGGCAGGCCCGATGGCCTGGACAGTTTCGCCCGGTATCCGGGTCGTGACCGAGATCATCCGGGACACGGTGGTTTTGTCCACAGCCAGCGCTGACATGATGGTTTCGCGATCATACCCGGTGTTTTCGAGTTGGCGAGCGAAGTTTGCCCGCTCGATGAACGAGAGGTTCGCCCGTGCACTGTTTTCCTGGCCCTGGGCCAGCACCAGATCACGGTCGGACAGGATCTTAACGACGGCGCGGACGGACTTTTGGAGATCTGCCGCCACGCGCAGCCTCCGATGGCCGAACGCCACCTGGTAACGGCCGGGCGTGGTGGGGTGGGGGCGAACGAGGATGGGCGATTCCTGGCCGCGGCTTTCGATTGCGCGGCGCAACTCGATCGTCGACTCGCCGTCGTCGTCCATTCGGTCAGCGATGAAGGAGCGGTCGATGAGCGACGGATCCAGTTCGATGATCACCTGCCCGGCTGTCAGCTTGGCTTCGAGCGCCTTGGCGCCTTCGGCCTTGGCTGCAAGATCGTCGATGCTCCTCGTCACCGCACCCAATGCGCCTTGGCGTGAATACGACGGGCTGGGCGGGTTCCGCAGCCCGGATGTCTCGTTGTTGACGGCAGTCAACTTGCTGTCGGTCAGGCCAACAAGGAGGTTCTTGCGCGCCATCAGCTTCTGCCCCAAGCGGCATGGATCAAAGATTGAAGCTCGCCGTTTACGGCATCGAGGCACTCCATAGCCCGGTCATAGGTGACCGGCGTGAACTGCCTCCGCTCAACCTCGTACAGCGTTTGCTTCGTGATCCCCGCGTCGGAGATCGCCACGCTTTTCAGCATAGGGTGGCGTAGCACATGCTTACCGAACAGCGAGCGCATGAAGGCCGCCATTTGCGCCTGGGGGCCATCGCCCGGTTCGAAGCGAGTGACGAGGTAGCGGAGCCAGTCGTAACTCATGTTCCCGCCGGCTTTTTTCAGGTGGCTCAGCACGTCCCCCATCATCAGCAGGAACTGGCACATCGACATCACGTCCAACATCTGTGGGTGCACCGTGATGAGCACGGCCGTTGACGTGCAGAGCGCCGCCATGGTGAGGTAGCCGAGCTGCGGCGGGCAATCGATGATGATCACGTCGTAACGATCAATGACCCCAGCGAGCGCGTTGTTGAGCCGGGAGAAGAACAGCTGCCCGGCGTTGGTCCCACTCCGCTCGGCCAAAATACGGGGGGTTTCGTATTCGAACTCCATCAGCTCGATATTGGCGGGGACGAGGTGGAGATTGGGGAAGTTGGTGACCCGAATGATCTCAGACAGCGGGCGGGCCTCGTCGTCGTAGCGGATCGCGCCATAGATCGTCTCGTTCACGCCAATATCAAACTCCGGCTGGAAGCCATGCAGCGCAGAGAGGCTCGCTTGCGGATCGAGGTCGATAGCCAGCACGCGGTGCCCGGTGAGCGCAAGGTGCTGGGCCAGGTGCGCCGCTGTGGTTGTCTTGCCGCTTCCGCCTTTGAAGTTGGCGATGGCGATGATTTGGGCATGCTCCGCCTGGCGGCGATGGGGAACGTAACGACGGCTTTGCCGGCCGGTGTCATCGAGGAGCGCGCGCAACTCCTCAACCTGCAGTGCGGTGTAGGAGCGACGGCCGCTTGGTGTGACGGCCGGGGATGGGCCTTTGCCCTCGAGAGATAAGTTACGCAGGTAGCCCACTTTCACACCTAGCAGCTTTGCCGCCTCGCTGGCCTGAAACGGCCTCAATGGTTTCTCGGCATGAGGAGGAAATAGCTCCAGGCGATGAGCTTGCAGTTTTGCCGACAACTCCTGTGCCTGATGGCTGATAAGCGTTTCAATATCAGTGTCGGTGGAACTGCTCATGCGCATCATCCCGATTGGAGAACCATATGCGATTTCAAAGGCATCGGCTTCACTGATTCGCATTTTGCGAGCGAGAATGAAAGCCCGATCTGGATGAGTTGACGGCCGTCAACTCATTCCATGTCGATGGCAGTCGCCTTGGTCACTCCTCGATCTCTACTGATTTGGTGAACACACCTCGGGTGGCGTTGTTGCGCCAGAGGTCAGCTGGCCTGAGAAACGCCAGGGCCACATGGGTGCTTCTGTGCCGGGCCTGCCGCATGAGGTTGGGCAGGGCGGCGTCGGCATCGCCCGCGGCGATCGCCAGGCCAGCGCGCAGCGAGTGGCCGCTATACCGCTCCGGATCCAGTCCCGCCCGCAATGTTGTGCCATTGACTGGGAACGCTATTGCCTTGTTGGAGAAGCCGACCCCAGTCAGCGGTCCGGCTTTGGTGACTGCGCAGAATAATGGAGGTTCGTATCGCGCGCTCTCCGCGGCCGACCCGTCCAGGTTGCGGGCCTGGTGGCGCTTCGCAAGCCAGGCGTCCAGGGCGGCTAGAGGGGAGGGCAGCGGATCAGTTGGGTTGGCCCAGATGGCAATGTCCTGGCCTTGGCCGTGCTGGTCGCTCTTGGAGCGGCGGACCAGCACGCGCAGCCCTCGCCCGAGTTACGGTCGCGACATCACCGAGTTGTAGGGCCCGGCTTTTGAGCGGCGCAGAGCCGACCCGAAGCCGAGCAGCATAGCGCGATCGTCGACCCCGAACGCCGTGCCCGGCTCCTGACAGGCGCCCAGCAGCAGCCGCAGCACGTCCGGCACGGCGGGTGCAGCCTGGCGGGACGGGCGGGTCTCGCAGCCGCGAGTGATGCCTTCCACCACCATGCCCAAGCAGGGCGGGCGTAGCCGACCGAGCTCACACCTTGTCGAAGTCGCAATGTGACGTGGCGCCTTCGATCCGTGAAAAGCGTGGCTTGCAGGCGGCTTTTGACTATCGCGTCTCCAAAAACTACTGAACTTTTCCGAGGCCGCCGCGTGGCATTCCTACTCCGCGCACGAGCTTCCAATGTTCAATTCTGAAGTCTGCCGGATGCTCAAGCCTGTGGAGATCAGGCTGCATTTCGCTGCGTTGGTGTCGAAGGTTGAGGCCGCTGCCAAAGCCGACGGGGAAAGCGACGACGAGTTCGAGACCATCTAACCGTAGGATCTTGCCGCTCGGCTCAAGCGCCTGACCTTGCTGAAGCGGCTGCTGGAAGTCGACCAACTCGGAACCTCGTAACCGGCGGCACTATGCGGTCACAGCACTCCGGAAAGCGGATGCCCCTCGAACAGATCGCCAAACTCGAGATACTCCCCAAGCACGTCGAAGCTCTTGTGCCGACCAAGGCGCTTCAGCTTCGCCGGGTGAACCCCACGGTCCATGCCGGTCGTGAGCGCGCCGCGCTTGAGGCTGTGGCCGCCGAGGTCGTGCCGTCCGAAGCCGGCCGCCATCGCGCGTGCCTGGACGATCTGCGCCACGGTCTGCGAGGTGATCCCGTCTTTGCCGATCCGGGGCAGGGGAGGGCGCTCGCCCGGTCCGACGGGCCGCGGACGCGCTGGCAACCAGATCCTGCGGAACACCGGTCCTTCGGTCAGGCCGGCGGCCTGCTGCCACAATTCGAGGGCGCGGACGGGGCACAGCTCGGTATCACCGTAGGGCAGGGGGACCGTCACCGCGTTGGCCTGCTCGCCTTTGGACTGCGGCAGGGTGAGGCGGATCCCGCGGTCGGTTCTCTCCAACTGCTCGAAACAGATTGCCGCCAACTCCGATCGTCGCAGCGCGCCCGCGAAGCCGACCAGCAGGATCGCCCGGTCCCGCAGCCCACGCAGATCGTCCGGGATCGGCGCGAGCAGCCGGCGCAGGATGGTCACCGTGGCAGCCACTTTCTTGCGAGGGACCTGGCCCTTCTTGGCGGCCTCGCGGCGGATGCCGGCCAAGGTCTCGGAGACGCACACGTCGTCGGTCGGCACCGGGCAGCCGGCGGCGCGGTGCAGGTAGCGGATCGCCGCCCGGCGCAGCTTGATCGTTTCCGGGGAGAGTTTTCGCCCGCGCTCGCCGGCCAGGAAGGCCGCCACGTCCTTGCCGGAGGCAGGCAACGGAGCAAGGTCGTGGCGGGCGCACCAGGCGCACCAGGCCCGCACGGCGGCGCGGTAAGCGCGGCGGGTGTTGTCGGCCTTGGCCATGCGGCGATAGCTATCGGAGGCGTCGCGCTCGCTAGCCAGGGTGCCGTCGAGCACCGGCTCGCTGGTTTCGACCGCGCTGTCGAACCAGGTGCGCACGCTGTCGGGGGTGGCGCCGACCGGCGCTGGGACCAGGGCGCATGACGGTGGTAGAAGGTCGACCCGGCCGTCCTGTGGGTCGCTGCTGACGTCGATCTCGTAGTCCAAGACGCTCCCTCCGGCCGCCCAAACTGGGCTTACTGCGATTTTTACCCTAACGGCCTTACCATCGACAACCCAAATTATCGGTTGTAGGTTTAGTGCCGAATACGTTACGTCGTGTTAGTCGGCTTGCCTAAGTCTGGTTTGGCCTTCAGTGTCGCGTTGTGATGCCCGCCCTTTCCGAAACCCGGCTTGCCGATCCCGCCGAACCGATCGCTGACGCTGAACCAGCCGTGGGCAGGGCGCCGAACCCGCAAGGCGATACCGGGCCGGCCCGGGTGGTCGGCGATCCAGTCGCCGATCCCACCCCGGCGACCCTCAAGCTCTACGCCGGCGACTGGGCGCGCTTCGTCGCATGGTGCCGTGAGCACCACCGCCCGTCGCTGCCCGCCAGCTCGGACACGCTGGCCGCTTACCTGGTCGACGTCGCCCCCGAGCTCAGCCGTGGCGCCCTCGGCCGCCGCCGGTCGGCAATCAGCACCATGCACCGGCAAGGCGGCCTGCCGAACCCGGTGCTGTCCCCGCAAACCCACAAGGCGCTGCGGACCGCGGCAAAGCCGAAGCGCGTCCGGTCGGCATCGTCGCCAACTACCGCCGGGCTCGTGCGGATAGCGGCCAAGTGCCCCCGTGATCTGCCCGGCCTGCGCGACCGCGCGCTGCTGCTCCTAGCCGCGGCCACACTCCGGCCCAGGCGGCGCAGCGAGCAGGCGACCAGGACGGCGGTTCCGAGTTCCGAGGCGGCCGATCCTGTCGGTGTCGCACGGTTGTTCGTGCTGGCGCTCGACGCCGAGCACGTCCGCTTCACGCCGGCCGGGGTCGAACTGCAGCTGCACGCCCGCAGCGACGAGGCGGTCCCAAGCCGGGCCGTCGCGCTGACCCGCGCCATGACTGCCGCTTCTTGCCCGGTGCGCGCCCTGGAAGAATGGCTGCGCACCTCGGAGACCGCGTTTGGACCGGTGTTCCGCAAGGTCGACCGCTGGGGCAACGTTGAACACGGGCGGCTCGGGCCCGATGCCTGGCACCGTATCCTTGCCCGCCGAACCGACACGCCGCGCCGGACATCCACGAAGCGGGCTCGCTGATGGCCCGCTCGGCAGCGGACAAAGCGGACCGAGCGGCCGAGGCGCTCGACGCGTTCTTGCGCGATCGGTCTGCGGCGACTCTCAGCGCGGATCGGGCTCAGGCGGCAGTGCCGCCCCAGGAGGGCGACGGGGCGCTCGGTGATGACGTCGGCTCGTCGCCGCGGCGAGCCACGTGGCAGTCGGGCCCGGCAGCCGCCCAGCCCTGGACCGCGGGAGCGCCGCTGCGGCTGCCGCACACCGACTGGCTAGTCCATCGCCTGATGGTGACGGGACCGACCGCTGCCCTGGCGGCGTTCGGCGCGGCCGCCATGGGGGCGGGGACAATCCCGTGGCGGCTCGACGCGGACAGCCTTGCAGAGGACTGGTTCCACCTGCTGGTCAACCCGGCGCATCGCGCGCTGAGCCTCGCCGGTGCCCGCGTGCTGGCGGGTCAGCTTCGTGAAGCAGTGGAACACCGCCACGCCGTGGCCGTGGACCGGGTCGGCCACAGCCGGGCCTGCCCGTTCGACCTGCACTCGCTGGTGCCGGTGCCGGCCGCGGTTCTTCAGCTCGGTCCCGACCACCCGGACGCCCTGAGCTGGCTCTGGCAGCACTGGGGCACCACGCAGGCATTGCGCCACGTGGCAGCAGACACGGCTCCTACCAGGACACCGGCGCCAAAGCTGGCGGTGGGGGAGAACAGGCTGAAGCTGAGCTTCTGGTCAGCGGACTGGACCCCGTGGCGGGCGTTCGAGCGCATTCGGGCCGACTGGCCGGCGCTGCGCTTTGACCTGCAGCCGCAGTACGACGCCGGCTGATGGACCGGCCAGCACCGTCAGCGTCCGATCAGGGTGTCTTCGCGCTGGAGGGCTGGGAGCAGCCACCGCGGTGTCAGCCAGGTCCGGCTGCCGCGCCGGTGCTCGCCGTCGACGGCTTCGAGGGCCCACTCGACTGGCTGCTCGACCTCGCACGCACCCGGCGGATCGACCTCGCCCGGCTGTCCATCGTCGCCTTGGTGGAAGCGTTCGAGGAGGCGTTGACGGCGGCGTTGGCGGCCCGGGACCAGCAGCCCACGCTGCTGGGTCGCTGGGGTGACTGGCTGGTGATGGCCGCCGACCTCACCCTGCTGCGGTCCCGCCTACTGGTTCCGGCCGACGCCGCCGCGGCGCAAGACGCCCACGACGAGGCGGAACGGCTGCGGAAACACCTGCTGGGCCGGGCGGAGATTTCTCGCGCGGCAGATTGGCTGGAGGGCAGGGAGCAGCTGGGCCGTGACGTGTTCACGCGCGGGCAGGCGGACGGGGCAGGGGTCGTGCGGGCTGAGCGGACCGGCGACATCACCGCCCTGCTGCGGGCGTGCTTGGTTGCTATCCGGCTACCGGCCGAGGCCGGTGCGCTCTACCGGGTGCCGGGGCCGCCGTTCTGGAGTGTAGCCAACGCGGCCGCACGGATCCGGGCCATGCTGCCGCTGATTGGCGAAGAGGGCGCGGCTTTGGCGGCGTTCCTGCCCGAGGTGCCGGGCGATGCGCCGGAGCGGGGGCTGCGATGCCGGGTAGCGGTGGCGGGGACCTTCCTGGCAGGGCTCGAACTCACCCGGGACGGCAGCATTACTCTTCACCAATCGATGGCTTGGACGCCGATCGAACTCAGGCCGCCATAGGTAGCGAAATCTAGGCCCGCAATATTCGTCAGGCGTGACGGGCGTGGGACAAATTGCTGACACGATGTAGGCGTTGATTGTTGACATCACCTCCATCGCATTCCGGAGCGCATGCTGATGATCGCGCTCGGCGGCGGATTGGGCTTGCAGGTGCCACGTCCACGGCGCGATGATCAACCACGTCGCGGCACGGCTTCGCCGGGCCCTGGCTTCCTGGTCAGCCTGGTTCAGTTCGGACTTTGATCCGCGACATGAATCAACCCAGTGACGGCAATCTGGACCCGCGCTAGGCTGGATTACCATGTTCGACGCCGTCGCCACGCGCCTGACCAGCTTACGCGCCCGCTACGCCGAGCCGCATCGTGCCTATCACACCAAGCGCATGTCGACGCGATGCTGGCGGGCTGGAGGGAGCTGGGCGACGCTATCGTCCACCCTGCCGCGGTCGAACTGGCGATCTGGTACCACGACGCGATCTATGACCCGGCGGCAACCGACAATGAGGCCCGTAGTGCTGCGCTGCTCCGGGTCGAACTGAACGGACTGGCCGAACCCGCCCTGCTGGGTCAGGCGGAAATCCTGGTACGTGCCACGGCCGATCACGCGGTGCCAGCCACTTTACCTGCTGCGCTCAAAGCCGATGCGGCACTTTTCCTCGATCTCGATATGGCCGTGCTCGGGGCAGACCACCCTACCTTCGCGGCCTACGAACGCGGCGTCGCCGCCGAATTTGTCCCGGTGCACGGCTTGCTGCCGTTCCGTGTCGGGCGGACGCGCTTCCTCCGCACGATGCTCGAGCGTCGCCGGCTGTTTTTGGAGCGACCGCTTTCACCTGCACTTCGATACCGCTGCCCGCCGCAACATGCGGGAGTCGTTGACTTGGCTGGAGCAAGATCCATTCGCCGTTTCTCCACGGAACCCTAGCTAGCTGTCCGCCTGAAGCACGGTGCATCAATCACCCGCCCTGGATCATGCGGATCCGGGCGACAGCAGGGCGTCTGCCGCGGTTACGATGCGATCCCGCCAGGCCAGCCTCGCCAACCAACGCTCGGGAATAGCGCGCATCCGTACAGCGCGCCGGCGAGCTGTCCGGTGACGGCGCCGACGGTCTCCGCGTCGTCGGCCAAATCCACGGCTAGGATCACCGCTGCCTCGAAGCTGTCCGTGGTGCCACGGCCCATTGCGCCGCCTCCAGGGTATGGATCACGTAATCGCTGGAGCGGATTGCGCCTCGGTCCTGAACGGGAGGGCGCACTCGAACGCGGCGTCCCCGGTTGGATGCTGGCCGAACTCAGGCAAAGCGGCGCGCCGGTGACGGACGACTCGATGCTGCTCATCAAGCGCAACCTGGGCGGTGTCGTGCCAGGTGCCGACACGATCGTCGCCATGCTCTTTCTCATCCTCGGTATCGGGTTCGGGGTATTCTCGCTCGCCGCGTCGGTTGCCTGGTACTACCAGCGGCGCCGGTTACTGCGCGATCCTGCGGGAACGCCCCGGTGATGATGCCGCCTCCGTTCAACCGCTGGACTCCACCCGCCATGCGGCCTCGCCGTCATCTTCGGCAGTTTGGCTGCCGATGCCGCTTGGCAGTGGGGCGGCTGGGAGCGGCGCGGGCTGTGCCTGATCGTCATGGCGGCGGGGTGCGCGGCATTCATCCTGTCGGGGCTGTTGAGCAGGCGGCTTCCACCGGATATCCCCTTCCGCCCCTTGGACGCCGTCGAGCGCCGGCACGCATCGGCGCCGCCACAAGCTGAGCTGGCCAGGCTACGTGTCGCGTTCGCGCACGAGCCGCTCGGTTTCTCCCGCATGGACGTTTATATCGACGGAGTTCGTGTCGGGCAGCTCCGCACCGGAATGGCATTTGTGGTGCCGGTGACGCCGGGCCCACGCGTGCTGTCGGCGCGCGTGTGGCTACGCCGCCTGGATCTGCAAGATCAGATCAACGCCCTACCCGGGGTTGATTCGGATATCACGATACGGGTGTCGGGCAGGAGGTCCAGGTCCTACGGTGTGGAACGGCACGGGCTCCAGGCGCTGCTTCGCGACGAGCGGACCATCCTCGTCAGGCCGGGGATTGCCGAGGCGTGACTGCGGCCGCCGAACCGGGAAGGGAAGATGCGCGAATCGAAGGCGGCTAACCACATGACGCAACCGATCTGGCGGCGCTGCATGGCACCGGCGGTGTTCCTCTTGGTTGGTATCTGGGGGACAACCTGGATGGCGCAGCCGGATCACGTGCCCGGCGACATCAACCGTGTGGACGCGGCGTTGCAGCGCTTGCACCCGAGGGGTGGCTTCCTCAATGCTCTGCCCGATGGAGTGCCGCTGACCCCGATCGAGCGATTGGTCCAGGTTGCCGGTAAGATTGGCGGTGCGGCGGATGTCTCTATCGCGTTCAGTCTTTTGGCCATCGTGTTCGGAGTGCTGGCTGGCCCAACGCCGCGGCGATGGCTGTTCCGCTTGCACCGCTGGTCACGCTTCGTGGCATTCGGCATCACGCTCGCGCTCGGGGTGGGCGCGTCGGCAGAGCTGAGTCCGAACCTTTCAATTGCGGCGGTCGACCTGCTGCCGCTCGCCCTTCTGGTCTACATCGGGGCCGGCTTTGTCCGGGGGTTCTATCCTGGCGCCACAAAGGGCGGGGGTGCGCCAGCGAAGACGGCCAAGCACCAGGGCCGGCGCTCGGGCCAGCCTCGCGCCCAACGACGGCCGGGCGAATAGCGAGGTTGACACGCGCTGGCCGCGCCATCGGTGGTTTGCTGCCCTGCTTGACCGCCAGGCCGTGGTGTCGGACCGGACGAGCGGTTCGGACCGCGTCAGCGGAACACGATCCAGGCGCGGCGGTTCTGCGGGTCGAGCGGGCTGTTCGGCACCAGTGGCTCCCGCGCCGCCATGCCGATTGCAGAGATGCGGGCGGCGGGCACGCCGCGGCGGCGCAGTTCGGCGGCGACGGCCTCGGCGCGCTGCCGGCTGAGCGCATCGTTGTCCCCCGCCGCATCCTGCGCGTAGCCATAGACGTCCAGATGCGAGTCGGTGGCCGGCAGCGGCGGTCCGTCGGGATCGAGATACCCATGGTCATTCCCATCGCGCTGCCGTTGCCATCGCTCGGCTGCCGCCGCGGCGACCCCGCGCGCTCGGTCGGTCAGCGCGGCGCTGCCCTGGTCGAAGAAGCAGTAGAACGTCAGCGAATACGGGAACGCCCTATCGGGACTGGCCAGCATGACGAGCAGGGCGGCGGCAAGCAGCACGAGAGGCCGTATGACGGTTGCCCACCCAGGGCGATCGCGCGTACAGGGCATTGTCCTCGCTTACCGCGCAGCCGCGCCGGACGCGAGGACTGGCCGGACCGAATGGCGTGCGATAGCACGGCGCAGACGACGGATTTCGCCGCATGACGCTGCCCCACGACAGGACACCTTTCAATCTTACCGGGTCGGCCGTGCCAGCCCCGGGCCGGATGTCGCAAACCACAGGTATCCGCATTGCAGTGTCCGGTGTCGCCGCCCCGTTCCTGTGCTGTGCCGCCGGCCTGGCGGTGCAGGCGCTGCTGCGGCACCGCCAGTCGGCCCTCGCAGCGGACTACGCCGCCCGGCACATGGCGCCGTTCCCGGGAGTAGAGGGCTACGCGGGGGAGCCGTCCAGCTTCCTGTTGGGAGCGGCGCCGGGTGCTGCCATCATCGCCCGCAACCCCGCCCAGTGGTCGATGGACATCGCCATGGTGAGCTACGTGCTGACGCCGATGCTGATCATCGCCGGGGCGGTGCTGGTCTACGGCCTGGCGGCGCGGCACCGGGGGGCGATCGTCGGCGCCGTGGTGCCGATTTTGGGCTTGGCCTTGTATTCCTATGCCGCGGTCGCACTGATCGCCGGCGGGCGTGAACTCGTGCTGGACGGCCGGGCAGACAGCTTGGCGCTGAACGGCCGCAAGCTCGCCGCCTTGTCCGACATCGCCGAGTTCGCTGGCCGTATCCTGCACCATCCGAGGGGCGGCGACGATTTCACTCTGTCGGCCGTCCTACGCGACGGGCGGGCGATCGCGCTGCAAGGCGCCGATGCCCGGCCGGATATCGTCGATGCGGCCGAGCCGCTCAGCGCGCTGCTCGCGCAGATGCAGGAGGGGGAGCGGGGCGCTGAGCATCCACTCCGGCCATGAGCTGGCCGAAGCCGGCCTACCGTCCGTCGCTCTTCATCTTCTCGAACACCTGCTTCTCGGTCTCGAACAACGACACGGAGGGCTGAGTGTGGCAAACTCGCGCGACCTCGCCGACGATCCCGCGGCTGTCGGTGGAGTGGCCCACGGTGTGCGTCTCGCCCGCGTTGTTGCTCCCAGTCCAGAAGCCGAGGATCCAGCCATCCGCGTTGATGCGTAGCGTGCGGTCCTGCAAGTAGGTCGCGCAGCTGGCGCCGCCTGGCCCATAGACCTGCATGCCGTTCGACTGCGCCCAGGCCGGGACGGTGGACATCGCGAGGACGGCTGCGAGGCAAGCACGTTTCATTCGGTCGTTCTCCATTGCTTAGCGACCATGTCGCGGCTGCTGGCGGAAGACAACTCGTCGATGCCCGCGACGACCCTGGCGGGCTGACCACGGAATACGGTCACAACGGAACCGATGACCCCGCTGGGCGGATTGCGGCCACGAACGCATCGACGACACTGGGCGCAGTGGCGACGAGGTTGCCATAGATCGGGAACACGGCAAGCACGCCGGCATCGTTCCACACGAGATCGCACGAATCGTGCTGGTTCCAGATCTGGCGGCGGTCGCAGACGACGTAGAAATCCGTCCGTCCGTTATAGGTCAGCAGCAGCCGCCCGAACGCCGCGCGGGACGTCGTATCCTCCCATACATGCACCCCGTGCTGCACCCCGTCCGAACCGAGCGGTTGCGGCACCGGCGGGCGCCCGGCAGGCTGGCCGGAGGACCAGACGTAGGTGTCGTCCGGCAGGGTCAGCCGAAGCGGCATCTCTCCCGCTTCCAGTTGCCAACCCGTTGCAGTTGCCGGGTCATGATACAGGCTGTTCCAGAACGCGGTCGGAAGCTCGACCTCCATGGCGGCACCGAACCGCTGGACGTGGTCCGGGTCGGACAACTGCTCCGCCTGCAACGGAACATGGTAGCGCCGGCCCTGGAACTCCACCGTGCCCCCGTCCTCGGCGCGACCCGGCGTTGCGATCGAGCAACCCAGGGCGAGCGCCGCCAGCATGCGCCAAACCGCCATCCCGCCTCCTTCGTTCCAGTACAGCCCATCCGGGCGGCTGCGACGCCCCATCCTCGGCGAGGCGGTGCAACTTGGCAAAGCCGTCACCGTCCCCGAACATAGACGTGCCCGCAGACGCCCGGGTGAGCCTGGACGGAGAGAACCCATCGCCAGCCCCGCTTGCATCGTGATTCCCGCCGCCCTGGCCCGGCGCCATCTGGCGTTCGGCCTGTGGCACGGCGGCCTCGCGGCGTCAGCCGCCTTCCGGGTGACGTTCGAGAGCCGATCCCATCCTGCACCGGGTAGCCGCTTCGGAACCGAGCGCGTGAGCGGGAAACTCGCTATCCACGAAGCCGCAAGGCCCTTGCTGCTGCTCGGCGGGATGGCTGTGCTGATCGTTGCGGCCCCTATCGTCGGCTTGCCATTGCTGGTTTTCTATCGCCTGTACGATGCCGTGCTTTGGGGGCTGCTACTGGTCTTCCTGCTGATCGGCATGGGCTTGCTGGCCGCCCTCATGGCGCGGTTCCGCCGCTGGGCACTGCCCTTCCTCATCGTCACTCCCAAGGGCTTCTCCTGCCCGGGGCTGGCCACGCCGATCGTGCCCTGGACCGATGTCGACCATGCCGCCGTGACGGGCATAGCCGGCAGCGTCACCACCAGCTTTACCATCGCGGCCGGGGCGAAGCTGCCGGTCAGCGACGGCAGCCGTGGCAATGTGCGCGTGTGGCGCCGCAGCCGCCAGGTGATCATCGGCGGCCCGGCACCCACAGGCCCCAGCCTGGCTGAGTACGGCGCCTGCATCGCCAACGCGATCGACGCCGCGAAGGAACGCCAACCGTGACCGGCGACGACCGCGACGAGGCGAACCCGAACGGCAAGGCACGCTGGAAGCAGCGCCGGGCCGCGCTGGCCTGGGAGAAACCGGCGAAGGCGGCAATGACGCTGGCGGTGCTGGCCTCCCTGGGGGCGCTGTTCGCCTGGACCCTCCTGCTCGTGGACGGGCTCGATCCGCGCGCCAGCCCGGCGTTCTGGATCATGGTGCTGCTCGTAGGCCTTTGGGGTGCGCCGGCGCGGGTCTATGCGCGCTGGACAATGCTGACGCTGTGGCTTGCCCTGCTCCTCTGGCCGGGTTTGGTGGGACTGGCGTGGCTGGCGCTATGGGCCAACCCGCCGGGCACCTTCGCCGAGCACGCCAGCCTGCGTTGGCTCACCGATGCGTTAGCCGTCACGATCGCCCTGTCCGCGGCAGGGCTGACCTGCCTGCGCCGCTCCAGCCTGCCGGGTGGCACCGGCACGGCCACCTTCATGGGCGAGCGGGAACGGCCAGATGATGCTTTGCCGCCCGTGGATGGCGCCCTGGTAAAGGCGCAGCTCTTCCTCCTGATGCCGTTCATTCCGGTCGCATTGCTGATGTCCGGCGCATTCGCCGTCATCGCCATCAACACGCCGCCACCCCTGCTCGAGCATGCGGTCAATGTGGGCATGGCGGTTGGGGCAGGGTTCATCGCCGTGGTCGTGGGCATGTTCGCCTGGGGCCAGCGCCAAGCGAGGCGGTGGCCAGCCCGCACACCGGCCGGGCTGCTGACCGCCGCCGCCCTGCTGGCCTTGGGCGCGCTCGGATTGAGCGCGGCGACGCTGGCCGAAGGCTACGCCTATGGCAGTGATGGCGCGATGCAGGCGGCTTGCGTCATGGGCGCGGTGGCGCTCGGCGTTGCCGCGCTGGAGGCTGTCGCTGCGCGGCGGCTGATCGCGCGAGCCCGGGCCTACGGCACGCGCGCTACAGGTGGTCGCCGAGCCACTTGGTGACGAACGGCTCCGCGCCCGTCGCGGCATAGTCGCCGCGATAGGTGAGCGTGCCGGCCGGGTCGAGGTCGAGGCTCTGCGGCTGACCCGGCGCGTACGAGCAGACGTACCCCTTGATCTTGGCCGAGATCGCCGACTTGTTCGCCGCCTGCCCGGTACCCGCATCGGGGCCGCACATGCGGGCGATGGCATCCAGCGGGCGGGCGCACCACGCGGCCGGCCCTTCGGTACCCGGCACGCTCTTCTCCAGTGCATCGGCGGCCACGAAGCTGTGCCAGTCGAACCTCGCCGCGACGCTGGTGCCGCAATTGCCGTTGACCGTCTGCGGGCCGGTGACGGTCATATCCAGCTTCTGCTGCTGCTCGGTCATGACTTGCTTCTGATGCAGCGTCTGCGCATGGGCGGCAGTGCCGAGCCACGCCGACGCGATAAGTCCCGTCACGATCGCTAGCTGCATCCGCATGTCAGTGGTCTCCGGCTCGATTTGCGCCGCAAAATGAAGCCAACGCCACAAGGCTGCAAGCCGCGCTACGGCTGCATCGCCCCGCGCATGAGCCTGAGCGACCACCGGGTGCAGAGGGCGGCGGCCAGCGCCAGGGGCGCCATGACGACGCTGAAAGCCTCTTTGACGAGGATGGGCTGCGGCCACACCCAGAGCAGAACGAGCATCAGCACGCAGCCGCCGGCGCCGAGAGGAAGGCCGACGCGCAGTTCCGCCGGTATCGCATCCCGACGCCGCACCAGGACCCAGATCCCGCGAAACACCAGGATCGCGGTCAGCATGATCAGGGGCAGCGGAATGGCCAGCGGCCAGTAGGCGTGGAGCGCGTCCCGCCCATCGTCCGCGTCCGCCATGGTCGCCGTGATCGCAAACATCGAACCGTTGATGAGCACGCCGCTGAACGCCAGCGAGGCGAGCTTCACCGCGCTGAGCAGTTCGTTGGACAGCGGAGCAGGCATTCCGGGCGGGACCGTGCCGGGCGGCAGGTAGCGAACGGGAAGCCGTCCGCCGGGCAGGCTGGACGAGCGCAGCGCGACCCCGCCCGCGGCCGACAGCAGCAGCGTGATCGCCAGGATCACCACCATCGCCAGAGGGGTATCCAGCCGGCTGGACGGATCGACCAGCGGGTCCGCGTCCCGCATGTGCTGCGCCAGCACCAGTGCGGCCAGCGACAGGGATGGCGCCAGCAGCAACGCGATCCACACCGCGTTCACCGCCCAGGGCCGGAACCGCAGCAGCGCCTGGGTCCACCCCATGAGCGGGAGGCAGAGCAGCCAGAACACCGGGCTGCCGCGCACGGTCCCACTCGTTGGGACCAGCACGGCGAGCCAGCCCATCGTCGCGGCCACCATCGCGAACAGCGCGCCCGCCATAGCCCAGTTGGCCGGCTTCTCCTGCCGCAACGCCGTCACCCGGGCATCCCAGCCATGATCGGCGACGCGGCTCGGCGGGTGGGTCTCGGGGCGGTGGTGCTGCGGCATGCGTGATGATCGCCAAAAGCTGGGAGTTTGACGAGTGAGGAAGAAACGCTGGGTTCTCCCCCCCCTCGTCCGGTCACACGCGCCGGTCACACGCGCCGTCCGCTCCAGTCCAGGCGCCGCGTGGTGGCCATGATCACGGACAGCACCAGGAACAGCACGACCGTGCCGGTGAGCAGGGCGTAGGTCTCCAGCCGCAGGATCACGAACAGCACCGCGAACAGTGTCCCCAACACCCCGGCGAACAACAACGCCGGGCGGGCACGGCCCGTCACGGACAGAGTGTAGAGCGACGCCTGTGCCATCACTGCCGCCGTGCTGAGGCCGTAGGCCAGGGTGAAGCCCAGCGGCTCCGCCACCGCCAGCAGCAACAGCGGAAAAAGCGCCACCGAGAGGCCGAGCAGCCCGTACTGTGCCAGGTGGATGCGCAGCGCCGCCCCTTGCTCGATCAGGAAATAGGTCAGGAAGCACAGCACCAGGAACAGCGTGCCGTATTTCGCCGCCCGGGTGACCATCAGGTAGGTCGGCACCGCTTCCAGCAGGTCCACGCTGACGTCCGACTCGCTTCCGGCGATGGAGCAGGTCGGCAGCGGCGCGGGGCCAGTGCGCCAGGTGCTGGCCATGGCATCGCCGTCGATCTGCCAATCGGCATGGAAGCCGGCGTGGCCGATCTCGTAGGACAACGGCAGGGCGGCGCCGTTGAAGCTCGGGGTCTGCCAGGGCGCCTCCACCGTGAGGTCGGTCCGGCTGCCCCAGGGGGCGACCGCGAAGGACTGCGTGCCGCGCAACGACAGCCGGGTCGCGAACGCGATGGTGGTGCCGGGCGCCGGCGGTCCGGTCAGCCCGGCGGAGACGGTAGCGGCACTGCCGCAAACATCGCCGCTGCTGGCGACGGACAGCGGCAGCGCGCGGCCACCCACGCTCATCGTGCCGCCGGCGGGCTGCCCGCGCAGGTCTGACGCCCCCACGGCGATCACCGCCTCGCTCCACAGCAGCATGGCGCCCGGCATGTCCTTCAGCTCGATCGCCGGCACCGCCAGTGTGCCCTCCATCTGCACGGTGCCGGTGTAGACCGTGGCGCGGAACAGGCCGCGGCGGCGGGTTTCCGGGGCAAGCTGCGCGTGGATCGTGGCATCGTGCGGCGGCACCTGCACCCAGCCGCGGTGACGTTGCGCGGGCGCCAGGGTGGTGGCCGGCTCGGTCCAGTCATACGGGATCGCCAACGTGGCGGCCGTGACCGTCTGCGGCGGCCCCCAACTGCGGCCGATCGCGGTGGTCACCTCATCCTGCCGGTCCTGCCGCTCGCCGATCAGGCTCGATACTGCCAGCAACGGGATCTGCAGCAGCAGCGTCAACAGCAGGATCAGGCCCAACTTGGTCATCGGCGAGGCCAGCCAGTCGAGCCGGGACGGGGCGGTGGGAAGGTCGCTCATGCTGCGCAGCTCCGGTCGTGGAGCCCGCTTGATGGGCCTGACGGGTGCAGCCGCTATGCGCCGGCCATGCAGGCCCGGTGGCGTTCGCGTGCAGATCGCGTGCAAATTGGCGCCCGTGACCACGCCCCGCATCCTGATCGTCGACGATGACCCAGCCATCCGCGAGGTGGTGCGCTTCGCCCTGGACCGGGCGGGCTTCGCCACCGTGGAGGCCGCCGATGGACAGGCGGCGCTCGACCGCTTTGCCGCTGACGGGGCGGACCTGCTGGTGCTGGACGTGACCATGCCCGGCCTGGACGGCATCGACGTGTGCCGGGCGCTGCGCCGCACCAGCCCGGTGCCGATCCTGTTCCTGTCGTCGCGCGACGAGGAGGTGGACCGCGTCGTGGGGCTGGAGGTCGGCGGCGACGACTACCTGGCCAAGCCGTTCAGCCCGCGGGAGCTGGTGGCCCGGGTTCGCGCCGTGTTGCGCCGGGTCAGTGCACCGGCACCCCCCGCCTCGTCGGTCCGACGGCACGGTAAGCTGGCGCTGGACGAGGACGCGCTGCGGGTCACCTGGGACGGGACGGAGGTTGCCCTGACCGCCACCGAATTGGGGCTGCTGCGGGCGCTGTTGGCCCGCCCGGGCCGGGTGTTCTCCCGCGACGAGCTGATGGACCGCGCCTACGCCACCGACCGGGTGGTGAGCGACCGCACGGTGGACAGCCACGTGCGCGGCGTGCGCGCCAAGTTCGCCACCCTGGGCGCCGCCCCGATCGAGACGCTGCCCGGCTTCGGCTACCGGTTGGGGCCGTGCGAGTGAGGCACGCGCCCCGGCTGCGGACCGTGCTACTGCTAAGCAACCTGGCCGTGCTGGCGCTGCCCGTGGGCGGGCTGTGGGCCCTGCGTGTCTACGAGAGCGCCCTGGTGCGGCAGACCGAGTCGGAGCTGGTGGCACAAGCCGCCGTGCTGGCCGGGGACATGCGGGAGCGACTGCGCACGGCCCCCGTCTCCCAATCCGCGGCCGGTCCGGCGGCACCGACCGAAGCCGCGCTGCACCTAGCGCGGCGCCCGGGGCTGGATCTGGCCGACGACCCCGTGCTCCCACCCCAGCCCGATGACGCGCCGGGGCCGCCGGCGGATGTTGCGGTGCAGGCGGCCGGCACCGCCCTGGCGCCCGTATTGCGCGACGCACAAGGCGTGACCCTGTCCAGTCTGCGCATCACCGACCAAGCGGGCGTGATCGTCGCCAGCACGGGCAGCGACGATGGCCACAGCCTGGCGGCCTGGCCGGAGGTCGCCGCCGTCCTGGCAGGCGCCCCGGTCGCTACCGGCATGCACCGGCGGGAGCCGGCCCGCAGCGTGCCCGGCGGCATCAGCCGGGTGGCCGGGCTGCGCGTGTTCGTGGCCCTGCCCGTCACCGACGAGGCGGGTGGCGTGCTGGGCGCCGTGGTGCTGTCGCGCACGCCCAACACGCTGGGCAGCGCGCTGTGGGGCAAGCGCGGGCCGCTTGCGGGGCTGCTCGTGCTGCTGCTGGCGGGTGGCATCGGTCTGGCGGCGGCGATCTCCCGCCTGGTCACGTGGCCGTTGGCGCAGGTGGTCGCCCAGGCCGGCATCGTCGCCGCCGGTGGCAGCATGGCGCCGCTGCCCCAGCCCGGCACGCGGGAGGTCGCCGCCCTATCCGTGGCGCTGACCCGGATGGCGGACACCTTGGCCCGGCGAGCGGGCACCGTGGCCGGACTGGCGGCCGGCGTGTCGCACGAGTTCAAGACCCCGCTGGCCGCCATTCGCGGCGCGGGCGAGCTGCTGGAGGACCATGCCGACACCCTGGCCCCCGCCGAGCGCGCCCGGCTGCTGCGGCTGGTGGGCGAGGGCGCAGACCGGCTGGATCGCCTGGTGCGCCGCCTGGTGGCGTTGGCGCGCGCCGATATCGCGGGAGCCACGCCACAGGACAGGCCCGGCATCGCAGTGGCCGCCACCGTCCTCCAGGCGGCCAGTCGCTTCCAGGCAAGCGGGATGGTCGTGGCGTGCGAGGGCGATGGTCAGGCGGCGATCGGGCCGGACGCGTTGGATGCGGTGCTGACCAGCCTGTTGGACAACGCCGCCACCCATGCGCCGGGTGCTGCGGTGCGCATCTCGGTCCAGGCCGCGGCGCCGTGGTTGCACATCATCGTCGCGGATGAGGGCCCGGGCATCCCGGCCGACTACCGCGCGGACGTGTTCGAGCCGTTCTTCACCACCGTACGCGACCGGGGCGGCACGGGGCTCGGCCTGCCGATCGTGCGCGCCCTGGTGGCGGGGGCAGGCGGCCAGGTGACGTTGCTGCCCGGAGTCAAGGGCACCGCCTTCCGCGTGGACTTGCCGCAAGCCTGAGCCGTCCGCCGTTACGGTGCGTGAAGATGGAAGCTGTTCATCTCGGCGACCCCGGCGTTGTAGACGCGGACGAACTTAATCACTTCGATCCGGCTGTTGCCGCCGGCCTGGGCAACCTCCACCAAGTGGCGGCCCTGCCCTACCAGCGTATCCATGGTCGAGGAGAACGACCGGTAGGCTTGCTTGTAGACGTCGGATGCACCCTGCTCGGCGCTCGTCCGCACTGTCGCAGCGTCCGTCTCGAGCGTCTGCAGCGCGGCGGTGAACGCCGTGTAGTCCCGATGCTCCGCCGGCCCGGCATGGACGAGGGCGCGGTAGGCCTCTCGGCTGTCGAGACTGGCCTGCAAGGCGGCGTGTTCGCGTGACGATGTGGGCAGCTTGACCAACAGAGCCCGGTCCCTCGCCGTGTTGTCGGCGTCGATCGCGTCGCGCATGGCAGGTTCGGCGGTATCCACCGCCTGGGCCTGGGGGATGAAAACCGCCGTGAGCTGTTGGCCCTTGCGACCGTGGTCCTCCGCGTAGCCGCGGCTGTCCACGTAGGCTTGCAGCTCGCTCTCGGTGGGTGCCACGGCGTCGAGCGCCGCGATCAGCGGCTTGGCCGCGGCCTCCAGCGTGGGGGCGGAGCCGGGCAGGGTGGCAGCGGCGTGGAACTTGTCCCGGGCGAGCGCGAAACTGCCTGCGCGCAATGCGGGAAGCTGCCCCTGGTCAGGCGTCCAATCCTGACCGGGTGGCAGTGGCTTCGGATGCAGCGCACCGCTTTCCCACACTGTATCGAGCACGCCGATCACCTCGTCATTGGCTCTGACGAAGGCGTTATGCTTCTCGATGTCGAGGTTTGCCGGTGACACGGCCGCATTGCTGTGGCCCGTGTTGCCGCCAGGCCCGAACCCCAACGCCAGCATGACGACGCCGACACCCAATCCGGCGGCTCCCATCAGGATGGTCCGCTTTACTGGCATCGAGGGCTCCTCCTCCGTTACGCTGCACACGAACCGTGCCCGGTAGCACGGCGCCGGAGCGTTGTGTATCGTGCCAGGCGCATGCGCGGTCTGAGGCTGAAACGGATCGTCGCCGGTTTGAAAGGACCGGCCACATGTCTTCTGGTGGTCGCGGCGCTGATGGCGTTGCTGGTGGCCTTGCCGATCCTGCTCCCGATCCTGGCGGTCGACCAGGCAATTACCCGGCGCCGCAAGCTCGCCGCCTTGGCCGCCGCACCCTGTGCCGTGTGTGGCAGCAGTCTTTCCCCGGACGCGCTGGAGCTCGCCGATGCCGCGTGGGGCCCGGCACAAGCGGTGCACCCGACGGTGCGACTGCGCCGGATGGTACGGCGCCTCCATGCAATCTGCCCGGCATGCGGTGCGCGATACGAATGGGGCGGGGCGCGTCGCCAGTTTCACCTGCTCGACCCGGAGCAGACTTGACGGCGGCCGTGGACGCTCAAGCGATACGGGTAACCAACGGCAAGGCCGGTGACAGCTGTTGGAAGCACGCCAGGGCGTAGGTGAAAACTAACAGGTGGTGCGGCCGATCCGTGGCGGATGCGTAGGCCAGGCGTGCCAGAGGCGTGCCGAGCACGGCGAGACCGGCGGCATCCAGCCGTTTCGCCAGGCCACGGAGCCGGGTCAGCCGATCGAGGTCCTCCATGCGACCGCCGAGCTCGGCCAAGGCCAGGGTCGCATCCACTGCTTCAGCCAGGATCCGGGCGGTGTTGTACCGCGACGGCGCGAGCGGGGTGAATCGAGGTGCCTCCGCTCCGGTCCGGCGGGAGGCCATACGAGCGGTTAGGATGCGGCTCAGGCGCTCCATGACGCTCTCGCCCGGCTTGGTGGCCGGGGCTGGGGCCGGCTGCAGCGGGACATCCAGGTGGGTCAGCATGCCCGCCCTGACCAGGGCCATCGGCGACAGCACCAAACGATCCGCTTCGACCCGTGCCAACGCGACGATCAGCGGGGCTGGACCTGCCGACAGCCCCTCCAGCCCGGCGAGGTGCGCGTCGGTCTGCGGGCCGTTCTCGATCGCAAGGCTGAGCCAGGCACCGTCCTGGTCCTCGACCGGCAGCCAGGCCGTCTGGGTGACAGCGTCGAACTGCAAAGCACCCACCGAGCGCGGGTCGAGCAGCACCGGCCGGACTTGCCCGGGTGCCTGGCGTAGGCTGGGCCTGAACGCGGGTAACACCTGCGCCGCAATCGCGGACCAGTTCGTCAAAATCGTGCCGGGAAGCGCCGCCAGTGCCTGGGGCCAGGTTGTATCCCGCAGCGTGGCCCGGGTACCGGAGCCGGGTGCCACGCGGCCGTCGGGGCTGATGCGGGCATCGTCCAACCGGACCGCGCCCCGGCCGAGGCGGTCCAGCGTTTGGCCCCACACCGCCTTGTGCCGCACTGCGTGCTCTGGCTGGAAGGCCGAGTCCTGCCCGGCGGCGCGGGCCAGGGTCACGGTCAGCCAGCGCGGGCCACCACCCGCTCCCGGCGCCAGGAGGTATGCGGTGGCGCCGCGCGCGCCCGTCTCGGACTGCCAGAGGCGGACGCCGCAGCCGACCGCATCCAGCGTCGCTACTGTCTCGTACGTCTCCCGGGTCTGGCCGCGCAGTCCGGGATCGTCGGTGCCGCGCAAGGCACCTGCCAGCGCGTAGCCGCGGGCGATGGCCGCGAGGGCGTCCGCCGGGTCGAAATCGAGCGCGCGGGTGCGGCGGTCCATCATGGCCGCCGCCACGGTCCGCAAGGCGGCGGCCAGCTTCGGCAAGGCGTCGGCGCGGGATGACACGGCCAGGTCCAGCAGCCGCTCCTCGACAGCGAGGGGCGCGCTGGTCAAGGCGAATCGAGCCGCCTCGCGCAGGGCATCCGCGACATCGTTCAGGAACGCGGGCTCCCGGCTGCGGGCGGGCGCCGGGGCGTCCTCGCCCGTGCGCGCAACCGCTTCGCCCGCCGCGCGGCGCCGGATCGCCAACAGGGCGGCGGCGTGCAATGCCTTGGTCTCAGCGGCGTCCCCGGTCTTGGACAGCATCCCGGACGGCCCGCTCCCCGGCACGTAGTGCACGGCGGGATGGCCCGCGATCTGCACCGTGCCGCCCGTGACGGTGACGCCGCCATCGGGCGCCGCGGCCAGGATCGCCTCCGCCCGCTTGAGCGCCGGACGTCCGAACGCCCCCACCAGGGCCGCCGCATCGAGCGCCACGATCTCCGCCACGGCATCGGCCGCGGGCCCCGCCTCGGCGGCTGGCGCGTCCCGCAACACGAGCAGCCCGGCCAGGATATGTCGGCACAGGCCGGGTGCGGGGCAGCTGCAGCGCGCGCCCGCTAGCCCGCCCGCGCCGACGCGCACCGTCTCGCCGTCCACCGTCAGCACGGTGCCATCCGCGTCGGCCGCGACCGCCGTGACCAGGCCGGCGTCGCGGTCGCGCCCGGCCCGCCGCAGCAGGCCCTTGGAGGACGCGGCCTCCAGCGCGGCATCCGTGAGCCCGGCGGGATCGAAGCTCATCGGATGCGGGCGGCGACCCAGGTGGCGAAATGCTCGGGGGTGAGGGCGGCGACGTGCATGCCCGCGGTGGCGAGCTGTTCCGCCATTCCCCGGTCGTAATCTGGCCGCGCCGCGTCATCCAGCGCGGCCAGGCCCAGCAGCGTCACCCGCGCCCCGGCCAGCCGCCGCACGGTGGCGATCAACAGGCCGGGTGCCGCGCCCTCGCAGAAGTCGCTCACCAGCACCATGATGGTGCGCTCCGGCTGCACCACGTGCTTGGCCTCGCAGTAGGCCAGGGCGCGGCCGATATCGGTGCCGCCGCCGAGCTGCACGGACATCAGCACGTCCACGGGGTCGCCGACCCGGTCGGACAGATCCACCACGGCGGTGTCGAACACGACCAGCTTCACCGTCACCGCCGGCAGGCCGCCGAGGATTGCGGCCATCACGGCGGCGTAGATCACCGACGGCGCCATCGAGCCGGATTGGTCGATGCACATCACGATCGTCCACGGCAGGTGCCGGCGGACATGGCCGTAGAAGCGCAGCCGCTCGGCGATCAGCACCTGCCGCCCCGGGTCGTAGTGCTTCAGGTTCCTGCGGATCGTCTCCGCCCAGGCGATGTCGCGCGCGCCGGAGCGGCGGCTGGTGGTGGCGCCGGGCCGGCGGGCGCCGGACAGGGCGCGGCTGAGCGCGGTGCGCAGGCGCGTGGTCAGCTGCTCCACCACCCGGCGCGCAACCTCCCGGATCTTGGCGGCGAGCAGCGGGTCGGCGCGGCCCTTGAACGCCAGCAGCGCGGCCAGCAGCGCCGGGTTCGGGTCCAGCTCCGCCAACGCCTGTTTGTCGCCGAGGATCTCGGTCAGGCCGAAGCGCGCGATGGCGTGGCTCTGGACCACGTCGAACACGCTGCGGGGGAACAGCGTCCGCATCTCGCCCAGCCAGTCCGGCACGCTCAGGCGGGAGGCCTCGGTGCCGCCCTTAGCTGGTTTCTTGAGGCCACGGCGTATACCGCGCTGGCGGTAGGCCTCGCCGTAGACGTGGTCCAGCGCCGCGTCGATCCGCGCATCGCCGTCGCCCAGGCAGTCGCCCAACGAGCGATCGGCATAGGCGCCGAGTGCCAGACGCCAGCGCCGGGGGCTGCGCGAGGTGTCCGTCACGCCGCCGCCCAGTCGGCCAGCCCGTCCTCAGCCAGCAGGCGGGACAATGCCAGCGCCCGGGCGGTGTTGGCCAGCATCTCCGCCTCGGGGATGTCGCCGGCGGGCAGGGGCAGGGGTGCGGCCAGGCCGCGCAGCGTGGCGACGCGCTCGGCCAGGTCGTCCGTCTCGTGCGGGTCCAGCGCCGCCAGGGCCAGTCGGAGATGCGGTAGCACGGCGATGAACGACTCTTCCGCCATGTGCTCGAACGCATCGTCGAGCCCGGTCAGCAAGGCTTCGCAGCGGCGCAGCAAGGCGGGTTGCACCGCCATCAGCCCGGCGAGCGGCGCGGCACGGTCCGCCGGGTCGGCTGCGGCCCCGGCCAGGGCGCCGCAGATGCAGGCCGCCAGATCTGCCGCGGGGAGCCGGGCTGCGAGGAAGGCCAGGGTGGAGACCGCCCCCGCGACCACGGGCGGCAGGGTTCCGGCCAGCAACGCGGCCACACCTTCGTCGAACAGCGCGCGGTCGAGCGTGCCGTCCGTCGCCGTTTCCAGCGCATGGTGCAGGTCGGCCAGGGCCGAAGCCGCCTGGCCGGCGCGGTCGGGGGCGGCGTCGGCCAGGCTGGGCATCAGGTCGATCGCGCGGCGGAAGCAGGTAGCGCGCAGCGTCTGCAACTCGGGCGCACCCGTCAGCCCCAGCACCTGCCGGCCCCGCCACAGCCCGTCCAGCGTGCCCAGGCAGCGCACCACGCGGGCGAACGCCGGGTCGGCGGCCACGGCGTCGGCCAGCAGCGCCAGCAATGGGCCGTGCGCCGCGGCGACCCCGGCCTGCGCCGCCGCCAGCAGCAGGCGGGACGCCGCCTCCGCGTCGTTTCCGTCCCCGGCTTCCCGCAACGCCGCCGCACGTTGCATCAGCAGCCCCGTGGCGACGCGCTCGATCGTGTCGCCCTCGATGGACAGCGTGACCAGCCGGCCCTCCACCAGCGGGGACCAGGCATAGGTCCAGACTTCGAACAGCACGCCCGTGCCGACGCGGTTGCCCCAGTCCGGGCCCTGGATACGGCGGGCGAAGCCGGTCTCCAGCAGGCTCATCGCGTGCAGGAAGCGGCTGGCGGCGCGGTGGCGGGTGTTGCGGTGGATGTCCAGCTCGCGCCGCCGTTCCTGCCCATCCTCCACCTTGAACCCCAGCGCCCGGCTGCGTACCCGCACCGCCTCCACCAGCGGCGGGGACCCGGCGCCGCGCGGCACGTCGCCGATCGCCTCGCCGGTCAGCTCGCGGTGCAGCATGTCCATCAGCGGCGAGCCGAAACGCGGGTCCTCGCCCTTCAGGAAGCACGAGCGGGCGGCGTCCAGGATCTCCGACCGGCCAGGCCCGGCCAACCCGCGCAGCTCGGCCAGCCCGCGCGCCTGCGCCACGGCGGCGGCCAGGGCGGGGAAGGGGGGTGCGAACCCGGGGTCCTCACGGCGCAGGCGGTCGCCGAGGCCCAGCAGCACGTCCGTCGCCACCGAGGCGAACGGGTCCGCCTGGCCGGCCAGGACGGCGTCGTGCAGGCGCTCGTAGTAGCGCGGGCTGGGCATGCCGGCGCCGTAGCCGTTGATGCGGTCCAGGTTGGCGTGGCCGTAGCGCACCAGGTAGGCCCGGGAGGGTGCGGTCGCCGGCACGGGCAGCTCCGCCACCGCGTCCAGCAAGGCCGGCGTGTGGAAGCCGCCGGTGACCACGGCAACCGGGCCGGTGCCGGGCGTTGCCGCCGCATCGACCAAGGCGGCGCGCATGAATGCCTCCCGCGCCAGCGTGCCGTCGGCGGCCATGACCTCAGCGGTGGCGGTACGACGGGAAAGCAGGCAGTGGGCGCCGACGTCGCGGAAGAAGCCGCGCCAATCCGTCTCTGCAGCGCGGGCTTCGAACAGCCGGTCCCACGCCTCGTTGAAGTCGCGGGCGCCCACCCGCGCCACCAGCCCGCGCGCATAGTCGGAATAGGCGAGCGGTTGCTCGCCGGTCAGGATCACCGGCTCCGGTTCGGCGGCGCGCCGGGCCAGGCGGGCGGTGGTGGGCAGGTCGCCTAGCACCAGCCGGGCACCCTGGCCGGCCGCCATCCGCAAGGCCACGAACTCCGGCGCCGTCGCGGAGAGCGGCCAGTAGCCGAGCACCGCGGGACGCTCGCCGGGTTGCTCCGCCACCGCGACCACGGCGACGGGCGCGCGGGTCGCGGGGTCGAGGATCAGCGGCAGCAGCGGGGTGAAATCGGCCGGCATCTCCACCAGCACGGCACGGGGGCGCAGCTCCGCCAGGGCGCGGGCCAGATGCAGGGCGCAGGCCGGGCTGTGGTGACGGATCGGGAAGAACACCAACCCGCCCGCCCCCTCCACCAGGCGGCGTCCATAGGCGTCCAGGCTGGCGCGGTCGGCGGCTGCGTCCACGGCTCAGGTCAGCCGCAAGGCCCGCGCGGCGTCGTAGAAGGAGCGCCAGGCGCCGCCACCGCGGGCACGGTCCTTCACCACGTGGTCGATGTAGGACTTGAACTTGCGCCCATCCTCCCGGTCGTCCTTCAGCACCACCCCCTGGATCTGACGCGCGATGTGCGCCCCCGTCACGGCGCCGCCATCCAGGTAGGCAGCTTCCAGCGCCGCCGCATGCGCCACGTTCACCGCCTCCGCCGTGGACATCACGGCCTCCGGCTTGGCCAGCGCCACGCCCTCGGCCGTGCGCCCGGTGCGCAGCTCGTGGAAGGTGGCGACCAGGATGTCCAGCGTGGCGGGCGGCATGTCGGCGGACAGCCCCGCCGGGGCCAGCCGGTCGGCCAAGCGCTTGCCGATCAGCTCGCGCTCGAAGGCAGGGTCGTTGATGGGGTGCACGGTCTCGAAGTTGAACCGGCGCTTCAGCGCGCTGGACATCTCGTTCACGCCGCGGTCGCGCAGGTTGGCGGTGGCGATCACGTTGAAACCGGGGGCGGCGCGCACCACCGCGTCGGCGCCCAGTTCCGGGATCGCGATCATCTTCTCCGACAGGGTGGAGATCAGGCCGTCCTGGATCTCCGGCGGGCAACGCGTCAGCTCCTCGATACGCACCACGGCACCGGCGCGCATGGCGGACAGCACGGGTGAGGGCACCAGCGCCCGCTCGCTCGGCCCCTCCGCGATCAGCAGGGCGTAGTTCCAGCCGTAGCGGATGTGGTCCTCGCTGGTGCCGGCCGACCCCTGCACCAGCAGCGCGGTAGACCCGGTGGTGGCGGCGGTGAGCAGCTCGGACAGCATGGACTTCGCCGTGCCGGGCTCGCCCACCAGCATCAGCCCCTGTTCGCCCATCAGGCTGACGATGCAGCGGTCCACCAACGCGTCGTCGCCGTAAAACTTGCGCGACACGGCGGTGGCGGCGTCGCCCAGGATGAAGCGGCGCACCGCGCGGGCCGAAACCCGCCAGCCGGGTGGGCGGGGGCCGCTATCGGCGGCGGCCAGCCGGGCCAGTTCGGCCGCGTGCAACGCCTCGGCGGCGGGGCGCAGCGTGTCGCCGGTCACCATTCCGCTTTCTTCTCCCAGTCCGGGTCGAAGCCGGTGCCGCGGGCAGCCAGGGCGTGGTAATCGTTCCACGCCTCGCTCAGCAGCACGGCCGGCACCTGGCCGAGCGGGATGCCGGGACTGCCCCAGATGTGGCCACCCGGCCGGGATTTCGCGAAGCATAGCTCCCGCAGCGCGCCCACGCGCGGCCCGGCCTCCGCCATGTAGCTGCCGGTGAAGTTGACGACCACTGACAGGCCCAACTCGGCAAAATGCTTCTCGTACGTGAAGTAGCAGCCGCCATCCTGCACCGAACCGCGGTTGTAGTTCAGGGCGGTGGCGGCGCCGCGCAGCGCCAGGTGGTCGATCATGTGGCCCAGCCGGTCGGTGATCGCCGTGGCCTTCGCCTCCGACGCGGCGAGCCAGGGTCGGTCCAGTTGCTCGATCAGCGGCGTGACCTCGTAATCGGCCAGATGGGTGGCCCAGGCCGCCGCCGCGTCCGGCCCCAGGGTCGCGCGGTGGGCGATGCCGATGCCAGTGAAGCGGTCGAGCGTCACCGCCCCGTCCGTGGCATCGGTGAAGGTGCCGTCCTCCAGGGCACGAAAGCTGCCGACCGGCGCGCCTGCCGCATCGTGCCCGGCCAACACCACCCGGCGCAGCAGCGGACCGACGATGGGGTGGTGCAGCAGATAGGCCTGGAAGTCGGCCACCGGCCAGATCCGGGCCGCGCACATCGCCTCGTACAGCCGCACGGTCTGCAATTCGACGGTCTGCTTCAGCTCCTTCCTGGCGGCGGTGAGGGCCTTCTTGGCGGTCTTGGCGTCCTCGGCGCCGGCCGGGTCGGTGGGGCTGGGCAGGGCGGCGACCGGCTTGCCGTCCGGGTTCTCGGTCGCCAGCGCCAGGCCGCCCTTCGTCACCACCAGCCGGGCCCGGAACACGCGGTCGCCGATCGGCAGGTCCAGCACGCCGTCATCGTCCAGCCCCGCAGACGGAATCGTACGGTCGGCGAGCTCGGCCGCCGTCCAGCCCCGCTCCTCCGCTAGGGCCGCCGCCAGTTCGCTGGCGAAGTTGCGGGTGCCGGGCTGCTTGTGCCGTTGCGAGGTGGCCAGGATCAGTTGCAGCACCGCGGGGACCGGGTTGGCCGCCAACGCCTCGAGCAGCGAGCGGCACTGGTTGTTGCGCTTGCCGTGGTCGCGCAGGAAGCGCCGGACCATGGCCACGGCGTCGGCAGGCGGAGCGTAGCGGGCCAGCGCCAACAGGCCGCGATGGTCCTGCGCGTTGTTCAGGTAGGTGCCCAGGTATTCCCGCCGCAGGTCGGCGAAGGCCTGTTCCTCCGTGAAGTCCTGCTTCCAGCGCAGGATGGCCTGGTGCCGCGCCGGGGCGTTGGCCCGCGCATACTCGTTGGCCTGGTCGCCCGTCGCGCGCTGCGTGTCGTATTGGATGAAGGCGGACAGAACCGCCATCCCGAGCCGCTCCGTGTCGGCGCGTTGCAGCCGGTCTAGCGCCATGTGCAGCAGCGGATCGCCGCCGGGCTGCCGCAGCTTGTGGCTCTGCGCGAACCACCATCGCACCACGGGGCCGGGGACCTCCCGCCCGTCCGCCCAATGCAGCAGGGGCAGGCGATCGGCGTCGAACAGGGCGGCGTAATCCACCTTGGTCTTGGGCAACCCTGCCTCCGCCTCCCGCAGCAGCTTCGCCTCCGAGAACTCGCCGGAGATGTCCTCCCCGCACGCCGCCAGTGCCGCGATGATGGCAGCGCGGGCGACCACCAGCTTCTCGGTCTTCAGCGCGGCCCACAGCGCCGGCACCGCCGCCTTGTCCCGCCGGTCCCCCAGCCAGCGCGCGCCGTTGACCCGGCGTTTCGCGTCGCCGTCGTTCAACATTGGCAGGATGACCGGCGTCAAATCCCCCGCCTGCGCCAGGGTCGCGCGTACTCGATTGCGGATACGGGGCGACCCCTCCGACGCGCGGTCCAGGAAATAGCGGAAGTAGCGCCGGGGCAGCTTGGGGAACAGGTCCATCAGATCGAGCATGCTCTCCACCGACCAGCGCCGGTTGGGGGTCGCACCCGGGGTGATCAGCTCGTCGAGCACGGCGAAGTTGGCTGCCAGGACCGTCCACGCCGTCGGGTTCGGCGGGGTGTCGGCGGCCGATGCCATACCGTGATAGCTCAGCGCCTGCATCAGGCTGGCGGCCGTGTCGCGCCCTTCCGCCACACCCGCCGCAATGATATCGCGCAGGTCGGCTCCGGCTGCGATGCGCTTGTCCATTGCATGGTCGATGGCGGTGTAGCCCGGATGGCGCGACAGGATGCGCCACAGCATCGACCGGTAGGCTCCCTCGTCGGCCGAGCAGAGGCGCAGACGGACCAGGGATTGCAGCGACACGTCCGGACGGTCCAGCAACGCGGTCAGCCCGGCGACGTAGCCGCGCCGTGCCCCCGTCGCGTAATGCGGGAAGAACGGGCTGACCGCCTGGAACACGCCATCCTTGGCCTTGGCCGAGTCGGCGGGGCGCCGGGTCCCGCGCATGACGGCGGCGATGGCGCGGCCGATCTCGGGGTCATGCGGCGGGGCAAACTGCTTGGGGCAGCGCTTTCCGTCCCGCCCCTCCACCGGGACGGCCGCGAAATCCAACTTCGCCGCCTCGTTGGCTGCGGCCACCAGCGCGTGGAACACCGCCGCCACGTCGTCCGGCACGGCATCCGGCGCCGGCACCCAGGGCGGCGCCGTCACGATGCTGCCATCGACCGCGCCATAGCTGCCGGCGCTGTCCTCGACCGACGCCGGCACGCCGGCCACCGCCGCCAGGGTCGCCTTCGCCATCGTGATCGCCTGCACGATCTTCTTGGAGGTCTCGACCGCCTCGTGCTCGGCCAATCGGGGCAGCGCGCCCGTCCCCAATCGCGCCACCAGCACGTTCACCGCCGCCAGCCGCGCATCGGCATCACGCGAAGCCAGACGGTCGTTCGCCATGGCGCGAATGCGCTCCTCGGGTGCGGTGGCAAGGGCGGCGACCGCCGCGTCCCGCACCGCCTTCGCCCCATCCGCGGCCAAGGCAAAGGCCAGGTCGATGAAGGGCTGATCCCGTCCGAGCAGGCCGGTGCGCTGGAAATACCCCAGCATGGTGGCGCGTCCCACCGCCCCGAGCACCCGAACCGCCTCCGTCGCCGAGGCCGCGTCCACCGCCAGCGCTTCGGCCAACTTCGGCGATTCGAGGTAGAGGCGGGTGTGCTGCCCCAGATCGCCCCGCCCGGTGAACAGGCAATCGATGATGGTCCCGACCGACAGCCGGTCCAGCGCCAGCACGGCCAGCAGATGCGGCACGGTCAGGACGCCGACCGACCCGGTGTTGGCGCGGTTGGCGCGGCGATAGGCGCCAAGCAGGTCCAACAACTCCCGCAACCACATCGGGGATCGGTCGGAGCCGGGAAAATTGTGGTAATACGTCCGCTGCTGTTGCAGCCGCGCGAAGACCTGGCCGTAGCGCTGCACCGCGGCGGCGTCGAACCCCTGCATGCCGAACAGCGTCCGCAGGCGCGAAACGAGCCGCTGTTCCTTCTCGTCCTTGTTGTTCCCCCAGGCATGCCCACTGGGCAGCAGCGCTTCCTTCAAGGCCGTGAGCTTGCCGCCGGGCTGGAGCAGCGCCTCCAGCCGGAGCAGCACGGCCTCCCCCTTGCCGGTGATCACGTAGCGCGCAAGGGCGTCGCCCAACCCTGGCTCCACCGCATCCGCATGGCCGAGATCGGCGACGATGGCCTCGCGATCGCCCCGGCTCAGGGTGCTGTTGGCCTGGTCGATGACGGACGGGACCGTCCCCTGCAGCAGGCTTAGCAAGCGTTTGCCTATCATCGACGCCTCTCCCGGTGGCATGAGCCTAGCCCGTGCCGCAGAGCAGCGTCGAGTTGCCGCCTTCCGGCCACTTGGTCGGCGCCTGTGGTGGGGCTAGACCGTGGGCCGCTCATCAACGGGAGGTCGATCCTGGAGCTGTTCTCGCCGCTGCCCCGCGCGGACTGCGTGCGCCGGCTGACGGAGGCGCTGGCCGCCAAGTCGTCCGGGATGCGCGGCCGGGTTTACGCCGACCGAGTGCGGCTGGAGCGGCGCATCTTCTACCGCAACTCCTTCCAGCCCCGGCTGGTTGGCCGGATGCGGGACTGCCCGGCCGGGACGTGCTTCGACGTCAGCGTCGGCATGCACCCGGCGGTTTGGGTCTTCCTGGCCTTCTGGGTGCTCATGCTCGGGCCGCTCGCCCTCAGCATCGACGCTCAAGCCGTCGTGGAGCTGCTGCGGCACGGCACGACCGATGCCGGCGTGATCGGGCTCGCCATCACCGGCATGTTGCTGTTCGCGGTGGTGCTGACCTTCGGCGGCCGGTGGCTGGCGCGCTCGGAGGGGGCGGAGTTGCTGGCCTTCCTTCGCACCGTGGCGCTTGCGGAGGAGCGGCCGGCGTGACGGGCTCCGCGGTCGCGCCGGTATCAGCCCTGCAGCAACGCCCGCACCGCCTCCGCCGCCTGCACGCCGCGTTCGTTCGCCTCCTCGAAGATGGAAATGCCGCTCATGTCGGAATGGGCGAAGAACACCGGCGGCGCTTGCACGCAGGCGGCGACCCGAGCCGGCCCCCAGATCGTGCCCCGCGTGGGCCGGATCATGCCATGGCCCCACAGCCTCACGTCGATGCGCTCCACAGCGCCATCCAACTCCGGATGCACGGCGAGCAGCTCCGTCAGCACCATGGCCTGCCACTCCGACAGTGTGCGCGCGAGGGCGGCGCGCCGTGCCTCGTCCGGCGGCTGGTCGGAGAGCGGCCAGTAATAGGTCAGTACCGTGCGCCGTTGCACCTGCTGCAGCGATTGATGGGTCGCCACCACGTAGCCCAGCGACCGGCCGCCATAGATCACGTTGTCCCAGCACAACGGGGCACCCCGCCCGCCAGGCATACGGCCCAGCGTGACGTTGGCCACCATCCAGGGTGCATAGCTTCGCGCCGGGATTTGCGCCGGGTCTGGGGTGCGGCCGAGCAGCCGGTCTGCCACGAAGCGGGGGGTCGCGAGCACGGCGGCGCGGGCCACGATCCGTCGCGAGGCATCGCGCCCGGGTTCGAACACATCTACGGCCACGCCCTCCGGGGCCGGCCGCACGCGCCAGGCCAACGCGGAGCACAGCGCCGGGCCCAGCACCGCCTGCATGCGGCGGACGATGTGGCCGTTGCCGTCCGGCAGGTGAGCACCGCCTGCGGGCTGACGCCGTCGCCCGCCCGGCCGTCGCGGGATGCGTAGTAATGGATGCCGGCCCAGGCGGACACGTCCTTCATGGCGGTGCCGTAATCGTCGCGACAGCCGTAGTCGACGTACCAGAGCAGCGACGGGCGATCCCAGCCGCGTGCCCGCATCCAGTCGGCCATGCCGATGCGGTCCAGCGCGCGGTATCGGTCGTCGGCCGAACTCTGGTCGATCGGGATCGCGAAGGCCTTGCGCCCGTCGGTGCCGCGGGCGGCGCGGTAGGCGTCCATGGCGGCGAAGAAGGCGGCCGGGTGGGTCGCGGCGTGGCCAAGGATCGCGCTGTGGGTCGTGACGCTGGGCGCCCTGGTGACGGCGGGGCGGCGGCTCGCCCATATCGCCCGGGCGCTACGGCGATGAGCGTCGCCTTCGCCCACCCGGCAACGCGGGGCATCGTGGCCGCTGCGCTGGCGGTGCTGCTGCCGCTGATGCCGGGGCCGGTGCTGCTGGGGCGAGTCTGGACGATCGGCCTGGTCACCATGCTCGGCCTGCTCTGCCTGCGTGAATACGACCGGGCGACCGGGCTGTTCCGATAGGCTTCTGGCCGGGGCGGAGCGCTTGCCCCAAGGCAAGGGCACGCGCCTGCTTTTCGGCAAATCCGCCGGGTACGATGTGGAACGGCAGCCCACGGCGCTCCGCCTCCGCCACCAGCAGGGTCCAGAAACGCTGCCGGGTTTCAGGCGCCGCAGCATCGGGGGCGACGTTGCGATGCAGGTCCGCGATCCAGGGCGTGTCGGGTGGGAAGAACCAGCGTTGCCGCGGCGCGCGTGCCTCTTCCGCCGCGAACATCGCCTCGATCCGCGCGTCGCTACGGCCATACAGGAAGCGGCCCCACACCAGGGTCGTGAGCAGGGAGCTGTCGGCGATCAGTGCCCGGTGCGCCACGAGTTCCAGGCTGCGCTCCGCGGCGCAGTGGCCACGCGCGATGGTCAGCAGGTCCGGCTCGGAAGGCGCGGCCCTGCCGCACGCTCTGCTCGATGAAGCATTTCGCCCATTCCGGTACATAGGTCGGCCCTAAGCCTTCTGCCACGGCGCGGGCGATGGTGGATTTGCCGGTCGATTCCGGGCCCTCGATCGCGACCCGGGCGAGATACGGCCCACGTGCGTGCGGCAGCAGGCGGTCCCACATCGCCCACGGATCGGCACGGATCGCGGTGGCGCAGAGCGGGATCGCCTCCCGCGCGAGGTCGAGCGGGAGCAGCGTGCAGCCGACCGCCTCCGCCAGTGGCACGCCGTATTCCACGGCGCAGACGAGCGCGTCGGGCACGCCGTCGCACGCCGCCACCAGCGTGTCGCGCCAGAACGTCCAGAATGCCGGGTGATCCCCGGGCTGCTGCGGCGTCGGCTCCGGCAGGGCGGCGATGGTGACCGGCAGGCCAGGTAAGTCCTGCCGCAGGGCAGCCGCACGCCGGTCGGCGCTGGGCCACTCGCCGGCGACCCGGTCCATGACGACGGTCACACGCTCGCACATCGCGCAGGCGAAGCGGATCAGGTGGGCGTGCCCGAGATGTGCCGGCATGAACTTGCCCAGCACCAATCCATGTGCGTAGCCGCGATCCGTGATCATGGGTCCTCCCGCTCCAGGCTCGCCAGCATGGAGCGGACCACGCCGGGGCAGCAGATCGTGCGGCGGCGGCCCCCGCCCCGGGTCCATTGGCAGGAAGTGCCGCAGCGTGGACTGGAACAGGTCCACGTTAAGCACGGGCGACACGGCCGCATCCTCGGCCAGGAAGCCACTCTTGTCGAACGCCGACCGGAGCAATGCGCGCTCCATCCGCGGCAGCGAGCGGAGGCGCCCGAGCCAGTCCCCCATCGAACAGCGTGCGAAGGGGCCACGCACGGCCTCGATCGCTGCCAGAACCTCGGCAAGGCCCGCTGATCGCGGGTTGGCCCAATGCCGCCAGCACGGCGCCCCGTCGCGGGCCAGCTGGGTCGCGGCCCGGGCGGCGCCGTCCACCGGGGTAAGATCCACCGCGGCACGCTCCGCCTGGTCGGGCACGCAGCCCACCCGGCTGAGCGCGCGAAGGAACGCGGGGGCGAAATGCCGCGCCGGGAACGGTGCACCAGCCTCCGGAACGAGCAGGCCGTACCGCACCACTTGGCACCGCACTCGTGCCCCTTGGAGCAATGCGAATTCGGCCGCCGCCTTGGTTTGTGCGTAGCCGCCATGCAGCCACAGATCGCGCCGCTCCGGCAACTTCGCCTCGGCGTCGGCATGCTCGCCGTTGGAGCTTACGAAGACAGAAAGGGTGGAGGCGAGCTGCAACAGCGCTCCGTCCCGCTCGGCGAGCGCGACCGAGGCGCCGAGCGCGTTCAGGTTCACCGGTGCCAGCGTATCCCATCCCGCAAGCGCGTGCACGGAGGCGGCCAAGTGGAACACGACGCGGGCGCGCGGGATGCGCGCCATCCACTCCCGCCCGTCTGCCGTGACATCGGCAGCGACGAGGACGAGCCGCCGGGAGGCTTGCCAGGCGACGGCGCTTGGCCGGCGGGACACCACGACCACCGGCGCGTCACCCGGTTCCGCCAGCAACCGTGCCGCGATCCGTGATCCCAGGAAACCGGCAGCGCCCACCAGCACGTAGGTTGAGCCTTGCCCGGCCGGTGTTGGCCCGCGAGGCCAGCCTGCCGCCGCCACCGCCGCGCGCCGCGCGCCGCGCGATTTCCGCGGTGCTCAGCGCGGTGCCACGCAGCCGCGTCGGCACGAGATCGGCTGGCGTCCAGCGCGGGTCGAACCAATGCGTCACGCGCCGACCGTCGCCAGGCGGATCGCCGCCAGGTCGGTCTTGCCATTCGGTGTTAGCGGCCACTGGGCGAGCATCACGGCATCGCGCGGCGCCAGCGCCGCCCCAAGCTGCCCCGCGATGGCGGCAAGCACGGCCGCGGGCGTCGTGCCGGACGTACCGCCGAGCGCCAGCACCAGCCCCCGCGCGCCGGGCAGGCAAGCGCAGGGCCCGCCCCAGCAGGCGCCGGCCACGGCCTCGATCTCCTCCGGGCAGACCAGCCGGCCATGCAGTTTGAGCTGCCGGTCGCGGCGCCCGAGCCAGACCAGGCGCCCATCGCTCCAGCGCGCGATGTCGCCGGTCCGGTGGACCCGTAACCCGCCCCACTCGCCGAACCGTTCCGCCTCCAGGCCGGGTGCGTCAAGATACCCGGTCGCGATGGCGTCCCCTGCGAGCCAGATCTCGCCCGTGGCGCATTCGGGAGCGCCGGCGGGAGCGAGCACGGTGGCATTGAACGTGTCCGCATCGCCAGGTCCCGCGGTGGGCACGCGCGGCAGGACCGTGAACACGCCCTGTTCCGTGGTGAGCAGCACCGTCTGGTGCGGCAGCGGGCGGCCGAGTTCGCCATCGCGCCAACCCGGGCCCGCGCGAGCCATCATGGCGCACACCGCCGCCTCGGTCGGGCCGTAGGCTTGCAGGGCGAGGGTGGCGCGGCCCCACCGCTCCGCCGTCGCCGGGTCGCACCGCTCGCCACCGAAGACGAGCGCGGTCAGCCCCAGCGCCTCCGGCGGCACGATGCGTAGCAGCGAGGGTGCGAGATCGGCCCGCGCGGCACCGTGGCGTGCGATGGCGGCGGCGAGCGAGCGCCACCGCGTCTGCTCCTCCCGGAACACCAACAGTGGCGCCGTGCCGAGCAGGGCGCAGAAGATGTCCGACAGGCTGGCATCGAAACTGGGATTGAGCGCCCAAACGGAGGAAGCGGTGGCGTCCGGTCCGGCACCGTTCGTCCCCAACACGCCCCGCTGCGCCGCCACCGTTTGCAGCAGCGGGCCGTCGCGCAGGATGACCCCCTTGGGCCGGCCCGTGCTGCCGGAGGTGAACACCAGGTGCCCGGTGCCCGGCGGCAGAGCACGGGCGTCCCCAATGCGGTGCAACTCCAACCGCTCGAGTGTCGGATCCGGTGGTTCGAGCGGCATCGGCGCGGCGGCCGGGCGAAGCCACGACGCGTGGAGCGCGGCTTCGACACGGGTGCGGTCTTTCGCGAACCCCAGCACGCAGGCTGGTCGGGCCTGCGCCAAGATGCTGCCGAGCCGGGCGGCGGGTTGCGCCGGGTCCAACGGCAGGAACGCCAGCCCGGCGAACCGGGCCGCGATCAGACCCAACGGCACCGCCCAGGACCGCGGCAGCAGCAGCGCACACAGCGCAGGCCCGTCGCCCGCCACGCCACACGGGCGAAGCATCACGGCGGCGATGTCGCACCAGTGCAGCAACTCCCGGCGGGTCAGCATGACATCGCCATCGATCAGCGCCAGCGCACCCGATGGCCGGCGGCCCAGACCCGGACCGCCGACGCGATGTCCGCGCTGCTTGAGGTGCCGCCTAAGTGCATCCTGCCAGCCGCGCCGCAGCCTGGTGGGCCCGCTCGCGCACCTGGGCGAACGTGTCCTGTCGCAGCACATCGCCGTCACGATAGGCCGGTTGCAGCAGATCGTCTTGTCCGGCAGCGGACGGGACGGTCTGGTATCCACCGCCCGGGCTCGCCAGAAGCACGAAGCGGCCACGCTTGCTGCCCTTGCTATGGGACGATCCCGCGATCGCGGCACGTAGTCCGGTTGGTTGGCGTCATGGCCTCTGTCGGTCATTGCCGCCCTTGGCTTGATGCCCGGGCTCATGTCCAGCAACACCTTGAATTGTGCGCTGCCGCTGACCTCGCCTCCGATTAGATGGAAGCCGATTGGCAGTGCCTCGATGTCGGTTTTGAGGTGGATCTTGCACGAGAAGCCATCCCGCAAGTGTCCAAGCGCCTGGTTGCTCTGCCCCTTTGGCACCGGCTGCCGAGACATGCGCACGCGCCACGGTGCTGTCGAACATCTGCATCAAATGTGCCGTGGCTCTGGGTCGGGCCAGTGTCTCAAAGAGACGCCAGAGCGGCTGAGGCGCCAAAACCGCTCCGTCCACACGGCCTAAGCCCGGCGAGCTATCAAAACCGCGCCTACATGATCGTCTGCTATCCCACCACAACCCGGATCAAGAGCTACCCGTTCGAGGTGGCTCGCCGGAACCCCGCCCAGCGTCGTACTTGCAGACCAGGTGAAGAGCCAGGACTGGCGCGCGCGCAAGGTGAACCGGAAGGAACAGGTTAGCCCGGCCGAGCTGGCCGAGGTGCGCGCGAAGTTCCGGGCGTTGATGGCTGACCCATGAAGGGCTGCCCATGCTACAGGGTTTCCATGAACCTCCACGTCCAGCTAGGCGGGCCGAAATGCCAACAAGCCCATGATCAGCCCGGAACGCCTCCATGTGTCGTTGACCCGGCTTTCTCTCGTCGCCGCCGTATTTCTGGGAGCGTCTGCCCGAGCCGCACCGGTGCCGGACAGCCTCGCGATGTGCACAGATAGCCAGAACGTGTCTGTTGCGCTGCCGTCCTGCCTCGCAACAGCCCGGAATGAAGCACGCTCTGCTGCCGATCGTGCAGTCAGCTACGTCACTGCCGGGCTGATCCGCCTGTCCGCGCAGGATTTCGATACCGCGACGGCGTATTTCGGGCAGGCACTGGCGCTCAATCCGAATTCGGATGCCGCCTATGCGGCACGGGCGGACGCCGAGTTGGCCAGCGGTGACTACGACGCGGCCGCTGCCGACGCCAGGAAGGCGGTTGCGCTGAAGCCGAACGAGCACCCTGACGCCTACCTGGTGTTGGGCACGCTGACCGAAGGCGATGCCAGGGTCCAGTTCATGAACAGGACCATCGCGTTGGCGCCCGACTACGCGCCGGCCTATGCCGGACGCAGCAGGGGTTACGAGCAGGAGCAGCAATATGACTTGGCCCTCGCGGACCTGGACAAGGCGGGCGCGCTCGATGCGAGCCTCGTCGCCGGGTTGAGACAAAGATACGAAATCATCCTTATCCAACGCGGCGGCTTGTCCATGGAGAGACGCCAATATCAGGCGGCCATCGACGACTTTACACGGGCGCTCGGCGTCAACAATGCGAGCGTGCGCGCCCTGAACGACCGTGGTGACGCATACAACGTGACCAACCAATTCCAGAAAGCCATTGCCGATCTGAGTCGGGCAATCAAGATTGACCCATCCTACGCAGCCGCCTACGGCAACAGGGGCGTGTCTTATGCTCAGACCGGCCAGGACAGCCTGGCGCTCCCCGATCTCGATAAGGCGATCAACTCCGGTGGCGCGACTGCATCGCTCCTCGTCGTCCGCGGCAAAGTCCATCAGCGCGCATCCGATCCGAAGGCCGCCCTCGCCGACTTCCACCGCGCGCTCGCCCTAATGGCGGCCGATGCCCCCGGCCGGACTGGCATTCAGGCGATGGTTGATGCGCTTGGCTCCATTCGATGATGGCGAGTCATGTGGCAACAGGCTCCGGACCTGTTCCTCGCTTGGAGGGAGGATCAACCAGGGCACCGGCAAGCCTGGCCCGGCGCAGGAGTGCTCCATTTCAAGTGATCGGCTGGCGGTGACTCGTCGGTGAGGCACCCGGCGGTCGCAGCCGACGAAATTAGCCATGTCTGATTATAGCAGCGCGGTCGGGCTTGCGGTGGTTAGCGATGTGAGCCGGATCGGAGCCGATGTCGTGCTGTTGCTGCGGAATGCTGTGAGGGGAATACGGCTCCGCTACAACGGCCGTGTCACTCTTATTGGCGTGATGCACATCGAAAGTGTGGACCTTCGCAATGATCTGGTCCCGCGCGAGCTCGAGCCAGGCTGGACCATCTCCGACCTGACGTTCGAGGCGGGAACTGCACGTCTCGGCGTGTTCAAGACCGACATGCACGACCGATATCCTGTGCTTCACAGCATCACTTGCCGTGATATCCAAGTACGGATGCGGCTGGCGGTGCTGGTCACGCTCAGGAACGCGGTAATCAGCCTTTGATCAGGCTGAACCCCGCCGCATGCCGCAGCCCGGTGGCCGCAACCTTTAGGATTACGCCTTCTTCGCAACTTTCCGCGTCGCTTCAGCCCAGCGAGGCCTCGTCCTTCAACGCCGGGACGCTTTGAATCTCGCCGTTGCGCCTGCCTTCACTTCGACCTGCTCAAGGCTGCCTCCAGCCGCTCGGGGCCGTAGCCTCGCACCAGGCGCAGGATGCCGAGGCAGGCGCGGAAGCCCTGCTCGGGATGCGGCTTGGCGGCCAGGATGGGCTCCACGGTTCTGTCAGACTTCGCGCCAGTCGGCACGATCTGGTTGGAGAAGGGCCGGTCGCATAGAGTCCTTCTCATGGGTTGCTGATTGGGTTCTGTCAGCCGTCGCGCCATACCCCGCGTTCTGGCTGGAGAGGGATCGTTCTTGTAAAGTTCGTCTTATACCTGAGCGAGATTCTGCTCCTGCGGGGCATCGAGGTGAGCCACGAGGCCGTCCGGGACTGGGAGACCAAGCTGCTACCGATCATGGGCGAGGAGCTCCGCAAGCGGCGACACGGGAAGCGGCGCGGCCCTAGTGCGAGCTGGTATGTGGACGAGACTTACCTGAAGGTCCGGGGCAAATGGGCCTACCTGTATCGCGCTATCGACCGAGACGGAAACCTGATCGACGCCATGATGAGTGAGCATCGCGACATGGCGGCTGCGAAGGCCTTCTTCCGCTCGGCAAAGGCGACGACGGGCTTTCGGCCGGACCGGGTCACGACAGACGGCCACGGCTCCTACCCCAGGGCGATCCGCACCACGCTCGGACGCACGGTCCGGCACAGAACGAGCGCTTACCTGAACAATCGGCTCGAGCAAGACCACCGCGGCATCAAGGGGCGGATCCGATGTATGCGGGGATTCAAATCCGATCAGTCGGCCGCGCGCTTCTGCAGAGAGCACGGCGGAACTCCGCGATCTTCTCCGATGTCGTCGTCGTCACAACCAACGGGACGTCGGCGCGGGTGCGCCGGGCCGGATCGTCCGCCCAGGCCTGGGGCAAATAGAGGCGGTGCGCGATGGGTAGGCTGGCGTGATCCCCGGCGAGCGACAGGGTGACAGCGACTTGGCAGTTGTCCTGTTTGCCGAGCTGGCCGCAATACTGCCGGGCTACGCCGACCGAATGGGTGCCCTTCTTCGGCATGCCGGTGTCGTCGAACATCCAGCCCCTGATGGCGCCACGCTGTGCCATGACGGGCAGCACGCGGGCGCGCACGGCCGCCAGCACGGCATCGTCTGACCAATCGGCCTTGGGGACAAAGTGGTGCAGCGATTGATGCGCCGCCTGCACCCGGCCAGGCGCCACCTTGGCGGCCATCGGCTCGACGCTCTTGCGGTCACCCGGCAGCAGCAGGCCGGTGCAGTAGGACCGGAATGGCGTCACTCGGTCGGCATGCCCCAGGGCACCAGCCAAGCCCTCGACATAGGACATCAGCCGTGATTCGCTGCCGTCCGTTTCTGCCGCAGTCCCCACGATCCGCCTCTACGAACATGAGTCCCACGTCCGTAGACAACCATCATCGAAAGTACAAGGGTTTGTAACACAGTAAGACTAAGGGCCTGTCAGGAAACAACTGGATGATTTGCTTTGATGCAAGGTCGTATCAGGTAGTTCCATTCACCGTGGAACTCGTCCCGCGTCATGTTGATGGCGGCCATCTCATGATCGGCAACGGTGATGCCCTTGGGATATTTGTTGGTGTCCAGTTCGCAGCGCACGGTCAGGCCAGTGCCGGTTGTGGTGGCGCTGGTCAGGTCCACGATGAGGCGATAGCTGACCAGCGGCTTGGCGCGCCAGTTCATGCTGATGAACGAGAACAGCCTGTGCTCGATCTTGTTCCACTTGCTGGTGCCTGGTGGGAAGTGATGTACGCTGATCTCGATGCCAAGTTCGTTGGCCAAGCTCTGCAACTCCCGCTTCCACAAGCGTACGCGTGAGCCGTTGCTGCCACCCCCGTCGGCCGTGATCGTGAGGCGGCGTGCGTCAGGATAGCGCTGGCTGCCGACGCTGTGCCACCAGGTGCGGATCGTCTGCACCGCGAAGGCAGACGTGTCATGGTCCATCCCGATACTCACCCAGCCCGCGTTGGCCGCCAGGTCATAGATCCCATAAGGCACTGCTCGGCCCAGATCCTTGATCAGGAAGTCATGCACCCGGACCTCCTCGGGATCGCCGTGCGGGCGCCACTCCCGTCCGGCGTTCTTGAAGTCACCGACAAGCTCCTTCTTCTTGGTGTCTACCGAGATCACGGGCTGCTGAGCGGCCAGCGCACAGGTCACGCTGGCGTTGATGTAGGCGAACTGCGCATCCCGATCCGGATGGCGGTCCCCCTCGCGCGTCTTGCGATTGGCCTGAAGGCTGAACTTTTGCTGCTTCAGCACTTCGCCCACAACCGTGTGGCTGATCCTGTGGCCAAGCGCGCCCAGCTCTGCCGCCACGCGGCGCAGGCTCTTGCACGTCCAGCGCAGCACCGACATTGGATCGCCACGCTCGTCCGGCGAGACCAGCGCCAGCAAGTCGTCCAGCCATCCTGTGTCGTTATCAACCAGCTTCTTGCGACCGCCACCAGCCCGCCTGATGCGATCGTCAGGAAGGTCGGACCCGCACGCCAACTCCTTCAGGCTACGGCCGATCGTGCTGGGCGCCACACCCGTCGCCCGCGAAACGCAACAATCCCGCCATGCCCGGCTGCACGCGCCTCAACGGCAGCAAAAGATCGTCGACCGCGTTCGTTCGTCCAGGCCCGGCGAAGGGCGGCGTAGCGGTCAAGGATCGCGTTGGCATCAACCATTCCAACAGGCTACAAAACCGCTACGTGACCAGGAAATACCTGATGAGATACAACACTCAACCCGATCCAGCTATTCCCTGACAAGCCCTTACGACCAGGACGGCGTCTATGGCCAGGTCGCCGTCCGTCATCCCGAGGCGTCCGTCATCGTCCCGCCGCGCTCCAGCGCCGTGCCGAGCGACACGGCGCTGACGGCGCCCACGATGCCAGACCATCATCTGCAGAGCATCGCCGAACGTGGACGCATGGCTTGGCAGAAGGCCTCTGGCTACAACTGGCGGGCTTTGGTTGAGGCCGACATCAGCCGCTTAAACGGGTCATCGGTGATGGGCTACGATCGCGCACTGATCGACGTCGAGCGACCGAGGTAGCGATCGCCGTAAGTGCATTGAACCGGATGCTGGAACTCGGACGTCCAGAATACGTCCGCCTCCTGTAACAACGAAACGAGATGCCCAAACTTCGGCCGCCTAATGACCCGTGCAACACAGTCCCCAGCCGACGATCGAAACGTCCATGCGCTTCCTCCTGCGTTCAGGCGTACTCCGTGCGGCGTGGCGTGAATACGTCCAGGTTGATCACAGGCTTGGTTCCCACCACCTCGCCCCAGTGGCGCGCGTTGGATGGCACCACCAGCAGCCCCCCAGGCCCGAGGCGATGCACCTGGTCCTCGACGTAGAAGTCGATCTGGCCGCTGACGATGTAGACCATCTGCTCGTGCACGTGGCTGTGCGGCCGGGGCTCATGACCCGGCATCAGACGGTTCATCGCCATGGTGCCGCCGGTTCCGGAGAAGGCCTTGCGGTCCACCCCCTCGCGCACATGCTCCCAAGGCAGGTCGTCCCAGTTGGCGTGATGCAGATCCATCGGTCTCGTCCTTTCAGCTCTTATAAGTACCCAGGAGCCCCTGGGGCCGCAGCAACAGGAACAGGAGCAGCAAGCCCAGTGCGAACACGTTGCGCGTCCCGGCACCGAACGCAACGGTCGCCAGCGCCTGCACGATACCCAGCATCAGCCCGCCCAGGAACGCCCCGAACGGGTTGCCGAAACCGCCCAGGATGGCGGCGATGAAGCCGCTGATCGCGAATGGCACGCCGACGTTATAGGCGGTGAACTGCGTGGGCGTGACCAGCATTCCGGCCAGCGCGCCGATGGCCGCGCTCAGCCCGAACGCGCACGCCACCAGCGCCGACACCGGGATGCCCAGCAGCGATGCGGCATCGCGGTCGATGGCGCAGGCGCGCATCGCGCGGCCCACGGCGGTGCGGCCGAAGAACAGCCACAGTGCGGTCATCAGTGCCAAGGACGCGGCCAGGATCCAGGCAATCTGCGGGTCCAGCGCCACCGGGCCGAGCCGGATGGGTCCACCGCTGGTGATCGGCGGCAGGTTCAGCGGCGCGTCGCCGACGGCCAGCAGCGCCAGCCTCTCGACCACGATCTGCACCGCCAACGTCGCCAGGATCGCCACGAACATCGTCGCACGCCGCCGCCACAGCGGGCGCACCACCAGCAGGTCGGTCAGCAGGCCCAGCGCGACCGCCACGCAGATCGCGGCCAGGGCGGCCACCGGCACCGGCCAGCCGGCGCGCGTGGACAGCGCTGAGGTGACGACCCCGCCCAGCATGACGAACGCGCCCTGGGCGAAGTTCACGATGCCGCTGGCGTTGTAGATGACGCAGAAGCCGATCGCGACCAGGCCGTACACGCAGCCGGTACCGGCGCCCGTGACCAGGAACTGCAGCAGGAGGGACGGTTCAGGCATCTTGGCTCTCGCTCCCGTCCACGGTCGTGCCCAGGTAGGCGGCCAGGACGGCCGGGTCGCGGGCCACCGCGGCGGGAGCCCCCTCGGCGATCCGGCGGCCGAAATCCAGCACCACGATGTGTTCGGCGATGCCCATCACCAGTCGCATGTCGTGCTCGATCAGCAGCACGGTCATGCCGTCGCGGTGCAGTTCGCGGATTAGGGCGCCCAGCCGGTCGGTCTCGACATGGTTCAGCCCGGCCGCCGGTTCGTCCAGCAGCAGCAGTCGGGGCCGGGCCGCCAGCGCCCGCGCGATCTCCAGCAGGCGGAGCTGGCCGTAGCCCAAGCTGGCCGGCGGCCGGTCGGCCAGTGCCCCTAGCCCCACCCGGTCAAGCAGCGCCTGCGCCTCGGCCGCAACCCGGCGCTCCTGCCCCGGGCAGCCCAGCAGGGCGGCCCACAACCCGCCCGCCGTGCGCAGGTGGGCGCCCACGCGGACGTTCTCCGCCACGCTCATCGCCGGGAACGGACGCACGAGCTGGAACGTGCGCACCAGCCCCAACCCGGCCACACGGTGGGGCGACAGGCCGGTCAGGTCGTGGCCGCCCAGCACCACCCGCCCCCGGGTCGGCGCAAGGAACCCGGAGATCAGGTTGAACAGTGTCGTCTTGCCCGCGCCGTTGGGGCCGATCACGGCGGACAGGCTGCCTTCCTCCACGCTGAACCCCACATCGTCCAGCGCCAGCAGGCCGCCGAAGCGCCGGGTCAGGCCCTCCACCGCCAGCAGGCTCATGTCCGCAGGGCTCCCGCCGGGCCGCGCCACAGCCCGGCCAGGCCGCCGGGCGCACGGATCAGGATCAGGATCAGGACGACCCCGTAGACCAGGTCCTGCACGTCGCGGAAGCCGCGGATCACCTCGGGCAGCATGCCGATCAGCAGCGAGCCCAGCAACGGCCCGAGCGCGGTGCCGACCCCGCCGACATACAGCATGGTAAAGCCGAGTACGACCATGTGCAGCCCGAACACCTCCGGGCTGACGTAGCCGACCGCGTGCGCCAGCAGCGACCCTGCCACGGCCGCGTAGATGGCGGCGGCCACGAACGCCACCAGCTTGGTGCGTGCCACGTCCACGCCCAGCGCCGCGGCCGCGTCCTCGCTTCCCGCCACTGCGCCCATCGCCCGCCCGAACCGCGACCGGCGCAGCCGCGCGGTCGTCCAGACCGCCACCACTGCGGCGGCCAGCAGCACCGCCAGGGTTTGCCGGTCGGTATCGGCCGAGAACGGGCCGATCGACAGCGGCGGCACCCCGCTGATGCCCATGTAGCCGCCGGTCAGCGCCTCCCATTGCACCGCCAGCTCGTAGGTGATCAGGCCGAAGGCGAGCGTGCCCATGGCCAGGTAGTGGCCGCGCAGCCGCAGCGTGACCACGCCGACCACCCCCGCCACCGCCGCCGCCAGCACCGCGCTGGCCAGCAGCGCCGGCAGCGGCGTCCAGCCCATCTGCGTCGTCAGCACGGCCGAGCCATAGCCGCCGATGGCCGCGAACGCGTTCTGGCCGAACGACACCTGGCCGGCATAGCCCATGAACAGGTTGAGCCCGGCCACGAACACCGCGTAGATCGCTGCGAAACCGAGGGCCGTCATGAGATAGCTGCCGGTGGCGAACACGTAGCCGACGCCGCACAGCAGCAGCACCAGCACAGCCAGGCGGGCGATCCTAATCAAGGTACAGCCGTCCCAGGTCGTCCTGCGTCAGCACCTCGCCGGGCTGGGTCTGCGCCACCACCTCGCCCAGCCGCAGTACGTAGGTGCGCCGCGCCAGCCGGAGAGCCAGCGGCGCGCGCTGCTCCACAAGCAGGATGCCCAGCCCGTCACGGTTGAGCTGCCCGAGCGCATCCAGGATGCTCGCGGCGAGCCGGGGCGCCAGGCCCAGCGAGGGTTCGTCCAGCATCAGCAGCCGTGGCTGCACCATCAGCGCACGGCCGATCGCCAACATCTGCTGCTCGCCCCCGGACAGCGACCCGGCCACTTGCCGCATCCGCTCGCGAAGCCGCGGGAACAGGTTCAGCACGCGATCCTGCTGGCGGGCGGTGTCGCCGCGCCGGGTCCAGCCGCCCAGCGCAAGGTTCTCGGCCACCGTCATGGGCCCGAAGATGCCGCGGCCCTCTGGCACCATGACCATGCCACGGGCGACCCGGCGCCGGGTCGGCTCGGCGCCAACCGGCGCACCCTCGAACAGGATGGCGCCCGCGGTCTGCACCAGCCCCATGATGGCGCGCAGCAGCGTCGACTTGCCTGCGCCGTTCGGGCCCAGCACCGCCACCATCTCCCCGGCGCCCACGTGCAGGTCCGCACCGTGCAGCGCCTCGATCGGCCCGTAGGAAGCGCGCAGGCTACGAAGCTCCAGCAACGGCCGGTCGGCCGGGTCTATGGCACAATCCGGACGGTATCGCCGACGACCTGCGCCAGCAGCAGCGGGTTGGTCGCCAGGCCGTAATGCGCGTCCGCGCCGAAGGTGTAGATGCCGGTCGTACCCTGGAAGTCGTGCAGCCCCTCCAGCGCGTCGCGAACCTTTGCCCCGTCGGTCGCGCCCGCCGCCTTCACGGCGGCGGCGGCCAGCATGACCGCGTCCCACCCGCGGGACGCCCAGTTGGGATCGCGGTCGCCGTACTTGGCGCGCCACGGGGTCAGGAACTCCGCCAACGCGGACTTCAACGGCCCGGCCGGCAGGGCGTCGGACACCTGGCTGGGCGACGCGACGAACAGGAACCGGTCGCCCAGCACGCCGGACACCGGGCGGAACAGGTTGACGTCGTCCAGGCTGTTCAGCAGCGGCATCGACAGGCCGAGCGCCACGATGTTCTTGGCCGCCGTCAGCGTGGTGCCGCCCAGGCCGATCTTGAGGATGGCCTGTGCGCCCGCCGCGTTCAGCCGGCCGATCTGCACGGCGAGGTCCGAATCCTCCTGCCGGTACTGCTCGTTGCCGGCAACCTTCAGCCCGTACTGTGCAGCCGACTTCTCGGCGATGCCGGCCTGCAGGTTCGCATATGGCGTGGGGTCGTGCAGGATGCCGACGCTCTGCATCCCGTGCTCCTTCAGGTATTTCAGCCGTGTCTCCACTTCGAACCGCGGCGGGGGCAGAGTGCTGAACGCCCAGCGTACCTGGTCGGCCGGGTTGGGCAGGATGGAGCACAGCAGCATGGGCACCTGCGCCCGCACCACGAACGCGGCAGCGGCGAAGTTGCCGGCGCTGACGCAGCCGCTGGCGAAGACGTCCACCTTGTCCGATTGCAGCATCTTGCGATACGCGGTCACCGCCTCCTGCGGTTCCGACCGGTTGTCCTCGACGATCACCTCCACGCGGCGGCCGGCGATGCCGCCCTTCGCGTTCAGCGCCTCGGCCGCCAGTAGCACGCCGTCCCGCCAGGCGGTGTCGGTCGTGGCCGCGTAGCCGCTCAGCCCGGCGCTGACGCCGATCTTGTAGGTGGCCTGCGCCCAGGCGGGCGTTGCGAGCAGGACCGCGACGCACGCAGCCAGCAGAACTCGTTTTGACATCATTGTCCCGTCTCCTCCCCGTAGCCACCGCCGCCGGGGGTTTCGAAGACCACCCGGTCACTTGGCTGCATCGTCAGCTTGCGCCCCTCGGACACGTCCTGCCCATTGATCTGGAACCGCCCGGCCTCCCCGGCCGCGCCGCCGCCCAGGCCGTCCGGCCCGCGGTCCAGCCGGCTCGGCACGGCATTCAACAGCCAGGGCTGGTCGGTTCGCATGTGGAAGCCGATCACCTGGCCGTCGCCGCCCCGCATCCGCCCGGCGCCGCCCGACCCGTCCCGCAGCTCGCGCCGGTCGAACACGATCGGCATCGCCGCTTCCAGGATCTCGACCGGCACGGCTGCCACGCCCGTCGGGTAGCAGACGGCGTTCGGCCCGGGCTTGTTGGCCCGCGCGCCCATGCCGCCCGAGTAGTTGAACATCGACGACGTGTATGCGCTGCCATCGGGCCGGCGGCCCTGGATTTGCACCGTCCACACCGCGCCCGAGCCCTCGGCCAGTACCCGGTCCGGGATCACCTGGTGCAGCGCACGCAGGATCGGCATGGGCACGAACATGCCCACCACGTGGCGCGCGTTCAGCGGCGACGGGTATGCCGCGTTGACGATCGAGCCCTCCGGCGCCGTCACCTTGATCGGCGCTAGCGAGCCGAAGTTGTTCGGCAGGTCCGGGTTGAGGCAGGAGCGGATCGCGAAGGTCGAGTACGCGTGGGTGTAGTTCATCACCACGTTGATTCCGGCCGCGCTGGCACCGGAGCTGCCGGCGAAGTCGATCAGGAGCTCGCCCGCGTCCCGGTCGATCGTGACCGCCGCGTGCAGGGTGATGACGGTGCCGCCGGGCACGTCGAAGCGGCTCTCGCCATGCCAGGTGCCGGCCGGCAGGGCACGGATGACGCGCCGCGTCGCCTCCTCCGACCGGGCGATCACCTGGTCCGACAGTTCGGCGATGTCCCGCAGGCCGTTGCGGCGGCAGAACGCGATCAGCCGGTCGCCGCCCGTGCGGCCGCTGCTCACCTGCGCCGCCAGGTCGCCGAACACGTGGTCGGGCGTGCGGACGTTGGTGCGGATGATGTCGTGCAGCAGGGCGTTGGGCCGGCCCTTCTCGTACAGCTTGCTGGGCGGGATCCACAGCCCTTCCTCGTGCACGTCACGCGCGCCGGCGCCAATGCCGTAGCCGCCGATATCCGTGTGGTGGATGGTGGATCCCATGTAGGCGATCAGCGTGCCGTCCAGGAAGATCGGGCTGAACACGGTGATGTCGAAGAAGTGGCCGGCCGAGATCCACGGGTCGTTGGTGACCAGGACATCGCCGTCCTCCAACGCGTTCGCGAACCGCCCCGCCAGCGTGTAGCCGGCCGCCGCCAGCGAGTTAATGTGCCCCGGCGTACCGGTCGTCGCCTGCGCAACCATGCGGCCCTTCGCGTCGAACAGGGCGGAGGCCAAGTCGCCAGCCTCGCGCACGATTGGGCTGAAGGCGATGCGCTGCAACGCTTTGGCTTGTTCGGTGACGATGCTGATCAGGTTCGACCAGAGGATCTCGAGCTCGATGCCGTCCATGTCCTCAGCCCTCCGGCGTGGCGATGATGCAGCCCAACGCGTCCACCGTGGCGCGCCAGCCTGGCGGGATCACGACGGTGGTTTCCCGTTCCTCGATGATGACGGGGCCTGCCACCGCTTGGCCCGGCGCGATGGCAGTGCGCTGGTGGACCGGCGTATCGGCCCCCCACACGCCGATGTGGCGGGACCGCGGCTGGGCATCGCCGGACCGGGCCGGCATGGGCGCTGCGGTGGCGGTCACGTCCCGGCCGCGCGCGGTCAGCCGCCAACTGACGATCTCAACCGGCACGTGGCTCGGGTTCACGCCGTACTGAGCGTGGTACGCGGCCTCGAACACCGCATGGACGGCCCGCCAATCCCGGGCAGGGCGGGGGTCCGGGAACTCGACCGTGACCTCGTTCTGCTGACCGAAGTAGCGCAGGTCGGCCGCGAACTGCAGATGGACGTCGTCGGGGACAGTGCCCGCCTCGGCCAGCGCCCGGCTGCCGTCGGCGATCATGTCAGCGAAGATCGCGTCCACCTGGTCCCAGTCGAGGGCATCCAGCCGGCCGATCGCACTGTGCACCAGGTCCAACCGCACCGGTGTCACCAGCGTGCCGAACGCCGACAGCACGCTGGCCTGGGGCGGGAAGATCACCTGGGCGCTTTGCAGCAGTTCACCCACCGCGCAGGCGTGCACCGGCCCGGCGCCGCCGAACGCCAGCAGGGGCAACCCGCGGAAATCAACGCCGCGATCGGTCGCATGGGTGCGGGCCGCGGCGGCCATGGTTTCCGCCACGATGCGGTAGATGCCGCGGGCCGCCGCGGTGCGGTCGGTGCCCAGCCCCTGCGCCAGCCGGTCCATCGCCGCCTCCGCGGCCGGGACGTCCAGCCGCATGTCGCCGCCCAGGAAGTTGCCGGCGTCCAGCAGGCCCAGCAGCAGGTCGGCATCCGTGACCGTCGGCTGCGTGCCGCTGCGGCCGTAGCAGGCCGGCCCCGGGCTGGACCCGGCCGAGCGGGGTCCGACCTTCAACAGGCCCAGATCGTCGACGGAGGCGATGCTGCCGCCGCCGGCCCCGATCTCGATCATGTCGACCGACGGGATGGTCAGTGGCATGCCGCTGCCCTCGGTGAAACGCCACACCCGGTCCACCTCGAAACTGCCGGACACCAGCGGACGGCGGTTCTCGATCAGGCAGGCCTTGGCGGTGGTGCCGCCCATATCGAAGCTCATCAGCCGGTCCAGCCCCAGCCGTTCCGCATACCAGGCCGCGGCCAGCGCGCCTGCGGCAGGCCCGCTCTCGATCATGCGCACCGGGTTGCGGGCGGCGACCGAGGCGCCGATCACCCCGCCGGAACTGAGCATAATAAGCGGGTGGTTTGGCACGCCCTCCTCGTCCAGACGCCGGGCCAGCCCGTCCAGGTAGGGTGCGGTGATCGGCACGGTGTAGGCGTTGACTGCGGTCGTCGACGTGCGGGGATACTCGCGCACCTGAGGGGCGATGTCGCACGAAAGGGTGACGTGCAGTCCCGGCGCAGCCTCGCGCAGGGCCGCGCCCACGGCACGCTCGTTGGCAGGATTGCGATACGAGTTGAGGAGGCAGACCGCCACTGAGACCACGCCCTTGACTGTCAGCTTGGCCGCCAGTGCGCGGACCGCGCCGGGGTCGACCGCCCGGTCGACCGTGCCATCGGCCAACGTGCGCTCGGCGATGCCGAACGTCATGTCCCGCGGGATCAGCGGTTGCGGGAACTCGATCTGCGGGTCGAACATCTCGTAGCGGTGTTCGTTGCGGATCGCGAGCACATCACGGAAACCCTCGGTCACTAGCAATGCAGTGATGGAGCCTTTCCGCTCGATCAGCGCGTTGGTGACGATGGTGGTGGCATGTACGACGGTGCCGGTGACGTCTGCCGGTTTCAGCCCGGCCCGGCCGAGCACCAATTCGACGCTGCGGAAGAACCCTTCGAGCAGGTCATGGTGCGTGGTCAACGTCTTGTCGACGAACAGGCTCCCGTCCGCATGGCGGAGCACGACGTCGGTGAAGGTGCCGCCGATGTCGACGGCGATGGACCAGCTTGGCAGCACTTGCGAACTCCTAATGCCTGGACAGGCCGAGATGTTGCGACACGCGACGCGCGGCATCGGTCACTTCCATGACTTGCGCCGGGTCGGGCTGGGCCGGGATGAACTGGGAGGATCCGACCAGTGCGATCGAGCCGCACCAGGTACGGGCGTGGTCCAGGATCGGGGCGGCAAGGGCGTTCACGCCGACCAGCACCTGGCTGTCCGCGGTGGCCCAACCCTGGCGGCATACCGCCTCCACCTGGTCACGCAAGATGTGGGGGTCGGTGGTCGTGTGCGGGGTCCAGGACGGCAGGGGTGATGCCAGCACGCGCTCCCGCAGATCGGACGGGCCGAACGCGAGGGCGACCCGGCCATGGGCCGAGGCGTGGAATGCAAGCCGGGTCCCCGGGCGGATGCCGAACTCCACGACCGTACGACCCTGAACCAGCTCGACCACTGTCAGTGCGCCATCAAGGGGAGTAGCGGTCGTGACAGCCTGGCCCGTAGCATCGCGCAGACGGATCATCTCGGGCCGTGCGGCGGTACCGACACTGAACTGTTCCCGCACCGCCTCGCCCAGCATCACCAGCTTGACGCCGGCACTGTAGCGCCCTGTTTCGGCGTTCTGCCGTGCATAGCCGCGGGCCAACAATGCACGAAGGTTGCGATGCGCGCGCGCCTTGGACAGGCCCAGCGCCCGCGCGATTTCCGTCACACCGAGCGGGCGCGCGCTGTCGGCCAGCAACTCCATCGTGTCGAACAGGGCATTGGCCGCTGCACCCACGTGGTGCAACTGCGAGCCATCTTCGTTGGTAATGACTGTTCCTTTCAGCGGAACACTGTTTCTTTCTGTGACTAGAAGACACCAGCGTAGCTGGGTTTGTCAACGGGCAGATGGCAGCTGGATTGCGCGCACCCTGGAGGAGCGGTACGAAAACGGGCGAGCGTGCTTTGTAATTCAGTGGCACTCTGTTGCATGGATCATCGCTGCGTCCGCTGGGTAGGATGATGCCGGGGTCGTACCTGTCACTGTCCGGGGTGGGTTATCGTGCCGTTCAAAGCCAATGCCGAGCGTCGCCATCACATCCTAAAGCAGCGGCATCGCGCCACGAACTCTGCGGCCTATGATGCGGCCCTGCGGCAGCGCGGTAGCCTGACGGTTTGGTTCACCGACGCAGCGAGTGCGGCTTGGAAGGCTGAACCCCGCACCACACGAGGCGGCCAATCGCGTTACTCAGCCCTAGCCATCGCGACGGCCCTGACGCTGAGGTCGGTGTTCCGCCTGGCCTTGCGGCAGACCGAAGGGCTGATCGGCTCCATCATCACCCTGCTCAGTCTCGACCTTGCTGTACCGGATCGTACAACGATGAGCCGCCGTGCCGAGAGCTTGAACGCGGTTCAGCCTCGGTCGGGCTCCCGTCCCGTGCACTTGCTGGTGGACAGCACGGGATTGAAGCTCTGCGGGTCTGGCGAATGGCTGTTGGAGAAGCATGGCACAAAGACCCGGCGATCCTGGCGCAGGCTGCACATCGCCGTGGACGCCGACACTGGGCAGATCGCGGCGGCGTCGTTGACCTCCAATGACGTCGACGATGCCCCGCAGATCGGCGCTTTGCTCGACCAGGTTGATGGCCCGGTCGCGTCGTTCACCGCCGACGGTGCTTACGACCAGGACGGCGTCTATGGCCAGGTCGCCGTCCGTCATCCCGAGGCGTCCGTCATCGTCCCGCCGCGCTCCAGCGCCGTGCCGAGCGACACGGCGCTGACGGCGCCCACGATGCCAGACCATCATCTGCAGAGCATCGCCGAACGTGGACGCATGGCTTGGCAGAAGGCCTCTGGCTACAACTGGCGGGCTTTGGTTGAGGCCGACATCAGCCGCTTAAACGGGTCATCGGTGATGGGCTACGATCGCGCACTGATCGACGTCGAGCGACCGAGGTAGCGATCGCCGTGAGCGCATTGAACCGGATGCTGGAACTCGGACGTCCAGAATACGTCCGCCTCCCGTAACAATGAAACGAGATGCCCAAACTTCGGCCGCCCAATGACCCGTGCAACACAGTCAGGCCGAGCGCGTCCGCCACTCCGGCCAGGGCGGTTTCCAGCTCGGCCAGGCCGCCGTGGACCAGGCGAGCCGCGCGTGCCGAGCTGGCAGCGACCCCGGCGGACACCGGCCAGCGCGTCGCCAGTCTCGCGGCCGTTCCGGCCGGCAGCACCAGCGCCTCGCGGTCCAGCACCCGGTTCCAGATGGCGGCACGGCGCGCGGCGTCGGGCACGGGCATGCGCACCACCAGCGTCATGCGGCGCAGGGTTGCCGGGTCCATCCAGTCGGTCTCGTTGCAGGTCCACAGCACCGGCACCGGCGAGCGCTCCAGCGTGCGGTTGAGGAACACCTTGGAGACGGCCTCCCGCTGCGCGCCGAACCACCGGGCGCCGTCCAGCACGTCCTCTGACTCGTCCAGCAGCACGGCCGCGTCGCGACGCCGCCGCCGCAGTGCCAGGCTGAGCCGCAGGGCCGTGCCACGGGCGGCACGGGACGGCTCGCTGCCGCTCTCGCTCGCGTCCTCCCCGACCGCATAGAGGGCGAGGCCGGCCTGCGCCGCCAGCGCCCGGGCGAACTCGGTCTTGCCAGTGCCGGGTGGCCCGGCCAGCATGATGTGGATGCCGGCTCACCTGCCGCAGCCGCGGCGGCCAGCACGCGGCCGGCCAAGGCGGCGACCGGACCGAGGTGGTCGAAGCAGCTCCAGGGCAGACTGGCCTCGCAGGGGCGGCCGACCAGGGCGGCGCGCCAGTCGTCGCGGCTGGCGTGATTGGCTAGCATCGCCGCGGCGGCGGGCCGGGTCACCGCGAGGACGGAGCTGAAGCCGTACAGGTCGTCGTCCTCGAAGGCGATCAGCCCGCAGCCGCACAACCGCGAGCCAGGCGCCAGGCACGGCTGCACCTCGTCGAGGTCGCGGCCGAGAAGGGCCGCGATCGTGCGGGACGCGTCCTCCAGCACGGTCTGCACCGCGGTGCAGAACCGGGATAGCTGGCGGTTGCGACGCGCGCGCAAGGCCAGGAGCAGAATGTCGAGCTCGACGTTCCGACGACGCCGAAAGACGCGGGACAGGCGGCACATGGGGATGCTGTGTCGGTCACATGCATGCTTCGCTCGTCCTTCCTGGTCCAAATGCGTGGGTGCGCGGTGTGCGCAGGCTGGCAGAGTTGCCGGGGGCGCGGACGTAGACCGCCCAGCGCCGATGGGTCAACCAAAATCATATCGAAGGTGACCCGATCATGGCGCCGCCTGCCTCAGCCTGGCCGGTATGGCCCGGTGAACAGGTCGCCTAACGCCATGCGCAACCGGTAAGTGATGAAGCGCTGAGCCAGATGGTAGGGCCGGTCGTGCAGCATGTGGCACCGCTGGCACAGGCACTTCAGGTTGCGCGGATGGTTGTGCGCCGGGTCGTGGTCGAGATGGGCGGCGGCGAGCACGACGCGGGTGGTACGCTGCGCGGCTAACTCGGTCGGGGAGGGACGGGCACAGCGCCGACCGTTGCCGTTCCGCCAATGCCCGGACGTCGTGTCGAGCCAGCGTCCGTCGGGCAGGCAGGCCACGACCTGCCCGTGCGGGCGACCGCAGGCCTCACACCGACCGCCGGCGCGCCCGAAGCGGATAGCGCGGCTCAGCTCGGGCCAGTCGATCGGATAGAACCAGCGCAGCTCCGGGCGGATCGGCATCAGGCGGTGAGGATCATGCCGGCAGGCTCCAGTCGATCTCCGCCACACCATGGGACCGGAGGAACGCGTTAGCCTTCGAGAACGGCCGTGACCCAAAGAATCCTCTATAAGCCGCCAGCGGGGAAGGGTGCTCCGACAGGTGCACCAAGTGCCGGCTGCCATCCAGCATGGCCGCCTTCTTGCCCGCGTGGCCGCCCCAGAGCAGGAAAGCGGTCGGAGCGTCGCGGGCGTTCACCGCCGCGATAACCCCGTCGGTGAAGCGCTTCCAGCCGGCGCGTGCGTGGCTGCTAGCGCGGCCTTCCTCGACGGACAGCGACGAGTTGAGCAGCAGCACACCGCGGTCGGCCCAGGCAGTTAGGCAGCCATGCCCTGGCGTTGGCACGCCCACATCGTCCGCCAACTCCTTGTGGATGTTGCGCAGCGAGGGCGGCACCGCCACGCCCGGCGGCACCGAGAACGACAGACCCATGGCCTGCCCCGGCCGGTGATACGGATCCTGGCCGACGATGACGGCGCGCACCTGGTCCAGTGGCGTCCGGCTCAGGGCCGCGAAGGTCAGCACATCGGCGGGAAACACGCACTTGCCTGCCGCCCGCTCGGCCGCCAGGAAGGCAGCGAGGCTGCACATGCCGGGCGTGTTGAACGCATCGCCAACCGCCGCCTGCCAGGAGACGGGCAAGGACGCTCGCGCCGCATCCCAGGACGGCTCAGCCACCAGCAAGCGGCGCCGCGCCGGACATCCCATGCTCGACCAGGATGGCCTCCATCGCGTCCTGCAACACGGCCAGCTCACCGTTGGTGACCTCCTTGAAGAGGTCGCGTTTGGCTTTGCCGAGGCGACCACCATTCTGCAGGCACAGGCGCACGAATAGGCTGGCCCGGCGGTCCGGCATGTCGATGATGTCGCGAACTGCCGACAGAGAGGCGTTGTAGATGGCGACGAAATCGAGCTCGTCCTTGAGGTCCTTGCGGATAGTCTCGGCGACCTTGGCGTAGAGATACTCCACCAACGGCGTGGCATCGTAGTAGCCGTAGAGGCTGGCCGTTTCGCTATCGACGGCGATGTTCTTGTCTGCCGTCCAGTGCCAGTCGATATGGGCCTGGATGGCTTTGGAGAACGTCTCGAGAACTGCGTCGTAGCCTTTCCGGTCGCGTAAGATTGCGGCGGATACCGGGAAGAGAAGGCCGGGCGGTGTGAAACCTTCGCTGCTCAGCACCTGGTGGATCAGGAAGCGATGGATGCGTCCATTGCCGTCCTCGAACGGGTGGATGAACACGAAGCTGAACGCCACGAGCGTCGCCGCGACCACGGGGTCGATCATGCCGCCTTGCAGGCGCCGGGTCATCTCTCCCCAGGCCGACATCAGCTTCTGGACGTCTGCCGGTCTCGGGCAGATGAAGTGGACGACCTCGCGGTAGCCGCCAACGGTCTCGCCGACGAAGTTCTGGAAATCCCGGAACCCTGTTGCCGCGTAGCGTGGGTCGACGATGGTGTTTTGCAGGGCGACCAAGCTGCCCGGGTTGGTCGGCTCGAACGAACTGGCTGCCCGAAGCGCGGCAACGAAGCGCTCTGCACGCTGGCCCGTAGCCGTCTCGTGCTCGATCTCGAAGCTGCTCTTCGTTTCCTTGGTGTAGAGGTAGCTGACCGCCCGGGCCAGGATAGCGGGATCGCATCCCGTAGCGATGGCGCGGGCCTCTGCAGCTAGATCCTCCTTCTGCCAGCGGGCTAGGCACTCCGTCCGGCGCACCATCAGGGCGCATCCTGGGCGGCCCGGGATGTTGTCCGTGACCCTGTGGCGGCGGGACGGAACGCCCCTCGCGGTGACGTGGATGACCGGGTCCAGTGCATGGACGTAGCTGACAGCGCCGGCGTCCGGGACGTCGAGCGTCCGACCAGTCAGCCACTCGAACAGGAACCAAGCCCGCCGGGCATATGCCCCGGTCGGCTCGGACCTGATCCACGCTTCCACAGCCTGGGCAGACCCGACGGTGTCGAACGCCAGGGCCAGCACGCCGAGATCGGTCGGCTCGTAGCGCAGGGCAAACCGGAGATGCCCCAC
>CAXTJM010000019.1:0-65964 GCA_964244585.1 uncultured Acetobacteraceae bacterium | reverse complement strand
AACTCGGCGGCCAAGACGCTCTACATGTCCGGCGGCCAGATGGGCTGCCCGATCGTGTTCCGCGGCCCGAACGGCGCCGCCAGCCGCGTCGCCGCCCAGCACAGCCAGTGCTACGCCAGTTGGTATGCCCACGTGCCGGGTCTGAAGGTCGTGGCGCCATGGAGCAGTGCGGACGCCAAGGGTCTGCTGCGCTCCGCCATTCGGGACCCCAACCCGGTGATCGTGCTGGAGAACGAGATCCTTTACGGGCAGAGCTTCGACTGCCCCACGGACGACGATTTCACCGTGCCGATCGGCAAGGCGAAGATCGAGCGGACCGGCAAGGACGTCACCATCGTCGCCTTTTCCATCATGGTCGGCGTGGCGCTGAAGGCGGCCGAGGCGCTGGCCGAACAGGGCATCGATGCGGAGGTGATCAACCTGCGCTCGCTGCGTCCGCTGGACACGGCGACGATCGTGGAAAGCGTGAAGAAGACCAACCGGGTGGTGAGCGTGGAGGAAGGCTGGCCCTTCGCCGGGATCGGCGCCGAAATCTCCATGCAGGTGATCGAGCATTGCTTCGACTGGCTGGACGCGCCGCCGATGCGGGTGAACGGGCTGGACGTGCCGCTGCCCTATGCCGCGAACCTGGAGAAGCTGGCGCTGCCGCAGCCGCAATGGGTGGTCGACGCCGTGAAGAAGATCGTCTGATGGCTACCAACATCCTGATGCCGGCGCTGTCCCCCACCATGACGGAGGGCACGCTGGCGCGGTGGCTGAAGAAGGAGGGCGACACCGTCACCGCCGGTGACGTGATCGCCGAGATCGAGACCGACAAGGCCACCATGGAGGTGGAGGCGGTCGACGAAGGCGTGCTGGGCAGGATCCTGGTGGCGGACGGCACCGCCGGGGTGCAGGTCAACGCCCCCATCGCGATCCTGGTGGAGGCAGGCGAGTCCGTGCCGTCCGAGGCCAAGGCCGCGCCGCGGCCTGCCCCGCAAGCGGCCGCAGACAGCAGCGCCACGCCGTCCACCGCGGCCGCGGCGCCGCTGCCAGCCGCGAACGGGCATGACAGGGAAGTCCGCGTCTTCGCCTCGCCGCTGGCACGGCGCCTGGCACAGGCCGCCGGGCTGGCGTTGGAGGCGATACGGGGCACCGGTCCCAACGGCCGTATCATCAAGGCGGATGTCGAGGCCGCAAGTGGTGCCCCGACTGCCGCGCCGAAGCCGGTGGCAGCGCCCGCACCGACCCCCGTGCCGAGCCCCGCGCAGCCAGCGACGGTGGCGGCTCCGGCGCCTCGCCCCGTGCTGGTCGCCAGGGCGCACCGGCTGGTGCCGCACACCACCATGCGCAAGGTCATCGCCCGGCGGCTGAGCGAGTCCAAGCAGACCGTCCCCCATTTCTACGTCTCCGCCGACGTCGAGATCGATGCGCTGATGACGCTGCGGGCAGAGCTCAACGCCAAGACGCCGAAGGACGGCCCTACGGCGTTCAAGCTGTCGGTCAACGACCTCGTGATCAAGGCCACCGCGGTGGCGCTGCGCCGCATCCCCGCCGCCAACGCCAGCTGGACGGATGACGGCGTCGCGATGTACGACGACGTGGACATCAGCATCGCCGTGGCGACGGATGGCGGGCTGATCACGCCGATCATCCGCCGGGCGGACCAGAAGGGCGTGGCCACCATCAGCAACGAGATGAAGGACCTGGCGTCCCGCGCCCGTGCCGGCAAGCTGAAGCCGGAGGAGTTCCAGGGCGGCGGCTTCTCCATCTCCAATCTCGGCATGTACGGCGTGAAGTCGTTTTCCGCCATCATCAACCCGCCGCAGGGCGGCATCCTGGCCGTCGGCGCCGGGGAGCAGCGGCCGGTGGTGAAGGACGGCGCATTAGCGGTCGCGACGGTGATGAGCTGCACGCTCTCCGTGGACCACCGCGTGGTGGACGGCGCGGTGGCGGCCGAGTGGATGGCCGCGTTCAAGTCCATCGTGCAGGATCCGCTGAGCCTGATGCTTTAGGCCGCCCCTCACCCAACCCTCTCCCTCCGCGAGAGGGCGGGGTGAGGGTCCTCCTAAGGAGACCATGCAATGCCCGACCAATTCGACCTGATCGTCATCGGCGGCGGCCCGGGCGGCTACGTCGCCGCCATCCGCGCGGCGCAGCTTGGCCTGAAGACCGCCGTGGTGGAGCGGGAGCATCTGGGCGGCATCTGCCTGAACTGGGGCTGCATCCCGACCAAGGCGCTGCTGCGGTCCAGCGAGATCAACCACCTGCTGCACAACCTGCCGGAGTTCGGCTTCGCGGCGGACAACATCCGCTTCGACCTGCCGGCGGTGGTCAAGCGCTCCCGCGGCGTGGCCAAGCAGCTGGCGTCCGGCGTCGGCCACCTGCTGAAGAAGAACAAGGTCACCGTGCTGATGGGCGCCGGCCGGCTGGCCGGCAAGGATACCGTCGCCGTCGGCGACACGACGATCACCGCGCCGCACATCATCCTGGCCACCGGCGCCAGGGCCCGGCAGCTTCCGGGGCTGGAAGCGGATGGCAAGCTGATCTGGTCCTATCGCGAGGCGATGGTGCCACCGGCGCTGCCGAAATCCCTGCTGGTGATCGGCTCCGGCGCCATCGGGATCGAATTCGCGTCCTTCTACCTGAACATGGGCGCCGCGGTGACGGTGGTGGAGGTGCTGGACCGCGTGCTTCCGGTGGAGGACGCCGAGATCAGCGCCTTCGCCCGCAAGGCGTTCGAGAAGCAGGGCATGAAGATCATCACCGGCGCCAAGGTCACGGCCGCCAGGAAGGGCGCCGACAGCATCACCGCCACCATCGAGGCCGGCGGCACGACGCAGGACATCACCGTCGACCGCATCATCTCCGCCGCGGGCATCGTGGGCAACGTGGAGGGTCTCGGCCTGGAAGGCACCAAGGTCGTGGTCGATCGCACCCACGTGGTGATCGACGAGTTCTGCCGCACGGGGGAGCCGGGCGTCTACGCGATCGGCGACATCGCCGGGGCGCCCTGGCTGGCGCACAAGGCGAGCCACGAAGGCGTGGTGTGCGTCGAGAAGATCGCCGGCGTGAAGGACGTGCACCCGATCAACTGGAGCAACATCCCCGGCTGCACCTACTGCCGTCCGCAGATCGCCAGCGTGGGCCTGACGGAGGCGCGGGCGAAAGAGGCCGGGAACACGGTGCGGGTCGGCCGCTTCCCCTTCATCGGCAACGGCAAGGCCATCGCGATGGGGGAGCCGGAGGGCATGGCGAAGGTGGTGTTCGACGCCGGGTCGGGCGAGTTGCTGGGCGCGCATCTCTGCGGTGCGGAGGTGACGGAGATGATCCAGGGCTACGCCATCGCGCGCACGCTGGAGACGACGGAGACGGATCTGATGCACACCGTCTTCCCGCACCCGACCGTCAGCGAGACGATGCACGAGGCCGTGCTGGACGCGTATGGCCGCGCCATCCACTTCTAGCCCGGCCCTGACGCCGGGCGGCCGGCAAACCGCAGACACGCCGATCGACGAGGCCATCGCCCGCTATGCCGCCCGCACCGGAGCGGGTGGCCCGCCGCGTCTGTCCCGCCACCTGCAACGCCTCGAAGCCGAGGCGATCGAGATCATGCGGGAGGTGGTGTCCGAATGCCGCCGCCCGGTGTTCCTGTATTCGATCGGCAAGGATTCGACCGTCATGCTGCACGTGGCACGCAAGGCGTTCTTCCCGGCGCCGCCGCCATTCCCGTTCCTGCACATCGCGACGGGATGGGACTTCCAGGACATGATCGTCTATCGGGACCACCTGGTGGCGGCACTTGGGCTGGACCTACGCGTCCACACCAACCAGGACGGGGTGGCGCGCGGCATCAACCCGGTCGCCTCCGGTCCGACCTTGCACGCCCAGGTGATGAGCACCGAGGGGCTGAAGCAGGCGCTGGATGCGGGGCAGTTCGACGCCGCGTTCGGCGGCGGCCGGCGCGATGAGGAGAAGAGCCGCGCCAAGGAACGCGTGTTCTCCTTCCGCACGCCGCAGCACACGTGGGACCCCCGCCGACAGCGGCCGGAGCTATGGAACCTCTACAATGCCCGCGTGGCGCCGGGCGAGTCGGTCCGCGTCTTCCCGCTGTCGAACTGGACGGAGCTGGATATCTGGTCCTACATCGCCGCCGAGGACATTCCGGTCGTGCCGCTGTATTTCGCCAAGCGCAGGCCGGTGGTGCGCCGGCAGGGCGCGCTCATCCTGGTGGATGACGCGCGCCTGCCGATCGAGCCGGGCGAGACGCCGCAGGGCCGGCACATCCGCTTCCGCACGCTCGGCTGCTATCCCTTGACGGCCGCCATGGACTCGAACGCCGCGGATGTGGACGCGATCATCAGCGAAATGCTCGCGTCCCGCCAATCCGAGCGGCACGGGCGGCTGATCGACCATGACGAAGCCGCGTCGATGGAGCGCAAGAAACGCGAGGGCTATTTCTGATGCCGGAGGCGGCGCGCCATCCGCATGCGCTGGACAAGGACCTGCTCCGCTTCATCACCTGCGGGTCGGTGGATGATGGCAAATCGACGCTGATCGGCCGCCTGCTTTATGAATCGAAGCAGATTTTCGACGACCAGTACGCGGCCCTCGCGCGCGACAGCCGCCGGCATGGCACCACCGGCACGGCGGTCGACCTGGCGCTGCTGGTCGATGGGCTGGAGGCCGAACGCGAGCAGGGCATCACCATCGACGTCGCCTATCGCTTCTTCGCGACGGCACGCAGGGCCTTCATCGTGGCCGACACGCCCGGGCACGAACAGCACACCCGCAACATGGCGACCGGCGCATCCACCGCGGAGCTGGCGATCATCCTGGTGGATGCCCGCCGCGGCGTGCTGCCGCAGACCCGGCGGCACAGCATCATCTGCTCGATGCTCGGCATCCGGTCGGTCGTGCTCGCCGTCAACAAGATGGACCTGGTAGCGTTCGAACAGGATGTGTTCGACCGGATCGCTGCCGACTACGCCGCGTTTGCCGCACGATTAGGCTTTGCCTCAGTGCGGGCTATCCCGGTCTCTGCCCGGTCCGGCGACAACGTCACGACGCGCTCGGCCCGCCTGCGCTGGTTCGAAGGTCCCACCTTACTGGACTATCTGGAAACCGTCGAGGCGGGCTGGAACGCGTCCACGGCACCATTCCGCTTCCCGATCCAATGGGTCAACCGGCCCGACGCGGAGTTCCGCGGCTTCTGCGGGACTGTCGCGTCCGGGCGCGTCGCGCCCGGCGACCCGGTGGTGTCGGCCTTGTCCGGCGCCATGACCCGGATCGACCGCATCGTCAGCTTCGACGGCGACCGGGTGGGCGCGTCGGCCGGTGATGCGGTCACGCTCGTCCTGGCCGACCAGATCGATGCCGCGCGTGGCGACGTGCTGGCCCATCCCGCGCACCGGCCGGAGGTCGCCGACCAGTTCGCCGCGCGATTGCTATGGATGAGCGAAGCTCCGATGCTGCAAGGCCGCTCCTACCTGCTGCGCACGGGCACCACGACCCTGCCGGCGAGCGTCACCACGCTCAAGCACAAGGTCGACGTCAACACGCTGGAGCAGCGCGGCGGCCGCACCCTCGGGCTCAACGACATCGCGGTCTGCAACCTGTCCACCTCGCGGCCGATCGCGTTCGATCCATATGCGGAGAACCGGCGCACCGGCGCGTTCATCCTGATCGACCGGGCGACCAATGCGACGGCCGGGGCGGGCATGATCTCCCATGGCCTGCGCCGCGCCACCAACATCCACCGGCAACACCACGCGATCGACAAGGCGGCCCGGCGGCTGCTGGCCGGGCAGGTTCCGCGCATCCTGTGGTTCACCGGCCTGTCGGGATCGGGCAAGTCCACCATCGCCGACCGGGTGGAGCGGTCGCTGCACGCGCGCGGCGTGCTGACGATGCTGCTGGACGGCGACAACATGCGCCACGGCCTCAACCGCGACCTCGGCTTCACCGATGCCGACCGGGTGGAGAACATCCGGCGCGTCGGCGAGGTGGCCAAGCTGTTCGTCGAGGCGGGGCTGGTGGTGCTGTGCTGCTTCATCTCCCCGTTCGAGGCGGAGCGCGCCTTGGTGCGCGGCCTGGTGACCCCGGGGGAGTTCGTGGAGATCTTCGTGGACACGCCGCTGGAGGAATGCATGCGGCGGGACCCAAAGGGCCTCTACGCCAAGGCGCGCACCGGCCAGCTGAAGAACTTCACCGGCATCGACAGCCCCTACGAACGGCCGGCCGCGCCCGACCTGTCGATCGACGGCCAGGCCGAAACGGCGGAGGCGGCGAGCGCGCGCATCATCGCATGGCTGGACGCCGCCCCCGACCCGGCGTGACCGCGCGGACATTTTTGCCCGCGCGCCCCCTGGCGGTTGCCCCGCCACGCCCGAGATGATGCTCATATGACACACGAATCGGATTATGCGGCGGATGACCGCCCGCTCGTCGTCTGCCTGCATTTCCTTGGTGGCAGCGCCCGCACGTGGGACGCCGTGGCGCAGCACCTCGACGGCGTGGCGCGTTGCATGTTGCTCGACCTGGCAGGATTTGGCGACGCGGGAGACGTGGCGGGCTACCGGGTCGCCGACATGGTCGAGGCCGTTGCCGCGTCGGTCCGGGCTGCCGCGCCACGCCGTTGGCTGCTGGTGGGCCACAGCATGGGCGCCAAGCTGGCCGCGGTACTGGCCCGCCGTGCCGAGGATGGCGAGAGCGGGCTAGCCGGCCTGGCGGGACTGGTCCTGGTGGCCGGCTCGCCGCCCGGCCCCGAGCCGATGGCCGACGCCAGGCGGGCGGCCATGCTGGGCTGGTTCATGGGCCACCACGACGAAAGCCGCTCGCAGGCCGACGGCTTCATCCGCGCCTCCGTCGTCCAGGCGCTGGACGGGACGGCGCACGAACGGGCCGTGCAGGACGTGCTGCGCGAGAACCCGGCGGCATGGCGGGCCTGGCTGGAGTCTGGCAGCCGGGAGGACTGGTCCAGCCAGGTCGGACGGCTGGCTGTTCCCACCCTGATCATCGCCGGCGACGATGACGCCGACCTCGGTCCGGACGCGCAACGCCTGGTCATGGAGCAGCATTTCACCCATGCGCGGCTGGTCAGCCTCGCCGATGCGGGCCACCTCCTTCCGCTGGAACGGCCGGACGACGTGGCCCGGCTGATCGCCAGCCATGTCGAGGCGACCCTGCCCGCGCCGCTGGTCCCGGCTTCCTATCGGGACTTGATCGACTCCGACCGCGTCAGCGGCGAAACCCGGGCGCTGCTCCTGGCGCGGGCGGTGGCGGACGATCCCGCCTACCAGCCTCGCGCGATCGGGGCGGGGCAATTGGCGGCCTTGCGCGCCGTGCTGGACCGGGTGATCCCGCAGCCTGGCCGGCCGATCGACTTGGCGGCACGCATCGACCGGCAATTGGCCGAAGGCGTCGGCGACGGCTGGCGCTGCGCCGAGTTGCCGCCCGATGCGGAGGCATACCGGACCGGGTTGCGCACGCTGGCCGCCATGGCCGGGGCGCCGTTCGAGAGCCTGCCGGCAAGCCGGCAGGATGGGCTGCTGCAACGGATCGCCGACGGCACCTCCGACCCATCCGGAACCGGCCTGTTCGATCCGCGCCAGATGAAGCTGTGGTTCGAGGACGTGCGGTCCGACGCGACCCGCCTCTACGTCGCCCATCCGGCGACCCTGGCGCGCATGGGCTATAGCGGCATCGGCTATGGCGGCGACGGCGAGCCGAAACCCGGCTTCCAGCACGTCGGCATTGGCGAGCGGGAGGCCTGGGAACCGGTGACGCCCGCACCATGAACCTTGACGCCATGACGCGGCGCAGCCCGTCGGAGACCGTTGACGTGGTCGTGGTCGGCACCGGCGCCGGGGGATCGCCGCTGCTGGCGCGCCTGGCGATGGCCGGGCTGAGCGTGGTGGCGCTGGAAGCCGGACGCAATTGGGAGCCGGAGGCGTTTCCCGCCGACGAAGCCGGCGCGGGCATCTACTGGATGGGCGAGCGGCTCAGCGCCGGGCAGACGCCGCAGGCCCAGGGCGCCAACACCAGCGGCATGGGCGTCGGCGGGTCGACGCTGCATTGGGGCGCCTTCGTTCCCCGCGCCGACCCGCGCGACCTGCGGCTGCGCACCGAACGCGGCGTCGGCGAGGACTGGCCGCTCGATTATGCCGAGTTGGTGCCGTACTACCAGGCGGTCGAGGCGTTCCTCGGCGTCTCCGGTCCGCCCTCCTATCCGTGGGAGCCGTCGCGGCGGTACCCGTTGCCGCCCGTGCCGCGCAACGCCCCGGCCCAGATGATGGCACGGGGCTGCGCGACGCTCGGCATCCGCCATTGCGACGCGCCGGCGGCCGTCGTCTCGCGGGATTTCCAGCAGCCCGGCGGCCCGCTGCGCCGGGCCTGCGTGAATTGCGGCTATTGCCATCAGGGCTGCCGGGTCGGCGCGAAGACCAGCATGGACGTGACGTACCTGCCGCAGGCGGTGGCGGCCGGGGCCGAGATCCGGCCGGACTGCGTCGTCCACGACATCGAACGCCACCCGGCCGGGCAGGTCAGCGCCGTGATCTACCGCCGCGACGGCGTCGATCACCGGCAGCGCTGCCGGGCGGTGTTCCTGTGCGCCGGCGCGATCGAAACGCCGCGGCTGCTGCTGCATCTCGGGCTGGCGAATTCCAGCGGGCAGATGGGCCGCAACTACATGGCGCATGTCGCCACCCAGCTCTGGGGCACGTTCGAGCCGGAGATGCGGTGCCACAAGGGCTATCCCTCGTCCTTGATCACGGAAGACCCGGTGCGGGCGGACGGCGCCGGGTTCAGCGCCGGCTACCTGGTGCAAAGCCTGGGCGTGGTGCCGGTGACCTGGGCGAATGGCGTCGCACGGGCGCGCGGCCTATGGGGGCAGGCCCTGGTGGACGCGATCCACGGCTATAACCACGTGGCCGGGATCGGCATCAACGGCGAATGCCTGCCGCAGCCGCAGAACTACCTCAGCCTGTCCGACGAGGCGGATGCGCTCGGGGTACCGAAGGCCCGCATCCAGTTTAGCTACGGCCCGAACGAGCGGGCGATCGACGCCCACGCCATCCAGTTCATGACGCAGATCTGGCAGGCGGCCGGGGCGGCGGACATCTGGTCCATGCAGCGGTCCGCCCACACCATCGGCACCTGCCGCATGGGCAACGACCCGGCGCGCGCGGTGGTCGACCGGTTCGGCCGCAGCCACGACATTCCGAACCTTTGGATCTGCGACAATTCGGTCTTCCCAAGCTCGCTGGCGGCCAACCCGGCGCTGACCATCATGGCGTTGAGCCTGCGGTCCGCCGACGCCTTCCTCGCGGCAGGAGGTTAAGTCTACACAGGGTCGGCATGACCCTGGCGCACGCGCAACCCTCCGACGGCCTGGCTCCCCCGCAGCTCTATTGGGCGGTGCTGGCCATCGCCCTGGCGCTGATCATGGCGGTGCTGGACAGCGCCATCGCCAACATCGCGCTGCCCACCATCGCGCGCGACCTGCACGTGACCGAGGCGGCGTCGATCTGGGTGGTCAACGCCTACCAGCTTGCCGTGACCATGTTCCTGCTGCCGCTGGCCTCGCTGGGCGAGATCGTCGGCTACCGCCGGGTGCATATTTGCGGCCTGGCCCTGTTCGTCGTGGCGTCCCTGCTGTGCGCCCTGTCCGGGACCCTGCTGCTGCTGACGCTGGCGCGCGTCCTGCAAGGGCTGGGCGCCGCCGGGATGATGAGCGTGAACGTGGCGCTGATCCGCTTCGTGTTCCCGCGACACAGGCTCGGCAGCGGCATCGGCATGAACGCGATGGTCGGCTCGGTCGCCACGGCGGTGGGGCCGACCGTGGCCTCCGCCATCCTGTCCGTGGCACACTGGCCGTGGCTGTTCGCGGTCAACGTGCCGATCGGCCTGTTCGCCCTGGCGGTCTCCTGGCGGGCGCTGCCGTACACCGCCGCGGCCTCCACCCGGTTCGACATCGCCAGCGCCGTGCTGTGTGCCGTGACCTTCGGCTTGCTGATCACCGGGGTGGACGGGCTGGCGCATGGGCAGGCGGGGATGCTGGTCGCAGCGGAACTGGTCGGGATGCTGGTGGCCGGCGCGGCGCTGGTCCGGCGGCAAACCACGCTCACCTCCCCGCTGCTGCCCGTCGACCTGCTGCGCGTGCCGCTCTTCGCCCTGTCGGTGACGGGGGCGATCTGCTGCTTCGCCGCGCAAGGCCTGGCCTATGTCGCCATGCCGTTCCTGCTGCAGAACACGCTGGGGTTCAGCCAGGTCGGCACGGGCCTGCTGTTGACGCCCTGGCCGCTTGCGGTGGCGCTGATCTCCCCGCTGGCGGGACGGCTGTCCGACCGGTTCCCGCCGCCCATCCTCGGGTCCATCGGGCTGGCGGGCATGGCGGTCGGGCTGGTGCTGATGGCCACGCTGCCGGCACATCCCTCCGACCTGGCCATCATCTGGCGCACCGGGCTGTGCGGGCTGGGGTTCGGGTTCTTCAACTCACCCAACAACCGGGCGATGATCAGTTCCGCGCCCCCGCACCGCAGCGGCGGCGCCAGCGGCATGGTCGCCACCGCGCGCCTGCTGGGGCAGACGACCGGGGCCGCCCTGGTGGCGCTGTGCTTCGAACTGGCGCCGCTGCACGGCGCACCGATCGCACTGCTCGTCGGCGCGGCGTTCGCCGGCGCCGCGGCGTTGGCCAGCCTGATGCGGACGGCGGCGCCGAAACAGGTTTGACCCGGGTTAACAACCCGGCCGTGCGCCGCAAGGGTTGCCGGCGAGGTTGGCGTCTTATCGATACCATTTGGCGACACGTCGTTGATACCTTTGGGTATCACCCCATGCGGCCATCGGTCGAGCGTGCCCTGGATACGTTGGCGGGGCTGCCGGTTCCTGTGTGGCCGCCCATCGACGACGTGCCTGAAGGAAAGAACGCCCGCCCATGACGTCACCAAGTCTTGCTGTCCCATCCACGACGGATCGCCCTGTCCGCCGCCTCTATTGGCTCGCCCTGGCGCTGTTCATCGCCTATCTCTGCATCGCGATGGCGTTGCCGGTCATCTCCGTGTTCGTCACCACGCGGCTGGGATACAGCAACGCCCTGGCCGGCCTTGCGGTAGGCATCGCCTTTGCATCCACCATCCTGACGCGTGGGATGGCAGGCCGGATCGCCGACGGGCGCGGCAGCCGCTATTGCATGATCCGGGGACTGTGGATCTATGCCGCCGCCGGCGTGGTGTGCGGTGCCGCCGGCTGGAGCGGCTTGTCGGCCCCGGCCGCCTATCTCGTGCTGCTGGCCGGACGGCTGCTGCTGGGGCTGGGTGAAAGCATGGCCGTGGTCGGGCTGATGGCTTGGTGCTTCGGCGTGGCCGGGCCGCAGCGCGCCGGGCTGGTGTTCACGCTGGTGGGCATGGCCCTGTACGCCGCGTTCGCGCTTGGCAGCCCGGTCGGCGTCACCCTGTTCGAGCAGGCCGGCTTCGCGGGCACCATGGCGGCCTGCACGGTCGTGCCGCTGCTCGCATTGCTGATGGTGCTGCCGGTCGCGGCCGTTCCCGTCCATGCCGGGGAGCGCCCATCCTTCTGGCGGATCATCGGCCGGATCTGGGAGCCCGGCGTGGCGCTCGCGCTGCAGGGTGTCGGCTCCGCTACGATCGGCGCGTTCGTCGCCCTGATGTTCATCAGCCGCGGCTGGCCTCATCCGGGGCTGGGGCTGACCTGCTTCGGCGGGGCGTTCGTGCTGGTGCGGATCGTGGCCGGGCATCTGCCGGACCGGGTCGGCAGCATCCCGGTCGCGCTCGTGTCCATGGCCGCGGAAGCCGTCGGGCAGCTCCTGTTATGGGGCGCGCCGCACCCGGTCGTGGCACTGGCAGGTGCGGTGCTGACCGGCCTCGGCTGCTCGCTGATGTTCCCGGCCATGGGCATCGAGGTGGTCCGGCGCGTCCCGGCCCACCTGCGCGGCACCGCCGCGGGCGGGCTGGCCATGTTCCAGGACCTGGCGCTCGGTGCCACCGGCCCGGTCACGGGCGTGCTGGCCGACCGGTTCGACTTCGGGGTCGTGTTCCTCGTTGGAGGCCTGGCGGCGATCCTGAGTTTCGCCATGGTGGTCGCAATCGCACGATCAGACCGCAAGCAACTCGCCTAAGGCGTAATCGGGACGTCGCCTCACGCGGCCTGCCGATGCCAGCTTGGCCGCGCCACCTTGCCGGCCGCGAGGGCCGGCAGGTCGGCGGCGGCCATCTCCCCGGTGATGGCACGCGCGACCAGTTCGCCCATCAGCGACCCCAGCTTGAAGCCGTGGCCGGAGCAGGCGCTGATCACCCAGCCGGCGGCGCCGGTGGGGCGGACCTGGAACTCCTCCTGGTCGTGCACCGTGTAGAAGCAGGCCCGGCGCTCCAACACCGCGTACGACGCCAGGTCGCGGTAGACCGCACTGGCGCAGGGCCACAGCCGTTCCAGGTCGCGATCCGTCGCGCGGCGGTCCTCGTCCGGGTCACCGGTGCGGGAGAACACGTGGTCGCCGATCTTCAGCCGGGTGCCGCGCCGCGGCGGCAGGGTGTAGAGGCCGCCATCGGCCGAGCGGTCCAGCATCACCGGCGCCCGCGCCCAGGCCTGCGCCAGGGCCGGCGGCGGCGACAGGTACAGCACGGCCTGGCGGGATGGCACGACCGCCTCCCGCAGGCTGGGCACCAGGCGGTCGGCCCAGGCGCCCGCCGCCACGACCACCGTATCGCCGCCATACTCGCGGCCGTCCTGCACCAGCGTGCCGCGCTCCGGGTCCACCGCCGTCACCGTGCTGCCGGCGTGCAGCGTGACGCCGAGGCGGCCCAGCAACACCACCAGGTCGGTCAGGATGCGGACGGGGAACAGCATGCCCGCCCCCTCCGTCTCGACCACGCGGACCAGCCCGTCCGGCTGCACCATGGGGAAGCGGCGCTCCACCTGGTCCAGCGCGACGTCGCGGTAGCCGATGCCCATGTCGTCGAGCGAGCGGGACACGCCGTCGTACCAATCGTCCCGGTTGCGCAGGAAATACACCGCGCCGCATGGCTCGTAATGCGAGGTCCCGGTGGCCTGCCAAAGCTGCTCCCACACGCGGAACGCCTCGGGCATGAGCTGGGCGTAGCCCTCCAGGCGGCCATAGGCGTGCCGGATGATGCGGTGCTCGTCATAGGAGGAGGACATCGGGTTGGGCAGCGGACCTTGCTCGAACAGCTCCACCGCCACGCCGCGCCGGGCCAGCGCCCAGGCCGTGGACAGGCCGGCAATGCCGCCACCGACGATCAGGACCTTGGTCATGGGGGCTCTCCTGCCATTCCGCCCGGCATGATCCGGCGGGTCGCGACGCGGGGCAACGCACAAAATGCGGCCATGCGGGGCCAGATGGTGTAAGCACGCGGAGATGGAGGCCGCATGTCAGACCTGTCCCGCATCCGCGCACTGCTCGACCAACGCCGCGACGGGCACACCCTGCCCCAGGCTTTCTACACCGACCCGGACATCCTCCAATTCGACATGGAGGCGATCTACGGCAAGAGCTGGATCATGGTCGGGTTCGAGGTGGAACTGCCGGAGCCAGGCAGCACCCTGGCGGTGACGATCGGGCGCAACCCGGTGGTGGTCGTGCGCGGCCGGGACGGCGCGTTGCGCGCGTTCCATAATTCCTGCCGCCACCGAGGCGCGCAGATCTGCGCCCCGGGCGCCGCGCGGCGGCCGCGGCTGGTCTGCCCCTATCACCAATGGGCCTACGACCTGGAGGGCAGGCTGGTGAACGCCCCCCGCATGCCGGACTGGTTCGAGCCGTCCGAGCACAGCCTGCGCCCGGTGGCGCTGCGCACCGTCGCCGGCACGGTGTATATCTGCCTGTCCGACGACCCGCCGGCCTTCGACGACTTCCACGACGCGTTCGCGCCGATGCTGGCGCCGCACCAGCTGCATCGGGCCAAGCTGGCGCACCAGATGACGCTGGTGGAGCGGGCGAACTGGAAGCTCGTGATGGAAAACGCCCGCGAGTGCTACCATTGCACGACCAACCATCCCGAATTGTCGGTGACCTTCCCGGTCGGCCGCCGCTCGCTGAGCGAGGCGGAGCAGGCGCGCATCAATGATGAGTTCTCCGCCCGCATGGCGGAGCAGGGCCTGCCGTCCGGCCCCCTGGAAGGGAGCTGGTGGCAGGCCGGCCGGTTCGCGCTCAATCCCGGCACCCGCTCGATGACGATGGACGGCCAGCCCTGCGTGGCCAAGCCGATCGTGGACATCGGCAACGGCGACGTGGGTTCGCTGCGCTGGGCGCTGGAGCCGCACAGCTTCGCGCATGCGGTCGGCGATTACGTGTTCATGTTCAGCGCCATGCCGACCGGCCCGGAGGAGACGGTGGTGACGGCGAAATGGCTGGTGAGCGAGGATGCCGTGGAGGGCGTCGACTACACGCTCGCCGGGCTGACGGAGCTGTGGGACAAGACCAACCTGCAGGACCGTGCGCTGGCGGAGAACAACCAGCGCGGCGTCAACTCCGCCGGGTTCGTGCCCGGTCCCTATTCCGAGCAGGCGGAATCGCTCGTGCTGCGCTTCGTCGACTGGTACTGCACCAAGGCCCGGCAGCATGTGGACGCCCACGCCTGAAGCTTGCGGCCGGCGGCATGGCGATTGCTTCTGCCAAGTCGAACCATCCCGTCTGAAGGAACGTCCTGAATGAGCCGTGCCACCGAGTTCCTGGACAGGCTGCGGCGTGCATCCGGCGACCTCCAGAACCATGTGGTGGACGAGTTCCTCGCCGGCCGGATCGACCGCCGCGGCCTGCTGGTGCACGGCGCGCGGGTCGGGCTGGCGGCACCGTTGCTGGGCGGTCTGCTGGGCGTGGCGCCGGTGCGGCAGGCGCGGGCGCAGGGCAAGACGGGCGCCACCATCCGGGTGGCCGGCGCCATGCCGACCACGGCGATCAATCCGGTCACCGTCGCCAACACCGGCGGCCTGCTGATGCTGATGCAGACGGGCGAGTTCCTGGTGCGCGACGCCCCGAACCTGGTGCTGCAACCCGCGCTGGCGCTGAGCTGGAAGCCGAACGACGACGGCACGGTGTGGACGTTCGCGCTGCGCCCCAACGTCAAGTTCCATAACGGCAAAACGCTGACGGCGGCGGACGTGGTGGCCACGATGGACCGGCTGTCGGATCCGAAGAACGGCTCCAACGCGCTGTCGGCGTTCCGCGGCGTGCTGTCCAAGGGGGGCACCATGGCGGTGGACGACCTGACCGTCGCCTTCCACCTTGACGCACCGAACGGCAACTTCCCGTACCTGGTCTCGTCGGACAACTACAACGCGATCATCCTGCCGGCCGAGTACGACGGCAATTTCGAGAAGGATTTCATCGGCACCGGCCCGTTCAAGCTGGAGCGCTTCACGCCCAAGGTCGGCGCCAGCTTCGTGCGCAATCCGGAATATTGGGGCGGCGCGGTGCTGCCGGCGCGGACCGAGTTCACCTTCTTCGCGGACCAGCAATCCCAGGTGCTGGCCTTGCAGGGCAAGCAGGTGGACGTGATCGCCCAGGTGGCGGTGCAGGGCGCGCAGGGCCTGCTGAACGACCCGGACGTGACGCTGATCAAGCTGCGCTCCTCCGCGACGCGGGAGATGCACATCCGCAACGACGTGCCGAAATTCGCCGACAAGCGGGTGCGCCAGGCCATGGCGCTGTCGCTGGACCGGCCGGGCCTGGTCGCCGGGCTGTTCCGCGGCAATGCGGAGGTGGGCAACGATTCGCCGATCGCGCCGATCTACCCGTCCAACGATGCCACCGTGCCGCAACGCAAGAAGGATGTGGATCGGGCCCGCGCGCTGTTGGCGGAGGCCGGGATGCCGAACGGGTTCGAGGCGACGCTGACCTGCGAGCGCACGCAGGAGATGCCCGATTACGCCGTGCTGATGCAGAATGCCTGCGCCGCCATCGGCATCAAGCTGACGCTGAAGGTCGAGGACCAGGGCGCCTATTACGGCTCGGCCAAATACGGCACGTCGGATTGGCTGGATTCGGAGATGGGCATCACCTCCTACGGCCATCGCGGCATCCCGAACGTGCTGCTGAACGCCCCCCTGGTCAGCACGGGGACGTGGAATGCATCGCATTTCAAGAACCCGGCCTATGACAAGCTGGTGGCCGAGTACGTCGCCGCCACCGACCTCGGCGTGCAGCGCGAGACGGCGGGCAAGATCGACCGGCTGCTGCTGGACGAGACGCCGAGCATCTTCTCCTATTTCTACAACCAGCTTACCGCGACCGGCTCGGACGTGTCCGGCGTGGAGCCGACCGCGATCAGCCAGGTGTTCCTCCAGCACGCCGCCATCGCATAGGCATCGTGCCGGGCCTCGCGCGCAGGGTGCTGCAACGGCTGGCGGCGGGCATCGTCACGCTGCTGCTGCTGAGTGTCGTCATCTTCGCCGGCGCGCAATTGCTGCCGGGCGACGTGGGCCGCGCCATCCTCGGCCCGCTCGCCGACCCGGAGGCAGTGGCGGCGCTGAACCACCAGATCGGCACCGACCGACCGCTGCCGGTGCAGTACCTGGACTGGATCGGCCACTTCCTCACCGGGAACATGGGCCAATCCTACCTGTTCCGCTCGCCGGCCGCGCCCTTCGTGCTCGGGGCGCTGGGCAACTCGCTCAAGCTGCTGGCGGTCGCGTTCGTCATCGTGGTGCCGCTGTCGATCGCAGGCGGCGCCTATGCCGCCAGCCGCGCCGGGCGCTGGCAGGACCGGGTGATCTCCGTCGCCGGGCTGTCGTTGACCGTGGTGCCGGAGTTCGTGTCCTCCATCGCGCTCATCCTGGTGCTGGGCGTGTGGCTGCGCTGGCTGCCGATCTCCGCCGCGACCCGGCCGGGCACCGCGGCGCTGGAACAGCTCCGCCACCTCATCCTGCCCGCCCTGCCCGTGGTGCTGGTGCTGTTTGGTTACATCGCGCGCATGGCGCGGGCCGGCATGCTGCAGGCGCTCGACGCGGACTACACCCGCACGGCGGTGCTGAAAGGCCTGCCGCGCCATACCGTCATCCTGCGCCACGTCCTGCGCAACGCCCTGCTGCCCACCATCACCGTGGTGGCCACGCAGCTCGGCTACATGATCGGCGGGCTGGTGGTGGTGGAGACGCTGTTCCGCTACCAGGGAATCGGCAGCCTCATCCTCAGTGCGGCCAAGGGCAAGGACTTCCCCCTGCTGGAAGCCGGGACGCTGACGGTCGGCCTGGTCTATGTGGTGGCCACGCTGTGCGCCGACATGCTCACCACCGCGCTGGACCCGCGGCTGCGCACGGGCGGCGGACGATGAGCGGTGCGCCCCGCACCCGGCTGCAGCTGGTGCTGCGGTCTGGCGCCTTCCTGGCCGGCGCCGGCATCGTGCTGGTATGGGTCGTATGCGCGCTGGCCGGGCCGTCCGTCACGCCGTACGACCCGTATCGCGACGACCTGCTGAACACGCTCTCGCCGCCGTCCACGGCGCATTGGTTCGGCACCGACCAGATCGGGCGCGACATCTTCTCCCGCGTGATCGTCGGCGCGCGGCCGATCCTGGCGACGGCGCCGCTCGCGACGCTGATCGCGACCGTGCTGGGCACGGCGCTGGGCCTGCTGACCGGCTATGTGGGCGGCGTGGTGGACCTGGTGGTCGGCCGCCTGGTCGAGGTGGTCCTGGCCCTGCCGCTGATCATCGTGGCATTGCTGGCGCTGGTGGCGCTCGGCCCGTCCACGCCCACTGTCGTCGCGGTGATCGGGCTCATCTTCACGCCCCATATCGCCCGCACCGTGCGCACCGCCGTGCTGTCCGAACGGGCGCTCGACTACGTGGCGGCGGCGGAGCTGCGTGGGGAGGGCACCGTGCAGATCATGTTCGTCGAAATCCTCCCCAACGTGCTGCCCGCCGTGCTGGTGGAGACGACGGTGCGGCTGGGCTACGCCATCTTCGCCGTGGCGTCGCTGAGCTTCCTCGGGTTCGGCATCCAGCCGCCCTCCGCCGATTGGGGCCTTGCGGTGGCCGAGAACTACAGCCTGATCGTCGGCGGCTACTGGTGGACCGCGGCCTTCACGGCGGGGGCGACCGCGTCGCTGGTGGTGGGGGTGAACCTGGTGGCGGACGGCATCGCCGGGGCGCTGCGCTGAGCGGCGAGGGTCCCGCGATGGAGCTGCGCAACCTGGTGGTCACCTACCGCGTGCGCGGGCGCGACCAGCCGGTGCTGCGCGGCGTGTCGCTGCGGATCGGACAGGGCGAATCCTACGGCCTGGTGGGCGAGTCCGGCTGCGGCAAGTCGACGGCCGCGTTCGCGGCGCTCCGCGCCCTGCCCCGCAACGGCAGGATCACGGCCGGCAGCGTGCTGATCGGCGGCCAGGATGTGGGCCGGCTGGACCGGGCGGGGCTGCGCAGGCTGCGGTCGCGCGCCGTCTCGATGGTCTACCAGGATGCCGGACGGGCGCTGAACCCGTCGCTGACGGTCGGCCGCCAGATGACCGAGGTGTACGAGGCGCTCGGCAGCAAAGGCGCCGATGCGGTGGCCGCGTCCGCCGCCATGCTGGACCGGGTGCGAATCGCCGGCGCGCGAAGGGTCATGACGGCCTACCCGCACCAGCTTTCGGGCGGCATGCAGCAGCGGGTCGTCATCGCCATGGCCCTGGCCAAGCAGCCGTCCCTGCTGGTGCTGGACGAGCCGACCACGGGCCTGGACGCGACCGTCGAGGCGGAGGTGCTGGACCTGGTCGCGGCGCTGCGGCAGGAACTGGGCACGGCTCTGCTGTTCATCAGCCACAACCTCGGCGTGATCCGACGGATGTGCGACCGGATCGGCGTGCTGTACGCCGGCACGCTGGTCGAGGAAGGGGACAGCGCGGCCGTGCTGCGCCACCCCATGCATCCCTACACCGTCCGCCTGCTGCGGTGCCTGCCGGTGGCGGGGCGGACGAAACGGGACGGCCTGCTCGAATCGATCCCCGGCACCCTGCCGGCGCCGGGGCCGCTGCCGCCAGGCTGCGTGTTCGCCCCGCGATGCGAGCTGGCGGACGTTCCCTGCCGGACCGTCACCCCCCCGCCGGTCCGGTCCGGCGGCCACACCGCGCTGTGCCACCATCCGGACGCGGCGCGGCACGCCTTGGCCGTCGCCGCTGCTCCGGCAGCCGTGCAGCACGCCGCGGCACGCCCGGCCATGCAGGCCGTCCGGGTGTCCAAGACCTACGGCGCGGGGCCAGGCCAGGTGCGCGCGGTGCACGACGTGACGGTGACGTTGCCGGCCGGGCAGACGCTGGGACTGGTGGGTGAGTCCGGCAGCGGCAAGACCACCCTGGGCCGCCTGGTGCTGGGCCTGACGGCGCCGGATGCCGGCGGCGTCGTGGAACTGGACGGACGGGCCGTCGCCGCCCTGTCCCGCGACCGCTCGCGCGCCGACCGCAAGGCGCTGCAGATCGTGTTCCAGAACCCGGATTCCGCGCTCAACCGCTCCCACACCGTGCGCCACCTGATCGGCCGGGCGCTGTCGCAACTGGCCGGGCTGCGCGGCGGTGCGCTGGAGCGGCGGCTGCACGGATTGCTGGCCGCGGTGCGGCTGACGGAGAGCCATTTGCCCATGCGGCCCCGCCAGCTTTCCGGCGGGCTGAAGCAGCGCGTGGCGATCGCGCGCGCCTTCGCCGGCAACCCGCTGGTGGTGGTCTGCGACGAACCCACCTCCGCCCTCGACGTCTCGGTGCAGGCGTCGATCCTCAACCTGCTGGTCGATCTGCAGGCGCGCGAGGCCGTCAGCTACGTCTTCATCTCCCACGACCTCGGCGTCGTCCGCTACATCTCGGACCGGATCGCCGTGCTGTATCTCGGCCGCATCCTGGAGGCGGGGCCGGCGGAGGCGGTGTTCGAGGGGCCGCACCACCCCTATACCGAGGCGCTACTCTCCGCCGTGCCCGGTGCGGCCGGCCCGCGCGTGCGCCTGACCGGCGACATGCCCAGCCCGCAGGCGCCGCCGCCCGGCTGCGTGTTCAGCAGCCGCTGCCCCCGCAAGCTGGGGGCCATCTGCGACACCGAGGAGCCGCCGCTGGTCGAGCAGGACGATCACGCGATACGCTGCCACATCCCCCGCCACGCGCTGGGCCGCCGCCACGCCGCCGAGCCCGCCTGGAGCACCGCGCCATGACCGCCATCGATCCCCGCTCCACCGCTTCCAGCTCGCTGGCACTGGAGGAGCGGACGGATGTGCTGGTGGTGGGCGCCGGGCCGGCCGGGCTGGCCGCCGCCATCTTCGCCGCCGAACACGGCAAGGGCGTGGTGCTGGTGGACGAGAACCCGGTGCCGGCAGAGACGATGGGCGACGACATCCCGCTGCACTGGGGCCAGCGCATGACGGGCGCCGCCCGCAACCGCACCGCCATGACGGAGAGCCTGGTCGCCAGCGAGCCGCTGCTGTCCGCCGCCTTCGATGCCGGGGTGGACGTGCGGCTCGGCACGGTGTGCTGGGGCCTGTATGCCAACGGCGCCAGCGTGCACTGGCTGCCCGGCAAGGCGGCGGGGCTGACCGACGGCGAGCGGTCCTGGATGCTGGGCTTCGACGCCGTGATCGTCGCCACCGGGCGGCGCGACATGGGGCTGGCCTTTCCGGGATGGGAGCTGCCCGGCGTGATGGGCGTAACCGCCGCGGAGCGCCTGGCCACGCGCTACCAGGCGTTGGATGCGCGCCGCGCCGTGGTGCTGGGCACGGGGGCGGAGGCACTGTCCGCCGTGGCCGCGTTGCAGGCGGCCGGCGTGGCGGTCGCGGCGGTGGTGGAGCAGGCGGACGCCCCCATCGGGCCGCAGGCGGTGGAGGTGCCGCTGTTCACCCGCCACGTCATCGCCCGGGCGGAAGGCGGCCCGAACGGGGTCGAGGCGGCGATCCTGGCGCGGCTGGACGACACCGGACGGCCGATCGCCGGGTCCACCGTGCGGATCGAGTGCGATACCATCGTGCTGGGCGTGGGCGTGGTGCCGGTGGTCGAGCTGACGGACGCGATCGGCTGCCGCAACGCGTTCGCCTCCGCGCGCGGCGGCCACGTGCCCGTGACGGATGCGTCGCACCTGACCTCGGTGCCCGGCGTCTACGCGGTGGGCGACTGCGCCGGCATCTGGGCCGCCAAATCGCTGGACCGCACCGTGGCGGAGGCGGAGGGCCGCCGCGCCGCCGGCCATGTCGTCGGCATGGAAACCGCGGCAGCGGCGCTGCCCGGCGAGCCGGCGGTCGAGCTGGGCGCGTACCGCACCGCCTGGGTGCGTGCGGCGGTGGTGCAGGGCGAGGGCGCGCCGCATGTCTGCCAGTGCGAGGAGGTGACGGCGCGCGACATCCTGGAGGTGCGGCCGCCGGCCTATCTCGGCTGGCGCAAGACGCTGCGCAACGACACCGACCTGCCGGGCCTGCTGGGCAACGGACCGCCGAGCCCGGACCAGGTGAAGCGGCTGACCCGCGCCGCCATGGGATTGTGCCAGGGCCGCCGCTGCCGCGAGCAGGTCGCGGCGCTGCTGGCGCTGGGTGCGGGCACGCCCTTGGCGGAGGTGCCGCTGGCGACGTACCGCGCCCCGGTGCGCCCGATGCCGCTGGCGCTGGCGGGCTCGATTCCGGAGCCGGAGGCGATGGCCGCGCATTGGGACATCTGGTTCGGCATCCCCGGCCAGGTGACCAGCTACTGGGACATCCCGAAGGCGGGAGAGTAGCCATGTCGGACAGGGCGGGCGCCAGCGTGATCATCGTCGGCGGGGGCGCCACCGGGTTGAGCGCCGGGTGGTGGCTGGCGCGCATGGGCGTGGACGTGCTGGTGGTCGACAAGGGCATCGTCGCGTGGGAGGCATCCGGCCGCAATGGTGGCGGCTGCACCCACGGCTTCAGCCCGCTCTTCGTCGAGGAGCAGCGACTTTGGCCGCAGATGGACGAGTTGCTGGGCTATCCGACGGAGTTCACGCCCCGCCGCATCCGCATCTCGATGACGGAGCAGCAATTCAGCGATTCGGCGCGCATGGTGCGCAACGGCGATAGGCACGGCCTACGCTCCGAACGGCTGGACTCGACGCAGCTGCGCGAGCTGGTGCCGCTGGCGTCGGAGGGGGCGTATGGCGCCTACCTCCATCATTTCGGCGGCCACGCCAATCCGCACCGCACCACGCAGGGCTATGCCTGGGCGATGCAGGACCATGGCGGCCGGCTGTTGCAGCACACGACGGTGCTGGGGTTCGAGGTCGTGGGCGGCACGGTGCGCGCGGTGCAGACGGATGCGGGCCGGTTTGGCTGCGACCACCTGGTGCTGTGCGCCGGGCCGCAGACGGGCAAGCTGGCGGCGCTGCTGGGCGTGACGGTGCCGATGGTGGCGGCCCGGGCGGAGATGATCGTGACGGAGCCGCTGCCGCTGATGCCGCTGGGCGGTGCGGACGGCAACGGGCTGTACGGCCGCCAGACCCTGCGCGGCAACCTGGCCTACGGTGGCGGCCCGCATGAATGGCTGGAGGATGGCGGCGACATGGCCGCCCTGCCGCGGTCCAGCACGCCGCTGATGGGCTACATGGCCGGCCGCCTGGCCCAGATGTTCCCGAAGGCGAAGCAAGCCCGGGTGATCCGCAGTTGGGGCGGCATCATCGAGAACACGCCGGACGGCCGCCCGATCATCGACCGGTTAGGCGACCCGGACAACGTCGTGCTGGCCACGCTGTCCAGCATCGGCTTCGGCCTGTCGCCAGCCACCGGGCACGCGGTGCAGGAACTGGTGACGGAGGGGGCGTGCCGGTTCGCCGACCTGTCCCCCCTGCGTCTGTCGCGCTTCGACGGGCTCGACGCAGAGTGGGTGGCGGAGCGCGGCTGGATGCCGATGGCGGCGGCCGACACAGCGTAGCCTTCCTCCGCAACGGCGACTGCGGGGGAACGCGGCCCTCACGCCGGGTTCATGGCGGCGAAGGTCGCGTCGTACTGCCCGTTCCGCTCCGCCCATCGCTCCCCGCGGGAGCGTTCGACAAGGATCTCCCCCGCTGGATGGTCGTGCGCCTCCAGCAACGCCATGACCTCCGCGACATAGGCGTCGAGCGGCATGCCGCGCGGGTCGGAAGCCTGATGCCGGCCCGTCAGTTCGGTCCGCACGTAGGGCGGGGCCAGTTCGAGCACCTCGATGGGAATGGTGCGAAGCTGGTAGCGCAGCGATTGCAGCCAGGAATGCAGGAAGGCCTTGGTGGCGCAGTAGGTCGCGAAGCGGGCGCGCGGCACGAAGGCGAGGTTCGAGGTCGTGACCATGATCGTGGCATCCGGCCGCTGCTGCAAGGCGGGCAGGAGCGCCGCCGTCACCCGCAGCGTGCCGAGGATGTTCGTCTCCACCATCGCCGCCGCGGCGGATACGTCCCAGCCGCCCGCCAGATCCTCCTCGCTCGAGATGCCGGCATTGGCCACCAGCACGTTCAGATCCGGAAAGCGGCTCCGGACACCCTCCGCCAGGCGCAGCAACGCGGCCGGGTCGTCCAGGTCGAGCTGCATCCCCACCATGCCGCTGCGCCCCGCCGTGACCTGATCGAGCAGGGCCTGCCGGCGCCCGGCGACGATGACGCGGTTGCCGCGGTCGTGGAGCGCCTCCGCGAGCGTGCGGCCGATGCCGCTGGTGCCGCCCGTGACGAGGATCGTGTTGCCGGTGATCTGCATGGTGCGACTTCTCTTTCATGGATGCGCGACTACGTGCGCCATGTTAGCAACGCGCCTTTGCGATGGTGCGCCAAACGATGTCGATGAAACGCCAGCCCACCGAGCGCCTGTTCCGAACCGTGCAGGGCGTCAAGCCGCGGGGCGCGGCCGTGGCCTGGCACGATCACGACGAAGCGCAGTTGATCTTTGCCGCATCCGGCACGATGCAGGTCTACACGGATCGCGGCCGGTGGCTCGTCCCGCCGCAGCTTGCCGTATGGGTTCCGGCAGGGGTCCCGCACCGGACCGAAATGCTCTCCGACACCGAACACTGGATGATCTACTGGCAGGCCTCGGCCGCGCGGGACTGGGCGCCGGCAGGATCGCTGGACCGCGCCTTCGCCCTGAAGGTGACCCCGCTGCTGCGGGAGCTGATCTTCGCCGCCTTCCGTGCCGACGCCGCACCCGAGAAGGCCGGACTCGTCGCCAGGTTGGTCCTCCACGAGCTGACCGAGACGCCGGACGCACCGACGTTCCTGCCGTTGCCGGCGAGCACGATCGGACGGCGCGTTGCCGAGCTGGCGTTCGCCGATCCCCGCAGCCAGCTCGACATCGGCGGGCTTGCGTCCCGCGCCGCCACGTCGGTCCGGACGATCAGCCGCCTGTTCCCGGCCGAGACGGGGCTGACCTACAAGGCCTGGCGGCAACGGGCGCGCATCGTCCTCACCATCGACCAGCTCTCCGCCGGGCGCGCCATATCGCAGGTGGCGGCACAGGCCGGCTTCGCCAGCACGGCGGCGTTCTGCTTCGCGTTCCGCCAGGTCACCAGCGTGACGCCCACCACCTTCCTCGCTCATGCTGCGCGACGCTTGGAGCAGGCCGGTCGCTTGCCGCGCGCATGACGGGCCGCCGGCTCAGGCCAGCAATGGCCGCCGCGCCGTCTCGGGCGCCATGGCGATGAAGGGCAGGCCCACCACGTACACCAGCGACAGCAGCGAGATCGCGCCCGGATAGCTGCCCGTCCACAGCGCCACCGTCCCCACCAGCGTCGGCCCGGCAGCCCCCAGCAGCCGGCCGAAGCTGAACGCGAACCCGGACCCGGACCCACGGCACGCCGACGGGAACATCTCCGGCAGCCAGATCGTCGTCAGCGCGAACACCCCGTTGGTGGTGAACCCCAGCAGCGGCAGCAGGCACATGAAGACCACCAGGTTGTTCAGCACCTGGATCGCCACATAGTACGACAGCACGACCATCACGACCGAGCCCAGGAAGAACAGCACCGCCGTCCGGCGCCGGCTGCCGATCGCCTGCGTCATCGCAGGCATCAGCAGGCAACCGGCCAGTGTCCCGCAATTGGTGATCAGCCCGCATACCGCGCCCATCATCTGGCCGTGCGCCGGCGTCGCCCCGGCCGCCACCAGCCGCGTCGCCACCACCGTCGGCGCCCAGAAGTTCGACGACCACAGGCCGAAGATCATGCATGCCATCAGCAGCGCCGCCGCCCAGGTGGTCCGCGCCTGCCCCCGCTTGAACAGTGCACCGAAGGTGGACTCGCCGCCCGGCGCGCGCCGCGGCGGCTCGGTGATGTTGCGCCGCAGATAGATCGTCAGCAGCGCGGGCGTGATTCCCAGGAAGAACATCCCGCGCCAGCCGAGCGTGCCCGCGCACACCAGCGTCGCGAACGCCGCCAGGAAAAGCCCGGTCGGCGTCGCCGTGTGCAGCCATCCCGTCAGCCGCACCCGCATGTCCTCGGGCACCGATTCGTGCAGCAGCGGGGTCCCGGCCGCCCACTCCCCGCCGATGCCGAACCCGGCCACGAACCGGAACACCGCGAACATCACCAGCCCGGTCGCCATGCCGCACAGCCCGGTGAACACCGAATACACCAGCACCGTCAGGCACATGATGCGAACCCGGCCCACCTTGTCCGCCGCCCAGCCCCACACCATCGAGCACGCCCAGCCCAGCATGAAGATCGAGAACAGCAGGCCGCCATAGAACCCGATATTTGCCGGCGATGCCGCCATCCCGCTCGCCGGCAGCAGCTCCGTCAGCGCCGCGACCAGGATGTAGCTGTACATCGAGGAATCGAACCCATCGAGCATCCAGCCGAACCAGGTGGCCCAGAAGACCCGGGCGGGTGACGTGGCGACGACGGTGGGAGCGCCGCCCATGCGGACGGACTCGGCGTGGCTGGACATGGCACCTCCCTGCGGGCTCTGCGTCCCTCGATGCCGAGCCTAAACCCGGCGGACTGCCCGGCGCCAGAGCCGCCGGATCAGCTCGGCGACCTAGGCGATGTCCGCGTAGCCGAGCGCGGTGGCTTCCTCCTCATAGGCCGTCAGGATTCCGTAATCAGCCTCGCCAAGCTGGGCCAGGCCAGCCAGATGCAGCGCCGACCGCACCGGCTTGAGCGCCGGGTCGGCGAACACATCGTGCAGGGCGGACCGCAGCGCCGCGACCTCCGCGCCCGGCGTGGCGGCGGAGGTGACGAAGGGCAGGCAGGGGCTCGGCTCCGTCCAGGCCAGCACGCGCGCGGCACGGGCCAGTCCGGGCAAGTGGCGCACGGCCAGGCCCCAGGTCACGCAATCCACCGAACACAGATCGATCTCCCCCGCTGCCAGCAGGCGCAGGCTGGCGAGATGGCTGCCGGTCCACACCACGCGGGAGAAAAACGGCACGCCGCCCGCGATGCGGGCGAGCGACAACCGCGGCAGGTTCATGCCGGTGTTGGAGTGGATGCTGTTGCAGCCGAACACGCGGCCACGCAGCCCCGCCAAGTCGGGGACGGCATCCTCCGCCCGCACCAGGAAAGCGGCACGGTGGGTGGCGCCTGCGCAGCCCTCCAGATCATAGCAAGGCGTCGCCAGCATCGCGCCCTGGCCGCGCAGGCGGCGGAACAGCGGAAAGCCGCAGATTTGCGTGAACACGACCTCCGGACCGATCGCGTCCGGCACCGACCAGCGGGCAAGATCCAATTGAGCCGGCACATCCGGCATGGCGGCCAGGCCAGCCAGGCGCACCGCCGTCCAGAAGTCCTGCGTCGCATTCGCCAGCGCTGGGACGACGTACATCGGCAGGCTGGCGGCACGCATCGCGGTCAGGCGAAGCGCAGGCGCTGGCCGATACCCAGGCGCCTGGCCTTTTCCAGCATCGCATGGCCGAGCGCGATGTCGGACAGGGACAGGCCGCGATGCCAGAACAGGATCGTCTCGTCCTCCGTCTCGCGGCCCGGCTTCGACCCGGCGACGATCTCGCCCATCTCGGCGTGCAGCGTCTGGCGCGTCAGCCTGCCGGCATCGACGTGCTGGCGCATCGCGCCGTACGGACCGGCGCCGACCTGGCCCCAATCATCCACCACCAGCTTGGCCATGATGTCGGTCAACGACAGCTCCAGCGCGCTCATCGTGCCGTAGGGCATCACCAGCGCGCCGGGCTTGATCCACGCTGTCTTCAGCAGCGGCTCGGGCGCCAGCAGGCGGGACGCCTCCACCACGATGTCGGCGCCGACGACCACGTCCTGCCAGTTGTCGCACTCGCGCACCGGCTTGCCGAGGTCCTGCTCCAGCTTGCGGGCGAAGGCGCGCTGGCTCTCCGGGCGCTTGGAGTGCACGCGGATCTCGTCGAACTGGAACAGGCTGTCCAGCAGCCGCACGTTCCAATAGGCGGTGCCGCGCGCGCCGATATGGCCCAGCACCTTGGATGCTTTGCGCGCCAGGTATTTCGCGCCGATCGCCGTCATCGCGCCGGTACGCATGTCGGTGATGCCGCCCGCGTCCAGGATGGCGCGGGGCATGCCCGTCTCCGGATCGAACAGGGTCAGGATCGCCATCTCGGACGGCAGGCCCCGCTCGTAGTTGTAGACGTAGTCGCTGACCACCTTCACGCCGGCCCGCTGCACGTCGCCGCCGATGGCGCCGCGCAGCACGTTGAAGTGGCCGTGCCGGTCGCGGTCGGGCTTCAGGTGCATGCGCGGCTCGATCACCGTCTGCCCGCGCCCCTGCGCCGCCAGGCTGGTCTCGATCGCACCCAATATGTCCTCGTTGGTAAGGTTCAGCGCCGCGATGTCGGGGCCGTTGAGGAAGTCGACGTAGATCGGGTGCATGGTGGCTCCTGCTCAGCGCGGGGCAGTGATGGGCAGTCGGCCCGGGGGAGAGCTGGCTAGCCGGGCTGCGCGACGGCCATGATGACGATGATCACCATCAGCACGGTCGGCACCTCGTTGGCGAAGCGGTAGAACCGTTGCGGTCGGACGTTGCGGTCCTCCAGGAAGTCGCGCCGCCATTTGGAGGCGGCGCCGTGGAAGCCGCTCATCAGCACCACGCCGGTGAGCTTCACATGCCACCAGGTGGCGCCCCAATCCACCGCGCCCGGCGTCAACACCAGCAGCAGCCCCAGGCACCAGGTGGCGACCATCGCAGGGGTGGTGATCTGCTTCAGCAATCGCCGCTCCATCACCTTGAACCGCTCGCTCGCCACCGAGCCGCGGGCGACCTCGCAGTGATAGACGTATAGCCGCGGCAGGTAGAACAGCCCGGCCATCCAGGCGATGACGGCGATCACGTGCAGCGACTTGGTCCATAGCAGGTAGGGAGCCAGGAACCCGATGGTCACGCGGCAGCGGCCTCGGCCCGCTCCAGCAGGCGCAGGAAATTACCGCCCCACAGCGCTGCGATCTCCGATTCGTCATAGCCGCGGCGGCACAGCTCCACCGTCAGGTTCGCGCTGTCGGAGGCATCGCGCCAATCCGACAGCATGCCGCCGCCGTCGAAGTCGGAGCTGATGCCGACATGCTCCACGCCGCAGCGGCGCACTGCATAATCCAGATGGTCCATGTAATCGGACACCGACACCTTGTCCGCCTTGCCCTGCGGCCGGACGAAGGAGGCGACGGCGGTGATCTGCACCAGGCCGCCGGTCTCCTTCAGCACGTCCAATTGCTCGTCATCCAGGTTGCGCGGCACCGGGCACAAGGCGTGCATGCAGGAATGCGTGGCGATGACCGGGGTGCGGGAGAGTCGGGCGGCCTGCATCATGCTCGATTTCGCGGCATGGCTGACGTCGACCAGCATGCCCAGCCGGTTCAGCGCCGCGACCGCCTCGCACCCCAGCGCGCTGAGCCCGCCATGCAGGGTCGGCCCGTCGCCCAGATCGGTCCGCGGGTTGCTGCTATCGGCCAGGGCGTTGTGCCCGTTATGGGTCAGCGTCAGATAGCAGGCGCCCAGCACGCGGAATTGCTCCAGCAGGCTAACATCCTCGCCCAGCGCGTGCCCGTTTTCCACCGCCGGGATGATAATGGCGACGTCCGGCTCGCTGGCGGCCTGCCGGATGGCGGCACTCTCGGTGGCAAGCTGCGCGCGCAGGCCGTTGCGCACGGTCCCCATCCCGCGGATGGTTGCCAGCATGCCCAAGGCCCGGTCCCGCGCGGCTGCCCAACCCTCCGGCGTGCGCGGCCCCTGCGCCACATAGGCCGCGAAGCATCCGGCGCGCAGCCCGCCCTGCACCATCTTGCCGATGTCCACCCGGCGCTGCGTCGGCGTGAACGGGTCCGGTCCGTCCGGCCAGGGGATATCGATATGGCTATCCAGGGTTAGCAGGCGGGCGTGCAGCGCCAGGGCGTGGGTGGGGTCAGGTTGCATCCGTGCGGGCCGGGTCGCGGCCATTCTCCATCGTTTGGGCAGCGCGATCTTGCGCCGCAGGCATTCATTCGCCTAGGGGCACGCCAAAGGTGACGGTGCGGTGATGATCTGCTAACACGGATTTGTGGGGATGGCGCAGGGAGTGGCCAGGGTTTGCATGTGTCCGCGTAGCTCAGCAGGATAGAGCACAGGATTCCTGATTGACACAATTGGGCGTCGCGATTGGAAACAGCGCGGCGGAACCGCTCAAAGTCGGGGAACGCTACGGTGCGCTTGCACCTTGCCGATCCCGAGCCAAGCCCGCACCGAAAGGCCGGGAAGGTGTAGAGACTGGATGGGTGGCGCCTAAGGGCCTCGGCCTAGGGTGAAGGGACAGTCCAGACCACGAACGCCCGGCGGGCGGCGGCGAAAGCCGAAGTGGGATGAATCCTGGGGCCGTGGGTTCGAATCCCGCCGCGGACACCATTGCAAGGCAGCTTCGAGATCATCGGCCCGGGTGACAGGAAAGGATCCTGCCTTGGGTTGCCTAGCGGCCGAACATCACCAGAGCCATGTAGCTGGCGGCGCCGAAGATGGCTCCGGTGCTGAGCGCGGTGAACATCATGTGCGACACCACGTCGATGAAGCGCTCGGCACGATCATTGCGCCTCGCGTCCTTTGCGATGCTTCCACGAGCGTCCGGTACACTGGGTTCCACCATGATCTCGTCCTATCGTCGCCGGCATTGTCCCAGCCATTGGCTAACGCACGGTTAAGACCAGCCTGGCGCGCCACAGACGAAGGACGGCGCTTCAATCTCCACACCCGCCTATAGGTATGTCGCGATCGACTCGTATTCGGCCTGGGTCAGCGTAATCTTGCCGGATCCAAACGACACCGACGCAGCAGCGAAGTCCCTCAACTTGGTGAACTGGCGCGTGACATCTTCGACGCTGACGGTGGCGACGACAGCAGCCATGCCTTCTTCCAGACTGTGCGGGTCCTGCTTGACTTCCAGCGCCTCTATCCATGTCTCACACGCCAATTGCACGGACGCAGCATTGAATTCGGCCTGGGCCACGGAGCATTCCTTCATCCGCCGGTACGACATTGTGGCATCCAGGAGTTAGTGACCCGTTACGGCGACCGATCGCAGAATGCGCCTCGGCCGCATGGCTCACGCACCAGCCCCATCCGGTGTTCACTCACCTGCAGCCGGATGAGGTGTAGATGGGTTTCCTGCAATAAAACCCGGCAGGCTTGCCCGGCTATTTTATCGTCGTCGTCGCAACCGGACTGCCAGAATTTGCCGTTGTGGGCTGTTGAGCAGCCTTGTCTCCGGGTGTTTGCGGCGTCTGCACGCCCACTGCACCGCCGCCCAGTTGCCCGGTCGGTGCAGCAGCGCTGGACGCACCTGCACTGTTTGCCGGTGCGGTTTGACCGCCGGAAATCGTCGCATTGGATGGGCTTTGCGCCAGGACAGCGCCGGCAGACAACGCCAACCCGGCAACGGCTACGATAATCGTCTTCATACCAGTCTCCCTTTCACGTTCAGCATGGGCAAATTTGCCCCTATGTTAGGGCCGAATTGCCTTGATAGTTCCAAGCATGGACGTCTGCATGGTCCACCAACACGGCCATGCAACTTGCCGAAATCCGGCTCAACTACGCCAGGACAAGCCGAGCATCCTCGATCAGCGTCTCCATCTCGGCAAGCGAACCGCCATCGAGGTCGGCAAGCGCCCGGGACAGCTTGCCTATAATTTCGTCGAGCTGCGGGATCCCGGGGGTAGCACCGGCGGCCTCACCTTCAGCAGAGGCAGCCTGGAGGGCGGTCAGCGCCAGTTGCAGTCCCCGCCGCACCTCGCTGGCGTCCATCGCCAGGGCACCTCGATGTGCCCTGTCAAGCTCCGTCCGGGCGGTCTCGATCAACGAGCCGCGGTGGTGTTCTTCGTTCGACACGGGCATCTCCGATCTGTTGGGCTCGAACTTCGTGCAAGACGGCCTGGCCGTCCATACAACCCTCAAGGCGACCTGTTCCCCCGAAGGCCTGGCACAAGGCAGGACCTATTTGGAGGCCCCTACGGTCCGAATTGCTCCGGACTATTCAGTCACCGGCGCTGGCAGGGCCGCAACCGGTGCCGGATTGCCGGGGGCAACGGGTGGCACAGTCCTGGCACGGGCCGCATTGCCGCACCGGAATGTCAGGATATCCTGCGACGCGAGGCCGCCATAGCCGTGCCGGGCAACGACGGTCATCGGCTCACCCTTGTCGGCGCAGAACTTGGTCGCGATCCTGTCATCCTTCGCCTGGACGTCCGTCGCACCGGCAAGGCTGCCGATCGCATGGCTGGTGATCTCGAACTGGCCGCGATCGACGTGCTTGACCGCGAGCATGCTGTCGGATGTCGTCGCGCACCCCGACAGCACCACCACCAGGCCGAGGGTGCAGCCGCGCCCGCCGACGATCGCATCAACCAACCCCATCCCCAACCCACCTATTGCAATTGCCTGGACAGCCACGTGAACGCGCCGATCTGGAGCGCGGCAACCTCCTTGAAGCTGATGCCCTGATATTCGTGACCCCCTGCAAAGGCCATGAACACGTGAGGAACCTCGTGCGCCTGGAGCGCCGCCTCCAGCGCCTCGGATTGCCGGAACGGCACGACCTCATCCAGCCGGCCGTGGATGATGTAGGTGGCGGCGGTCCGCGCCGTCACGAAGGTCAGCGGCGAGGCGCTGTCGGCAACAGCCTTCGAGGGCGTCGCGGTTCCGAACAGCAGCTTCATGTTGCTGACCACGTCGGCGCCCATGCCGGGAATGTCGGTCGGTCCGAACTCGTCCACGACGGCCGACACGTCGGGCCGCTGGTCGGGGTAGAGGCGGGCCTGCTCGGCCGGGACGTTGCTGCGCAGCTCCCCCAGCAGCATGGCCAGTTGGCCACCGACCGAATCCCCCATGGCGCCGATACGCGCGGGGTCGATGTCCAGCTCGGCGGCGTGGCTGCGGACATAGCGCACGGCAAGCTGCACGTCGGCGAGCTGTGCCGGCCATCGCGTGTCCGGCTGGCCCGGCCTGGCGAGCCGATAGTCGATGTTGAACACCACGATCCCGGCGCCGGCCAGGATCTCACCCAGCTTGCCGAGCACGCCGCGGCTTCCCGAGATCCAGCCACCGCCATGGATCAGGATCACGACCGGCTTCGCCGCCGCAGGCCCGGCCGGCGTGTAGACGTCGCCTACCTCCTCGGCCGCCGGACCATAGGCCACGTCCGGCCGGGCCGTGACGGCGTAGGGCTTCGACGCGGCCGCAGGCGCCTGCGCGAACCAGACGGCGGCGGCAAGCGCCAGGATTGCGGCTGTGCGAGCTGGCGGGATCAGCGGAACAGCGCCGCGGCCGACCGCACCACAAGGCCCTGGTACGCCGCGTTCAGCGTCGCCGTGTGGGAATGGTAGTCGCCGATGGCGAGCATGAGGTCGTCGCGGGTTTCATCCAGGTAGCGACGCAGGATATAGCCGGCGGCAGCCACGTTGAAGCAGGGACGGGAGAGCAGGTTCTGCCGCACGGCCGGTTCCGGCAGGTGGCTATACCGGGACAGGACCGGCAACCATCGCGTATTGACCTGCATGTAGCCCAGGTCCTGCGACCCGTCGGCGTTGGGGTGCACCGTCTCGGTCCGGCCGCCCTCCACGACGTGGATGGACGGCAGCACCCGCGGCGGCAGGTTGTAGATCGATGCGACAAGCGCCATGCAGGCAAGCAGGGGGACAGCCATGGGCCTGTCTACCGTGTTCCACGCCGCCACGTCATCGGGATTATCGCCATGCAGACCGCACCAGACCCAACGGATCCCGAGGCCGGATTCACCCTGCTGGAAATCCTCGTCGTCATCGCCATCCTCGGCCTGCTGATCGGGCTCGTCGCGCCCGCGGTGCTGCGTCAATTGGGGGGCGCCCGCACCTCCATCGCGCGGCAATCCATCGAGCGTCTCGGCAGCGTGCTGGACCTCTACAAGCTCGATATCGGCAGCTATCCGTCGACCGAGCAGGGTCTGCAGGCGCTCACCACGCGCCCGGCGGGCGTGACCAACTGGAACGGACCCTACTTGCAGGCGAACACCTCGCCGGTCGATGCATGGGGGCATGCCTACAGCTACCAGAACCCCTCGCAGCGCAGCGGGCATGACTATGACCTGTGTTCGGCCGGCCCGGGCGGCAGCGGCGGCGCGGCGACCGAGATCTGCAACCCGTAGCGGCCGCTCAGGCCGATGGCGTGGCCCACAGCACGATGCGGAAGGGCCGGCCGGCGCGGTCGGCGCCCAGCGAGACCACGGCCTGCCGCTCGAACCGGGCGCCGTCCTCCGCCGTGGACGCGGCCGTGATGGTCACCACGCGGGCGGGCGGCAACGCCCCGGTGGGCGGCGGGGTGCCGGCCAGCGCCAGGGCGCGCGCGACCACCGGGTCGGCCCGGCGGGCATCCGGATCGGTGTCGGTATAGAGCGTCAGATGCGGCGCCAGCCGCTGCAACAGGTCCGGCGTCATGCCCAGCACCAGCCCCACTTCGCCGATCGATTGGAAGTTCGCGTTGGGCGGCGCGTAGTCCCGTCCCGCTGCCCGGTAGCGCTGCGCCTTCGCTCCGCTGGCGGCATCGTCGGCGGAGGGGAAGCGCCATTGCACGATGTTGGCGGCCAGCTCGTCGGCCTGGTCCGACCCCTCCCCCACGGCGCGCAACAGGGCCGCCAGCACGGCGGGTGAGGCGAGGCTGGGGTTGATCTTGCCGAACTCGTCGGTGATGCGGACCGCCGCGGCGCCATCCGCCAGCCGCACCGAATGCGCGGACCCGTCGGCGGTCCAGCCCGAGCCCGGGTCGAGCAGGTTGAAGATCGCCCGGTTCACCGCCCCATCCGTCTCGGCCCGCAACGCCGCCGCACGCCGCAGGTTGGCAGTCAGCAACGCCTCGCTGCGGCCGGCGGCGGTCACCTGCGTCACGATCAGCGTGATCAGCACCAGCGACCACAGCACGATCAGCAGCGCGAACCCGCCCTCCCGTGGCGCAGCGCCACGCCTCAACGCTCCAGTCCCAGCCGCCGCCGGAGGGGCGCCTGCGGGTCGGCCGAGCCGGATGCCGGCTGGCTCTGCAGGAATTGCGGCACGGCGGCGGCGTTGATCAGCTGGTCGCGCAGATCCTCCGTCAATGCCCGCGCGTCGCGCTGGTCATGCACGACGTGCGGCGTGATGAGCACCAGCAGTTCCGTCCGCGCCCGCACGTTGCTTTGCTGCCCGGCGAACAGGCCGATCAACGGGATGTCCTTCAGCCAGGGGATCCCCTGGTTGGTATGGGAGTCGTTGTCCTGGATCAACCCGGCCAGGCCGATGGTCTGCCCATCCTGCACCACGACGCGGGAGGTGACGCTGCGTTCGTTGAAGGTGGGGGAGTTGACGCCGGGCGTGGTGACGTTGGCCGCGACGTCGCTCACCTCCTGGGTGATGTCCAGGGTGACCAGGCCGCCGCTGTTCACCCGCGGGGTCACCTGCATGATCACGCCGGTCTGCTGGTAGTTGATGTTGCTGACAATGGGCGCGTCGCTCGTCACCGTGCTCTGCGCCGTCTGGCTCAGGTAGGGCACCAGCGCGCCCACCTGCAAGCGCGCCGGCTGGTTGTCGACCACCATCAGTTGCGGCGAGGACAGCACGTTCACCTTGGTGATGGCCTGCAAGGCGGCAAGCGCGGCGCTGGTCTCGTTGGGGCCACTCAGCACGAAGCCGGGGAAGCCGGAGGCGAAACCGGCTGCCGTGGCGCCGAAGCTCAGCGCGCCCTGCAACCCGGCACGGAAGAAGAACTGCGTGCCGTATTGCAGCGCGTCGTTGAGCGTGACCTCGGCGATGGTGGCGTCGATGCGCACCTGCAAGGGCAGGATATCCAGCTTGCGCAGCATCGTCTCGACCGTGTCGTTCTCCGTGGTGGTGGCGTAGATCAGCAACGCGTTGTTCTGCGCGTTGGGGATGATCCGCATCCCGTCCGGCGCGGCCCCGCCACCGCCTTCCGACGGATCGAGCCCGCCCAGCAACGGGTTGGCCGAGGGGGCGGGAGCAGGGGCGGGCGACGCCGGGCTGGACGTCGCCTGGCTGAGGCCGCCGCTGCCGCCCAGGCTGGAGGAACCCAGGCTGGAGGAGCCGAGCCCGGTGCCGCCCGTCCCGCTGGTCGAGCCCAGGCCGCCGCCGCTGGGCAGGCCGCCCCGGTTGGCGATCTGCTGCGACGCCGTGCCGGCATTGGCGCCGGTCTGCGGCGTCGGCTGCGCCGTGACGCTGTTCGGCGTGAAGGCCTGTTGCAACACGTAGGCGATGTCGTTGCTGCGGCTGTTCTGCAGGTAGTAGACGTGCCAGCTCCGCGCCGACATGCCTTTGGAGCGTTCCACCAGGCGCAGCACGCGCCGCACGTCCTCGATGTAGCGGGGCTGGTTGGACACAACGAGCACGGCGTTGATCCGCGCCATCGGCACGACGCGGACCACGCTGGTCAACGCTCCGCCCTGGCCGCGGATGGCGTCCTGCAAGGAGGCGGCGAAGTCCTTGGCATCCCCGTTGGCCACCGGGAACAGCGCGTAGGACTGGCCTGCGAGCACGTCCACGTCGAACGCGCCGACCAGCCCGGCCAGCGTCTGCCGGGTGGCCGGGTCGCCGCTGATGACCAGCGTGTTGCGTCCGCCATCCGCGACGATGCGGCCGCCATTCTGCACGTATGGGGCGAGCGTCTTCGCCAGGTCGTCCGCCGACGCGTATTGCAGCGGGATCACCAGGCTGCCGCTGCCGCCCGCTCCGGTCGCCAGGCCGGGCGTGCTGGCGGCAGCGGCGGCGGGCAGCACGCGGTAGACGCCGCCGGCCTGCACCAGGGCGGCGCCGTTCTGCGCCAGCAGGGTTTGCAGGATCGGCATCAGGTCGTCGCGGCCGACCGGCTTGGTGGTCCGCAGCGTCGCCGTGCCGCGGACGGAGGGATCGATGGTGTAGTTCTCGCCCAACTGGCCGCCGAGGATCTGGGCCACGACGTCGCGGATGTCGGTGTCGGCGAAGTTCAACGAGATGTCGCCGCCGCCACTCGGCTGCCCCGGCTGCCGCACGGTGACGGTGGGAGCGGCAGCGAGGCTGATCTGCGCCGCGGCCTGCGGGGACGAGCCGCCGACCGCGCCGTCGACCCGGCTGGCGGCGGTGCCCGCATAGGGTGACACCGGCGGCAGCGGCGTAAGGATCGGGCGGCCACGGTTTTCGCAGGCAAGCAAGGCGAGCAGCGGGACCAGGGCAAGGGCGCGGGGGGTTGTCATCGAGGCGCTCCTGCTGCCGGAAGAACCGGTGCATTCGGGGTCTGTGCCGCGCCGGTCGGCAGGCCGAGCGCGGCGGCGGGCGGCGGTGGGATCTGCGGCAGCGAAAGGACGGCCAACGGGGGGGCAGCCATCGGCGGCGGGGCCGTCGAGAAGGTCGGCCGCACGATATGGGACCCGTCTGCCCCTGCCAATGTCACGTTGGTCGCGCTGATCTCCTGCACGCGGTAGGCCCCGACCTGGTCGCCCTGGCCGACCACCACACCCTGGCCGCCATCGCGCCCGGCAAAGATGGCCTTGCGCTCCTGGCTGGTCACCAGGATGCCGGTCAAATGCGGCAGGCGGGGATCGTCCCCCCCCTGCACGGCCTCGGGCCGGCGCTCGGGCGAGAACGGCGGCCGCGCCAGCAAGGCCGCGACCTGCTGCGGCGCCTGGTCTGCCGGCGGCATGGCGGACGGCCCCGCAACCGCCCCGGAGACCGGCCGGCCGGCCGGGGCGGACGGCGCGCCTGTGGCAAGCTCCAACGCGATGATCCCGGCGAGCACGGCCGCCGCCAGCGACAGGATGGGGACCGTCGCACTCATTTGGGCGCGTCCGGGCCGGCATACAGCCCGACCACGGTGAACGAGGCGTCCAGCAGCTTGACCGGGCTGGTGGTCACCGAGCGCGACTGGCCGAGCTGCATCTCGCTCACCAGCATGCGGGGCGTGGCCCGGTCGATATCGGACAGCAGGCCCACGAACCGGGCCCATGGCGCCGACACGGCCAAGTGCACGCGGATGCGGCGATACGCGCCGCTTTGCTCGGCCGCCAGCACCTCGGCGCTCGTCATGCGGACGGCGGCGCGGTCCGACATCTCCTGCAGGCGCTGCTGCAGGGCCGCGCCGGCGATCGACTCGGTCGCCCCGGTGAGCACGGCCGGGCGGGCGTCACCGCCGCCGGCCGCAAGCTGGCGTTGCAAGGCGGGCGCCGTCGCGGCAACCATCGCCATGCGCACCGCCAGCACCCGGCGTTGCTCCAACCGTTCCTGGCGCTGCCCGTACCAGCCGAGCAGCGGCGAGGCCAGGCCGGCCCAGGCCACGGCCAGCACCACGAAGGTGAGGCCCAGGGCGAAGGCCTGTCCCCGGCGGCCGGTGGGCAGCGAGGTCATGGCGCAAGGTCGGCGCTGATGGTGAACTGGTCCCCATGGTCGCCGATGGTGCGGAACACCGGGGCGGCGAAGGCCGGGTTGGCGAGCCCGGGGGCTGCGGCCAGTAGGCCGATCAGCCGCACCGCCGCCTCCGACCGTCCCGTCAGCGTCAGCTTGCGGTCGCGCATGCCGAACTCCGTCAGGTAGGTGTCGTCAGGCAGCGCCATCGTGACGGACGCCAGCGCCTGCACGGCATTGCCGCTCCGCGCGCTTTCGGCCGCGAACAGCTCCGCCCCGTTGGACGAGGCGGCGAGCCGCCGGCGCAGTCCCTCCACCAGCGTGACGCGGGGCTGCAGGTCGGTGACCTGGTCTTGCACGGCGGACAGCGCCCATTGCTGCTGCACCAGCGGGACGACGGCCGCCAGGACGGCAAGCGCGCCGCACAGCCATCCCGCGACGCGAACGGCGGCAGGGTGGCGCGCGGCCTGGCTGCCGGGCGGCGCGATGCCGACGCGGCGGACGGCGCCGTCCGGCCCGCGGAGTTCGAACATGGCCGGTGACAGGCCCGCGCGGGCAAGCCCCTGCAGCAGCGGGGTCACGCTGGCCTTCAGCACGATCGACAGCCGGACCAGCAACCGGCCGTTCAGGGTGTCCCGCCCGGCGACGGCCCAGGACCAGAACACGTCTTCGGGCCGGAACGGCGTCAGCCGGTCCATCTCGTGGGCCAGCACCAGGCTCAACTCGGACTCGGCGGCCAGCGGCAGGCTCGCCTGCTGCTCCAGCAACAGGGTTGCCGGCAACTCCAGCACGACGCGCGGGGCGTTGCGCGTCCGCCCCACCAAGGCGCGCAGCCGCGGCAGCCCGGCCTCGTCCAGGCCCGCCATGCCAAGCACCAGGCGCACGCCGCGCCGACGCGCGCTGAGCTCCACCGATTGGTCGCCGATGGACCGCACGATCAACGCGTCCGCCGCCGGCCGCTCGCGCCGGGACGGGAACAGGCTGCGCATCTGCTGCGCCCACCAGCGGTAAATATCACCCAGCACGCAGTCGGTTCCACCCTCTCGAGGTTCAGGACGGGTCGGTCGATCCCCGGCCATGTCGGTGACGATGGCGACGCCCTACCTCTAACGGCACTCGCTGAACAGTGGATGCGTCCCGTCAGCCATTGAGGCGCATCCGCACCGGGGCGATGGCGATGGGGGGCCATGCCAGATGGGAGCCAGGAGGGAAGACCAACTGGATGCGGATCAACGCGGGCAGCGTCGTCCCGGTCCATGCGCTGAGGAATTGCCCGCCCGCGTCGCAGCAATAGCCGAGCCGCAGCCCGGCGACACCCGGCAGCAAGGTGGCCTCGGCTGCGGCGGGCGGCGCGGCCAGGCGCGTGGCATGCAGATGCGGCGTCCAGCGCAGCACCAGGCGGTGGTCGGGCGTGACACCCAGCGCCACATCCGCCTCCCCCACCTGCAGGCTCGGCGCCACGGTGGTGAGGTCGGTGGTGAACGCCAGGCTGGTCGCCGCGGCCGCCAGCAGCGGCGCGCTGGTCAGGGTGCCCGGGTCCATTTGCTGGACCAGGCCGCGAAGGACGCGCTCGGTGGCGTCCAGATCGGCAGATGCCGCGATCGTGACCTCCTGGCGGTCGGCGACGCGCAGGCCGAACCGCGTGCCCTGCACCAGCCCGGCCAGCACGAGGCCAAGCACTACCAGGGCCACCAGAACCTCCAGCAGGGTGAAGCCGTGCGGGGCGTGCCTCAAGGCGGCGGCGGTGGCGCGGTGCCGACGCGTTCGGTCTGCAACGTCACGCTGCGCGTATGCAGGCCGTCCGGCCAGGACATGCCGATCGTGATGCCGTACAGCGCCGGCACCGGCTTCGTCGGGTCCATGGCGGCAGCGAGGCCAAGCAGTTGGATGCGCAGGTGCCAGTGAAATCGGCCGCCCTCGTCGCCTTGCCCGTCCTGCGGCTGGAAATCCGGCCCGATGCTGGCCAGGGCGAGATGCGACTGCGCCCGGCTGAGCGCTTCGTCGTAGCGGGCGGCGGCGTTGGCCGTGGTCAGCCCGCCAATGCCGCCCTGGAACAGCACGCCGAGCGCCAGGGCCGCGATGATGAAGGCGACCAGCACCTCCAGCAGCGTGAAGCCACGATCACGGACCATTGACGATGCCGACGCGGCCGGTGAGCCAGTCCACCCCCAGCACGGCACGCACCGTCCCGCTGGCCAGGACGATGTCGCCGCCGCTCGACCCGCCTTCGGGCGTGAACACGATGCCGCGGCTCGGCGCCAGGATGGACAGCGTGCCGGGCAGGCGTTCCGCAACGCCGTCCCCGACCCGCCAGCGGTGGGTGGCCGGGTCCAGCGCGAACGCCACCGGACGGTCGGTGGCGATGGCCCGGCTGCGCGCCAGCCGCAGCGCGCCGGACAGGATGACCGTGGCGGCCCGCACATCCTGCCGGGCGCTGCGGGCGGGGCCGCGGCTGAGCACGATGGTGCCTACGATGCCCAGGATGGCCACGACCACCAGCATCTCCAGCAGGGTGAAGCCATCCTCGCGAAGGGTCATCGCGGCGCGCTACTGCGCCAGGTCGTTCAGGCTGAGCATGGCCATCAACAGCGAGACCACGATGCCGGCGATCGCCGCCCCCATGACGATGGTGATCACCGGCACCAGCAGGCTGACCAGCCGCTGCACGCCCAGCCGGGTGCGTTCCTCGTGGATCTCCGCCGCGCTGAGCGCCATGGCGCCGAGCTGTGCGGTCTCTTCGCCCAGGCGGAGCAGGTGGATGGTGCGCTTCGGCATCAGGCCGTGCTCGCCGAGCGGGCGTGCCAGCCCGCCGCCGCCGCGCGCCCGCGTGATGGTGGCGTCGACCGCGGCCGCCGCGGCGGTGTTGCCGACCGCATCCCGGACGATGCCGAGCGCGCCGATCAGCGGCACCCCGTTGACCAGCAGCGTGCCGAGCGTGCGGGTGAACCGGGCGGCCACCACCTCCCGCAGCAGGCTGCCGATGACGGGGACGCGCAGCACGCCGCGATCCACCGCGATCCGCAACGCCGGCCGGCGCAGGGCGGCACGGGCCAGCAGCACCAGCGCCACGACAAGGGCGGCGCCGTACAGGCCGTAGCCGGACACCGCCGCCCCCATGTCGATCATCAACTGGGTCGACCAGGGCAGCGCCACGCCGTTCTGCTGGAACAGCGGCACGAATTGCGGCAGCACCTGCGTCAGCAGCAGGATGATGGAGCCGACCGCTGCCGCCACCAGCAATGCGGGATAGATCATGGCCGACCGCACGGTGCTGGTCAGGCTGCGCTCCCGCTCCAGCAGCAGGGCGAGCCGGTCCAGCGTCGCCGCCAGCGTGCCGCCGGCCTCTCCGGCGCGCACCATGCCGACCAGCAGCGGCGGGAAGCTGCGCGGCTGCCGGCCGAGCGCGGCGGCCAGCGGACTGCCATCCCGCACGGCGTCCCGCACCGCCTCCAGCACGGCGGTCACGCGGACGCCCGGCGACATCTCCACCAGGAAGCGGAGCGCGCGGTCGAGGTCCTGCCCGGCACCGAGCATGATCGACAGCTCGCGGATCGTGTTGGTCAGCTCCCCGCGGCGCAGGGCCGGGCTGCGGCCGATGTCGCGCTGCAACAGGTCCAGCCAGCGCACGCCCCCGGCCGGGTCCGCGCGCACGGGGATGCTGCCCTGGCGCTGGAGGCGCGCGATCACCGCCGCCTGGTCCGGCGCATCCATCTCGCCGCGCGTGACGCTGCCCGCCGGGTCGATGGCGGTGTAGCGGAAGGCGGGCACTCAGGCCTCGGCCCGGATGCTGCGCACCACTTCCTCGACCGTGGTCTGCCCCGCCAGGGCGGCGGCAATGCCGGCGTCGAACATGGTCACCATGCCGCCCGCCACCGCCTCGCGCTCGATCTCCGCCCCGTCCGCGCGGCTGAAGATCAGCCGCTCGATCGCCGGGGTGGGTTGCAGGAACTCCACGATCGCCTGGCGCCCGCGGAACCCGCTGCCGCGGCAGGCGGGGCAGCCGACCGGATGCCACAGCGACGGGGTGGCCGAGCCGGACCGCCGGTCCAGGCCGAAGCGGCGCACCATTTCGGCGGGCGCCGGCGCTTCCGCCCGGCATTCCGTGCAGAGGCACCGCACCAGCCGCTGCGCCAGCACCCCGCGCAGCACGGCGGTCAATAGGTAGTCCTCCAGCCCCATGTCGCGCAGCCGGGTGATCGTCTCGGCGGCGGAGTTGGTGTGCAGCGTGGACAGCACCAGATGGCCGGTGAGCGCGGCTTGCACCGCGATCTGCGCCGTCTCCAGGTCGCGGATCTCGCCCACCATGATCACGTCCGGGTCCTGCCGCAGGATCGACCGCAGCAACGTCGCGAAGGTCAACCCGATCTGCGGCTTGACCTGGATCTGGTTGATGCCGCCGAGCTGGTACTCGATCGGGTCCTCCACCGTCACGACCTTGCGCGTGACCGCGTTCAGATGCGTGAGCCCGGTATAGAGCGTCGTCGTCTTGCCGCTGCCGGTCGGCCCGGTGACCAGCACGATCCCGTTCGGCAGGGCGAACGCCTCCTCCAGCCGCTGTACCACGGCTTGGGGCAGGCCGAGCCGGGCGTAGTCGAACACCACGGCGCTGCGATCCAGCACGCGCAGCACCACCGTCTCGCCATGCAGCGAGGGGATGGTGGAGACGCGGAAATCCACTTCGTGCCCGCGCACGGCCAGCTTGATGCGGCCGTCCTGCGGCAGACGGCGCTCGGCGATGTCCAGCCTGGCCATGATCTTCAGGCGGGAGACGATGGCGGGGGTCATGTGGCCGGGCGGGCTCTCCGCCTCCCGCAGCACGCCGTCATTGCGGTAGCGGACGCGCAGCCGGTCCTCGAACGGTTCGATGTGGATGTCGGAGGCCTGGGTCTCCACCGCGCGGGCGATCAACTGGTTGACCAGCCGGATCACCGGGGCCTCGCTCGCCAGGTCCTTCAGCCGGTCGGCGTCGTCCTCGCTGGCCTCGTCCGGCGTGCCGTCCACCACGGTCTCGGCCGCGGCGGACGCGTCGGGGTAGAGGCGGAGGAACGCGGCCTCCAGCTCGATCGGCACCGCCACCTCGATGCGGACCGGCCGGCCCGTGGCGGCAGCCACGGCACCCGGCGTGAAGCCGTCGAACGGGTCGGCCATCGCCAGGACCACCAGCTCCGCACCGGCCTCGACCGGCATCGCCCGGGCATGGCGGAGGAAACGCGCCGCCAACCGGTCGGGGAACAACGGCTCGGCCGGATAGCGGTCCGGGCCGGCCATCGCGCAGTCCAGCAACTCGGCGTAGGCCGAGGCGAGCTCCCGCTCGCTGACCAGGCCGAGCTGGATCAGGACGCGGTCGAGGCGCTGGCCGCTTTCCGCCGCAACCCGCCGGCCGCGGTCCAGGGTGCGCGCATCGCAGCGCCCGGCCGCCTGCAGCAGCCCGGCGACGGCCTCGGCGCCTTCGGCCGGACTGGCGGCGATCTCCCGCGGCGGCACTGGGATGTCCATGCCCCCTATCTTGTGCTTCCAAGCGCTGGCTGCCAATGCGGACCATGCTGATCGGTCACGCGGGACTGGATTCGTGGATTTTGCCCGTGGCCGCCGGCCCGTTCGCCGGCAGCCTGTCGGGGGTGCTGGTGCGCCGCCTGCCGCTCGGCCGGCCGGTCGCCATCGCACGCTCCGCCTGCGAGGATTGCGGCCGCGTGCTGAGCCCGGCCCAGCTGGTGCCGGTCGTCAGCTATCTCTGGCTGCGCGGCCGCTGCGCCGGGTGCGGCAGTCGGATCGCGCCGCAGCACCTTTACCTGGAGCTTGCCGCCACGGCCCTTGCCGGATGGGCGGCAGTGTCCGGCCTGCGCGGAGCGGGGCTTTGGGCGACGAGCCTGTTCGGCTGGAGTCTGCTGGCACTGGCCTGCATCGATTGGCGGCATTTCCGCCTGCCCGATGCATTGACGCTGCCGCTGCTCTTGGCGGGGCTCGGCATGACGGCGTGGCTGCAGCCTGCTGCCCTGACCGGGCACGCCCTCGCTTCCGCCGGCGGTTACGGCCTGTTCCGCCTGGTGGCCGCCACGTACCGGCGTGCCCGCGGGCATGTGGGGCTCGGCGAGGGGGACGCCAAACTGATGGCGGCCATTGGGGCGTGGCTCGGCATCGCGGGCCTGTCCCACACGCTGCTCGTCGGTGCCTTGCTGGGATTGCTGCTGGCGACATCACGCGGGGCGCTGAGACGAGGCGGCCTTGCCACCCCCATTCCGTTCGGCCCTTGCCTCGCCGCGGGCGCATGGATCTGCAGCCTCTACTTAGATGTAGCAATCGTGAATCCAAGCTGATTTGTCATCGTCCGGCCGCATCTAAGCTGACAGCCGCTGAGTATGACTGAAGAGGCAGCGCGCCCCACCGGGCGTCATGTTCTCTGTACAGGAGGGTTACGTGAAGCAGAGCGGCAACGAGACGAGACCGGACGCCATCGAAGGAACAAGCCGCCGGAGCCTGATTTCCAAGGCTGGTATCGGCGCAGCCGCAACGGCCTTCCTGAGCACGATGGGACCGATCGGCGAGATCCTGATCGGCAAGCGCGCCCACGCGCAGACCGCCATCACCGACGTCGACATCCTGAACTTCGCGCTCAACCTCGAGTACCTGGAGGCGGAGTACTACATTCGCGGCGTCGCGGGCGTCGGCCTGGCGAACAACCTGACGAACGGCACCGGGACGCTCGGCGGCGTCAATGGCGGCACGCTGGTGCCCTTCAACAACCCGGTGTTCGCGCAGATCGCCACCAAGATCGCCAGCGACGAGCAGTCCCATGTCGCCTTCCTGAAATCCGCCCTCGGCTCCGCCGCCGTGGCGCGCCCGCTGCTCGACCTGGCCGGCGGCTTCCAGGGTGCGGCCGTCGCGGCCGGCATCGCCTCCGCGGCGGCGCCGTTCAACCCGTTCGCCAACGAGGTCAACTTCATGATCGGTGCCATGGCGCTAGAAGAAGTGGGCGTCACCGCATATGCCGGCGCGGCCGCGCTCATCTCGAACCCCGCCTACCTCAGTGCCGCGGCGAGCATCCTGGCCGTCGAATCCTACCACTCCGGCGCGATACGCGGCCTGCTGACGCAGACGGCCGCCGGGTTCGGCACTGCGACGGATATCGCACAGGGCGCCAGCCTGCCGTTCATCACGCAGGCGATCGCCACGCTGCAGAGCCAGGCGAGCGGCGCGGTGACGGCGGTCGGCATCGTCAACCCGGCGACGGGGGAATTCCAGATCTCGACCCGCGACGGCAATGCGCTGGCCTATCGCCGCACCACCACGCAGGTGATCAACATCGTCGAGAACGGCTCGGGCGCCACCCATAAGGGCGGCTTCTTCCCCAACGGGCTGAACGGCAACATCGCCTAAGCGGCACGGCTCCATCGCAATCGAGCCGGATGCCCGAGCGGCAGTCAGGCTAACATGAGGATTATCCCCGTGGACCAAGTCCAGTCAGAGACGGCAACTATCCATGACGAGGCGGCGCCTCATCTTTCCCAGGCCGGTCGGTCCCGCCGCAAGGGCGCCAGCAAGACCGCGATCGCCTTCCTTGCCGCGCTCGGCCCGGTCGGCGCAGCCATCGCCAGCAGCAGCCCGGCCAAGGCGCAATCCATCACCGACGTCGATATCCTGAACTTCGCCCTCAACCTCGAATACGTGGAAGCGGAATTCTACCTGCGCTCCGCGACCGGGGCCGGCCTGACCAACGCCGACATCACCGGTACCGGCACGCTGGGCGGCGTGAACGGCGGCTCGCAGGTTCCATTCACCAACCCACTCTACGCGCAGTACGCGCAGAACATCGCGGTCGATGAGCTGTCGCATGTGCGCTTCCTCCGCTCGGCACTCGGCTCGGCGGCAGTTGCCCGCCCGCTGATAGACCTGGCGGGTGGCTTCCAGGCCGCCGCAGTGGCGGCGGGCGTGACCACGGCGGGCGTGCAGTTCAATCCGTTCGCCGACCAAATCAGCTTCTTCCAAGGGGCCTTCATCTTCGAGGATGTCGGCGTCACCGCCTATGCCGGTGCGGCTGCGCTGATCCAGAACAAGACTTATCTGTCGGCAGCCGCCAGCATCCTGGCCATCGAAGGCTTCCACGGCGGGCTGATCCGCACCGTGCTGGGCCAGGTGGGCGGCGCAGTTCCGTTCAACACGCAGGCCATCGCAAACCTGCGCAGCACGGCGTCCAAGGCGGTGACGGATGTGGGCGTGCTCGACCCGGCGACCGGCTTCATCGACATCGCACCGGTGGACGGCAACGCCCTGGCCTATCGCCGCACCACGGCACAGGTAATCAACATCGTCACCAATGGCGGGCAGGGCAAAGGCGGGTTCTTGCCGAACGGCTTCAACGGCAACATCACCAGCGGCGTCGTCTAGCCGCCAAGCTAAGGGTCCAGGCCGCGGCATGCCTGCCACCAGCCTGGACCCGCCTCCCCCAGCCGGCGCTTGCGGGCGTCGTTTGGCCGGTGTCACGCCGCATGATATGCCGACGGCATGACGAACAGTCCGAGACGGTGCGCCCCGGCCGGCCATTTAACGGCGTGTCACTATCAAGTGGCGCGACATTGATCTGCCCTGGCCTGCTAGCCGACCTCCGCGAGGCGCTTGGCCCTGGGGCCGTGCTGACCGGCGATGCCATTCCCCAGCGCAACCAGGCGGACTGGTCCGGCCTGCCGCCCAGCCGGCCGGCAGCCCTGCTGATGCCGACGACGACCGAACAGGTCTCGGCCGCGTTGCGCCTGTGCCACGCCCGGTCTCAGACCATCGTCCCGCAAGGCGGGCTGACCGGTCTGGCCGGTGGCGGCCATCCCGGCGCCGCAGACGTCGCGTTGTCCCTGGAACGGCTGAGCGGCGTCGAAGAGGTCGATGCGATGGCCGCCACGCTGACGGCCTTGGCAGGAACGCCCCTGGAGCTGGTTCACCAGGCTGCCGAAGCGGCAGGGTTCGAATGCGGCATCGATCTGGGCGCACGCGGCAGTTGCAGCATCGGCGGCAACGTCGCCACCAACGCCGGCGGGAACAACGTGCTGCGCTACGGGATGGCGCGGCAGAACGTGCGCGGGCTCGAGGTCGTGCTGGCGGATGGCACGATCGTCCGCTCGTTGAACAAGCTGATGAAGAACAACGCCGGCTACGATTGGACGCAATTGTTCATCGGCAGCGAAGGCACGCTCGGCGTGGTCACCCGCGTCGTGCTGCGGCTGCATCCCCGCATGCCGGATCGCGGCACGGCGATCTGCGCGGTGGATGACTTCGCCACCGCCGTTGCCGTGCTGCGCCGCCTGGAAGTCGCCATACCGGGCCGCCTGCTGGCATTCGAAGCGATGTGGGACGATTTCTGGCACTACGCCACCGTGCTGGCTGCCGTCCCGGCGCCACTGGCACTGCGCACCAGGCTCGCCTTGCTGATCGAGATCGGCCAGTCCGGCGGCGACGACGTGTTGGAGACGACGCTTGCCAGCTTGTACGAGGACGGTCTCGTCCGCGACGCGGTGATTGCGAAATCCGAGGCGGAGCGACGCGCCTTCTGGGCCGTGCGGGAGGCGCCATCGGAGTATCCGCGCCTGTTGCCCGGCCACGTGGCGCTCGACGTCTCGATCCCCTTGGCCGCCATGCAGGCTGCGGTGAGCGACTTGCGCGATGTCCTGGCGTCCCGGTGGCCTGAGGGTGTCGCCGTCTTCTACGGCCACGTCGCGGACAGCAACCTGCACCTGGTCGTCGGCCCGTCAACGGCTGGCGCGTCGGCGAAGGGGATGCTCGAAGCTCCGCTGTATGCCGTGGTCGCAAGGCATGGGGGGTCGATCTCTGCCGAACACGGCATCGGGCGGACCAAACGCCCGCACCTCGCATTATCGCGCACGCCGGAAGAACTGGCGTTGATGGCAACGCTGAAGATGGCTCTGGACCCAAGCGGCATCCTAAACCCGGGCAAGGTGTTGTCGCCGGGGCCTTGAGGTGGCGGCCGGCAGCGTCTCGTCAGCGGCGGGTGGCGGACCGACGGACAACCGGGCGCCGGGCGGGGCCACGGGCGACGGGATGGCTGAACGAGGCCGGCGTGCTGTTGGCGATGGGCGCCTCGGCTGCCTTGCAAACGTCGTCGTCGCCCGTGCCGAACTGAATCGTCGGCAGCAAGGCGGCCGGCGGAAACAGGATCCCCAGGCCGACCGCGGCACCTGCCTTGACGGCCAGCGGCCCTACTTCCGGTCGGATGCTTGGCGATTTGAGCCGGCCGGTGATGTCGATCGGCGTCTCGAACGACCCCACGGAGAAATGCTTCGACCGCGTGGTCAACGAATAGTCTATCGTTTCCGCCCCGAGATTGACGTCCCCCTTCCCTATGACACGGGCTTCGCTCGTATCAAGCACCATCGTCTTGGTACCCAGCATGCCGTGGTCGAGGCCGAAATCCGCGGCAAAGCATTGCAGGTTTGCCCGCTGCGGAATGCCCAGGGCCGATAGCAGGGCGTTGCCGAATTCCAGCCCGGCCACGTCGACCAGCAGCGCGCTGAGGTTGCCTCCTGACATCCCCAGCTTGAGCCCGCCATTGCCGTGTCCAAGCAGCGACGCCATCGAGTTGCCCGTCGAATCCAGCCGGGCGCTGCCGCTCATCGTACCGGCCCCCTCGACCAAGTGAGTCGCCGAGAGCAGGCGCCCCAGATCGACCCGCTTGAACGAGATCGTCGCATCCGCCTTGACGTCCTTGCCTGTTGGCACGAGGTCGGTCGTCAGGACGATCTGGCCGGTCCCCACGCCGAACGACAGCGGATCAAGCTTCAGCCGTCCGTCGGTGATGGTCAGGTTCGCGACGATGTTGTCCAGCGGGACGGAGCGGCCTTCGATATGCGCGCCCTTGTACTGGAGATGCACGTCCGCCATGTTGAGCTTGGGCAGGCTGATGGGCGTGTCCGGCAGGACGCGGTCGCTCGCTTCCTTGTGCGCCAGTTCGGCCTTCTGCTGGGCGCTTTGGCCCGCCTCGTCCTTGCGGCCGGGTGTCTCGCCGATGAAGCCGCCCAAATCCGCCAATTCGACGCGCCGGGAGTAGAGGTTGGCATCAACGAAGGGCCGTGCACGGGTCGGGTCCACCAAGATGTCGCCATTGAGATCGCTGTTGCCGAGGCGTCCGTTGAATCCCGTGAAGCGGACGATCTTGGTGGAATAGTCCAGCTTGCCGGCGATCGAGTACGCGGGTGTTTCCGGTATGGGGATCCCGGTCAGCGGCGTCAGCTTGGACATGTCGGGGCCGGTGAACTCAAGTTTCAGGTCGGCGCCGGCAAAGTTCAGCGGGTTCTGCACCGTGCCCGTCAGCGAGACGCGGGTCGGGCCGTTGGCGACATGCAGGTCGATCGGATAGGGCTGGGAGGTGTCCCGCAGCGACAGCAGTGCGCCGCCAACCAGCTCGCCCGTTATGGGTTGCGCCGCATAGGTGCCTTTCGCACCCACAACGATCTGTCCGGCGTTGGACCCGCCGTCGCCCGCGGCCTTGCCCGGCCGGGTCGCGACATCCAGGTTGAAATCCGCTTTCAGCTTAGCGAGTACGACATGGGCATGCCCGTCATTGATGACGATCTGGCCGATCTTGGGGCCGGCATTGGGATCGGCGGGGGTGGTGGACGAACTGCTCGTCGGCGCCGGCCAATTCGCCGCCCCGCTGGCATTCTGCTCGGCGTCGATGACCGGCTGGTCGAGCGTGATTTGCGGAATGACGATCTCGCGCGAGTGGATGTAGCCCATCACGTCGAGTGCCACGGTGAGCTTGGACGCCGTTGCGAACGGCTTGTCCGCGGGATCGCCGTCGGCGCCGGCGATCCGCACGTCGTCGACGGTGGCGACGATAGTGCGGCCGAGTTGGACGTGCAGGTGTTGCGCGGTCACCTTCCGGTTCAACGCCTTGCTGGCCTGCGCGTCCACGATCGGCAGGAACCAGTCCCAATCCCATAAGGCCACCAATGCGACGACCGCTATGACGATGAAGCCCAGCACATAGGCCCAGATGTGACGCCGGCGCCGGATGGGTGGGGAAATGGCGGTTGACATGAGGCCGGAACGCACCCCGTCCGGGCCGGTTGCAGCCTGCCACACTGCCGCGCATGGTGCGGCAAGGTGAAGGAACCACAGCATGATCTACGAGATGCGCATCTATCACTGCGTGCCGGGCCGGCTGCCGGCGCTGCTGAAACGGTTCGAGACGATCACGCTCGGCCTCTGGCAGCGCCACGGCATCCGCCAGGCCGGGTTCTGGACGACGCTGGTCGGCAGCTCCAACCAGACGCTCACCTATATGCTCGCCTGGGAAAGCCTGGCGGAGCGGGAGCAGAAATGGACGGCGTTCCAGGCCGATCCCGAGTGGATCGCCAAGCGCGCCGAGACGGAGAAGGACGGCCCAATCGTCGGCCACATCGTCAACGAGATGCTCGTGCCGACGAAATTCTCCAGCGTGTTGTGACGGCGCCGCCGCATCGGATGATCCATCCGGGATAGGCCGATGGCGCTGTTCCAGCTTCTGCTGGTGCTGCTGCTGACGGGCGCCGCGTTGACCGTGGTGGCCCAGCGGATCGGCACGCCATACCCGGCCTTGCTGGCGGTAGCCGGCGCGACGCTCGCTTTCGTGCCGTCCGGGGTGAACGCCACGCTCGACCCGGACCTGGCGCTGGCCTTGTTCGTCGCGCCGACCCTGATGGACGCGGCGTTTGACGCATCGCCGCGCGACCTGCGCGCGAACTGGCTGCCGGTGGGCAGCCTGGTGCTGGTGGCCGTGACCGTGACCGTGGCGGCGGTCGCCGTCATCGCCCGGTGGCTGGTGCCGGGGATGCCATGGTCGGTCGCCATCGTGCTCGGCGCCATCGTGGCGCCGCCGGACGCCTCTGCCGCGACCGCCGTGCTGCGGTCCCTGTCGCCGCCGCACCGGGTCATGGTGATCCTGGAAGGCGAAAGCCTGCTGAACGACGCGACCGCGCTGCTGATCTACCGGGTGGCGCTGGGCGCGGTGGCTGGCGGGGCGTTCTCCCTCTGGTCGGCCGGCTGGCTGCTGTTGCTCACCTGCGTCGGCGGCGCCGCGGTCGGGTTCGCGGCGGCGCACCTCTACATGCTCGTGGTTCGCCCGGCACACGACATCGCCGTCTCCGTGGTCATGCAATTCGTCGGCACCTACGCCGTCTGGCTGCTGGCGGACCGGCTGGGCGTGTCGCCGGTCATCACGACGGTGTTCTACGCCACCGCCATCGCCCGGCTGGCGCCCGGCCGGCTCGGCGCCGAGCATCGCCGCGCCTCCTATGCCGTGTGGGAGGTGGCGGTGTTCGTGCTGAACGCCCTCGCCTTCATCCTGATCGGCCTGCAGCTTCGCGGCGTCCTGGACAGGATGGATGGGCATGCCGCAGCGACTGCCGCGTTCGCGGGGACGGTGCTGCTGACGGTGGTGGTCGCGCGCATGGCCTGGGTGCTGGGGTTCACCGGCCTGCTGCGCCAGGTCAGGCCGCTGGGGACGTTCCGGCCGCCGGTGAAGGGCTCCCTGGTCGTCTCTTGGTGCGGCATGCGCGGCATCGTGACGCTCGCCACCGCCCTGGCGCTGCCGATCGGCGACGGTGCAGTGGCGGCCTTCCCGTACCGGGACCTGGTGATCGCCGCGGCCTTCGCAGTGGTGCTGGGCACGTTGGTGGTGCAGGGCATGACGCTCGCCCCGCTGATGCGTTGGCTGCAGCTTGGCGACGACGGCGCGGTGCAGCGCGAGTTGGTCCTGGCGCGGGCGCAGGCGGCGAACGTGGCGTTGGACATCCTGCACGCGACGCCGGGCGCCCCGGCCTCCGCGATGCTCGCGGAGCAGGAGGCGGTAGGGTCCCAAGCGGATCGCCACAGCCTCACCTTGCAGGTGATCGCCGCCAAGCGGGAGCGGCTGCTCGACCTGCGCCGCCGCCTCGTCATCGGCGACCACGCCTTCCACCAGTTGGAGGAGGAGCTGGACTGGGCGGAGGGGCATACCCTGCGGCGGCTCCGCTCCGTCGGATGAGCGGTCGCGACCGCGGGTGACGAACCCGTCCGCCAGGCGCTAGGCTCGCGCCGCATGTTCACCCAGTTCGTCCTTTCGCTGCGCCAGGCGGGCGTCCCCGCCTCCATCATGGAATACCTGGCGCTGCTGGGGGCCATGCAGGCGGGCGTGGCCGATTACAGCGTGGACGATTTCTACTTCCTGAGCCGCGCCGCCCTGGTGAAGGACGAACGCCATCTCGACCGGTTCGACCGCGTGTTCGCCGCCTGCTTCAAGGGGCTGGAGGGCACTGCCGCGCCAGGCGCCGAGGGCGTGGCCGGCACGATCCCGGAGGAATGGCTGAAGCGCCTGGCGGAGAAGCTGCTGACCAAGGAGGAGCAGGCGCAGATCGCGGCGGTCGGCGGCTTCGACAAGCTGATGGAGACGCTGCGCCAGCGCCTGGCCGAGCAGAAGGAGCGCCACCAGGGCGGCTCCAAATGGGTGGGCACTGCCGGCACCTCGCCGTTCGGCGCCTATGGCTACAACCCGGAAGGCGTGCGGATCGGCCAGGATCGCAGCCGCCACCGCCGGGCGGTGAAGGTCTGGGACAAGCGCGAGTTCCGCGACCTGGACGACACGCTGGAGCTGGGCACCCGCAACCTGAAGGTGGCATTGCGCCGCCTGCGCCGCTTCGCCCGCACGGGCGTGCCGACGGAGCTTGACCTGCCCGGCACCATCCAGGCCACGGCGTCGAACGCGGGTTCGCTGGACCTGCGCATGCAGGCGGAGCGGCGCAACACGGTGCGCGTGCTGCTGTTCCTGGATATCGGCGGCAGCATGGACGACCACGTGAAGGCCTCGGCCGAGCTGTTCTCCGCCGCCCGCAGCGAGTTCCGGCACCTTTCGTTCTTCTACTTCCACAACTGCCCGTACGAGCGGGTGTGGACCGACAATCGCCGCCGGGCCGACAGCTCGATCCCCACGGCGGAAGTGCTGCGCACCTACGGCGCCGAGTACCGCGCGATCTTCGTGGGCGATGCGACCATGAGCCCGTACGAGATCGCGATGAAGGGCGGCAGCGTGGAGCATTGGAACGAGGAGGCGGGCAGCGTCTGGCTCGCCCGCATGACCGCGCATTGGCGCCGGGCCGCCTGGCTCAACCCCTCGCCAGTGGCGGATTGGGGCTACACGCAATCGATCGGCATGGTGCATACGCTGATGGAGAAGCGCATGTACCCGCTGACGGTCGCCGGCCTGGACGAGATGGCGCGGGAGTTGACACGGTAGCGTGCAAGGACATGGCCAGCCTGATCGGCCAGGTGCCCATTGCTGTGGTCAGCCCGGACCGCCGGACCCGAAATCCAGGCCGTCGTAAAGCTCAGCGACCGCGAGGGAAATGCCGACACACGAGAGATCGAGGGTATCATCCTCGGTCAAACCGATGGCACTGAACGGTCCGTCCGCCTCGTCGCGCGACAAGAGGGTGACCGCTGGGGCTTCGGACTCGACGATGACGTAGCTTCGGATGGATCGGACCGACTGGTACTCGCGCAGCTTGACGACGCGGTCGACACGGAGCGAACCGGGGCTGACGATTTCGAAGACGACCACAGGGCTTGGGACCAGGAGGTCGGAGCGGTTGAACTTGGAGCAGGTGACGACGGCGTCGGGGAAGCGGACCGTCTCGCCGACCGTCGCCACGCCGGCCTCCGGGCCGAGCGCCCTGCAGGCGCTACCGGCAAGGTGCCGATCAAGTGCCCTGTGGGTCGCCAGCATGATCTGGTTATGGCCTAGATTACCGCCCGTCATGGCGACCGGGCGGATGCCGTCGAACTCGTAACGTCCCTCCTCCGATTGCGCCCAAAGGAAGAACTCGGCCTGCGTCATGGCTTTGCGGAGGGCGATGGTCATGCTCCCATCCTAACACGCAGCGGTTCAGTCTTGTGTCCCGGCCGTAACCACCAGCTTTTTGGTAGCGCTTCAGACGACACCCTTCTCCCGCAACGCCGCCACGTCTGCCGCCGACAGTCCCAGCCGCTCCGTCAGCACCGCCTGCGTGTGTTCGCCCAGCACGGGCGGCGGCAGGCGGTAGGCGACGGGGGTCTCGCTCAGCCGCACCGGGTTGGCGATCACCTTCACCCCGTCCGGCGTCGCGGCATGGGGCATCTGCAACACCACGCCGCGGGCCTGCACCTGTGGGTCGGCGAACACCTCGGCCAAGGTGTTGATCGGGCCGCAGCCCACCTTCAGCGCCTCCAGCCGGTCCACCCACCAGGCCGTGGGGTGCCGCTGCATGGTCGGGGTCAGCGTGTCGGTCACCAGGGCGCGGTTGGCCACCCGGGCGGCGTTGGTGGCGAAGCGGGGGTCGTCCAGCAGGTGCGACAGCTCGAAAGCGTCGCAGAACCGCTTGAAGGTGGGGTCGTTGCCGACCGACAGCACCATGAAGCCGTCCTGCGTCGGGAACACCTGGTAGGGCACGATGTTGGGGTGCTGGTTGCCCAGCCGCACCGGGTTCTCGCCGGTCGCCAGGTAGTTCATGCCCTGGTTGGCCAGCCAGGCGACGTGCGTGTCCAGCATGCCGATATCGACCTGCTGGCCCTGCCCGGTGGCGTCCCGGTGGCGCAACGCCGCCATCACACCAATGCAGCCATAGAGGCCGGCGAACGTGTCGGCCACCGGCACGCCCACCTTCTGCGGCAACCCCTCCGGCTCACCAGTCAGGCTCATCACCCCGCCCATTGCCTGCACCAGGCTGTCATAGCCCGGCCGGGGCGCGTAGGGCCCGGTTTGTCCGAACCCGGTGATCGAGCAGTAGACCAGCCGCGGAAACCTGGCGTGAAGCTGCTCGTACCCCAACCCGTACTTCGCCAGCGCACCGACCTTGAAGTTTTCCACCAGGATGTCGCACTGCTCGATCAGCCGCAGTGCCAGCGCCTGGCCCTCCGCCACGGCGATGTCCAGCGTGAGTGAGCGCTTGTTGCGGTTCACCCCGACGAAATAGGCGCTCTCCCGCGTGCCGGGCATGAAGGGCGGCGCGAAGCCGCGGGTGTCGTCGCCGCTGCCGGGTTTTTCCACCTTGATGATTTCGGCGCCCAGGTCGCCCAGCATCTGCACGCAGGTCGGTCCCGCCAGCACCCGGGTCAGGTCGAACACCGTCACCCCGTGCAGGGGTCCCACAGCCTGTGCCATCCACGCCCTCCCGCTTGCCCGGCCCGCGTGCCAGGGCCATTGTCATCATCGGCTTACAAGCAGACCGCCGTGGGAGGCAAACCGATGCTGGACCGTCCACAACCCGCCGAGGCGCCGATGCTGGACGAGCGTGCCCTGGCCCGCGCCCTCTCCGGGCAACACCTGATCGGCGGCCGCTTCGTGCCGGCCCGGTCGGGCAAGAGCTTCGCCGTGGTGAACCCGGCGACCGGCGAGGAAATCGGCCGCGCTGCCGAGGGCGACGCCGCCGACGTGGCCAAAGCGGTCGAAGTGGCGGATGCCGCGCAGAAGGCGTGGGCCGGCATGCCGTCCCGCAAGCGCGGCGCCCTGGTGAGCCGATGCGCCGCCCTGCTGCGGGAACATGTGGAGGAGCTGGCCCGGCTGATCGCGCTGGAGACCGGCAAGGCGCTGCGCACCGAAAGCCGGGTCGAGGCCAACACCATCGCCGACATCTTCGAGTTCTTCGGCGGCCTGGGCGGCGAGCTGAAGGGTGAGACCGTGCCCTTCGCCCCCAACGTGCTGTCGGTCACGGTTCGCGAGCCGCTGGGCGTGGTGGGCGCCATCATCCCCTGGAACGTGCCCATGCTGCTGATGGCGCTGAAGGTCGCCCCGGCGCTGGTCGCCGGCAACACGGTGGTGGTGAAATCCGCCGAGGAAGCGCCGCTGACCGTGCTGCGCGTGTGCGAGCTGGTGAACCGTATCCTGCCCGCCGGCTGCTACAACATGCTGTCCGGCTTCGGCCCGGAATGCGGCGGTCCGCTGGTGGCCCATCCGAAGGTGCGCAAGGTGACCTTCACCGGCAGCGTCGAGGTAGGCCGCATCGTGTCCAAGGCCGCAGCGGAAAAGTTGATCCCGGTGACGCTGGAGCTGGGCGGCAAGTCGCCCATGCTGGTGTTCGCGGATTGCGACTTCGACAAGACGGTCACCGGCGCGCTCACCTCCATGCGCTTCACCCGGCAGGGACAGAGCTGCACCGCCGCCAGCCGCATCTACGTGGAGCGGCCGATCTTCCAACGCTTCGTCGACGCCATGGCGGAGAAGGTGGACGCCATGGTGATGGGCGACCCGCTGGACGAGGCGACCGATATCGGCACCATCATCAGCAGCGAGCAGTTCGGCAAGGTCCAAAAGTATATCGAGCAGGGCAAGGCCACCGCGGGCGCCGAGGGCCGCGCCTGCTCCGCCATGCCGGCCGACCCGGCGTTGAGGAAGGGCCTGTTCATCCAGCCGCATATCTTCACCAACCTGCCGGATGACAGCCCGCTGGTGCAGGAGGAGATCTTCGGCCCCGTCACCTGCATCTTTCCGTTCGATGCGCCGGAAGAGGTGCTGGCCAAGGCGAATGGCACCGAGTACGGCCTTGCCGCCTCGGTCTGGACGAACAATCTGAAGGTCGGGCTGGATTTGGCGCACCGGCTGGAGGCAGGCTTGGTCCAGATCAACCAAAACCTGGTTGTGCAGGCCAACCTGTCCTATGGCGGCGTCAAGAGCAGCGGGCTGGGCAAGGAAGCCAGCCTGGAAGCGATGCTGGAGCATTTCATGCACAAGAAGACCATCATGGTGAATTACGGCTGACATGGCCAAGGAGTGGGACATCCCGTCCGAACTGCAGCCCGATCCGGCTGACTACAGCTTCGACCTCGACGAGGTGCTGAGCGCCGTGGTCGGGTTGCGCGCCACCGCGCCCTCCGACGCCTTCACCGCCGCCGCCCTCGGGACGGACCGGGAAGGGTCGGGCGTGGTGATCAGCGATGACGGCCTGCTGCTCACCATGGGGTACCTGATCACCGAGGCGGAGACGGTCTGGATTACATCTGCCGACGGCCGCGCCATCCCCGGACACGCGCTCGCCTTCGATGGGGAAACCGGCTTCGGCCTGGTGCAACCATTGGGCAAGCTGAACCTGCCCAAGCTGGAATTCGGCGAGAGCGGGCCGGTGAAGCTGGGCGATGCCGTGCTGTTCGCCTCGGCGGGCGGCCGACGCCGCGCGATCGAGACCAAGGTGGTCGGGCGGCAGGAATTCGCCGGTTATTGGGAATACCTGCTGGACGAGGCGATCTTCACCGCGCCGGCACACCCGTTCTGGGGCGGCGGGGCGCTGATCGGCGCCGATGGCAAGCTGCTGGGCGTGGGCTCGCTGATCCTGCAACAGGGCGACGGCAAGGGCCGGCGTCACGACATGAACATGATCGTCCCAATCGACATGCTGCCGCCCATCCTCAACGATCTCCGCCGCTACGGCCAGGTGAACCGCCCGGCGCGGCCGTGGCTCGGCGTGTACGCGATGGAGGATGACGAGACGGTGGTGATCGGTGGCCTGGCGGATGGCGGGCCGGCTGACCGCGCCGGCCTGCGCACCGGGGACCACGTGCTGTCGGTGGAGGACGAGGAGATCACCGACCTCGCCGGGCTTTGGCGCGGCGTCTGGGCTTGCGGGCCGGCCGGGTCGAAGGTGCGGCTGATGGTGCGCCGCGACGAGCGCCAGCTTCCCGTCAGCATCGCGACGGTGGACCGGCGGTCTTTGCTCAAGTCGCCACGGATGCACTGAAGCGCCCGCCAGGCGATCAGGGCTGTCTCGCGGCCCTGATCGCCTCCAGCAACACGGCCATGTCGCCGACGTGGTTCGCCAGCAACAGCACCAATCGCGCATTCATGCGGTGGCTCTCGCCCTCGCTGAAGCCGCGATGCGCATCGATCAGGGCCTGGTAGAAATCGTCCGGCGCCGCGATGTTCGGGCTGGTGATCAGCATGCCATCGCCCGCGCCTGGGCCGCTGCGATCGCGGCCGGGTCGTAGCGGCGCCAGCGGGCGCAGACATGCCCGTCGGGGCGCAGCAGGTAGGTCGTGCCGGGCCGGGCGTCATAGCGCCGCTGCGCCAACTCCCCATCCATCGACACCGTGCCCGGTTGGTCGCCCCAGTGCAGCACGGTGAACCCGTTGGGCTGCAATCCCGCCAGCAGCCAGCCATCCCGCAGCGGCGCGTCGGCCGCGGGCGCGCCGGGCGGGATGCCGCCCGCCCATGCTTCGTCGTCCGGCGTGTTCAGCGGCGATGCGGCGTAGCTCGACGGCAGGGACAGCCGGCCGCTATTCACCAGGCGCCGGGCGAAGGGATGGTCCCGCGCCAGCTCCAGCACGGCGTCGCGGAACATCCGGCTGACCGGCGTCTTGGGGGTGATGAAATCGGTCGAGCGGGTCGAGGCCTGGATGTTCTCATCCGCCGCGAACTCCCGCTCCGCCGCGTAGCTGTCCAGCAGCGCCGCCGGGGCCGCGCCCGCCAGCACCAGGCGCAGCTTCCAGCCGAGGTTGTCCGCGTCCTGCACGCCGCTATTGGCTCCGCGAGCACCGAACGGGGAGACGCCATGCGCGGCATCACCGGCAAACAGCACCCGCCCGTCGCGGAAGCGCTCCATGCGCTGGCAGGCGAAGGTATAGACGCTCACCCACTCCAGTTCGAACGCCGCGTCCTCGCCCAGCAGGGCCCGCACACGGGGGATCACCCGTTCGGGCTGGCGCTCGGCCACCGGGTCGGCGTCCCAGCCGAGCTGGAAGTCGATCCGCCACACGTCGTCCGGCTGGCGATGCAGCAGCACGGACTGGCCGGGATGGAACGGCGGATCGAACCAGAACCACCGTTCCGCCGGGAAGGGCGCGGTCATGCGCACATCCGCGATCAGGAAACGGTCGCGGAAGGTCTGCCCGCTGGTCTCGTGGCCGAGCAGGCCGCGGATCGGGCTGCGGGACCCGTCGGCGGCCACCAGCCAGGCGCAGCGCAGCGCGTACTCGCCGTCCGGCGTGTCGACCGTCAGCGTCACGCCGCTAGCGTCCTGCACCACGCCGGCCACCCGGTTGCGCCAGCGTATCTGCAGGTTCGGCAGCGCGGCGGCCCGTTCCAGCAGGAAGGCCTCGACATGGTATTGCTGCAGATTGACGAAGGCTGGCCGCCGATGCCCCGGCTCGGGCTGCAGGTCGAAGCTGTACAGCTCCTTGTCCTGCAGGAACACGCGGCCGACCTGCCACTCCACCCCCTTGGCTGCCATCTTGTCGCCGCAGCCGAGCCGGTCGAAGATCTCCAGCGTGCGCTTGGCGAAGCAGATCGCGCGGGAGCCTGTGCCCAGGCCGCCGTCATCGTCCAGCAGCAGCACTGCCTGCCCGGCCTGCGCCAGGTCGATCGCCACGGAAAGGCCGACCGGGCCGGCGCCCACCACCACGACCGGGTGCGAAGCCGCCGGGTGGTCGAACTCCGTCGGGCGGACATAGTCGAATCGCAGGGCCGGAACACCGACATCCATGGCTGCCTCTCCCCTTGTCCGGGATTGTAGCGTAACCGCCAGGGCTCGGTCACGGGAGGATGCACATGACTCGTATCGCGGTATTGGACGACTACCAGGGCGTGGCGTTGCAGATGGCCGACTGGTCGGCGGTGCAGGCGCGGGCGGAGGTGACGGTGTTCCGCGACAACGTCGCGGATGCGGATGCCCTAGTCCGTCGCCTGCTGCCCTTCGATGCGGTCTGCGTGATGCGGGAACGCACGCCGCTGCCCCGCGCCATCATCGAGCGGCTGCCGAACCTGAAGTTCATCGCCTCCACCGGCGCGCGCAACGCCGCGATCGACCTGGCGGCGGCGCAGGAGCGCGGCATTGCCGTCAGCAGCACCGGATACCGCTCGCACGGCGCGATGGAGTTGACCTGGGCGCTGATCCACGCGGCCAGCCGCCACATCCCGGCCGAACTCGCATCCCTCCGCTCCGGCGGCTGGCAGGTCGCGGTGGGGGGCGACCTCAAGGGCCGCACGCTCGGGATCATGGGGTTGGGCAAGATCGGCCAGGCGATCGCCCGGGTCGGGCTGGCCTTCGAGATGGACGTGCTCGCGTGGAGCCAGAACCTCACCGCGGAGACCGCCGAGGCGGCCGGCGTGCGGCGGGTGGACAAGCCGACGCTGCTGCGCGAGTCCGACTACCTCACGCTGCACCTGGTGCTGTCGCAGCGTAGCCGCGGCATCGTCGGCGCCGCGGAGCTGGCGCAGATGAAGCCGACCGCCTGGCTGGTCAACACGTCCCGCGGGCCGCTGGTCGACGAGGCGGCGCTGCTGGACGTGCTGGAACGCCGGGCGATCGCGGGCGCGGCGCTGGACGTGTTCGACGTCGAGCCGCTTCCCGCCGGCCATAGGCTGCGCAGCTTGCAAAACGTCGTCGCCTCGCCGCATGTAGGCTTCGTTACGACAGAGACTTATGCGATATTCTTCACAGACACGGTGGAGAACCTGCTCGCTTGGATGGATGGCGCGCCGATACGGCTGATGTGAACGCGGCCAGCGCACGGTCCCTGACCAGGTTGCGGATCGCCGTGCTGGGCATGCCGCTGCTGCTGATGGCTGCGGCCCAGCCGTCCCCGGCACAGATCCAGGCGCTGGACCAACGGCGTGCCGCGGAGCTGGCCGCCGTGCGGGCAGCGGCATCCCGCCAGGTCCAGGCCGAAGCCGAGGCGAAGCGCCTGGCGCAGGACCGGGTGGCCACCGCGGCGTCCCTGCGCAACCTGGAGCAAGCGACCGCCGAGGCCGCCACCACCATGAGCGACCTGGCGGCGCGGCGCGCGGCGGCCGAAAGCCGGCTTCAGACCCGCGCCGCCGAATTGGCGCCGCTGCTGCCGCTGATCGAGCGCCTGTCGCTCTACCCGGCCGAGACGCTGCTGGCCGTCCCGGGCGGCCCTGAATCGTCGCTGACCGGGTTGCTGGTGCTGAAGGGCGTGGCGCGGCAATTGGAAACCGATGCCGAGGCCGTGCGGGCGGAACAGGCCGAGGTGGCGCGGCTGACCGAGGCGATGGCGGCCCAAGGCCGCCATTTGTCGGACGCGCAATCGGCCCAGGCGGTGCAGGCGGCGGCGCTGGACCGCCAGATCGCCGACGCCCAGGCCCGCGGCAAGGCGGCGGAGGACGCAGCGGCCGCGGCCGCTCAGCGCGCCGCCGACCAGGCCGGGCAGGCGCAGACGCTGCGTGCAGCCCTCACCCAATTGGACGTCGCGCGGCGGCAGGACGAGGCGCGTGCCCGCGCCGATGCCGCCCTGGCGGAGCGCCAGCGCCAGGATGCCGCAGCCGCCGAAGCCCGGCGCCGGCAGGCCGCTTTGGCGCAACCAGCCGGTCCCGGGCTGGGTGAGGCCCATGGCCAACTGGGCGCGCCGGTAGCCGGCAGCGTGGTCAAGGCATTCGGCGAGCCGGGCGATGCCGGCGCCACCTCCGGCATTTCCTATGCCGTGCCACCCTCCGCCCGGGTGTCATCGCCCTGCGGCGGCAAGGTGGTTTTCGCCGGCCCCTTCCGCTCCTTCGGCCAGTTGATGATCGTGGATTGCGGCAGCGGCTACCATTTCGTGCTCGCCGGCCTGGAACGGCTGGACGTGGCGGTGGGACGTCCGGTACAGTTGGGCGAGCCCATCGGCGTCATGCCGGCCTGGGATCCCCGCGCGCCGGCAAGCCGGCCCCTGCTGTATCTGGAGCTGCGTCAGCAGGGCGAGCCCATTAATCCTGCGCCATTTTTGCGCGGACGCTCGTGACGGTAGCAGAGAACGCCTCTATGTGCGACGCTGTCGGTCGTGGTCCGCGCCATGCGGGCGCCGAGGGGATGAAGGCATGAAGTTCCGGTCCGGGCTTTTCGTGGGCGCTGCCTTCCTGGCGGGTGTCGCAGTGGGGCCCGTGTCCGGCCTGTTCGACAGCAACCCGTTCGGCGCGATCGCCGCCGCCCAGGCACAGGATGCCGGGCGGACGGACACCTACCATCTGCTACGCTTGTTCGGCGACGTATTCGACCGCATCCGTGCCGAGTATGTCGAGCCGGTCAACGACCGCGACCTGATCGAGAACGCCATCAATGGCATGCTGACCGGGCTGGATCCCCACAGCTCCTACATGAATGCCAAGGCGTTCCGCGACATGCAGGTGCAGACCCACGGCGAGTTCGGCGGCCTGGGGCTGGAGGTCACGCAGGAAAACGGCATCATCAAGGTCGTCTCCCCGATCGACGACACGCCGGCCGCCCGCGCCGGGATCAAGGCCGGCGACCTGATCACCAGCATCGATTCGACCACCGTCCAGGGCCTGTCGCTGAACGACGCGGTTGACAAGATGCGCGGGCCGCCCAACAGCCCCATCCACCTGGTGATCAAGCGTGAGAACGTCGACACGCCGATCGCCCTGACGCTGAACCGCGAGGTCATCCACATCCAGGTGGTCAAGAGCCATTTGGAAGGCGATATCGGCTACATCCGGCTGACGCAGTTCAACGAGCAGACGGATAGTGGCATGCGCGCGGCGGTCGCCAAGTTCCGCCAGCAGCTCGGCGACAAGCTGAAGGGCATCGTGCTGGACCTGCGCAACAACCCGGGCGGCCTGCTGGACCAGGCGGTCAGCGTGTCCGACGACTTCATCGAGCAGGGGGAGATCGTTTCCACCCGGGCGCGCCACCCGGAGGACAGCCAGCGCTGGAATGCCAAGCCGGGCGACATCACCGGCGGCCTGCCCGTCGTGGTGCTGACCAATGGCGGCAGCGCGTCGGCTAGCGAGATCGTGGCCGGCGCGTTGCAGGACCACCAGCGCGCGATCGTCCTGGGGCAGCGCACCTTCGGCAAGGGGTCGGTGCAGACCGTGATCCCGTTGGCGGGCAACGGCGCCATGCGGCTGACCACCGCGCGCTACTACACCCCGTCGGGCCGGTCGATCCAGGGGCTGGGCATCACGCCGGACATCCCCGTGGCGGAAAGCCGTACTGAGACGCCGCATTTCGGGCCGGAGCGCGAGGCCGACCTGAACCATACGATCACCAACCAGGGCGGCACCCCGAACGCCCCCCAGGCGCCGCGGTCCGACCTGCCGCCAATCGCCAGCTCCATCCCGAAGCTGCCGCCGGAGACCTGGCCGGCCTTCGACCCGGCGAAACCCGACACCGACTTCCAATTGCAGCAGGGGCTGATCGTGGTCCGCGCCATGGCCACCCAGCAGCAGCGGCACGCCGACCGGTAGCATCCGGGCCAGTGATGGCCGCGACAGCGAAAGGCGGTGGTTCGGGATGGCGCAGCCTGGCCCTGTTTTGGGCAGCGGCAGTCGTCGTCGTGGCGGCAGGGGCGGGCGCCCTGCAATATGCCGGTCCGCCAGCCCCCCGCCCGGTCGGCGGACACGAGGCAGGGGCCGAACGCGAGGCGGTTGCTCCACCGGCCGCGCATGTCGCCACGCAGTCCCACGATGCCGCTGGCGTGGAGGCGCATGGCTCCGGCGCGGCGCCTGCCCCCTCCGTCCAGCCGGTCACGCTGCCCGGGGCGATCGCGGCGCCCGATGCGGCGCTGCTGGAGCCAGCCCCCGATTTCCGTGACGCGAAGCTGCCCCGCATCGGGCCGGACGGGCGGATGGCCATGCGGGTCTATGCCCGACCGTTCGACGCCTCGGACAAGCGGCCGAAGGTGGCGATGCTGGTGGCAGGGCTCGGCCTGTCGGATGCGGATAGCCGTGCGGCGGTCACCAGCCTGCCCCCGGCCATCTCGCTGGGCGTGTCGCCATACAGCCACGACCCGGAGCCCCTGCTGGCGGCGGCGCGGGCGCGCGGCCACGAGTACTTCGTCACCTTGCCGATGGAGAGCCAGGGCTATCCGCTCAACAACTCGGGCGTCCACGCGCTGATGACCGGCGTCGAACCCGCCGACAACGACCGCAACCTGGAATGGGTGCTGTCGCGCATGCAAGGCGAGGTCGGGCTGACCGGCGCCTCGGACGGGCTGCGTGGTGAGCGCTTTGCCGCCGCACCCGGCGCGATCGGGCCGGTGCTGAAGCAATTGGCCGATCGCGGCCTGATGTATGTCGATCCGAGACCGGGCGCAGCGCCCGGGAAGAATGCCTTGGCCGGGCCGGTGGTGACCGTGACGATGGTGGTGGACGACGTGTCCGACCCGGCCGAAATCGACGCGCGGCTGCAGGATCTGGAAAGGCGTGCCCATGACGGCGACCGCGTGGTGGGCCTGGTCGGCCGCGTTCGACCCGTGACGATGGAGCGGATCGCCAACTGGGCGCGGGGGCTGGACGGGCGGGGCATGGCGCTGGTACCGGTCAGCGCCTTCTTGCCGCGGGATGCCGCAAAATGACCGATCTGCCCTATCGCCCGAATGTCGGCGCCGCCCTGTTCAACCGACTTGGACAGGTCTTCGTGGCGCGGCGGGCGGACCTGCCGAATGCGGAGGGCACGCCGGGCGGTTGGCAGCTTCCGCAAGGCGGCATCGACCCTGACGAGGATCCACGGGGCGCGGTGTTGCGCGAGTTGGCGGAGGAGATCGGCACGGCCAGCGCGACGATCATCGGCGAGCATCCGGATTGGTTCACCTACGATCTGCCGCCCCACCTGGTGGGCCAGGCCTTAGGCGGCGCCTATCGCGGGCAGCGGCAGCGTTGGTTCGCCCTGCGCTTCACCGGCGAGGACCGCGACATCCGGCTGGACCTGGACCCCCATCCGGAGTTCGACGCCTGGCGCTGGGCCGACCTCACGGAGCTTCCTGGCCTTGCAGTGCCGTTCAAGCGCGAGATCTACCAGGCGCTGGCGGCTTCGTTCGCCCGCTTCGCCGTGCCGGGCTGATCACCTGGGTGCGGGCACGGCGTCCAGCGGCCGCGTCGCCGCACTCTGGCTGCCATGCCGCTCGGCATAGGCGCGGGTGAACTCGGCGCCGAGCAGGAAGATCTGCGAGGAATAGTACACCCACAGCAGCACGATCGCGAGCGCCCCGGTCGCACCGAAGCTGCTGGCGACCGCCGTGCTGCCGATATACAGGCCGATGGCGGTCTTGCCGATTTCGAACAGCAACGCCGTGACCACCGCCCCGATGCCCACGTCCTTCCAGTGCAGTTGGCGGTCCGGCAGGATCTTGTAGATCGCGGCGAACAGCACCGTGATCAGTGCGAAGGAGATCGCGAAGTTCAAGATCCTGATCAGGACCGCTGCCTCGGGCAGGATCCCGCCGATATAGGTTTGCACGACGGTGATGCCGGCGCTCACCACCAGGCTCACCATCATCAGGAAGCCGAGCGTGGCGACCAGGCCGAGGCTCGTCGCCCGGGCACGCACCAGCCGGCCCACCGTGCTGCCTTTCGGCTCCGCCCGCCAGATCGCGTTGAGCGCGGATTGCATCTCTGCGAATACGCCGCTGGCCGTGATCAGCAAGGTGATGAAGCCGATCACCGTGGCCAAGGTGCTTGACTTGCTCTGCCAGGCGCTGCGCACCATTCCCTGCACCGCGACGGCCGCGTCATGCCCCATCAATCCCTGGATCTGCCGCGCCAGCGCTCCCTGTGCCGCCTGCTCGCCGAACACCACCCCCGCGATGGCGACGATGATCACCAGCATGGGGGCGAGCGAGAACACCGTGTAATAGGCGATGGCGGCCCCGCGGCTCAACGCGTTGTCGTCGATGTAGCCGTTGACGGTCGCCTTGATCAGGGTCCAGGTGTTGCCCAGCATGAATGGGTCCCGTTGCTTCGGTTCGGCAACGGCCTACACGCTGGATCGGTTGCAGGGAGCGCGTGGTGGATCGTTTCAGGAGCACGGACCGGTACATTGCCTCGCGCGACCTGGAGGTGGCGGTCAACGCCGCCGTGGCGCTCCAGCGCCCGCTGCTGATCAAGGGGGAGCCCGGCACCGGCAAGACCGTCTTGGCGCAGGAGGTGGCCAAGGCGTTCGGCCGCGACCTGATCGAGTGGCACGTCAAATCCACCACCAAGGCCCAGCAGGGCTTGTACGAATACGATGCCGTCTCCCGCCTGCGGGACAGCCAGCTGGGCGATGCGCGCGTGGCCGATATCGGCAACTACATCGTGCGCGGCAAATTATGGGACGCGTTCGAGGCGGACGAGCCGGCCGTCGTGCTGATCGACGAGATCGACAAGGCCGACATCGAGTTTCCGAACGACCTGCTGCTCGAGCTCGACCGCATGCAGTTCCACGTCTACGAGACGCAGAAGACCATCTCCGCCCGGCACCGCCCGGTGGTGATCATCACGTCCAACAACGAGAAGGAACTGCCGGACGCCTTCCTGCGCCGATGCTTCTTCCACTACATCCGCTTCCCCGACCGGGAGACGATGGACCGCATCGTGG
>CAXTJM010000018.1:0-69085 GCA_964244585.1 uncultured Acetobacteraceae bacterium | reverse complement strand
AAGGCGTACGATCACCGCGTGCTGGATAACAGCACGCGGGAGATCGTGAACACGGCGAAGCGCACGGGTGCCCGCGTTCGCGGCCCGATCCCGCTGCCGACGCATATCGAACGGTTTACGGTGAACCGGTCGCCTCACGTGGACAAGAAAAGCCGCGAACAGTTCGAGATCCGGACGCATCGTCGTCTGCTCGACATCGTAGAGCCGACGCCACAGACCGTGGACGCACTGATGAAACTCGACCTCGCCAGTGGCGTGGACGTCGAGATCAAGCTTTAGGGGATCGGGACAATGCGGACCGGCCTGATCGCGAAGAAGCTCGGGATGACCCGGCTGTTCAAGGACGATGGCACCCACGTGCCGGTGACGGTCCTCCACCTGGACCAAGTGCAGGTGGTGGACGTGCGCACGAAAGAGCGGGACGGCTACACCGCTGTGCAACTCGGCTGGGGCCGCGCCAAGGTGAAGAACGTCACCGATCCCAACAAGGGCCATTATGCCCGGCTCAAGGTGGAACCGAAGCAGCGCGTGCGGGAGTTCCGGGTCGACGCCGACGCCGTGCTGCAAAGCGGTGACACGTTGTCCGCGGCGCATTTCGTGGCGGGGCAGATGATCGATGTCTGCGGCGTCACCAAGGGCAAGGGCTTTGCCGGCGGCATGAAGCGTTGGAACTTCCGCGGGCTGGAGGCAAGCCACGGCGTGTCCGTCAGCCATCGATCGCATGGTTCGACAGGCAACCGGCAGGATCCGGGCAAGACCTTCAAGAACAAGAAGATGGCCGGCCATCTTGGTGTCGAGCGCGTGACCACGCTCAATCTCCAAGTGGCCGCGGTGGACGCCGACAAGGGTCTTCTGCTGGTGCGTGGCGCCGTACCCGGCAGCAAGGGTGAGTTCGTGACGGTGCGCGATGCCATTAAGAAGGCGCGCCACGCCGATGCTCCGTTCCCGGCCGGCCTGGTGCAGGCAATGGCGGCTCCCGAGCCAGCAGCCGTGGAGGCGACCGATGCAGGTTGACGTGAAGACCCTCGATGGCGGCGTCGCCGGCCAGCACGAGTTGCCGGACGCGATTTTCGCGCAGACGCCGCGGGCCGATATCATGGCGCGGGTGGTGCATTGGCAGCTTGCCAAGCGCCGAGCCGGGACGCACAGCACCAAGGGAATGGGCGAGGTGTCCGGCACCACGAAGAAGCCCTACAAGCAGAAGGGCACGGGCAACGCCCGCCAGGGTAGCCTTCGTGCGCCGCAGTTCCGCACCGGCGGCAGGGTGCATGGGCCGGTGGTGCGCGATCACGGCTATGACCTGCCAAAGAAGGTCCGCCGGCTTGGCTTGATCAGCGCGCTGTCGCAAAAGCAGGCCGAGGGCAAGCTGGTCGTGCTGGATGCGGCGATCGGTGGCGACGGCAAGACCAAGTCGCTGAAGGCGAAGCTGGGTGTGCTTGGTTGGACGTCCGTCCTGGTGGTGGACGCGGCGGTGGACCAGGTGTTCCATCGCGCCGCGGCGAACCTGCACCGGGTGGACGTGTTGCCGACCGCGGGCGCCAATGTCTATGACATACTGGGCCATGACATGCTGGCGATCACCACGGCTGGGATTGCGGCGTTGACGACGCGGCTCACCGCCGTCAAGGCGCCCGATCGGGAGTCCGTGGCATGAGCGCCGCCCAGGTGATGGTCGCGCGCAAGAAGGCCGCCACCATGTCGAAAGAGACGATGTTCAACATCATTCGCGCCCCGGTGATCACCGAGAAGGCGACGATGCTGGGTGACAAGAACCAGGTCGTCTTCCGCGTGGCGCTCGAAGCCACCAAGCCCGAGATCAAGGCCGCCATCGAGGCGTTGTTCAATGTTCAGGTGCTGGGTGTGAATACGCTGGTGCAGAAGGGCAAGGCCAAGCGGTTCCGTGGCCGGCCGGGCGTGCGGTCCGACATGAAGAAGGCGATCGTGCAATTGATGCCGGGGCAGTCGATCGACTTCTCCGCGCGGGTCGCGTGAGGCGATAGACAATGGCATTGAAGAACTACAATCCGGTCACGGCAAGCCTCCGCGGCACCGTTCTGATCGACCGCAGTGAGCTTTGGAAAGGCAAGCCGGTCAAGAGGCTGACCGAGGGGAAGAGCAAGACGGGTGGCCGCAACAATCATGGCCGGACCACCAGCTTCTTCCGCGGCGGCGGCCATAAGCAGTCCTACCGCCACGTCGACTTCAAGCGGCGCAAGTTCGGCGTGGTCGGCACCGTGGAGCGGCTTGAGTATGATCCCAACCGCTCGGCCTTCATCGCGCTGGTGCGGTATGCCGATAACGAGTTGGCCTATATCCTGGCACCGCAACGCTTGAAGCTGGGCGATAGCGTGATCGCCGGCCCGAAGGTGGACATCAAGCCCGGCAATGCGATGCCGATGGGTGCGATCCCGGTGGGCACGATCATCCACAATATCGAGATGAAGCAGGGTGCCGGCGGCAAGATGGCACGCGCGGCTGGGACTTTCGCTCAGCTTGTCGGCAAGGACGCGGGGTATGCGCAAGTCAAGTTGACTTCGGGCGAGCTTCGCATCGTGCGCGCGGAATGCATGGCTACGGTTGGCGCGGTGTCGAACCCAGACAACCAGAACCAGTCCCTGGGCAAGGCGGGGCGCAACCGCTGGCTGGGCCGGCGCCCGCATAATCGTGGTGTGGTGATGAACCCAGTCGACCACCCGCATGGCGGCGGCGAGGGCCGCACCTCTGGCGGCCGGCATCCGGTCACGCCGTGGGGCAAGCCGACCAAGGGCTACAAGACACGCGAGAACAAGCGGACGGACAAGTTGATCATCCGACGCCGTCCGAAGGGGAAGCACTGATATGGCACGCTCCGTCTGGAAAGGCCCGTTCGTCGACGGGTACCTCCTGGGCAAGGCCGAGGCGTCGCGTGCGTCCGGCCGGAACGAGATCATCAAGATCTGGTCTCGCCGTTCGACGATCCTGCCGCAATTCGTCGGTCTCGTGTTCGGCGTATACAACGGGCATAAATTCCTGCCCGTTCAGGTGAACGAGAACATGGTCGGGCATAAGTTCGGGGAATTCTCTCCCACCCGCACGTTCAGCAGCCACTCGGCCGACAAGAAGGCGAAGCGGGGATGAGCAAGCCCAAGCATCCGCGTATGCTGGCCGAGACCGAGGCCCAGGCGATTCTGAGCAACATACGCGTCAGCCCTCGCAAGCTGAACCTCGTCGCCGGCATGATCCGCAACCTTCCGGCCGGGCAGGCAGTGGCCACGCTGACGTTCAGCAAACGCCGGATTGCCCAGCAGGTAAAGAAGACGTTGCAGAGCGCCATCGCGAACGCCGAGAACAACCACCAATTGGATGTCGACCAGCTGATCGTGACGCGGGCCGAGGTCGGCAAGTCGATCGTCATGAAGCGCTTCATGGCCCGGGGCCGTGGCAAGTCTTCACGCATCGAAAAATTCTTCAGCCACCTGAAGATCGTAGTTGCCGAGCGTCAAGCGCCTGCGCCTGAGAAGGAAGCCGCGTAATGGGTCACAAGGTCAATCCGATCGGCCTGCGCCTGGGCATCAACCGGACTTGGGACAGCCGCTGGTATGCCGGGACGGATTACGCCCGGCTGTTGCACGACGATCTGAAGCTGCGGGCTCACCTGCGCAAGCGCCTGTCGGGTGCCGGGGTATCCCGCGTCGTGATCGAGCGCCCAGCGAAGAAGCCGCGCGTGACGATCTACGCGGCGCGGCCCGGCGTGGTCATCGGCAAGAAGGGCCAGGACATCGAGGTGCTCCGCAAGGAGCTACAGAAGATGACCAAGGTCGAGGTCAACCTCAACCTGGTTGAAATCCGCAAGCCGGAAATCGATGCGGTGCTGGTGGCGGAGAACATCGCCCAGCAATTGGAGCGGCGGGTGGCGTTCCGCCGGGCAATGAAGCGCGCCGTGCAGTCCGCCATGCGGCTGGGCGCGCAGGGGATCCGGATCAACTGCGGCGGCCGGCTTGGCGGTGCGGAGATTGCGCGGACCGAGTGGTATCGCGAAGGCCGCGTGCCATTGCACACGCTGCGCGCCGACATTGATTTTGGCACGGCCACGGCGAAGACGACGTATGGCACTTGCGGTGTGAAGGTTTGGATCTTCAAGGGTGAGATCCTGGCGCACGACCCTGCGGCGCAGGATCGCCGTGCGGCCGAGCAGGCGCCGCAGCGTTAAGGACGGACGAGCATGCTTTCCCCCAAGCGGACCAAGTACCGCAAGGCCCATAAGGGTCGCATCCACGGCCTGGCCAAAGGCGGCACGGCATTGAATTTCGGGGCCTTCGGGTTGAAGGCGTTGGAGCCAGACCGGATCACGGCGCGGCAGATCGAGGCTGCGCGGCGTGCGATCACCCGGTCCATGAAGCGCGCCGGGCGCGTGTGGATTCGCATCTTTCCGGATGTTCCGGTGTCGCAGAAGCCGGCCGAGGTTCGCATGGGTTCGGGCAAGGGCAGCCCGGAGTTCTGGGTGTGCCGGGTCAAGCCGGGCCGTATCATGTTCGAGATTGACGGTGTGTCCAATGACCTGGCCCGGGCATCGCTCGCGCTCGGTGCGGCGAAGCTGCCGATCAAGACCAAATTCATCACCCGGCTTGGGGAGGGCTGATCATGGCGAAGGCGACCGACATCCGCGCCAAGACCCCGGACGAACTCGGCACGATGCTGCTGGATCTGCGCAAGGAGCAGTTCAACCTGCGATTCCAGCGTGCGACCGGGCAGAACGAAGGCATCGGGCAGGTCAAGAAGGTGCGTCGTGACATTGCGCGCGTGAAAACCATCATGGCGGAGCGCAAGCCTTCCGCCGCTGCCAAGTAAAGGAGGCGGACGATGCCGAGGCGCGTCCTGACCGGGCGGGTGACCAGCGACAAGATGGACAAGACCATCACTGTCCTGGTGAGCCGTCGCGTTATGCATCCGTTGTATAAGAAGTTCATCCGGCGTTCGAAGAAATACGCGGCCCACGATGCCACCAATTTGTGCGTCGAAGGTGACACGGTTCGTATCATCGAGTGCCCGCCGATCAGCAAGCGCAAGACCTGGACGCTGCTGGAGCGGAATGGCGAGACGGTCGGTGACGTGCCGCCGGACGTCGCGGCCGTGGGCGAGGTGCATCACGACGCGCCCGTGCAGGTCTAGGAGCGGATAGATGATCCAAGTCGAATCCAACCTCGACGTCGCAGATAATTCCGGCGCCCGGCGCGTGCAGTGCATCAAGGTGCTTGGCGGCTCGAAGCGCAAAACCGCGTCCGTGGGCGACGTGATCGTCGTGTCCATCAAGGAAGCGATCCCGCGTGGCAAGGTCAAAAAGGGTGACGTGCACCAGGCCGTGATCGTGCGTACGGCGTTCCCGGTCCGCCGCAACGATGGCAGCGCTATACGGTTCGATCGCAACGCGGCCGTGTTGATCAACAAGCAGCAGGAGCCGATTGGCACGCGCATCTTCGGGCCGGTCGTCCGCGAGCTGCGCGGTCGCAAGTTCATGAAGATCATCTCGCTCGCGCCGGAGGTGCTGTAGCCATGGCCGCTCGGATTAAGAAGGGCGACCAGGTCGTGGTGATCACCGGCGCCGATAAAGGGCGTCGTGGCGAGGTGCTTCAGGTGATGCCGAAGGACGACCGTGCGCTGGTGCGGGGGGTTCGCATCGTCAAGCGGCACACCAAGCCCACTGGAATGGGAGCGCCAAGCGGGATCATCGAGAAAGAAGGCCCGATCCACCTGTCCAACCTGATGTTGGTCGACCCGAAGAGCGACAAGCCAACCAAGGTCGGGTTCCGCGTGATCGAGGGCGGCCGCAAGGTCCGCGTCGCCAAGGCGACCGGCGAAGTGATCGAGAGCTGAGATGAGCGAGAGCAAGCCCATGGCGCGCCTGCAGCGCCGTTACCTGGACACAGGCCGCGCCACACTACAGGAACAGTTCGGCTACAAGAATCCGATGCAGGTGCCTCGACTCGAGAAGATCGTCCTCAACATGGGTGTCGGCGAGGCAGCGGGTGACCAAAAGAAGCTGGATGCCGCCGTGGCCGAGATGATGCTGATCAGCGGCCAGAAGCCGGTGAAGACGTTGGCCAAGAAGGCGATCGCGGGGTTCAAGATCCGGGAGGGCCTAGCGATCGGCTGCAAGGTCACGTTGCGCAAGCAGCGCATGTACGAGTTCCTCGACCGCCTCACCACGATCGCGCTGCCGCGGGTGCGCGACTTCCGCGGGATCCCAGGGAACAAGGGCTTTGACGGCAATGGCAACTTCGCCATGGGCGTCAAGGAGCAGATCATCTTTCCGGAAATCGCCTACGACAAGATCGATGCGGTTCGCGGGATGGACATCATCTTTGTGACAACGGCGAAGACCGATGCCGAGGCGAAGGCGCTGTTGAAGGTTTTCGACGTGCCGTTCGCCGGCGAGGCCGGGCAACAGGCCAAGGCTGCCTGACAGGCCTTGGGGCCGCAACCGAGTTTGGGAAAACCGTCGGACCGTGTCCGGCAGGTTCCAAGGAGTGAGTAGACGATGGCGAAAGTCTCCCAGGTCAACCGCAATGCCAAGCGCGAGCGCATGGCGGCGCGGGACAAGAACAAGCGGGCCGTGTTGAAGACGGTGTTGATGGATCGCGAGGCTCCGGTGGAGGAGCGGTTCGATGCGTCGATGAAGCTGGCGCAATTGCCGCGTAACGGCGCCAAGGGCCGGGTGCGGTTGCGCTGCGCGCTGACAGGCCGTGCCCGCGCCAATTACCGCAAGTTCAAGCTGTGCCGCATCGCCCTGCGGGACCTTGCCAGTGCCGGGCAGATTCCCGGCATGGTCAAGGCGAGCTGGTAGGGGAGCGCGGCCATGTCGATGTCGGATCCGCTGGGTGACATGCTCACCCGTATTCGTAATGCACAGCGTGCCCGCCATTCGGGTTGTGTCGCCCCGGCGTCCAAGTTGCGGGCCAACGTGCTGGATGCGCTGAAACGCGAGGGCTTCATCCGCGGGTTTTCAGCCGAGGAGTTGCGTCCTGGCGTGGGACAGCTCCGGATCGAGTTGAAGTACAATGAGGGCGAACCCGTGATCAAGGAAATCACTCGCGTGTCCAAGCCGGGTCGCCGGGTGTATTCGAAAATCAAGGAGTTGCCGCGCGTGTATGCGGGCTTGGGCGTCTCCATCCTTTCCACACCACGTGGCGTGCTGAGCGATGCAGAGGCGCGTGCTGCCAATGTCGGCGGCGAAGTCCTTTGCCGCGTGTTCTAGGGAGGCTGGTATGTCACGGGTAGGTAAATATCCGGTCGAGATCCCGGCCGGCGTCGAGTTGGCGATGGCTGGCCGGACGCTCACGGCCAAGGGCAAGCTGGGCGAGTTGTCCCTGGCGGTGCGGGACAGCGTTACGGTCAAGGTCGAGGATGGCAAGGTGTCGGTGGCGCCGAATGGCGGCGAGCGGACCGCGCGCATGATGTGGGGCACCACGCGCGCCTTGGTTGCCAACATGGTGAAGGGCGTGTCGACTGGGTACGCCAAGACGATGGAAATCCAGGGAACCGGGTTCCGCGCTGCGGTGACTGGCCCGAACCTGGTGATCAACCTCGGGTTCAGCCACGACGTGGTGTATCCCGTGCCGGAGGGGATCAAGATCACGACGCCCCGGCCGACCGCCATCACTGTCGAGGGCACGGATAAGCGCCTGGTTGGGCAGGTCGCTGCGGAAATTCGCGCCTACCGTCCGCCCGAGCCCTACAAGGGCAAGGGCGTGCGGTATGACACCGAGACGATCCGCCGCAAGGAGGGAAAGAAGAAATGAGCTCTCCTCGCGACCTTCGGGAGCGTCGTCGCCAACGGCTTCGCTACCAGCTCAGGCAGAAATCGGCCGGGCGGCCCCGCCTGTCGGTGTTCCGGTCGGGCAAGCATATCTATGCCCAGATCATCGACGATGCGCAGGGTCGAACCCTGGCGGCAGCCGGCAGCCTGGACGCGACACTTCGCACGGAGTTGCGGACTGGCGCCGACAAGGCCGCGGCCGCGGCGGTCGGCAAGTTGGTTGCCGAACGGGCCGTCGCCGCTGGGGTGACTGCCGTGGTGTTCGATCGCGGCATGTATTTGTATCACGGCCGCGTCAAAGCGCTGGCCGATGCCGCCCGCGAAGGCGGGCTGGCGTTCTGAGAGGCTAGGCGCACATGGCACGGGATTCCCGGGACGGCAACCGCGGCGGACGCGAGCGCGACCGCGATGGCAGCGATGACCTGATCGACAAGCTGGTTACCATCAACCGTGTGGCCAAGGTGGTGAAAGGCGGCCGTCGCTTCGCCTTCGCTGCCTTGGTGGTGGTGGGTGACCAGAAGGGCCGGGTGGGCTATGGAGCCGGCAAGGCGCGCGAAGTGCCGGAGGCGATCCGCAAGGCGACCGAGCGGGCCAAGCGCACCATGATCCGCGTCCCCATGAAGGAAGGCCGCACGTTGCACCACGACGTGCATGGCGAGTATGGCGCCGGCATGGTCGTGTTGCGCGCCGCGGAGGCGGGGACGGGCATCATCGCTGGCGGACCGATGCGTGCGGTGTTCGAGGCGCTGGGCATCGGCGACGTGGTGGCCAAGTCGTTGGGCAGCCGCAATCCGCATAACATGGTGAAGGCGACGTTCGCCGGGCTCTCGCGCTGTGCCAGCCCGCGCTCAGTCGCGAGCCGCCGGGGCAAGAAAGTCGGCGACATCCTGGGCAAGCGCGATGCGCCGGAAGCGGAGGTTGCAGCCGATGTCTGAGACGCAGAAGAAGCGAGTTAGGATCGTGCAGGTCGCGTCTGGCCTGGGTCGCAAGCCGGGCCAGATCGAGACGCTGATCGGGCTTGGTCTCAACAAGATGCGCAAGGCCAGCACGTTGGAGGACACCCCGGCGGTGCGGGGGATGATCCGCAAGGTGCATCATCTGGTGCAGGTGGAGGAGCTATCGTGAAGCTCAACGAACTCCGGGATAATCCCGGATCGCGGCTGAAGTTCAAGCGGCTGGGGCGTGGCATCGGTTCCGGCAAGGGCAAGACGTCGGGCAAGGGCGTCAAGGGACAGAAGGCGCGCGAGGGCGTGGCGCTGAACGGATTCGAGGGCGGCCAGCTCCCGATCTATCGACGGTTGCCGAAGCGCGGATTCAAGAACATCTTCCGCAAGTCATATGCCCCGGTTAATCTGGGCACGGTCGACAAGGCCGTCGAAGCGGGCCGGCTCGATGCCGGCGCGATCGATGAGGCGGCGTTGGAAAAGGCCGGTCTCGTGCGGTTGGCGAAGGTGGCGGGCGTTCGCCTGCTCGGCCGGGGCGCTATCAATCGCGCGATCACCGTGACGGTGTCCGGTGTCTCGGCATCGGCCAAGGCGGCGGTGGAGGCGGCGGGCGGGTCGGTGACGGCGACCGTTGTGGCCGCGGAGCCGGCGGGGGTCTAGCAGCGCCGTCCTGCCTCAACCCTTCTCTAGGTCGGGGCAGCTGTAGGGTGGCGTCCCGACGCTTGCACGCGGAACGCTCCGCGCGTCACAATGGATGCCGCGGGCTCATTAGGGGATGGACGCATGGCCTCGGCCGCCGAGCAGATGGCTGGCAGCATGAACCTCGGCGCCTTCAGTAAGGCTACCGAGTTAAAAAGCCGTATCTGGTTCACGCTGGGTGCCCTAGTAGTGTATCGGGTTGGCAGCTACGTGCCGGTGCCGGGTATCGACGCCAGCGTGATGAGCCACGCGATGACGGAGCAAGGTGGCGGCGTGTTGGGCATGTTCGACATGTTCAGCGGCGGCAATCTGAGTCGTATGACGGTCTTCGCACTGACCATCATGCCCTACATCAGCGCGTCGATCATCATCCAGCTGATGTCGGCCGCCATTCCCTCGTTGGAGACCCTCAAGAAGGAGGGGGAGAGTGGGCGGAAGAAGCTGAATCAGTACACGCGCTACCTGACGGTGCTGATCGCGATCTTCCAGTCGTACGGCATCGCCGTGGGCTTGGAAGCGTTCCATGACCGTGCAGGCCTGGGCGCCGTGCTCGATCCAGGATGGTTCTTCCGCCTGTCCTGCGTCGTGACGCTCACGGGCGGAACGATGTTCCTCATGTGGTTGGGAGAGCAGATCACTGCACGGGGCGTCGGCAACGGCACCAGCCTGATCATCTTTGCCGGCATCGTCGCCAACCTGCCGCATGCGCTGGTGACGCTCCTGGATTTGGGGCGCACCGGCGCCCTATCGCCAGTCTTCATCCTGGCCTTCATCGTCATCGCCGTCGCGGTGATCGCGTTCATCGTGTTCATGGAGCGGGCGCAGCGACGCATCGTCGTGCAATACCCCAAGCGCCAGGTCGGGCAGCGCATGTTCGGCGGCGATTCGACCCACATGCCGCTCAAGGTGAACACGGCTGGCGTTATCCCGCCCATCTTCGCTTCCTCCATCCTGCTGATCCCGGCGACGATCGCCGGCTTCGGTCAAAGCAACCCGAATTCGGTCCTGGGTTGGCTCTCGACCCAGCTCGCGCATGGCCAGCCCCTGTACCTCGGGCTGTATGCCGGGATGATCATCTTCTTCTCGTATTTCTATACCGCCGTGGTGTTCAACCCGCAGGAGACGGCAGATAACCTGAAGAAGTACGGTGGCTTCATTCCCGGCATACGACCCGGCAGCAACACAGCGGATTACTTCGACCGGATCCTCACGCGTTTGACCACGATCGGTGCGCTGTATCTCTGCGTCGTCTGCCTGTTGCCGGAGGTGCTGATCGCCAATTACAACGTGCCGTTCTACTTCGGCGGCACGAGCCTGATGATCATCGTATCCGTGACCATGGATACGGTGACCCAGGTGCAGTCGCATTTGCTGGCTCACCAGTATGAAGGCCTTATCCGTAAATCTCGTGTGAAAGGCCGCGCGAGATGAAGCTCATCCTGCTCGGGCCGCCTGGTGCGGGGAAGGGGACCCAGGCCAAGCGGCTGCAGGAGGCGCACGGCATTGCACAGATCTCCACGGGCGACATGTTGCGCAGTGAGGTGGCCGCGGGCAGCGATGTTGGCAGGCGGGCGGCTGCCGTGATGGCGTCCGGCGCCTTGGTGTCCGACGATATCATCATCGACATGCTGGCCAGTCGGGTACGGCAGCCTGACTGCACCGCCGGTTTCATCCTGGACGGCTTTCCCCGCACCGTCGCGCAGGCCGAGGCGCTGGACACCATGCTGTCCGAACTCGGCCTCGAACTGGATGCTGTGATCGAGTTGAAGGTGGACGACACGGCCTTGATCGAGCGGATCGCCGGGCGATTTAGCTGTGCGAATTGCGGCACCAGCTATCACGACAGTTTCAAGCCGACTGGCAAGCCCGGTGTCTGCGATATCTGTGGATCGACGCAGTTCATTCGTCGCCCGGATGACAAGCGGGAGACGGTGCGCGAGCGACTGGACGTATACAACCGCCAAACCAGGCCGATCCTGCCGCATTACCAGGCTACCGGCCGGCTGCACACTTTGGACGGAATGGGCTCGATGGACGCAGTCGCTGCCGGGATCGAGGCTGTGCTGCAAACCTTGCCGAGCGCGCATGTTCACCTAAATGTGACCGAAGTTCGTTGACTCTCCGTCGTGCCTTCGTATAACGGGCTGCTCCGGCGCAGCGGCAACGTTTGCGCCCGTATGACATTTTCGGTGGCCCAGCGCAGATGCGAGCAGGCCGCTTGACCACCAAGCCCGGCGGCACGCTGCGATAGTGCGCATCCGGGTTCGAGTAGGAGACGAGCGTGGCGCGTATTGCCGGTGTGAACATCCCGACCAACAAGCGGGTAACGATCAGCCTCCGTTACATCTACGGCATCGGGCCGACAAAGGCTGCGAGTATTTGCGAGAAGCTCGGCATTCCGGATGACCGCCGGGTAAACCAGCTGTCCGATGACGAAGTGCTAAAGATTCGTGAGCTGATCGACCGGGAGTTCCGCGTTGAAGGCGACCTGCGGCGTGAAGTCGCAATGAACATCAAGCGCCTGATGGATCTCGGCTGCTACCGTGGGCTGCGCCATCGTCGTGGCCTGCCGGTTCGCGGTCAGCGCACGCACACCAACGCGCGCACCCGGAAAGGCAAGGCGGTGGCGATCGCTGGCAAGAAGAAAGTCACCAAGTAGCAGTCGGCGTCGCCGCACACTCGTTTGAAGGTAGGATCACCTCATGGCGAAAGCCCCAGCGCGTCCCCGTCGCAAGGAGCGCAAGAACATCATCTCCGGCGTCGCGCACGTGAATGCGACGTTCAACAACACCATGGTCACCATTACGGACGCCCAGGGCAACACGATCGCATGGTCGTCCGCCGGGATGGGCGGGTTCAAGGGAAGCCGCAAATCCACGCCTTACGCTGCTCAGGTGGCCGCAGAGGATGCCGGCCGGAAGGCACGTGAGCATGGCATGGAGACGTTAGAGATCGAGGTGAACGGCCCGGGGTCCGGTCGCGAAAGTGCGTTGCGCGCGCTCCAGACGGTTGGCTTCTCCATTACCCAGATCCGCGATCTGACGCCGATCCCGCATAATGGATGCCGCCCGCGCAAGCGTCGCCGCGTCTAAATCCGGACCGCATTCGATGAAAGGCGGGTCCCGCGTCCATGACGCGGGCCCGAATTGACATGAGAAACGACACATTGGTCATGCAGCGCAATTGGCAGTCGCTGATCAAACCGGAGAAGTTGGAATTCGAGCCGGGTTCGGACCCGTCACGCACTGCCCTGGTCGTGGCAGAGCCGCTGGAGCGTGGCTTCGGCATGACCCTCGGCAACGCCATTCGACGCATTCTGCTGTCCTCCCTGCAAGGCGCCGCCGTTACCGCCGTGCAGATCGATGGCGTGCTGCATGAGTTCAGCACCATTGCGGGCGTTCGGGAAGACGTGACCGACATCGTGTTGAACGTGAAGCAATTGGCGTTGCGCATGCATGGCGACGGCCCGAAGCGCATGGTGCTCACCGCCACCGGGCCCGGCGAGGTGAAGGCCGGCCAGATCCAGGCCGGGCACGACATCGACATCATGAACCCCGAACTTGTGCTGTGCACGCTAGACGATGGCGTGAAGCTCGGGATGGAATTCACGGTCAACCTGGGCAAGGGGTACGAACCCGCCAGCAGCAACCGACCGGAAGACGCGCCGATCGGGCTCATTCCCGTGGACAGCATCTATTCCCCGGTCCGCCGGGTGTCCTACCGAGTGGAGCCCACGCGCGTCGGCAACCTGACCAACTTCGACAAGCTGCTGCTTTCGGTGGAGACCAACGGGGCGGTCACCCCGGAAGATGCCGTGGCGTTGGCCGCGCGCATCTTGCAGGACCAGTTGCAGTTGTTCATCAATTTCGATGAGCCACAGCAGCTTCGCGCGGAGGAGCATCATGACGACCTGCCGTTCAACCGCAACCTGTTGCGCAAGGTGGACGAGTTGGAGCTATCGGTTCGTTCGGCGAACTGCCTGAAGAACGACAATATCGTCTATATCGGCGACCTGGTGCAGAAATCCGAGCAAGAGATGCTCCGGACGCCAAACTTCGGCCGCAAGTCGCTGAACGAGATCAAGGAGGTGTTGACCAATATGGGCCTCACCCTCGGCATCACCGTTCCGGGCTGGCCGCCTGAGAACATTGAAGACCTGGCCAAGCGGCTGGACGAGCCTTTTTAAGGAAGCAAGCAGATGCGTCATGGTGTGAGCGGCCGCAAGCTCAGTGTTACGACCAGCCACCGCTTCGCCATGTTCCGCAACATGGCCGTCGCGTTGCTGAAGCACGAACAGATCACCACCACACTGCCGAAGGCCAAGGAACTGCGGCCCGTGGCGGAAAAGCTGATCACCCTTGGTAAACGCGGCGGGCTGCATGCGCGCCGCCAGGCCTATGCACAGTTGCGGGACGAAAAGATCGTCGCCAAGCTGTTCGATGCGCTGGCGACCCGCTACAAAGCACGGCCCGGCGGCTACACGCGCGTCCTGAAGGCGGGGATGCGCTACGGCGATGCCGCCGACATGGCAGTGATCGAATTGGTGGAGCGTGATCCGGCAGCCAAGGGGCAGGATAGCGGTCCCCGCCCCGAGTTGGCCGACCAGGCAGCCTGACGCGATGCGCCATCCCGGTCGCGCGGCGCTCGTCGCGGCCGGGATGGCGCTGGCCGGCAACGCCGCGGCGCAGCCGCCACCGGGCCCTAGTTTGCGTCGCACGACCGTCACGGTCATCGATCATCTGGGTAGCGAGCAACAGGAAGAAACCATCGCGGTCTACTTCGCAGGCGTGCTGGCCGGTACGTTGCACGTCTATGTCGGCCATCCCGACGACAGTTTCGTTGCCACCATCCCCCTGCAGTCGCAACTCGGCTTCACCCTGTGCGGCAAGCTGCTGAAGCAGGGCGCGAACGGCGCGCCATCCACCCACCCGATCGACAATGGCGGCACATTGGACGGGTATGACAACGCACGGTTGGCTGCGCTGACCTTGGGCGACGTTCTGTTCACCCTGGAGGATGAGACGGATCGGGCGGTCGCAACGGTGCATCAAGGTCCGGCCTGCACCGCCGCCATTTCCTGAGACGGGCGCGTGGCGGCGCCATCGCTGTTTTCCGACCAGGATACCCGGCCACTGGCCGACCGGCTGCGCCCGGCCGACATCGCGGATGTCGTAGGACAGCGGCATCTGCTGGCGGCGGACGCGCCGCTGGGCCGCATGGTCGCGGGCCGTGCCCTTTCCTCCATGATCCTGTGGGGACCGCCGGGCACGGGGAAGACCACCATCGCCCGTCTCCTGGCCCGGCAGACCGAACTGCATTTCGAGGCGATTAGCGCGATCCAAAGCGGCGTGGCAGACCTGCGCAAGCTGTGGGATGCCGCACGGCGACGGCGCGAGGCGGGTGGCGGCACGCTGCTGTTCTGTGACGAAATCCACCGGTTCAACCGCGGGCAGCAGGATAGCTTCCTGCCCGTGGTGGAAGACGGCACCATCATCCTGGTGGGTGCCACGACCGAGAACCCCTCGTTCGAGTTGAACGGCGCACTGCTGTCGCGCTGCCGGGTCTTCGTGCTGCGGCGCCTGGACGAAGCGGCGCTGGAGCAGTTGCTGCGCCGGGCGGAGGCCCATGTCGGCCACGACCTGCCGCTGCAGCCGGACGCGCGCCAGGCGATGATCGCCATGGCCGGCGGCGATGGTCGCTACCTGCTCAACATGGCCGAACAGCTGGAGACGCTTGCCGCCGCCGCACCGCTCGACATGGCCGGGCTGGCGCAGGTGTTGCAACGGCGCGTGGCGGTCCATGACAAGGCCGGGGATGGGCATTACGACCTGCTCAGCGCCTTCCACAAATCGCTGCGCGGCTCGGACGTGAACGCGGCGCTGTACTACGCCGCCCGGATGATGGTGGCCGGCGAAGCACCGGAGACGGTGTTCCGCCGCCTGGTCTGCGCCGCTTCCGAGGACGTGGGCATGGCCGATCCGCAGGCCATGGTGCAGGTCCTGATGGCGTGGGACGCCTATGAGCGCGTGGGATGGCCGGAAGCCCGGCTGTTCATGGCGCAGGCGGTCACCTACGTGGCCACGGCGCCGAAGAGCAACGCGTCCTATCTCGGCTTCATGCAGGCGCTCGGCGTGGCGGAGCGCACGTCCGACCTGCCGCCACCGCTGAACATCCTGAATGCGCCGACCGCGCTGATGCGCGAAATGGGCTATCATGCCGGGTATCGATACGACCATGACGAGCCGGATGCCTACGGTGCGCAGGAGTTCTTGCCGGAGGCGCTGGCGCAACGGCAGGAGCCGGGTTTCTACCAGCCCAACGAACGCGGGTTTGAACGCGACATCCGCAAGCGGCTGGACTACTGGGCCATGCTGAAGGCGCGCAGGCGAGGGGAATGAAATCACCATGACGGCACCGGTTCTGCTCACGGGCGCCTCGGGCGGGCTTGGCCGCCAACTCACCCGCATCCTGGGGGAGGCAGGCTATACCCTGCGCCTCACCGATATCGCGGCGTTTCCGGATACGCTCCCGCCGGGCGCTGCCTTCATCCAGGCCGACCTGGCCGATGGTCCGGCCATCGCCGCGCTTGCGGCAGGCTGCCGCACCATCCTGCATTTCGGCGGAGTGTCGACGGAAAAGCCGTTCGAGACGGTGCTGGGGCCCAACATCGTCGGCCTGCACACCGTCTACGAGGCGGCGCGCATGGCCAAGGCGCGGGTGGTGTTCGCCTCGTCCAACCATGCCATCGGCTTCCACCCGCGCGAGACGCCGCTCGACGCTGGTTGCGCGTTGCGGCCGGACAGCTTCTACGGCCTGTCCAAGGCCTACGGCGAGCTGATGGGCGGCCTGTATTGGGAAAAGCATGGGGTGGAGAACGTCTCCGTTCGCATTGGGTCGTCCTTCCCTGCGCCGGTGGATGAGCGGATGCTGGCCACCTGGCTGTCCTATGCCGACCTCGCCCGGCTCATGGTGCGCTGCATCGAGGCGGAGCGGACCGGCTGCTGCATCGTATGGGGCAACTCCGCCAATGCCCGAAGCTGGTGGCGCGACGACGCACGGGCCGAGCTGGATTGGGTGCCGCAGGACACGGCGGACATCTTCGCCGACGCCATGACCGGCAAGGTCACGGACGACCCGGTCGTCGAACTGCACCAGGGTGGCGCCTATTGCGCCATGGACTACACGCGGGAGCGCTGAGCGCTCAATACAGCCTGGCCACATCCAGCAGGTTGCGCATGTCCGCTACGCGGCCATCCAGCCAGCATTGCAGGTTATGGGCGAAGATGTCGACGATCTGCCCGTTCTCCGTTGCCACCGTGCTGGCGGAGTGCGGGCTGATCAGCACGTTCGGCATGTCCCATAGCGGGCTGTCCGCCGGCAGCGGCTCGATGGCGGTGACGTCCAACGCCGCGTAGCCCACCTGGCCGGAGCGCAGCGCCGCGATCAGCGCCGGCTCGTCCATCACCAGGCCGCGGCCGATATTCACCAGGGCGGCGCCACGCGGCAGGCAGGCCAGCGCCGCGGCGTCCACCATCCGATCGGTCAAGGGCGTGTGCGGGACGGTGATGACGAAGGCGTCGGCCTGGCGCATCGCCGCATGCAATTGGGTGACCGGTATGACCGCGTCGAACAACGCGGCATGGTCGCGGTCGCGGGCCGGGTCGCGGGTTACGGCGACCACCCGCATGTCCAGCGCACGGGCGATGCGGGCGCAGCCGCGGGCCAGGTCGCCGGCGCCCAGGATGACCAGCGTCTTGCCCGCGATTTCCGCCACGCAGCCGCGAGTCCAGCGATGGGCCGCCTGGTCCGCCTGCAAATGCGCCAGGTCGCGGACATGCGCCAGCAACGCCATGAACACGAACTCCGCCAGCGGGCGGGCATGCACGCCGCGGGCGGTGGTGACCAGCACGTCCGGCCGGTTGAGCCGCGCCGCTGCCGGGCCGACGCCGGTGCTGGTGCCCTGGATCCAGCGCAACCGGGTGGCGTGGGCGGCGTCCGCAGGGGTGGGAACGCCCCACAGGATGTCCGCCTCCGCCAGCCTCGCCTGCCATCGTGCCTGCTGCGCCGGGTCGCGCGTGAACGGACCGCCGGTATGGTCGCCCGGGAAACGCGGCACCGGCAGCAGATCCGGCTCGTGGACCACCGTCAGGCGCAAGTCCAGGCCGGCCATGCGCCTGGCGTATTCGGGTTCCAGGGGCGAGGTCACGAACAGGGTTGGCATGCAGGTCCCCAACGGTGGCAGGATGGTGCTGTCCCGAGCACACGCCGTGCCGGGGATCAAGCTGGTGGAGGCTCGCATGGCACAATCGCTCCCCGCTATCCGCCGCAACAGCACGCTGGACGACCCGGCGGTGCAGCAGGCGCGGGTCGACCTGGCCGCGTGCTTCCGCATGGCGGCGCGGCTCGGGCTGCAGGAGGGCATCTGCAACCACTTCTCCGCCGTCGTGCCGGGCCGGCCGGACCTGTTCCTGGTCAACCCTTATGGCTGGGCGTTCGGGGAGATCACGGCATCCCGCCTGTTGGTCTGCGACTTCGAGGGCGGTGTGGTGGCCGGCGAGGGCGTGCCGGAGGCAACGGCGTTCTTCATCCATGCCCGCCTGCACATGCGCAATCCGCGGGCGGCGGCGGCGTTCCACACCCACATGCCGTATGCGACCGCGCTCGCGATGTTGGAGGGTCCGCCGCTGGTCTGGGCCGGGCAGACCGCGCTGAAATTCTACGGCCGCACCGTTGTGGACGAGGACTATAACGGCCTGGCGCTCGACGGCACGGAGGGGGACCGCATCGCCGCCGCCATGGGAGACGCCGACATCGCCTTCATGCGCAACCACGGCGTGCTGGTGACCGGCCCATCCATCGCGGCGGCCTGGGACGATCTCTACTACCTGGAACGAGCCGCCCAGGCGCAGTGGCTGGCCGAGAGCAGCGGCCGTACATTGAAGCCGGTCTCCCCTGCCATGGCCGAGGCGACCGCCCGCCAGATGCGCCAGGCGGATGGCGAGGGCGCCCGGCTGCATCTGGAGAGCATCAAGCGGGTGCTGCTGCGCGAAGAGCCCGCCTTCGCGGACTGACTATCCCCGCGCCGCGCGCATCTTGCGCACGGTGGCGTCGAACACCTTGGTCGCGAAGGCATCCGCCCCCACCAGCCGCGCCGCCGTGTCGGCGCAATGCTGGCGCACCGTGTCGCTGATCTCCATGTTCGGCCCCGGCAGCATGCCGGCATGGCACTGGATCTCGGCAGCGCGCTGCACGGTCCACAGCAGCATGAACGCCTTCGGAATGTCCGCCCCGCATACGGCGACACCGTGGTTGCGCAGCACCAGCACGTCCTTGTCGCCCAGGCTTGCCAGCATGCGCTCCTTTTCCTCGGCCCAGAGCGTGATGCCCTCGAACGGATGGTAGCCCACCCGGCCGAACAGTTGCGCGCCGTAGAAATCGTCGTGCCCCAGGCCGCCCTGTTTGAGCGCGATGGCCGACACGGCATTGGTGTGGGTGTGGATCACGCAATGCGCGTCGTGCCGTGCGCCGTGGATGGCGCTGTGCAGGGCGAAGCCGGCGGGGTTGGCCTTGTACTCGGACGGCTCGACCAGGTTGCCGGCCAGATCGACCTTCAGCAGGTTCTTCGGCGTGACCTCGTCGTAGGTCAGCCCGAACGGGTTCACCAGGTAGTGCGTCTGATCGCCAGGCAGCCGTACGGAGATGTGGTTGAAGATCATCATCTCGGTCCAGCCGAGGTAATCGATGGCGTGGTAACACTCGGCCAGCTGGACCCGCAGCGCCCATTCCGCATCGCTCCAGCGATGCCCGGCGGGGATGTGCAACGGCGACACTTCGTTCATGGGACACTCCGGATGGCGGCGGATATGGTGGCCGCAGTTAAGCACGTCGGTATCGCCTCTGGAAGAAACTGCTTCACACCTAAAGCATCTTGTTCCAAGCTGGCACCCGTCAGAGCGGAGAGTGGATATGGCCGACGTGCTGTCCTCGTTGATCGGGGCACTCGCCTCCGGGTCCGTCCGCGTGGTCGATCTGTCCCAGCCGCTGTCGCCCGATACGCCGGTGATCGGCCTGCCGCCGCCCTTCGCGCAATCCTCGCCGTTCCGGATGACCCGCATCTCCGCCTATGACGAGGCCGGGCCGGGCTGGTACTGGAACGACATCAGCCTGGGTGAGCACACCGGCACGCATTTCGACGCTCCCGTGCATTGGATCAGCGGGCGTGAGCAGCCGGACAACACGACGGACACCATCCCGCCCGGCCGCCTGGTCGCCCCGGCTTGCGTCGTGGATGTGGAGGCGGAGTGTGCCGCCGATGCCGGCTTCCTGCTGACGCGGGCGCGGATGCAGCAATGGGAAGGCGAGCACGGCCGGGTGCCTGCCGGGGCCTGGCTGCTGCTGCGCTCCGGCTGGTCCAAGCGGACCGGCGAGGCGTTCCTGAACATCGGTGCCGCCGGGCCGCAGACGCCGGGCCCGGACGCGGAGTGCGTGCGCTTCCTGGCGCTGGAACGCGACGTGGCCGGTTTCGGCACGGAATGCGTCGGCACGGATGCCGGTGCGGCGCACAGCTTCGACCCGGCGTTCCCCTGTCACACCATCATGCACGGCGCCGGCAAGTTCGGTCTGGCCAGCCTGGCCAATTTGGACCAGTTGCCCGTCACGGGCGCGCTGCTGATCACGCCGCCGCTGAAGATCGCCGCCGGCTCCGGCAGTCCGTGCCGCGTGTTGGCCCTCGTCGCACGATAGGCGGCCTGCCGTGACGGCTGGCTGGCGCAGCCGGAGGTGCAGGATTACCGTGTCATGCCTGCCACAAACGGCATTCGAAAGGCTGCACCATGGCGATGACGAGAAGCGTGATCACGGCGTTGGACAGCCGTGGGGTCGACCTTCTCGGCACCAGCAATGTCGCCTTGAAGATGATGGACGACCAGAACATCGTCTCCGGCTCGCTGCTGACGGTCGAGAGCAACCATTTCTGCGTGCTGAAGAGCCGCGGCGCCATCCTCCAGGTCTACGAGACCGGGCAGTATCCGCTCGTCACCCCCGACAAGCCGCTGTTCGGCTCCATCTCGCAGGGGTTCTTCGGCGGTTCGTCCCCTTGGGTCTACGAAGTCATCTACATCAACCGGTCCAAGCTGCTGGTGAAGAGCGTCGGCACGGCGACGACGTCGGAAATGGCGGAGGTGTCGTGGCAGGCGGATTATTACATCCACATCGACACCAAGCAGGAGGCGCTCGACCTCATCCAGCACCTGCCGTTCAATGGCTCTGTCATCAACACGGACGAGATTTCGGCCTATGCCGGGCCGGCGATTGAGCAGGCGATCAACCAGGTCATCCAGGTCACGCCGCTGGAATCGATCAACGAGCGCATCGGGGAGCTGCGCGACAGCGTCAAAGCCCATCTGACCGAATTCCTGAAGGTCTACGGCATCATGCTGAACGACCTGAAGATCCTGGTGCTGCCGAAGGACGAGCGCATGCGGCAGTTGATCTCGCTGAAGGCGTTCGGCCTCACTCCGCTCGAGGCGGTGCGATACTACCTGGCGATGGCCATGGCCCAGGCCGGGCTGGTCTCCGCCCCGAATGCCGCCGTCGGCGAAGCGTTCCATATCGGTGGCCAGACCATGGGAACCCTCCCGATGGGCCGTACAGCCGGGCTGGACGCCGCCAAGTGACGTTGGAGCGCGATCCCGAGTTCTACAGCGCGGATCCGGTGTCCCAGGTCGCCATCAACCTGTTCTACGGATGGGGCTACAATTTCTATCGCGCCGAGAACCAGCTCCGGGCGGACGACCTGCTAGTCCGGCACCACGTCGCCGGGCTGCTCGGCGAGGCCCGCCAGGCCATCGGAGAGGCGGAGATCGCCTATCGCGCGGCGCATCTGCCGCCGCTGTCGCGGGAGCATCCCCGCCCCGATGCCGTCGCGTTGCAGGAGGCACGCCTGCTTGAGGCGCTGGTGGCGCTGGTCAGTGGCCTCGCCAGCCGCATCCGCTCGCTGCCTGTGCCGGGGAACGACCGCATCGCACAGCGGCATCGACAGGAAGCGGACACGCTCGCCCGGTTGCTGGAGGCCGACATGGCGCTGACCGGTCATGCCGACGCGCTGCGGCGCATGCTGGACGGTCAGGCCGCTGACTGGGTCGTTCAGCAGGGCGCCGCCATCAAGGCCCATGTCGCCGCCATGGATGCAGCGTTGCGGGATCGCCAATCCCTTCTCGGCCTGTAAGCCCGTCCTGGCACGGCGCCGACTACTCCTCCGGCTCCGTCGTGAACAACAGCGGATAGCCCTTCTTGCGCCCGGCGTCGGTGGCGTTCGTCGCCTTGGTTTCCGCCACATCCCGGGTGAACACCCCCACTACGCAAACGCCCCGCGTATGCGCCGTCGTCATGACCCGGCCGGCCTGTTCTTCGCTCAACCGGAACTCGGCGCGCAACACGGTCACCACGAAGTCGCGCGGCGTGAAATCGTCGTTGACCAGCATGACCTTGTGCAGGCGCGGCCGCTCGACCTTGAGTTCGGTGACCCCGCGCGGCGTGGTGATGGTGTTGTTGTCGTGCATCGCCGTCCCTTACCACATCACGACGCAAATGGGACCGCGGCATGCCGCTGCAAGCGCGGCGGGGTCCTCACGCGTCAACCCTTGCGACGGGGCCAGGATAGGGGGTTGTGCGGATGAAATCCACGAACGCGCGCAGCGGCGGCGGCATGTGCCGACGGCTGGGGTAATAGAGGAACGGGCCGGAGAAGCTTTGCCACCACTCCGGCAGCACCGGCTCCAGCAAGCCGCCCGACAGGGCCGGTGCCAGGACGTCCTCGAAGGTGGCGATGATGCCGATGCCGTCGATCGCGGCCTGTAGCTCGATGTCCAGCGTATTCGCCAGCAACGGGCCGGAGGGCGCGATGCGGAGGACCTCGCCCGCACGCTCGAACTCCCAGGACGGGACCACGCCGCTGACGAAGCGGTGCCCGATGCAGGCATGGTTCAGCAGGTCGCGCGGGTGTTCCGGCCGGCCGCGGGCCCGCAGGTAGCCGGGCGAGGCGCCAGCCGCGTAACGCTGGATGCGCGGGCCGATCGGGATCGCGATCATGTCCCGCTCCAGCCGCTCCTCGTAGCGGATGCCGGCATCGAATCCGGCTGCCAGCACGTCGATGAAGCTGTCATTGGCCATCACCTCCAGGGTGAGACCCGGGTGCGCTGCCTGGAAGGGACCGATGATGCGCGGCAGGATCGTCCGGGCGACGATGACGGGGACGTTCAGCCGCAGCGTCCCCACCGCCGTGTCGCGGTCCTCCGCCAGCGCCTCCAGCGCGGCGGAGACCTCCCCGAGCGCTGGACCCAGGCGCGCCAACAGGCGTTCTCCCGCCGCGGTCGGCGTCACGCTGCGGGTCGTCCGGTTGAGCAGCCGCACCCCAAGCCGGGTCTCGATCCGCCGCACCGCCTCGCTCAGCCCCGAGGCTGAAACGCCGCGCAGCAAGGCGGCCCCCCGGAAGCTGCGGGCCCGGGCAACGACTGTGAACGCGTCGAGGTCGGCGAGGTCAGGCGAAGACATCGTGCAGTTCTTCGAACGGGCTGTGCAGGGCGTGGCGGATTATCGCACGCCCTGCACCCGCGTTACAGATGCTGTCGCCGATCGAGGCAGGCGGGAGCCCGCAAGAACCACCATCGCGCCAGCCCGCCGCCGCTCGTCGGAATTGATTCCCTGACGGGTCGCCCTGTTGGCGGATGGCACGTACTATCCTGGCCGCCACAAACAGGGCCGGCCTGGCCAGGCCCATACGGTGGTCGCACGACTCAGCGAGACACTTGGCCGCCGCAGCAACAGCCCGGCGGCGGGTTGATCCCGCGCTATGCCGCCCGTGCCTCCTCCGGCATCGCCGTCCTGCCGCGGATCAGGTCAGCGGCCTTGCCGGCGATCATCAGCGTCGTGGCATAGGTGTTGGCGGAGGGCATGCTGGGCATGATCGAGGCGTCGGCCACCCGCAGCCCGCCCAGGCCGTGCACGCGCAACTGGTCATCGACCACGGCGCCGGGGTCGGTGTCCGGTCCCATCCGCGCGGTGCCGATCAGGTGGTAGCAGGTGGAGCCGTTGCGATAGGCGAAGTCGAGCAGCTCGTCGTCGCTTTGCACATCCGGTCCCGGCAACGTCTCGCGTTCGGCGAACGCCGCGACCTCGGGCGTGGCAAGCAGCCGACGGATCAGGCGGATGCCGCCGAGCGTCACCCGGCGGTCCATGGCGTCGGCCAGGTAGTTCGGTTGCAGCACCGGGTCCACGAACACGTCGGTGGAGCAGGCACGCACGTATCCGGTGCTTTCCGGGCGATGCGCCCAGGCGCCGGCCGTCATGCCCGGATAGTCGTCCAGCACGTAGGTGGCGCCCTGCTTGTAGGAGCCGGGCGTGAACACGCATTGCAGGTCCGGCTGGTCCAGCCCCTCGAAGGACTTCCAGAACACGTGCACCTGGGACGGCGCGGTCGCCAGGATGCTGGGGCGGCCGGTGGCCCACCGCGCGATCTGCAGCCCCAGCCGCGGGCCGCGCGACAGTTCGTTCAGCGTCAGCACGCCGGGTTTGGCCCGCAGCACTGCCCGCACGGCGTAGTGGTCGCGGAAATTCTCTCCCACCCCGCGCAGTTCGTGCCGGACGGGCACGCCGAGGTCGCCCAGCAAGCCGGCAGGCCCGATGCCGGATACCTGCAACAGCCGTGCGGTGTTGGCCGTGCCGGAACACAGGATCACCTCCCGCCGGGCCTGCACCGTGCGGGTCTCTCCCCCGCGCTCGTGCAAGTAGCGGACGCCCACGGCGCGCTTGCCGTCCAGCATGATCTCGCAGGCGCGCGCGCTGGTGCGGACATCCAGGTTGGCGCGTTCCCGCGCAGGCTTGAGGAAGGCACGGGCGGCGCTCACCCGGCGCCCGTTGCGGATGGCGCGCTGGAAATATCCGACTCCGGCCTGGTCGCCGCTGTTGTAATCCGGGTTGCGCGGGATACCCGCATTGATGCAGCCCTGGATGAACGCCTCCGAAACGGGATGGAACCAATCCATGTCGGTGACCGGGATGCCGTCACCGCGGCCACGCACGGCGTCGTCGCCGAAGCCGATGCGCTGCTCGGACTGGCGGAAATACGGCAGCACGTCGGCATAGCCCCAGCCGCGGTTGCCGCGCTGCGCCCAGCTATCGAAATCCGCCGGCTGGCCCCGGTTGTAGATCATGCCGTTGACCGAGGACCCGCCGCCTAGCGTCCGCCCCTGCGTGGTCGAGATGGGCCGTCCGCCGGTGCGCTCGGTCGGCTCCGTCTTGAACTGCCAGGTGCAGGACGGGTCGAACAGCGTCTTGATGAATCCGGCAGGGATATGGATGTAGGGGTTGCGATCCGGCGGCCCGGCCTCCAGCACGCAGACGGTGGCGGTGCCGTCCTCGCTCAGCCGGTTGGCCAGCACGCAACCAGCGGCGCCGGCACCGACGACGACGTAGTCGAACGCATCCTGCGCGTTTTTGGACATTTTCTGGTCCCTCCCCATTCGACAACCGGCCTTGTTCAGCCCCCCGCCGCCGCGGGCGCCCGCCAGGCGCGCTCGAACGGCAGCCGCCAGGCATGCGGGGCCACCAGCTGGTGGATCGATTTCGGTCCCCATGACCCGATCGGATACAGCCGCACCGGCGGCGGCGCCTCCAGCAACGGGGTGGAGACCTGCCACAGCCGCTCGATCCCTTCGGCGGTGGTGAACAGCGTGCGGTCGCCGCGCATCGCGTCCAGGATCAAACGCTCGTAGGCTTCGAGCACGTCGCCGATGCGGCCGGTGTCGTTCATGGCGAATTGCAGGCTCAGCTTGTCCAGCCGCATGCCTGGGCCGGGCCGCTTGCCGTAGAAGGACAGCGACATCTTCGAGGCGTCGGCCAGGTCGAAGGTCAGATGGTCCGGCCCCTGCGCGCCTACGCCGGAGCCCACCGGGAACATGCTTTTCGGCGGTTCGCGGAAGGCGATGGAGATGATCCGCTGCCCCTCGGCCAGCCGTTTGCCGGTGCGCAGGAAGAACGGCACGCCGGCCCAGCGCCAATTATCGATGACGCATTTCAGCGCGATGAAGGTCTCCGTGTCGGATTCCGGGTCAACCCCTTCCTCGTTGCGGTATCCGACATATTGGCCCCGCACCACGTTGGCGGGGTCGATCGGCGACATGCTGCGGAAGACCTTGTTCTTCTCCTCGCTGATCGATACCGGCTCCAGCGCGGTCGGCGGCTCCATCGCCATGAAGGCGAGGATCTGGAACAGGTGGGTCACCACCATGTCGCGATACGCGCCGGTCGATTCGTAGAAGCCGGTGCGCTTGCCCAGGCCCAGCGTCTCCGGCACGTCGATCTGCACGTGGTCGATGAAGTTGCGGTTCCAGATCGGCTCGAACAGGCCGTTGGCGAAACGGAACGCCAGGATGTTCTGCGCCGGCTCCTTGCCCAGGAAGTGGTCGATACGGAAGATCTGGTCCTCGGAAAACACCTCGTGCAGCCTGGCGTTCAGCGACACGGCGCTGGCCAGGTCGGTGCCAAACGGCTTTTCCATGATGACGCGGGACCGCTCGACCAGGCCGGCCTCGCCGAGCAGCCGCACCGCCGACAGCGCGGCGTTGGGCGGCACGCTCAGGTAGTGGATGCGCCTCGTCTCGCCGCCCAGGATGCGCTCGGCCGTTTCCACCGCGGTCCGCAGCGTCTGCGCGCCGGCCGCGAGCGGCACGTAGTCCAGCGTCTGCGCGAAGGCCGCCCAGTCATCCTCGTTCACCGTGCGGGTGGAGAACTGGTCCAGCGCCCCCCGCGCCAGGACCCGAAAGCCGTCGGCATCGAGGTTGTCCAACGAGACGCCGACGATGCGGCAACCGGGCATGAAGCCGCCGCGCGCCAGGTGGAACAGGCCGGGCAGCAACTTGCGCTGCGACAGATCCCCTGTCGCGCCCACCAGCACGAGCACTTGCCCGTGCTTCGGACCGACGCCTGGAGGAACCTTGCTCACCGCGCCACCTCGTCATGGAAGATGTTCCGGATGCTGCCGGTCGTAGCGGCCAGCCGAACCCTGCCGGGCAGTGTCGCCTCACTCCGGCAAATTTGCCAGGCCGGTCCGCGCCGACAGTTCCGCCAGGCTGTCCTCGAGCGAGCGGTCCTGGTTGTCCAGCACGAAATCGGCGCGGGCATACAGCTTTTCCCGGCTGGCGAGGATGGCGCGCAGGTCGGCCATCGCGTTGGTGTTGTCCCGCATCGGGCGCTCGTCACCCTGGGTGACCACGCGCTGCATGTGCTCCTCCGGCGAGGTGCGGACCCATACGGTCAGGCAGTGGGACAGCAGCAAGTCCAGCGTGCCAGCCTCGGCGACGATGCCGCCCCCGGCGGCCAGCACCATGGCGCCGTTGCGGGCCAGCGCCGCCTCCAGCACCTGCCGTTCCAGCCGGCGGAAGCCCGCCTGGCCATGCATCTCGAAGATGTCGCGCAGGTCCATGCCGCTCTGCCGCTCCACCTCGCGGTCCAGTTCCACGAAGGGAATGCCGTGCCGCCCCGCCAAGGCCTGCCCGAGGGAGGATTTCCCCGCGCCGCGTAGCCCGACCAGCGCGATGCGGGAGCGACGCCGCGGGTCCGCCGACTGGCCCAGCCAATCCGCCAGCATCTGGCGCGCACCGGCCAGCTGCGCCGCATCCAGCCGCGCCAGCATGGCATGCAGGGCTGCCAGCTCGCCCGGTGGCTCGGGTTGGTCGGCCAGCAACTCCGCCACGGGGACGCCGAGCGCCGTGCCGACGCGGTGCAGCACCAGCACGGACACGTTGCCGTTGCCGGCTTCGAATTGGGCGACATACCGCTCGGACACGCCCGACCGTGTCGAGAGCGCCCGCTGCGTCATGCCGCGCCGGGCGCGGATGGTGCGCACGCGGGCGCCCAAGGCTTGCAGCAGGGCGGTCTCGGCGGTCGGGTCGGTCATCCTGTCCGTCCTTACACGGCACGGTGGCTGCCACGCCAGGATGCGCTCCGCTGCATGCTCCAGCCAGGATCGTCTTGCATTATACTGCAGAGTTCGATTAGCTCGTTAACGGGATTGGCCGCGTCAACAGGCCGCACGGGAAAGACGCGGATGGTGCAGGACAACGCCGCAGACTGGTTCGTGGATCGTCATTTGCGGGAAAGCCGTGGCGGCTCACCAGCCTTCATCGACGATCGCCGCACGCTGAGCTATGCCGGGCTGCGGGTGGAGAGCGCCCGCTTTGCGGCCGGCCTGCGTCGCGCCGGCGTGCGGCGGGAGGCGCGCATCGCCCTGCTGCTGCACGACACGACCGAGTTCCCCGTCGCCTTTTGGGGCGCGGTGCGGGCTGGCGTGGTGCCGGTGCCCGTCAACACCCTGCTGCCGCCGCAACAGATTGCCTACATCCTGAGGGACTGCCGAGCCGAGCTGCTGGTGGTGTCCGCCGCCTTGCTGGAGCCGCTGCGAGCCCGGCTGGCGGATCTGCCAGTGCTGCGGGTGGTGGTGGCCGGTGGCGGGGCCGGGGAGGGCGCCACGCCGTTCGACGACTTCCTGGCGGAGGGCGACGCGCCGCCGGTCGCGGCCAGCGCCGACGAGACGGCGTTCTGGCTGTACTCCTCGGGCTCGACGGCGGCGCCGAAGGGCGTGCGCCACGTCCATGGCAGCCTGCGCGCGACGTTCGAAAGCTATGGCAGGCACGTGCTGGGCATCGAGGCCGACGATCTGGTCTACTCCGTCGCCAAGCTGTTCTTCGCCTACGGGCTGGGCAACGCCATGACCTTTCCGATGGCGGTCGGCGCGTGTAGCGTGCTGTTCCCCCATCGCCCCACGCCCGACGCCGTGCTGGCATTGATGCGGCAGCATCGTCCCACCGTGTTCTGCGGCGTCCCGACGCTGTACGCGAACATGGTGGCGCATCCGGGCATCGGGCCCGGCGCCGGGTCCGACCGCCTGCGATGCTGCATTTCCGCGGGCGAGGCGCTGCCGGAGCATGTTGGCATCGAGTGGTCGCGCCTGGTGGGCGTGGACATCCTGGACGGTATCGGCTCGACCGAGATGCTGCACATCTTCCTGTCCAACCAGCCCGGCGATATCAGCTATGGCACCTCCGGCCGTGCCGTGCCGGGCTACGAGCTGCGCATCGTCGACCCGGCCGGCGTGGACCTGCCCGATGGCGAGGTGGGGGAACTGGTGGTGCGCGGCGCCAGCGCCGGCGATGGCTACTGGAACCAGCGCGAAAAATCCCGCCGCACCTTCCAGGGGGAGTGGACCTGGACCGGCGACAAATACATCCGCGAGCCGAGCGGCCATTACCGCTACTGCGGCCGCTCCGACGACATGTTCAAGGTCAGCGGCATCTGGGTGAGCCCGTTCGAGGTGGAAGGCGCGCTGGTCGCCCATCCGGCGGTGGTGGAGGCGGCCGTGGTCGGGCATGAGGACGACCAGGGATTGACCAAGCCGCGCGCCTTCGTGGTGCTGAAGCAGGGGGCGGAGGTGTCGGTGGAAGCGTTGCAGGCGCATGTGAAAGCTGCCGCCGGGCCGTGGAAATATCCGCGCTGGGTCGAGATGGTGGACGATCTGCCCAAGACGGCCACAGGCAAGATCCAGCGGTTCAAGTTGCGGGCCCTGCCATGAGCGGCAAGCCGGTCCCGTTGAAGATCGCGGGCCAGACGCTGGAAGCAGCCTGGTGGGGGCCGCCCCCTGAGGAGGCGCCGACGCTCGTCCTGCTGCATGAGGGGTTGGGCTGCGTCGCCCTGTGGCGTGACCTGCCGGAGCAACTGGTCGCCGCCACCGGTTGCGGCGTGTTCGCCTGGTCCCGCGCCGGCTACGGCCAATCCGACCCGGTCGCGCTGCCGCGGCCGCTCACCTACATGCAGGACGAGGCGCGGGAGGTGTTGCCGCGGGTGCTGGACGCGGTCGGTATCCGCCGGGCGATCCTGATGGGGCATTCCGACGGTGCCTCCATCGCGCTGCTGCACGCGGGGGGCACCCAGGATTTTCGCATCGCCGGCCTGGTGCTGATCGCGCCGCACGTGATCGTGGAGGACGTCACCGTCGCCAGCATCGCCAAGGCGCGGGACGCCTATGAGGCGGCGGACCTGCGCACGCGGTTGGCGCGCTACCATCGCGACGTGGACAACGCATTTTGGGGCTGGAACCGCGCCTGGCTGGACCCGGGGTTCCGGAGCTGGCGCATCGACGACAGCGTGGCCTTCGTGCGCCTGCCCATCCTGCTGATCCAGGGGGAGGCCGACGAGTATGGCACGGCCGAACAGCTCCGCCTGATCGAGCAGGAAGCCTATTGCCCCGTGGAGACCGTGTTGGTGGCAGGCGCCGGCCATGCGCCTCAGGTCAGCCATCCCGCTGCCGTGCTGGCGGCGGTGGCCGGGTTCGTCGCCCGCGTGCGGGCCTTGGAAGGCGTGGCCGCGCCGGCCAACCTTACAGCCGCCGTGGCTTCGGCATTATAGTGCTTGTTTCGCCTCCGATGCCGCATTATCGTTCGGCAACACTGAAGAGCGTCCTGTGATGAACGCCGTGATCGACTTCCAGACCGAGCCGAGCCGATATCGCCACTGGCGGATCGAGGTGGCGGGCGGCGTTGCCTCGCTGATCATGGACGTGGACCCGACCGGCGGCCTGTTCGACGGCTACGAGTTGAAGCTCAATTCCTATGACCTCGGCGTCGACATCGAGTTGAACGACGCGGTGCAGCGCCTTCGCTTCGAACATCCGGAGGTGGGGGCGGTGGTGATCCGTTCCGGCAAGCCAGGCGTATTCTGCGCCGGCGCCAACATCCGCATGCTCAGCAAGGCGACGCACGGGCACAAGGTGAATTTCTGCAAGTTCACCAACGAGACGCGGATGTCGATCGAGGACGCGACCGACAACTCGGGCCAGACCTACATCGCCGCCGTCAGCGGCACGGCGGCGGGCGGCGGCTACGAGCTTGCGGTCACGGCCGAGCACATCATGCTGATCGACGACCGGCGATCCACCGTCTCGCTGCCCGAGCTGCCGCTGCTGGCGGTGTTGCCGGGCACGGGCGGACTGACCCGGGTGACCGACAAGCGCCGGGTGCGGCGCGACCGGGCGGATGTGTTCTGCTCCACCGAAGAGGGCGTGCGCGGCAGCCGCGCCGTGGCCTGGCGCCTGGTGGATGAAGTGGTGGCGCCATCGCAATGGGACGCGACGGTCAAGGCCAGGGCCGAGGAGATGGCCGCGCGGAGCGACCGGCCGAAAGACGCGCCTGGCGTGGCGTTGCACCCGCTGCAGCGGCAGGTCGCCGGCCAGGCCATCACCTATCCGTATTTACGCGTGGAGCTGGACCGGGGCCGCGGCACGGCGACCCTCGTCGTGCTCGGTCCGGACGGGGCGCCCCCGGCTGACCCGGCGGCGGCGCAGGCGCAGGGATGTGGCTTCTGGCCGCTCGCCATGGCCCGTGCGCTGGACGACGCCATCCTGCACCTGCGCACCAATGAACCGGAACTCGGCGTCTGGGTGTTGCGGACCGAGGGCGATGCGCCCCAGGTGCTCGCCTATGACGCGCTGCTGGACGGCAGCCAAGACCATTGGCTGATGCGGGAGGTGCGCCATTTTCTCAAGCGCACCCTGAAGCGGCTGGACGTGACGTCCCGCAGCCTGGTCGCGCTGATCGAGCCGGGGAGCTGCTTCGCCGGCACGCTGGCGGAACTGGCCTTCGCCGCCGACCGCTCGGCGATCTTCACCGGCAGCCGCGCGGGGGACAACCGGCTGGCGGCCATCACGCTGGGCCCGGCCAATTTCGGCCCGCTGCCGATGGGCAACGGGTTGACCCGGCTGCAAACCCGTTTCCTGGGCGAGCCCGATACGCTGGCCGCAGCGGAGGCCGCGGCGGGCCAAGCCCTGGACGGGGAGGCGGCGGACGAGGCCGGCCTGGTCACCTACGCCTATGACGGGACGGATTGGGACGACGAGATCCGCATCATGCTGGAGGAGCGGGCCAGCTTCTCTCCGGACAGCCTGACCGGCCTGGAGGCGAACCTGCGGTTTGCCGGGCCGGAGACGATGGAGACGCGCATCTTCGGACGATTGACGGCATGGCAGAACTGGATCTTCCAGCGGCCCAACGCCGTCGGCGAGGATGGTGCGCTGAAACGCTACGGCTCCGGCCAGCGCGCCGTGTTCGACCGCAACCGCGTATAAGGAGGCTCCTATGCCAGATGGAATGACCCCGATCGCCGTTGATTACGACGGCCTGATCCCCAACAACGTCTCGCTCAACGAGGACATGCGCGTCCGCAAGGCGCTGGAGAGCTGGCACCCGGGCTATATTGACTGGTGGAAAGATGCCGGCCCGGACGGATTCCAGGAGAGCATGGTCTATCTCCGCACCGCGATCGGCGTGGACCCGAAAGGTTGGGCCAAGTTCGACTACGTGAAGATGCCGGAATACAAATGGGGCGTGCTGCTGGCCCCGGCCGTGGAAGGACGGACCATCCCGTTCGGCAAGCACAAGGGCGAGCCGGCATGGCAGGAGGTTCCCGGCGAATACCGCGCCCTGCTGCGCCGTCTGATCACCATCCAGGGCGATACCGAACCCGCGTCGGTGGAACAGCAGCGCCATCTCGGCAAGACGGCGCCGTCGCTATACGATCTGCGTAACCTGTTCCAGGTGAACGTGGAGGAAGGCCGCCATCTTTGGGCGATGGTCTACCTGCTGCAAAAATATTTCGGCAAGGAAGGCCGCGAGGAAGCGGACGACCTGCTGCGCCGCCGCTCCGGCAACGTCGACACGCCCCGCATGCTGGGAGCCTTCAACGAGGCGACGCCGGATTGGCTGAGCTTCTTCATGTTCACCTACTTCACCGACCGCGACGGCAAGATGCAGTTGGAAGCGCTGGCGCAGTCCGCCTTCGATCCGCTGTCGCGCACCTGCCGCTTCATGCTGACGGAGGAGGCGCACCACATGTTCGTGGGCGACAGCGGCGTGCAGCGCGTGGTGGAGCGGACGTGCCAGGCCATGAAGGAGGCCGGGATCACCGACCCGTCCGACATCGCCGCCGTGCGGGCCTTGGGCGTGATCGACCTGCCCACCATCCAGAAGAAGATGAACCTGCATTTCTCGTTGACGCTGGATCTGTTCGGCAACGAGATCAGCACCAACGCTGCCAATGCCTTCGACAGCGGCATCAAGGGCCGCTACCGCGAGGACAAGCTGGAGGACGATCACCTGCTGCGGGAGGCGACCTACCCGGTGCTGCGCTGCCGCGACGGCGTGCTGGTGGAGGAGGCCGTGCCCGCCCTGTCCGCGCTGAACATGCGGCTGCGCGACGACTACGTGAAGGATTGCCTGTCCGGCGTCACGCGGTGGAACCGGGTGATCGAGAAGGCCGGCTTTGCCTTCCAACTGCGGCTGCCGCACGTGGCGTTCAACCGCGCCATCGGTGAATTCGCCTCCGTCCATGCCGATGAAAGCGGCACGCTGTTGTCGGAGACGGACTGGGCGGCGCTGAAGCCCGCCGTGCTGCCGGATGACGGCGATGCCGGGTTCATCACCAGCCTGATGGTGGCCGAAGCCGCACCCGGCAAGTTCGCCGGCTGGATCGCACCGCCCCGCGTCGGCATCGACAACAAATCCGGCGATTTCGAATACGTGCAGATCGTGGCGTGATGGTGGTCGCCTCCATCATGGCAAGCCCGCTCCCTTCCGCGGAAGGTGGGACGAGGACCGCTGCAGTCTTCCGGGCAGACGCATGGGCGTGACGACGGAGGCTCGCAAGCAGCACCTCATCGACCCGGAAGTCTGCATCCGGTGCAATACCTGCGAGGCGACCTGCCCGGTCGACGCGATCACCCATGACGACAACAACTACGTCGTGGACCCGGCGAAGTGCAATTTCTGCATGGATTGCGTGTCGCCTTGCCCGACCGGATCGATCGACCACTGGTTCGCCATCCAGCAGCCCTTCTCGCTGCAAGAGCAGTTCGGCTGGCTGGAACTGCCACCGGAACCTGCCGCGGCGTTGGACGCCTTGGAAGACGAGGCGGCGGCCCTGCTGGACGATGCCCATCGCGGCGCCGGCGGCCGGGCCCGGGCGCCGGCGACCGCAAGCAAGCCGCGCGTCAACCTGTTCAACCGCGCCGGTCCCGCCATGGCGACGGTGGCTGGGAATTTCCGCATCACCGCGTCCGGCGCGTCATCCGACGTGCGTCACATCATCCTGGATTTCGGCGCCGTCGCGTTTCCCGTGCTGGAGGGGCAAAGCATCGGCCTGGTTCCGCCGGGCGGCGATGCGGCAGGACGGCCGCATGCGATGCGGCTGTATTCAATCGCGAGCGCGCGCGACGGGGAGCGGCCGAACACCAACAACCTCGCCCTCACCGTCAAGCGCGTGGTGGAAAGCCGGCCGGAGGGGGAGTTTCGCGGCATCGCCTCCAATTGGCTGTGCGACCTGCCGCTCGGGTCCAAGGTGCCGGTGATCGGCCCGTTCGGGTCGACCTTCCTGATGCCGGACGACCCCGATGCCGACATCCTGATGATCTGCACCGGCACGGGCGCCGCACCTTTCCGCGGCTTTACGGAGCGCCGCCGCCGCGCCAGCCCGAATGGGCGGGGCCGCCTGCATCTGTATTTCGGCGCCCGATCCCCGGACGAGCTGCCGTATTTCGGTCCGCTGCGAAAGCTGGCGCCGACGCTGTTGCGACAGGAACTGGTGTATTCCCGGCTGCCCGGTGCGCGACGCGAGTACGTCCAGGACCGCATGCGTGCCCAGCCCGGGGAGCTGGCCGCCCTGCTCGGCCAGCCCGGCCTCCACCTCTATATCTGCGGGCTACGCGGCCTGGAGGACGGGGTGGAGGCGGCGCTGACGGAGATCATGCGTGCCCGCGGAGGCGACTGGCTGGCCACCCGGGACACGATGCGGGAGGAGGGGCGGTTCCACTGCGAAACCTACTGAGCATCCGTCCAACTTGACTCGCCCGGCCGCGCTCGGCATATGCCACCACCGCACGGCGGGGCTGTAGCTCAGTTGGTAGAGCGCCTCGTTCGCAATGAGGAGGTCAGGGGTTCGATTCCCCTCAGCTCCACCACCGCCGTATGGAATGCTCTGAAGCGCCCAGATCCCTCCGGCTGCGTCCAGCGAACGGTGAACCCACAGTCTGATCGATAGTGCTGGCGGAACGGTGCTGAAGGCCGCGCACGCTGCTACGACCGTGGTGCTGCGGGACCGCTCCGGCGCCGCCGGTCCATCAATGCCGCAATCAGCAGCGCCACCAGCGTCGGCGCGATGAAGTCCCACGCGCGCTGTGCTCCCCACTCGAAAGGGAGCCAGCCTCGCCACCAAAACGGTCCGACCGGGTGCAATCCTGCCGCCGCCTTCAGCGCGAATTCATATTCCATCTTCTTGCGGCCCCACCAGAAGCCTGCGGACACCGCACCGCCGATCCACCAGGCTGCCCGGATGCGGGCCAGTTGGAGCGGCATGGCGACAACAGCCTGGATGCCCGTGCCGAGCAGCACATGCCCGAGCCAGGCGTAGGGGGTGAAGAAGATGCCAAGCTGGTCGAGGGCGGTCGTCACCGCGCAGCCGCCATCATGCGCGCACGGTCTACCCTGCACCGGGTCATCGGAGCTTGCGGTCCCGCCGCAATAGGGCAATCAGACGACATGCTTCTCTCCCGCAAGGCCGCAATCGTCATCCTGACCTGCCTCCCCGTGGCAGCCTGCGGCGTCAAGGGGCCGCCGGACCTGGATGTGTCCTCACTGCCGGCCGTCGACATGCACGCCGACATCGGCAAGGTCGACGGCAGCGCCGCGCTGGGTGCGCCAGCGGGTTGGACGCCCGCGCCGACACTCGTCACGCCGACCTTCCGCGCCGCGGCACCTCAGATCCTCATGGCCATACGGGACATCCTCCTGGCCAAGCCCCGAACATGGGTCACGAGCGAACATCCCGGGGTGTTGCAGGACTCCTTCATCGTGCGCAGTGCCTTCCTGAACTTGCCGGACGCGGTCGTGGTCCAGGCGTTGCCGGTGGATGGCGCCACGAGCAAGGTGGTCATCCTCTCGCGCAGCCGGTACGACGTGGTCCCGTTCATCGCCGTCAACAAGAACCGCGTCAGCAGCCTGATCCAGGAACTCACCGAACGGTTCGGCACCGTGCCCACAGCACCGTAAGCAGGGTGCCGGCGTCCGGCCGCGTCACCCCCGGGGATCAAACCCCGAAGCGGCCAATGCACTCAGGGCCGAACCAGGAGGCGCACGACAAGTCAACTGCCAGCTTGGACAGGAACGGCGAGAGGGGCCGAGAGGTGGGCTAGCCCCTATCTTGCCTCCTCGTCGCGGAAATAAGGCTCCACCGTCCCGCTGAGCTTCATGGTCAGCGGGCTTCCTTTCCGGTCGACCGTCTTGCCAACCGTGATCCGGACCCAACCCTCGCTGACGCAGTATTCCTGCACCGTGGTCTTCTCCGCGCCGTTGAGACGGATGCCCACCTCGCGCTCCAGCACGGCGGCATCGTAGTGCGGGCTCCTGGGATCTGTGGATAGTCGGTCCGGCAGCGACGTGGCCATGGGTGCCTCTCAGAAAGACGCGCGTCAGCTACCAGTCTCCACCTCAACTCGCCAGGCCGGTGCGCAGAAAAGCATCGAGCGCACCGACGTCCGTCCTCGGCCCGGCCGCATCCCGTGCGAACCCTTGGTAAAGCGCAGCGATGGCGGCATAGATATCGCGTGTCGCCGCATCCTCGCCGGCGAAGGCCGCGATCTCCTGCATCTCGGCCACCCAGCGATAGGCCTTCGGATACATGTCGGGCACCGAGCGGCCGAGGTATCTGAGCAGGTCAGGCTGACTGGCGGCGAGTTCGGCCGCGAGCGCCGGAGCGGCCCCAAACCGTGTGGCGGCCAGCATCATGGCCGAGCCGAGTGCCGTCAGGCCCTTGGTGATCCCGGCATAGCTCATCTTCAGGCCGGACGCGGCGCCTAAGTCGCCATTCAGGTCGCTTACCCGTAGGCCGTGCCGCGCCAGCACATCGAGCGCAGCTGCGTCCGGGCCGGAGGTGTAGATCATTGGCCCGGGCGTACCCGATTTTGGCGGCCCGCCGATGATGCCGGCATCGACGAAGCGGGTTCCCGTCGCGCTGATGTCCGCCGCGATGGCCGCGGCAGTCTGCGGGCTGACGGCATTGCAGTCGGCGTAGACCGGCTTGCGCGCCGCATCGCGCAGCACCGGCGCCACAGACCGGGCCAGCGCCATCGCCTCCCCAGGCGGCACGATGGAGAGGATGATCTCCGCTTCGCCGAGCTGACGCAGATCGACGTCCCGCATTCCGGCCTTTTCCGCCCGCGCCGCGCTCGCCTGGCTGCGGCTGGCCAGCAAGGTCCATACCTCGGCGCCGTGCTCGACGAGGCGCGCACCCACTGCGGCGCCCATGGCGCCGGGCGCGATGACGGCGATAACGGGCATGACGGCTGCTCCCCAATTTTGTCGGCAGTATGGGGAAGCGGAGGCCCCGCCGACAAATCCTGTTTGGATGAGGGGGGTGTCGACACGGCTGGGCAGCTATGCTCCGCGCGCCACTTCCACAGTCCAACGGCACGTCGCCCGAATCATGCGCCGGCACGGGCCTTCAACGCGCGACCGGTGGGTGCGGGTTCGACGCCGTTGCCACGCTGGCCTGAATGCGACGGAACGTGGCAAGCGCCTGGCCCACGACCTGGTCCATATTCAAATACCGGTACGTCGCCAGCCGCCCAACGAACCAAGTGTCTGCTTCCGCGTCGGCTCGTGCCTCGTACTGCCTGTACATGAGTTGCGTCTCCGGCCTCAGCACGGGATAGTACGGGTCGCCGTCCGCGGCTGGATACTCGTAGGTCAGGCTGGTGACGTCGCAGACCTGCCCGGTCAGGTGCTTGTACTCGGTGATGCGGGTGAATTCCTCGTCCTGCGGGTAATTCACCGTTCCGACCGGTTGGAACTGCGCCTGCGCCACCGTCTCATGGCGGAACCGGAGCGAGCGGTAGGGCAGCTTGCCGTAGCAATGGCCGAAATACTCGTCCACCGGCCCGGTCCAGATGGTGCGCCGCCCCAGCCCTCGCACGGCGCCGTGTTCCGTCCCGACGCGTACCTCGATGTTCGGATGCTGCAACATCCGCTCGAACATCGCGGTGTATCCGTGCAGCGGCATGAACTGAAAGGCGTCGGTGAAGTAGCGGTCGTCCCGATCAGTCCGAATGGGCACGCGCGCTGTGACCGACTTATCGAGCTGCGAGGGGTCCAATCCCCATTGCTTGCGCGTGTAGGCACGGAAGAACTTCTCGTACAGCGCTCGTCCGATGCGCGAGACGACGACATCCTCGGAGGTACAAACGACGTCGACGGGTTCCGCGCGCGCAGCGAACCATGCTTCAAGCTGCGCGCCGTTCAGGTCCAGACCGTATAGCCGGTTGACCGTGTCGAGGTTGATCGGGATGGGCAACAGCATACCATCCACTCGGCCCAAGACGCGGTGTTCGTAGAACCGCCACTCCGTGAACGCGGACAGGTACTCGAAAACCGCGGAGGAATTCGTGTGGAAGATGTGTGGACCGTAGCGATGCACCAGAACGCCCGCCGCATCGTACTCGTCGTAGGCGTTGCCGCCGACATGGTCGCGCCGATCCACCACAAGCACGCGGTCGCCCCGCACACGGGCGAGTTGTCCGGCCAGCGTCGCACCGGCGAACCCGGCCCCGACGACCAGCCAGTCGAACGGCGCGACAGGCTCCGGCCGGCCCACGCGCGACGGTTCAGGGAGGAGGCTCAAGCGTCTGACGTGACCGGGGCCGTGGGTTCGCCCGACATGACGCCGCCCCGGCTTGGCACCCCAAGGTAGCTGCGCCAAAAAGCTTGCGATGTGAGCACTGGCACTTCGCTCCGCCACGCCGCCGCCATCGCCGGAAGGTCGCGATACAGACGGGATAGAACCGAGATGGCCCGGCGCAGCAGGGCACGATGATGTTCGCGCGACCGGCGGACGGTCGGCAGCTCGTCATCCCACCAGCGCTCGATCGCGATGTGTTCGACATCCCGCATCGTGAGCCAATTCAGGTCGGCCACATCGAGCGTCTTGGCGACCGTCGTTCCCGTCGGGACAACGGCATTCCGGAGCGTGAGGTATACGAGCAAGGCGATGCAGGCGAACCGGGTGCGCGGGCTGCGGCGCAGAATCTGCGGCTCCAACACTGTCTCCCGCCGGGTCGTCCGTGGCGGATACGCGATGCGGAACGCTGCCAGGCTTGCATGCAGCTCGGCCGGATTATCATGCATTTTGCCGGGCCCACGAAGGAAATCCTCGATCGCCGCCAGCATGAGGGCCGCAGTGTAGTAACGGAAGGTCAGCAGGTTTACCACGAATTGCCGTCCGATCCGGCGCACCGCACCCGAACGGCTCGGCGCCAGGTGGAGCGAGGCAGCGATCAGCAGGTTGCGCGTCTCGTAGAAAGGCTGCCACGCGCCGAGCTTGAGGTAGAACGGTTCGTGCCACACGGCGATGCCGGGCATCGATACCGTCGGGATGCCGTTCATGTGCAGCCGCAGGCCGAACTCCACGTCGTCGCCGCGGATGAAGCACGGCAGCGGCATACCGTACTCCTCCACGATCGCCAGGGGAAAGCCGCAGCACCACCAGCCATTGTAGTGGACAGCGCCCGGCCTCGCGAGGGTCTCAAGGGCGGACGGTTCGTCCAGTGCAAGACCATGGTGCTGCGGCTTGAACTCCCAATGCCGGTCCGACACGACGGCGCCGGCCTCGTAGAGCAGGTTTGGCTGCACCAGGTCGAGCATGTGGCCGCCCACCACCATGTCGCGGCGGCAGAAGGCGAAGAAAGCGGCCATCCGCAGCAGGCTGTCCGGTTCGATCAGGATGTCGTCGTCGAGCAGCACCGCATGCGTCGCTGCCGGATCATCCAGTGCAGCCAAAATGCCGCGACCGAACCCGCCGGCGCCGCCGAAATTGCCTTGCTCCACGACCGCAAGCTTCATGCCCAGGGACAAGGCGGCGTCCTGCATCACTGGATGGCCGGCCAGGCCCGGCTTGCCCTGGTTGACGACGATGAGCCGCGCCAGCGTTGCCGCGGCTTCCGCATCGTTTGCCACCGTGCCCACAAGCCGGGTGATCTCGGCCTCCCGGCCGAACGTGCAGAACACGGCGGCCAGACCGACATCCGCCGGGGCCGGCGCGTCGCTCCACCAGCCGCCGGCGACGAAGACGAGGTCTGACCTGTCCGCCTCCAACTCCACGCAGAGCGTGCCATACTGGCGGAACGTCACCGCCTCGTTCGGCAGCCTGATTGTGACGTGGTCGGCGTCGAGCGGCTGTTCGTGCACCAAGACCTTGCGGCCCACGGCGCGGCGGAACACCCTCAGCATACCAGCGCCTTGCACCACCAGCCGGAGCACGACGGCGCCGAGCGACGTGTGCCGGCGCCAGTGTGCTTCGAAGAAGCTGTTGAAATACGTGTCGAAGCTGAGGATGGTCCCCTGTGTCACGACCAGGCTGTCGGCTCGACAGGTTACCCTGGGCTGCGTGGTCGCGGCGGGGTGTCCAGCTGCGGCGCTCCAATACAGGGGACGCCGATCGACTGGCCGCTCCACCAGGAAGCGTTGCAGCAATATCCCGAGCGGCTCGAAGGCCGTGCCGTCCATCACCGTGTGTCGAGTGGAACGAGTTGCCGCTGGTGCAAGGTGGACATAGCCGCTGTTGCAAGTATCAACGTGCAACTATCCCATTTGTGACAGAAACGAGCATATTTGTCCACTCTCCAAGCTCATCGATGGCCGCCACAGGCGGCGATCACCGTTTGATCACATCGTTTGCATCCGTCGCCATAGGAAAGTTGAATTGCGGCGAGAGCTTGCGGCCTGCCCTACCCGGTATCCGATCCTTCACAGCGGATGCGTCAAATGCGCCATGGCCTCTGGTGAATTTGCGATGGCCGCCAGTATCGTCGAGCGGCTGAACACACCCGATTCCAGGTTGCCAACGTCGAAGGTCACCTCCGCACTGGTCGGTGCGCGGCCAAGCCCGGCCGTGTAGATGTCCGCGACATAGGCTGCGTTGGTTTCGCCCGCATGCAGCCCGAGAAACTCCGGCGTGCTCGCGACTTCCTGCGCCAGTTGAGGCGCCATCAATCCGGCATCGATGTTGGCTGCAAGCCCTTGCACCACCGGCTGGGTGGCTTCGTGTCCAAGCCCGGCTTCGAACATGTTGTTTACGACTTGCTTCGCGCTGTCCGTCACGAACAGCCGTGCCGTCTGCGACGCCAATGCGACCTTCGCCTCTGGTGCATCGGCGATGCCCGCCAGTACGGATGCCCGGGACGCTCCTGCTGCGAGGACCGCAGTGTACGCACCTGACTCCGATGCCGAGGGCGCCCGGCCGAGCAGGCCAGTGAACAGCTGCTGCACGTAACCGGCATCCGGCAGTGCGGTTATGGCGGCAGCGACGGGAGCTTGCAGGAAACCAGCGGCGACGTCCGTATAGCTATGCCCTGCTGCCAGGTAGTTGGTCCAAACGCTTAGATTACTGCTGTCCGGTACCGTGCCGAACAAGCCCTGGAACAGTCGGGCGACATAGGCGGCGTCGGTGTCCGGACCCACGCTCAGCGTGCTGTCCAATAACTGCACGGCCTCCGTCCCGGCTACGAACTGCAGTCCAAACCCCTGGCCAAGAACTGATGCGATGTCCACGGACGCCACGTCTACGCTGCTTACGCCGTTCACCGGCGCGGATAAGCCGAAGACATTCACCGCCGCGGAGGGCAGGGAGCTGAACTCGCCCGGGCCAGAGGACATGGCGGTGACCTGCTGGAAGCCGGCCGATACCCCGGAGAGCGCCGATTGCCAGGTGCCGGTCGACGGGTCGGCAGTTGCGATGCCGGCCTGGGCCGCTCCGTCATAGATGTGAACTTCGGATGCAGGCGTCGCCGTCCCGGTCACCAGCGGTGCAGCGGCATTGGTCAGAAGGCCGTTGCCGGGCAGTGAGATGACCGGTGCGTTGGTCAGAACGTGAATTGGCAGAATGCCGATCGACCGAGGGGTTTGCTCCTCGTCCGCGACCCCTAGCGTCATGTGTGTGCCTCTGTTGTCCTTCTCACCCTGCGGAGGACGCCACACGGTGAGATTGGGGTCAACGGTGCGGCCGCCTTCAGGGCTGGGTCCGTCGCACGTATCCCTGGCAGTCAGGCGGGGGTCTGCAGGCATCGAACACCCTCAAGACCGCCATCGAGATAACGACCGGTCCGTGGATCGACCGGTCGAACCAGCTTCGTTGCCTTTCAGTGGAACCGGAGCCATTGTGTGACGAAGTTCGGCGCGAGCAGACCGGGCAGCACGATGTCGGGAGCCGTTTGATGCAGCTTGGCGCCACGAGGACGAATGCCGGTGCGCGCCTGGACCGATTGCCGATCGGCAGCTTCCACCGCCGGGTGCTCTGGCTGGTGGGGCTCGGCATGTTCCTGGACGCCTGTGACATCTACCTGGCGGGCGGCGTGCTCGGGTCGCTGGTGAAATCCGGCTGGTCGGACCTTGCGGCCAACGCGCGGTTCATGTCGGCGACGTTCCTGGGCATGCTTTGCGGCACCTTCGCCGCCGGCTGGCTCGGCGACCGCTACGGCCGCCGCTATTGCTACCAGGTGAACCTGATGTTGTTCGGCCTGGCCTCCATCGCTGCGGCGTTCGCGCCCAACATGACGGTGCTGATCGCCATCCGCTTCGTCATGGGCATCGGCTTAGGTGCCGAGATCGTGGTCGGCTACTCCAGCCTGGCGGAATTCATGCCGCGGGCCAAACGCGGCCGGTACGTGGCGCTGCTGTCCATGGTGACGAACCTGGCGGTGCCAGTGACCGGGCTGGGCGGCGCCTGGTTGATCCCGGCGATCGGCTGGCGATGGTTGTTCGCCATCGTGGGCGCCAGCGCACTCATCGTCTGGGCGCTGCGCAAGAACATGCCGGAATCACCGCGCTGGCTCGAATCGCGCGGCCGTGCCGCCGAGGCAGAGGCCATGCTGCTCGCGATCGAGGCCGAGGCGGCGCGGTCCGGCCCGCTGCCGCCCGTGGTCGACGCAGTGGAGGAGACACCGGCACCGGGGCGCTATGGCGAGCTTCTGGCTCCCGGACTGGTCCGCAACACCTTGCTCGGCATCATCATCGCATGTGTCAGCGGCGTCAGCCTGTATGGCTTTCTTTCCTGGATCCCGACCTTCCTGGTGAAGCAAGGGCTGTCGATCGGCTCGTCTCTTTGGTTCTCCGGCATCATGGGCCTCGGCGCCCCCCTGGGGGCGCTGCTCGGCGCCTTCATCGCCGACCGGGTCGGACGGGTCCGCAGCCTGGCATGCCTTGCCCTATGCGAGGCAGTGCTGGGAGCGGCGTATCCGATGGTCGGCAACGGTATCGAACTGATCGCCGTCGGGTCCGGCGTGACGCTCTGCGCCTATGCGATCGTCGCGGTGGGCTTCGCGCTCTACATCCCGGAGATGTTCCCGACCCGGCTGCGGCTGCGCGGCGCGTCCGTCGTGCTGGGGATCAGCCGCCTGACCTCCAGCCAGGTCGGCTTCGTCATCGTGCTGGTCTTCGGCGCCTTCGGGATCGGTGGCGTCGCAGGCTTCCTCAGCGGCAGCATGGCGTTGATGGCCCTTGCGGTGATCCTGTTGGGCCATGAGACCAGCAACCGCTCCTTGGAAGCGATCGCTGCCGAGGCCGAGACGGCAGCGGGGCCAGCCGACGCATTGCTGCTCAACGACTGACCGGAAGGCATCATGGACGACATCACCCAGACGCTTGCGCAGGCCTCGCAGACGCACCGTCACGGCATCGTCGACTGCGACGTGCACCCGTTGCTCGCCGACGGCATCCGCAGCCTCTATCCCTACATGGCGGACGCCTGGAGGCAGCGTTTCGTCCGCAAGCGGGCGCATCAATCCGGTGGTGGCCTCACCTTGCGCTACGCGCATCCCAACGGGACGGTCGTGCGCGATGACGCCAGGCCGGATAGCGGCGGCCCGGGCGGCAGCGATCCGCATTTCCTCATCAAGGACCACCTGGACGCGAACGACATCTCGGTCGCGTTGCTGAACAGCCTGCAAACCGGCGCATTCTGTTCGGTCCACGCCTCGGCCGACGAAAGCATCGTGATCGCACAGGCGGCCAACGACTACTACCTCGACCAATGGCTGCCGCTCGACCGCCGCCTGGTCTATGCGCCGGTGGTGTCCGCCCAGGACCCGCTTGCCGCGGCGGCCGAGATTCGCCGTGTCGGCGGGCACGCCCAGGTCTGCGCCGTTGCCGTGCCGCCGATCGCGATCCTGTTCGGCAACCGCTACTGGTGGCCCGTGTTCGAGGCTGCCTCCGACATGGACCTGCCCATCCTGCTGCACGTCACCGGGTCCGAAGGCGTGTACAATGGCGCGCCGATGCCGGCCGGCGGCATGCCCGATACGTATATCGAGCGTTACGTCACGCTGGGCCAGGGGGCGGAAGCCAACCTCAACAGCATGATCATGAACGGACTGTTCGAGCGTTTCTCCCGCCTGCGCATCCTGTTCGTGGAATATGGCTTCGTGTGGCCGATCCCCGTGATGCTGCGCATGGACCGCCTCTGGCGCGGCCTGCGGCACGAGGTGCCATGGGTCAAGAAATCGCCGATCGACTACGTGAACGAGCATGTCTGGTTCACCACCCAGCCGATCGAGGAGCCGCGGGACCCCCGCGACCTGGAACGCCTGGTGAAGATGGTGGGCGTGCAGAACCTGTGCTTCAGCACGGACTACCCACACTGGGACAACGACATGCCGATGCAGTCGTTGCGTTCGCTGGCGCCGGAGGACCGCGACCGCATCTTCCGCAGCAACGCCCGCGACGTGCTGCGGCTGCCGGCCTGATGGCGTTGCGCGCGAAGACGGAGGTCGGTGTCGGGCCGGAGGAGCGCTTCGTCGCCGGCCGGTTCGTCATGGTCGACATTCCCGGGCAGGCTATCGGCGTGGTGCGTCTGCGCGACGGGCAATTGCGGGCGGTGCGGAATTACTGCCCGCACAAGGGTGCGCCGATCTGCCGCGGCATCGTCGGCGGGACCTGGCTGCCGAGCCAGCCCGGCGCACTGGTGTATGACCGCGAGGGCGAGGTGCTGGCGTGCCCGTGGCATGGCTGGGAATACGATCTCGACACCGGGATGGAGATGTTCCGCCCGGTCCCGACCAGGCTGCGCTTCTACCCGGTCACGGTGCGCGACGGCCAGGTCTATGTGACGGTCCGGGCCGAAATGTCCGCCGAACAGCAGGAGACGGTACAATGACAAGCGCCCGCAAACTGCGCGAGTTGCTCGCATCCGGCCGCATGGTCCGCGCGCCTGGCGTATATGACGGGATCACCGCCCGGCTGGCGGAACAGGCCGGGTTCGACTGCCTGTACATGACCGGGGCCGGCACTTCGATGGCGCGAGGCTACCCCGATCTCGGTTTGCTGACGTTGACGGAGATGGCGGCGAATGCCGCCATGATCGCGCGTGCGGCCGGCGTGCCGCTCATCGCCGACGCCGATACCGGCTATGGCAACGAGCTGAACGTGACCCGCACCGTGATGGAATACGAGCGCGGCGGGGTCGCCGGCCTGCATATCGAAGACCAGGTCATGCCGAAGCGCTGCGGTCACCTGGACGGCAAGGAGGTGGTCCCGAGGGAGGAGTTCGTGGCCAAGATACGCGCCGCCGTCGCTGCCCGCACCGATCCGGATTTCGTCGTGATCGCCCGCACGGACTCACGCGCCATCGCCGGCTTGGACGAAGCCGTGGGCCGCGCCAACGCCGCGCTGGATGCGGGCGCGGACATCGCCTTCGTGGAGGCGGCAGCAAGCCTGGAGGAGGTGGAGGCGATTCCGCGCCTGGTCCACGGCCCGTGCCTGCTGAACATCGTGGTGGCTGGCAAGACGCCGGACATCGCGCTGTCGGACGCGCAAGCGATGGGCTATCGCGTGGCGATCATGCCGAGCCTCCTGCTCAGCACCGTCATGACCGCCTGTGACGCCGTGCTGGCGAGCGTGCGCGACACCGATAGGCCGCCCTCGAGTGCCGGGCAGATGAAGGTGGGTGACCGGTTCCGCCGCTTCGGCGCCGACGAGTGGAATGCCCTGCGCACCCGTTTTCGCGAAGGTCCCGAGGTGAAGGCCGCGGCAGAGTGATCCGGAGACGAGGCGGCGCCCTGTGGTCGGCATCGATCGACAGGCGATCGGGTGTCGGCACCACCCGGAGGTCTGCCAAGGTCACGGCTTGGAAATGATCGCCGGCGTCGCCAGACAGCGTTTCCGCTGTACCGGCGGGCATGTTAGCGTCCCGCCGAACGCGGCCGGGTAAGAGGCGGCGGAGTGGGGAGTTGAAGATGGCGTTACGAGCAAAGGGCCGTGCCGTCGCGGGTGCCGTGGTCGCCTGCCTGGGTTTCATGGCCAGCACCGCTGCCTGGGCCGACACCATCACGGTCACCCATTGGGGCGGCCAGTTCTATGGGGCGCCCTATGCCGTCGCCATGGAGAAAGGCTTCTTCAAGCAGCATGGCGTGGACATCACCGGCATCCTCACCGCGCCCGGCGGCGGAACGGCCGTGCGCAACACGATAGCGGGCGACATCCCGTTCGGGGAGGTTTCGCTTGCGGCGGCGGTACAGGCGATCAACGCCGGGCAGAAACTCGTGATAACGTCGGCGGGCGCGCAGAGCGTGGCGGACCAGTTATGGGCGGCGAAGAAGGGGTCTCCCCTGGACAGCATCAAGGACCTGGCCGGAAAGCGTATCGCGTTCACCGCGCCCAATTCCGTCTCCAACATGATCATCCTGATGGCCCTGAAGGCGAACGGCATGACGGCGCAGCAGGTCCGTCTCGTTCCTGCCGGCGATCTTGGGTCCAACCTGTCCGCGATCACCAGCGGCGCGGTGGATGCGGGCTTCACCGACACACTCACCTTCTCGCAAAATCCCGGTGCGATCCAGCCGGTGTTCTGGGTCAAGGACGTCATGTCCCCCCGCATGATGCAGACCGTATGCGTCACCACCGTCGCGTTCGCACATGATCATCCGGAGGTCGTCCGCGGGATCATCGCCGCGCGCAAGGAGGGGCTCGACTACATCCGGGCGCATCCGGACGAGTCGGCCGATATCCTGGCCAAGGCGTACAACAACCCGGACGTTGCCCTGTACCGCACGCATATGAAGGAACTGGTGGCCGACGACTACTGGAGCGATGGCCGCCTGGACTACGAGGGCATGAACCATATGGTCGAGGGCTTGCAGATCACCGGCCAGCTCAAGGATGCGCCGAACTGGTCCACGATGGTCGACACCGCCTTCCTGCCGCCGGACCAGCGCGCCGCACGCTGACATGGCCGAGCCGCACGCCATTCTTCGCGGCGTGACCCGGCGTTATGCCGGCAAGCAGACCACCCACGCGCTGGGCCCGGTCGACCTGGAATTGGCGCCGGGAGAGTTCTTCTCGGTCGTCGGCCCCTCGGGCTGCGGCAAGTCTACCTTGCTGGACGTGCTGTCCGGGCTGGGCGTGCCAAGTGAGGGCAGCATCAGCTTCGAGGGCAAGCCGGTCAGGGGCGAGGTGCCGGATGGCGTCGGCGTGGTGTTCCAGGAGGATTCGAGCTTCGCCTGGCTGACCGTGCGCGACAACGTCGCCTTCGGCCTGCGCCGCTCCGGTCTGCGCCGCGCCGAGGTCGACCGCCGGGTCGACGGGGCGATCGCATTCATGGGCCTGACGCAGTTCGTCGGGCACTACCCGGCGCAACTCTCGGGCGGCATGCGGCAGCGCGTCTGCATCGCGCGCACGTTGGTGCAGCAGCCGCGGCTGATCCTGCTGGATGAGCCGTTCGGCGCGCTGGACCAGCAGACCAGGCTGCTGATGGGCGACGAACTCCTGCGGCTTTGGCGGCAGACGGGCGCCACCGTGCTGTTGATCACGCACGCACTGGACGAGGCTGCGATGCTGTCCGACCGGGTGGGCGTGATGTCGGCCCGGCCGGGCACCTTCATCGACCTGGTGACGACCGGTTGGCCGCGCGACCGCGACAGCCGCATCGTGTCCGACCCGCATTTCGGCGAGCTTACGGCGCGGCTATGGACCTCGCTGCGGGCCGAGTCGCTGCGTGCCATGGGCCACACTGCGTGACGCGGGGCCGCACGGTCCTGCTGGTGCGGGCGGCATTGCTGGCGGGCTGCGTCCTGCTGCTGGAAGCTGCGTGCCGGGGCGGGTTGATCGATCCGCAAGCCGTGTTGCCGCCGAGCGGGATGGTAGCGGCCATGGCGGAGGCATTTTGGTCGGGCACCGCCACCGAGCCGACGCTGCAGACCTTCAGCACCGTGGCGCTGGCGTGGATGTGCAGCGTGACGGGTGGGACGGCCTTGGGGGCGGCCCTGCATGCGGCGCCGCGGCTGCGCCGGGCGATCGATCCCCTGCTCGCCTCCTACTACTCGGTGCCGACCTTCGTGTTCTACCCGCTGTTGGTTGCGCTGCTAGGGCTGAGCATGGCGCCGCTGGTGGTGCTGGGCGTGTTGTCCGCCGTGCCGGCCATGGTGATCAGCACGGTGTCCGGACTGGACAGCATCACTCCGGTCCTGCGCAAGGTGGCGCGCGTGCAGCGGCTCGGGCGTGCGCGCACCTTCTTTTCCGTCATGCTGCCTGCCGCCATGCCGTCACTCTTCGGCGGTTTCAAGCTGGCTTTGAGCTACGCCCTCATCGGCGTGATCGCGGGCGAGTTCATCCTGTCGGGCAGTGGCCTCGGCTACGCGATCTCGTATGCATACCAGGCGTTCGACACCCGCACGATGTACGGGCTGATGCTGTTCGTGCTGCTGGTCGCGGTCCTTGCCAACATCGTGCTCTACACCTGGGAGGGGCGGCTCGTCCGGCGCCGCGCGCGGTCGTGAGCGCGGCGGTTTCGCGCAACGTCGTGCGGCCGGGCGGCAACGTCCTTGATGTAGTGTTGCTGCTCGTCGTGGTGCTGCTGGTGTGGCAGGCCGTTGGTCGCTGGACGGGGGGAATGGCCATCACCGGCCCCTTGACGACCTTCGCCTATCTCGGCCAGCTCGTGGTGACGGCTGCCTTCTGGGGGCAGGTCTGGGCGACCATGGCGGCCTTCCTGCTGGCGTTCGTGCTATCGGCGGCGTGTGGCCTGCTGCTCGGCTTGGTGCTTGGGGTCGGCCGCTTCGCCGGCGATGTGATGGAGCCGGTGCTGGCCGGGTTCTACACCATCCCGAAGGTCACGCTGTACCCGGTCGTCCTTCTGCTGTTCGGACTCGGCTTGAGCGCGAAGGTGGCGTTCGGCGTCATGCACGGCCTGGTGCCGGTCACGCTGTTCACCATCGCCGCGGTTCGTACCCTGCCGCCTGCGCTGCCGCGCACTGCCCGCGCTCTGCGATTGTCGCACGGCCAGACGATGCGCTGGGTGCTGCTGCCGGCCTGCCTGCCGCAGATCGTGGCCGGGCTGCGGCTGGGCTTCTCGTTGACGCTGCTGGGCGTGCTGATCGGTGAGATGTTCAGCTCCCAACGCGGGTTGGGCTTCCTCCTGGTCAGCGGCATGGCGCAACACAATGTGGCGCTTAGCACGGCGGTGGTGCTGGCGATCGTGCTGTTCGCCGTGGGGGCCAATACCGTGATGCTGCGGCTAAGCCGTATGGCGGCACGGTCCGCCTGACGGCCTTATCCTGGCTGCCAGACCCACGGACGCGCCTGCCTGTCCCGCGCCTGGAACGCCGTGATCGCCGCCGCGTGCTTCAACGTCAGCCCGATCTCGTCAAGCCCCTCCAGGAGCGCGTCCCGGCGGATCCCCTCGATCTCGAACGGCATTTCCTCACCGTGCGGGGACACCACCACCTTTCGGCGAAGGTCGACGACCACCCGGGCGTTGCCGCCTGCGCATTCGGCAGCCAGCCGCTCCACCTGGTCGGCCGGCAGCGCCACCGGAAGGACGAAGTTCTGGTAGCAGTTGTTCGCGAAGATATCCCCGAAGCTTGGTGCGATCACGCAGCGTATGCCGCTGTATTTCAGCGCCCAGACAGCCCCCTCGCGCGACGACCCGCAGCCGAAATTCTCGCCCGCCAGCAAGATCGGCGCGTCGCGGAACTGCGGCTGGTTGAGCACGAAGTCGGGTCTCTCCCGACCGGCGGGGTCGAACCGCAGCGACTCGAACAGCCACTGAGCGGTGTCGGCCGGCTCGGTGTTGCTCAAGCGCTCGATGCGTATGACGGTATCGGTGTCGATGTTCGCGCGCATCAACGGCGCCGCCATACCGGTGAGCACGGTGAACTGTTCCACGGTCAGATCTCCCGCACGTCGGTGATGCGTCCGGCCAACGCGGCGGCGGCGGCCATCGCCGGGCTGGCGAGGTGGGTGCGCGCCCCGGGGCCCTGCCGGCCGACGAAGTTGCGGTTGGATGTGGAGACCGACCGCGCGCCGGGCGGCACACGCTCCCCATTGGCGGCCACGCACATGCTGCATCCGGGTTCCCGCCAGGCGAAGCCAGCGTCGCGGAACAAGCGGTCGAGCCCCTCCGCTTCCGCATCGCGCTTCACCCGCTCCGAGCCGGGTACGACCCAGGCAGTGACGCCGGGCGCCACGCGTCGGCCCCCGAGCACGGAGGCGGCCTGCCGCAGATCGGACAACCGGCCGTTGGTGCACGAGCCGATGAACACCCAGTCGATCTTCGTGTCCGCGATGGGCTGCCCGGGCCGCAGGTCCATGTACTGCAGCGCTGCCGCCTGAGCCGAGCGGATTGCCGGGTTGGCCGACGCTTCGGGATCCGGCACGAGGCCATCGACCCCGATCGCGTGCTCCGGACTCGTGCCCCAGGTCACCGTGGGTGCCACGATGGAGGCGTCGATCACCTCCTCCCGCTCGAACACCGCGCCCGGATCGCTCGGCAACTGCCGCCACTCTGCCATCGCAGCGACGAAGGCGGCGCCTTGCGGAGCGAAGCGGCGGTCCCGGAGATAGGCGTAGGTGGTGTCGTCCGGCGCGATCATGCCCATCTTCGCGCCCATCTCAATCGACAGGTTGCACAGCGTCAACCGTTGTTCGATGGTCATCGCGCGCACGGCTGCGCCGGCATACTCCACGGCGTAGCCAGTCCCCGCCTTGGCGCCCAGCACGGCAATCGCGTGCAGGATCAGGTCTTTGGGACCGACATACGGCCCGCACACACCTTCGAACCGCAAACGCATGCTGCGCGGCTTGCGTTGCCGCAGCGTTTGCGTCGCCAGGGCATGCGTCAACTCCGACGAGCCCACGCCGAAGGCCAGCGCCCCGACCGCGCCATTGGTGCAGGTGTGGCTGTCGCCGCAGATCAGCGTGGTCCCCGGCAGCACGATGCCGAGTTCAGGCGCCATCACGTGCACGATACCCTGGCCATCCTCGCCCAGGTCGAAAAAGGCGATGCGGTTGGCCCGCGCCCGCGCTTGCAGGCCTTCATGCAGCAACGCCCCCGGACCGTAGCTGGCTGCCGTCCGCCCCGGTGCGCTGGACACCGCGTGGTCAGGCGTGGCGAAAGCAAGTTCGGGGTTGCGGGCGGTGAGGCCGCGTTTCTCAAGCGCCTGCAGGGCACGGCCGCCAGAGAGATCGTGCAGCAGGTGGCGGTCTATGTGCAGCAGCGCCCAGCCCTCGCCGAGCTCCGCCACCACGTGCCGATCCCAGATTTTGTCGAACATCGTCCGAGCCATCGCCGAGCCCTCCCACAGGAAACTTGGCCGCTTCGTCCCGCCATGCCAAGCCCGGCCGCCCGCGAAACGCCAAGGCAGCTCGACCGGCCGCTGACGGGCGAGTTGAAAGCCCTTCAACTACAGTCTAGTTCAGACCCTGAAATGCCGGGTTAGCACAGTGGTAGTGCAGCGGTTTTGTAAACCGAAGGTCGGGGGTTCAAATCCCTCACCCGGCAGAGTGTCTTTCAGGCGGCGTGTCAATTGTGCCGACGTCATGGCCCACAGCTGGCTGAACATGCGTCGGACGCTCGTGCCGTCAGGGAGCGGAAGTGTCCGACTGATCGCCGTGCCGGGCACGTCGCCTAATTGACAGTATACGGAACATCGCCAGACACTGAAGTGCGGACGTGGCCGAGCTTCATCAATTAGTCATCGCATGGGAACGCCCGATATGCAGTTTCATCTGAATGGCTACGTCCCCGGCGATCCAGCCATCGCCACGCCGGCCCAAGTCAGGGATCAGGAACCGCCTGTGGATGGGCTTCCCGGCCAGGTGGACGTGTTGATCGTCGGCAGCGGGCCGGCTGGACTGACGCTCGCGGCTCAACTCGCGGCGTTCGGCGGTATAACGACCCGTATCGTCGATCAGAAGCCCGGCCGGTTGCTGGTCGGCCAGGCGGACGGCATCGCCTGCCGGACGACGGAGATGTTCGAGGCGTTCGGCTTCAGCCAGCGGGTGCTGCGGGAGTCCTACTGGATCAACGAGACGTGCTTCTGGAAGCCGGACGATGTTCGCCGGGACATGATCATCCGCAGCGGCAAGATCCAGGACACCGAGGATGGGCTATCGGAATTCCCGCATGTCATCCTGAACCAGGCTCGGGTGCATGACTTCCTGCTCGACGTCATGCGCGATGGTCCGACTAGGTTGGAGCCGGATTACGGGTGGACGTTCCTTGACCTGCGGATCGCACGCTCGGCAAACACCGTCACCGGCCTGCCAAGCCACCCGGTGACGGTGACCCTGCAGAGGGCTGCGGCGGACCAGCCTGGACAGGTGAAAACGGTGCAGGCCCGCTACGTCGTCGGGTGCGACGGCGCGCGCAGTGGGGTGCGCAAGGCGCTGGGGCTATCCCTGCAGGGGGATTCGGCGAACCAGGCCTGGGGTGTGATGGACATCCTGGCCGTCACCGACTTCCCCGACATCCGCCTGAAGACGGCCATCCACTCGGGCGCCGAAGGCAGCATGCTGATCATCCCGCGCGAGGGGGGATACCTCGTGCGGCTCTACATCGAACTCGACAAGTTGCGCGCCAACGAGCGCGTGAGCGAACGCAACATCACGATAGACCGCCTGGTCGCGGCGGCGCAGCGAATCCTGCATCCCTATACGCTGGAGGTGAAGGAAGTGGCCTGGTGGTCGGTCTACGAGATCGGCCAGCGGCTCTGCGACACATTCGACGACCTGCCTGCGGGCAGCGCCGGCCCCGAGCTGCCCAGCGTCTTCATCGCGGGCGATGCCTGCCACACCCACAGCCCGAAGGCCGGTCAGGGTATGAACGTCTCGATGCAGGACGGCTTCAATCTTGGCTGGAAGCTCGCATCGGTCCTGCGCGGGCACGCCTCGCCAGCCATCCTGCATACCTACTCGGCTGAGCGGCAGGCAATCGCCAAGGAATTGATCGACTTCGACCGGGAATTCGCCAAGATGTTCAGCGCCACCCCCAAGCGTGCCGGCGAGGACGGGGGGGTCGACCCGGCGGAGTTCCAGCGCTACTTCGCCAAGCAAGGCCGCTTCACGGCCGGCACGGCCACCCGCTACCAACCATCCCTGATTTCGGCCGAGCCGCGGCACCAGGCTCTTGCCCGGTCATTCATCATCGGCACACGGTTCCACTCGGCGCCGGTCATCCGGCTGGCAGACGCCAAACCGGTCCAACTTGGCCACGCCGTCAAGGCCGATGGCCGCTGGCGCTTGTTCCTGTTCGCCGACCCCGAAGATCCTGGCAGCCCATCCTCCAGGTTGCGGGCCCTGTGCATCCACCTGGCCGAAGCGCCACTGGCGCCGGTGCTGAAATACCGGCCGGCCGGCGCCGATATCGACGCGGTCATCGATGTGCGCGCCGTGTTCCAGCAGGGCCACCGTGACCTGTCGGACGCGGACATGCCGGGCCTGCTGCGGCCGCGAAAAGGCCGGTATGGCCTCACGGATTACGAGAAGATATTCTGTGCCGATCCACGCGCAGGGGACATTTTCGACGCGAGGGAGGTCGACCGGATGCACGGCTGTGTCGTTGTCGTCCGCCCCGACCAATACATCGGCAACGTGCTACCCCTTGATGCCTACGCCGAACTCGCAGCCTATTTCGATGCGTTCATGCTGGTGGCTTGAACGGCATCTGCCACCGCACTGCATGCTGCGGCGCACGGCTTAACGGGCGGCCCTTGCGATCCCGCGGGCGAAGCGGCGCTCCACCAGCACCTGCAACGGAACCAGGACCGAGACGACGAGCAGGTACCACAGCCCGGCCACGATCAGCAGCTCGATCACGCGGGAGTTGGCATAGTAGATGTTCTCCGCGCTGTGCAGCACCTCGGGATACTGGATCACGCTGGCGAGCGAGGTGGCCTTCACCAGGCCGATGAACTCGTTGGCCAGCGGCGGCACGATGACGCGCATCGCTTGCGGCAGGATGATCCGGCGCAACGCCCGCATGCGGCCCATCCCGATCGCGTCCGCTGCCTCGTACTGCCCGGCATCCACCGACAGCATGCCGGCCCGCACCACCTCCGAGGTGTAGGCGCCCTGGTTGATGCCCAGGCCGAGCAATGCGGCCAGGAACGGCGTCATGATGTCGACGGCGCGACCGGACCAGAGGCCCGGAACGCCGATGGTGGGGAACACCAGCGCCAGGTTGTACCACAGCAGCAATTGCAGGATCAGCGGCGTGCCGCGGAACAGCCAGGTGTACCCGGCGGCCACCGACGCCACCACCGGGTTGGGCGAAAGCCGCATGACCGCGACGCCGATGCCGAGCACGATTCCGAGCGCCATGGCGAGCACCGCCATCACCACGGTGTTCGCGATGCCATGCAAGATGACGGGCACGGTGAGGAAGCGGCCGACATAGGCCCACTCGATCTGCCCGCCGGCAAAGGCGCGGGCCAGCAGCAGCAGCACGGCCACCATCGATCCGGCGGCGAGCCAACGGCCCCAGTGCAGGCGGCGGGCGACCGGCAGGCCCGACAGATCGGGGAATGCCTCGGCCACGCCGCCGACGCTCATTGCGCCGAGGCGTTCAGCATCGGCTCGGTGACGGCGTTGGCGCCCAGGCCGTATTTTGCCAGGACGGCCTGGTAGCTCCCGTCCGCGATCAGCCCGCGCAGCGCATCCGTCACGGCGTCGCGCAAGGCCGTGTCGGTTTTGCGGAAGGCGATGCCCTGGTCGCCGTACGAGATGGGCTTGCCGACGATGCGATATTTGTCCGGCTCGTTGGCCTGCGCATAGGGCAGCGTCTCGCTACCCTGCACGGCGCCGTCGATCCGGCCTTGCTTGAGCTGGTTGCGCACGTCGATGCTGTTCTCGCCCGGCACGTACTGCACGGCCGGCTTGCCGGCGGCCTCGCAATCCGCCTTGCTCCACTTGTCGATCTCGATCGGAAAAGACGTGCTGCGGACGGTGCCGACCTTCATGCCGCACAGGTCGATTTCCGCCTTGGCGGGACTGCCGGACAAGACGAAAAATTGCGGGCCGGTGGTGAGGTAGTCGACGAAATCGGCGATCTCGCGACGGGATGCCCGATCCGAGAAGCCGCTGATGATGAAGTCGGACCGGCCGGTCTGCAACGAGGGGATGAGCTGCTCGAAGGCCACGTCGCTCCAGACGATCTTGACCCCCAGCTTCTTGGCCAGTGCGTTCGCCAGGTCGATGTCCAGCCCGGTCAGGTCGTTGCTGGCCGGGTCATGGTACTCCATGGGTGCGTAGGTTGCGTTGACGCTCAGGTGCAGCGTGCCGGATTGCTGAATGGCCTCGGGCAAGCCGGCCGCCCGTGCGCCGGGGACAAGCAGGCACATGAGGGCGAGGGCGGTCAGGCGAGGGCGGGTCATGGCGGCTCCTGGCATTGGGGTTCGGTGGCGCACACCGCGGGGCTTGATCGGGAACTGGCCCCCAAGCCGCGGTCCGGCCGGACTGTCGATGGGCAGCATCCTAGGGGCACTGGTTCCACTCTGCCCAGCCCATGCCGCTCGCCGCCGCCGCGTGGATGGGCCGGTAATCGTTGCGTGGCGGTTCGACGGGAGATGGTCGGGGCGCCCGGACTCGAACCGGGGGCCTCCTGTACCCAAAACAGGCGCGCTACCAGGCTGCGCCACGCCCCGACCGGCCGCAACGGATTGAATAGGGACGTCCTCCAACTCGGTCAATGCGCGGGCTGGGGGAGCCAACGCGGCCGGGATGAGCCGGCAAATCCGGGGCTCTGCCCTTCAGATGCGCTAGCAACCAGGCTGCAGCCACGTCACCTGCTCGATCCGATCCGCCCCCGCCGCAAGCATCGCCAGGCGGTCGAAACCCAGGGCGATGCCGCTTGCCGGCGGCATGCCATGCGCCAACGCCGCGAGAAAGCGCTCGTCCGTTTCCCACTCGCTGCCGTACAGCGCCTCCCGCCGCGCACGGTCGGCGGCGAAGCGGGCGCGTTGCTCCGCCGCGTCGGTCAGTTCCTCGAACGCGTTCGCCAGCTCCATGCCGCAGACGAACAGCTCGAACCGCAGCGCCGCCCGCGGCTCGTCCGGGTCGCGGCGGGCAAGGGCAGCCTGTTCGGCGGGCCACTGGGTCAGGAAGGTGGGCGTGGTCCGGCCCAGATGCGGCTCCACCCGGTCCAGCAGCAGACGGAAGAACAGATCCTCCCAGGTCTCGCCATCCCGCAACCGGATGCCGGCCTGCCCGGCCAGTGCCCCGGCGTCGCCGGCGGTACCCAGGACATCCACGCCGGCCCAGCGCGCGAACGCCTCGGCCATGCTCAGCCGTTCGAACGGGGCGAGGGCGGTCTGGATGCCGCGGCATTGCACCACCGGCGGCAGGACGGCACGGAGCAGGGCTTCCGTCTCGTCCATCAGCGCCGCGAGCGACGCGCCGGGGCGATACCATTCCAGCATGGTGAATTCGGCGGCATGGGTGTCGCTGCCTTCCTCGTTGCGCCAGACCCGGGCGAGCTGGAAGATCGGGCCGGCGCCCGCCACCAGCAGCGTCTTCATGGCGAATTCCGGACTGGTGTGCAGCCAGAGCGGGGTGCGGGCGCCGTCAGTGCCCACCTGCTCGGTGCGGAAGGCACGCAGATGCACGTCCTCGCCAGGCACGGGCACGGCATAGGGCGTCTCCACCTCCATATAGCCGCGCGCGTCGAAGAAGGCGCGCGTCGCCTGGGCCAATCGGGCGCGCCGGCGCAGAAAGGGCAGGCGGGCGCCGAACTGGTCGGGATGCCAGGATGGTTGCGGCATGCAGGCTCCGGGACTACACGCCGCCACCATGCCGGATGGCGCCCTTCCTGCCCACACGCTGCGTGACGCAGCCGCCCTGGTTGCCGCCGGGTTGGTGCCGGCCGAGCACCGGGCGGTGCTGGACCGGGTGGGGGAGCGCTACGCCGTCGCGGTGCCGCCAACGCTGGCCGCGCTGATCGCCGATCCGGACGATCCGATCGGCCGCCAGTTCATCCCGCATCCGGACGAGCTGCGAACCGCGCCGCATGAGCGGGCCGACCCGATCGGGGATGACGCGCTGTCCCCCGTGCCGGGCATCGTGCACCGCTATGCCGACCGCGCTTTGCTGAAGCCGCTGCTGGTTTGCCCGGTGTATTGCCGGTTCTGTTTCCGCCGCGAGCATGTCGGTCCCGCGGGCGGCCTGCTGTCCGACGCGCAGCTTGCCGGTGCGCTGGATTGGCTGCGGGCGCGCCCGGCCATCACCGAGATCATCCTGACGGGCGGCGATCCGCTGCTGCTGTCGCCTCGACGGCTCGGCGGCATCCTCAAGGCGCTGGACGCGATCCCGCATATCCAGATCTTGCGCATCCATACGCGCGTGCCGGTGGCCGATCCGGCGCAATTGCAGGCCGTGACGCCGGTGCTGGAGACGGACAAGCCGCTTTGGCTGGTGGTTCATGCCAATCACGCGCGGGAATTCACGCCGGCGGCGATAGCGGCGCTGCATGCCGTCACCCGGCGCGGCGTGCCGCTGCTGGGCCAATCCGTGCTGCTACGCGGGGTGAACGATTCGGCGCCCGCGTTGGAAGCCCTGTTCCGCGCCATGCTCGCCGCCCGCGTCAAGCCATACTACCTGCACCAGCTCGACCCGGCGCCCGGCACGGCGCGCTTCCACGTGCCGCTCGCGGAAGGCCGTGCGTTGCTGGCAGCCCTGCGCGGGCGGGTGACCGGGCTGGCCTGGCCCACCTACGTGCTGGACATCCCGGGCGGCCATGGCAAGGTCCCGGTCGGGCCCGATTACCTGGACGGTCACGTCGTGCGCGACCCTGCGGGCGGGCGCCATGTGCTTGCCGCACCGGCTGGCACCTTGTAGACCTCCGCGCTTCGAACCCCGCAAGAGCCCGAGAGACCATGAAGCAGCAGGCCAACCTGATCCGCGCCGGCCAGGTGATCGAGCACGACGGCAATCGCTGGACCGTGCTCAAGCAGCAGATCATCACGCCGGGCAAGGGTGGCGCGTTCATCCAGGTCGAGATGCGCAACATGAAGACCGGCAACAAGACCAACGAGCGGTGGCGCACCGCCGATACGGTCGAGCGGCTGATGACCGACACCAAGGACTACACCTATTCCTACACCGACGGCGACAACCTGGTCCTTATGGACCCCGAGACGTTCGAGCAGGCGATGATCCCGGCCGAGATCCTCGGCAGCCAGGTCGCCTTCCTGCAGGACAACATGGAGGTCGAGGTCGATACGGTCGAAGGCGAGCCGGTCGGCATCCACCTGCCCGCCACCGTGATCCTCACCGTCGAGGAAGCCGACCCGGTGGTGAAGGGGCAGACTGCCGCCAGCTCCTACAAGCCCGCCAAGCTGTCGAACGGGGTGAAGACCCTGGTGCCGCCCTTCATCGAGACGGGGGAGCGCATCGTGGTGAAGACCGAGGATGGCAGCTACGTGGAGCGCTCGAAGGGCTAGCGGCATGGCCCTGCAACTCTCCCCCCACATGACGGTGATGCAGAACGCCGTGCAGAAGGCATCGCGCCGCCTGGTGCGCGACTTCGCGGAGGTGGAGCAGCTTCAGGTCAGCGTGAAGGGGCCGGGCGACTTCGTCAGCCAAGCCGACCTTCGCGCCGAACAGACCATCCGCACCGAGTTGGAGCGCGCCCGCCCGGGTTATGCTTTCCTGCTGGAGGAAGGCGGCATGGTAGGCAGCGCCAACTGGACGTGGCGCTGGATCGTCGACCCGCTGGACGGAACCACCAATTACCTGCACGGCGTGCCGCATTGGTGCATCAGCGTGGCGCTGGAGCGCCGCAGCGATGCCGGCAGCGAGATCGTGGCCGGCTGCATCTACAACCCGGTGAACGACGAGATGTTCTGGGCCGAGAAGGGTGTCGGCGCCTTCTTGAACGAGCGCCGGCTCCGCGTTTCCGGCCGGCGGGAGATCAAGGATGCGCTGTTCGCCACCGGCATCCCGTTCGCTGCCGTTCCCGCCGCGCGCCGCCTGGCCTTCGCACGGACGCTCGGCACGCTGATGCCGGTCGTGGCCGGCATCCGCCGCTTCGGGGCGGCGGCGCTGGACCTCGCCTGGGTCGCGGCCGGCCGCTATGACGGGTATTGGGAACTGGGACCCAAGCCGTGGGACGTGGCTGCGGGGGCATTGATCGTGCGCGAGGCGGGCGGCTACGCCACCGACACGGCGGGCGGCGACCTCGTCATGGACGTGGCTGGGATCGACATCGTCGCCGCCAACCCGCATCTGCACCCCAAGCTGCTGGAGGTGGTGGCCGAGGGCGTCGCCGCCTCACGCGCAGCCTGACCCGTTGGCCCGGGTAGCTGGCTTCCGCATGGCGGGGTATCATCCGCGAGTGACCCGCCCAGCCCTGCTCGCCGCCCTCCTGCTTCCGGGCACCGCGTTCGCTCAGGTGAGCGTGAACAATGGTGCGCTGGATCGTTTGCAGCCCGCGTCGCCTCCTGCCCACGCCGCGGCGGCGCCTGCGAAGCCTGGCGCACGGCCGCAGCCGCGTCATCCCGCCCATCCGGTGCATCCGGCCGCACCGGCCCGGGCAGCGCCGTCCAGTCCGCACACCGCCAACCTGCGTCCGGGCCTGCCGCCCACCGTGCCGGCGGCGCCGCCATCGGGCGCGGCGCTGCCGCCGCCGGTCGTGCCGCCGGCCCGCCCGGTAGCGCCGCCGCCGCCCGTGCCGATCGTTCCGAACGCCCCGGGCGACGTGTCGCAGATCAAGGGCGGCATCCGCGTCACCTTCGGCGCCGGGGTCGCCGACATGAGTGGGTCTACGGAAGGCGCCGTCCGCAGCTTCGCGGACACGGTGAAAGCGGAGCCGGGGACCGACCTCAACGTCTATGCCTTCGCCGCCGGGGTGCCGGATGATCCCTCCACCCCGCGCCGGCTGTCCCTGGCGCGCGCGCTTGCCATACGCGCGATCCTGATCAGCGACGGCATCGTCTCGACCCGGATCTACCCCCGTGCGCTCGGCGCCTCGCCCGGCCCGGCGGGGAGTGACGCGCCGTCCGACCGGGTGGACCTGCTGCTCGCCACCACCCCGGCAGCGACCCCCTGAGATGACGCGCCCTGCCACCTATCTGGTCCGCATGGTGGCGTTCCTGCTGGCGGTGGCCGTGGTGGCGGGGGTCCTGTCCGGCGCTTTGCTCGTCGCGTTCGAGAGCAACCCGTTACTCAACGCGCTGATCCTGCTGGTGCTGTTCCTGGGCATCGGCTGGAACCTGCGCCAGGTGATCCGGCTGGCGCCGGAAGTGCGCTGGGTGGAGACGTTCCAGCAGTCGCGCGCCCGCCTGGCCGGGTTGCCGCCGCCGGTGTTGCTGGCGCCGATGGCTTCCATGATGGCGCAGCGCTCGACCAAGGGGACGGACCGCTTCACGCTCTCGGCGCCGGCGATGCGCTCGCTGCTCGACAGCCTCGCCAGCCGCCTGGACGAAAGCCGTGAGCTGTCGCGCTACATGACCGGGCTGCTGATCTTCCTGGGGCTGCTGGGCACGTTCTGGGGCCTGCTGCTGACGGTCGGCGCGGTGGCGGCGGTCATCAACGGCATGTCGGTCGGCTCCGGCGACATCAACGCGTTGTTCGAGCAGCTCAAGAGCGGCCTGTCGAAGCCGCTGACCGGCATGGGAACGGCGTTTTCCTCCTCCATGCTTGGCCTGGCCGGCGCCCTGGTGCTGGGCTTCCTCGACCTCACGGCCGGGCAAGCGCAGAACCGCTTCTTCAACGAGTTGGAGGAGTGGCTGGCCGGCTTGACGCGCCTGTCATCCGGCGTGCTGGGCGGCGAGGGGGAGGCGTCGGTCCCGGTCTACGTGCAGGCGTTGCTGGAGCAGACGGCGGAGAACATGGAGAACCTCCAGCGCATCCTGGTGCGCGGCGAAGAGGGGCGGGTGCAGGCGAACCAGGCGATCACCGCGTTGGGCGAGCGCATCGGCCAATTGGCGGATTCGATGCGCACCAATCAGCAATTGATGCTGCGGATCGCGGAGACGCAGTCCACCCTCGCCCCGGCCCTGCAGCGGTTGGGCGAGCGGGGGGGCGATGACCAGTCGCGCGGACACCTGCGCAATATCGAGGCGTTCCTCAGCCGGCTGGCGGGCGAAATGGAACAAGGCCGCGCCCAGACCACCGCGGATCTGCGCAACGAGATCCGCGTGCTGACGCGCACCATTGCCGGCATGGCCGCCAAGCCGCCATGAGCCTGCGCAGGCGCGGCGGCGGCGGGGAGGCGCTGAACCCTTGGCCCGGCTACGTAGACGCGCTGTCCACGCTGCTGATGGTCATCATCTTCGTCTTGCTGGTCTTCGTGCTGGCGCAGGCGTTCCTGTCGGTGGCGCTCTCCGGCAAGGACCGGGCGCTCGACCGGCTGAACCGGCAAATGGCGGAACTCACCGACATGCTGTCCCTGGAACGCGGCCGGGGCAGCGAGTTGCAGGCCTCCGTCGCCAGCCTGACGGCCGAGGTAAAGGCGGCGGGCAGCGCACGCGACCAGCTTGACGCGCAAGTGTCGACGTTGCACCAGCAACTGGCGGACGCGGCAGCCCAACGGGATTCCCTGCAGGCCGAGCGGACCCGGCTCGCCGCGCAGCTGGCCGATGCCTCCGCCCAGGGCCAGGGGAGTGCCGCGCGCAACCAGTTGCTTCAGCAGCAACTGGCGTCCGCCGCCAGTCGCAGCGACGCCGCCGGGCAGGATGCGGCCGGGCTGGCGGCTCAACTGGCCGATGCCAAGCGGCAACTCGCCGCGGCGAGGGCAGAGTTGGATCGCACGGTCGCGGCGGACAAGGCGACGGTGGAGGCGAAGCTGGCCGACCTGGCCAAGCTGACCGACCAGGTGAATGCGCTGACCGCGCTGCGCGACGAGTTGGAGGCCCAGGCCCGGATGGCGGCAGCCAAATCCGTCACGGAGCAGCAAGCCCGCGCGGCGGTGGCCGCGCAATTGGCCGACGAGCAGAAGCTGTCCGATTCCGCCCGCGCCCAGATCGCGCTGATGAACCAGCAGGTCGCCCAGCTGCGGGCGCAGGTGGCGCAGGTGTCCGCGGCTCTGGATCTGTCCGACCAGGCGGACAAGGCGAAGGACGTGCAGATCGCCAATCTCGGGTCCCGCCTGAACACGGCGCTCGCCTCCAAGGTGGAAGAGTTGCAGCGCTACCGCAGCGAGTTCTTCGGCCGTTTGCGCGAGGTGCTGGCCAACAAGCCCGGCGTGCAGATCGTGGGTGACCGGTTCGTGTTCCAGTCGGAGGTGCTGTTCCCCGTCGGCAGCGCGGATCTGACGCAGGCCGGCCAGGACCAGATCGGCGCGCTTGCCGGCACCATCAAGCAGGTGGCGGCGGAGATCCCGAGCGGCCTGCCCTGGATCATGCGGGTCGACGGCCATGCGGACCGGCTGCCGGTTCAACGCGGCGGTGCGTTCGCCTCCAACTGGGAGCTGTCGTCCCAGCGCGCGATCAACGTGGTCAAGCTGCTGATCGCCGAGGGGGTTCCAGCCACTCACCTGGCGGCTACCGGGTTTGCCGAATACCAGCCGCTGGACGGCACGGAGGGTCCCGACGCAAACGCCAAGAACCGCCGGATCGAATTCCGACTGACGGATCGCTGAGCGATGGCGGCGGCGTCGAACAGCGGTTGCCTGCTGCTCGCCGGGTTCCTGCTCGCGGGGCTGCCGGCTCGGGCGGACCCGTTGGTGCTCCAGGTTGGGCGGCTGGGGGAGGTGGTGGCGCAGGAGGCCGGACCGGCGGAGCCGCCGCGGCCCGGCAACGTCGTCGGCAGCACTCCGGTGCGCGCGCCCCGCTTCGTACACCTCGGCAGCGACGTCACCGGGGTTTACTGCCGGCAGTTCGGCTTGGAATTCCGCGCGGCGAACCTGCCGCCCGGCGACGTCGCGCCAGTGACGATCCAGTTGCAGCATCCGCTTTGGACCTTACCCGACGGGCGTACGAGCACGACGGAGACCAACATCGGCGGCGTCGATGCAGGCCATTGGTCCTATACGGGATACACGCTGGAGGAGCCTTGGGCGCTCGTCGCCGGTCGATGGACGTTCACCATCAGCCAGGGACCGCGCGTGCTGGCGGAGGCAAGCTTCGATGTGACGGTGGAGCCGGGCCAGAATGCACCGAATGATGGTTGCGATGTACCGACGTCTTGACAGGGTCTGCGCGAACCAGACTGGCGGGCCACACGTTCCGCCAGGGTGAAAGCGCTCCTGTATGTCTTCGTAGCCGTCGCCGGGGCGCTTACCTCCATCGAGTCCGGCGCCAATGCGAAGCTGACCAAGACGTTAGGCGGGCCTTGGTGGGCCGCAATCCTGTTCTCGCTAATCTCGATCGCCGTCCTGGCCATAGGCGCGCTGATCTTCGGCAAGCCCATCACGATGGGTCAGCTACGCGAGGTGCCCTGGTGGGGCTGGTGCGGCGGAGCAATCAGCGCGATTTATATCTTGTCGATGCTGATCGCGCCGGGGCAGCTGGGGGCGGGCCTGTTCACGGGATTGACGGTGTCGGCTGCCGTTATAACGTCCATCGCCTTGGATAATTACGGCCTGGTGGGATTTGAGCAGCACACCGCCGGTATTGGCCGGCTCATCGGCGGCGCGCTGATGGTTGTCGGACTTATCTGCGTCGCCGTATTCTAGGCCCTTGTCGAAGCCGGGCGACGGCCGCTCGCGACCATGCCTCGCTTCGAAGGGCTGCTGGTTAGAAGCCCTCGCGTTCCAGGCGCTTGCGCTCCATCTTGCGGGCGCGGCGCACAGCCTCGGCAGCTTCGCGGGCGCGACGTTCGGACGGCTTCTCGAAATGCCGGCGCAGCTTCATCTCGCGAAAAATTCCTTCGCGCTGCATCTTCTTCTTGAGCGCCTTGAGCGCTTGATCGACATTGTTGTCACGAACCAGAACCTGCACTCGCTGCCTTCTCCTGCGGCTGCGCCCGACGAGTTGCATCGGCGGACGTGATAAAGGGCTTCCGCCAAGCTATGAAACTGCGGAGCGGGCGCTATAGCATGGCCTTTGTCTCTCGCCAAAGCCTTTCGCAACCCCAGTCAGGGACGAGCCATGGCCATCCTGAAGATTGCCCGCATGGGCCACCCTGTGCTGCTGCAACGGGCGGAGCCGGTTGCAGACCCCGGGGCGCCTGAGATCCGCCGCCTCGTGGAGGACATGATGGAGACGATGGAGGACGCGCCGGGCGCCGGGTTGGCCGCGCCGCAGGTGCATGTCCCGCTGCGGCTGTTCGTATTCCGCGTCCAGCCGGTGCGGGCCAGCGATGTGCCGGACGATATCCCGGTCGGCAATACCGTGGTGATCAATCCCACCGTCGAGCCTGCCGGCGAGGAGCGCGTGCTGCGCTGGGAGGGCTGCCTCTCCATCCCCGGCATGCGGGCGGCCGTACCGCGTTGGGCGAGGGTGCGCTATAGCGGGGTGGATTGTGACGGCAACCCGGTGGGCGCCGAGGTCGGCGGCTTCCATGCCGGGGTTGTGCAGCACGAGTACGACCACCTTGACGGGATCCTCTACCCCATGCGCATGAACGATTTCCGCCAGTTCGGCTTCAACGAGGAACTGTCCCGGGCCGGGGCGTGATGCCGCCCGAGCGCACGGATGGGCGCGACGCAGCGCTCGACGCGTTGGTCGCCGCGGTGCCGTTTCCGGGTTGGACGTTGGTCGGATTGCAGGCGGTCGCTGGGCCGGACGCGGATTTGCTGTTTCCTGGCGGCCCGGTCGACATGGTGGAAAGCTGGTGCGACCTGGCCGATCGCCGCATGCCGGCGGCCCTGGGCGACCGCCTTGCCGACCGCGTCCACGGCGCGATCGCCGGCCGCCTGGCCGCTACCCGTCCGGCTAGGGAGGCAGTCCGCCGAGGGGTGGCCATCCTGGCGGCCCACCCTGCCGCCTCTGCACGGGTGACCGCCCGCACGGTGGACGCGCTCTGGCATGCGGCCGGCGACCGCAGCGCCGACTGGAGTTGGTATAGCAAGCGGGCGATCCTGGCCGGTGTTTATGGTGCGACACTGCTGTTCTGGCTGCGCGACGACAGCGACGACGATGCGGCGACATTGGCGTTCCTTGATCGCCGGCTTGCCGGGCTCGGCCGGATCGGACGGCTGCGGCGCAAAGTTTGGGCGTAGGCACAACAATAGCGGCCACGCTCTGCCATGCAGGGCGTGTTCGTTCGAGGTTGCTTAACCTCAAACGTGTATCAGCCTTGCAAGCCATGGCTATGACGGAAACCTGGGCTGCAAGCTTTGCGTTTGCGATTGGGGCTAGGCGTAATGGAGGTTTAGGCGATGCGCAGCATCCTGTTGTGGTTGATCGGGATCCCCATTCCGATCATCATCCTCCTCCTGATTTTCCACGTCATCTGAGTGCCACGGGTCCGTGTCATCCATGAGACGGAGTATCGCTACAAGGAGCCGGTGAGCCTGCTCTCGCATCGGCTGATGCTCCGGCCGCGTGACAGCCACGATTTGCGGTTGCTGGAGACCAGGCTGGCGGTCTCGCCGCCCGCCCTGTCCACACGCTGGGCGCATGACGTGTTCGGCAATTCCGTCTGCTACCTTGCATTCCCGCGTGACCGGATGGTGGACCATCTAGCCGTGGTGTCGACGCTCGACCTGCATCATTATCCGACCCGCGCCGATCTGCCGCTGGATCCCCGGGCGGAGACGTTCCCGTTCAGCTACACGTCGACGGAGGTGCCCGACCTCGCCCGCTCGATCGAGCGGCATTACGACGACCCGGATCGAGTCGTGGATGCCTGGGCGCACCAGTTCCTCGCCACGGGCGGCCCAACCGGCACGATGGCGATGCTCACCGCCATGACCCAGGCGATCCGGTCCCAGTTCCGCTACGAGGGGCGGCAGGCCGAGGGCACCAACGACCCGTTGGTGACGCTGGCGATCCGTGCCGGGGCATGCCGGGACTTCACCGTGTTCATGATGGAGGCGGTGCGTTCGCTCGGCCTCGCGGCGCGGTTCGTCAGTGGCTACTTGTATGATGAAAGGTTGGTCGCCTCGGATGAGCCGGTCATCGGCGGCGGCGCGACGCATGCCTGGGTGGAGGTCTACCTGCCAGGGGCAGGATGGGTGGAGTTCGATCCCACCAACGGGTGGGTGGCCGGCCGCAACCTGATCCGCGTCAGCGTGGCCCGTACGCCCCAGCAGGCGGTGCCGGTGTCTGGCAGCTTCCTGGGGCCTCCGGGGGCGTTCGGCAGCATGAAGGTCAATGTGGAAGTGGCGGTCGGCCAGGTGCCAGCCAAGTAGCCTGGGCCTTACCGATTTTCCAACTCCGAAGGCCGGCCATCCCCTTGAGTCACGCGGCCGACATGGCCACTTCCCGATGCAGCTGCGTCGCCTGATTAGGGACGCGCCACAGCCTTGTCGCCTGATCGAAAGGGACACAGATGAACATCGAGAAATTTACCGAACGTGCTCGCGGTTTCCTGCAGGCGGCACAGACCATCGCCATGCGTGAGTACCACCAGCGCATCACGCCGGAGCACTTGATCAAGGCCCTGCTGGATGATGAGCAGGGTGCCGCCGCCGGGTTGCTGCGTGCGGCCGGGGCCGACCCGAAGGCGGCGCAGGCTGCCATCAACGCCGAGGTCGCCCGCAACCCGCGGGTCGAAGGCGGCGGTGCCGGGCAGCCGCAGGTCACGCCTGACCTCGTCCGTGCCTTGGATGCGGCGGAGCGTGACGCCGCCAAGGCAGGCGACGATTTCGTTGCGCAGGATCGCCTGCTGCTTGCGCTCGCCGCCGCCGATGGGCCCGGCGCACGCGCCCTGCGCCAGGCCGGCGCCACGCCCCAGGCGTTAGAAAAGGCGGTCGCCGACATCCGCAAGGGCCGCAAGGTGACCAGCGCCACCGCTGAGGACAATTTCGACGCGCTGAAGAAATACGCCCGCGACGTCACCGCCGTCGCCCGCGAAGGCAAGCTTGACCCGGTGATCGGCCGCGACGAGGAGATCCGACGCACCATCCAGGTGCTCGCCCGCCGCACCAAGAACAACCCGGTGCTGATCGGCGAGCCCGGCGTCGGCAAGACGGCCATCGTCGAGGGTCTGGCGCTGCGTATCGTCAACGGCGACGTGCCGGAGGCGCTGCGCAACAAGCGCCTGATGGCGCTCGACCTCGGCGCGTTGGTCGCAGGCGCCAAGTATCGCGGCGAATTCGAGGAACGGCTGAAGGCCGTGCTCAAGGAGATCGAGGGTGCGGCCGGCGAGGTGGTGCTGTTCATCGACGAGATGCACACGTTGGTCGGCGCCGGGAAGGCAGACGGTGCGATGGACGCCTCCAACCTGCTGAAGCCGGAACTGGCGCGCGGGGCGCTGCACTGCATCGGCGCCACCACGCTGGACGAGTATCGCAAGCATGTGGAGAAGGACGCCGCCTTGGCGCGCCGCTTCCAGCCCGTATTCGTGGGCGAGCCGTCGGTCGCCGACACCATCAGCATCCTGCGCGGCATCAAGGAGAAATACGAGCTGCATCACGGCGTGCGCATCAGCGACGGCGCCCTGGTGGCCGCCGCCACCTTGTCCAACCGTTACATCACCGACCGCTTCCTGCCGGACAAGGCGATCGACCTGATGGACGAGGCGGCGAGCCGCCTGCGCATGCAGGTGGACAGCAAGCCCGAGGCGCTGGACGAACTCGACCGCCGCATGCTGCAGCTCAAGATCGAGCGGGAGGCCCTGAAGCGCGAGGAGGACCCGGCGTCGCAAGAGCGGCTGGGAAAGCTGGTGCACGAGTTGTCGGACATCGAGGAGCGGTCGAACGCGATGACCGCGGCGTGGCAGGCCGAGAAGGACCGCCTTGCGGGATCGCAGAAGCTGAAGGAGCAGCTGGACGCGGCCCGCAGCGAAGTGGAGGGCGCGCAACGGCGTGGCGACCTGGGCCGCGCCTCCGAGTTGATGTACGGTGTTATCCCGCAGCTCCAGCAGCAGATTGTGGCCGCACAGTCCGACGGCAAGCTGGTGAACGAGGCGGTGACCGAGGACCAGATCGCCGGCGTAGTGAGCCGGTGGACGGGCGTGCCCGTGGATCGGATGTTGGAGGGTGAGCGGGCCAAGCTGATCCGGATGGAGGATGAACTGCGCCACCGGGTGGTGGGGCAGGAGGAGGCATTGAAGGCCGTCTCCGACGCCGTGCGACGGGCTCGCGCCGGGTTGCAGGACCCGAACCGGCCGATCGGGTCGTTCCTGTTCCTGGGGCCGACCGGCGTCGGCAAGACGGAGCTGACCAAGGCGCTCGCCTCGTTCCTGTTCGACGACGACCGCGCGATGGTGCGCATCGACATGAGCGAGTTCATGGAGAAGCATGCCGTCTCCCGCCTGATCGGCGCGCCGCCCGGCTATGTCGGCTATGACGAGGGCGGCGTGTTGACCGAGGCGGTGCGGCGCAGGCCATACCAGGTGATCCTGTTCGATGAGGTGGAGAAGGCGCACGAGGACGTCTTCAACATCCTGTTGCAAGTGCTGGATGATGGCCGGCTGACCGACGGGCAGGGCCGCACGGTGGATTTCCGCAACACCATCATCGTGCTCACCTCGAATCTCGGGAGCGACGTATTGGCGTCCCAGCCGGATGGCGACACCACGGCGCTGGTGCAGGCCCAGGTGATGCGAGCGGTGCGCGATCATTTCCGGCCGGAGTTCCTCAACCGGCTGGACGAGATCGTGCTGTTCCATCGACTGCAACGCGCCGACATGGCAAGCATCGTGCGCATCCAGCTGGCGCGGCTGCGGGAATTGCTGGCCGACCGCCATATCATGCTGGAGCTGGATGAGCGTGCGACGCTCTGGCTCGGAGAAGCCGGGTATGACCCGGTATACGGCGCCCGGCCGCTGAAGCGGGTGATTCAACGCAGCCTGCAAAATCCGCTGGCTGGACAATTGCTGGATGGCACGATCCACGATGGTGAGACCGTGCACGTGAGCGCGGATCGCGATGGTCTCGTCATCAACGGACGGTTGGCGGAAGCAGCCTAGCGAGACCTTTCAACCTGACTTGCAGAAGCCCTCTTCCGCGGAAGAGGGCTGGTAAGCCAGGCGGTTTGACCCCTCACTCCGGAATTCCGAACCGGGAAATGCGAGCAAGCTTTTGGCGCATGGCTGCATCCCACAAGCCGCGTGCGACATCCCTGTCTTCTCGTTGACACAACCGGTTCTGGCCTCTAGAACCCGCCTCCACTGACGGGGCAGCCCGCCAGTGCTTCCGAAAGGAAGTTGTTCATTGACAAGTAAATCTGTTGAGGAAGGGATATGTTGGCGGCGTC
>CAXTJM010000017.1:21194-72643 GCA_964244585.1 uncultured Acetobacteraceae bacterium | reverse complement strand
AGTGGCGCGACCCACGAAGACGACGGCGACGAAACCAGCTGCGACGGCCATGGCGCCAGTCCGCGCCAAGCGCCGGTCCGCCGATGTGGACCTCGCACCGGGTGCATCGACCCCGACCAAGGCACGGGCGGCCCGTTCTGTCCCAACCCCGGCTGCGGCGGTGACGACCACCTCGGGCCGTGACAGGCCGGCAGCGGTCGCGACGCCAGAAGCGGCCCCAACGCGCGTACCGCCCCCGAGCAAGGGCGAGCTGCGGGCGCACATCGAGAAGCTCGAGGCAGAGAATGCGACGCTGAAGGCTAAAAGCCGCGAGGGGAACCGTGCGGCAAAGGCTGCAGCGCGCCGCATCACCGAACTGGAGGAGCAGGTCGCGCAGGCCCAAGAGGAGGCGGCCCGGGCGGTGGATCCTGCCGCTGTTATGGAAGAGCTTCAGGCGGCCAAGACAGCACTGCAGGCGAAAGGTCGCGAAGCGAGCCGTGCCGCGAAACTGGCCGAGCGCCGGATCGCCAAATTGGAGGCTCAGGTCGAGCACCTTCAGGGAGAGGCAGCCAAGACCGCAACTCCTGCCGTTCAAGAGGGGGAGGCGAAGCAAAGCCGGCGAGGGCGGCCGCCCGGGCGCAAGAACGTGATCGATCCTGGTGATGCCGTGCCCCCTGGAGTGGCCGTTTTAGAACCTGCACCGATGGACCTGAAGGCCGAAGCAGCGCGCGATGGTTTGGAAGAAAACCTGTCCGAAGCGCAGGTGCAAGAAGACAAGTAGGAAGGAAGCAAGAGACCATCACCATCAAGTCCAGCCCCGTCGTGCACAGTGGAGAGACTGGCGGCCTAAGGGTAACCAGAACCAAGCTTAACTCGGCCGCCAACCTGTCCAACCAGGCGGTACCACCTCGGATTAAAAATCCGGTGTGGTGACCCATTGATGCTGGCCTTCAATCCAGCACGTATGACGGCTTCACACCTGCCCGGGTCGGGGAAGAGTGACTTTGCTTTATTAAGTCGTGCCCTAGTTAGGCAGTGCTTGCAGCATGATTTTCAATCATATCCCACACTCGCGATAAAACAGTTTCAAAGATAGGCGATCTCATGAAAACTGCTTGCAGCGCCAAACGCTCGGAGCGGAGCCGAACGCGCCGTTGAACCAACGGCTAAATGCGCTCAAACTTCCAAAACCGACAAGGCCGGCAACATCGGATGCTGGCCGGTCCGTTTCCATCAGATACTGGATCGCACATCGCCGCCTGACCGCATCTTGCACCGCGGAATAGTTGGTGCCCGCCTGCGACAAGTGGCGGTTAAGGGTACGAACAGTGATTCCGAGTTGCCGGGCCAGCCCGGACGCGCTTGACTGGCCATCCGCCAAGCTCATAGCGATGAGTTTGGTAGCTTCGTAAACATTCAGTTGCCGCTGCGAGAGATAGGGGTCGCGCTGGGACTGGCCCTGGATCTGACGCGGTAGAGGCATGTCCAATGGCAGCGCTCGCTTCAGATCGGCCGCGGACAGAGAGATGGAGTTTACGTCCTGCCGAAAGTCGATCGGACAGCCGAAGAAGCGCTCGTGGCGTGCGGTGCAGCTCATCGGCGCATGGGTGAAGGAGACCGAAAGCGGCCGCCAGGTCTCGCCCAGCATCCACCGCAGAATACTGGTGATGCAGGCAACGCTGGTTTCCATGGCCTGACGACACTGGCCGATGCGCCTGCCGATTATGTTCACCACAATCATCGGGTTCTCCGCCGTCTCATCTAGGAACAGGTAAACCGCCGAGGAATGGTAATGCAGGATGTGCGTCAGGGTGGTGACTGCGGCCTCGACCGTCGTCTCCTTTCGCAGCATGAGCATGACGGTGCCGAGGTCGGGCAAGCCGCGCGCCTCGGCCAGCCGAATGCCGAAATCGGACATTCCCGAGACGCGGGCGCTGACCTCGTATAGCGTGACGATCGCCTCCAAGGGGACCATCAGGTTACGGTCATCGAGAAAGCACGGGTCGATACCTGCCTCTGCCATCAGCGCGAGCGGATCAAGCTTCAGCGAGAGGGTCAGGTTGCGGAACTCTACTAGGATGCTACTACGGATGTAATCGATGCCGGCAACGGCACTCACATCGCCCTTCAACGTAAGTCCCGAGAGAGTTGTAGCCATGCGGTCTTACTCCGTCCGTCAGATAGCGCGGCGAATGGTGACCGTTCTGGAGGCGCCTTGAGCAAGGCGCAGCCCGATGATCAACAACGCTGCCGCCAGTAGCAGGGCTGACAGCACGCCAAAGGCTGCCGAGAACGAGTTCGTATGCTGCCGTATCCACCCGATCATGTAGGAGCCAACGAAGCCTGCGGCGTTACCTGCCATATTGATAAGCGCGAAGCCGCCTACGGCCGCGGTGTCTGTCAACAGGTTCATCGGGATCGGCCAGAATACCGCAATAGCTCCCCCCAAACCGAAGGCGCAGACCGTCATGCCACACAGGGTGACCCGAGCATCGCCGCTAAGGCAGGCAATCAGGATGCCGCCAGCTGCCATAATCGCGACAGTTGCAAAATGGAACGAGCGTTCGCCCGCGCGGTCGGACAACCATCCTGTGAGCAACATGCCCAAGCCCATGCCAACAAACGGAATGGCCGAAATCAAGCTTACCGTGAAGTCGGACGACCCGGCAAACTCCTTGACGATCTGAGGCAGCCAATAAGTTAGGCCATAAGTCGTCATGGTAATGCAGAAGAAAGTCAGGGCGCAAACCCAGACCCGGATGTCGCGCAACGCGGCGGAGAAGGTGGTCAGGCCGTGAACCGCGACGTCGCTATCCTCCCGCGCCAGCTCGGCCGTCAGCCAGTCCCGCTCCGCCGGTTCGAGCCATGTAGTGAGGGCTGGGCGGTCGACCAGCACCCGCAGCGTCAGAAAGCCGAGGATAACGGACGGAATACCTTCGACGACGAACATCCACTGCCAGCCTGCCAGGCCGCCGACACGGTCCCACGTCAGCAACCAACCAGAGATCGGCGCCCCGATGATGGCGGACACGGGGATAGCGAGCGCGAAGGTAAGAATTGCGACGCCACGGTTGCGCCGAGGAACCCAGAGCGAGATGAAGTAGAGGATACCCGGCACCAGCCCCGCTTCGGCGGCACCGAGCAGAAAGCGCAGTACGTAAAAGCTGGTGCGATCGTAAACGAAGGCCATCAGAATGGCGAGCAGGCCCCAGCTGATTGCAATCCGTGCGAGCCAAACCCGGCCACCATAGCGGCTCATGAGGTAGTTACTGGGGATTTCCAGCAATAGATATCCGACGAAGAACACGCCGGCTCCGAAGCCATAGACCTCGGCGTTGAAACCAAGCTGGGCGTTCATGCGCAGGGCGGCAAAACTCAGGTTGATGCGGTCCAAAACATTGACGGTGTAAAGGGCGAGTAGAAAGTAGAGCAGGTTACGACGGATCTTTCGCAGTGTCCGTTTCTCGATGTCACACATGAACGTTCCTCGGATTTGGTGGCCCTGTTAACCAGGACTTTACTTCATTACGGAGTGGGCTTAGCCGGCTGCCGCGAACGTCTTAGGCATCGAAGAGCTTGCCCGGGTTCAGCAATCCCTTCGGGTCCAGCAAGCCCTTGATCTGGCGCATAAGTTCTACAGCTTCCTCGCCGAACTCACGGACGAGCCACTCGTTCTTGACGTAACCAATGCCGTGCTCGCCCGTGCAGGTGCCATTCATCTCGATCGCGCGTTCGACCATCCGCGCGTTGGCCGCCTTCATGAGAGCGATCTCGTCAGGCGCGTTCAGGTCAATGAGAAAGAGAACGTGGAAGTTGCCGTCACCGACATGGCCAACGATCGGCGCCGGGAACGGCAGCTTTTCCAAGTCTTCGTGCGTCAGCGTGATCGCTTCGGCGATGCGTGATACGGGTACAGAGATGTCCGTTGACCAACCCTTGCAGCCCGGCCTAGCCGCCAGCGCCGCATACCAGACCTTGTGGCGTGCGTCCCACATCCGATTCCGCTCCGCCAGACTACCAGCGCGGGAGAAGTGCCGGCCGTTATGGGTGGCGCAGGTGTCTTCTACGGTCCGGGCATATTCCTCGATTGCTCCAACCGTGCCGCTGAATTCGAAGAACAACTGGGTCATCGGTTCAAAGGACGTGCCGGAATAGGCGTTGATCATCTTCACGGCAGCTTCGTCGATGATCTCGACCTTGCCGATAGGAATGCCAACCTGGGTAATTTCCCTTACCGCATTGGCCGCACTTTGTACGGATGGGAAACTGCAGGTTGCCGCCAGCACGTGTTCCGGGATGCCGTAGAGCCGCACTGTCAGTTCGGTGACAATGCCAAGCGTGCCGCCACCGCCGACGAACAACCGTGTCAGGTCGTAGCCGGCGGCAGATTTGCGAGCCAGGCTGCCAGTACGGATGATGCGTCCATCGGCCAGCACCACCTGCATGGACACCACGTTCTCCCGCATGGTGCCGTAGCGCACGGCATTGGTGCCGGAGGCACGGGTGGCGGCCATGCCGCCAATGCTGGCTTCGGTGCAGGCGTCAACCGGGAAGAAGAGGCCCGTGTCGCGCAGGTATTCGTTCAGCACGCCCCGGATGACGCCTGGCTGCACGGTGCAATGGAAATCGTCTGCCGACACCGATACGATCTCGTTCATCTGGCTGAGATCGATGCAGACACCACCCTTGCGGGCCATAATGTGGCCTTCGGCGGACGTGCCGGCGCCGAACGCGATCATCGGAACGGAAAGTTCGTTGCATATTTTGACAATGGCCACCACGTCGGCGGTCGATGCCGCGAACACCACGGCATCGGGGGGCTCGGCCGCCAGGTAGGTGTCATCCCGGCCGCGCTGGATGCGATCGCCGATCGCGGTAGAGCAGCGCAGGCCGGCGCCAGCAAAGCGTTCGACGGCGCGCTCAATCGAGTCCTGATGGTGGACGAAATTGGTATCTGGCATAGGGCTTTTCTCCTTTGGAGCACGGCCGCTCCAACGCGGCCAGCTACGACCGTCAGTGCTTGAAGGCGGCCTCCCCGCCCAGCGCCGCGTTGAAGCGGTCAAGTGAAAAGGCGAAGCCGTCTCGCCGGAGGGCGCCAGCGGCCTTTGCGAGACGGATGGTGGATGCGAGCACTGTCCCTTCGGACGTAGTCGCTTCGGCGGCCCGGCGCGCTGCGATGCCATCGAACAGAGCGTCGTACAAGGGCAGCGAGCGTTCCAGGCACTCGGCGTCGCTGCCGCTTCGAACCATGATCCCCTCAACCACTCCGAGCAGGCCCGTTGTCGCAGGTGTGGACTGGCTCGCGAGGTCATGCATAACGTGGTTCACGAGCGAGTTAACGACCGTGCCGAACACCACAAGGGCCGGGTCGTCCAGCGCATAGGTTCGTAGGATGCGTTCAAATGTCGTGCCATCGGCATCGTGCGACCCAAGTGCGACGCCGGGCACTCCGAACGGCGTGGCATCCGGCGGAAGATCGCCAGGCTTGTGGAACGAGAACTGCGCCTGTTGGTCGACGAAGCGCAGGATCAGCCAGGCGGAAGCGACACGATCGAAATGGATTAGCTCGCTGGTCGCCCATTTCACAGCACGCGACTTCCGTGGTCCCAGGACTTCTTTCGGCAAAGAAAGCGTTGTCCGCTTCGCATCTTTCATTCCTTTGGAACGCGTCGTAGCAATCTTGGCCGCCTTCACTTTCTTAGCCGCGCGGAAACAGGCGTGCTTGACCGATTCGGACAGTTACGGGGTCAATTTGTCAGAACGCCGTTGCATTCCGCACTCGTGGTGCGTCGGATTAGGATAGCCAGTGGCCGCGAAGAGGGCGCCGATATCAGTTGCTCCGTCCTGAGCACCGCAACGCCGCCTTGATCGTGTCGGCCGCCTTCTCGGCGATCATAATCGTCGGGATGTTGGTGTTGGCGCGGGGAATGGTGGGCATCACCGACGCGTCGGCGACCCAGAGGCCGTGCAGGCCTAGCACGGCCAAGCCGGGATCGACGGCGCGGCCGATGCCGCAGGTGCCGGCGACGTGGAACATCGGCGCGGCCGACTCCAGCACGGCGGAGCTGAATGCGTCCTCCGTCCGCAGCGCGTCGAGGAACGTCAGCCCGGGCAAGCCCGCCCGCAGCAGCGGACGGCGCAGGCGGGAGGGCGCCGCAGTTAGGAGGTCCAGAACCATCCCGGCCGATTTCGACACTAGGCCGGGCTTGTTCAGCAGCCGGATGGGAAGGCGGCGTGGCGCCAGGAACGGGTCGGACGCGAGGGCGCGCACCCCAGGATCGGCCAGCAAACCTGCCGCCTGGCGCGCGCCCAGGACGAGGCGAGCGGCGTCAGCCTCGTCTTCGAGCAGGTTGAACAGGATGTCGGGCTGTGCGTCAGGCCCGCGCGCCGCCACGCGGCCACGGGACCGCGGAGCGTAGAGCTGCACGCCGATCAGGCCGAGGCCGTTGCCCCTCGGATGGGCGCTTGCGCGGGAGATGAAGCTGAGGAGGAGGTCGCCCGGCACACCCCCGGCGAGCCGGGACGACAGCCTCGCGCAGGCCAGCACGTAGGCGCGCAACGCCGGGTCTTGCCGGGCCCCCGCCGCCAGCACGGCTCCAAGGTGCACGAAAGCGTGGTTCTGCAGTTCAGCACCGATGCCTTCCAGCACCTGCACCGTGGGACCGCCGACCCGCGCAAGGTCGGCCGCACTCCCAACGCCCGACTGCATCAGCAGGTGAGGGGAGTACACCGCCCCGGCCGTGAGCACGCCCGCCGGGGCGCGCACGGCCGCAGCCCCTTCCCCGCGCAACGCCACACCGGCGAAGCGGTGGCCGTCAAACAACAGGCGGCGCACCTCGACATCCGTGCGGACCCACAGATTGGGCCGGGCCCGCACGGCATCGTCCAGGTAGTCGTAGGCGACGCTGCTGCGCCGGACGTCGGCACTGATCGGCAACGGGTAGACGCCGTCATCGGCCTGCGTGTCGAGGTCGTTGCGCAGCGACAGGCCTGCCCGCCCGGACGCGTCGGACAGCGCCCGGGTGAAGGGGGGCCAATGGGCGGCGGTGCGGATCCTGATCGGTGTCGGCCCATCCACGCCATGGCCGGGTCGCCGGGAGATGTCGCGTTCCAGCTTGCGGAAGTATGGCTCGACATCGCTCCAACCCCAGCCCGGCGCACCGCCCGCTGCCCAATTGTCGAAGTCGGCGGCCAGCCCTCGTAACGCCCAAAGCCCCATCACCGTGGAGCCGCCACCCAGGATGCGTGCCTGCGTGAACGCCGCTTCCGGCGAACCGCGCCGCAGCCGCGCCGTCAGCCCAGGCCAGAAGTAGCGCGGGTTCGCGTAGGCGCGCGGGAAGACGTCAGCCACGTCCTCCGGCGGTGAGCGGGTCGGGAGGTCCGCGCCCGCCTCCAACAGAAGCACGCGGCAGGACGGGTCCTCGCTCAACCGGGCGGCAAGGACGCATCCGGCCGAACCGCCACCGATGACGATCACGTCGGCTTCGGCCGGCATGGCCATTCGTCGGATCCTAACCCGCGCGACTGTTCAAGGGATGACCGGCAGTAAGACGTAGCTGGGCTGCCCAGGTGAGGTATGGATCGTGACCGTGTTGTCGAACACGTCTGGACGCCGGTCCCGTGGATCATCGTGCAGGAACGGTCCGCATCCTTGCAGCAGGTTCTTGAAGTTGGAAAGTCGGATCCCGGGCCCATCCCACTCGTAGTCGCGGCCGCGAACGGTCAGGCAAAGCCGGTATCCGGCAGGTGCCACGACGCCGGTGGGCCAGATCTCGATGTCGAGTTCATAGACCACGCCGGGCGTAAGCGGCTGGACCACGTCATGGGTGTGGTACGGCCGGTAGAAACGCGTGAGGTCGGCATCGAGCTTGCGATGCGACGCCCTCAGCCAGCCTTGCGCGAGAGGGGTGTGCGGGTCGGTCGTGCCTTTCCAGACCACCTCCTTGCCGTTCGGGTCGAACAGCCCGAGCACGAGGAACAGGTCCGCATCCGCGGTTGAGGACGAGACGTGGAGCTTCGCCGCGATCGGTCCACAGATTTCAACATCCTGACTGAACGGTTCCATGAAGAACCGTGCGCCATCGCCGGTTGCGCCGTATGAGGTCGAACCGTCGGCCGTAGGCTCCTCGAAGCTCAGCGAAGCGCTGGTGGGATGCAGGAACGCCTTGGTCCATGACGTGCGGGCCAGCGGCCACTCGTTCTCCGCTCGCAGCGTGAACACCTCGCCGGGCCGCCGCACATTCAGCTGCACCTTGGGTTGGGTATCCCAGCCCGTGTCCGCCCCCTTCAGGAAATGGCCGAAGAAGCGCTTCTGCAATGCCACGCCGTAATCGGTCATGAAGTGCGTCCAGTGCTCCAGACCGTGGATCTCGAGCCATTTCTGCGAGGACTTCGCGCGCATGAACCCCTCATAGTTGCCCCGGGGATGCAGGCCCTGACCACCCAGGCTGGCAGCCGACAGGAACGGTGTTTCCACCAGCTCCCACCGCGCCGAGCGCTCACGGTGCCATTGGTCGTCGAGTGCATGGTCCAGGCAGTCCTGTCCCAGGTTGAGGCGGTTGGCGCGCAACTCCTCCGCGCTCAGCGTTTCGGGGCCGCATGCCAGGCGCCCGGTGAGCCGGCTACGCGCGCCGCCCTCCCCCACGCCGTGCTGCACACCGCTGACCTGCATGTCGGCCCAGTGCTGCCAGAACGAGTTGAGGATACCGCCATGGTGGCTGGCATCGCGGTAGAAGTCGGCGAAGCCTTCCCAGATGCACATCGCGGCCAGGTGCGGCGGCTTCAGCCCCGAGACCTGCCACTGGTTCGCGGCGTAGTACGAGATGCCGTTCAGCCCCACCTTGCCTGTGCTCCACGGCTCGGCCGCAGCCCACTCGATGCAGGTGTAGAAGTCCTGCGTTTCGCGCGGCCCAAGGTGGTCAATGACCCCGGGTGAGCGCCCGGCGCCACGGCTGTCCACGCGCACCATCGCGTAGCCGTCGCGGGTCCATTTCTCGGGGTCGGCCGTTTCCCAGGCCTGGTAGGCGTTGGTCGATCCCTCGGCCACGTCCGGGTGTTCGGCCACCATGTTGTTCCAGGCGCTGGGGTAGCCCTCCTGGAACGACAGGTTCTTGCCGTACGGGCCCATGGTCATGATGACCGGGTAGCGGCCGTCCCGTTCTGGCAGGAAGACATCGGCGCGCAGCACCAAGCCGTCATCCATGGGAATGGGCGTATCCCACAGGATACGCATGCCGTCGCGTGACTCGGCCAGCAAGGCACCGTCGTCGTGGGCTTTGTCCATCGTTGTTCCTCCCGTCAGATAGGCCATCGCATTAGTGATCCGGCCGCCGCTCATGCGTTGCGCGAGGCGGCGAGCGGCGACAGGCTTTGGGTCGCGGCCGTGCTGGCCTCGTCCAGGTCGGTCAGCACCAGGCCGCGCCCGCTGGTCTCGATCGGGATCAGCAGGAACGCCAGGAACGCGACGGCGACGCACCCGGCCAGGAAGCAGAACCCCGGCACGACCGCCGCCAGCGTGGCCGTGGGCGCAACGAGGTTCCCAGTGCCGGCGATGAAGGCCAGGCTGAGCGGGCCTACGATCTTGCCGATCCCGTTCGCGGCCTGACAAAGGCCGACACCGCGCGCCGCCATACGCACCGGGAACACTTCGGCGCCGTAGGGGACCATGTTGGCCAGCCCGCCATCGATGAAGATCGCCCCCGACATGAAGGCCAACAACCGCCAGGGCAGCCCCAGCAGCGTGCCCGCCGGAGCAAACGCCGCCGCCAGCACCGCCAGCACGCCGCAGCCGGTCGATAGCAGTCCCGCGCCCCGCCGTCCCAGCCAGTACGGCAGTACGGAGAACAGCGCCTTACCGACCAGCGACATGCACGACACGTAGATGAAAAGCCCCGCCGCCTGGCCCGGCGTGATCGCGAGCGTAAGCGACAGGATTGTCGGTCCCCAAAGGTAGACGCCATAGAGCGCGGTGGCCACCCCCGCCCATGTCAGGATAATGAGGGTGCAGCGGCGGCCCTCAGACAGCATCTCGACCCAGTTGCCGCTGGGCTTGACCGTGCGGTACGCCTTGGGCGGCAGCGGCAACTCCGAGACCGGGCGGCGCAGCCGCTTGGCGACCTGGCGGAGCGCTGCGGCCTGTTGTCCGCTGGACAGCAGCCAGGGAATCGACTCGCCCATGAAGATCCAGCCCAGCACCGCCGGCACGGCGGCCAAGAACCCGAACATCGCGAGCCCGCGCCAGCCCAATGTCGGCAACAACGTGGCCGAAAGCAGCGACGACGCCAGGATGCCGGCCGAAGGACCCACCTGGGACAGCGGGGCAACAACCGTGCGCGCCCGCGTGGGCGTCCGCTCCACGATCATGGTGATCTGCGCCGAGGTTACCAGCGTCAGCGACACCCCCGTGATGAAGCGCAGCACCGCAAACCATTCCCACGCGCCTTCCGGTGTGAACGCAATTCCACCGGCTGAAGCCGCGCAGATCAGGCCGCCGACCACGTAGACCGGCTTGCGCCCGTAGCGGTCGCACAACGAGCCGGCGAGGAACGACCCCGTGATCGCCCCCACCCCCGCGGCGAGGAGGATGGTCGCCGTCTCGCCGTAGGTCAGATGCCACTCCGGCGCCACCCTCGACATGATGAAGCCGATGACAAAGAAATCAAAGAAGTCGATGAGGCCGCTCGCCGAGATGAGGGCGAAGCAGCCCCAGTATCGGACGTCGAGAGGACTGCCGTCGAGCAGATCTTGCAGCGATGTCTCTGAGGCATTCCTGGTCAAGGGACTCTCCTGCTGTTTTTGGACCTGGACTCGCAGTCGCCTGCTAGCCGGGCCGGTTAGTGTTTCGCCCGAAGTACTTCGTGAGATGCTCAAGCATGGCGGCGATGTCGTCCTTGCCCAACCCTTCGCGCTGGGCCTCGCCGAACAATTCGTAGGCCCGATCGAACAGGGGCAGACGGCACTCTGCGGCGCGGGCCATGTCCATGATCAGCGCCCCGTCCTTGACGATGATGTCGATGCTGGCGGTAGGCGGATAATACGTCCGCCGCAGCATCAGCTCGCCGCGCAGCTTCAGCATCTTCGACCCGCCGGCGCTCTCGTTGAGCGCCTCCAGGGCGAGAGCCGTGTCCAGCCCTGCCGCTTCCGCGAGCATCAGCACCTCGGCGGCGACCAGGCTGTGCAGGCCCACCAGGTGGTTGGCGAGGAGCTTGAGCTGCATCCCCGCGCCGAAGGGCCCGGCGTGGATCGTCCGGCGCGCGACGGCCGCGAACACGGCGCGACAGCTTTCGACCGCCTCCCGCTCGCCGCTGGCGAACACGACCAGGTCACCAGCCGCCGCCTGCGCGGAGGTGCCGCTGACCGGGCAATCGAGCACGACCGCCCGGCCGGCCAATCGTTCCCGAGCGTCCAGCTTGGCAGCGGCTGGCAAAGTGCTCATCTCGATGACCAAGCCGGGCGGGTTCCCCGCATCCACCGCCGCATCGGCCGTCGCACGGAGCGCCGCCACGGTCGACACGCAAACGATGGCGGCGTCGACGGCCTGCATCAGCCGACACGCGTCCGCCGCCCCGGTCGCGCCCTGCGCCACGGCATTGGCGAGCGCCGCCGGCGCCGGGTCGAACGCGACGACGCGGAAGCCGCCCCTGACCAGCAACCCGGCGAGGGCTGCCCCTAGCGCGCCCGTACCGACCAGACCGATCGCTGCCCCGGGCGCAAGCGCAGGTGGAACGGATGGCGGCGACGGCAGGGCGGGCGTCACACCGTGTAGCGGCTTCACAGGCCCTGCATTGGTCACCGGGCGTCTCTTGCCGGGTGGACACCCCGCCGCCGCCGATCCGGTGCCGGGACGGACGACAACCAATCCTCAACCTGGCCATCCACGACGTGTGCGGCTCCGGCAGTCCGGAGCAGGAAGATGATCTCGCCGACGATCCGCGACAGGATTTCCATGACCTCTCCCCCCGTCCTATATTCGGACGTATTGATCCTTAATCTTGCCGCGGCACCCCTGAGATGACCGTGGAAGCGACGCGTTCTGAAACCCAAATACTGTCAGCCTGGCGTGTCGAATAATTTTTCCTGCTTAGGCCGATCATAATCACTGATGCTACGGGCGTCGGTGACGGTATGGCCGCCGCAGTTGGGTCGCCACCCGGCACCCTATCGTGCCGTTTCGCGCAATGCCTCGTGCAACGCGTGGTCGAAGGCTCCGGGGGCGTCCAGATTGGGCAGGTGGGCAGCACCCGGCACCACGTGCAACGATGCGCCAGGGGTCCGCGACGCCATCTCCCTCATGGTGTTGGCCGGGGCTCCACCGTCATGCTCGCCGACGAGGTAAGCCGTCGGCAGCGCCAGTGCAGGCAGGCGTTGCAGGAAAGCGGCCGTCTTGATCGCGGCGATGCATCCGACGTACCCTTCAACGCTTGTGCGCCGGATCATCGTGCCGATCGCCCCCACGACCTCCGGCGCACCCGTGCGGGTCGTCGGCATGATCCAGCGCTCGACCGTGTCCTCTACCACCGCCGCCATGCCCCCCGCCTGCACCAGGGCGACACGTTCGTCCCAGAACGCGCGACCCACTTCAGGAACTTCCGCGCGTGCGTCGCAGCAAACCAGGCGTTGGATGCGCTGCGGATGGTCGAGTGCCAGCTTCAGCCCCGTCATCCCGCCGAGCGATAAGCCGACGAAGGTCGCGCGCCCTATCCCGAAATGGTCCATCAGCACCAGCACGTCACCGGCAAGGTCGTCGAAGCTGTAGGGGCCGGGGGCGGCGGTGCTGCTGCCGTGGCCACGCGTGTCGTACCGCAGCACGCGGTAGTCGGTGGCCAGCGCAGCCACCTCGCCGTCCCACATGCTGTGGTCTGCGGCCAGGCTGTTGGACAGGATCAGCCAAGGACGGCCGGCCGCGCCGTCTGTGGCCGCGGCAAGCACGACGCCGCCGGCATCGACGCGGTGATGCACCGGCCCGCCCTGCTTCGGCAGGAGCATCAAGCGATCCGTTGCATCGGCGCCGCCGTGATTGCCTGGTTCACGCGCGGCATAACCTGCTCCGCCATCAATTGCATCGACCGGCGTGCCAGGTCCGCATCAACCCAGTCCATGCTGGCATAGACCAACTCACCGAAATCGCCGATCTCCTCGCGCAGGGCGAGGATGCGATCGACCACCTTGTTCACCGTCCCGTAAATGCAAAGCTGGTCCATGACCAACTCCAGCGTCAACTCCTCGTCCGGCTGGTCCGGGCGCGACTTGAACACCACGTGCCGCTTGGCCTTGGTCAACTTCGTCTTTATCTGGTTGTAGTAGAAGCGGTACGGGCTGGTCGCCGCTTCGAAGGCGTAGGACCGCGCGGTGGCTTCGTCGTCCGCGACGAAAACGGTGCGCGCCACCCGCCAGTCGGCCGGGTCGGCTTTCAAGCCAGCCTTTACCTTGCCCTCGGCGTAGTTGGGCCAATGCGTCTTGAGCCATTGCGGCAGGAGGAAGTTGGCCGAGAGCGGATGGAAATCCCGTTCGCCCATCGCGATCACCCCCTTGGAGAACGGGGCCACCACCGTGCCGACGATTTCCGGCCGCGGACCTTGCAGGGGTTTCGGCATGACCCCAACCCCGAACGGCAGGTCCATCGTGCGCCGGGTACTGACCTTGAACCGGTTGCCGGGGAAGTCGATGTCATACGGCGGCTCCCGCTCCCAGATCGCGAGGATGACGTCGATGGCTTCCGAGAACATCCGGTTGCGGTCTTCGTCCAGGATCCCCAGCGCCTCCGCGTCCGATACCAGCGCACCGGGGCTGACGCCCAGGATGAAGCGGCCATCCGCCAAGTGGTCGAACATGGCCGCTTGGGCCGCGATGATCGCCGGATGGATCTGCGACAGGTTGCAGGTGCCGGATGCGAGCTTGATGTGTTTGGTCGAGTGGATCAGCGTTGCCTGGAACAGCAAGCTGTTGGTGACGTTCTCGGCAGCATCCGTCAGGTGCTCCCCGACAAAGGCATCGTAGAAGCCGAGTTGGTCGGCGAGCATGATGGCCTCGCGATCCTCGCGCAGGACCTGGGCGTAGTTGCGGCCAACAGGATGCACGGGCATCATGAACATACCGAGCTTCATTCGGCCCTCACTCTGAATGCGTTGGTGATTTCGCTTCGTTGCCGGAAGCCGAGCCGGCCCGACAGCGATGCGGCGGCTCCCTTCAGGGCCCGGGTCACGGGACCATCCGGCGGGACGTCCAGCCGGGCACCTCGCCCAACCACGGTCAGCGCGAGCACCATAGCGCCGGAGCTGTCCATGACCGGCACGCTGACCGCGCTGATGGGCGTCTCATACATGCCGGCGAAGCTGTCCCGGCTTTCGCTGACAGTGGCAGCGCCGAATTGGCGGATCCGCTCAAAAGCGCGCTCCACCTCTTCAGGGCTGTCCAGCGGCGAACGGCGCTGCGCCAACTCCGCCGCGATGGCGTCGGCGGTAAGCTCCTTCGGAAGGAAAGCGGCGAAGGCGAGACCAGTCGCCGAGCCGAGGACCGGCAGGACGACCCCCGTCCGCAAGTTTGGGCTGACCGGCCGCGGCGACTCCTCCCACCGAACCACCGTCGGGCCCATGTTGCCCCACACCGCCACCGCCACCGTCTCCTGCAGCGCGGCCGCGAGCTCTGCCGCAACCGGCGTGGCAAGCCGCAATGCCTGCAGGTGTCCTGGGCCGGACATGCCCAAATCGAGCGAAAATGCGCCGAGATCGTGCGGGCTGGTGATGAGATAGCGCCCATGACCGAAGGCGAGCGGCCGATGCGGTCCCTGCGCGATATGCTCGACTTGCCCGAGGAACACGGCGTGGTCCCCGCCAGGATAGCTCGTCACCCGGCGGCATTCGAGGTAAGCCGCGGCGTCCCGGATTAAGGGCAGGCCCGATCGGCCGCGCTCGGTTTCTACCCCGGCGAACTTGTCCGGCCCGCTGCGGGCGAAATGCTGCGAGACGCCGAACTGGTGCTCGGCAAGGATGCTGATGGCGAAGCGCTCGGCATCCCGGAACACCGGATAGCTCGGCGCCTTCAGGGATTGGCTCCAGAGCACCAGCGGCGGGTCGAGCGAGACGGAGCTGAACGAATTGGCCGTCAACCCGAATGGGCGACCCTCTCCGTCCACCGTCGTGACAACGGTCACTCCGGTCACGAAGGCGCCGAGAACGTCGCGCAATGCGCGCCCGTCAAAGGTCGTCGGCATTGGGTTGCCCACCGTAAAGCCTCCCTGCGATTACCTCGCCGGGGTTATGGAGTGATCGCAACCCGGTCGGATCTCATGATAAGGATCGCTGGATAAGGCCGGCAAATGATCGATCATCATGCCCCCAATCAGGATTCCTACTGCCAACGGGCCGGGGCAAAGACACGGTGCTGGGCGGCCAGGCCCGGGGACGCCTCTGCCAGCGCGCTTGCCGGGGTATAGCTCGTCAGCTACCCGGCGTTACGCCTTCAACAAGGACGATCTCGACCTCGCCGGCGCCGTTGCGGCGGAACCTTGCCGCTTCTTCGTAGGCCGCAGAGGCGTGGCACGCCTGTGCGGCCTCAAGGGTCGGGAATTCGACGACCACGAAGCGCTCCCTGGGCACGACACCTTCGGCAACCAAGTAGCGGCCGCCCCGCGCCAGGATGCGCCCGCCATAGGCGGCCAATACATCCGGGACGCGCCTGGCATATTCGGCGTATGCGTCCGGGTCGGTGACGCGGGCGCGTGCGATCCAGAATGCAACCATGTCTTCGGCCTCCCCTACCGTCAGGTCAGCCAAGAAGTCTCACGGACAGGGTGACCCGGCGACCCTGGTGTCGAGTTGACTGCGACCGCCCTGGGAGCGCAACCGTCCAGCGGTCGCCATGTTGATCATATACCCTGATACCGATTATTCGATCGGCTGATGGAAGCATGTGCGCCCTTGTTCCCCGCGCGGGATGAGGATGGTCCTGTTTTCGTCGGCCGATAAGCGCTGCGGACGGGAGCGTGCGCACCCAGCCAGCCGCCTGGCCGCTGCCTTGACGGCTGTCTGGCGGTGTGGAACGTCTCGAAGGGGAGGAGGCCAACAAGGACTATATGCCATGACGGTCTATCTCCCAGAGAACCTGCGCGATATGCGGTTGTTCGTTGCTGTTTACGAAGAACGCTCATTCACTGCAGCAGCGCAGCGGGAGAACGCGACGCAGTCCGGCGTCTCGCAGCATGTCCGCAAGCTCGAGGAGATGCTGGGGTCGCAGTTGCTGGTCCGGCGTGCCGGGTCGGTCTTGCCGACGCCGGCTGGGGATGCCTTCTATGCCGGCTGCATCAAGATCTTCCATGCGTTGGATGAAGTGCGCAGCAAGCTCGTCACCTTCGAGAGCGGACTGCAGGGTGAAGCGAAAGTCGGGATCACGCCCACGCTCGCCCGGTGCGTGCTGGCACCCGCTCTGTCCCGGTTCGTGTCGCAGTATCCCAACGTCCTCGTGCAGGTTCATGAAAGCTACAGCGCCGCCGTGACTGACCGGGTGCGGGCCGGAGAACTGGACGTGGCGATCGTCCCCGCGCTGACGGACGACGTAGGCATCATCGGCCGGCTGGTGGTCCGCACTCCGGAGTATCTGGTGACCAGCGTCGCCACCGCCGAGGCGCTCGGCTTGCATCACGGCCTGGCACGGTTGCCGGGACTGAAGTTGGTACTGCCTTCCCACCTCCAGGCACGGCGGGCACTGCTGGACCGGTACATCATTGCGACCAGCTTGGAGGTAGTGCGCCGGCTGGAGATGGACAGCATGTTCGGCACATTGGATTTCGTCGCGACAACCGACTGGGCCGCGATCCTGCCCGCCATCATGCTCGCACGCAGGGCCGATCCCCGGCTGTTCGCCATACCACTGCAGAACCCGTCCTTGTCACTAGACGTCTACCGCATCGAGAGCGTCGGCCGGCCCCTCTCCACTGCCGCGCGCATGCTGACCGACTTTCTGGAGGAGGAGACGTGCCGGCAACAGTCGCTGATCGAAAACACCCATGGCTGGCCGGTCGTGCGTGTCGAGACGAACGAAGTATGACGGCGATGGCCTTCAATATCGACCTTCCTTCAGAAATTAAGATCCTCCGTGAAGTCAGGACGGTCGCCTCTCTTGATCTTTCTCCGTGCTTCACAAGGAAGGCGGCGCAGCCGACGGAGGGCGGGGGCGCCCCGGACCACGACAGTGCGCTCCTCTGGGCAGTGCCCGGCCCCCTTCTGCCCGTGAAAACGGGGGGAGCGACTTTGCTTTCAAGTGGGTTTCCACAGGGTTCGTGAGCGCATGATTGCGCTCAGGATGGCTAGCAGTTTGTGCATGCAAGCGGTAATGGCGACCTTTTCTGGTTTGCCGGACGTGGTGAGGCAACGACAAACCAGCCCGGCGACGTGGCCCGCGCGCTCCAGGGCGCGTCGCCGGCGGTGCTGGCGGTCGGCTTTGCCTACGATGCACGGGTCTGGCGCACCGCCTGGCCACGGACAATGACGAACATGATAGAAGGCTGCGCCGAGGCGGGCGCGCGACTGGTGTTCATCGACAACCTCTACCAGCTCGGTCCGCAGCACAGCCCGCGCACGGAGGATATGCCGCTCACTCCGGCGGGCGAGAAGCCGGCAATTCTAGCCGAGGTCACCCGCATCTGGCAGGCGGCGCGCTGCCGCGTGCGGGTCGCGGCCCTGCGCTGCTCCGATTTCTACGGTCCTGGCGTCGCCGTCTCCCATCTCGGCGCCAGCGCCCTTAGCGCGCTAGCAAAGGGGCGGGCGGCGCAGTTGCTGGTGCCGGCCGATTTCCCGCACGAATTCGCTTACGTGCCCGACATCGCCCGGGCGGCGGTGCTGCTGCTCGATGCGCCCGACGCGGATTTCGGACAGGTATGGAACATGCCATGCGCACCGACGCGCACTCCGCGTGCGCTGCTGGCGATGGGTGCGGCAACCCTTGGAACGCGGCTGCGCGTGTGGGCGGTGCCGTTCGCGTTGCTGCGGCCGCTGGGACGGGTGTACCAACTCGCCCGCGAGGTCGCGGATGTGGGCTTCACCTGAGACCGAGCCTACATCGTGGACGGCGTGAAATTCGTCCGTCGCTTCGGATTCACGGCGACGCCGTACGAGGCTGGCGTACCGACAACGATCCGAGCCTTTGCCGCGGAGCGATGACAAGAGCCGAATGCCGTGCCGCGGACGTCGCTGGTCTAAGAGCCGACACTGCATAGTCTCGGCCCGGCACGGGTCAGTGGCGCGTCCGCCTTGCCGTGGACACGCTCGCCAGGGCGACGCCCTCAAAAAATGGCCCGTGCTCGTTGCGTGATTGCGCCCCATCGTTTCGCCGCCATGTCCGCGGCCGGCGTCAGCCATGATCCACCCACCGCGACCACGTTCGGTTCCGCCAGCCATGTCGTCGCGTTCGCTTCCGTGATCCCACCCGTAGGGCAGAACCGCGCCGTCGAAAACGGGCCCGCGAGCGCCCGCAACGCCGGGATACCCCCGGCCGTGCCGGCGGGGAAGAACTTCAACGTGTCGAACCCCCGCACCATCGCTGCCATCAGCTCGGATGCCGTGGCGATGCCGGGCAGGAAGGGAATCGGTGCCGCGGCAGCCGCGTCCAGCAGTGCCGGCGTGGCGCCCGGGCTGAGTGCGAACCGCGCACCGCTCGCCACAGCCCGCGCCATGTCCGCTGGCGTCAGCACCGTGCCGATGCCCACCACCGCCTCTGGCACGGCGCGCATGATCGCCTCCGCCGCCGCCATGCCAAGCTTGGTGCGCAGCGTAATCTCCAGCAGCCGCACCCCCCCGGCCACCAGGGCTCGCGCGAGCGGCACCGCGTCCGCCAGGTCGTTGATCGTGATCACCGGGACGACCCGGCCGATAGCGAGCAGGGAGGCAAGCTGGTCCTGGCGCGAGGCTTCGGTCACGAAAGCGTCTCCAACGGGAAAGTCGGCATGGCGCCGCGGGGAATGATGGCACCGGGATGACCCACGATCACCCCGGCCAGGGCGTGCCCGGCCCGCGCCGCTTGCACCGGATCGCTCCCGCGTAGCCGCGCGGCGAGGTAGGCGGCCGAAAAGCTGTCCCCGGCCGCCGTCGTATCCACTACGTGCGCCACCGGCCCCGCCTGCACCACGGCGTCCAGGCCGGCGGCCACCACGCGGGAGGCGGGCTCGTCCAGCTTCAGCACGATCTCCCGGCCGGGTGCGTGGCGCAGCAGTTCGGCTTGCCGGGAATCGCCGAACAGCAGCCGCAAGTCCTCCGCCGAGGCCAGCACGATGTCGGCCAGCTCGAACATGCGCCGGTAGAGCTGGTGCGCCACCGCCAGGTCCGGCCAGCCACGCGGGCGGAAATTGGTGTCGAACGCCAGGCGGGCCTTGCCGGCAGCCAGGGCGGCGAACAGTCGGTCGCGGGCCGCGTCGTCGTAGATCGACAGCGTGATACCCGACAGATACACCAGGTCGAACGGGGCGAGCGCTGCGGGGTCCAAATGGTCCCACAGCAGCCGGGCGGCGGCACTGTCGCGCCAGTACAGGAAGCGCCGTTCGCCCTTCGCGTCCGTCTCGATGATGTACAGCCCGGGCAGCCGCCCCGGCAGCCGGTGCACCAGGGCGGTGCCGACCCCCTCCTGCTGCCAGCGCGCGACCATCTCGTCGCTCCAGGGATCGTCGCCCAGCGCGCTCACGTAGTCCACGCCTATGCCCAGCCGCGCGAGGTAGACGGCCGTGTTCAGTGTATCGCCGCCGTGGCTGCGCTCCAGCAACCCGTCCGGCCGCTCCCGCAGCTCGACCATGCACTCCCCGATCGAGGCGACGCGCCCCGTCATACGTGCACAGCGCGCGCGGCGCCCACCGCGTAGAGCCGGCCTAACGCCGCCGTGACGGCGGCCACCACGCGTTCGTCGCGGCCCTGCGCCCCGAACAGCGCCAGCAGTGCGGGGGCGAGCCGCGTCGCCACCGGCCCGGCCGTGCGCGCGATGGCGGCGAGCTCTGCTTCCTTGGGGTCGCGCACATCGATCGGCCGCCCCGCCTCGTCCACCCCGGCGGCGAAGCGCATCCATCCCGCGACCACCATCGCATGCGTCTCGATCGGCAACCCGGCGGCGAGCCGGTCTGCGATGGTCGCCAGGATGCGCTGCGGCAGCTTCTGCGTGCCGTCCATGGCGATCTGCCAAGTGCGGTGACGCAACGCCGGGTTGCGGAACCGTTCGAGCAGGGAGCGCTTGTAACCCGCCACGTCCGTGCCAGGCGGCAGCGCCAGCGTGGGCGTGGCATCGTCCATCACGCGCGCGGCGAAGGCGGCCAGGCCGGGATCGGCCATCGCCTCCGCGACCGTCTCCCGACCGGCGAGGTAGCCCAGATAGGCCAGCGCCGAGTGGCTGGCATTCAGCAGCCGCAGCTTCATCGCCTCGAACGGTGCCACATCGTTCACCAGCGTGGCGCCGGCATCTTCCCAAGCGGGCCGCCCAGCGGGGAAGCGGTCGGCGATCACCCACTGGGTGAACGGCTCGGCAACCACCGGCCACGCATCCTCGACACCCAGCGCGGCGGCGACCCGGGCGCGATCCTCGTCGATGGTGGCGGGCACGATGCGGTCCACCATCGTGTCGGGGCAGGCGACCTCCGCCGTCACGAAGGCGCCCAGCTCCGGCGATCGCAGCCGGGCGAACTCACTCAGCACGCGGTGCACGGCGTCCCCGTTGGCCGGGAGGTTGTCGCAGCAGAGCACGGTGAACGGGCGCGTTCCCTCTGCCCGGCGTCGCGCGATGGCGGCGGCGAGGATGCCTAGGACGGAGCGTGGTGCGTCTGGATGGGCGAGGTCGTGCACGATGTCGGGGTGCGCGTCGTCGAGCGCACCGGTCGCAGGGTTGCGGCAATAGGCCTTCTCGGTGACGGTAAGGCTGACGATGGCGGTGGCCGGCGCGCACATTGCGTCCAGCAAGACGCGGGGGCTCTCGAGTGCCACCAGCACGCGTTGGATGCTGCCGATCACGGCGCACCGGTCCTCGTCGCCGCGGATGTTCAGCGTGTAGAGGCCATCCTGCGGCGCCAGCGCGTCCCGCGTGCCGGTGCTGCGCAGGCTGGCAGCGGTGATACCCCAACGCGTGTCCCCGGCGGCCAGCAGGGTTTCGGTGTAGACGGCCTGGTGTGCCCGGTGGAAGGCGCCGAGGCCGAGATGCACGATCCCCGTGGTCACGGCGCTGCGGTCGTAGCGGGGGCGGGCGACGGCGGCAGGGAGAACCGCCAGCGCGGCGGGGGAAAGGCGGGTCATGGCACCGCTATCAGAGCGCAAACCCATCCTGCTGGGCCACGGCCGTCATCACGCCGCGGATCTCGGCCAGGCCGCGCATGCGGCCGATTGCCGGATAGCCGGGATGGTGCGGCTTGCCGACGTCGTCCAGCATCTCGTGCCCGTGGTCCGGCCGGAACGGCAGGCGCCAATGCGCGTCGCCCGCCGCCTGGCGGCGCTGCTGCTCCGCCAACAGGACGCGCACCACCGCCACCATGTCCGTGTCGCCGGCCAGATGGTCGGCCTCCATGAAGGAGCCGTCGGCGTCGTTGCGCACGTTGCGCAGGTGCACGAAATGGATCCGGTCGGCGAATCGCCTGGCGATTGCGGAAAGGTCGTTCGCCGGCCGTGCGCCGAGTGACCCGGTGCACAGCGTCAGCCCGTTCGACGGCGACGGCACGGCATCCAGGATGAATGCGATATCGTCCGCCGTCGAGGTGATGCGCGGCAGCCCAAGCAGCGGGCGGGGCGGATCGTCCGGGTGGATGCACAGTCGCAGCCCCGCCTGTTCCGCCGTCGGCACCACCTCCTCCAGGAAGCGCTGCAGGTTGGCGCGCAGCCTGGCATGGTCCACGCCACGGTAGCGGGCGAGCATGGTGCGCAGTTCCGCCACGCCGTAGCGGTCGAACGCACCGGGCAGGCCCGCCATGATCGTGGCCAGCAGCGCGCGCTTCATCTCCTCCGTCGCCGTCGTGAACCACTGCCGGGCGCGGTCGAGCACATCCGGCGCCCAGTCCGCTTCGGCAGCCTCGCGGGCCAGCATGTGCACGTCGAAGGCGGCGAACTCGTGCGCGTTGAAGCGAAGGGCGGTGGCGCCGCCAGGGAGTGGGTGGCGCAGCTGCGTGCGCGCCCAGTCCAGCACGGGCATGAAGTTGTAGCAAACCGTGTCCACACCCGCCGCGCCCAGGTTGCGCAGCGTGTCGCGGTACGCCTGGTAGTAGGCCGCCGCGCCATCTTCGGCCAGCTTGATGCTCTCGTGCACCGGGACGCTCTCCACCACCGCCCAACGCAGGCCCAGGCTATGGTCGGCCTCGATGATCCGCTTGCGCTCTGCGATCGCCTCCACACTCCATGCCACCCCGGTCGGGATGTCGTGCAAGGCGGTGACGATGCCGGTGGCACCGATCTGGCAAATGTCGGCCAGGGAGATCAGGTCGCTCGGCCCCCACCAGCGCCAGGTCTGTTCCATTAGGCGGTTCCTTCTGCTATCTCGGGGGGGAAGGTCTCGCCCCTCTCGAAGAAATCGGGGTGAGCGGTCGCGATGCGGCCGATGGCGGCGAAGGCCGTGCGCAGGTGGTCGGTCATGACGGCAACGGCGCCGCCGGCGTCGTGCGCAGCCACGCGGTCCACGATGGTGCGGTGCTGGTCCATGATCATGCCGGGCCACTCGCCCTCTTCGAGCGAGAGGAAGCGGACCCGGTCGAGCTGTGCCTTGGCCCCCGTGATGACCTGCCAGACGAATGGGCGGCCGGCGATCATCATCAGCGTGCGGTGCATGGCCTCGTCCAGGGCGAAGAAGCCGGGGAAATCCTGCCGCTGCATCGCTTTGTCCTGGTCCTCCAGCAGGGTGCGCAGCACGTTGAGCGTGGAGTCGGTCGCCTTGTGCGCGGCATCGGCGATGGCCCGGCATTCCAGCGTCTCGCGCACGAACTGGCTATCGTACACGGCAGGGATGTTGATGGGGGCGACGAAGGTGCCGACTTGCGGGATGACGCGCAGGAACCCATCCTCACCCAGGCGCCAGAACACCTCGCGCACGGGGGTACGGCTGAGGCCGTAGCGCTCGGCGACCTTGGTTTCGGACAGGGGTTGGCCGGGGCGGAGTCCGCCGTGCACGATCTGGCTGTGCAGGTCGTCGTAGACCTGCTGGCCGGTGGGGCGAGCGGCGAGCTTGGCCAGGTTGGCGAGCTTGGCCATCAGGCAGCTTGGGGCTTGGCCCAAAACCCCAGCAGAGGACAGACGTCCTCTGCACACCTGGTGTGAGGGGTGAAGTGGATGACTATCCCCTTCCGGGGGACGGGGCAGCGCCCCATTCTATCGTGCTCAGGAACTGCCTCGCCCGCTCCGTCCTGGCGCCAGCAACCATCGCGCGCGGGTCGCCCTCCTCCACGATCTTCCCGGCTTCCATGAACACCATCCGCGTGCCCACATCCGCCGCGAACCGGATTTCGTGCGTCACCACCAGCATGGTCCGCCCCTCCTGCGCCAGGTCCTTCATCACGGCGAGCACATCGCCCACCGTCTCCGGATCGAGCGCCGAGGTTGGTTCGTCGAACATCAGCAGATGCGGCTCGGCACACAACGCCCGCGCAATCGCCACGCGCTGCTGCTCGCCGCCCGAGAGCTGCGCGGGATAGGCGTCGATGCGGTGGGATAGCCGAACCTTCTCGAACAGGCTGCGTGCTCGCGCCTCGACCATGGGGCGCTTTTCCCTGTGCACGACCATCGGTGCCAGCATCACGTTCTGCAACGCGGTCATGTGAGGGTACAAGTTGAACTGCTGGAAGATCATGCCGACGCGCTTGCGCACCGCGCCGACGCTGCGCGCGTGCACCTGCGTGCCCTCGAACCGGATCTGTCCGCCCTGGATCGGCTCCAGCCCGTTCACGCAGCGCAGCAGCGTCGACTTGCCGGTGCCGGACGGGCCGACGAAGCACACGATCTCGCCGGGTGTCACGGTCAGGCTGACGCCGTCCAGGATGGTGCGGGAGCCGAAGCGCTTAACCACGGAATCGAGTTGCAGAACGGGCGTCATGTCATGGCTCCGACCAAGTCCGCCCGGCGCCCGATATGGAAGCGCCGTTCCAGCGCGCCGCCGCCGAGCGAGATGGTGTAGTTGATAAGAAAATACAGCACCGCCAGACCCAGCAGCGGCGCGAACCCGCCTCCGGTGGAGTCGCGGATCAGCAGGTCGGTCTTGGTCAGCTCGATATAGCCGATCACCGAGGCGAGCGAACTTTCCTTCAACGTGGTGACGAATACACCGACGGAGGGCGGCAGGATCACGCGGACCGCCTGCGGCGCCACCACGTAGCGCATCACCTGGACCCGGCTCAGCCCGGCGGACTGCGCGGCTTCCCACTGGCCCCGCCCAACGCTGCCGATGCCAGCGCGGATCACCTCGGCCATGCTGGCGCTGGCATGCAGGGCGAGTGCCACGGTCGCGGCGGCGAATGCGGAGACGTCGAGCCCGAGCACCAGCGGCGCGCCGAAGTAGCAGAAAAACATTACGATCAGGATCGGCACCGAGCGCCATAACTCCGTACAGGCCAGCGCAACCAGGCGGAGCACCCGCCACCCTGACAGCCGCAGCGTCGCCAGCACTGCCCCGCCCACGACGCCCAGCAGCACGGCGAGCCAGGACAGCCAGAGCGTGATGCCGGCGGCCCGCAGCAGCAGCGGCCAGTAGGTGAGCCAGCTCTCGGTCACCGCGCGACGGCACCCGGGCGGAACAGCAGCCGGCCGATCGCGATGCGGCCCAGGTTCACCACCTGGCACAGCACGAGGTAGACGGCGGCCGCCACGGTGAACGTCTCGAAGAAGCGGAAGGAGGTGGAGCCGACGGTCTCCATCCACGACGCCACCTCATTCAGCGCGATCACCGAGGCGAGCGAGGAGGCGAGGATGACCGCGATCACCTGGTTGCCGAGCGGCGCGTAGATGGTCCGGAACACCTGCGGGAAGACGACGTAGCGGAAGGTCTGAACCGCGGTGAGGCCCTGGGCCTGCGCCGCCTCGACCTGCCCCGGCGACAGGGCGATCAGCCCGGCGCGCAGGATCTCGGCCATGTAGCCGGCACTGTTCACCGACAAGCCGATCAGCGCGGCGTTGAAGGAGGACAGCCGCACGCCGATCGCGGGGCCGGCGAAGTAGATGACATACAGGATCACCAGCAGCGGCGTGTTGCGCATGACCTCGACATAGCTGGCGCCGAGGACCCGGAGCAGCCGCGAGGTGCTGCGCCGCAGGATGGCGATGCCGGCCCCGAGCACGATGCTGATGACGATCGCCAGCAGTGACAGGACCAGCGTGACCCCCGCGGCCTGCCAGAGGTCGCCAAGGTAAGGGTAGATCGTCCGGAGGGTGAAGGTGTAGCCCATCAGGCCGTAACCCAGCCTTAATACCCGCCGCAGGACACTAGAAGTGCGCCTGGATGGGGGGCTGGTCGAAGCCGAACCACTTCTTGAACATGCGGGCATTGTCGCCGGACGCGTTCAGCTGTTCCACGAACAGGTTCACTACCCGGAGGAGCTCCGGATCGCCGGGGGGCAGGCCGATTGCCAGCTCCGCACGGGCCAGCGTGCCTTCGAGCTGACGCAACTTGCCGGGGCGGTCCTTGATCGCCTGCGTGTTATAGAAATCGTCCTCCGCCATCGCGTCCGCCTGGCCGGAGAGCAAGGCGCTCATCTCGTCGGCCTGGGTATTAAACCGCACCAGCGTGGCCTTGGGCACGGCGGCCGGCACCGCGTGCTCGGCCGTGCCGCCGCGGGAGATCGCGACCCGGATGCCGTCGCCGTCGCCCATGTCTGCGATCGACTTCCATTTCGCGCCGTCGGGCACCAGCATGCGCATCTGCGTCACCAAGTAGGGGTCGGTGAAGGCGATGGTCAGCGAGCGCTCGACGTTGCGGGTGAAATCGGCGATCGTCACGTCCACCTTGTGCGTCTGCAGCGAGGTGACACGGCCGGGGATGTCGGTGATGACGAACTCGGGCTTCACCTTCAGCGCGTCCGCGAGCCGCTTCGCGACATCGATGTCGTAGCCCTCGGGCTCGCCGGCGGGGGTAACCCGGCTATACGGCGGCAGGCTCGGCAGCACGGCGATGCGCAGCGTACCGCGCGATATGATCTGCTGCAGCAGCCCGGGCGCCTGGGCTTGGGCCTGGGCGCCGACCGTGCCGAGTGTGAGGGCGGCGGCCAGCGCGCAACGGAGCAGAAGTCGTCGGTGGGTCATTCTTGGTGTTTCCTATTCGTTGAAGGCGAGCTAGACCTTGATGGTCCGTTCCGGTTCGTCCTCGACCAGGTCGAACGCCGCGCGGGCATCGGTCGCGGCAAAGGTCTGCGTGATCATGGCAGCGGGCTGCAGGCGGCCTTGTTCCAGCCATCCGATAACCTGCGGCAACAAGCGGCGGTTGAGGCGGGAGCCGGCGAGGGTCAGCTCCTTGCTGACGATCAACTGCTGCACCACGGGCGTGGGTTCGGGCGAGAACCCCAGCAGGCCGATGCGACCGGCCGGCGCCACGACCCGATACGCTTCCGCCAGCAGCGCCGACACGCCCGCGCCGTCGATCACCAAGGAGAGGCCTAAGCCGTCCAGCTCACCTGCGACCGCGGCGGGAATGTCGTCCACACCGGACTGTAGCGTGACGTCGGCGCCCAAGCCGCGGGCACGCTCGAGGCGGCCGGGGTCCAGGTCGGCCACCAGGCAGCGGGCACCGAACAGCTTGGCCACCTGCAGCACGGTCACCTCCACGGTGCCGGCGCCGTATACCAGCACGGTGTCCTCGGCGGTGCACCCGGTGCGCGACAATACGTTCGCCGCGATGGAGAGCGGCTCGGCCAGCGCGGCGATGGCGAAGGGAAGGCCGGTGGCAACGGGTATGGCGTTGCCCTCGGGCACCACCAGCCGGTCACGGAACCCGCCATCCCGGTGCACGCCGAACACCTGCAGCTTGGCGCACACGTTGGGCCGCCCGACCCGGCAAGGGTAGCAGTGGCCGCACGCAACCACCGGGTCCACCATCACGTGGGCGCCGGACTGCAGCCGGGTCACACCGGGGCCGGTCGCCTCCACCACGCCGGCCATCTCGTGGCCGATGATCCGGGGATAGCGGGCGAAGGGGTTCGTGCCATGGAGGATGTGCATGTCGGAGCCGCAGATCCCGGCCCGGTGCACGGCGACCAGCACGTCATGCTCGCCGACGGCCTCTGCCGGATCGTCCCGCACTTGCAACCGGTGCGGCTGCTCAACCGCGATCGCCACCATCCTGCCCGTTTCCCTTCTCTTGTATCCCGGGATACAAGCTGCTTTGATCGTGGTCAACAAACCAATAGGGTAAGCATCCGCTGAGCACTGCGGGCGGGTCCAGGATCTGTGATTAGACGTGCACACGGACACGCATCCGCCGCAGGTGGTGTCCGTGGGCTTGCCTTTCCTTGTCGTCCAACTTGCCTCGCGGAATGCCTTGCGTCGGGCACGGCCAGACCGCGCGGTGTAAAATCGCTCCCAAGAGCGACCCCCTCCGTTGCGGACGGAGATCATTGATTTTCAAAGAGACTTTGATTGTCCGGTAGGATTACTTTTCGCGCGAAAAGTGACCCCATCCCACTTCGCATTTTCATTCCAAGATCAGTGCGATATGGGATTTTCGCATGGGGTCACGACTTAACGCGTTTTCACAATCTGGACGAGACGCTCCGGACGCTTGAGGACCTCGTCGCTCCACTCGACGGAGAGGGGGATCCCGGGCGGCCTCGCCGTGACCGTCTGCGCGGACAGGGCATGCTTGAGGATGCCGTCGGGCCTGACCGAGGCGTCGAGGACCTTCCTCCCCACGGACGCGCACCACGACAGCCATTCGGACAAGTCGTCGGCGACCGCGAACGTCCAGAACCGGCCCTTGCGGGAACATCCCAGCGTCACCTTGGTGCCGTTCTCGTAGCCGCTGCCGAAGATGTTCGACCTCGTCTTGGTGCCCTGGGTCACCTCGCTCCACAGGGCGCCGACGTCCGAGCCGGAGTGCATCGAGAACCTGACCGCACGGCCGATGGCATGGTTGAGGCCGACGTTCTGCAGCACGAGGCGGTTGATCCCGTGGAAGGCACGGAAGACGTTCTCTCCCTTGACGACCTCGGCGTCGTCGCCGACCGCCGCCCTGGCGAGAGCAGGATGCTGGCTGTCCGTGTTCGAGCTGTTCACAAACAGCAGGCCCAGGTCCCTGTTCCAGTGCAGGACGTAAAGGTGGTACTGGACGTTCACCGCCTGCCTGGCATTCCCCCAGGCGATCGCCTCCTCCTCCTTGGTGACGAAGAGGAAGGTGTCCTTGGCCCGGTTGTGGCGCGGACCGTCGAAGAGCGACACGCCGCGGGGAAGCGCGTCGAGCGCCCTGGCCGGACTCCAGCCCTTGCAGCCCGTCCGGTATATCACGGCCCCTATCTTCGGCCGCATCGTCCTGAGCGGTATCTCCGCATCGGGACCCGTGAATCCCGCGATAAAGGCGCCCTTGCCGATGTGCCTGGATACCGCCTCCTCGCTCTTGGTCGTGAGCAGCTCGTTCCAGTCCGCGTCCTCCGCATAGAGATCGGCCAGCGAGCCCTGAGTCGACCGGTTGGCCATGTTGGCGACGACCGTCGCCGCCCCAAGGCGGGGCACGGCACGCGTGAACCGTCCCGTAAACTGGATGGTCACCGGGAGCGATTTGTGGACGTCGTGGAGCGCGGCGATCTTGAGGCGGGGGAAGTCGAAACCCTCGCCCAGCTCGTCAACGCAGACGACGACCCGCACGGTGCCGCCCGCCAGGCCGTCCAGCGCTTTACGTCGCGCGATTGCACGTATTTGGCTGTGGACCAGCACCGGGCGGCTATGCGGGGCCAGCCGTTGGTAAATGGCCGCGATGGCGGTAGCGCGGGAGATGCTCCTCGCCCGGGCCATGATCACATGCTCGAAGCCCGCCGCTTCGTCTCGGTCGAGCTGTGCGAGGGCCGCCTCCGCGATGTCCTCGTCTGCGGTGTCCTCGTTCCACGAGAAGACCGGGAGAAGGGAGATTTCGGAAAAGTACCCCGCAGCTCGCGCCTTGCGGAGCGGGTAGATGAAAACGACCCGGCCGTCGACCAGCCTGCCGTCCTCGCGGTAAGGCGTGGCCGTGAACTGAAGCACCCGGTTGCCAGACCGCTTCAGGAACAGCGCCCTAAATTCCTGCCAGGTACGTGCGGCGCCGTGATGGGCCTCGTCCACGAACAGATAAGGGCATAGATCCGCGATCCGGTCCCGCGCATCCGGGGAGCAGGCGTCGAGCACGGCCATCGTCGCCACCACGACGTTGCATCTGCGCATGAGGTCCGACGCCTCGTCCGCCGAGCGGAAGGCATGTTCCACGATGCCCACGACGGGGAGGAGCGCTCCCTCAGCGAACACCCCGAACAGGCTCAGCAGGCCCATCGTTTGGAACTTGCCCGCGATCTGGGTCCGCAGCGCATCCGTGGGCACGATGACGAGCAGCAGTACGAACCTTTCCCATGCGAACAGGGTCAGCATGGTCTCCGTCTTCCCGGTGCCGGTCGGCAGGACGACCGTCGCCAGATCGTCGGAACCCTTCCAGTGCGCGAGCGCCCCATGTACGGCCCCGACCTGGGGAGCGCGAAGGCCGGCCTCGGTCACGTTCCCCTTCGCGTCCCTAATCTCGTCCTTAAGGCTGGCCCGGCCACGCAGGCTTTCCAGGACCGCGGAACGGGCCAGGAGCATACCCGGGACCGTTTGCCTATCGGACGGATCCGGGCAACCCCACGACCATCCCCCGGTCCGGCGGTCGGACCATAGGGTGTGAAAACGCGTCGAATGTTGACCCAGGCGAAAGTCCCGGGTCTCGTTGTTATCGCTCAAGAAAGGCGTAATGGGGTGGGGTCACTTTTCGCGCGATATATGACCCCACCGAGCAACAACAATCTTCATAAGAAACAGAGGCTTGCGTCCGCCACGGAGGGGGTCAGCCGTGAAGGCGATTCTACAGCGCGGAGACGCTACGGCCGTCGGGGAAGACGCCAAGCGCGGCTTCGACCTTTTCAACGGGCGGGCCAACTGCGCCTCGTGCCACTCCGGCTGGCGGTTCACGGATGACGGCTTCCACGACATCGGCCTTCCAGGGTCCGACCTTGGGCGAGGGGCGATCATTCCGGGCGAACCGACGCTGGAGCGGGCGTTCAAGACCCCGACGCTGCGCAACGTGGATGCGAGAGGTCCTTACATGCATGACGGCTCGCTGCGGACGCTGGCCGACGTCATGGCCCACTACGACACGGGCTTTATCGAACGACCCAGCCTAGCGCCGGAGATGCACCGTCTCGGCCTGACACCCGAAGAGACCAACGACATGATCGCCTTCCTGCACACGCTGACGAGCACGGATGATCCCGTCGTCATCCCCACCTTGCCCGTCCTGGAGCAAAACCCATGATCCGATCCCGTTCTCTCCGGCTCGGAGCCATTGCGGCCGCCCTTCTGTTGGGGGCGGCTGGGGCCGACACCCTCGTATCGCAGAAGGACAAGGAGTTCAGCCAGGCCCAGCTTGCGCTGCATCCGGGCGACACCGTCCAGTTCCGCAACGACGACAATGTCGTGCACAACATTACGGTCCGGGATGCCTCCGGTGCGAGCCGAAGAGGCGTGGTCCAGAAACCCGGCGACACGACGCCGATCACCTTTGCCGATATCGGGGCCTACACGGTCTACTGCCTGATCCATCCTAAAATGCGGATGGAAGTGAAGGTCCAGTGATGGACGATAGGGCGCAGTGCGTCGGCGACCGTCCTCGGCGCGATGGAAGCTGACGGAATGCGCGTGTCCATCCTCACGAAGGTCTTGCTAGGTTGCCTCCTTCTCGTGACCTGCACGGTGCTCCTCGGCCTGCACTCCATCCGCGGCGAGCGCGCGCTGGGCGGGCTTGCGCTTAAGATGTATGACGAGGCGTTCATGGCGATGAACTACGTGCGCAGCGCCGAAACTAAATTCGCCCGCCTGCAGGGTGCGGTCGGCGAGCAGGCCATGCTTGAGACAGCCCGCGGGGCGTACTCTGCCGCCGCACCTCTCAGCGAGCGTCAACTTCTGCTCTCCCGAGCCCGCGGCGAGCCTGCTCCCGTTCCTGTGCCGCAGCTGGCCATTTCGAAGGCGTTGGACGCATCGACTGTCAAGATCGCCGTGAAGACGGCCGTCGAAGATTTGGATATCGCTATCGAACGGGCGACATCGCCTGATGCCGGGGATTCCGCCCGTGCAGTGCGCAGGAGCCTGGAAGCACTGGTACCCGATGGGGATGCGGCGTTGGATGCCCGGCTCATGGGTGCCGCCATCAAGAACATCGCGGATAGCTTCGAGGCGACCGCGGAGACGTTCGCGCAGGACGGTTTCGTCTATCGCTCGACCGCCGAGGCCGCCATGGCGGCCGCCGAGCGATCGGCCCAGTTCGCCATTGCGGTGTCGGTGATCGGCGCCGTCCTGATCACCATCGCATTGAGCCGATCCATCGCTCCGGCGGTGCGGAGGGCGTCGGCTGCCGCCGTCGCGATCACCGAAGGCAAGCTGGATAACATCATCCTCCTGCCGCGGCGCACAGGCGCCGACGAGGTCGCCAAGCTGCTGCACGCCCTGCACCGGATGCAGGCGGTGCTGCGCGCAAACCTGGAGGAGGCTTCGGCGCACGCCGAAGCCAAAGAGGCCCAGCGCACCGCCGAGCGCGATCGGACCCGTTGCATCGAGGGCCTTGTCCGGGGATTCCAAGTCAGCACCGCCGAATTGGCCAGGGCACTGACCAGGGCCTCGGGTGCGATGACTGAGTCGGCGCGCTCGCTCACCTCTGTGGCAGGCGAAACCGGTCGTAAGTCGGATATCGTCGCGATCGCCGCATCCCAGGCGAACGACGGGACAACAATGGTCGCCGCGGCCACCGAGGAGTTGTTCGCGTCCATCGACGGCATTGCTGCCAGGGTTGCGGAATCATCCCGAACCGTCGCCAAGGCGGTGATCGACGCCCGCAAAACGGACAACGTGTTTCGCGCGCTGGCCGATGGAGCCCAGCATATCGGAGACGTCGTGGCTCTCATCGAGAGCATTGCAGGCAAGACCAACCTGCTGGCCTTGAACGCCACCATCGAGGCGGCCCGGGCGGGTGGCGCGGGTAAAGGCTTCAACGTCGTCGCGGCCGAGATCAAATTGCTCGCCGCCCAGACTGCGCGCGCCACGAAGGACATCGCCAGCCAAGTGTGCCAGATCCAGGGCGCGACTGCAGAGGCCATTGGCGCGGTGCGCGATATTGTGGAGACCATCGAGGATATCGGCAGAACTGCCGCCTCCATCACCTCCGCGGTCGAACAGCAGGGTGCCGCCACGTCCGAGATCGCCCGCAGCATTCAGAGTGCGGCCATCGGGACCAGCAGCGTGACCGAGACGATTACCGGCGTGGGCGACGCCGCGCGCGAGGCCAAGGCCGAGGCGGAACGGGTGCTAACGGCAGCCACGTCCCTGTCCAACCAAGCCAGCCGACTATCCCAGGATGTCCAAGGCTTCATTTCGGGCGTTCTCGCCGCTTGAGGCTGCGGTAGCGCGCGCTCTGATGATGCTTAGTAGCGCATCCGGATGCGGCGTCGTACGCTGCCGCCGACTGTGCGCCCTCGACCCCTGGCTGCCGGAGTAATCAACAGGCTCGCAACGACGGCTGAAGGAAACGCTTCACGGCATGGGCTGCGCGGCGGGAAGAGGTTCGGAATCGTTTCCGCAACAACGAGAAGCGATAAGCTGACCATCCGCACGGTTGCTCATCGGTTCAGCGGCAGAGGCTTTGTCACGAGATCGGCAGCCCTGGCGGAGATGGGGCAAGGCACTACAATGCGACCGGCGGCCGGTGCCGCAAGCGGTAGATGGCCGGATCGTCGGCCTCGTGGGAGAGTGACATGGCGCAGCGTCCGATCTGGCGTGGACACCTCAGGCTGGCGCTGGTCTCCTGTCCAATCGCGCTCTACAGCGCGAACCACGACCGCGGGTCCCTCCACTTCAACCTCATCAACCCCAAGACGGGGAACCGGATCAAGATGGTCACGGAGGATGCGGAAACCGGCGACGTCCTGTCCCGCGGCGACCTGGTCAAAGGCTACGAGTTCAAGAAAGGCAGCTATCTCACCATCGACGAGGAGGATTTCGAAAGCGCCCGGATCGAAAGCTCTTCCACGGTCAAGATCGAGAAGTTCGTGGACGCCGGTTCCATCGACCCGGTCTACTTCGATGCCAGCTACTACCTGGCTCCCACGGCGATGCCGGGCAGGACGTCTACCTCGTCTTGCGCGACGCCATCGCAAGCACCGGCAAGATCGCGCTGTCGCGGGCCGTCATCGCCCGGCGCGAGCATCCCATCGCCATCGTGCCGATGGGCAAGGGGCTGGTCGTCCATACCCTGCACGAGGAACGCGACCTCAACGACTACGCGGGCCTGTTCGACCATCTGCCCACCGCCAAGCCGGATCCGGACATGATCCAGCTCGCCACCCAGCTCATCGATCGCCAGACCGGGACCTACGACCCGGCCGACGTGGAGGACCGCTACGAGACCCGGCTGCGGGCCGTCATCGAGGCTGTCAGGCTGCACGAAATTCCCGGATTCGGCAGGTTATACCGCTGAGCGTGATCGTTGACTCGGGTGTGATTTGTTGCGGCTCGGATGGGTCTGGTTGGGTTCAGCCAGTCCTGATGGGTGGCCACGATGAACGGCATACGGTTGGAGATTAGCGGCACGCTGTCTGCGGCGGAGTTGCGCAGGCGTGGCCGCTACGAGCCTGACCGTGCGGCGTCGGCGCGCATGATGGCGATCGCCAATGCGCTGGAGGGCATGACGCGGGCCGAGGCGGCGCGCCTGGCGGGCATGGAGCGGCAGGCTTTGCGCGATGCCGTGCTGCGCTACAATGCCGAAGGGCTGGACGGCTTGCACGACCGTCCCCGGTCCGGTGCCAAGCCGCGGCTGGATGATGGACAGATGGCGCAGCTGCGCCAGATCGTGGTGGACGGCCCCGACGTGGAGAAGACGGGTTTATCGGCCTGGACGCTGGGCGAACTGTGCGGCGAGGTGAAGCGGCGCTGGAATGTCAGCTACCACGCAGCGCACATGTCCAAGCTGATGCGCAAGCTCGGCCTGTCCCGGCAGAAGGCGCGGCCGTCGCACCCCAAGGCCGACCCGTCAGCGCGGGAAGCCTGGTCAAAAGGGGGCTCCAAGACGAACTCGACCGCATCAAACAGACCCATCCAGGCCGCCGCCTGACGCTCTGGTTCCAGGACGAAGCGCGGTTCGGCCAGAAGGGACGCACCTGCCACCAATGGTTCATCCGCGGCCAACGCCCGTCCGGCTTGTGCGACCAGCGCTACACCTGGACGCACCTGTTCGCCGCGGTGCAGCCGAAGACCGGTGAGGCATTCGCCCTGGTGCTGCCGGAACTGAACACGGCCACCATGCAGCTGTTCCTGGACCGCTTCGCCGCCACCCTCGCTCCTGGCGAGCATGCCGCCATGGTCATGGACCAAGCCGGATGGCACATCACCGACGACCTCGCCGTGCCACCCAACGTGTCGCTGATCCTGTTGCCATCCTACAGCCCCGAACTGAACCCGGTCGAACGCGTCTGGCTGTTCCTGCGGGAGCGATATCTCAGCCACAGGCTGCTCGACAGCTACGACGCCATCGTCAACGCACTCTGCATCGCCTGGAACAAGATCGATCCAAAACGTATGGCCTCCCTCACCAGCTACCCGTATCTCAACCAAGTCAGATTCTAGGCAGGCCGGTATTAGCTCTTTGTAAGGCTTAATTTCATAAAGGTGCCGTATACTGAGAGGTCGCCCCCATGCGCATTCGCACCGTGTTTCTCGCGGGTCTCACGGCCGTCACACTCCCGGCGTTGGCAGCATCTGGCTGGCTCGCCTTGGGGAGTTGGTCGGAGTGGCAGCGCTTTGCGGCCGCGCAAGTCGCAACCCGCCTCATGAGTGATGTCCAGCGCGCGCAATCGGCTGCGGCCCTCGAAGCCGGCACGATGCATGTCAACGTCATGTCCGCGCACCCCGACCTCGGCCAAGTGACCGCCGCGGCGAAGACGGTCGACGCCCTGCTCGATGCGGCGGAGGGCAGTGTCAGGGCTGCAGGACAGGATGCGACGGTCATCACCGGCGTGATGGCGACGCTTCGGGACTTACGTTCACAGTTCGAGAAAGTCGCATCCCTGCCGCTCGCCAACCGTGATCCTGCCTTCGACCATGCCGTCTTAGAGCAGCGGTTTACGGTCGCCTCGCGCCTCAGCAAACTCTCCGCCGAGGCTGTGAAGCGTGCGGAATCGACGGACCCGTCGGTTGGCGGCGCGGTGAGGGCAGCCGCACTCGTCATGTCGGTGCGTGACCTGGCAGGCCGGCGCGCCGCCTTCCTGGAAAGCTGGGTCGGCGGCAAGCCGATCCAGACCGACCAGACCATGGAGGTTGACCGGCTAACCGGTCGCATCGACCAGGCTTGGGAGAGCATCCAAGCCCCTATCCACGGTCTCGACGACGCCGCCTCGGTGGTGGCGGCGCTCGACCGGCAAGAGAAGGCGTTCCGCGGCCTGGCCGAACCTCGCTGGCGCGCCGTCATCGACGTGGCTCGCCGACGCCTCGCCGCACCGCCGGGGCAAGAGGCTCCAGCCTGGCCAGACGGTCTCGCAGCGATGCACAACGCCACCATCGCGAGCCTGACCGACGTGCTCTCCTTGCGGGATGCCGCTCTGGACTATGCCCTGGACAGGGCAAGCAGCCTGGTCCACGCAGCGCGCGACCGCTTGTTCACCGCAATGGGACTCATGACGCTGAGCCTCGTCGTGTCGGTCGGAACGGTCCTGCTGCTGCTGCGCCGCATCGTGCGTCCGGTTCAGCGTGTGACCCAATCCGTCGAGGCCATCGCCAATGGCAACCTGGACGCGCCCATAGCCAACGCGCGGCACGATGATGAGATCGGCACGCTGACCCGGGCCGTCCAGATATTGCAGCAGGGAGCGCGCAACGCCCGCAGCCTCAAGCGCGAACAGGATGAGGCAGGGGCACGGCGCCACGAGGAGGATGCCCGGATGCGGGCCGAGGTGGAAGCGAGGACGGCATCCGAAGCAGCGGCGCTAGTGGTCGGTTCCATCGGTAAGGCGCTTGAGCGACTGGCCACCGGCGATCTGACGGTCCGGGTCGAAACGGTCCTTCCTCCCGCCTACGAAACCGTGCGGACGGATCTCAACCATGCGATGGACCAGCTCCATGAGCTGATATGCGGCATCGTCGCGAATGCGGATTTGCTCCGCTCCGGGACCGCGGAGATCAAGAACGCGGCGGACGATCTGAGCCGCCGGACGGAGCAACAGGCGGCGAGCCTCGAACAGACCGCGGCGGCGCTGGACGAGATCACCAGCACGGTGCGACGCTCCGCGGAGGGGGCACGCCTCGCGAAGGAGATCACGCAACGGACGAACCTGGAGGCGGAGAACTCTGGCGCCGTCGTGCAGCAGGCTGTGGCCGCCATGGAGGCCATCGAGGCATCGTCGCGGCAGGTCGGCGAGATTATCGGCGTCGTGGACGAGATCGCGTTCCAGACGAGCCTGCTGGCGCTCAATGCCGGGGTGGAGGCGGCGCGCGCTGGCGATGCTGGCCGGGGTTTCGCCGTCGTGGCGGCGGAAGTGAGGGCGCTTGCCCAGCGTTCCGCCGATGCAGCGCGCGAGATCAAGAAACTGACTGCAACCTCAACCCAGCAGGTCGGCTCGGGTGTGAAACTCGTCGGTGAGACCGGGCTGGCCCTCGGCCGAATCATGTCGCAAGTGCGCGAGATCAGCAGCGCGGTGACAGAGATCGCAGCGTCCGCGTTGGAACAGGCGACAGGGCTGGGCGAGGTGAATATCGCCGTCAACCAAATGGATCAGGTGACCCAGCAAAACGCAGCCATGGTTGAACAGACAACGGCGGCCAGCCACGCTCTTGCCCAAGGGACGGAGGACTTGGCCCAAATGGCCGCGCGCTTCCAGGTGGCGCAGGCAGTCCGCCCCGGCGACGCACCGCGTCGGACCGCAGCTTAGGCAACGTCGGCAAATAAGGGCCGTCCGGCGATCACTGTGTGGGCGCTGGCCTGGCTTGAGCTGCCCCCGGTGCGGCGGCAGACGACCGCGGAGCTGAGCAAGGGCGAGAGCCGCCACGCCTTGGTTGCCCCAGACCCCTCGTCCGCAGCTGCTAACCCTCTTTTCATGCCACTGCCTCATGTAAGGCGAAGCAAAAGTTGCCGAACACTGAGAGCACGGAAGGTCACGCATGAGGTTCCTTAACCGGCTCAAGGTTCGCACGAAGATCGGGTTGCTCATGGCATTGTCGGTGCTTGGGATACTCGCGGTCGGCATCCTAGCGGCGATGAGCTTGCGCGAGAGCATGGTGAACGACCGCCTCGACAAGCTTCGGGCACAAGTGAGTTCTGCCGTCACGCTGGCCGCGGCGCTGGAGGCCAGGGTCGTGGCACACGAGCTCACGCGGCAGGACGCGCAGGGCCTGTTTCACCGCGACATCCGGGCAATCCGGTTCGATCGGGGGACGGGCTATCTCGTCGTCATCCAAATGCCTAGCGGCGGCACCATCATGCACGGGGCCAATCCGGCGTTGGAGGGCGTTCCAAGTTCGATCGACAAGGCCACGGGGCAGCAAATCGCACAAGTCCTGTTGAAAGCCCTCGGGACGGGCGACGAAGGCACCGCGACCTATATGTTCCCCAGACCGGGGCAGACCGAGGCGTTGCGGAAGGTCGCCGCATTGGCCCGGTTCGCGCCGTGGGACATAGCGGTTTATGCCAGCGCCTACACTGACGACCTGGACGCGATGTTCAAGGCAACGCTGCTGAGGATGGGCGAGGTTGCCGGCGTCATCCTGCTGCTCACCACCGCCGCTGCCTGGCTGGTCAGCCGCGACATCACCGCCTCGGTCGGCGCTCTGACGAGCGGGATGGATCGGCTGGCGAACGGCGACCTTGCGGTCGTGGTCCCCGGCACCGGGCGGCGCGATGAATTCGGCGGCATGGCTCGCGCGCTGCTCGTGTTCAAGGAAAATGGCCTCCAGAGAGTGGCGTTGGAAGGGGAAATCGCGGCCAACCGCGCATCCGTCGAGGCCGATCGCGCACGCAGCGAGGCGGGAAAAGCGCGGGAGGCGGCCGAGGACCAACTCGCCATCACAGCGCTTGCACGCGGGCTGAACCACTTGGCGAACGGTAATCTCACCCACCAAATCGCCGAGGCGTTTGCGCCCAAGACGCAACAGCTCAAGGACGATTTCAACGTGACTGCCGCCCGCCTGCGGCAGACGATCGCAACCATGGCGGGCGCCATCCACGGCATCACCAATGGCACAGGCGAGATCACCCAAGCCGCCGACGACTTGTCCCGCCGGACGGAGCAGCAGGCCGCGAGCCTGGAGCAGACCGCCGCCGCGCTGGACCAGATCACGGCAACCGTCCGCAAGACGGCCGAGGGCGCGAACCACGTGCAGGCGGTCGTATCCACGGCCAAAACCAATGCCGAGCAATCGAGTGGAGTGATGCGCGAGGCGGTGACGGCGATGGACGGAATCAGGAAGGCTTCGCAGGAAGTCGGCCAAATCATCGGCGTCATCGACGAGATCGCCTTCCAAACCAACCTCCTGGCATTGAACGCAGGGGTTGAGGCAGCGCGCGCCGGCGATGCCGGGCGGGGCTTTGCCGTCGTGGCTTCTGAGGTGCGGGCGCTTGCGCAACGGTCGGCTCAAGCCGCCAAGGAAATCAAGCAGCTTATTTCGGCCTCATCCAACCAAATCGGGCAGGGTGTGCGGCTCGTGAGCGAAACGGGAGAATCGCTACAACGTATCGCCGGCCAGGTGTCAGATGTTTACACGGCCATCACCGAGATCGCCGCTTCGGCCAAGGAGCAGTCGGCCGGATTGCAAGAGGTGAACGTTGCGGTCAATCAGATGGACCAGGTAACCCAGCAGAATGCGGCCATGGTCGAGCAAAGCACGGCTGCTAGCCACTCTCTGGCCCAGGAGGCGGCCGAACTGGGCCGTCTCACGCAACAGTTCCAGGTGGACGAGGCACCGAGCGGCCGAACGGCCGGCGCGAAGGTCCAATCCATGCGACGGCCGCCTAGGCTAAAGGTGGTATAAAGATCCTGGGTTTTCAACTCAGACGGAACCTATGCGCGGGGATGATCCTTGGAGACTGTCGAAAGACAGCATAGGCCAGAACTAACGAACGGTCCCTGTGGTACGCATAAACATCCGCGGGGACGGAGCCTGGCAAATCAGGGTTGGAGGATTTTGCCTGGATTTTGGTGCGTTTCGGAACGTCGGGAATCACCTGATTTCCGTGGGCTTGCAGGCAGCATCCTGAGAAGGCTCATTTTCAGCTGGAAACATGTGCGGCAAACCATGTCGGAATGGGTCAGTGTGCGAGAACTCTTCGGATGAGGTTTTCCGCACATGCTGGTCGGCTACATGCGTGTTTCCACCGACGGCGATCGGCAGGTCATGGACCTACAGCGCGATGCGTTGCTCGCTGCCGGCGTCGATGAGCGCCACTTGTACGAGGACCGGGCGAGCGGCAGCCGCGGCGATCGCGCCGGATTGGCCAAAGCGCTGGAGTTTCTCCGGACCGGCGACTGCTTGGTGGTCTGGAAGCTCGACCGGCTCGGCCGCTCGCTGCCGCATCTGCTGACCACGGTCACCGACCTCAAAGGGCGCGGCATCGCGTTCCGTTCGCTGACCGAGCAGATGGACACCACGACCGCGCAAGGTGAGCTGGTGTTCCACATCTTCGGCGCACTCGCCCAGTTCGAACGGTCGCTGATCCAGGAGCGCGTGCAGGCCGGGCTTGCCGCGGCTGCGCGACGTGGCCGCCGGGGTGGCCGCCCGGTGACGATCGACGCCGAGAAGCTCGGCGCGGTGACAGCCGCCCTCGACGGCGGCGCGACCAAGGCCGCCGTTTGCCGCACATTCGGCATCAAGCGCAGTACGCTGATCGACTCCCTTGCCCGGATCGGATGGTCTGCCGGCCCCAAGGAGCAGGAGGCATGAGTGGCGCGACGGCAGCAACTGAGTGAAACCCAGCTTGCGGAGCTGTTCGACCCGCCGGCCGAGCAGCGCGAGCTGGTGCGCCACTACACCCTTTCAGGTGCTGACCTCGCCGCCATCCGACGCTGCCGTGGCGATCACAACCGCCTCGGTTACGCGCTGATGCTTTGCTACCTGCGTCACCCCGGCCGTGCGCTGCGTGCCGGCGAGCGCCCGCCCTCGGATATGCTGGACTTCGTTGCCGAGCAGATCGACGTCTCGCCCGACACGGCCGACGATGCTGGCGGTGCCGAGCGGAGCCGCCAGCGCCACTCCATCGAGTGCCAGGAGCGCCTCAAGCTGCGCCCGTTCGGCAAACGCGCCGTCGTAGAGCTGACAAGTATTCTCCTCGCACCGGCCATCGAGAACGATCGACTGGCCACCTTGGCCGAGTTGGTGCTGCAAACCTGCCGGGAGCGCCGCATCGTGCTTCCGTCGCCCGCCGCACTGGAACGGGTCTGTGCAGACCTCCGTTACCAGGCTCGGCGCGAAGTGCATCGCCGCCTGTCTCACGGCTTGTCGGCCGAGCAACGCAAGTGCCTCGATGGGCTGACCGAACGCCGGGAGAACACGGGGCAGAACTGGCTCACTTGGCTGCGGCAGATGCCGCAAGCCACCAAGCCTGCCGCCATGCTCGGCCTGATCGCCCGATTGCAGCATCTCCGCGCGGCCGGCATCAATACCAATCGCGGCCATCTGGTCCACCAGGCGCGGCTGGCGCAGATCACGCGTGAGGCTGCCCGCGTGACGGTGCAGCATGTCGCTGATTACGAGCGGCAGCGCCGTCACGCGACGCTGGTCGCCGTGACGCTGGACCTCCAAGCCAGCCTAACAGACCAAGCCATCGGCCTGTTCGACGGACTTGTGGGCAGCATGTTCCGCCGCGCCGAGGGTAGGCAGGTCCGCGCCTTCCAAGCCGACGCCCGCGCCATCAACGACAAGGTGCGCCTCTACGCTCGGGTGGGCGGGGCGGTGATCGCCGCCCACACCGGCAAGCAAGATGCTTTCGCGGCGATCACGACGGTCATCTCGTGGGAGCGCTTCTGCACGAGCGTCGCCGAGGCCGAGGCGCTCGCGCGGCCGGAGGAGTTCGACGCCTACGAGAAGATCGGCGAACACTATGCCGCTGCCCGCCGCTGGTCGCCCGCCTTTCTGGACGCCTTCACCTTCGAAGGCGTGCCCGCCGCGGCCTCGCTCCTGCGCGCCATCGAGGTGTTGCGTGAGGCGAACCGCAAGGGATCCGCCCGTCTACCAAAATCCGCCCCGACGGGCTTCGTGCGGCAGCGCTGGGCGGTATACGTGCTGCCCGGCGGCGAGATCGACCGACGCCACTATGAACTCTGCGTCCTGTCGGAACTGCGCATCCGGCTGGCCGCAGGCGAGGTTTGGGTCGGCGGCAGCCGGCAATACCGCTCCTTCGAGGAACGGCTGATCTCCAAAGACGCCCTGCTCGCCATGCAGCAGGCCGGAACGCTGCCCGTCGCAGTCGATCCTGACTTCGATCGCTTCATCGAGGCGCGCCGCGTGTTGCTGAATGCACGCCTGACCGCGGTCGACGCTCGCGCCAGGAGCGGCCTGCTGCCGGACGTGACACTCGACTGCGGCGTGCTGAAGGTCGCACCCATCGAGAAATCCACGCCACCAGAGGCTGAAGCGCTGGCCGCCCGTCTGTATGCCATGCTGCCGCGCATTCGCATCACTGACCTGCTGGCCGAGGTGGCGGGCTGGACGCTGTTCCCCGACTGCTTCACCCACCTGCGGACCGGCGAGACCGCGGCCGACACCCGCACGCTGCTGGCCGGGCTGTTGGCCGACGGCCTCAATCTTGGACTGACCCGTATGGCCGAGGCGTGCAGCATCGCCAGCCTCGGTCAACTCGCCTGGACGTCGGACTGGCACATCCGCGAGGAAACCTATGCGCTCGCGCTCCGCTGCTTGGTCAACCAGCAACAGCGAGAACCCTTCGCCACCAGGTTCGGCAGCGGCACCGCCTCCTCATCGGACGGGCAGTTCTTCCAGGCCGCAGGCTTCGGCCGGGATGCCAGCCGCCTCAACGCCCATTACGGCCCCAAGCCCGGCTTCAAGGTCTACACCCACCTGTCGGACCGTTACGGCCCGTTCTTCACCAAGGTCATCGCGGCCACCGCCAGCGAGGCGCTGCACGTGCTGGACGCTCTGCTTTACCACCAAAGCGAGGTGACGACCCACCGGCACCACACCGATGGCGGAGGCGATTCCGAGCACGTCTTTGCACTCTGCGCGCTGCTGGGCTTCCAGTTTGCCCCGCGCATCCCGGACCTCAAGCATCGTCGCCTCTACAGCTTCGGCAAGCCGTCCGATCACCCGACACTGGCGCCGTTGATCGGCGGACGGATCAACGTGGCACTGATCCGCGCCTATTGGTCCGACATCCTGCGTATCGTCGCCTCGCTGCGTGCCGGCACGGTCACCGCGTCAGTGATCATGCGCCAACTCGCCTCCCACCCGCGGCAGAACGGCATTGCGGCCGCCTTGCGCGAACTCGGCCGAATGGAGCGCACCCTGTTCACGCTCGACTGGATCGAGGATCCCGAACTGCGCCGCTCGACCGGGCTCGAGCTGAACAAGGGCGAGACGCGCAACAGCCTGGCGCGCGCCGTGTTCATCCACCGCCTGGGCGAGATCCGTGACCGCACCTACGAGAACCAGCAGCACCGCGCCTCCGGCCTCAACCTGGTCGTGACCGCCATTATCCTGTGGAACACGCGATACCTCGAACGCGCTGTCGCCACGCTGCGCCAGACCGCGGACATTCCAGATAATCTCCTGGTCCACCTGTCCCCGCTCGGCTGGGAGCACGTCAATCTCACCGGCGACTACGTTTGGGCTGCCGCACACAAGCTGTCGGAAAACATCGACGGATTGAAGCCGCTTCGCGCTGCCCCGGACGCATACCTCAAAGCAGCATGAGTTCGCGCTTTGTCCGCTTATGCGTACAGAAAGGCCGTTTCGTTAGTTCTGGCCCTCCTACGCATTCGAGAAGGGCGCCGTAGGCTCGTCTTCCCCCTGCTACCCCTCGGGCTGTTCGAACGCATGCTGGGCGCCGCGAGCAAGGCACCGGGCCCTACGTCGAGCTGTCCATTGTGGATAGGCATGGAATAGGGGCTCTGACGCAATCTCGCTGATCAAGGCTGGGCATAGGCCAACGAGCAGTCCAGCGGCGTCTGTTGTGGAGTCAAAGATAGCCTTCGTGCAGCCGTGCAGCAGAGCGTGAGGGTGGAAGGGCCTGGATCGACCGCTGCAAGTGGACCCTTGGAGAGCTGGCCGAACAGGTCGGCATGTCGCGCTCAGTGTTCGCCGAGCGCTTCCGCAAGCAGGTCGGGGAGACGCCGATGGCGTATGTCACCCGGTGGCGGATGATGCTGGCGGGGGATCGGCTGGTGCACGCCGGCGATCCGCTGGCTCGAGCGGCCTCATCTGCCGGCTACCGGTCCGAGGCGGCGTTCTGCACTGCGTTCAAGCGGGTGATGGGCGTTTCGCCACGCCGCTATACACGAGCAGAGGCAGAAAGGCGCATGCTTCACTCATGCTAACATTCTAACGGCGTGAGCCGACCTTGCGGCGGAAAGCCGCCCTGATCCCGTTTCTGCTTGATGGCCAGCGCCGCCGCGCGGCGCGTCCAGCCTGGTGGTGTAGCGCGCCACCCTGGCGGCCGTGGTCCAGCCTCCGGCCTGCATAACGGACGGCTGCTCCACCCCATGCCGCACTTAGTCCTGCGCCGCTGCGACCCGGTGCTGTGCCCGCTGATGGCGGCGACCAGCCGGCGGCAGCGGCCATGGCCCTGAACACCTGCGGCACGTCCCCCGAGTCGAGCGGGTTGCCACCAGCATCCGCCTTGCCCACAGCCCGGAACAAGGCGCCGTCAGTGTGCCCGGCCGCGTCCATCCGAGCTACGCCGTCAGCCAGCGCAGCCGCAGGCGGATCGAGAGGTGTTCGGCTGGGTGAAGTCGTCCGCAGGCTTCCGGCAAACCCGGCACCGCGGCCGGGAGCGCGTTGGCTGATGCTTCGACCTCGCTGCCACCGCCCACAACCTAATCCGACTGCCCAAGCTCCTGGCCACCACCGCATGACCATCAGACCACCACAACCCAAACCGCCCATCACGCCATGTAGCATCAGGGCAAGCGCGACATCTCCCTTACAAGCGAGTGCCTCCTACCGTTCTCCAACAAATGCATTCTTCAGCAGCCTGCTAGCTAGTATGGCGCGACGATCAGGATGAGATTTCGTATTGCCTCATCCAGGGATGCTCCCGAGCCGCGGTCCGGTTGCCTCATCAGAATGCTCCCGTAGCATCATCTGGGTGCCTGGCGCCAATACACTCGTATTTCCGATCGGCTTCGTGGCGGCAGGGGCTTGCGGCGTCCTCCGACATCGCGCTGGCATGCAAGCTGGGAGACATGAAGCCAGGCGCATCGCTCAGCGCCTTCGTTGGCAGCCTTCTTCTTGGACAAGCCTGCACCGTTACGTAACGGTGTACAATGGAGCCGGCGCAGGCTTCACCTCGACTGCCGTGGAGCCGAACACCAACTCATGCGCTTTGTCTCGACGCCAAACCTTGAGGCGGCGCTGCAACGTTCGCAGCAGTCCGACCGGGTAGAGTCCGGGCTGTTCACCCTGAAGTCGCTCGAGTAGCTCGCGTGCCGTCCGCCACGGCTCGGCCTCAAACCACTCACGCAGCTGCGCCGTCACCACCACCAGCGGATCCGAACGACGCCGACCACGCTTGGCCTTCTCCTTGGGTTTGTTCGTCGGGCGCACCTCGCCTTCCCGCCAGGCCGTGCGCAGGCCCGATAGGAACTCCTCCAGCGTCGGCGTGGTCGGCGCAAGCCCCCCGCCAGATTCAGGGCGATCGGCAATCTCCACCAGGCGTTGTTGGACGGACCGGATCGCGTTCAGCAACTGCACCGGATCCAACTTGGCGGAAATCGCCGCCACCCGCTCACGCGTGGCCGCCGTCGTTCGTGGATCCGATATCAACCGCTGATGCGGCGTCGCCGGCGGATAGTACCGCTTCGTGACCTTGGCCCCATCCCGCAACTTGGAGGCCAGCTTGAACGAGGGCTGGAAGAAGTTCACGAACAGACGCAACGACCGATACAGATCAGCCAGCGCAGCCGCGGCCTCCAACCCCTCATAACGGCGGTAACCCACCGTGTGACGGACCACGGCGCCGTTCTTCTGCTCCACCCACGCCTGGTCGTTTTTGCGATACGGCCGCGAGCGGGTGAACTCCACGCCAGCCGTCGTGCAATAGTCCCGCACCGTCTCGTTCATGAACACGCTGTCGTTGTCCGTGTCGAACCCAAGCAAGGCAAACGGCAGGACCTTGCGCATCTCGCTCAGCACCGCTGTCAGCAACTTCTGCTCGCGCACCAGCACCGGCGCGCACTCCGTCCACCCGGTCGCGATGTCAGTCAGCGTCAGCGTCTGCACGTAGCTGCCCTTTGCCGTCGGCCCGCTATGCGCCACCAGATCTGCCTCCATGAACCCGGGCGGCGGATCGTCCCAGTCACTGAACGTGCGAACCATCACGCTGCGCCGGATCGCCGCGGAGGGAGGCGAGCGGCGGCGCGGCCGGCCTCCCGTAGCGCCTCGCGCTTCCCGCAACGCACGGTCCATCGTCGCCGCACTCATCGTCAGCAAACCCGTCCGCACCTCCGGCGCCAGCTGAAGATGGCCGTGCCGTTCCATCGCCGAGACCAGGATCGGCAACAACGGACGCAGCCGCTTGCCGCAGATCCGGTCCGACGCCTCCCAGACCACGATCAACGCTTCGCGCATCGCCTGGTCATAAAGCCGGCGCTCCGGGCGCGGATCAGAGCGTCCGACCGACACTCCGGCCCGCAGCAGGCGCATCGCGTGCTTGCGATGGTGGCCCGTCAGCGCGGCAAACTCGTCCAACATCCGGCCTCGATCCGCCCGGCTACCCAGGGCGTATCGCCCCGCCAGCGCAACTACCAACTCGTCTCGCGTCGTCATGCTGATAAGCCTCATGTCCGCCCCCGCCGGCGAACACCGGTGGGGAGCAGGTTACGTGAGGCAACAGGTCAGCCTTGGGGAGCATTTCAGGCGAGGCAATGCGCACTCTCATCCTGATTGACGCCCGGTTCTCACCCTGATTGCCGCCGCTCAGACCCGGCGATGGTGCGCGCGCTTGAGCGCCTGGTCGCGCCGGCGACCTTGGGCGATCCAATGCGCCCGCTGCTCTGGGTGTCCAAGAGCCTGGAGAAGATAGCCATGGCCCTGGCTGCGACGGGCCACAAGGTCAGCCCCGCCACGGTGCGCAAGGAGCTAACCAGGCTTGGGTTCTCGCGCCAGTCCAACCGCAAGGCGGACGAGGGCTCGCACCACCCCGACCGCAATGCCCAGTTCGAACACATCAACGCCCGTGTGCTGGCCGCGCAGGGCCGCGGACAACCGGTGATCTGGGTGGACACCGAGAAGAAGGAGCTCGTTGGAAACTTCAAGAACGGTGGCACCGACTGGCGGCCGAAGGGCGACCCGCAGCGGGTCAACGTGCATGACTTCGAGGACAAGACGCTTGGCAAGGTCGTGCCGTATGGCGTCTACGACGTGGCGGCCAATGCCGGCTTCGTCAGCGTCGGCATAACCAGCGACACGGCCGAGTTCGCAGTGGCGTCGATCCGCTGCTGGCTCGAACGCGTAGGATGCGAGCGCTATCCCGAGGCGCGGGAGCTGACCATCACGGCCGATGCGGTGGCAGCAACGGTGCGCGGGTGCGGCTGTGGAAGCTGGAGCTGCAGCGGCTTGCCGACCAGAGTGGCCTTGCCGTCCATGTCCACCACTATCCGCCCGGCACCTCCGAGTGGAACAAATCGAACACCGGCTGTTCTGCCACATCACGCAGACCTGGCGCGCGCGGCCGCTGACCGACCGCCTCGCCGTGGTCGAACTGATCGGCGCGACTACGACCAAGACAGGGCTCAAGGTCGACAGCGTGCTCGACACGCGCACCTACGAGAAGGGCGTCAAGGTCTCCGACGCCGAGATGGCCAGCCTGCACATCACAGGCGACGACTTCCACCCGGAATGGAACTACACCGTCAACCCACGCAAACAGTCTACAATGTAGCAGTTATTGGTGCGGCCATCCTAAGGTGAGGGTCTCGGACTGCGGCCTGTTGCTTGAGCCGTCGCCGCCGCCGGTAGCCTCCTAGGAGGGCTGGCAAGGATCACGTCCGCCATTGCCGCCGGGGGGCGGACGGGAGCCTGCCCATGCAAGTGAGGACCGTCGTCGTCGAAGGACCGCTCGCGCTCCGGATGCGGCGCCTGCAAGCCGCGCGCGAAGGCACCGTCGGACTCCAGGTGTTGGGCCGTGCGTCTGATTTGTACAGTGTACTGTCATAAGAGACCGTGCGGAACTTGATACATTCGCACGCGAGATTTCGGTAAATTCAGATCGCGCTTTTTCAATAAGTTAGAATTCGCAAAAATCCTGCGCGGAAGTAGCAGACTTTTGCGATAAGTTTTGCAGCATCTGCCAAGGTCTTTCTGACTTCGTATCGGCAACTCCGTAAGACGCTGATCCAGCGTCAGAAAGTTCCTTATGACAGTACACCGTACGAATCAGACGCACGGCCCGGGTAGGGGAGGGGTTGCCCAGCTTCACCCCGCGCACCTTAGCCACGGCCAGCGCCGCGCGCGTCCGCTGGCTGATTAGCCCGGCTTCTAGCTCGGCAACTGCCGCCATCTGCGTGACCAGGAATTTGCCGACGGGCCCGGCCGGCACCGTGGGCAGGTCGCAAAACACGACACCGGCCTCGCCACTACCCTCCACCACGGACAGGAGGAAGCGCGCGTTGCGCGCCAGCCGGTCCAGCTTGGCGATGACCAGCACGGCCCGGCGGGTGCGGCAGGAGGCCAGCGCCGCGGCGAGCTGCGGCCGATCGGCGCGTTTGCCGCTCTCCACCTCCCGGAACTCCGCCACCACTTCGCCGCCGGCCTGGGCGACGTGGGCAGCGACGGCCTGGCGCTGCGCCTCAAGACCAAGGCCGGATCGCCCCTGGCCATCGGTCGAGACGCGGAGATAGCTGACAAAACGGGGGCGTTGAGGGGTCACGGCCGGAGTCTAGGACGGGTGTATCAGTTCGGCAAACGGTCGTTTGACAGAGCGATACGCCTCACCAGTGGTATTGCTATCGTGCCGCAAACCCTCGTCATGGATGGTTTTGTTCAGTTGGATACTCGCATCTAGCATCAGCGTCCGGTAGCATGGCCTCATACGGCGATGAGGTCGGAAATGTCTGATACGCAGAATCCTGTGGTAATCCAGGCCGATGGAACGACCGTAAAAGCTACTATAAACGTCGCATATGACTCTGATGGTGACCCGCTATTTTCTGTTTCGACAACTGGAACAGAACTTGAGGCTGCAATCCAACTGTCTACTGGGGCAATACCAATCAGCGTTGGTACTATGGGTGGTGCCGGTGGCTGGGGCGATTTCAATCTATGGTCCCCCGGCGTGTTTGAGGCAAATGCTGCTGTAGCAGTTGTTGGGCTATTGAGCAATGTAGGAGACGTTGTCGAGTCACCAGCGAGCTATCTTGTTGACGTGGTCGAGGGGCTTGTTCCATTATTTGGTATGCTGGTTCCTGGACACGGAGGTCCAAGTAATACAGAAGGTGCAGTGTCTCTCCCAATTACCGGAGCCTTGAAGTTTGCTTTCAACTATCAGGAATCTGACGGAACGGAGGCAGAATATGTCAATGAGGACTCAGAAAGCCCCGTAACTGTCAGCTTAGAGCTTAAAGCTCCAATTGTCTTTAATGTCACTATATCGAGCGGGTCTAACATAACCGTCGATCAACAAGACGTAACCGTTAACTCAATTACCATATCACAGGGAGGAACGCTTCGATCCGGAATCGGAATCTCTGTAACTACTTATATACAAAATGATGGAGTTTTATATGTAGATAACAAATCGCCAGTAATGTTCAACAATATGGCAAATAATGCTGACGGATTATTATGCATATATGGAGATATCGGAAGTTCTATTCTAAACGTCGGACTAATACAATTTGGTAACTATAATATTAATTTGTCTGCCACGATCTCTAATTATGGCGGTAAAATTGTCCTTGGTGAGACGGCTACTGTTTCCCTGACAGGTTCGATAAGCGGCGGAAATGTAAGCATCTATTCAGGCAATAGCTTTCTTGTGTCCGGAACGCTCGCTGCGCAAATAGTGACTGTGTCAAATGGGGGATTAACCCTCCAGTCGGGTGGCGTAATTATACGTTCCCTCCTGACAGGTGACGGCACGGGCTCGTTGAGCGGCACCGGTGGCACGCTGCAGGATGCCACCCTCGACACCGGCGAAACCTTCACCGCGCAGAGCAACAGCTACGTCACCCTGAACGGTACGATCACGAACAATGGCACCCTGACGACCACGGGTGGTGTTTTGCCAGGACAGCTCGGTCAAGCTCAGAGCGGGTTCTTGGCCGGTGACCTCACCCTGGCAGGTAGCGGCATCGTGGCCCTCAACGGTGCCATTTACGGCGCAGGCGGGTTTGCAGGTGACAACGGAAGCAACGTAAGCCTGACCAACCAGAGCACAATTCGCGGCAGCATTCTTGGCTATGATGCGACGATCGGCATCGACCTCATCAACGAGGTCGGTGGCACTGTCGAAAGCACGTCGTCGGAGGGTGGAAGCGAGCTGAATATTGGTGCCTTCACCAATGCCACCGTGACGAATAACGGCACTATCCTCGCTACCAACGACGGCTCAGGAACAGATGCTGGCCGCCTCATGCTGACGAGCACCGTCAACAACAGCGGAACCATCACGGCTACTCAGGGCGGCCTTATTCAGGTTCTTTACGGCACCATCAATAATGACGGCCAGACGATAACTGCAACCATGGGCGGAGCGATTCAAGTAGGCGGCTACTTCTCCGGAAGCAGCAGCACAGCGGGCGGCAGCATAGTAGGTGGCTCCATCTCCGCCACCAGCGGAGGCGCCTTTCAACTGTTGACCTCCGGCGTTCTCCAGGATGCCACCCTGACGGGTGACGGCACGGGCACGCTGGGCGGCACCGGGGGCACCCTGCAGGACGTCACGCTGGACACCGGCGAGACCTTCACCGCGCAGCTTGGTGGCTCCGTGGTGGCCCTTGCCGACACCATCACCAACAAGGGCACCCTGTTCTCCACCCATACAGCGGGCTTGATATACTACGGCGACTTCAGCATCACGAATGCGGTCACCCTCACGGGTGGCGGCACGCTGGCCATCGATGGCGAAGTCTACGCCAGCTCCACAACCAGCCTCCTCACCAATGTCGACAACACCATCCGCGGCAGCATCGACGGCGCTGGGGGAATGCTCCAGGTCAACGTCGTCAACGACGTCGGCGGCACCATCGAGGCTTCCGCCTCGGCCGGCGACAACTTTAGCATCAACAGCACCATTACCAACGACGGCACCATCCTCGCCACCAAGGACGGCTCAGAAGCCAGCGCCGGGCGGCTGCAGATCTCCTACAACGGCATCGTCAACAACAGCGGAACCATCACAGCCACAAACGGCGGGCTGATCCAGGTTCTTGGCGGCACCATCAACGATGCAGGCCAGACGATCACTGCCACTTTGGGTGGGACGATACAGGTCGGGGGCTATTATCCAGGCAGTAGCAGCACGGCAGGGGGGACCATAACGGGAGGTGCCATCTCCGCCACTAGCGGAGGCGCCTTTCAACTGTTGACCTCCGGCGTTCTCCAGGACGTCACCCTGACGGGTGACGGTACCGGCACCTTGGGTGGCACCGGGGGCACCCTGCAGGACGTCACGCTGGACACCGGCGAGACCTTCATCGTCGGCGAAGGCGGCACGACCACCCTGCTTGGCGCCTTCACCAACAAAGGCACGCTGACCACCCAATACTACAGCTACTACGGCAACCAGAGCGGCCAGATCATCGTCTCCGACGCGGTCACCCTTTCCGGCGGCGGCTTGGTCGCCGATGACGGCTTCCTCAACAGCGACGGCAGCGCCAGCAGCGTCCTGACCAACGTCGACAATACCATTCGCGGCAGCGTGCTCGGCCATGGCGGACAGATCAACGTCGCCATCGTCAACCAGGCCGGCGGCACCATTGAGGCCACAGCGTCCACAGGCTCCAGCGACGACTTCGTCATCAACAGCACCGTCACCAACGACGGCACCATCCTCGCCACCAACGATGGATCGGAGACCAACGCTGGCACCCTGCTGGTCGCCTCCAACGGCGTCGTCAACAACGCCGGAACTATCACAGCCAAACA
>CAXTJM010000017.1:0-21094 GCA_964244585.1 uncultured Acetobacteraceae bacterium | reverse complement strand
GTCGCTCAGCACCGTCCAGGCTGACCTGGCGAGCAGCCCGGAAGCGGCAGCTGACATTAACGCGCTCTATCAGAACGGACTTGGGCGGTCGGCTGACGCAGGCGGCTTGGTGTCCTATCAGTCAGCACTTGCTCAGCCGGGCGTCTCGCTCAGTACCATCCAGGGTCAAATCGCAAACAGTCCCGAAGCGGCAGCCGATATCAACAATCTCTATCAGAGCACACTTGGCAGACCAGCCGATGTAGGCGGCTTGGCTGCCTTCCAAGCCGTCCTCGCACAACCAGGCGCGTCACTCAGCACCGTCCAGGCTGACCTGGCGAGCAGCCCGGAAGCGGCAGCTGACGTGAACAGCCTCTACCAGAACGTCCTCGGCCGGCCGGCCGATGTAGGTGGTGAGGCTGCCTTCCAGCAGGTTCTGGGGCAGCCAGGACAATCCCTTGCTACCGTGCGAACAGACTTGATCAACAGCTCCGAAGCCCAACAAGACATAGGTGCGATATACGATCAATTCGATGCAGGGGCACCCGCAGGAATACACGCCGCTGACAGGATAGAGGGAACAGTTCAGCTAACCGCTGGCCTATCCCTTGCCGATTTGAGCTATCAAATTCGCTTTATTGATGGAGGAACTGATACGGTTAAGAACATCCCAACAAATTCAACCTTGACTGCGTTGAGTATGTCCGAGCTTTTCCAAACTCAGCTCGCGGCCGTGGGGCAAAGCATCATCAACAACTTCAATCCTGGTCTGGGGATCATCAGCGTTCCCGAAACCTTCAGCTATTCCAGCATCATCAGTGGCGGCCAGCAAACACCTGGTGGGTTCCAGATCAATCTTGGCAGCGGAAATTCGATCCTACTTGCCGATGTGAACGAAAGCGCACTTGCACCGCACAACTTTAGGTTCGTTGGTTAGCTACGATAGTTTGAGAGGCGCCCTCCACGATTCATATAATGCGGCTTTGAATCTCTAGAACGAGATGACAGCACAGTCCTCTGCCATCCGCTGTTTTGTCTATATATGATAACGTCCTTTATCGTATATAGCCAAGCCGCTAGACTCGCCCCATGAGCCAGCCGCTCGGCCCCATTACCACGCCTTACGCACCTCCCGCACTAATCACGGCGGCCGGCGAGCAAGCCAGCCTCCGCTTTCTCGAGTTCTTCGCCGGCACGATCCGCAACCCGCACACGCGGCGGGCCTACAGCCGGGCAGTGGGGGATTTCCTCGCCTGGTGCGGGGATCACGGCGTGGGGTCTGTTGCCGCCGTCCAGCCGCTGCATGTGGCGGCCTGGATCGAGCGGCAGACGCGGGAGCGCGCCGCGCCGAGCGTCAAGCAGCAGCTGGCGGCCATCCGCCACCTGTTCGACTGGCTAGTGACCGGCCAGGTGATCCCGACCAACCCGGCCGGCTCGGTGCGCGGGCCGGCGCACATCGTGCGGCAGGGCCAGACACCGGTGCTCGAACCGGCCGAAGCGCGGGCGCTGCTGGACAGCATCGACACGTCCATGCCGGCCGGGCTGCGCGACCGGGCGCTGCTTGCCCTGATGGTCTACAGCTTTGCCGGATTGGGGCGGCGCTCGGCATGAAGGTGGAGGACGTGTTCGTGCAGAACCGCCGGCTGTGGGTGCGGCTGCGCGAGAAGGGCGGCAAGGCGCACGCGATGCCGTGCCATCACCAGCTGGAGGAATACCTGCATGCCTATCTGGACGGCGTAGGCATTGCCGGTGACAGCAAGGGGCCGCTGTTCCGTACGATCGGTCGGGGCACCGGCCGGCTGACCCGGACGCCGCTGCCCCAGGCTAATGCATATGCAATGATCGGCCGCCGGACGGCAGGGGCGGGGATCGCCACCAAGATCGGCAACCACAGTTTCCGGGCGACGGGGATCACCGCCTATCTCAAGAACGGCGGCACGCTGGAGAAGGCGGCGGCAATGGCGAACCACGCCAGTACGCGGACGACCAAGCTTTACGACCGTCGCCATGACGAGGTGAACCTGGACGAGGTGGAGCGCATCAGGGTGTGATGTGCCCTGAGATCAAAAAGTCAGACACATGAATTTGGCTTGACGTTATCCCACTCAGCAAAATTTCGCTTGAGTTAGAAAAGTCGATACGGACACCAGCCGAGGAATCTGCAACTTTCGTAACATCAATCGGGATTGTCGAATTTATGCCAATCAGGTCAACGGTTGGATTAAAACCATTGAAAGTGTACAGTCCACTTGATCCGGTGATGTTTATTTCTGCGATATCCTTTCCAGCTTGGAATTCTTGGATGCTGGGCACGGCGACTACCTGCTGGCTAGCAAAGCCATAATAACTTGTCATCCCATAGATGATGCTTGAGAGTGTATGTCCTTGCAGTTGGAAGATATCACTGCTGAGTTGGCTGGGAGTTGCCGCCCCTCCCGTTACAGCCTGGTAGACTTGCTGAATGTCATTCGCGCCTCGGAACTGTTGGCTAGACTAGCTCTGACAGTTGCGAGAGAAGCGCCTGGCTGGGCGAGCGCAGCCTGGAAGGTGGCCAGCCCCCCGGAATCGGCGGCACGGCCAAGCACGTCCTGGTAGAGGGTGTTGATATCGCCCGGTCCTGCTACATAACTCATGCTAAGATTGTATTAGCGTGAGTGACAGATGGAGAGGCTAGAGGTCCGCCACAATCTGCGGCAGATTGCCGGCATGAGGTGGCGCAGCGGCGACGGAGAGAAGGCTGTGATGGCAGGGCGGCAGGCGAAACGCACGAGGTCGTCGGCCTGCCCAAGGCGGTCGCCCGCGTCAGGAACCCAGATGTTTCAGGACCTTGGGCAGGTCGCGGGCGGTGTGCACGATCCGTATGATCCGGACCGGGTCGACCTCGGCATTGTAGACCAGCAGCAACGAGAAGGCGGGGAGCGACCAAAAGCGGAAGCGAGGCCGCGCCAGGGCCGGCTCGATCCTCCCGAGCAGCGGCCGCTCGCCGATCCTGAGGGCCGCGGCGTCGACCAAGCCGCGCAGGCGTTGCGCCGCCTGCGGGTTGTCCAAGGCGATCCGGCGCACGGCCTCGCGCAGCTCCGTCTCGGCCAGCGGCGTGAGGACCGCGCGTGCGGTCACCGCCGGGTGCGCGCCACGTCCTCAATCAGCGTGTCGATGTCGCGCATGACCGCGTCGAGCGGCCGGAAGCCGACCCTCTCCCCCTCGGCTTCGGCAGCGTCCAGCGATGCTGCGAACGCCTCGATCTCCGCGTCCGAGTGCCGGAGCAGGCTCATGGCCGCGCGGACGACCTCGTCCACGCTGCCGAACCGGCCGGCGGCCACGGCCTCGTCGGCGAACCGCTCCAGGTCGGGGGGCAAGGTGATGGCGTTCATGGCCGCCAGGATAACGCCTCGGGCGCATCCGGAGAAGCCGGAAGGGGAGGGGCCATGCGTCGTCCGGCGGCTCGGTCGCCGGACGGCAGCATGAGCGGCGACGGGACAGGGCTGCCCGTCCCCCGCGGGCGACGCCTGGCCGGCGAGGCGCTGCCGCCCGAGCTGGCCCACCTCGCCGAGGGGGCCTTCGGGGACGCGCTGGGCAAGGCGATCGATTTCGCCCAGGCCTCCGTAGCGCCGCGCACCGCCCGCCAGTACGAGGCCGATTGGCATGTCTTTCAAACTTGGTGCCGCGGCCATGGCGCCCCATACCTGCCGGCGCCGGCGGCCGTGGTCGCCGCTTACCTGGCCGAGCGCTCCGCCACCCGCGGCAGGAGCGGGTTGCGGCTGATCCTCGCGGCCGTCGCCCACCATCATCGCCGTGCCGGCCATCCCTGGGCCTCCGGCGACCCGGTGATCGCCAGCGTCATGCGCGGCATCCTGCGCGACCAGAAACGCCCGGTACGGCCCGCCGCGGCGCTGACCTCGGCCGAGCTACGAAAACTGCTCGCCGGCTGCGACGACAGCCTGCCCGGGCTGCGCGACCGCGCGCTGCTGCTGATTGGCTTCGCGGGGGCGCTGCGTCGCTCCGAGTTGGTGGCGTTGGACCACGAGGATCTGCGCTTCACCGCCGACGGGCTGGTGCTGCGCATCCGCTCGTCCAAGGGCGACCAGGAAGGCGAAGGAGCCGATGTCGGCATCACCCGGGGCACTCGGCCCGGCACCTGCCCGGTGCGCGCCGTGGAGGCCTGGCTGCGGCGGTCGGGCATCGCCTATGGCGCGGTGTTCCGCCGTCTGACGTCGTCCGGCACCATCGAAGGCCGGCTGACCGGCAGCGGGGTGTGGTGGATCCTGCGCGCCCGTGCCCGGGAAGCCGAGCTGGCCGTCGACCCGGGCGAGCGGTTGTCCCCGCACGGCCTGCGCGCCGGCTTCATCACCGAGGCCTATCTCAACGGCGCACTCGACGAGCAGGCCGGCGCGCATGCCCGGCAGACCAACCTGGAGACCACGCGGCGCTACCGCCGCCGGGCCAAGGTCGTGCAGGCAAGCCCCACCCGGCTGCTCGACCTCTGAGCGGAGACCCGGCACCGTCTCGGCTAGTGCCGCGGTGCTGAACTCTTGCGGCGCCCCCGCTCCGTCGCACACCGCCTGGCTGCGCCACGAATTGGCTGTCACCGGCCCGGCTGCCGATGTGGCGTCGCTGCGGGACGCGGCCGCCGGGGCGGGCGCGATCCCGTGGCATTACCCGGACACCGCCCTTGAGGAAGAGGATCGGGTGCACGCCCTGCTGCGCCCCCCTGACGGTTCGCCCGGGCTGAGCCTGCAGGGCGCCCGCGCTCTGGCCCGCATGCTGCGCGGCGCGGCGGAGACGAGGCACGGCCGCGTGCTGGAGGCGGTCGCCCGGGGTGACCGGTCGTGCCCGTTCGACCTGCACGCGCTTCTGCCGGTGCCAGACGCGCTGTTGCGGCTGGGTCCGGACGACCCGGCTGGCCTCGCCTGGCTGCGCGTGCGTTGGGGCACGGTGCGCGCCCTGCGCCACGTACGTGTACGTGGCGCAGGGCGCTACGGACGCGCGGGCCGTTCGGCGCGGGTTTGCTGGGAGTTCTGGGCTGGGATCGGGGCTGGGATCGGGGACGGGACACCGTGGGCGGCGATCGAGGTCCTGCGGGCGCGGTGGCCCAGGCTGCTGTTTGCGCTGCAGCCGGACGGCGGCGGTGGCTAGCGGGGTCGAGCAGCCGGTCGCCGCGGTCGACCCGGACGACTGGGACAATCCGCCGCCGCGGCGCGCGCCGTCGACGCCGATCCTGCACCTGGAAGGGTTCGACGGTCCCGCCGACCTGCTGCTCGACCTGGCGGAGCGGCAGCGCATCGATCTTGGCGTCATGTCCATCCAGGCGTTGGCCGAGCAGTTCGCGGACGCCGTGGAGCGGCTGGCCGGCACCGTGCCGATCCGGCTGCGGGCCGACTGGCTCGTGGTCGCCGCGCGGCTGATGGTGCTGCGGGCACGACTGCTGTTCCCAGCCACGCCGGCAGAGAGGGCAACGGCCGAGCGGGACGCGGCTGCGGAGCTACGTCGGCTGGACGAGATGGCCCGCGTGCGGGCGGTGGCGACCTGGCTGCAGGACCGGCCGCAGCTGGGGATAGATGTGTTCGCTCGGCCGCCAGCGGAAGCCGCAAAGTGCGGAGGCGGCTACGTCGCGCTCATGGAAGGCTGCTTGGCGGCGTTGCGGGGCAGGGCAGGGCGGCCAGGGGAGGCGGAGCCGGTCTACCGGGTCGCCGAGCTGTGGCGGGTTCCGGACGCGATGGCGCGTATCCGTGCGGTGCTGGAGGAGCGGCCGGAGGGTGGGGAGTTGGTGTGCTTCTTGCCTTCGATCGGGGCCAAGGAGGAGAACAGGGCGTTGAAGGCGCGGGCGGCGGTGGCGAGCACCTTCGTGGCTGGGTTGGAGCTAGCCAAAGGTGGGATCGTTGAGGTCAGCCAGCCTGCTGTTTTTGCATTGATACAGCTGCGAGCGCTTGCCCACGGCCTTGAGCCCACTCTTGAACAGGATACCACGACCGAGGCTGCGCTGCCGCCCGGGTAGACCGTGAGCAGCATTAATGCCACGCCCCCGAACGGCCTGGCAACCGACAGACTGACTCGCCACCTCCACGGTGGGCCAAACCGCGGCACATGACCCTGCTGGGCTCGGCAACCATGAACAAGCCGGAGAAGGCCGGATGAACCCAAAGCGAAAAGCAGCGCAGGTCGATCGGCTGGCGACAGCCATCGGCTATATCGGCCCGAATTTCGAGCGCTTCGGCGGCGCTTTCCTAGACGAGTTACTCGCGACGCCTCTCGGCCACCCGGGATTGAACCTCCTGGGCTACCCGGTGGCGACGGTGGCCGACACCACCAGCGACGACGGGCGGATCGTAGCCGAGTACTCCGATCAGGCCGGCTATTTCGAACGCCCGATGTCCAAAGCTGGTAGCGACCTCGACCACGCTCTCTTGAGAAGGCCGGGCGCGCGGGATGTTTTTCTCCTGTCGGGCAGCCGCAAGCGGCCGCAAATTGCCCAGGAGTTCGAGACCAAGGCGCTCGCGCGATCCGAAATGGCTGGGAAGTCCCTTCACCTCTGGGGCGCGGAGGACATCGCGGAACGGCTGCTTGGGGAGCTAATATTCAGCGACACTGCAGTCCGGCGCCTCGCCGCGCACCTTCCCGAACTGCTGCGGATCCGGGATGAGGAAGCGACCAGCCGGCTCGTGCCAGCGCCTGACCCGGGACGCCTCCGGCGTCCCGAAGTGGATGCGGAGCTTTCAAGGCGGCTGGGCGGCAGCCGGGTGGTGACCGTGAGCGGCGTTGGCGGCGTAGGGAAGTCAGCCGCCGCAGCCGCCTATGCCGCGGATCACGCGGACGACTACGATCTAGCGATATGGCTCGACCAGGGCGAGTTACGACGGCCGGAGGACCTGCAGGCTCTCCCCCTCGTGCGAGGGGGAGAGCAGCGCAACGTGGCCAACCTGTTGCGCGTGCGGGCTTGCCTGCTCGTCATCGACGATGCTGGCGACGACTTCGGTGAAGATGGCCTTGCTGCCCTGTGCGGGCCAGGGTCGCGCGTCATCGTGACGCGTAGGTCCGCACCTCCTAGCTCCTATCTGTTGCCCATGCTGGACGAAGCGGAAGGCCGCACGCTGCTGGAGCGCGGTGGCGGGCCTTGCCCAGATGGCAGCTTCGCGAGAATCTGGTCCACGGTCGGCGGCCACCCTTTGGCGCTGCGCATGATCGGAGCGGCGGCGCGGGAGGGCGCCACGTGGGGCGACCTGGAATTGGACTGCCGCGAGGTCGGGGAGATCGAAGGTGGCGGGGTCAAGCTCGCCGACAAGTTGCTGGGCAGGTTGCGACCGACTTTGCAGCGTGAGCTGTCGGTGTTCGCATGGGCGGGCCAACCGAACTGCGGCGAGGACTTCTTCAAGGCGGTCGCGTTGCCGCTTGGGCTGCGCAAGCTTCGCGAACACGGCCTGACCGCGGCGGACAGGAGCGGGACGTTGCGCTTGCATGACGTCGTATTCGCGGCCCTGTCCGTCGACTGGTGTGGACCCGGCCGGGCCGCGGAGCTGGACGCCGCGCTCGAATCCTACCTGCGGGAGGCCGCCGGGCAGCCCGGGCTGCAGCTCTGGACCGCCGCCCGCATCCTGCGCGCGAAGCTCGAGAAACTCGTGGGGGACGGGAACAGGTCCCCGGCGCTGCTCTATGCTCTCCTCATCGCGTGGGAGCCCGACGAACTCGATCCGCGCCTCGTCGGTGATCCGCTAGCGGAAGCGGACGCGCTGACGGGGAAGGCTCCGGAGCCGATGGCAGTCATCACCGTCATTGAGGCCGTCGAGCATCTCTTCTTCCACGATAAAATCGAAGGGGACGTCGCGGCAAAGGCTAAGCTGCGCGGGCGACTTTCCGTTTTCGGCAAGCTCGCCGCGCTGCCTGGGCTCGGAGACCGCCAACTGGCGGAGATCCATCACCACGAGGCGAAGGCGCTCAAGCGCCTCGGCGAGACGGACGCCGCGGCGCGCCTGTTCGAGGAGGTAATGCGAGGCCCATACCCACTTCACGAGGCGCGCCTGCAACTGATCGACATATACAGGTCGGAGGGAGGGAAGGCAGACCGAGTCGTCGAACTCGTTGATCAGGTTCTCGGCACGGGCGGGTCCGGCAGGGAAGTGAGCTACTCCGTCATGCTGGGCGTGATCGAACGCCTCCCCTGGGGCACCGGTGGCTGGCGGTCTGACCTGATCCGCCGGCACGCCGAGGCCATCGAGCGGACGATCGTGGAGGCGGGAAACGTCGGGGTGCGGCAGGCGCTCGCGGCCTTCGCCATGCTGGGGCGCTACATTTCGAAGGAGGAGCCAGACATGTTCGGGCGAATCCTGAGCCGGCTGCCGGAGCCAAGTCCTGCAGACCTGAGCGGCGACGACGACCTGTTCGCGTGGGCGGAGGTGTTCGCTGAGGCGGCTCGGCTGGAGGGGGCGGACGCCGCCGGCCTGCGCGCCAAGGCGCTGACGCTCTATGAGGCAGAGGCTCGACCCCAACGTTTTCACGAGCAGAGGCGGGCGGAACTGCTGATTGACATGGGCCGGCCGGGGGAGGGCGAGGCGCTGCTGCACCGCCGCGCCGATCTCTGCAGCAACCCCTGGCTCCAGCGCCTGATGGCGAGGGCGCGGCTCGCGCAAGGGGACGCGCGGGAAGCCTTGAATTTGATCGACAAGGCAATCGGCGGCCTCAAGGCACCTCATTTCATGAGCGAGTTCCTGGAGCATCGCCACGACGCGCGGGCTGCCCTTGGCGACCCCGGCGCGCGGGATGATCTCGTCGCGGCCCGCGCGGCGAGCGTTCGAGACCAGGAGAAAGCCAGGCTTGATGCGAGGCTCGGCTCGATGGCGCCGTAAGTCGAGGCCATCGTCGCCTACATCACGCGCCTTATTCAGAGAAAGTTGGATGCTGCATCAAGATATACGGCACGAGTTCTACGAGTTCCTCATGGCGGTGGACGCCTTCGTCGCGGGTGAGCTCGAACTCACTCCCCCCGCTGGACGAGGACGGGCTGACCAACAAGCTGCTGCAGTGCCTGGATGGCGAGGGCAAGCCTCCTCCCGGCCTTCACCCGAACGTGGCCGACTTTCGGGCGCGGGTTGCAGAGATCTGCGACCGGGAGGGTTTCAACCCGCCCTTTACCCTCGAGCTCCGGCATGAACGCTTTTCCAAGAAGGTTGAGGGCTCGATCACGCAGTCCGACCTGCTCCTGGAGCTTTCCTTCGAAGATCCGGAAGACCACCTGAAGTCGTGGTCCGCGGCATACCTTATACAGGCGAAGAAGCCTGTGGTAGGGCCGCCAGGAACCCCTCCGGCGCAGACCCGCATTCGTTACGACAAAGGCCAGCTGACCCGCATCGAGAAGCTCCGCGGCCTAGTGGGGGCCTCGGGGGTAAAATTTGGCTTTTACTGCCGGAGTTCCCTCTTCGGGGCGAGCAGTATAGCTCAAACATTCGCCCGCCTGCGTAACAGCTTCGACACGGATTCTGACGACTGGAGGTCACTTAAAACGGCCGGCGTCTGGATTGGGGCCGATGCGCTCTCCAACGTGGGCGACCTTTTAAAGCAGGCGGAAGCCACGTGTTTCAACCTGGCGCGCTTCGTGGTCGCACACTACGACGATGACGGGTTCCAGCCCGACGCTGGGACCACCACGAAGAGAGCGCAAGGCCAGAGCGATGCGGCGAGCGACTTCCTGCAACGGATTTGCGCGGGAAACCAGGAGGCCCTTGATCGCCTGTGGGCGACGCTCGGCACCGATCCTGTGGACCGGAGTGACCGCGCGCTGAGAATACTGCGGGTCATGGTCCGTGGTCCCGGCCCAGCGCCGCGGCCCACGTTCTCCAGCGGGTCCTGATCCTGCGTGGCGTCGAGGTCGGGCACAGGGATCGCCGGCTACCGAGCCCGACATGCGATGCCATTTGCCTAGCGGAGGACCACGTTCGCGACCGCCGGCCGGGCGGAAAGCCAGACCGTCAGAGGCGGCCTGCTCTCCCGCCCGCAGCCAACAGCCGCCTGCATCTCTCGAGCCTTGCGTCGTCCGTGCAGTAATCCCGCGGCGACGCGCCCAGGCTGCGCTGCAAGCCGCGCAACCACAGTTCGGCCTTGTCCGGTTCCAGCAGGAAGTGCCTTTCCGCGACACGTTGGATTTCCGCCTTGCACAGGGCGGCCTTCGCCGCGGCTGCCTGCCCTGCGGCTGCCCTCGCCTCCTCGGCGGCCCTGGCCTGATAGACCTCGGAGCGCAGCCTGCTCAGCGCGCTCTCCAGGGTTGAGCGCGGGCCGAACTCCAGGGTCGTGCTGTCAGCACACGCGCCCGGGCCTGCCGCCTCCTCAAGCCTTGCTGTTACCCACGCGGTAGCTCCTTCTGCTCCGAGCAGGGTGGCCGCGGCGCTGGTCAGCCCGGCTAGGAACTCGGCCGTCTCCAGCCGCCGACGCTCGAGCGCCTCGGCTGCAGCCCGGCGCGACGCGTCCTCCTGCCGCCGTCGACGCTGCCGTTGCTGTTTGGCCCTCCTGGCGCGGAAGGATTGCAGGGGAAGGCCGAGCAGGTCGTCGGCCGGATCGGCGCCGTCGACCGATACCATCCTCTCCAGCGCTTGCAGGTGGCGGACCAGCCGGTCTAGCCCGGCTCCACCGTGGTCGGCCACCGACAGCGGCGAGTCCGGCAGCTCGAAGGTGGCCGTCGCCATCCAGCGGCCCACGTCCACTCGCAGCCCGGCGGCGGTGACGACGGTCGTGACCGCGCCGCGCAGGCGCTCGCGCCGACGGCGGCGGTCCTCGGCAGCATGCCTTGCGACCAGGGCCTCGTGGGCGCGCTCCCGACCCATCGCCAGCGCGCCCGACGGCTGCCGCTCCACCCAGCCTAGGCCGCGGGTACGCCGCACGTAGGCCGCGAGCGCATCTTCGGGGGTGGCAAAGCCGGGGACGCGAGCGCCGATGTGTGCGACCAGGTCGGGATCCCACGGCCCGGACCGAGCGAAGGGGTTCTTCATCAGGTGGGCCAACTCGCGGAGGGCTTCCCTGTCATTGAACTCGCGCCCCCTCGCCTGGAGCGCGGCATATTCGAGAAGGCAGGCCTGCCAGGTCGCGGGACCGGCTGCGAAGCATCGCGACCCGGGGACGTCCAGGCCGACGGCGTCTTCCGCGCCCATGTCCCGCGCCACCTGCACCGCTTCGGGCTGTTCAGGTGCGGGCGCCGACCACGACCGCTCGGCCTCTGCGGCTACGCGGTCGAATTGCGCCCGGCGCCTACGCTGGCGGTCCGCCTCCTCGCGCTCCGCTGTTTCCCGCAACTTGGCGACGGCGGCCTCGACCTTCGCGTTAAACAGCCAGCGGCGGGGAGCGTCCCGCAGGATCAGGGCGGCGTGGTGGTCCCTGGAGGCGTGCCTCGGCGCCCTCGAAAGGTCGATCTCGATCGCAGGAAGCTCGCGGCGGCGAAGTTCCTCCACCTTGGCATCCTCTGCCGGGTGGGTGACGTGCACCTCGACCAGGAGCGTCCGTCCGGTACCGCGCACCACGATGTCGGGCGTGATGGCGCCCATGTGCACCTCGGCCTGCGCACTCTCGTAGGCGAACAGGACCGAGGCAGCGATACGCTCGACCAGGTGCTCGTGGACGGCCACCGCCTCCGGCAAGGCGATGCTGTCCGCCGCGGCGATGACCTCCTTGGCAAGGATGTGCAGCGCGCTCTCCCAGGCGCCAGCGCAGGCCTTGTCTGCGTGGTGGGCGAAGTGGTGCGCGACGACCTTGCCCTTGCGCGCGACCAGCGGCGTGCCGCAGGCCGGGCACACGCAGCCGCACGCAAGGCCAGACGGCACCTGCATGACGTGCGCCAGAGTGCCGTCCGTACGAAGGCCGTAAGGCAGGTCCGCCAAGGACTTGAAGGGCTCCACCCTTCCGCACCTTACCGGACCCGTCCGAGCAGGCGGATCGGAGGACCCGAGCGGGTCCTCCATCACCTGTCAGGCCGGGCCGCCCCTACTCACAGGCGCACCCGACATCGCCCGGCGGAACGCTAGCTCGATGAGCAGGCGGTCCAGCGTCCGCCAGCATGGTTCGCGGTCTCTTGCTTCCCCGGAGACGAACTCGTGGGCCTCGACCGTGACGTTGAGGCTGCGCCTGGTGGCGGCCTGCTTGGGCGTACGGATCGTGGCGAGGGCCAGCCGGACATGGTCGTCCGGAACGGCTAGCCTGGCCGCGATTTCCGAAATGCCGCGACCGCCGCGGCGGAGCCGGCGCGCTGCCCGGCACTGCTGCGGCGTCAACGCCACGGGCGGCCTGAGCGCCTCGGTGTAGGGCGACATGTCGCCAGCGTGGGGACCCGGCGGATGCCCGCCCGCGTACGACATCACGCCGCCTCCCGGTTCTGGAGCGCGATGTCGTCGCCGTCCGCTTCATCCTCGACGGCGCCTTTTGCGTCCGGGCCCTGATCAGGCGGTTCAGGCTCCCGCGGGGCAGCGTCGACCCCGTTCACGCGGCGGTACGTCCGCGACCAGACGACGAAGTCGTCGTCCATGCGTCCAAGCAGATCTCGCCAGGCTGCGCAGTCGCGGACGTCGACCCCCTTGATGTCGACCATGAGCCTGCCATCGTCCCCCGCGACCTTGCCCAAGGCGTCGAACGCCGTGCCGACCTCCTGCATGGCGCGCGCGAGCGCGTTCAGTGAGTTGATGTAGTTGTCGGTTGGGCTGTTGCCCGGGCGACGCGCCTTGGAGGCGCCAGCCGCCGGGAACTCCGTCCGGAGGAGGATGTCGCTGACTATCCTGTCGCAACCCTCCTCGTCGACGTCGATGGCACCATCGTCATCCACGGCGCGGATCGGCCTCCCGAGGGAGTAGTCGCGCAAGGCTTGCGCGAGCTGGTGAAGACCCTTCGGGGACTGCCTCATTGCGTCGAGTACCTCGCCCGGTTCCCTGCGGTCCGGCTGCGTGTTCCCCACCGTGCCCCGGTCCCCCTTCAGGCGACCGTCCAGGACGAGGGGGAAAGCCGCGCGCACGGCCAGTTCGAGCGTTGACGGGCACGCACCGTCGGCTTGGTCGGCCGATAGCGCCGCCCGGACCTCACCGACGGCGTCCCGCAGCAGCGCGTCGACGTCGCGTCCAGTCGGATCCCAGCTCCCGGCGTGGACGGCCTTGCCGAACGCCTTGCGCAGGTAGCGTCGAGCCTGGTCGAGCGCGGCAGGGTCCTTCGAGACGGCACGAAGGATCAGCGCTGTCGCGAGGGCGTTGAGCAACGCTTGGTTGACGTTCTTTCGCGTCGACTGGCTCGTGACCGCCGCCCTGATGGCATCCTTAAGATCAGGATTAGGGCTGGTGAACAGGCGGACGATCTCGGCGGCTCGGATGACCGGGTCGTTCGAGCAGTGCGCCGCCAGCGCCTCCTCCCTCGTGCAGGATCCCGCGAGGTAGGAAGCCCGGGTTGCGGTGATCAGCCCCCGCCGCTCCATCTCGTCCAGGACCTCGTCGGCCAAGGCCTCGTTCTCGGGTCCCTCGCCCCACGGCGTCGGCCGGTCGACGTGGCGGAGGGCCACCAGTGACTTCAGCGCGGTCGGGAAGCCTGTGGCGCCGTCCTTGTAGGGCGCGAACCCGACGACGATGAGCGCCGGGACCCGTTCGCAGCGGAGCATCACGATGTCCTTCGGCGTCGCGGCGCCGGACACGAGCGCCTTGTTGAGGCGCTGGACATGGGCGCGGAACTTCGAGTCCGCGTCGTCGTAGGGCACGTCGGACGACGTAACATCTAGGGCGGCGTGGTCGCCTGTGACGCGGGACGATCCCTCCGCCGAGGTGAGCGCGGTCACGGGATCCGACCCGTCACGGTGCCGGTACGTTGTCGGTACGAGCCAGACCGCTTCCATGACCCCCTGCGTCTTGATCGACTCGGTCCAGTCGTTGGTGGCCCGCACGTAATCCTTGGCCTGCTGCATCGCCCAGATCAGGTGGTGCCGGCTCTCGACTTCGACGGAAAGCTCGGCAGTTGCGGCAGCCATACCCTGCGGCGTGCGAGGCTCGGGTACGGGACGGAACCTGGAATCTTCTTTGCCGCTTCCGGGTTCGACGGCGAATGGATGCTTGCGCGCCGGCAGGGTGCGGGGGTTGCGGGGATCGGGCATCACCTTGCGCCCCCAGACCTGGGTCCGAATTCCGAGCAGCTCGCCGCCTGGGACGCGAATGCGCTCTGCGTTCGGGTCGACGGGATCGCCGAGGCCCTTCCTGACGGCTGCAGGGTCGACGACCGCGTTGGCTATCGCCAGGGCGGCACCCCGGGAAAGCTTGAAGGATTCACCCAGCTTGTCGGCGAGGTTCTTGCGGGCCGTGGCGTTCGCGTAATCCGGCAGCGGCTCGACGGGCCGCGGGAGGACGGGGGTATCTGCTGCTTTGTTCATGGTCGTATGTCCTTGGCTAGCGCGACCAGGCGTCTGAGCCAGTCGTCTCGGTCGCGACGGTTAAGTCGAATCCGAGGGCCAAGGACCACGGGGTCCATGCGCTCCCTCCCCTTGCTTACCGAGAGAACTCGGCGTCGCCAGAGGCGGCATCAACGGCACAGGACCTTGTCAAGGCTTACGGAACAGAGAGGAAGAGAGCCTCGTCGTCCCGCGTCACCGCCCCCAGCCCGTAAGGCAAGGGTTGTGGATCCCGCTACGCTGAGTCGCGGTTCTGCAGTCCTAGCTGAAATCGCTGACAGAAGTCAACCTGGGGGTTGTCACCGACTTCTCGTTGTGGCAGCCGCTTAATCCGCCACTGTCTCGCCTTTCCCTAACTGCGTGCATGGCCACCGCACCCATGGGCTCCTCAAGCCATCTGACCCCGCGCCCGTCGGGCTGACTTGCCTTCGACGGTGGCAGCGTCCAACAGGCGGGTAAACGCGGAGAACCGAAGTGGACGCCAAGGACCACCCCGTCATCTCCGTCCTGGGCGACCAGCGACGGTTCGTCGTGCCGATCTACCAGCGCCAATACAGCTGGAAGGCGCCTCGGCTCGGCCCGTTCTGGGACGACGTGGTGGCCAAGGCCGAGCAAGCCATCGAGGGCAAGCCGAAGTTCAGCCACTACATGGGGGCGCTCATCCTAGCCCCCGGCGGCGACGGGTTCCCCATCGGTGCCACCCCGCGGGTGCAGGTGGTCGATGGCCAGCAACGCCTTACCACGTTCCAGCTGTTCCTGGTCGCCATCCGCGACGTGGGAGGCGAGCTGGGCCTTGCCGACCTTGCCCCGGTCATCGACAGCTACCTCTTCCTCCCGACCATGTACGGCGACAAGGACGCGGACGCCAAGTTCCGCCTCATCCCGACCCCTGAGGATCGCGCCGTGTTCCACCTCGTGGTGGAAAAAGGCCTGAACGGCGTCCGGGAGCGGCATCCGGAATGGTTCTTCCAGAACGGGAACCTGCGGGGAACGGCGCCAAACGCGGTCGCCGCGGTCGCCTTCTTCATGCGCCGCATCGAGAAGTACGCCCGCTTCGGGATCCTCGACGAGGACGCCGCGGACGACGTTGTGGCCAGCCTGAGCATGGACCAGGCCCTCGGACTAGACGACGGGTTCGCCGAGGCGCAGCGCGCCAGGCTGCGCGCCCTGCTTGAGGCGGTCCTGAACCACCTCAAGCTGGTCGTCATCACGCTGTCCGACACGGACGACGCGCAGGTCATCTTCGAGACGCTGAACAGCCAGGCGGAGCCCCTGCTGGCGATGGACCTAGTCCGCAACAACATCTTCCAGCGCGCGGCCGCGCAGGGCGAGAAAGCCGAGGGCCTGTTCGAGGCGAAGTGGCGGCAGTTCGACCAGGATGGCGGCTTCTGGAAAGCAGACTCCCCCCGCGCCAAGCCCCGGCGGCCAAGGATCGACCATTTCCTCAGCCATGCGCTGACGGCCCAGACGGGCGTGGAGACCTCCTTGCGCGAGCTATACTCGGAGTATCGCGCCTTCACCCGTCCCAAGGGCCGTCCCCGCTTCGAGACTGTGGAGGCGGAGCTCGACGCCCTGGCCAAGTACGCTCCGACCTACCGTTCGCTCGAAGCCGGCGGGGGCGATGCGGAGGTCGCCGCCCTAGGCGCGAAACTCAACCTCTGGGAGGTTTCCACCGCCTACCCGCTGGTGTTCTGCATCGCCGTGTCCGGCGCCGGCGCCGCCGAGAAAGCCGCGATGTACGCCTTGATATACTCGTACCTCGTCAGGCGCGCGGTCTGCAACCTGACGCCCAAGAACCTCAACAAGACCTTCGCCCGGCTGACCGGAGCGTTGCTCCGGGACGGGGTTTCGCTGGAAGCATTCCGGGACGCCCTCGCCGGCATGCGCGGCGACACGGTGAAATTCCCCAACGACGGGGACTTGGGTGACGCCATCCGCGCCGTGCCGCTCTACGAGATCATCCGGCGGAAGGAGAGGCTGGCCGACATGCTCTGGGACCTGGAGTGCGCGCTGAGGTCGAAGTATTCGGTGAACACGCCGAGGCCCGCCGACATGTCGGTGGAACACGTGCTGCCGCGGGCGTGGCGCGGGAACTGGCCGCTCCCTGACAGCCGGCTCGCGCCGGCGGACGGCGCGGCGGTGGACGACGCCATGGCTTCCCAGATCCGAACCCGGGACGCCGCCCTTCACACGCTCGGCAACCTCACCCTCGTCACCGTGCCGGCTAACGCCACGGCTTCCAACAACGCCTTCCCTACTAAAGCGCATTGGCTGAGACAGAGCCTGCTGGCGCTGAACCTGGCCATCACGGAGCAGGACGCCTGGGACGAGACGGCCATAGCTGGCCGGGCGGATATCCTGACCGGCCTGGCGGTGAAGACTTGGAAGAGCCTCGATTCCTGACAGGTGCCGATTGGTCGTTCCAGGCTCGCGTCCGACCGATCGTAGGCACCCGTGCTTCTCGACAAGTCCCAGGCGGCTGCCTCGATGGCCGCGCGTTCACTGATAAGTCGCTCCGACGTCCCGCGCGCGGATGACGGCCTCGAGCAGGCAGCGCAGGCCGCGGATCGACCCGCCGGGCCAGTGTTCCAGGATGGCCTCGCGCTCCGTGCCGTCGAGGGGCTGGGCCCACGCCGGATGCAGGCCGTACTCGGATACCAGGCTTCCCAGCAGGTTCGAGGCCAGCCGATCGAGATGCCCAGGGCCGGGCCGGGGCAACGACAACACGCGGAACCGGTCGATCAGCGCCGGCGGCAGGCCCTCGAGGGAGTTGGCGGTAGCCATCCAGATCACGCCGCTGAGGTCTACCGTCGCCTCAAGGAAGCTGTCCCAGTGATGGCTGGCCGAGCCAAGCTCCAGCAGGCCCGGGAGGGCGTCGAGCAGGCCGCCGTTCATCCGGCCGGTGCCCGCCTTCTCGACCTCATCCAGCAACAGCGCCGGCGAGGCTGTCCCGCTCCGCTCGATAAGCTCGAGGGGCAGGCTGGGAGCGGCAGTGGCCCAGCGCGCCGACGTTCCCAGCAGCGACGCATCGGAGACTCCGCCGCAGCCGTAGACGGTCGTCGGCAATCCCAGCTCCTCGAGTAGCCGTCTGGCCAGCGTCGTCTTCCCGCTGCCGGGAGGGCCAACGATGAGGAATGGCCTAAGCGCTACGAAACGCCGGCCTACGAGATCCCCGAGCACCCTGTCGATGACTTCGCCGGCATGGGGGAAGCCGGACAACAGCCGGCGGCGAACCATGCCCAGGTCCGGGACCGGCACGCGGGGAAGGCCCAGTGACCGCGAAGCTGTGCGATTTGGCCATTTAGCCTCATCGCCACAGCCCTTCAAACCGCCTGCCTGCGGTGCGGGTATAGTAGACGGTATGCCTAGGATCGCGGTGGCCGAGGTAATCTTGGATGAGGCGGAGGTCGTGGCCCCTGTCGGCCAGCGCGAAGCCGCAGGAGTGCCGTAGCGTGTGGGGGTGCACGCCGGGCAGGCCGGCCCGCTCGGCCGCGGCGCTGACGAGGTAATTGACCGCCTGGCGGGTGAGCGGCTGTCCACGTTCGGAGATGAACAGCCAGGGCAGCGCGTCGGTGCGGCTGGCGAGGTGGCGCTTGATGGCGCGCAGTTCGTCGCCAGCAACCGGCTGCTCGACGGACAGCCCGCCCTTGAGGCGCCGGACCCACAGCCGGGCGCGGTCGAGGTCCACCTCGTCGCGGCGCAAGCCGATGGCTTCGCTGACGCGCAGGCCGTGGCGGTATGTCATGAGCAGCAGCAGGTGGTCGCGCACGCCATGGCGGCCGGCCTTGGCGGCGTCGAGCAGGCGGGCGACCTCATTCGGGGCCAGAAAGTCCTTGGCGCGCTCGTGCCGGTCAGCGGCGTCAATGGCGGGTTCCGCCTCACTCTTTACCTTTCGCCCTTTGGTCGGGGTCGCCGGCACGTCCGCAATCCCTTGCTGTTGCGGGCTGCAGGATAGCAAACTCTTACGAAATGCGCCTTCTGTTAAGAGTCGGCGCTCTCCTCGGTGGCGTCCGAGACGCTGCTGCTTTGAAGGTAGGTGACGGTGAGGTCGGTGAACGATCTACCGCCGGCCGAGAACCCGTCTCCGGTAGGTGGTCTGGCTTTCAAGCATGTCGTCATGGCGTCGTCGTTTCGACCAGCGACAATGAGCGCTGACACGAGCGACGCGAAGTTCCAACCATTGTTCGCCTGTTGCAGGCCGCTGATGAAGCCATCCAGCGTCCAGTATGGGCCAAGTTGGCTCAATTGCTCATCGGCCCAATGAAGGACAAGGCTGGCCAGAGTTTCCGCATCATGCTCGGCATCAGGCCGGACCGCTTCCACGACCGGGTAGGTATGGCAGGTCCACGCACCGGTCGCTCGGAAAGACAAAGGAAGTCGGACATTTTCAGGCAGTTCGACGATCTGCCAAAACACGGGATCGATGGCCATCGGCTTCGTGTGGAGGCGAAGGTGTGTCTCGAATTTACCTATGGCTACTATTGGCATGACTTCAACGAACCAACCTTGGTAGTCGCGGAACAGAGTGCTTCGAGCATACTTCCAGCCCGTTCTCCGTGCAGCTTGCTTGAGGCTCTTGTCCAGTTGCCGCCTCAGTGCGTGTCGTTCTTTGGTCTCCTGTCTTCCGAGCTTTGGAAAAGCAAAAACGGGAGGCGGGGAGTTCTTCAAGCCGCCCTCCTTCGGTCCAGGTCGAGCCGAGCCTCCATGTCCAGGTCGAAGGTGCCGTACGGGCTGACATGCCCCCACAGCAGCGGCGTCAGCCCGCGCCGGTCTGCCGGTGTCATGCGCGCCATCCACTCGGGCTCGGACAGCACGCGCTGCAGCATGAGCGTGTTCACGTAGACCAGGCAGGACTGCAGCAGGTGCAGTGCGTGGACGGACACCTCCTGGTCGTCCAGCCGGTTGCTGGCCATCTCGCCGCCTTTGCCGAAGAAGATGAAGCCGTTGGCCGAGTTCCAGGTCTCGACCACGTTCAGCCCCTCGTGGATCTCGCGCCGCAGCGCCTCGTCGGCCAGGTAGCGGCACAGGAACACCGTCTTGACCGCCTTGCCCAGCTCGGCCAGGGCCTTGTAGGTCGGGTGCTGGACGTTGCTGCGGGTGAACCGGCGCAGGATCGCCTCCGGATCAGCGGTGCGCTCGGCCATGGCCGTCGCGTAACGCACGACCTCGTCGTACTGCTGCTCGATCAGCGCCCAGTCGATTGGCCGCGCCAGGATGCAGGCCAGGTTGGGGTAGGCGGAGAAGCCACCCGCCTCGGGCAGGTAGAGCCGCTGTGCCCCGATCGCCTTGAGCCGCGGCAGGAGCTGGAAGCCGAGTATCCGGCAGAAGGCGAACGCCACCTCGCTCTGGCCATGGCTGTCTACATACTGGCGCTCGACATCCATCTCGATGTCGTGGCGCAGCACGCCCTCGATCATGGCCGCGACCTCCGACGACGAGCAGCGGCGCAGGCGCGAATGGATGCACACCGAGCCTCGCTCCACGTGCCAGTAGATCATGACGCCCCGGCCGCCGTAGCGGACGTGCCATTCCGTCATCAGGTTCTGGTCGAAGGCGCCGAAGTGCTTGCTGTCCGAGGCGCAGGCCGTCGTGCCCTCGCCCCAGATGTGCGGGTCGCGCACGGCCAGGGTAGCGTTGACCACCCGCCTTGTCGCATTGCGCAGCGAGTCCGCATCGATGTAGCGGCGGCGGGTGTGCAGCAGTTCCTTGTAGCTGAAGCCGTGCCGGCCGACCGCGAGACGCTTCAGCCCGGCATTGGTGCCCAGGCCATACAGGCAGAGCAGCAGACGGCGCCGGACCTCGTCGCGGTCGGTCGCCTCGCGCGACGCCGCCGTGGCAAAGGCGTCGGTGAAGCCGATACGCAGGTCGGCCTCCTTGAACAGGTCCAGCAGCCCGGTCGTCGACCAGCGCCGCACCAACTCGGTTTTCAGCGTCCCAAGGCCGGTCGGTTCTGGCTGGGCCTCGAGTGGGGTGACGATGATCGGGTGCCGCCGCCGCGGGTCGAGCCGCACGCCGCGGTTGCGCGGCATCCCGCGGTCGAGCTGCTCCAACGCCTCCGTCATCTCGACGCGCAACGTATCGGTGAAGGCCCGTGCCTCCCGGGGCAAGCCCAGGCGCTCGTAGCACTCGGCCCGGCGCTCGGCGAAGTCGGCCGGCAGGTCCGCGTCTGGGTTGCGGAACCGGCCCGCGCCCGCCACCCAGATCTCCTTGCAGCGCAGCTGCTCGCGCAGGGTCTGGAGCACGCAGATCTCGTAGTTGATACGGTTCACCCGCTGCCCGCTGCCGGGGACGTCCTCCAGCACGATGTCGCGCCACTTCGGGCGGATCACGCCCTCGACGGCGACCTCGTCGGCCCGGAAGAACTGCCGTCCCTCACCCTCCGCCCGCCGGATGGCATCCAGGGCGTCGAGCAGGGGGCGGTGCGTGCCGTTATTGGACCTGAACTCCAGCGCCGCCAGCAGCTTCGGCATCATCCGGCGGTAGTAGGAGCCATACGAGGCGCGAACGGCCGTGTGCACGCGACGGCTTTGCGGCGTGCCGAGCGCCCGGGCCCGGGCCTCACGGACCAACGCCGCGAAGGTGCCCTCGCCGATGGCAGGCACGATCACCTCCCGCACGACGCCTCCCGGGCTGTCTGATGCCGCCTCGACCACGCGGAACAGGATGCCGGCCTTGCCTCGAACTGCGGATTCCGGGGTCATGTCGCCCGCGATTCCGACAAATCGTCGCTCACCATTC
>CAXTJM010000016.1:0-79621 GCA_964244585.1 uncultured Acetobacteraceae bacterium | reverse complement strand
CTGCTGATCCTGGACGAGCCGACCAACCACCTGGACATCGACAGCCGCCGCGCGCTGCTGGACGCGCTGAACGACTATGCCGGCGCCGTCATCCTGATCACCCACGACCGCTCGCTGATGGAACTGGTGGCGGACCGGCTGTGGCTGGCAGCGGACGGCACCATCGTGCCGTTCGACGGCGACATGGACGACTACGCCCGCTTCGTGATGGAGCGTGCCAAGGGCGGTTCCGCGCCGGGCCAGCTCCGCGCGACCAAGCAGAAGCGGAAGAAGGCGGCATGACCCAGGACGAGCTGACGGCCTGGGCGCTCAAGAACGGCTGGACCATGATCGCCGGCCATCCGAGCCTGACCAAGCCCTCCAACCCCAAGGAGGCGATCGTCCGCATGGTGCTGAAGGCAACCGTCGTCCATGTCGAGGCCAAGAAGCCGGCGGGCAAATGGGAGAAGCTCAGCGGCGAAAGCTACCCCAAGGTCCTGGCGGACGAGGAAACCGGCATCCCGGGCGGCCTCGGGCTGGAGACGATCCCGGGTTTTCGCATGTTGATGCAGGAGAATCGCGACCGTCAGGTTTTCGCGAAGTTCGGCGGCTAGTCGCACCGGCTGCCTGATGCAATCCTGCGCTACCGCCTGCGCTGCGTGAACACGATGCCGTCTTCCTCCAAGGCAGCGATCTCCGATGCCGAGTAGCCATGTTCGGCGAGGACGGCGTTCCCGTGTTCGCCGAAGCGCGGCGGGGCCGACCGCGTTCCGCCCGGCGTGCGGCTCAACTTTATCGGCGTGCCGAGTGCCCGGAAGCCATCGAGTTCGGTGACCATCTGGCGTGCCGCGGTGTGCGGGGCGTTGAGTGCCTCGTCCACGTGCAGCACCGGGCCGGCCGGCAGGCCCAGCTTGGCGAGTTTGTCGCTCAGCGCATGCCCGTCCTCATTGGCGAAGGCTTGCGTGAGTATATCGGTCAGAACCTGCCGATTGGCGTTGCGCATGGCGTTGCTGGCAAAGCGCGGGTCGCCCGCCAGCTCCGGACGGCCGATCGCGGCGGCCAGCTTGGCGAACTGGCCCTCATTGCCGATCGCCAGGAAAATCTCGCACGTTCCCGTTGGATAGGCGTCGTAGGGCGTGATGTTGCTGTGCGGGTTGCCCGTGGCCGCCGGTCGCTTGCCGCCGAGCAGGAAGTTCGCCGCCGACGGATGCAGCAGCGCCATGCCGCAATCGTGCAGGGTCATGTCGACGAACTGGCCGCGCCCGGACCGGGCACGTTCCTGCAACGCCATCAGGATGGCGACGGTGGAATACAGGCCGGTGGCGAGGTCCACCACCGGGGTGCCCATCCGTCGCGCCCCGGTGGTGGCACTGCCGTTGATGCTCATCAGCCCGACCATCGCCTGCACGATGGCGTCATACCCGGGTAACCCGCCCAAGGGACCCTCCGCGCCGAACCCGGAAACGCGGCAATGCACCAGCCGTGGGAAGAGCGGCTCGAGCGTCTCGTAGCCGATGCCCCATTTCTCCATGCCGCCGGGCTTGAAGTTCTCCACCAGCACGTCCGCACCCTCCAGCAGGCGCATCAGCACGGCGCGGCCGGCGGGCTTGCCGAGGTCCAGGGCGATTCCCCGCTTGTTGCGGTTCACCCCGAGGTAGTAGCTGGAGTCGTTCGCCTCGTCGAAGGGCGGCCCCCAATCGCGGGTTTCATCGCCCTGCGGCGGCTCCACCTTGATCACCTCGGCGCCGTGATCCGACAGGATCATCGTGCAGTACGGGCCGCCGAGGACCCGCGTCAGGTCCACGACCTTCAGCCCGGCAAGCGCCCCGGGTCCCGGCAGGGTGGTCAACCGAGTGCGATCGCCAGCGCCTCGGCGCTGCGGCCGTTCGCGATGGTCGCGGCCAGGCCGTTCCAATGCACGCCGTTGGCCCGGGCGAAGCCATGGTCGGCGCCTTCGTAGTTGAAGGCCTGGATGTGCGACTGGCCCTTCGCGGCAGCGATGACCTTCGCCCGGCCTTCGGCAGGGAAGAAGCCGTCTGCCCCGGCGATGTGCATGACCAGCGGAGCGCGCAGATGCTCGAAATGCTCGACCTGATCGTCGATGCCCACGCCGTAATAGGACACGTTGACGTCGGCATCGGACGAGACCGCCATCATGACGGCGAGCCGGCCGCCAAGGCAGTAGCCGATCGTGCCGACATGGCCGTTGCAGCCTGGCAGGGTGCGGGCCGCAGCCACGGTCGCCTGCAGGTCCGCGACGCCCTTCGCCTGGTCGAACTTGCCCAGGAAGTCCATCGCCTGCTTCCATTCCGCTTCGGTCTTGTCGGTCAGGTCCACGCCCGGCTGCAGACGCCAGAACAGGTCCGGGCAGATGGCGATGAAGCCGAGATCGGCGATTTCGGCGGCCGCTGCGCGCATCGCCTCGTTGACGCCGAAGATCTCCTGGATCAGCACCACGGCACCGGCAGGGCCGCTCTTCGGCTCGACCAGCAGCGCGGAGAAGCTGCCGGAGCCGTCCGCCGCCTGTATCGTCATCGTCGCCATCCGTGGTCTCCTCCCGGGTGGTGCGAGCATAGACGCTGCCCGGCGGGACGCCAGCCGTGGAATGGTGATTTACTTGTCCACGGCGCTTGCACTAGCGTCACGGACTAATGCCGGGGCAACGCCGGCGCGTCGGAGGAGAGTGCGTCCAAATGTCCGCCCTTAAAATGATACCAGCCCTTGCCGTGCTTGCCTTGCCGATTGCCGCGTCGGCCGCGGACCCGATCAAGATCGGCGTGATCGCCGAGAACTCCGCCATTGCCGGCATCGCGATCCCCAATGGCGCGCAGATCGCCGCCGACGAGATCAATGCCAAGGGCGGCATCGACGGTCGGCAGGTCGAGATCGTCGCCTATGACGATCACAATTCCGCCGCGGACGCCGTGCGGGCGATGCAGCGCCTGGCGACGCAGGACAAGGTGAGCGCCGTCATTGCGACCTATACCAGCGAGGTGGCCCTGGCGCTGGAACCCTGGGCCGGGCGGCTGAAGATGCCGACGATCACGCCGGGCGCCGCCAGCGACGATCTGGGCAAGAAGGTGCACGCGGATTACGAGCACCTTCGCTACTTCTTTCAGGGCTACCTGGAATCCACCTTCCTGGCCGACGCGGTGTGCGACGCGTCCAAGGATTTGCTGGTGGACAGCAAGTACCACATGAAATCCGCCGTCATCATGAGCGAGGATGCCGCTTGGACCACGCCGCTGGATGCCGGGTACGAGGCCTGCCTGCCGAAGATCGGGTTGAAGGTGGTGGACCATGTCCGCATGTCGCCGGACACCACGGACTTCACGCCGATCTACAACGCGATCGAGGCCAAGAAGCCCGACGTGATCATCACCGGCATCAGCCATGTCGGCGTGCAGCCAACGGTGCAGTGGGCCAACCAGCAGGTACCGATCCCGCAAATGGGGATTTCCTCTCAGGCGACGTCCTCGACCTTCTGGAAGGACACGAACGGCGCGACGGAGGGTGTGATCCTGCAACTCGTGGCGGTGGACAGCGTCGCGAGCACGCCGAAGACGCTGCCGTTCGCCCAAGCCTACATGAAGAAATACGGCATCACTCCGGCCTATTCCGGATACGGCGCCTATGACGAGGTGTACTACATCGCCGACGCGATCCACCGTGCCGGCGGCACAGACCCGGAAAAGCTGGTGGACGCGCTGGAGAAGACCGATTGGGTGGGCACGGTCGGGAGGATCCAGTTCTTCGGCAAGGACGATCCCGCCACCCATGCCATGAAATACGGCAAGGACGCCGTGAGCGGGCTGTTCGTGCAATGGCAGGACGGCAAGCAGGTCCCGGTCTGGCCCGCCGCCGTCTCCGGCAGCAACGCCCTCCGCTTTCCCTCCTTCGTCAAGCTGACGAACTGAGCCACGCGGACGCAAAACTCTCTCCCTGCGGGAGAGGGTCGGGGTGAGGGCGTTCCGAGGACAGGATCGATGCTGACCCTTCAAATCCTCATCGACGGCTTCGCCATCAGCGCGCTGTATGGCCTGGGCGCCGTGGGGTTCACGCTCATGTTCGGCGTCTCCGGCGTGCTGAACCTGGCGCATGGCGGCACGATGCTGGTGGCGGCCGTCGTGGCCTGGCTGGCGGCCAGTTTCGTCGGCGCGTTGGGTGGGGCTGCCGCCGGGTTGGTGGCCGGCATCGCCACGGCCTTCGCGACGTATTTCCTGGTGGTGCGGCCGATCCAGCGCTCCCGCTCGATCCCGCGGGAGGAGACGGAGCTGTTCGTGCTGACCGGGACCTTGCTTTGGGGCATCATGTTGCAGGAGGCGGTGGCGTACTTCACCACCACCAGCCCCCACACGGTCCGCCCGCTGATCGCCGGCGTGACCGAGATCGCCGGGGTCCGCACCCCCACCAACGAGATCCTGACCGCCGCGCTGTGCTGGGGCACGATCGGCGCGCTGTGGCTGCTGGTGAACCGCACCAAGGCGGGCAAGGCGCTACTGGCGGCGTCGATCAACCCCCGCGGGCTCACCCTGCTCGGCTACGAGCTGTCCAGCATCCATCTTCTGGTCTGGGCGATCTACGGCGTGCTGGCAGGCATCGCCGGCGTGCTGCTGGGCGCCTTCCTGGGCGTGTCCTCCGACAATGCCGGCACCCTCACCGCCTCCGCCTTTTCGATCGTGGTGCTGGGCGGCCTGGGTAGCGTGTCCGGCTCGCTGGTGGCGGCCTATTGCGTCGGTTACCTGGAGACGGCCACGTCCTACCTGATTTCCCCGGCCTTCCGGAACATCCCGTCGCTGGTCCTGCTGGTCGCGGTGGTCTATCTGCGGCCGCAGGGCCTGCTGGGGCGGCGCTGATGCGGGGCATGCTGCGGTCACGCCTGTTCTGGGGCGCGCTGGGCGTGCTGATCGTCGCGGCGCTGCTGCCGCTGGGCGTCTCCGGCTATGTCCTCGGCGTGCTGATCCCGGCCTACTACTTCGCGGTTTTCGCCATGTCGTGGGACCTGCTGTTCGGCTTTGCCGGCGAGGTGAATTTCGGCCCGACCTTCCTGGTCGGACTGGGCGCATATGGCGCCGGGATCCTGAACGCGCAGACCGGACTGCCCATAGCGGTCTGCGTCGTCTTCGGCGGCGCGCTTGCCGTGGTGGGCGGCGTGCTGCTGGCGCTGCCGGCGCTGCGGCTGTCCGGGCCGTATTTCGGGCTGATCACCCTCGTCGCGGTGCTGCTGCTGCAGCAGATGGTCACCGTGTTCGCCCATTGGACGGGCGGCGAGATCGGGCTGACGGTCCCGGACGTGCTCTCGATCGATGACGACACGAACTACTATTTCGCCCTCGGTTTCATGGCGGTCAGCGCCTTGGTCCTGTTCGGCCTGTCGCGCTCCGCGGTGGGGTTGATCCTGCAAGCCTGCGGACAGGATCCGGTGGAGGCGCAGGCGCTCGGCTTCAACGTGGCCAAGCACAAGCTGGCGGCGTTCTGCGTGTCGGCGCTGTTCAGCGGCCTCGCCGGGGCGCTGCTCATCTTCTACTACGGCACAGCCTCGCCCGGCACCGTGATCGACATCGCGGTCGGCGTTCAGGTGATCATCGCGGCCGTGCTGGGCGGCCGGCGGACCATCCTGGGGGCCGTGCTGGGGGCCGTGTTCCTGGTGGTGGCCGGTGAGGTCCTGCGGCCGCTCGGCCAGCTCAGCACCTTCGTGGTGTCGGCAGTGGCCCTGGTGGTGATCCTGTTCGTCCCCGCCGGCTTCCTTGGATCGCTGCTGAACGGCCGGGGGGCCGCATGAACGTCGACGTCCGCCCGCACCCCGACAATGCCCTTGCGCCGGCCAGCCTGCTGGACGTCTCCGGGCTGACCAAGCGCTTTGGCGGCCTGGTCGCGGTGAAGGACATGCGCCTGTCCATCAAGCCGGGCGAGATCCTAGGCCTGATCGGGCCCAACGGCTCCGGCAAGTCGACCGTGATGAAGCTCATCATGGGGATCGAGCGCCCGAACGCCGGCCGGGTCGTCGTCGATGGCGTGGACGTCGCCGGGTGGCCGTCCCACCGCATCGCCCGGCACGGCGTCGGGCTGGTGTTCCAGCATTCCCGTCCGCTACACCGCCAGACCGTCGGGGAGAACATCAAGCTGGCACTGCTGCCAGATGCCTTGCTGAAGCTGGTGGCGGACCCGGCCGTGGATGCCCGCGCCCGCGCCATCGCCGAGCGCGTCGGCCTGGGTACCGTGTTCGACCGGCGCCCGGCAACCCTGCCCTTCGCCGACCTGCGGCGGCTGGAGCTGGCCAAGGCGATCGCGCGCGACCCCAAGGTCGTGCTGGTCGACGAACCCTTCGCCGGGCTGACGGCCGGGGAGGTGGCGGCGTTCTCCGCGCTGATCGCCGGCTTCCGCGCCGAGGGCCGCGCGGTGCTGCTGGTGGACCACAATGTCAAGAGCGTGGCCGCCCTGGTGGACCGTGTGCTGGCGATGTACCTCGGCGAATTCGTGGCCGAGGGCAGTGCCGAGGCGGTGATGGCCCACCCGACCGTGCGCCAGGTCTATCTCGGCGCCGGCAGCATCGAAACCTCCGCCCGGCCGGAACTGGCCGCCAGGTCCGGGCCGCCGCTGTTGGCGGTCCAGGACGTGAGCGTGTTCTATGGCAAGGCCCAGGCGCTGGAAAAGGTGTCGATCCACGTGCGCGAGGGAGAGTTCGTCTCCATCGTCGGGTTGAACGGGGCTGGCAAGACGACGCTGTTCAACGCGATCTCGGGCCTGTTGCCCTATGGCGGCAGCATTGCCTGGTCGGGCGAGACGCTGGCCGGCCGCACCGCCGCTGCGATCGCCCGGGGCGGGATCGTGCAGTGCCCCGAAAGCCGGGAGCTGTTCGGCACGATGAGCGTGCAGGAGAACCTGGACCTCGGCGGGTCCCGCCTGGCCGCAGCCGAGCGGTCGCGCAAGCTGGACTGGCTGTTCGACCTGTTTCCGATCTTGAAATCGCGCGCCACCCAGGCGGCCGGCAAGATGAGCGGCGGGGAGCAGCAGATGCTGGCGATCGCGCGGGCTCTGATGATGCAGCCGCGCCTGTTGATCCTGGACGAGCCGACGCTCGGCCTCGCCCCCGTCATCCTGGAACAGCTGAGCCACGCGCTGGAGCGGCTGCGTACCACGACGCCGATCACTGTGCTGCTCGGCGAGCAGAACGTGACTTTCGCGCTGCCGCATGCCGACCGTGTCTACGTGCTGGAGCACGCGCGCATCATCTGGGAGGGCGATCCGGCACGCTTTGCCCAGGAGGCCGGCAAAGCCTATCTCTGAGGCTTCCGTAGGGACGAACTCCGCGCCAAGCGCCGCGTCACACTGTGCTCATTTACGGAGTGTTGACATGACAAGCACGAAGATGGTCGGCGCGGCTTTGTTCGCCTGCCTTGGCCTGGCTGGATGCGCCGGCACCCGGCCGGGAACGGCCAACGCGAACGGCCCCGGCCAGGCTCCAAGTGGCATTACGGCAGCCAATGGCGGCGGCCAGCGCGCAGTCGGGAACATTCCCAGCATTGGGGTGACCTCCGGCGGGACGGTCACGTCCAATCCGGTGCCGAACAGCAAAGGCGCATCTTACTAGTCCTGGATGACGCACGACGCGCAGCCAGCACTGGATCGTTGACGATGGCCGGAGTTGCCACGGTTGGCAGTGCCAGGCCGTTGGTCCATCGCATGGATGAAGTCGGCTCCACCATGGACGAGGCCCGGACGATGGCCGCCGCCGGGGCGCCGCACGGGACCACCGTGACGGCCCGGGTCCAAACCGGCGGCCGTGGCCGCAGCGGGCGTAGCTGGGTCAGCCCGGCGGGCAACCTCTACGCCACCGTCCTGCTGCGCCCGCCTGGCCGAGACGCCCGGGGAGCGCCGGAACTCGGCTTCGTGGTGGCGGTGGCGGTGGCGGAGGCGGTGGACCAGGTGGCGGGTCCCGGCACCCGGTTGAAATGGCCCAACGATGTCCTGCGCGAGGGCGCCAAGCTCGCGGGCATCCTGCTGGAACGGCTCGATAACGGCGCCGTCCTGGCCGGAATTGGCCTCAACGTCGCGCATCGACCGGACGGCATGCCCTATGCGGTCACCAGCCTGCACGCTCTGGGATGTGCCGCGGCGCCGGACGCGGTGCTGGACGCCGTGCTGGATCGGCTGGATGCCGGCTGGGGTGCCTGGCGCGTGGATGGGTTCGCCGCCGTACTGGCCCGGTGGCGCCTGCGGGGGCCGGCCTTGGGCGCACCGCTGCAGGTTCGCCTTGGGCCGGAAGTCGTGGCGGGCGAGTTTGCCGGATTGCGCCAGGACGGCGCGCTGCTGCTGGACACCCAGGCCGGCCGGCGCACCCTGGTGGCGGGAGACGTGTTGCTGTAGCCGGCCGAGCTTGCATGACTCGCCGGGACAGGGCCAAAACCGGGGCATGCTGAAGCTGCGCGTCATTCCCTGCCTGGATGTCAAAGACGGCCGCGTGGTCAAGGGCGTGAACTTCGTCTCGCTCCGCGATGCCGGGGATCCGGTGGAGCAGGCGACGGTGTATGACGCAGCCGGGGCAGACGAGCTGACCTTCCTCGACATCACGGCCAGCCACGAGAACCGTGACACCATCTACGACGTGGTAAGCCGCACCGCCTCCCGCGTGTTCCTGCCGCTGACGGTCGGCGGCGGGGTGCGCTCGACCGGCGACATGCGCAAGCTGCTGCTGGCCGGGGCCGACAAGTGCAGCATGAACTCGGCCGCTATCGCCCGACCAGCGCTGATCGCCGAGGCGGCGGAGAAGTTCGGCAGCCAGTGCGTGGTGGTCGCCATCGATGCCCGCGCGACCGCACCGGGCCGGTGGGAGGTGTTCACCCATGGCGGCCGCAACCCCGCCGGGTTGGACGCGGTGGCGTGGTGCCAGCAGGCGGCCAGCCTGGGTGCAGGCGAAATCCTGTTGACCAGCATGGACCGCGACGGCACCGGCATGGGGTTCGACACCGGCCTGTTGCGCGCCGTGTGCGCCGCCGTGCGCATCCCGGTGGTGGCGAGCGGCGGGGTGGGCGAAGTGCGGCATTTCGCCGAGGGCGCGCGGGCCGGGGCCACGGGGCTGCTGGCAGCCTCCATCTTCCATTTCGGCAAGTTCAGCATAGCCGAGGTCAAGCAGGCCCTGGGCGCGGCAGGGCTGCCAGTGCGTTTTCCCCGCCCGGCAGCATAAGGCACCCGATGGCAAAGAAGCCCGCCAAGGCGGTTCTCCTCAACAAGAAGGCCGCGGCCAAGTCGAAGCCGAAGCGCCAGCCGGCGCGGCCGGACGCCGTGAGGCCGTCGCAATCCGCCGCCATCGTGTTGGACAGGCTCTGGGCGGTGATCGTCGAACGGCGGGCAGCCGACCCGGCGGTCAGCCATTCCGCGCGGCTGCTGTCCCGCGGGATCTCCAAGGTCGCCCAGAAATTCGGCGAGGAGGCTGTGGAGTGCCTGATCGAAGCCGTCGCCGGCAAACCGGACCTGGTGGTCACGGAGAGTGCGGATGTCCTCTACCATCTTCTGGTCCTGTGGGTCGCAAGCGGCGTCTCGCCGGAGGCGGTCTGGGCGGAGTTGGTGAGGCGCGAGGGCATCTCCGGGCTAGCGGAAAAGGCCGCCCGGGTGCCGCGGCCTCCGCCGAGCCGTGCGACCCGTAAAATCCCCTGAAGCGGAGTGACCGATCATGCCGGTGAGTGGACTCGGCCCCTATGACGACACCAACATTTTCGCCCGCCTGCTGCGCGGCGAAATTCCCTCCCGCCGAGTGTATGAGGACGAGTGGGCGGTCGCCTTCCATGACATCGCGCCGCAGGCGCCGGTGCATGTGCTGATCATCCCCCGCAGCGCCCACGTCTCGCTCGCGGATTTTACCCTCAACGCGTCGGATGCGGAGGTTGCCGGGTTCTTCCGCGCGGTGGGCCTGGTTGCCCGGCAACTGGGCGTGGAGGCGCCTGGCTACCGGGCGGTGGCCAATATCGGGATGCATGGCGGCCAGGAGGTGCCGCATTTCCACGTCCACCTCCTGGCGGGCCAGGCCTTGTCCGGGCGAATGGTGAACCCGCGTGAAAATTGATTTCGATGGAAGTAACGTTTCGTTCTGCTGTCGCGGTGATCCTGGCGGCAGCCCATCAGGGTCGCTTCTGGAGCAAACACCGTGTCCATGCCATTGCCGCCGAGCGCACCCGCCGGGCCGCCCGAGGACCATTACCGCCAGTTCGTGGAGTTCGGGCCAGACCTGATGGTCATGGTCTCGCCCAACGGGCGATGCAGCCACGTGTCCCCGGCCAGCGTAATGGTGCTGGGCCGGCCACCGGCGGCGCTGGTGGGCGTCGACCTTCACGAACTCGTTCTGGATCCCGACCGCCATATCCTCGGCGACATGCTGGCCCAGCTCGGGTCCGGCATCTCGACCGCACTCGCATCGTTCCGGATCTATGGCGCGTTCGGCACCTGGATCTGGGTGGAGGCTGCGGCCCGGCGGCTGCCGGCCGGCGCCGGGGCGGTGCTGGCACTGCGTGACATCACTGCGCGCAAGGAGGAGGAGGCGTTGCTGATCGAGGCCAACGGCCTGCTGCGACGCCGTACGACGGAAGATGCGGTGACGTGCCTGCCGAACCACGGCCATTTCATCGCATCGGTGGAGCGGGAGGTGCGGCGCGCCAACCGCGACGGCACGGCGCTCTGCTTCCTTGCCGTCGGCATAAACGACATGCGGCTGTTCAACGATTTCTACGGCCGAAGCGCCGGGGATGTGGCGCTGCGGGAGGTCGCCATCGCCGTGGCAGGCGCATTGTGCCGGCCGGGTGACCTGGCGGGACGGTTGAAGGGCGCGATGCTGGGCGTGGTGCTGCCGAACACCGACCTGGCCGGTGCCGCCGTGATCGCGGAGCGGCTGCGGCGGGCTGTGACGATGCTGAAGCTGGAGCATGCCGGCGCCCCGACCGGCCGGCTGACGGTCACCGTGGGCCTGGCATGTGCCGAAGCCCGAGCCAAGGTCGCGGCCCTGGTGCAGGAGGCGGTCTGCGAGGTCGAGGTCGTCCGGGCGGCTTCGCTGTCCCGGCTCACGTTGCAAGGCTCCGAACCTGGCTAGACTGTTCTCGCCAGTCCGGCGACCTCGGTTGGCTCGACGTGCCGTTTGCAGATCGAGCACGGCCGGGGACGTGCAAGGACGGATCGCGTCACGTACGGGGCCGCAGGCGCTACTGGATTGCGATGAGGTCCCGCACCCGCTGGCCAAACACATCGATGGCGAACGGCTTCGTCAGCACGTGCATGCCGGGCTCCAATTGCCACCCATCCAGCCCGGCATTCTCGGCATACCCCGTGATGAACAGCACCTTCAGCGCGGGCCGGACGGATCGTGCGGCGTCGGCCAGTTGGCGCCCGTTCAGCATGCCGGGCAGGCCCACATCGGTGACCAGAAGGTCGATCCGGGCATCGGACTGCACCACCTGCAAACCCGCGGCGCCATCCGGCGCCACGATCGCGACATAGCCCAAATCCTCCAGCACGTCCGTCACCAGCATCCGGATGGTCGCCTCGTCGTCCACCACCAGCACGGTTTCACCCCGTCTCGCGCTCGCGGCGCCCACCGACGCGTCAAGCCGCGGGATGGTCGCCGCCGCGCCGAGATGCCGCGGTAGATAGAGGCATACCCTGGCGCCTCGGTCCGGCTGCGAGGCGATGCGCACCTGGCCGCCCGATTGCCGGGCGAAGCCGTAGATCATGGACAAGCCCAGGCCAGTGCCCTTGCCGATCGACTTGGTGGTGAAGAACGGGTCGAACGCCCGCGCGACCACCTCCGGCGTCATGCCCGTGCCGGTGTCGCTGACGCTGAGCAGGACATAGTGGCCCGGCGTACATTCCAGCGCCGACGCTGCCTCCACCCCCAACACCCGATTGGCAGTCTCGATCGTCAACGTGCCGCCCCCCGGCATGGCGTCGCGGGCGTTGATGCAGAGGTTCAGCAACGCGTTCTCGAGCTGGTTGGGATCGACCAGGGTGTTCCACAGCTGCGTTCCCGCCGAAATCGCGACCGCGACCTGCGGCCCGACGGTGCGCCGGATGATGTCTTCGAACCCGGTCACCAATTGGTTCGCATCGATCGGCTTCGGATCCAAGGTCTGGCGACGGGAAAACGCCAGCAGGCGATGCGTCAGCGCCGCGGCGCGTTTGGATGCGCCTTCGGCCGCGGCGATGTAGCGGTGGAGCTCGCCGAAGCGCCCTTGCGCCACGCGGGTGCGCATCAGCTCCAGGCTGCCGGAGATCCCCGTCAGCAGGTTGTTGAAATCGTGGGCCAGTCCCCCGGTGAGCTGGCCGACCGCTTCCATCTTCTGGCTTTGCCGCAGCGCCGCTTCGACGGCTTTGCGCTGCCCGCTTTCCGCCACCAGCCTGGCATTCGCGTCCGAGAGCGCCCGGACGTGCAGCTTCTGCTCCGTCAGGTCGGTCACCACGCCGCAGAACAGCCGCACGCCACCATTGGATTGCAGCAGGCTCAACGACAGGTAGACCGATGTCTGCACGCCCTCGGCGCTGACCAGGGTGAGTTCGCCGCGCGTGCCGCCCCGTCCCGCGCCAGTCAGCAGGGCCTCGAAGACCGGCTGGTCGTCAAGCAGGATGAAGACCTGCAGGGATTGGCCGACGATACGCTCCTGCGGCATGCCGAGCATCTGGGACAGCCTGCGGTTGCCGTAGAAAACGGTCCCCGCGGCATCGAGCGTCACGGCGCCTTCCTGGATCTGCTCGATCAGCACGCGATAGGGATGGTCGGCGTTCTCGAGCGTATACACCCGGTGGTCGGCTGCGCTGCCGCTCACCACCACCGCGTCGATGTCTCCGCGCCGGATAGCGTCCAGCGTGTCCTCGCTCTCCTCCAGCCGCGTCTCCAGCTCCAGGATGCGGCGCTTGGCCCACTCCGACGCGGTGTCCGGCCCGGTCACGGCTCGCCATCGTCCATGGGCAAGCCGAGCGCGCGCAGCACCCGCGACTCGTCCGACAGGTCGCCGATGATGCGGCGGACGGGCAGGGGGCTCAGTTTCACCAGCGTCGGCGCTGCGACCACGTGGTCCCGTTCGGCCAGTTCCGGCTGCTGGTAGATGTCGACCACCTCGACGTCGACGCGGTCGACCAGATGGCGGTCGCACAATCGGCGGAAGCTGCCGATGGTACGCAGCGAGCGTTGCGTGGTCCCGGCTACGAACAGCCGCAGCCGATACCGCGGCGCCGGCAGAGCTGCGCCACCATCGATCACACCGCGACGGCCTTGGGGCGGATGTCGAGACCGACCAGCACCTTCTCGGTGTTGGACAGGTCGCCGATGATCCGCTTGAGCGGCGCGGGCAATCGGCGGACCAGGGTGGGGATGGCGAGGATCTGGTCGCCCGCCGCCAGCTTGGGCTGTTGCAGCAGGTCGATGACCTCGATCTCGTACCGGCCCGCCAGGTGCTGTTCGCACACCCGCTTCAGGTTCGCCATGGCGGCCAGGGATTTCGTCGTCTGGCCAGCCACGTAGAGCCGCAGGTGATAATGCCCCGGGTCCGCGTCGATCCCGTCCTGGTCGGCCGGCGCCCCGCTCATCCGGCGGCGCTCCGCCGGGCTGCCATGCCGGTGCGGTCCCCGATCAACGCGGCCAGGCGACGCTCCTCCTCGGCAAGGAGCATCAGGCTTTCCTCCTCCGCGGCGGCCAGCGCGGTCTGCATCTCCTCGATCTGGCGGCTCAGGGCGTCACGATTGCGGGCCACCTCGCGTTGCCGCCGCGCCGCGGCCTCGGACAGGCTCCGCGCCTGCGCCTGTTCCTGGGCGAGCTGCGTCAGCCTTGCCGACCCGGTGAGCACACCGTCCGGGCCGACATAGGGCTGGACCATGTCGATGCCGGCATTGCCCATCACATACTCGCGCACCTGGTTGGAGTGGCTCATGCCGCGCGCCTTCATCACGTAGAGGGTGCGGTTCATCTCGCCATTGCCCTCCACGGCCAACAGCTTGATCCAACAGTCCATCAGCGAGGACAGGCCCATGTCGCCGCCCTCCACGGCCTCCCCATCGGTCCGCAGGCTCGTGAAGACGGCGGTGATGCCGCGGCTTTTCAGCAGGTCGACCATCCGCAGCAGGGTGGAGTACACTTCCACCGCCGGGCCGCGGAAGGCGGAGATCGGGTCGATCACCACCACGTCCGGCTTGAACCGCCCAAGGTCCCGATGCATGCGGGCCAGGTGCATTTCCAGGCCATACAGGCTGGGTCGCGCCGCCTCGAAGTTCAGTTGCCCAGCGTCGCGATGCTGCTGCAGGTCCAGGCCGACCGAGCGTGCGTTGCGGCAGATCTGCTCGGCGCTTTCCTCGAACACGAAGAACAGGCAGCGTTCGCCGCGGCGGCATGCGGCGTCTGCGAAGAAGCTGCCCAGCGTGGTCTTGCCGGTCCCTGCCACGCCGGAGATCAGGATACTCGCGCCGCGATAGAACCCGCCCCGGCCCAGCATGGCGTCCAGCCCCGCCACCCCGCTGGAGGCGACATCGTTGGAGACCGTGTGGCGCAGCCCGGCCGACGTCACCGGCAGCACGCTGATGCCCTGGTCGTCGATCAGGAACGGGTACTCGTTCGTGCCGTGGGCGGAGCCGCGGTATTTCACCACCCGCAGGCGCCGGGTGCTGACCTGGTCCTGCACCCGGTTGTCCAGCAGGATCACGCAGTCCGAGACGTATTCCTCCAGCCCCTGGCGGGTGAACTGGCCGTCGCCACGCTCCCCGGTGATCAAAGCGGTCAGCCCGCGATCCTTGATCCAGCCGAACAGCCGGCGCAGCTCGGCGCGCAGCAGGGCAGCGTCGTTCAATCCGGAGAACAGCGTCTCGATCGTGTCCAGCACGACCCGCTTGGCACCCACCGCGTCTACGGCGAAGCCGAGGCGGACGAACAATCCCTCCAGGTCGTATTCGCCGGATTCTTCGATCTCGCTGCGTTCTACCCGGACATGGTCGATCGCGATCTTGTCCTCCGCAACCAATCGTTCGAGGTCATAGCCCAGTGACGCGACGTTGGCCGCCAGGTCGTCCGACCGTTCCTCGAAGCTCATGAAAACGCCGGGCTCGCCAAACTGTACGGCGCCATTGACCAGGAAGGTCGCCGCGAACAGCGTCTTGCCGCTGCCGGCCGCACCGCAGATCAGCGTGGGGCGCCCGGCGGGCAGGCCGCCAAGCGTGATGTCGTCGAACCCTGAGATGCCGGTCGGCGCCTTGGGGAGCGTTGGAAGGGACGGCGTTTCAACTGGCATAGCGGACTGCGTCTTCTCCGGGTGGTGCTGCATAGGCTGGAACGGATGCGGTCGTTGCGCAAACTTGCATCCGACACGCCTTGGAGACGGGTATCCTTACAGCGAGTCGATCTCCGCCCCGTTCGTGGGCTTGCCGCCGTCTGAGCAGCGGTGACGGACCGGACCTGTAAGGAGGCGTCGCATCGAAGGTTTCGTGTGCCCGGTGGCACAAGGCAATGACCGGGCGCCCAAGGCTGTCGCCTCTCGCGACAATGCGAACCCAGCAGCGCACTCATCCGGCTGACCGACCTTAAAGGGTGCCCGCCAGCTCCCGCACATGCTTGACGACGTGATGGTTCTCATAGGGCTTGGCCAGGAAGCGGCTGCCGGCGGGCAAGTCGTCCTGCGCGGGCCGGGCCTGGCCCGAGGCGATCAGGATGCCGATCGCCGGCCAATGCCGCCGTGCATGGTGGGCGAGTTCCATGCCGTTCATGCCGCCCGGCATGTGCACGTCCGTAAACAGGACGTGGATTGACTCATGCTGCTGCCTCAGGATCGAAAGTGCATCGCTGGCATTATCGGCCTCGATGACGTCGAACCCATCATTATGCAAAACCTCGACCATATCGAGGCGGATGAGCATTTCATCTTCTACTATAACGACGACTTTTGGGCGTTCGGCCATTTGACCTGAATACCTGCCAGCGCAAACAGTTCCGCCCTGACGATCTGTAATCCATCACCATGTCTGCCTGTTTGTGGATCAGGCTCGCGCCAACGAAACCGCTGCCGCCCGGGTCACGCTGGTACGGTTTGCCGCAAGATTGGGCAGCTCGGGACACATCGTCGTCATCGGCAGTGTGGCCGGGGGCCGCCGCGAGCACCATCCGTTTCCGTGGCCCCGAGTAGCCCGGCGTCACATGCCAAGCGCGCGCCGATACAGGTCCAGCAGCGTCTCCTGCTCCTCCACGTCCGCCGGCTCCTGCTTGCGGATGCTGATGATCTGCCGGATCACCTTGACGTCGAAGCCGGCGGATTTCGATTCCGAGTAGATGTCCTTGATGTCGGAGGACAGCGCCTTCTTCTCCTCCTCCAACCGCTCGATCCGCTCGATGATGCTGCGCAGCCGGTCCGCCGCGATGCCGCCCACCTGGGTGTCGTCATCCGCCTTCTCTGCCGTCGCCATGGTCCACCGATCTCCGTGCAAGGCGGCGGGGGTAGCTTCCGGGGTGCCCCGGGTCAACGGGGGTTTCGCCAGCCCGCCCGTGCTGTAGCATGCTGGCCACGCCCCCGCAGGAGACCCGCCGATGTCGGCCATCGACCAGATCCGCCGCTACCACGAGGAACTCACCGCCTTCCGGCAGGACCTGCACGCGCATCCCGAATTGGGGCTGGAGGAGCATCGCACGGCGGAGCTGGTGGCGGCAAAGCTCGAATCCTGGGGGATCGAGGTGCACCGCGGCGTCGGCAAGACCGGCGTGGTCGGGGTGCTGCGCGCCGGCAACGGCCAGGCGCGCATCGGCCTGCGCGCGGACATGGACGCGCTGCCCATCCTGGAGGCGAACGACCTGCCCTATCGCAGCAACACGCCCGGCGTGATGCATGCCTGTGGCCATGACGGCCACACCACCATGCTGCTGGGCGCCGCCCGCTACCTGGCGGAGACCAAGGACTTCAACGGCACCGTCCACTTCATCTTCCAGCCCGGCGAGGAGGGCATCGGCGGCGCCCTGGCCATGCTGGACGACAAGCTTTTCGAACGCTTCCCCTGCGACGCCGTGTTCGGCATGCACAACCGGCCGGGCATGGATGTGGGCCAGTATGCGATCTGCCCCGGCCCGGCGATGGCCGGGGGCGCGTTCTTCGACATCCATGTCGAGGGCAAGGGCTCCCACGGGGCGCATCCGGAGCAGAGCGTCGACCCGGTGCTGACCGCCTGCCATATCGGCGCGGCGCTGCAATCCGTGGTGTCGCGCAACATCGCGCCGACCGACACCGCCGTGGTCAGCGTCACCAGAATCGTCAGCGGCGACGCCTACAACGTGGTGCCGCAATCCGCCAAGCTCGCCGGCACCGCCCGCGCGTTCAAGAAGGACGTCATGGCCCGCATCGAGGAGCGGATGCGCGGCCTGGTCGCCGGCATTGCGGCTGGGTTCGGCGCCACCGCCACGCTGGAGTTCCGCACCATCTTCGCCCCGCTGGACAACGACCCGGTGCAGACCGTTGCCTATGCCGACGCCGCGGCGGAGCTGGTGGGGGAGGCGGCAGTGGACCGCCACAAGGGCCCGACCATGGGCTCGGAGGATTTCGCCTTCATGATGGAGCAGGTGCCCGGCGCGTACATCCTGGTGGGCAACGGCGAGGGAGCGTCGCCGCACCATCCGCGCTACAATTTCAACGACGCGGCGATCCCGTTCGGCGCCGGGCTGTATGCCCGCATGGTGGAACGCACCCTGCCGAAGGGGATCTGACGCGGCGTCGCTACGGGAAGCTACGCCGGGTCGGGACCTCCGCCGCCGGGGGTGGCGGCAGATTGGGCGGCGGCAGGGTCGCGGCCCAGGCGAGCTGGAGTTGCTGCATCAGCATCGCCCGCTGCGCCACCACGGATTGCACGAACAGGCGCTCCCGCGTGTTGGCCTGCGCATACTGCCGCCCGACCTGGTCGCGATACGGCTCGGCCAGGGCCAGGGTGCGGGAATGGTATTCGCCGACGGCGATCCGCCAGTCCCGCGCCTCCTGGTACAGGCTGATCAGGAAACGTCCGGCATAGTCGGCGTTCGTGGCCGGATCGAAGCCGTCGCCCACGCTGCGGAACGCGGTGGGATGGGCCGCCAGGTTGACCTGCAGGCAGCCGATGTCGATCGATGCCGTGCCGCTCTGCTGGGTTTGCAGCACCCATTTCACCGCGGCTGGCTTGTCCTGGAAGAATTGGCCCTGCCCGGCCGCGTTCACGGTCCAGGGCCAGGCTTGTCTTTGGCCGCGCTTGTCCGGCCGGCCCGTCTCGACGATGGCGATGGCAAGCAGCAGCCCGGTGGGAATGCCGTAGCGCCGTTCGGCCGCCAGGATGGGTGTCTCGCAGTCAGCCGGCGCGGCCTGCGGAGTATTTGCCGGTCCAGGAGGTGGCAGACGCAACGGCAGGTTCGCGCCGTATTCCTCCGGCAGCGGCAGGGCACCCGCCGGCCGGGCAGCGAACCCCGTGCCGAGCAGCAGGCAGCACGCCAATGTGGCCGCGCGATCCAAGGCTACCGGGTGAACGACAGCGTCAGCCCGCGCGCACGCCATCCCGCCTCGATGGCGTCCAGATCGGTCAGGCCGGAGGGCTGGTTGCAGGACGGCGCGGCCGCCAGCCGCGCCACGATCGACCAGGTCATGCCGCGTCCACGAACAGCGTGCGCCGGAACAGCGCGAGCATCCATTCCATCGATTGCAGGAACAGCGCCGGGTCGTATCGCAGCCCCTCGTCCCGCAGGAAGGCATGGGCGCCGTTTACCTCGTGCCATTCGTAGCGGGCGGACACCGCCTCCAGCCGTTCGCGGATCGCCTGACGCCCGGCGAACGGCACGTGCGGATCCTGGCGCCCCCAGACGAACAGCGCCTCCGCCTGCAACTCGGCCATGCGGGCGAGGCTGTCATCCGCCTTGCCCGCCCCCAGCGTGCCGGAATGGATGTCCGTGGCATAGAAGCAGGCTGCGGCGGACACGGACGGGTCCAGCGCCGCGCGATAGGCCAGGTGGCCGCCCAGGCACACGCCCATCGTCGCCAGCCGCCCCGTGCAGGCGGCGTGCCGTCGCAGGAAGGCGAGCCCGGCCTGCGCATCGGCATCGAAGGCCGCCAGCGGCTTGGTGGCCTTCAGCGCATTGCCGCGATCCGTCCCTGCCGGATCGTAGCGCAGCACCGTGCCGGGCGGCTCGTACTCGTGGTACACTTCCGGCACCGCGACCACGTAGCCCTGGCCCGCGACCATGCACGCCAGGCGGCGGATCGGGTCGGTGACCTGGTAGATCTCCGAAAAGCACAGCACGCCGGGAAACCGGCCTGGCATGGCCGGTCGGAACACATGCAGCCGCATAGCGCCGTCTGCCCCGGCGGTCGCGACATCGGCGGTCTCGTCGCTATGGATGATCATGGTTAAACCTGGATGGCTCGTGTCGGTGGCGGAGTCAAAGTGCGCGCGCAACGTCCCTACCGCGTCGACGTTGACAAGCGGTAACGCAGCGAAGGAGGCGATATCATGGCCACCGAAAGCCCGTCCCAAAACGCGACGGTCGGGCGCGTCATGCACGAGTTCAAGCACGGCCTGCTGAAATCCGCGGGACACAAGGTCCGCAGCCCCCGCCAGGCCATCGCCATCGGCCTGTCGGAGGCCGGCGCATCGCGCACGCCGTCGCCGAAGCGGAACAGCGCGGCCGGCGCTAAATCCGCCAAGCGGCGGGCGAAGCAATGAGGCCGCCCGTCCTCGGCCTGTGCGCGGGCTTCGCGATGCTGGCCGGCAGCGTCGTGCCCGGACCCGCGCGGGCACAGTCCGCGCCGGACAGCAGCGGGCCGCAAGCCGCGATCCCAGCCCCGGCTTCGGGCGGCCAGGCGGACGTGCCAGGCGGCAGCGCCCGCAACGGCGTGATCACGCCCCCTTCCACCGGTGGCACCATGCCGATCGTCCAACCGCCCGTTCCCGGACGCACGCCGATCATCACGCCGCCTGCCACGACACAGGCGCAGCCCAAGTGAGGCGTCCCCTCCCGTTGGATACGCCGCCAGGCTAGAACGACGGCCAACCCAACGGAGGCATGGCGATGGCAGGCAGGTTCCGCTCCCCGGTCGATCCCTACATCCTGATGATGGTCGCAACCGTCGGCATCGCGTCGGTGGTCCCAGCCGTCGGCGCCGGGGCAGTCGTGGCGAACTGGGCCGCGACTGTCGCCATCGGCATCCTGTTCTTCATGTATGGCGCCAAGCTGTCGCCACAGGCCGCGTTGACCGGGCTGACCCACTGGCGGCTGCATGGCGTGGTGCTCGCGTGCACGTTCGTGCTGTTCCCGGCACTTGGCCTGGCGCTGGGCCTGCTTCCGGACCGCATCCTGCCGCGGCAGCTGTACAATGGTGTGATGTTTCTCTGTGTACTGCCGTCGACGGTGCAGTCCTCCATCGCCTTCACCTCCATCGCACGCGGCAACGTCGCGGCCGCCTTGTGCAGCGCGTCGGCTTCCAACCTGATCGGCATCTTCGCGACCCCGCTGCTCGCCGCCTCCCTGATGCACACGCAGGGCGGCGGGTTCTCGTTCGGGATCTTGCTGGACATCGTCACCCAGCTGCTGCTGCCATTCCTGGCTGGGCAGTTGCTGCGGCCCTGGATCAACGCCTGGCTGACGCGGCATAAATCGTCGCTGGGCTTCGTCGACCGCGGTTCGATCCTGCTGGTGATCTACACCGCCTTCAGCGAGGGCGTGGCGAGTGGAGTATGGCACCAGTTGGACCTGGCAAACCTCGGCATGCTGCTAGCGGTGTGCGTGCTGCTGCTGCTGCTGGTGCTGTCGATCACCACTGTCATCAGCCGGTATGTCCTGCGCTTCCCGGTCGAGGATGAGATCGTGATGGTGTTCTGCGGCTCGAAGAAAAGCCTGGCCAGCGGGTTGCCGATGGCCAGCGTGTTGTTCGCCGGCTCGCAAGTCGGGCTGATCGTGCTGCCGCTGATGCTGTTCCACCAGTTGCAGCTCATGCTCTGCGCAACGCTCGCGCGTCGCTATGGCAGCCGCGCCGCAGTCCAGGAGGTGGGGGAAATCCGGCTTGGCATGGCGGCAAGCTAGCGCGCCTTTTGCTGGCGGATTGCCGCGCAAGACCCGGAGTGCCTGGCGATGACCCGAGGGCCATGCTCCATTCCACAAGGAGCACGCCATGGACACGATTTCAACGCCCCGATTCGAGACGTTGCAGGACCGCTGGGCCGCCCTGCGCAGCCGGGACCGCCGTGCCGACGGCTGGTTTGTCTACGCGGTGGCCACGACCGGCGTCTACTGCCATCCATCCTGCGCCGCCCGGCCGGCCCGGCCGGAAAATGTCAGCTTCCACGACACCAGGTGCAGCGCGGAGGCAGCCGGCTTCCGTCCCTGCAAGCGTTGCAAGCCGGACCAGCAGCCCCGGGCAGATCGGGAGGCGGCGCTGGTCGGCCGTGCCTGCCGAACCATCGAAGGGTCGGCGGAACCACCGACGCTGGTAGAACTGGCGGCATCCGCGGGGCTGAGCCCGTTCCATTTCCATCGCCTGTTCCGCCGCGTCGCCGGCGTGACGCCCAAAGCGTATGCCAGCGCTCACCGGGCGCGGCGCGTGCAAGCCGGGCTGCAGGCCGGCAGCAGCGTAACGGCAGCGATCTATGATGCCGGCTTCAACTCGTCCGGACGCTTCTACGAGGCCGCGCCAGGCTTGCTGGGAATGGCCCCCTCGGCCTACGGCACGGGCGCCGGCGAGATGATTCGCCACGCGACCGGGCAGGGTAGCTTGGGCACGGTGCTGGTCGCGGCCACGGAACGCGGGGTGTGCGCCATCCTGCTTGGCGACGATGCCACCGAGCTGCTCGGTGATTTGCGGACGCGCTTCCCCCGGGCACGGCACGAGCCAGCCGATGCGGCGTTCGGCGAATGGGTGGCGCGAGTGGTCGCCCATATCGAAACGCCTGCCCACGGGCTGGCATTGCCGCTGGATATTCAAGGAACGGCGTTCCAACGTCGGGTGTGGGATCTGCTGCGCACCATTCCGGCCGGCGTCACGCTCAGCTATGCCGAGGTCGCCAGCCGCCTCGGCATGCCCACGGCGGTTCGCGCCGTTGCAGGGGCATGCGCGGCCAATCACCTAGCCGTGGCGATACCCTGCCACCGCGTTGTCACATCCACCGGCGCGATCTCCGGCTACAGGTGGGGAGTGCAACGCAAGCGGGTTCTGTTGGATCGGGAGAAAGCCGGTCGATGACTGGCCGGCAGCAAAATGCGTTCGGTAATGATCGCTCGAATGTGCGCTGCCGGACAGGCGTGGGAGGTGGAACCATTCTCCTGACCAAGGCTTGCGTTGGTATGTCGACGAATACTGCCAAAGCCATCGTAGTCGTCCTTGTGGAAGACGAATTTCTCATCCGGGCACTGATGGCGGACGTGCTGTCGGACGCAGGATTCGACGTGAGGGAGGCCTCGCATGCTGGCGAGGCTCTGGACATCATGAGCAACCATGCGGACGATGTGAGCCTTCTCTTCACGGACGTGCACATGCCCGGGACGATGGATGGAGTGGCATTGGTGCATCACGTCCATCAGCATTGGCCAGATATTCGCCTGCTGGTTGCCTCGGGCAAGGCTCGCCTCGACACCCGGGATCTGCCGCCCGGCTGTCATTTCCTGCCGAAGCCGTACGATCTGGAAGATACCATCGACCGGGTGCGCGCAATGGCTGCACGCTAAAGCAAGACCGCTTCAGGTAAAAGTATCGATCAAGCCTATACGACTGCCTTGACCGCCTTGCGGCGGTTTGCCGCTACCCCATTACTGAGACGGCTGCCGATCGGGCGGCAACCCAGTCTGCGATGACCAGCTTTCCAGCCAAGAGGCCAGTGCGCCGGCCGGCAAGGCACGGGCGACCAGGAAACCCTGTGCATACTCGACGCCCATGTCGCGCATCCGGTTCCACATCGCCTCGTTTTCGATCCCCTCCGCAATGATGCGAAGCGATCGGCTTTGGGCGTTGGCGATCGTACGTTGCAGATAACGGTGGGCGAGCGGGTCAGTCTCGGACCGCAGCACCACCTGCTTGTCGAGCTTGACCACGCTGAACGGCAGATCGAACAACTCGACCTGATTTATCATTTCGGGTCCCATATCGTCGATCGCGACCCGATAGCCCGCCCGGCGCCAACAGGTGAGCGCATGTTTCAGCGCCGGAACGTCGCTGACCGGCCGGCTCTCCGTCAACTCGATCAGGATGCGCTGGACCGGAATGCGGAAACTGGTCCGATGCGCCTCGATCCGGGCCAGCGTCTCCGGCAGAAGCAACACGTCCAGCGGCAGGTTGATTGTGATGAAAAGGTCGTGCTGCTCGAGAAGGGCAGGGTCGATGGCGGCCATCGCGCCGCGGGCGACCGCTTCCGTCAACCGCAGCGAGAGGCCAGCGCGTTCTAGTTGGGGAATGAAGTGGTCCGGCCCGATAGTGCCATGTTCCGCGTGGCGCAGCCTGGCCAACGCCTCCATCCCCACGGCGCGGCGATCGGCCAGGCGGACGATCGGCTGGAATCGGCACTCCACATCCTCCGCGCTGAACGCGATGGCGATGTCCGAACTCGACAGGGAGAGCTGTGCGGTCGCCGGCGAGGCAGCCTGTGGGTGAAGCTTGCCGGCCAAATCGGCCGGCGTATGGGCATGCGATACAGTATGGCTCCCGGGGATACTCTCCGCCGCACCCAGCAGGATCAGTTCGACCTGCGATCCAGCCTCACCGGCGGTGACGCCGAGCAGGTCACGGACATATGGCCCGGCGGCACTCGGTTCCATGAGCAGGTGGGAGAAGACGTGTGCCGGCGTCACCAAGCGATCCAAGGCGTCCCGCGGCGAGTCGGCCAATTGCAGTGACTCACCCGCCGAACGGTCGATCGCAAGCTGCGCGGCAGCGGCCCAGGCCGGGTCGCTGGACAGCAGCAGGACCCGTCGGCTCGGACGTTGCGTCGTTATGGCCGCTGTCAAAAAATTAGTTCCAATACACCCTTGTCCAAACCTGCCACTACCCTGGTTCGCCGTCGATAGGGCGAGCGGTGCCTGTGATGGATAACCGCCTGGCGGAAGGCCGTCCTGCACTATCGCACCGGTCCCGGCATGGCCTTGGCGTTCTTCGATGGTGGCTGTGCATCCCGGCGTAGCCGGTTCTCGCCAAGGAAAAGCAGGATGGGGGCCGCGATGAAGATGGAAGACGAAGTACCCACCACGATGCCGAACAGCATCACGGCGGCGAACCCGGACAGGGACGAACCGCCGAACAGCGCCAGGGGCAAGCTGGCGAGGAACACGGTCATCGACGTCCCCAAGGTTCGGTTCAGCGTTTCGTTGATGGAGAAGTCGATCAGCTCACGCAGCTTCATCGTCTTGTACTTGCGCAGGTTTTCCCGCACCCGGTCGTACACCACCACCTTGTCGTTGGTGGAATAGCCGATCACCGTCAGGATCGCCGCGACCATCACCAGGTCGAACTCGATGCGGGTCACGACGAGGAAGCCGATGACCTTGGTCACGTCCAGCAGCAGCGTCACCACCGCCCCGATGGCGAACTGCCATTCGAAGCGGAACCAGATGTACACCAGGATCATCAGCAGGCTGATGCCGAGCGCGAGCAACCCGTTGCGGAACAGTTCGTCCGAAACGGACGCGCCGACCGCATCGGTGCGCTGGATCACGGCGCCGGGCTGCGCCTCCTCCAACGCAGCGCGGACGCGGGCGACCACCTGCTCGGTGCCGGCCTCGGTCGGCTGACGGTCCAGCCGGATCAGCACGTCGCGGGCATCGCCGAACCGCTGCAACCCGGCGGCCGGGACGTCATGGCCGGAAAGAGCGCTGCGGATCTTGTTGAAATCCGCCGGGGCGGCCGTGCGGACCTCCATGACGATGCCGCCCTTGAAGTCGATGCCGAGGTTGAGGCCCGGGTAGAAGGCCACGACCAGCGAGAAGACCGATAGCACGGCGGAGGTGCCCAGCCCGATGAAGCGTCCGCGCATGAAGTGGATGCGCGTACCGTCCGGTACCATGCGGAAGAGGGGGCGGAAGAACATGAGCGATCCTATACCGGCAGCAGCGCCGGGCGGCGGGCGCTGTACCAGCGCACCATCATCAGCCGCGCCACGACGGTGGCGGTGAACAGGGTGGTGACGATGCCGACCGTGATGGTGACGGCAAAGCCGCGCACCGGACCGGACCCGAACACGAACAGCATGACATGCGCCAGGAAGGCGGTGGCGTTGCTGTCGATGATCGTGCTGTAGGCCCGGCGGAACCCGGCTTCCAGCGCCGCCACGGGCTTGCGGTCCAGCTTGGTCTCCTCCCGGATGCGCTCGTTGATCAGGATGTTGGCGTCCACCGCCATGCCCAGCGTCAACAGGATGCCGGCCATGCCGGGCAGCGTCAGCGTCGCCTCCAACAGCGAGAGGATCGCCAGCATCATTAACAGGTTGATCACGAGCGCCACGTTGGCGAACCAGCCGAACAGGCCATAGAACGTGCCCATGAAGCCGACCACCAGCAGGAAGCCGACCCCCAGCGCGATCGCTCCGGCGCGGATGCTGTCGGCACCCAGCTCCGGCCCGACGGTGCGTTCCTCCACCACGGTGAGCGGGACGGGCAAGGCGCCGGCGCGCAGCAGCACCGCCAGGTCGGTGGCCGATTGCGGCGTGAACGAGCCGCTGATCTGGCCGCGGCCGCCCGTGATCGGTTCGTTGATGTTGGGCGCGGTCAGGATCTTGTCGTCCAGCACGATGGCGAAGGGGTGGCCCACCTGGGCCGTGGTCACCTCGCCGAAGCGGCGGGCCCCCGTGCTGTCGAACACGAAGTTGACCACCCACTCCCCGGTCATCGAGTTGCGGGTGGGACTCGCGTCGGTGAGGCTGGCGCCGTCCACCTCCACCCGGCGGCGGATCACCAGCTTGCGGGCGGGGTCATTCTCCATGGGCAGGATCTCGTCCCCGGGGGGCGCCGGGCGGCTCGGGTCCGCGCCTTCATCCACCAGGTGGAACGTCATCTTCGCCGTGGTGCCCAGCAATTGCTTGATCCGGTTGGGATCGTCCACGCCGGGAAGCTGCACGACGATCCGGCTTTCGCCCTGCCGGGTGATCTGCGGGTCCAGCACGCCCGTGGCATCGATGCGCCGGCGGACGATCTCGATGGATTGCTGCACGGCGGCAGCCGCGCGCGCCTGCAACGCGGCAGCGTCGAGGGTGAGCGACAGCGTGCCGTCCGGCTGCGTGGCGACGTCGAAATCCTGCGTGCCGTCCGGGTTCGTCGCCGCACCGTGCAGAGCTTCGATCGCGGCCTGGCTCTGTGCCGGGTCACGCAGGACGACGCTGACCCGGCTCTCGCCCGCCGGCTGCGCCAGGCTGCGGTATTTGCCGGCCAACGCCTGGCGCGACCGGTCGAGCACGGTGTCCAGCCGATCCTTGCCCAGCGCGGCCATGTCCACCTGCAGCAGCAGGTAGGAGCCGCCGCGTAGATCCAGTCCGAGGTGGACCGAGCGCCACGGCACCCATGCGGCGGGTTGCGGCAGCAGGTTCGGCAGGCAGAGCAGGGCGCCCAAGAGACAGACGCCGACGATCAGCGCGGTCTTGACGCGGCCAAAATACAGCATGGTGGCCTGGTCACTCCAATGGGCGGATGTCTATGCCGACCGGGATCGGGCGATGCAAGCCTTGGATGCCCGTGCTATGCGCGCAGGATGAGCGAGACGCAGTTGCGCATGGGCGTGGTGGGCGCCGGCCATTTCGGCCGTTTCCACGCGCTGAAGGTCGCGGCCGCCCCGCGTGCCCGGCTGGTCGGGCTGCACGATCCGGATACCGCCCGGGCCGCGTCGGTCGGGCGGGAGGCCGGTGGGGTCGCCGCCATGGGCCTGGACGCCCTGCTCGACGCCTGCCAGGCCGTGGTGGTCGCAGCGCCCGCGGAGGCCCATCACGACCTTGCCAGCCGGGCCTTGCAGGCCGGTTGCCACGTGCTGGTGGAAAAGCCGATCGCGGCAACCCTGGCGCAGGCGGATGCACTGGCGGTGCTGGCGGCGGAGCGCCGGCTGGTGCTGCAGGTGGGACATTTGCTGCGCTTCTCGGCCGAGCACCGGGCCATCAGCAGCCGCATCACCCGGCCGCTGTACATCGAGGCGACGCGGATCGCCCCCTACAAGCCGCGCGGCACCGACGTCTCCGTCATCCTCGACCTGATGATCCACGACCTCGACCTGGTCCTGGCCCTGGTGGACAGCGAGATCAGCAGCGTGGACGCGATGGGCGCGGCCGTGTCCTCTCCCTCGGAGGACATCGCCAATGCCCGGGTCCGCTTCGCCAATGGTTGCGTGGCGACCATCACCGCGAGCCGCATCTCGATCAAGACGGAGCGCCGCATGCGGCTGTTCTCGCAGGAAGGCTACCTGTCGGCCGATTTCGGCGCGCGGGAGCTGGTGATGATCGGGCGGGAGCGCGGCCTGCCGCTGCCTGGCACGGGCGGCTTCAGGCGCGAGGCGATCTCCTGGCGCGACCACGACGCCATGGAGGCGGAGCACGCGAGCTTCGTCGCGGCCTGCCTGGACGGCGCCCCGGTGCTGGTCGACGCCGCCGCCGGCCGTCGCGCCCTGGCTGCCGCCCTGGCGGTCACCGAATCGATGGCGAGTTCAGCCGCGCTCGTGCGGGCCAGCGGGCTGGTGGCCTAGCAGCGCCAGTATCGCCGCCGCCGCCCTGCCGGACGGGGTGCCCCCCGGCGGTCGCAGGCTTTCGACCACCCCGGCGAACGCCTCGCGCTGCGCCGCCGCCGCCGCCGGGTCGCGCAGCAACGACAGCACTGTCGCGCACAGCGTCTGCGGGTTGCAGTCCGCTTGCAGCAACTCCGGCACCACCGCCCGGCCAGCCAGCAGGTTGACCATCGCGACGTGCGGCACGCGGATCATGCGCCGGGCCATCACGGCGGAGAGGGCGTTCACCCGGTATGTCACCGCCATCGGAACGCCGGCCAGTGCCAGCTCCAGCGTCGACGTGCCGGATTTGGTGAGCGCGGCCGAGGCCGCCGCATAGGCGTCGTGCTTGTCGTCGGTGTCGGTGACGATGATCGGGCGCACCGGCCACGTGGCAGCGTCGCGCTGCACCAGCGCCGCCACGGCGTGCGAGACCGGGATCACCGGGGCGATGCCGGGCACCTGCGCGGCCAGCAGGGCCACGGTGCGGGCGAACACCGGCAGCAGCCGTGGCGCCTCGCTGCGCCGGCTACCCGGCATCAGGACCAGCACCGCGGCATCGGGTGCAAGGCCGTGGCGCTGCCGGAACCGGGCGGCGTCGCCCCGGTCGGCGCCGGACTCCACCACCGGGTGGCCGACGAACCGTGCGGCCAGGCCATGCCGGGCGAAATAGGCCTGCTCGAACGGCAGCAGGCACAGCAACTCGTCCCACCGGCCAGGAAACGTCTTCACCCGGTGCTCGCGCCAGGCCCACACCTGGGGGGCCACGTACTGCACCCGCTTGATCCCCAGCGGCGCGATCCGGCGCAGGACGTGCAGCCCGAACCCCGGCGAGTCGACGGTGACGACTACATCCGGCCGCCGCGCCGCGATGTCGTCCACCACCGACAGCATGCGGCGGCGCAGGGTGCGCAGGCGTGGCAGGATTTCGACGATCCCCATCACGGCGAGATCCTCGATGGGAAACAGGCTGTCCATGCCGGCGGCCAGCATGCGGGGCCCGGCCACGCCCGCGAAGCTCACGTCCGGCCGGGCCTTCCGCAGGGCCGCCATCAGGCGGCTGCCCAGCACATCGCCGCTGGCCTCCCCCGCGACCAGGTAGATCAACGGCAAGGCGCGACCGGGCAGCATGGCGGCGCGGCCGGGTAGTCGCGGTGGTTCAGCACGGCGCCCTGGCTGCGCACGGCCTGGATCGGCGCCGGGTCGAGGTCGGCATACAGCCAGCCGGCTTCGTCCATCGCGCTGCGGGCTATCACGCCGTCATCCGGGAAGCCGCGGTCGATCGGGCCGAACACGGCGGCGTAGCCATGGTTGTGGTCCAGCCCGGCGAGCCACGGCGCATCGCCCACCGTGGTTGCCATGGCCACGTAGCACTGGTTCGCCATCGCGCAGGCCCGCGCCGCCAGCCGCACGCGGTTGAACCCGGCCAGCGTGTCGGTGTCGGTCGGCACCAGCAGAAGCCAGGCCCCCGCCTCCACCTGGGCGCGCGGAAGCGGCGGGTGCTCCATGTCGTAGCAGATGCTGACGCCGATGCCGCCCCATGGCGTGTCGAAGACAGCGGGCGGCGCGCCTCGCGCCATGCCCCATGATTCGGCCTCGAACCGGGTCGTGCGGTGCTTGTCCTGGAACGCGATGCGTCCGTCAGGGGCAACCAGCGGGGCATGGTTGATCACGCTGCCATCGGCCAACCGCACCGGCAGCGACCCGCCCAGCAGCCAGACGCCGGTTCGCGCCGTCGCCCGGCGCATGGCGTCCAGTACCGCATCGTGGTTGGCGCAAGCGGCCTGCAACTCGGCGGCCAGGTCGGGGAGGGGGGCGGCGATCGCGTCCATGCTGGCATATTCCGGCAGGACCAGCAGGTCGGCCCCGTTCGCGGCCGCTTCGGCGATGCGCGCGGAGAAGGCCGCTTCCCACGCCGACAGATCCGGATAGTGGCCGACGCGGTATTGCAGCAGCGCTAGCCGCACGGCAGGGCAGCCCCGTTCAAGGACTTGATCCAGAAATCCAGCGTATGCGCCGTCGCGTCCTGCTCGCCGATGTCGGGCCAGGTCATGATGCAGGACACGCCTGGCAGCGGGACGTAGCCGCGGCGGCGCCAGAAGGCATCGTTGGTGTGCGGCTCGGCCGGGCGAAGGGGATGGTCGGCCGGGCGGCGAACCGAGCAGAACACGGCATACTCGGCGGTCGACACGGCGCGGGCGTGGGATTCGCGAAGTTCGAAGAAGCGGACGCCCACTCCCTTGCCCCGCCACTCGGCGAGCACGATGCCCTCGCCGAAATAGAAGAAGCGGCGAGGGTCCCAGCCGCGCTGCACGAACGGCGCCTGCACGTTGGGGGTCTCGTCCGCCAGCGGCAGGCAGGTGGCGGCGCCGATCGGGACACCCGCCTGGCTGGCGAGGAACAGGGCTGCCCTTGGACAGTCGGCGTAACTCGCGATGTACGGCCGCGCCCCCGGGTTGCCGGCGTACAGGTAAGGCCAGTCGCGGAATACCGCGACATGCAGGGATTGGAATGCGGCATGGGCTTCGGCGATCGCCGCACCGGTGAACGTGCGGAACTGGATGGCGTTGTCAGTGCTCATGGCCCGCTGCATAGGAGGCCGAATCGAGGGACGCAACGCATGGATGATCGGGTTCAAACGCTTTGCCACGTCACGACGCCCGCGACCGTGGCTGCGGCGAACGGGGTGCTGCGTGGAACTCCATTCCTCCATTGCTGCACCGAGGCCCAGTTGGCCTTCGTGCTCGCACGGCACTTCCCCGGGCGAACCGGCCTGCTGCTGATACGGTTCGACCCGGCCACCGTGCAAGGACGCATCGAGTGGGAGCGAAGCGAACCGGACCAGGACCCGTTCCCACATCTATATGGCGCTATGCCGTTGGCGACGGTCACCAGCGAGGCGATCAACGTCGGATAGGCGCAGAACTGATGCGACGGCAAATCTATCCGTGGCGCTTCAAACGCCAGGCGCATCCAAGAAAAAGCTGGAACACGGATAAAAATGTTGTCACTCTACAACCTAGGATATAATTCGGCACAAAGTTAACATAGGACAACGCCGTTGTACCGTCCATCAGATCGCGGAGAAACGCCCCCTTCCATCTACAAGATCATCTACCACAGTCAAATTGCCATCAAAGGTGGGCACGAAGCAGTCACCGAGCACATCAAGCAAATACTGTCATGGTCGAGAAAGTGGAACCCTGAGCACGGTATCACCGGAGCACTGATGCTGAATGACGATAATTTCTCACAGGTCATAGAAGGCCCGCGTCATGCGGTGAAGTCGCTGTTCGGCCACATCGTGTGCGACACCAGGCACAAGAACGTCGAACTTCTGCAGGCCGACTTCTTCAAGGAGCGCGACTTCAGCAGTTGGTCAATGGCCTTTGCCGGCTCTGCGGTGGAGCCGGACATATTCCTCACGTCAAAACCTCAATTGAGAAACGGCGACTCCTTGGAGAAGGCAGAGAGCGTGATGTCGCTGCTTCGCTGGCTGCTCGATGAGAAGCGGATCACCGTTGCAATACGCGGAGGTCGCGCAGGCGACTAGCCAGCCCTGTGCAGGCTGCCTGAATAGCGCTGGTCGCAGGCACGCGGGATGGGCCGTTCGCGGCGGCAGTCCCATGGCTAGGAGCAGCGGCTCCGCTGGTCCCGTGTGCAGCGGAGTTCCACGCCGCCGTCGTGGCGCCCAGCACGGCGCGCAAGCCGCGTGCCGACCCTCTGCCGCAAGGGCAGGCGTTTCAGGGCCGGGTCGCGGCCTGGATCAGGCGGGCATGTCATAGAGGATGGCGGGGTCGACTACGGGCTGCGTGAGCGTGGCGAGCTGGCCGTCACGGACGGCACGGTAGAAACAGCTGCGTTGCCCGGTGTGGCACGCCGCTCCCAGCTGGTCGACCAACAGCAGCAGCGTGTCGCCATCGCAATCGATCCGCAGCTCCACCAGGCTCTGCACCTGGCCGGAGCTTTCTCCCTTGCGCCACAGGGCAGCGCGGCTGCGGCTCCAGTAACAGACGCGTCCGGTCACGAGCGTTTCGGCGACGGACGCCGCGCTCATCCACGCCATCATCAGCACCTCGCCCGTGTCGTGCTGCTGGGCGATGGCAGGGACGAGGCCGTTGGCGTCGTAGCGGATCGGCAGGTCAGGCAGGGGCACCCAGAACCTCCATGGCACGGTCCAGGTCGGCGATCAGGTCGGCCGGATCCTCCAGCCCGATATGGAACCGCGCCACCGGCCCGGCGAACCGGGCGCTCCCGGCGGTGCGGGTGATGTGTCCGGTGGTCGGCAGCGCCAGGCTCTCGTAGCCGCCCCAGGACGCGCCGATGCCGAACAGGGTCAGGCTGTCGATCATGGCGTCGAGGGCGGCGGGGCTGTAGCCGGCCTGGAACTCGACGCCGAACAGGCTGGCGCCGCCGGTGAAATCCCGCTTCCACAGCGCATGGCCGGGTGCGCCGGGCAGGGCCGGGTGCAGCACGCGCGCGACTTCCGGGCGGTGCGCGAACCACTCGGCGACCTGCAGGCCCGACTGCAGTTGCCGGTCAAGCCGTACCCCCATGGTACGGGCGCCGCGCAGCGCCAGCCAGCAATCATCCGGGCTGGCATACTGGCCAAGCGACAGGGCGGCGGTGCGCACACGCTCCCAATCGGCGTCGCTGGCCACGGTGACGCTGCCGAGCAGCACGTCCGAATGCCCGGCGAGGTATTTGGTCAGCGCCTGGATCGAGACGTCCACCCCATGGACGAACGGCTGGAAGGAGCGGATGCCCCAGGTGTTGTCCATCATCACCGTCAGCCCATGCTCGTGCGCGACCGCGGCCAAGGCGGGAATGTCCTGCACCTCGAAGCTGTGGCTGCCCGGGCTTTCGGTATACAGCACCCGTGTCTCGGGTCGGATCAGCGCCGCCAGGGCAGGGGCGTCGAGCTCCGGATCGTAGTAGGTCGTGTCGATCCCCATCCGCACCAGGAGGCCATCAGCGAAGGTCCGGGCCGGCCCATACACGCTGTCCGGCATCAGCAGGTGGTCGCCGGCCGACAGGTAGGCCAGCAGCGGCACCGTCACCGCGGCCAGGCCGGTCGAGACGATCTGGCAGCGCGTGCCACCCTCGATCTCCGCCACCATGTCTTCCAGCGCGTGATGGGTCGGGTTTCCCGCCGTGCCATACAGAAAACCCCGGCCGAGGCGCTGGCTGCCGCTGGCCTTGCGATCCTCGCAGGAGGGATACAGCATGGTGGAGCCGCGCAGCACCGGCGGGTTGACGAAGCCGTGGATGCGCGTTCCGGCGCGTCCGGCATGGGACAGCCGGGTGGCCGGGCCTTGCTTGGCTGCGGGCGGCGTATGGTCTGGCATCAGCCTGTCTCCTTGGGCGTGGTCGGGTCGGACCCCCACTCGGTCCACGAGCCGTCGTATACCGCACCCTGCGGCAGGCCGGCCCGCTTCATCGCCATGGTGACCATCGTTGCGGACACCCCGCTGCCGCAACTGGTAATGACCGGGCGCGACCCATCCACGCCAATGGCGGCCAGCTTCGCCCGCAACGCGTCTGGCGGCAGGAAGCGGCCGTCCGGCCCCAGCATCGCGGAGGAGGGCAGGTTCACCGAACCCGGGATATGGCCGGAAGCCAGGCCGGGCCGCGGCTCGGGTGCCGCGCCGGCAAACCGGCTGGCGGCGCGCGCGTCCACGATGAGCGCCTCGGTCTCGAGCATGTCGGCCAGGCCGCGTAGCCGCTTCGCCCGCAGCCGGGCGGTGAAGCGGGCGGGCTCGCTTGCGGCCGGCTCCCCGGTCTCCGTGGCGTGGCCGGCCCGCTGCCAGGCGGCGAGGCCGCCATCCAGAACACTGGCCTGGTCATGGCCGAACAGGCCCATCATCCACCAGCCCCGCGTCGCCCACATCGCGCCGTTCTGGTCGTAGAACACCACGCGGCTCGTGTCGCCCACCCCGAGCGCCCCGACCAGCCGGGCGAAGCGGCCGGCCGCCGGCACCATGTGCGGCAATGCGCTTTCCGCGTCCGCGATCAGGTCGAGGTCGAAATACCGCGCACCAGGAATATGGGCCCGCAGAAATGCCTCTCGACCGTCCTGCCTCTCGTTCGGCAGGTATTTGGTCGATTCCAGCACGACCACATCGGGATCCTGCCGATGGGCGGCCAACCATTCGACGGAAACCAGTTCGTCCATGCTCAACTCCCGAGCGCCAGGGTGATCCGACGGTTCTGCTTGCCCTTGTTCTCGATCTTCAGCACGCGGACCGGGCCGATCTGGCCGGTGGCGGCGACGTGGGTGCCGCCGCAAGGCTGCAAATCCACCGGTGCGTCGGTCGGGCCGATGCGCACCAGGCGCAACCGGCCGGTGCCGCGGGGCGGCTGCACCGACAGCGTGCGAACCAGGCCCGGATTGGTGTCGAGCACGCTCTCGTCCACCCACTCCGTCGATACCGGATGGTCCGCGGCGACCAGTCTGGCCAGGCCGGCCTCGACCGCTTCGCGGTCCGGGGCGGCGGGCAGGTCGAAATCCAGCCGGGATTTCTCCGCGCCGATCTGGCCGCCCGTCACCGCCGCACCCGGCAGCAGGCTGCACAGCAGATGAAGCAGCGTATGCATCCTCATATGGGCCTGGCGGCGCGGCCAGTCGATGGTGGCGGTGACCGCGGTTCCCACCGGTGGCGGCTCCGCGGTGGTGGGCAGCACCACGGTGTCGGCCTCGCCTTTCACGGCTTCGGCGATGTCCGCCGTGCCGCCGGCCCATGTCAGGCGGCCGGTGTCGCCGGGCTGGCCGCCGCTGCGGGCGTAGAAGGGGGAGCGGTCCAGCACGATGCCGCCGGGCAGGATCGCCGCGACCACGGCCGGCGCCGTCAGGAGATAGGCATCGTCCAGGAACATCTTGCCGGTCACTTCGCCCACTCCCGCCGCAGCCAGTCCCGCTTCGAGGCGAACCACAGCAGGGACATGGCGGTGATCGAGTTGGCATAGCGCCCGGCCAGGACGTTCTCGACCGCTTCGGCGGCCGGCAGGACCCGGGTGCGGATGTCCTCGTGCTCCGAGGCCAGGCCGGCATGGCCGGCGATGCCGTCCGTGCCCGCAGCGGGCGCCGCGATGCGTCCGGCGAAGATGGTCACCGTTTCGTCCGAGCCCCCGGCGCTGAGCACGAAACGGCCCACCCGGTGCAGCCGGTCGACGGTCAGGCCCATTTCCTCCTGCATCTCGCGGGCGGCGGTCTGCTCCTCGGTTTCGCCCGCATCCATGAAGCCGCCGGGGATTTCCAGCATCACGGGATCCACGCCGGCCGCCATGGCCGGGTAGCGGAACTGCTCGATCATCACGAGCTGATCGGTCACGGGATCATAGGGCAGCACGCCCACTGCGGCGCCGCGCAGCCAGACCTCCCACACGCGGGGGTCCGACATGGTGCCGTCAAAGCGGCGGTGCCGGAAGGTGACGACATCGAGCCGGGTCCGGCGTTGCCAGACCGTCTCGGTCGACAGCACCGTCGCGTCGGGGAAAAAGGCCATTCCGCGTTCTAGCCGGCGGCTGGCGCGCGGACCAGCCTCAGGCGGCGGCGCGCTTGACCTGCATCAGAGCGCGGACCTGGGCGGCGCCGGCCGCGCCCTTGAGCGATTCGCGCCACATCTGCTCCGCCACGCGCTGGTGGGTGGCCACCGCTTCGTCCGCGCCGGTGATCATCGCGACGCCGGTCTGGATGCTGGGCAGCCCATCCGCCCGGAACGGGTTGATGGCCAACGTCGCGCGGTCACGAGCGCGCAGGATCTTGAACGAGCTGGTGGGCTCGGCCGAGGGCAGCACGCCGAACTGCAATCCCATCGGTTCGGCCTCCATCATGGAGGCGATGTGCTCGACCTCCGTCTCGGCCACTTGCCGGCACCGGCGCCGTATCGATTCCGGCAGGTCCAGGTTGCCAGCGATGCCGGAGTCCAGCAGCCGCTGGATCCGCGCCAGCGACAGGATGGCGATGATGCCCGGACGGCGCATCAAATACATCCGCTTGCGGGCGGCCAGGATGCCCTGCACCTGCTCGACCGAGGCACGCAGGGCAGATTTGTCGGCGGCGGACTGAGCAATCGCCGCCTCATATGCCTCGGCCAGCACGGCGTCATACGATTCCGACGTCGTCAGATAGCACAGCGGCCCGAACACCTGGAGGATCTGGTCGGCCGCTTCCTCGGTCTGGCGGACACGCTCGAAATAGCCGACCGGCCGGTTGTAGTACTCGACACCGATGCCCAGCAGCGAGAGCGGCGATATCTTGAGCAATTCGGCCAGGCGCTTCACCGTGTCGAGCTTGATGACCTCGCCTTTTTCATATCGGTACAAGGCAGCCCGGGACACGCCGAGCCGGGCCGCGATCTCTTCCGCCCGCAGCCCCGATTCGAGCCGGTATGCCCTCAACTGCTGGCCGATTTCCGTGAACCGCATATCACTCAGCCCCCCATCAGCCACCGGCAGCCCTCACATACCAACCACACGATCATCCGCCGAAACCTAACGCCATTGTGTTCCAACACGTCAAGCGTTTGTTCCAGCCGAGGCGGTTCATTCCAACAAAAATCCACGCATTTGCGATGATCATACGCTAGCAACAATCTTTGGACATGTCCAAGGCTAAACGCGGAACTCGGCGATCCATCCCAATCCTGATACTGTGTCTCGCGCTGGCCGGTATTCGCAGCCAACCCACCCGGCATAGCCCAGCGCATCCATGCGGTCGAAGACATACCGCCAGTTCAGTTCGCCGGTCCCGGGCTCGTTGCGTGCGGGCACGTCGGCGACCTGGATGTGGCCCACCAACGGCAACAGCTTGGCCAGGCGGCTGGTCACGTCACCTTCCGTGACCTGGCAGTGATAGACATCGAACAGCAGGGCAAGTCGGTCGCGCCCGATCGCCTCCACCACGGCAGCCCCCTGGTCCGTCGTGTTCAGGAAGAAGCCTGGCATGTCGCGATGGTTGATGGGTTCGATCACGACCAGCACGCCGGCAGCGCTCGCCTGTTCGCACGCCCAGGCAAGGTTGGCTGCGTAGAGGCTCGCCGCGGTGCCCTGCGCGGTGCCGGCGGGCACCAGTCCGGCCATGCAATGCAGCCGCTTCGTCCCCAGCACTGCGGCGTAGTCCAGCGCGCGCTTCACGCCGTCGCGGAACTCGGCGGCGCGGCCCGGCAGGCTGGCCAGCCCCCGCTCGCCCACGCCCCAGTCGCCGGGCGGCATGTTGAACAGGATCTGCTCCAGCCCATGGTCGTCCAGCCGCGCCCGGATCTCGGCCGCCACATGGTCGTACGGGAACAGGAACTCCACCGCCGTGAAGCCGGCCGCCGATGCGGCCGCGAAACGGTCCAGGAACGGGTGTTCGTTGAACATCATCGTCAGGTTGGCGCAGAAGCGCGGCATGGCTGGGTCCTTACTGGGTTGGCAGCGTGTGGGGGCTAGGTTAACCCACCGGCCATGATCGCAGAACGGCTGCTGATGGGATTGCTGCTGGCCGGCATCGCCATCGGCTGCGGCTTCGTGCTGCATCCCTTCACCTCCGCCCTGCTCTGGGGCGGCATCCTGGTCTTCACAACATGGCCGGTATTCGAGTGGGTGCGGGACCGCAGCCATATCGGCCGGACCGGCGCCGCCCTGGTCATGGTCCTGCTCACCTCGCTGATCCTGGTTCTGCCGCTGGCGGTCGCGGCGCCGGCCGGCTCCGACGATGTGGACCAGCTGCGACAATCGATCCAGCATCTGCTGGATAGCGGCCTGCCGGGGGCGCCGGAATGGCTGTTCAGGGTGCCGCTGATCGGCCCGACGCTGTCGGACTATTGGAACAGCTGGGCAGCGGATCTGAGCGTGATGGCGGATTTCTTCCGGCCCTATTTCGGCCTGATCGCGGAAAACGGGCTCACCCTCCTGTTGGGCATCGCGTCGGGCGTCTTGCAGTTCCTGCTGGCCTTGTTCATCGCCTTCTTCTTCTGGGTGTATGGCGACCGGCTGGGCATGCACCTGCGCGCCATCATGCGGCGCATCGCCGGGGCCTATGCCGAGCGGCTGATCGTGGTCACCGGCCAGGTGATCCGCGGCACGGTGTACGGCCTGCTGGGCACCGCGGTGGTGCAGGGCATGCTGACGGCATTCGGCCTCTGGCTGACGGGCGTACCGCGCCCGGTGCTGCTGGGCGCGATCGCCGGCTTCGTCTCCGTGCTGCCGATCGGCGCGCCGATGATCTGGATCCCGGCAGCGCTTTGGCTGCTCAGCACCGGGCATACCGGCTGGGCGATCTTCCTGGTGGTCTACGGCGTCGTCGCAGTGTCGGGCGCCGACAGCCTGATCCGGCCCTATTTCATCGCCCGCGGCGCGCAATTGCCGTTCCTGCTGACGGTGCTGGGCGTGCTCGGCGGCGCGCTCGCATTCGGCTTGCTGGGCATCTTCCTTGGTCCGGTGCTGCTGGGCGTGGGCTTCACCCTCGTCGCGGAGTTCGCCGTCGTCGAAGACCCGCTGGCCTAGCCACCCATGCGCTGCCGGCAGGTCGGCCTTGCTGCCGCCGGGTGCGCCGTCCTAACGTCGCCCATCCGTTGCAGGAGCGCCTTCGCCATCGCCGCCTTCATCCTCTCCCGTATCCTGCAAGCTATTCCTGTCCTTCTCGTGGTCGGTTTGATCGCGTTCGCCCTGTTCGCCTTCGTCGGCGACCCGGTGAACATCATGCTGGGCACCTCCTACACGGAGGCCGACCGCGTGCGGATGACGCACGAGCTGGGGTTGGACCAGCCTTTCCTGGTGCAGTATGCCAAGTTCATCTGGGCCGTGCTGCATGGCGAGTTCGGCGTCAGCTACCGCCTGGCGCGCCCGGTCTCCAGCCTGATCGCGGAGCGGCTGCCCGCCACCGCGGAGCTTTCCCTGGTGGCGGCCCTGTTCGCCCTGGTCGTGGGCGTCCCCGCCGGCGTCTACACCGGCATCTACCGCAATGCCTTCAGCTCGCGCCTGTTCATGCTGGTCAGCCTGCTGGGGGTTTCGCTGCCGACCTTCCTAATCGGCATTCTGCTGATCCTGGTGTTCAGCGTGCTGCTCGGCTGGCTGCCCTCCTATGGCCGCGGCGCCACCGTCGCGATCGGCGGCTGGACCACCGGGCTGCTCACCGTGTCCGGGCTGAAGGCGCTCATCCTGCCCGCGATCACGCTCGGGCTGTTCCAGATGACGCTGATCATGCGGCTGGTGCGGGCGGAGATGATGGAGGTGCTGCGGTCGGACTACATCAAGTTCGCCCGCGCGCGCGGCCTGCCCAGCCGGGCGATCCATTTCGGCCATGCGCTGAAGAACACGCTGGTGCCGGTCATCACCGTGGCCGGGCTGCAGCTCGGCGGCATCGTGGCATTCTCCATCGTGACGGAGACGGTGTTCCAATGGCCCGGCATGGGGCTGCTGCTGGTGCAGTCGATCCAGGTCGGCGACATCCCTGTAATGTCCACGTACCTGCTGCTGGTGGCGGTGCTGTTCGTGATCATCAACCTGGTGGTCGACCTGCTGTATTTCGCCGTCGATCCCCGGCTGCGGGTGGGACGCGCGCGATGAGCCCGGCCATGGCGCGCGCGCTGGACAGCGACCTTTTCTACAATTTCCGCCGCTCGCCGATCGCCATCGTATCGGCCGCCATCGTGGTGGTCTGCTTCGGCGCGGCGGCCCTGGCGCCGTGGGTCGCGCCCTACGACCCGTTCGACCTCGCCAGCCTCAACCTGATGGACAGCTTCATCCCGCCTGCCTTCATGCCGGATGGCAGTGCGGCGCACCTGCTGGGCACGGACAACCAGGGGCGCGACCTGGTGTCGGCCATGATCTATGGCGGCCGCATCAGCCTGGTGATCGGGCTTTCCGCGGTGGTGTTCGCCATGCTCGTGGGCATCCTGGTGGGGCTGGCAGCCGGGTATCTGGGCGGGACGGTGGACGCGCTGCTGATGCGGGTGGCGGACGTGCAGCTCACCTTTCCCGCCATCCTGATCGCGCTGCTGGTGGACGGGGTGGTGAGCGTCGCCCTGCCGGCCGGGCTGCACGAAGCGCTGGAGGTGTACGTGCTGATCTTCGCCATCGGCATCAGCCGCTGGCCGCAATTCGCCCGCACGGTCCGCGGCTCCACCATGGTGGAGCGTGGCCGCGACTACGTGCTGGCGGCCCGGGTGATCGGCCTATCCGGGCCGCGCATCGTGCTGACCCATATCCTGCCGAACGCCTGGGGGCCGGTGGTGGTGATCGCGACCATCAATATCGGCCTGTCGATCCTGGACGAGGCGACGCTGTCCTTCCTGGGCGTCGGGCTGCCCGCGACGCAGCCCTCGCTCGGCACGCTCATCCGGGTCGGCAACGACTATCTCTACAGCGGTGAGTGGTGGATCACCATCTTCCCGGGAATCGTGCTGGCGCTGATGGTGCTGGCGATCAACCTGCTGGGGGACTGGCTGCGCGACGCCGTGAACCCGAGGCTGCGATGACCGCGCTACTCGACGTGCGGGACCTGTCGGTCGATTTCCCCACCCGGCGCGGGCGGCTGCACGCGCTCGACCGGGTGTCGCTGTCGATCGGGCCCGGCGAGATCCTCGGCGTCGTGGGGGAGAGCGGGGCGGGCAAGTCGCTGACCGGGGCCGCGATCATCGGGCTGCTGGAGCCGCCGGGCATCGTGGTGGGCGGCCAGGTGAGCCTGGACGGGCGCCGCATCGACACCTTGCCGCCGGAGCAGATGCGCCGGGTGCGCGGCCGGCAGATCGGCGCGGTGTTCCAGGACCCGCTCACCACGCTCAACCCGCTCTACACGGTGGGGCGGCAGCTGGTGGAAACCATGCAGACCCACCTCCCCCTGTCCGACAAGGCTGCCAAGGCGCGGGCGGTGCAGTGGCTGGTGGATGTCGGCATCCCCGGCGCGGCGGAGCGGGTGGGCGCCTACCCGCATGAATTCAGCGGCGGCATGCGGCAGCGCGTGGTGATCGCGTTGGCGCTGTGCGCCGAACCCAGGCTGGTGATCGCCGACGAGCCGACCACCGCGCTGGACGTGTCGATCCAGGCGCAGGTGATCGCCCTGTTGCGCCGGCTGGCGCGGGAGCATGGCACGGCCGTGCTGCTGGTGACGCACGACATGGGCGTCATCGCCGAGACCTGCGACCGCGTGGCGGTGATGTATGCCGGCCGGGTGATCGAGGTGGGGAGCGTTGCCGCCGTGGTGCATCGCCCCTCGCATCCTTACACCGAGGGCCTGATGGCCTCGATCCCGGCCTTGCGCGCCCGCGTGGAGCGATTGGCGCAGATCGACGGCGCCATGCCGCGGCTGAACGCGATCCCGCCCGGCTGCCCGTACAATCCGCGCTGCCCGAAGGTGTTCGACCGCTGCCAACGCGAGCGGCCGGAGCTGATGCCCGCCAAGGAGACGCAGGCCGCCTGCTGGTTGTACGCCAATGGTTGACGTGCTGGAGGCGGTCAAGGTCAGCCGGACTTTCGACGTGTCGAAGCCGTGGCTGCAACGCGTGCTATCCCGCAGCGGCCGCCGCACGCTGCAGGCGGTGGACGAGGTGAGCTTCGGCATTCCCAAAGGCACCACTTTGTCCCTGGTGGGCGAAAGCGGCTGCGGCAAGAGCACGGTGGCCCGGCTCGCGGTCGGATTGTACCCGCCCAGTTCGGGCGACATCCGGTTTGAGGGCCAAAAGCTGTCGTCCGCCCGCGCACAGCCGGCGCTGCGACGGCGGATGAACATGATTTTCCAGGACCCGTATGCCTCGCTGAACCCGCGCTGGCGGGTGCAGGACATCGTGGCCGAGCCGCTGCGGGCCTTTGCCATGCTGCGCGGGTCGGCGGTGGGCGAGCGGGTCGGCGCGCTGCTGTCCCAGGTCGGCCTGTCTCCAGCGGATGGCGCGAAATACCCGCACGAGTTCAGCGGCGGCCAGCGCCAGCGCATCTCGATCGCGCGGGCCTTGTCGTCGGAGCCGGATTTCCTGGTCTGCGACGAGCCGACCAGCGCGCTCGACGTGTCGGTGCAGGCGCAAATCCTGAACCTCATGCGGGAGTTGCAGGGGCGCTTGGGGCTGACGTACCTGTTCATCAGTCACAACCTGGCGGTGATCCGCCACATGTCCGACCGGCTGGGGGTGATGTACCTCGGCCGCATCGTCGAGCACGGCCCGGGCGAGGCGATCTTCACCCAGCCGCGGCACCCCTATACCCGCCTGCTGCTGGAGGCGATTCCGGATCTGTCGGCCGCGGGAGGACCGGGCCGGGTCCGCGCCGGCGTGGGCGGCGAGGTGCCGAGCCCGATCAACCCACCCTCCGGCTGCACCTTCCATCCCCGCTGTCCGCTGGCGAACGAGCGCTGCCGGGTGCAGAAGCCGGGCTATACCTGGGCCGGGCCGGTGGAGGTTGCCTGCCACGCGGTGGAGGAGGGGCGGGGATAGCGTGCCCGGTTTTCTCCCTCTCGCTCTGGGAGGGCTTTTAGAGGCAGCAGGCTTTCATCATCCGTTGCCGATGAGGATGCCGGCGGCGAGGACCAGGGCGCCGCCGAGCATGACCTTCGCCATGGCGGAGATCGGCGGCGTCTCCATGTAGCGCCACTGGATCCAGGCGATGATCGCCAACTCCACCACGACGACGCCGAAGGACAGCCCGGTGGCGGTCCAGAACGCCGGCACCAGATAGGGCAGGGTGTGGCCGATGCCGCCGGCCATCGTCATCAGCCCGCAGACCAGGCCGCGGAGATATGGCGTGCCCCGGCCGGACAGCTTGCCGTCATCCGCCAGCGCCTCGGCGAAGCCCATCGAGATGCCGGCGCCGATCGAGGCGGCTAGGCCCACCAGGAACGTGCTCCAGGTGGAGTGCGTCGCAAACGCGGCGGCGAAGACCGGCGCCAGGGTCGAGACCGAGCCGTCCATCAGTCCGACCAGGCCGGGCTGCACGATCTGCAACACGAAGCGGCGGCGGGCGTCGTCATCCTCCCGCGCGCGCACGTCGCCGGGCAGGCGCTTGGCCTCTATCGTGCCGGCGGTGGTCTCATGCTTCGCCTCCGCGGCAGCCAGGTCGCCGAGCAGGCGGCGCACCGCCGTATCCGTCGCCCGTCCTGCGGCTTCCCGGTAGAACCGGGCGGCATCGTTCTCCATCTGGCGGGCGTGGCTGCGCACCGCCTCCAGCCCAAGTGGGCGGAATTGCCAGATGGCCCGGCGGGGAGCGAAGCCGCGCACATCCTGGCGCCGGATCAACGGGATATGGCTGCCGAACCGCTCGGTATAGGTGTCGATCAGGATGCGGCGATGCTCGTCCTCCTCCTCCGCCATGTCGGTGAAGACGTGCGCCGTGTCGGGGTAGTCGTCCCGCAGGCCTTCGGCGAAATCGGTGTAGATCCGCCCGTCCTCCTCCTCGTTGCTGATGGCCAAGGCGAGGATTTCACGTTCGGACAAGGTATCGAAGGCGCGCATGACAGCAACATGAGCGAGCCTACTGTATTCGACAAGTGCTGCTGCAAACGTTGCGAATGCTTCTCAATGTCGAAAGTGCCGCATGCCAGTAAAGACCATGGCTATCCCGGCTTTGTCTGCCGCGGCGATCACTTCGTTGTCGCGGATGGAGCCGCCGGGCTGGATGACAGCGGTCGCGCCGGCCGCGACGATCGCCTCCAGCCCGTCCGCGAACGGGAAGAACGCGTCCGATGCCGCGACGCTGCCCCGAGTGAGATTGTCCGGCGCACCGGCGGCCTGCGCTGCCGCCTCGCCCTTCCAGGCGGCGATGCGGGCGGAGTCGACGCGGCTCATCTGCCCGGCGCCCACGCCCACGGTCGCCGCACCGCGCGCATACACGATCGCGTTGGACTTGACGTGCTTGCAGACGCGGAAGGCGAACAGCAGGTCGGCCAACTCGGCCCCGGTCGGTGCGCGCTGCGTGGCGACCTGCAGGGTGTCCGCCGCCGACCGCCCGGCGTCGCGGGTCTGCACCAGCAGGCCGCCGGCCAGGCTGCGGACCTGCATTCCCGCCGACGCCGGGTCGGGCAGGGCGCCGGTCAGCAGCAGCCGCAGGTTCTTCTTGCGGGACAGGATGGCGCGCGCCGCCTCGTCGGCGTCCGGCGCCACGATCACCTCGCTGAAGATCGCCGCGATGCGGGTTGCCGCCTCGGCATCCAGGGTCCGGTTCGCCGCCACGATCCCCCCGAAGGCGGACACCGGGTCGCAGCGCAGCGCGGCGTCCCACGCCTGCGCCAGGCTGGAGGCGGAGGCGACGCCGCACGGGTTGGCGTGCTTGACGATCACGATGGTGGGCTCGCTGAACTCGGCCACGCATTCGAATGCGGCGTCGGTGTCGTTGAGGTTGTTGTACGACAGCTCCTTGCCCTGGACCTGCCTTGCGCCGGCGACGCCGGGGCGGTTTCCGGCGGCGTAGAGCGCCGCGCGTTGGTGCGGGTTCTCGCCATAGCGCAGGGTCTGTCGCAGCGTGCCGCCGAACGTGATGCGGGCCGGGAACTCCGCGCCCTGTTCCGCGGCGAACCAGGCCGCGATCGCGGCGTCGTAGGCTGCCGTGCGGGCATAGGCCGCTGCCGCGAACCCGCGCCGCAGGGCCAGTGTGGTGCCGCCGGCCGCCAGGGCGGCCAACAAGGCGTCATACTGCCCGGTCTCGGTGACCACGGCGACGTGGTCGTGGTTCTTGGCCGCGGCGCGGATCAGGGCCGGACCGCCGATGTCGATGTTCTCCACGCACTTCGCCCTGTCGGCGCCGGATGCGACCGTCGCCTCGAACGGGTAGAGGTTCGACACCAGCAGGTCGATCGGCGCGATGCCGTGCGCCGCCATCTGGTCCCGGTGCGCCGGCAGGTCCCGCCGGCCCAGCAGCCCGCCATGGATTTGCGGCACCAGGGTCTTGACCCGGCCGTCCAGGATTTCCGGGAAGCCGGTATGGTCCGACACCTCGGTCACCGGCAGACCCGCCTGGCGGAGCACGGATGCGGAGCCGCCGGTCGACAGCATGTGGGTGCCGTTGGCGGCCAGGGCCGTCGCCAGTTCCACCAGCCGGTCCTTGTCGGAGACGGAGATGAGGGCGCGGGTGATCGGCACGATGTCGGACTGGCTCATGCGCGGGCGCATAGCCCTACAGGCCGAGCAGGTCCAGCGTATGGTCGACCACTCGGGCCTCGTCATAGCGGTCGGCCGCGTGGGCACGCCCGGCCGCACCCATCGCCGCCCGCAGCGCCGGATCACCAACCAGCCGGTTCAGCGCGTCCGCAAGGGGCTGCACCGTCGCCGGCGGAACCAGCAGGCCGGTCACGCCGTCCACCACCTGCTCGCGCGGGCCGCGGATGGCGGTCGCGACCACGGGCAGCCCGGTGAGCATGGCCTCGATCACCGACATCGGCAGGCCCTCGAAATGGCTGGGCAGCACGAAGATGTCGGCCGCCGCAAGGATGGCCGGGATGTCCGTCCGGTAGCCGAGCAGCCGGACGCGACCGCCGGCTTCTGCCGCGGCCAGGGCCGGGCCGAGATCCGCGCCCCGGTCGGAAGCCAGCCGGGCGCCGACGACCCAGAGTTCGGCGTCCGGCACGTCCCGCATGGCTGCCAGCAGCTCCGGATATCCCTTGTGCCGCACCAGCCGCGACACCGCGACGATCACGGTGCGATCCGGCGGCACGTGCAGGCTGGCGCGCAGGCAGCAGCGCGCTTCGGCGTGCGGCCGGAACAGCGCCGGGTCGCGGCCGTTGCCGATCGCCACCGCCCGGGGCGAGATGCCGAGCCGCCGCGCATCGGCGGCCTCCTCCTCCGAGACGGTGAGGTAGATATCGGTGGCCCGGCCGGCGATCCATTCCATGAGGAACGAGGCGGCCCGCCGCGGCCACGGCGCCGGTTGGTTGAACAGGAAGCCATGGCACGTATAGGCGACGCGCGGCACACGGGCGGCACGCGCCGCCAGCCGCGCCAGGAAGCCGCTGATCGGCATGTGGCCATGCACCAGGTCCGGCCGTTCGCGCCGCAACAGGGTCACCAGCCCCCGAAAGGCGCGGAGTTGCGCGAGCGGCGAGGCGCGCCGCACGAACGGGGCGGCGATCACGCGGAAACCCTCCGCCCGCACGTCCGCGTTGAGCGGGCCTTCCGCCACCACCGCGACCACCTCGTGCCCCCGGGCCCGGATGCCGCGCATGAGGGGCAGCACGAAATGCCGCAGGGAGAAGTCGACGTTGGCGACTTCCACCACCTTCATGGCGATCCGGCGGCCCGCCTCAGCCCACTTTGGAAATGGCCCATTTCACCTGCTGCGGCCCGTCCGCGTAGCCTGTCAGGACCACCTGCTCGCCGCGCTTCGGCTCCGCACCGCCGAGGTAGACGCTTTCCTCCAGCGTGATCCGCGCCCCTTCGGCGCGCAGCCGCCAGCCGGACCCGGAGGGCAACCGCAGCAGCACCCCTTCGCCATCCTGTTGCAGGCTGGCGTTGACGGATGGGTGCAGGTGGAACCGCAAGGTGTAGGGCTGCGGCTCCGGCGCCTCGATCGCATCCTCGCCCCGGATATCCTCGCCGCTCTCGGCCAGGTACAGCCGGCGCCGGTGCAGCGCGCCGAACGGCTTGCGATAGCCATCGTGGCTCGCCTCCAGCCAATGGGCGCCGTTCGCCTCCTGACGCTGCGCCTCCACGCGCTCCGGCTGGCGGCCGATGCCTGGCCCTTTCAGCTCGCTGGAGTTGGTGTCCGCGATTACCAGGGTGGAGTGCGCCGCCGTGGCCCGGGTCGCATCCCGCCATTGCGGCCCGGCGGCGGGCGCTGCGCCGCAATTCACGATCAGCCGCTCGCGTCCGACCGACATCTCCAGCGACAAGGTGCCGGCATGGGACAGCCGGTCCACGCCCGGTGGCGGCGGCCGCCCGCAATCCACCAGCAGCACGGTCCGTCCGGCCTGCAAGCGCTGGAACCCGCCCTCCGTCAGGCTCACCGGGGAGCGGCCCAGCCGCCCGGCCTGCGCCAGCACGAGTTCGATCAGGCTCGCCTGTTCCTCCTTGCTGCCGTTGAACAAGGCCAGGCCGCCATCGCCGTGCCGCATCGCCCGCAGCGCCGGGGCCATGCGTTCGACCGCGGCGGCCAAGGCGGCGGGCGGTTGCGCCTGGGCCGCCTGCAGCAGGGCGCGGATCTCCACCAGGTCCTGCAGGGCGATCAACTGGGCGGCCGGGCTGCGCTCGGCATGGCAGCCATCGGGCAGGACCTGTCGCGCGATCTCCTGCGGCAGGAAGCGGAGCGCCCGGGTGAGGAACGCCGCCTGGTCCGGCAGGGCCACGGCCGCGGCGATCAGCCCCTTCAGCGCCGTTAGCGCCCGGGCATCCAGTTCCTCCGCCGGCAGGTCGGCCGCAAGGGCGCGGGCGTCCGCCACCAGCCGCGTCATCATGCGCTGGCGGAACGCATCGTCGGCGGAAGCCGCGAAGAAATCGTAATGGCCGAGCCACGCCGCCAGCCGGGCGCCGGCGACGTCGGGGCGGCGCATCATCGGCTCCGGCTGGGCGCCGATCCAGTCGCCCACCAAGGCCCGGGCGCGTCCGCGCGCCGCATCCGTGCCCAGCGCGCGCAGGTCGCGCAGCCAGGTAAAGCCGTGCGCGGCGGCCAGCAGCACTAGGGACGAGCCGGCCTCCCCCCAAGCGCCCGGGCGCAGCGCCAGCACGGCGCCCCCTACCTCCAGCTCGCCCTTCAGCAGGCGGGCGCCGCGATCCGGATCGCCGGGCCAAAGGTCCCGCACGGGAAGCATCGGGCCGTCCGGGATGCGGCCCATCCGCAGCATCGGCATGGTCGCCATCGCGCGGCGCGCGTCGCGAAACCACCGCACCGCCATTAGGCGGCCGGGCGCAAGGCGGCGATGGCGCTGGGATAATCCTGCTTGCCGAATACGGACGTGCCGGCGACCAGCGTGTCGCACCCCGCCGCCAGGATGCGCGGGGCCGTCTGCGCGGTGACGCCGCCATCCGCGGTGATGCGGATCGGTCGCCCGGTGGCGTTCGTCATCTGCCGCAACGCACCGATCTTGGCGAGCATCGAGTCGATGAAGGCCTGGCCGCCGAAGCCGGGGTTGACCGTCATCACCAGGATGGCGTCGACGAGGTCCAGCACCTCCGCCACCGCGCCGGCCGGCGTGGCGGGGTTGATCGCAACGGCGGCGGACTTCCCCAGCGCACGGACCAGTTGCAGCGAGCGATGCAGATGCGGCCCCGCTTCCACGTGCACGGCGATATGGTCGGCCCCGGCCTCGGCGAACGCGGCGATGTAGGGGTCAGCGGGTGCGACCATCAGGTGTACGTCGAATGGCAGGCGCACATGCGGGCGCAACGCCTTCAGCACGGCCGGCCCGAAGCTGAGGTTCGGCACGAAATGGCCGTCCATGATGTCGAGATGGAGCCAGTCGGCGCCGGCTGCCTCGATGGCGGCAGCCTCCTCGCGCAGGCGGCCGAAATCGGCCGCAAGCAGGCTGGGAGCAATTACGACGGGCTGGGACATTCACGTGCTTCTAGGGTTAGGGGCCATTTCAGCACAAGCGATCCTGTCATACCTTAATGAACCGGGCGGCGAAGAATCCGTCCATTCCACCCCGGTCCGGCCAAAGGCCGGGATGGGTCCGCAGGCATCCGTCGGGCGTGAGGGCCTCCGGCATCGCCGGCAGTTCGCCGGCCTGGAAAGGATGGCGCCGCAATCCCGCCGCTGCTGCGGCAGCGAGGACGTCCGGCCCCTCCTCGGCCTGCAGCGAGCACACCGCATAGACCATCCGCCCACCCGAGCGGAGCATCGCGGCGCCGGCCGCGAGCAGCCCGCGTTGCCGCATGGCCGCCGCCGCGACGTCCTCGCGCGACTTGAGATACGGCACATCCGGGTGCCGCCGGATCGTGCCGGTGGCGCTGCATGGCGCGTCCAGCAGCACGGCGTCGAGCGGCGCGGCGGGCTGCCATGTCGCCGCGTCCGCATGCACGATTGTGGCGGGCAGGCGGAGCCGCGCCATGTTGTCGTGCAGCCGCCCGAGTCGCTTGGCGTCCCATTCGACCGCCGTCACCGTGGCCCCGGTCGCGGCCAGTTGCGCCGCCTTGCCACCCGGTGCGGCGCACAAATCTGCCACCGCCTCGCCGGGTCGCGCCGCCAGCAGCCGCGCGGGCAGGGCGGCGGCGGCGTCCTGCACCCAGAACGCGCCTTCGTCGTAGCCGGCGAGATCGGCGACCCGGGTGCCGGCCGGAAACCGGATGGAGCCGGTCGGCAGCACCATGCCGCCGGGCGGCGCGGCCCCGGTGACCGTCAGGTCCAGCGGCGCCTCCATGGCATGGGCGGCGGCGATCGACCGGGCGTCCCGACCCCAGCTCGCCCACAGCCAGTCCGGCGTGTCCAGGCGGGGTCCGTCCAACGCCGCCAGGGCCGCGGGCCCCGACCCGGCGACCCGCCGCAGGACCGCGTTGACCAGGCCGGTGAAGGGCGTGTGCCCGCGGCTGCGCGCCAGCGCCACCGACGTCGCGACCGCGGCGTGCGCCGGCGTGTCGAGCAGCAGCAGTTGCGCCGCCCCGATGCGGAGGATCTGCCGCACCGCATCGGGCGGATCGCGCCGCAGGTAGGGGGCCAGCACATGGTCCAGCGACCCGGCCCGGCGCAGCACCGCCGCCGCCAGGCGGTGGGACGCCGCACGGTCCCGCAGCTCGGTGGGCGGCAGGGTGTCCAGCGCGTCCTCCAGGCCGCGGCGGCGGACGAGCACGGCGTTGAGCAGGTCGAAGGCCCCTTCGCGGGTCGGGTCGGGTCGCCCGGTCGGCGGGGCAGGGGGGCAAGAGGGCATGGGCGCGCTTCATGGCGTGTATCGGGCACGCGTGCTAGAGCGCCGCGCCATGGACCTGCTCGACACCAGGCGGCCGCGGGCGCTGCTGACCGCGTTCTGCCTGCTGGTGTGGCTGCCCGGTCTGTTCACCCTGCCGCCGAACGACCGGGACGAGAGCCGGTTCGCGCAGGCCAGCAAACAGATGATCGAAACCGGCGACTACGTCCGGATCATGAACGGGGACGAACCGCGCAACCGCAAGCCGATCGGGATCTACTGGTTGCAGGTCCCGTTCGCCGGCCTGGCGCGCAGCCTGCACCTGGCAGCGGCCAATCCGATCTGGCCCTATCGGCTGCCGTCGATGGCAGGCGGGCTGCTGGCGGTGCTCGCAACCTACGAGATCGGGCTGGCGATGGGCGACCGCCGGGCTGCGCTGCTCGCGGCCGGCATGCTCGCGGCCAGCGTCGTCCTGGTGGTGGAGGTCCATCTGGCGAAGACGGACGCGGCCTTGGCGGGGGTGACGACCGTGGCGATGGCGATCCTCGCCCGCGCCTATGCCGGGCTGCCGGTGGGCCGCGGGCAGGCCGCCTTGTTCTGGGCGGCCATGGGGATGGGAATCCTGCTGAAGGGGCCGATCACACCCATGGTGGCCGGGTTGGCCGTGGCGGCCCTGGTCACCGCGGATCGCCGGGGACAGTGGCTGAAGGCGCTGCGGCCCGCCGGCGGGCTGTTGCTGACCGCTTTGGTGGTGCTGCCCTGGTTCGTCGCGATCGGGCTGGCGACCCACGGCGCGTTCTTCAGCGACGCGGTCGGCGGCGATCTCGGACGCAAGCTTGCCAGCGGGGATGACGCGCATGGCGGCCCGCCCGGCTTGCACCTGCTGCTGCTGCCATTGCTGGCCTTTCCGGCAACGTTGCCCGTCCTGCGTGCGCTGCCGCGTTTCTGGCGGGACCGGCGGGAGCCGACGGTGCGCTTCCTGCTCGCCTGGATCGTGCCGTCCTGGCTGGTGTTCGAGGCCGTTCCCACCAAGCTGCCGCACTATACCCTGCCGCTCTATCCGGCCATCTTCCTGCTTGCCGCGCGTGCCTGGGCCACGATGGGGTCGCCCGTGGGCCGATGGGGCAGATGGGTGGCGCCTGGGCTCACCATCACCGCCGCGGCGCTGCTGGGACTGGCGGCGGCGGCCTTGCCCGTCGTCGTGCATGGATCCTGGTGGTTGGGGCTGCCCGCGCTGATCGCGGCCGGCATGCTGGGATGGCTGGCCTGCCAGCCGGCCCGGCCTGGCCTGGCCCTGGCTGGCATGACCCTGTTCACCGCCGCCATGCTCGGCTGGGAATTGCCTCGGGCCGCGCCGCTTTGGCTGGCGCCGCGGATCGAACGTGCCTTGGCGGATGCCGGGCTGGCGGACCGCCCGCTTGCGGCGGTGGGCTTCCACGAGCCGAGCCTGATGTTCCTGGCGGGGAGCGCGACCATCATGTCAGCAACGGGCGCGGACGGCGCCGCGGCCCTGGCCTCCGGGGCGGCCGGTGCCGCCGTGGTGTCCACGCGCGACGACCCGTCGTTCAAGGCCGCGGCGTTGCGGCTCGGCCTTCACCTGACATCCGTCGCGACCCTGCAGGGCTTCAACTACTCCCGCGGGCGGGAGACTGACGTGACCCTCTATGATGCGCCGCGCTGAGGCGACGCAGCCTCAGTCGTCCGAGGGCGAACGGACCTTTGGCTGGCGTGCGTTGCGTCCGGTGAAAGACACCTCATCCAGATTGCATAGGTTCTGCCGGCGCAGGATTTCCTCGCGCCGGTCGTGATAGACCACACGGACGTCGAAGGTGCAGCCAGTGTCCTGGCTCGGCCCGGCAATGATGCGGCTGTGCGGCGGCAATGCCAGGTTGCCCAGCAGATCGTCGCCCCAGGACTCGTCGCTGCTGGGCGAGATGTTCAGGTTGTCGATGATCTGCGTGCTGTCGTTGATCAGCGTGAAGCGGGGGTTCCTGGTGTCCGCCGATCCCTGCGGCGGCGTGCTGAGTTGGGGTGGCTGATCGAAGTTCTTCTGCGCCCGCGCCGCTGGGCACAGCAGGACCGCCGCCAACATGGCGGCAATGGGAAGGCGGGCGGCGATGCTGCGCTGGTCTGTCATGGTTGCCTCTCCCGCCGCATTCTCCATCCTCGGCCCGGCAACGCAAGATAACGCCAGCGAGGAAAGTTCACGTTAATCTCCCCGTGTGAGACTGGAGATAGAAAGCGCGACAGAATAGGACGCGCTGGTCATTGTCTCGTACCTGGGCGGCTGCCGCCAGGTGCCATGGACACGCAGGAGACCGCGTGTGCGCGCTTCCGAAACCATTGCCGCTCCTGCTCCAGCCGGGCTGCGCCGCCGCCATGTCCTTCCCGGCATGGCGCTGTTGACCGCCGGGCTCGGCGCCATGGCGGCCTATGCCCCTGATTGGGGCGACGGGGCCCCGGTCCGGCCGGAGCGTGCGCCCTCCATGGCGGGCAGCCCGGCCAGCGTGGCGCCGGTGATCCAGGCTCCGCCATCGCCGCCGGTCCGCATGCATTCGGCGGCGATGCGGCAGGACTGGCTGGCCTTCCGCCACCAGTACGTCACGCCGGAAGGCCGGGTGATCGATACGGGCAACGGCAATGCCTCCCACAGCGAAGGGCAGGGCTGGGGCCTGATGGGCGCCCAGGCTGCGGACGACCAGGAGACCTTCGCCCGCCTGTTGGACTGGACCACCCATGCCCTGCGCCGGCGCCCCACGGACACCCTGCACGCCTGGCGCTACAAGCCTACCGACGCCAATCCGGTATCCGACCTGAACAATGCCACCGATGGCGACCTGTTCATCGCCGCGGCGCTCGCCCGGGCGGCGATCCGCTGGCAGCGCCCGGACTACGCCGCCCAGGCGGCACACCTGGCGCGGGACATATTGGGGTTGGTTCGCACGGCCGGCGCCCGCACGGTGTTGCTGCCGGGCGCCAACGGGTTCGAGAGGCCGGACTGCCTGCTGCTCAACCCGTCCTATTACGCGTTCGGCCTGTTCCCCGACCTCGCGGCGCTGGTCCCGTCGGCCAAATGGGACCTGCTGCGGCAGGATGGCGCGGCGCTGATCCTGCAGGGACGCTATGGCAAATGGATGCTGCCGCCCGACTGGCTGCGGGTGGATCGCGCCGACGGGTCGCTCGGCATCGCCCCGGGCTGGCCGCCGCGCTTTTCCTGGGACGCGATCCGGGTGCCGCTTCACCTGGCCTGGGGCGGCATCCCGGCGGACCCGCTCTTCGCATCGTTCCATCGCTACTGGACGGCGTCGGGCAGCGTGCAGCCGGCCTGGGTGGACCTGCGGACCGAGGAGGTTGCCCCCTATTCCGCACCCGCCGGCATCCGTGCCGTGGCAGCGCTTGCGACCCGGACGATAGGTATGGACAGGACGGGCGCGCTGCCTTCTGTTATGGCTGCAAACGATTATTACGGTGCCGGCCTCGTCCTGCTGTCGCGTATCGCGGCGGAGGAGGTCGCCCATTCCGCAGCCTGAGCTGGAGACCTGCATGAGTGACGACGCCAACGACGTGACAAAGGCCCTTGCCGCGTTCGGTGCGCCCTCGATCCGATACCACAGCTTCGGCCAGGCCCAGACCAGGTTGTCCAACATCCCCGCGCAGCGCCCGGCCGTCGTGGCGCCGCTGGCCTCCCCGGTCGTGGGCGAGACGGAGCCGGTGGCAGGAATGACCCGGCAGGACGAGCCGGTGAGCGCGCCTGAAATGCTTCCTCCGGCGGGTTCGGTCCCGCGTCCGATGCCGGCCGTGGCCTCGGCCACGCGGCCCGCGCCGCTGTTTCCGTCGAGCTCGACGGTTGCGCCGCCGCCACGTCCGTTGGCCGAATGGGCCGCGCCGGTCACCACCGCGCCGGTCCGGCCATTCGATGCATCCACCAGCTCGCCACCTTCCCTGATGCCCGCGGACGGCTACCCTTCTGCTGCTTCGCCCGTCGTTGCGCCGGTGCCGGCAACACGCTCCGCGCCACCCCTCGTGGCCACAGTCCCGCTTGCCGCTGCCGGATTGGTCCGCGCGTCCGCGCCGCAACCGATTCCGCCATCTTCGTCACGGCCGGGCGTCGCCCAATCGCCCAGCAGCCTGGCAGACGTGTTCGCGTTCCTAGCCGGGTCCTGACGGAAGACGGCACGCACCGCTAGGCAGACCCCGCCATACCACATTTGGTGTGTGTTGCTTTGTGGCACGGCTGCAACAGCTGGTGTGCTTACCGCGCGTTTCACCACCGGAGTCTGCCCCTTCGGGTGTACAGATGATAAAAATCGTTCGCGCAGAAATGATGCTTGCGCTAATTCGCACCCGTGCCGTACGAGGGAAATTGTTGCGATGAGTGAGACGGTTCGAGTTCGGCGGGCACGCTGGCAAGGGGTGTCGCATAGCAGCGTGCTGAGCCGGATCATCGACGTCGTCTGCGGCATCCTCGGCCTGGCGCTGATCATCGCGGTGGCGACGGTCCAGTTGGAGCCGCGCCAGCAAGCGATCCTCGCGGTGACTTCGGCGATCGTGTTCCTCGTCGCGAATCGCTTCAAGAATCGATATGTGTCTGTTTTCCTGGTCATCCTCAGCCTGGCGATATCGCTGCGCTACATCTTCTGGCGGGTGACGGAGACGCTGGACTTCGCCAGCATCATCGAGCTGTTGCTCGGCATCGGGCTGGCCGTCGCGGAGTGCTACGCGATCATCGTGCTCGTGCTGGGCTATGTGCAGACATTGTGGCCGCTGGAGCGCCGGCCGATCCCGATGCCGGACGAGTTCGCGTTGTGGCCGACGGTCGACGTGTATGTCCCGACCTATAACGAGCCGATGTCGATCGTCCGCGCCACCGTGCTGGGCTGCATGGCGATCGACTGGCCGCCTGAGAAGATCCGCGTCTACCTGCTGGATGACGGCCGCCGCGAGGAGTTCCGCGAGTTCGCCGCCGAATGCGGCATTGGCTACATCACCCGCTCGAACAACCTGCATGCCAAGGCGGGCAACCTCAACAACGCGCTGGCGCAGACCGACGGCGAGTTCATCGCGGTGTTCGACAGCGACCATATCCCGACGCGCGCCTTCCTCCAGATGACGATGGGCTGGATGGTTGCCGAGCCGCGCAACGCGCTCGTGCAGACCCCGCACCATTTCTACTCGCCCGACCCGTTCCAGCGGAACCTGGCTGCCGGCACCCGGGTGCCGGCCGAGGGCAACATGTTCTATGGCCTGGTGCAGGACGCCAACGACTACTGGAACTCCACCTTCTTCTGCGGCTCCTGCGCCGTGCTGCGCCGTGCCGCCCTGGAGGAGATCGGCGGCTTCGCCGTGGAGACGGTGACCGAGGACGCGCACACGATGCTGAAGATGCATCGTCGCGGCTGGGACAGCGCCTATCTGCGCCTGCCGCTCGCCGCGGGCTTGGCGACCGAACGGCTGATCCTGCATATCGGCCAGCGCATCCGCTGGGCACGCGGGATGATCCAGATCTTCCGCCTGGACAACCCGATGTTCGGACCCGGCCTGACGCTGGGCCAGCGGGTTTGCTACCTCCAGGCAATGGGGCATTTCTTCTTCGCCCTGCCACGCGTGGTGTTTCTTACCGCGCCATTGGCGTTCCTGTTGTTTGGCCTGAACATCATCGCGGCGTCGCCGTTGGCGATCGTCTCGTATGCGTTGCCGCACATCTTCCACTCGGTGGCGACCAATTCGCGCCTGCAACGCAACAATCGGCACTCGTTCTGGTCGGAAATCTACGAGACGGTGCTGGCGCTGTTCCTGGTGCGGGTCACGATGGTGACGTTGTTCGCCCCCCGGCGCGGCAAGTTCAACGTGACGAACAAGGGCGGCCTGCTCGAGAACGGCTATTTCGACCTTGGCGCCGTCTATCCCAACCTGATCCTCGCCTTCTTCCTGGTGGCGGGCGTGATCCGCGGCCTGGTCGGGATGCTGTTCTTCCATACCGAGCAGCTGACCTTCCAGGCTCTTCTGCTGAATACGATCTGGGGTGGCTTCTCGCTGCTGACCGTGATGGCGGCGCTCGCTGTCGGACGCGAGACGCGCCAGATGCGCACCCGGGCACGCGTGCGCGCCACCGTGCCGGTCTCGGTCCTGTTGCCGGATGGCCGCGCGGTGAGCGGCATCACGCAGGACTTGTCGCAGGGCGGCAGTTCCGTGGTGGCGGAGCGTCCGCTCGGCGTGACCGACGGGGCATTGGTGCAGTTCGAGTTTGTCATCGGCGGCGAGCCGGTGCTCATCCCGGCGCGCCTGCTCCGCTGGGAGCAGCGGTTCCTGCAAGTGAGCTTCCAGCCGGCGAGCGTCGCCGACGAGGCGGCGATCGTTCAAGTGGTATTTGGCCGGGCCGATGCCTGGACCGATTGGAGCGCCTATCCGGTGGATCGTCCCCTTGCCAGCCTCTATCGCGTTCTGGTCAGCATCCGGGGGTTGTTCCGCGCGCCGGACCGCGCGCCGCGTCGCCCCACCGGCAGCGGCCCGGCGGCACCCGGCCGCCGCCAGTTGGTCGGGACGGCCGCGGCCATCGCCCTGATGCTGGTTCCTGCCGCGGCGCATTCCCAGGCCACGGTGTCCCAGGGTTCCCAGCCTGGCGGGTTCGTCATCCGCCCGGTCCCAAACAGCGCACCGGCGCTGAGCGCGACGCCGCCGCGTGTTCCGGGCCTGCTCGGCACGCCGGTCGGGCAGCCCGTGTCCGCCCCGGCCGCCGCACCTGCCGCACCGCCCGCCACCTCGGACGCATCGCCGCCGCCGCTGCCCGGCGTCGGAAATGCCGGCTTGGTCCCGCAACCCGCCCAAACGGCGCAGCCCGCATCCTTCACGCCAGCCGTGGGCGCCGGCGCGGCCCAGACCCGTCAACTGGTCCTGACGCTGCACCAGCTCGGGGCGCTCGGCCCGTTGACCCTGCGGGGCACGAGCGAGTTGCAGGGCGTGCAGTTTGGTATCCGTGCCGACGAGGTCGTCACCGCGGCCACGCTGAACCTGTCCGGCGCCATGTCGCCTGCCTTGATCCCGGAATTCAGCAACGTCACCGTGACGATGAACGAGCAGTATGTCGGCACGATACCGGTCAACCGCGACCAGCCTCGGTTCGAGAATTTCGAGTTGCCGATTAGCCCGGTGTTCTTCCAGGACAACAACAGGCTCAACTTCCGCTTCACCGGCCGCTACACGCCGGAATGCAACGATCCGCTCAGCGGCCTGCTTTGGTCGACGATTTCCGACACCTCCACGCTGACGCTGACGCTGGAGCGGTTGCCGCCGCAGCGCGACCTATCGCGCCTGCCGCTGCCGTTCTTCGATCCGCACGAGAAGACCATGCTGTCGCTGCCGTTCGTGCTGCCGGCCAACCCGTCCAACGAGTCGTTGCAGACGGCCGGCATCGTATCCTCCTGGTTCGGCCAGTTGGCCGATTTCCGCGGCGCGACTTTCCCGGTGGTGGGCGATGCGCCGGCGGAGGGTAATGCCGTGGTAGTGGTCAGCGGCGCCGACCGTCCCTCCAGCATCACGTTGCCGCCACTGAACGGCCCCACCTTGGCGGTGGTGCCGAACCCCAACGATCCGAGCTCCTCCCTGCTGGTGATCGCCGGGCGGACGGGCGCGGAGGCGGTTGCCGCGGCCACCTCGTTGACGCTCGGCAGCAGGACCCTGTCGGGCGATGCCTCGACGGTCGTGGTGCCGGACGTCCCGCGGCGGATCGCCTATGATGCGCCGGCATGGATCCCGTCCGACCGGGCGGTGAAGTTCGGCGAACTTGTCGATGCCTCGGAGCTGCAGGGGTCGGGCTACGTGCCCGGCACGATGCGCGTGCCGTTCCGCACCGCTCCCGACCTGTACACCTGGCGCAACCGGGCCTTTCCTATGGATCTTCGCTACCGTGCCCCTCCCGGCCCGATCGAGGACCTGGCGGTCTCCCGCCTCGATGTCGGGATCAACGACCTGTACCTCTCCAGCCTGCCGCTGGCGGCCGAGCCGTCGCGCGGCGCCTCCTGGTTCTCCCGCCTGTTCAACTTCGGCGTGACGGAGCCCACGTCCCGCGTCGACGTGCCGGCCTATGACGTGTTTGGCCAGAACGACCTGCAGTTCTTCTTCGACACGCGGCCGCTGCACCGGGGGGACTGCGTCGCTGTGCCCCAGGACGTGCGCATGGCGGTCGACCCGGACAGCACGATCGACATCAGCCGCGCCTACCGTTTCGCGGAACTGCCGAACCTCGCATACTTCGTCAGCTCGGGCTTTCCGTTCACGCGGATGGCGGACCTGTCCGAGACCGCAGTCGTGCTGCCGTCGCAACCCAATCCGGTGGAGGTGGGCGCCTACCTCGACATGATGGGGCGGATCGGCTCGTTGACCGGCTATCCCGTGATCCGCCACGTCGTGGTCAAGCCGGAGGCGCTCAACAGCGTATCCGACCGCAACCTGCTCCTGATGGGGACCATCTCCCGCCTGGGTCCCGCTGCGGACCTGCTGAAGAACTCCCCCTATCAGGTGAACGGGAACCGGCTGGCGGTGGGCACGTCCGGCGGACTCGACAGCGTCCGCCGCCTGTTCGGCGATCCCACCCGGGAGGACCGGGCGCGCGCGACCACGGTCCTCAACGCCAGCGTCGGGACCGACACCGCGGCGATGGTCGGGGCACAAAGCCCGCTGAACGGCAACCGCAGCGTGGTGGCGCTGCTGGGCGGCGCAGCGCCGGCGGTGGAGGCGATCGTCACGACGTTGCGGGACCCGGATCAGGCACCGCTGATCCAGGGTGACTTGTCGTTGCTCGCCGGCGGCCGGTTCACTTCCTACCGGGTGGGCAGCCAATACACGGCGGGCACCCTGCCGTTCTGGCTCTACCCATCGTGGTACCTGCGCGACTCGCCGCTCGGCATCGTGGGCGTGCTGATCATCGGCTGCCTATTGGTCGCGATCTTCTACTTCTTCGCGCTGCGTCGCCGGGCGGCCCTGCGCACCCGCACGATCCCGACCCGGCGTCTCTGAGGAAACTGTCTATGAGACCGTATCCCCCGGCTTTCCGCCTGCTGCTTCTTGCCTCCGCCACGGTGATCCCGATGGTGGCGGCGCGGGCCCAGGACCCTGCCTCGCCGACGACCCAGGCCAGCACCGCGGATGCGATCCGGGTGCTGCTCGACCAGGCCAATTACTGGCGCGGCAAGGACGACTCGCAACGTGCGGACGAGGCGCTGACGCGCGTCCTGACGCTCGACCCGCGCAATCCGGACGCGTTGGCAGCGCAGGCCCAGGCGGCAGCGGAGCGGGGGAACCAGCAGGTCGCCCTGGCGGCCCTGGGCAAGCTGCGGGCGGTCCGGCCGGACGATCCCCGTATCGAGAGCATCCAACAGGTTCTCCGTGCCGGCCCGCTGGACAATGCGGCCCTTGCGGATGCACGCCGCCTTGCACAAGCCGGCAAACCGGCCGACGCCATTGCGGCCTATCGCAGGGCGTTCAAGAGCCAGACGCCGCCGCCCTCCTTGGCGGCCGAATACTATCAGACGCTTGCGTCGACCGACGGGAACTGGGATGCCGCGCGCGAGGGCTTGGCAGCGCAGGTCCGGTCCAATCCGCAGGACCTGCGCACGCAGCTCGCCTTCGCGCAGGCGCTCACCTACCACGAAGGGACGCGTGCCGACGGCGTGGATCGGTTGGCCGCGCTGTCGCAGCTTCCGTCGATCCGCCAACAGGCCGTCGCCGCCTGGCGGCAGGCGCTGATCTGGTCCAGCGACGATGACCGGACCCAGGCCCAGCTCAACGCCTACCTGAAGCAGAACCCGTCCGATGCGGAACTCGACTCGAAGAAGACCGAGCTGACGCGCACGATTCCCGATACCGGCATACGGTCGCGCCTGGCGGGCTACGACGCGCTCGGCGACAAGCAGACGGCCGAAGCCGAGAAGAACTTCAATACGGCACTCTCCTACAACCCCAACGATGTCGACTCGCTGGCCATGCTGGCCTTGATCCGCAAGCAGCAAGGCCGCATGGCGGATGCGAAGGGCCTGATCGACAAGGCCATCGCTCTGGCGCCCGACCGGAAGGAGGAACTCCTGAGTGCGGTGGGGCTGGACTCGGCCGCATTGGCCAGCGGCAACCGCGGCGGCGTGGTTGGGGGAGGCGGCGATGGCGGCGCCGCAATCCGTCGCGGCTACGAACAGGTGGGCGTGCTCACCAGGCGGGGCGAGTATGCCGCTGCCGAGGCCACCCTCCGCCGCCTGATGGGCAACCGACCCAACCTCGGCAACTACCTGCAGCTCGGCGACATCCAGGCCCGCGCGGGCAAGCTGCCGGAGGCCGAGGCGTCGTTCCGCACGGTGCTTCGCAGCCAGCCAAAGAACGTCGCGGCGCTGACCGGGCTCGCAGGGGTGCTGACCCGCGAAGGCAAGGCAGACGAGGCGCAGCAGGTGTTCGCCCGCGCCGGCGTCACCGGAGGCGCCGTTGGCGGAACCCGGGCGCAGCAACTGGTCGAACAGGCGAGGAGCTCCAGCGACCCGGCGGCCCGGCTCGCATTGCTGCGGTCGGCCGTTGCCGACGCACCGGCCGACCCCTGGGTTCGCCTCGAATTGTCGCGGGCCTTGCTCGCGCAGGACCAGGCCGGCGATGCACGCGAGGTCATGAGCCCGGTGCTGTCCGCGGCGAAACCATCCGCCGACCAGTTGCAGGCCGGTGTCTACTACGCCGAGAGTGCCAGGGATTGGCCGCTAGTCACCACGCTGGTCAACCGCCTGCCGCCCGGCGGGCGCAGCCCGGCCATGCGGGGGGCTGCCATGCAGGCGGACGTCGCGACCGACGTGGCCGATGCCAAGGCGCAGAGCAGCCGGGATGCGATGGTCCGGCGCATGGTCTTGCTGGCTGCGAAGCCGGATCCGTCCGGCGACCGCGGCGTGGCGTTCGCACAGGAACTGATCAAGGACAACGACAAGCCGGCTGCCCGCGAGGTGATCCGGACGGCGCTCAACGCCAGCCGGCCGCCTCTCCCGGCGCAGCGTATCGCCTATGGCGGCATGCTGGTCGCCGCCGGCTACTCGCGCGACGCCCAGTTGGTAACCGCCGGGCTGCAGGCCGACCGGCTCAACCCGCTTGAGCGCACCAACCTGGCCGGTGTCCGTGACAATGCCGCCGTGATATCGGCCGACCGCCTGGCCAATGGCGGCAACACTGCCGATGCCTATGACGAGCTTGCGCCACGGCTGGCGCGGGATCCGGAAAACCCGGACCTGAACATGGCGCTCGCCCGGCTCTATGAGGCGCACAGCCAGCCTGCCAAGGCGGTGGCCATCACCGAGGAACTGCTCAAGCGCAATCCGAGCAGCCTGAACGTGCGCATCGCGCTGATCAGTGCGGCGCTGGCGGCCGGCAACACGGCGCGCGCCGCCGATGTCGCCGCCAGAACCCGGGAGGAGTTCTCCGACGAGCCGCTGGCCTGGGTCGCGTCGGCCAACGTCGCCCGGGCACAAGGCCATAGCGGCCAGGCCCTGACGGAATTGCGCACCGCGCGGACGCTTCGCAGCAAGCAACTGGATGCGCCCAGCAGTTCGGACGCGTCCGGCGTGATGCCGGATGCCTGGCTGCTCGGCCGGCAATATGCGCTGAACATACCGGGCGACGTCGCGAACGACGCGTCCCCGATGCCCGTGTCCGACGTCGCCGCCGCCGAGCCGGTGACGCGCGAGTATGAGCGGTATGCCCAGTACCTGCCGCCGGCTTCCGCCGACGACGTAAGGGCGCCGCAGTTGAACGGGGCAACCAGCCTCGATGACGCGCCGCTGGCCCCGGGATCGACCCGGCGGCCTGCCACCCTGCCGGTCCCGGCGACACCGATCCAGGTGACGCAGGACGTGCCGGGCGATTCAGGCGCCGGAAACTTCAGCAATCCGTTCCGTTCCTCGCCATCCCCGACGCTGGATGAGCCGAACTCCGCACCGGGTGGCATACTCGGTGTGCGCGGGACGGCGGTGCAACGCCAGCCGATCGATCCGCTGACCGCCGACATCGACCGCAGCATCCAGCAGGTCTCGGCAGATGTGGTGCCGCGGGCCGAAGGCTCGCTGGTGTTCCGCGGCCGGTCGGGCAACGAGGGCGTCGCCCAGCTCTTCTCGCTCGAAGCCCCGCTGGAGGCCAGCTTCTCGCCGAACGGCTATGGACGGCTAAAGGTTCAGGTCACGCCGACCGCCTTGTTCTCCGGACAGATCTCCGCCGCCAACGAAGCCCTGTTCGGCAACAACCCGTTGGCGCCGGCCGGTACGACCTTCCGCAAGAGCAGGGACCAGTCGGCATACGGCACCGGGCTGGATGTCGGCTACTCGTACGATTTCGTCTCCGCGGACATCGGCAGTTCGCCCATCGGCTTCAAAGAGAGCCAGATCATCGGCGGCGTCGAGTTCGCCCCCAGGATCACCAACAACCTAACCCTTCGCGTGCTGGGCGAGCGCCGTTCCGTGACGGACAGCCTGCTGTCCTATGCCGGCCAGCGCGACCCGCTGACGGGGGAGAACTGGGGCGGCGTGACCCGCAACCGCGGCCATGCCCAGCTCGAAGGGACCGTCGGCACGGTGAGCTACTATGCGGGTGCGGGCGGCGGCGTGCTGGTCGGCGACCATGTCAAGTCCAACACCGAGGTCGAGGCCGGGGCTGGGTTTAACCTTCCCGTCTGGACCACGCCGACCCAGGAGGTCCGGACCGGGCTCGACCTGGTATATTTCGCCTTCAACAAGAACCTCGACAACTTCTCCTTCGGCAGCGGCGGCTACTTCAGTCCGCAGCAATTCTTCGCCGCGTTGATCCCGGTCAACTACAAGCAACAGGTCACGCCGGATCTCAGCTATTCGGTCGGCGGGTCGGTCGGCGTGCAGACCTTCCGGGCCAAGAGCGCGCTGGTTTTCCCGAACGATCCGTCCCAGCAGGCCGCGTTGAACCAGTTGGCGACGACCAACACCGGCGTGGCCACGCGCTTTGCCGGGTTTAACGACACGGGCGTGGCGGGCGGGGCGCATGCGGACATCGACTATCGCGTGACGAACGACCTGCATATCGGCGCGCGCGCCGGCTTCGACCGGTCGGGCAACTTCACCGAGGGCACCGGCCTGGTCTATGCGCGCTACGTTTTCAACGACCCGTTATAGGAAGGCGGCTAGCATGGATGAATCCGCAACCGGCGCCGCCTGGTCGCAGCAGCCGGCGGTGCAGTGGCGGCCCTTCTTGCGTGCCTTGGCGGAGGAGGTCGACAGCCTGGCAGGCATCGGCGACCGCGACGACATGCTCCGCGGCGTCGGCCGCCGCATGTCCCGGCTGATGCCGCTTCCGCCGGTGCAGTCCCTGACTGCGCTGGAGATCGAGATGAACGACGTGTTGCAGGGCGTAGGCTGGGGCAGCGTCGCTTTACAGGTGAACGAGGCGGACCGGGTGCTCCGGATCGTCCATGACGGCTTCCCGCGCGTCGGCTCGTTGGGAACGCCGGCAGGCCAATGGCTGAGCGCCCTGTTGGAGGGGCTGTATGACGGGTGGCTGTCGCAACAACCGGGCAGCCAGTCCTCGCTTTCCACCCGCCGCGTCCCCGGTGGCGCAGGCACCACCGTCATGATGGGATATGCGCGTCGCTGAGGCCGCCATGCCATGCATTGTCCGGCCGTTAGCATTCATGGTGTAGGTGGTTGCCAAATCCCGGCGGAGCCGATGTATGACTGATGGTGTGCGCCTTCATTCTCAAGTTCCTGCCAAGCTCGGGCGCCGTAGCCTGTTGGCCGGGGGGGCGGCCGCCGGGCTTTTCGCCGCCGCGCCGTCCGCATCCGCCGCCATCGTCAATTCGTGCGTGATCGGGACGGATGGCTGGCTGTTCCCCGCATTCGACGAGATACGGCGCAGCGACCTGGCTCTGGTCCGCCGGACGGCCCAGATGGTGAACGAGGCGGTTGCGGTGCTGAAGGCGGCCCGGATCGAAATCGTGCTGTCGTACACGCCGGCGAAATCCCGCGTGTACCGGGAGTTCCTGCCAGCCGACGTCAAATGGTCTCCCGACGCGGAAAAGCGCTATGGCGTGGCCTTGGAAGAGCTTCGCCGACCCGGCACGCTCGTGCCGGACCAGGCCACCATGTTCGCCGGCGCGCGCAAGCAGAACCCGGCCGATGTGCTGTTCTTCAAGGCGGACACCCATTGGACCGCCCCGGGTGCGGAAAAGGCCGCGATTTTCGTCGCGGCCGCGATCAAGGATAAGTTCCAGCTTCCAGCATCTGCCACGCCGGGCACGAAGCTCGCCGCCGCGACGCCGGTCTTGCAGGAGCGCAACGATCTCGCGGCGCTGTTGCCCCAGGCAGACCAGTCGAAATATCCGTTTCAAAGCTACATGGTGCGCAAGCCGGCCGAGACCGGCGGCGCCGGGTTGTTGGCGGACGATGCGGCCGACACCATCGTCATCGGCAACAGCTTCATGCAGCCAGCCTACGGCTTCGCCAACGTGGTGTCCGAGCAATTGAACCGGCCGGTTTCGCTGTTGTGGAAGGTCCATCAGTTCAGCCCGTTCTACAACATGCTGAATTTCGTCAACAGCGACGGCTTCAAGAAGCAACGGCCCAAGATGATCGTGTGGAACTTCGCCGAGGTGGATATGGAGACGCCGTCGAATAATCCTGGCGCCTGGGGCGACACCGCCATGCCGCCGGCCAAATTCATGGGCGATCTCCACTCGGCCCTCGGCGCCTGATGCGGGGCTGGCCCGTGCTGCCGATGCTGCTTGCGGCAGTGCCGGCCGCTGGGCAGGAGGCCTTGTACGGGGCGCAGCCGCCGCCTGGCTCGGCGTTCATCCGTTTCGTCAACGCCACCGGGGCCACAGTCGAAATCCGCCCGTCCTTCCTTGCATCCAGCACGCTCGGCACGGCGGGCCCTAGCCGGGTCGGCCCCTACGCCGTGGTCGAGCACGTGGCCGGGAAATCCTTTGCGGTGGACGTGCGCTCCGCCGGGCATGCGGCGCAGGCTACGCTTACGCTGGCCCCCGACAGCTTCAACACCGTGCTGGTTCGGGACGACCCACCCGGCGCACTGTCCGCCATGGCCGTGAAGGACGGGGTGGAATTCAACCAGGCGCGTGCGCGGCTGTCCTTCTACAATGCGACGCCTGCCTGCCCGGCGGCTGGACTTGCGCTGGTGCCTGCCGGAACCGCCGTCTTCAGCGACGTGGCGCCCGGCACGATGCGCACCCGCAGCGTCAATCCGGTCAAGGCGTCGATCCGGGCAGGCTGCACCGGGCAGACCGCCGACGACGTCCTGCTCGACGACATGGAGGTGGGTGGCAGCTACAGCGTGTGGCTGATGCTGCCGGACGGCCATCCCGCTACGTTCATCACGCGCGACAGAACGCTGCCGTACAAGCCCTGAGGCATCGTTCTTCCACGGCAGTGGGCTGGCAGGGCCATGCCCCGGCGTTCAGCGCGTCGGGGTGGGCGGGGTCGTGCCGTAATCGTAGAAGCCGCGGCCGGTCTTGCGCCCGACCCACCCGGCCTCGACATACTTGACCAGCAGCGGGCAGGGTCGGTACTTGCTGTCGGACAGGCCCTCGTACAGCACCTGCATGATGGACAGGCAGGTATCTAGCCCGATGAAGTCGCCCAACTCCAACGGCCCCATCGGGTGGTTGGCGCCCAGCTTCATCGCCGAGTCGATGCTCTCGATCGTGCCGACACCCTCGTACAGCGCGTAGACGGCTTCGTTGATCATCGGCACCAATACCCGGTTGACAATGAACCCGGGGAAATCCTCCGCCACCGCGGTGATCTTGCGCAGGCGTGCCGCCAATCCCTGCACCGCCTGGAAGGTCGGCTCGTCGGTGGCGATCCCGCGGATCAACTCGACCAGCTTCATGACCGGCACCGGGTTCATGAAGTGCATGCCGATGAACTTGCCCGGCCGGTCCGTGGCAGCTCCCAGGCGCGTGATGGAAATGGAGGAGGTGTTGCTTGCCAGGATGCAATCGGAACTCAGATGCGGGATCAGCGTGCGGAAGATCGCGCGCTTGACGTCTTCCTTCTCGGTGGCTGCCTCGATCACCATGTCGCAGACGCCAAACGCCGCGTAATCCGTCGTGGGCGTGATCCGGTTGAGCGCCGCCATCTTGTCTTCGGCCGATATGGCGCCCTTGCCGACCTGGCGTTCCATGTTCTTCGCCATGGCGGCCATCGTCTTATCCAATGCCTCGGCCTTGGCGTCGAGCAACACCACCGGCAGCCCGGCGAGCGCGCAGACATGGCTGATGCCACTGCCCATCTGCCCGGCACCGATCACCCCGAGCCGGGTCAGCTCCAGCGGCATCAACCGCGCTCCAGTTCCGCCTTCAGCTCGGGCAGGGCAGTGAACAAATCCGCCACCAGGCCGTAATCGGCGACCTGGAAGATGGGGGCATCCTCGTCCTTGTTGATCGCGACAATGACCTTGCTGTCTTTCATGCCAGCCAGATGCTGGATGGCGCCGGAAATGCCGATCGCCATGTACAGGTCCGGCGCCACGATCTTGCCGGTTTGCCCGACCTGGTAATCGTTCGGCACGAAGCCCGCATCCACCGCTGCGCGGGACGCACCCACGGCCGCGCCGAGCCTGTCGGCGATCGGATCGATCAGCTTGAAGTTGTCGCCGTTCTGCATGCCTCGGCCGCCGGACACCACGATACGGGCTGCCGTCAGCTCCGGCCGCTCGGATTTGGAGAGTTCGGCGGACACGAACCTGGACGCCGTGCCGCCTGCCGTCGCGGCGACGTCCTCGATCGTGGCGCTCCCGCCGGTTTCTGCGACCGGGTCGAACGAAGCGGCGCGGACCGTCAGCACCTTCTTGCCATCGGACGATTTCACCGTCGCCATGGCGTTGCCGGCATAGATCGGCCGGATGAAGGTATCGGCGTCGACCACGTCGGCGATGTCGCTGATCGGCTGCACGTCCAGCATCGCGGCCACGCGCGGCATGACGTTCTTGCCGGTCGCCGTCGAGGCGGCCAGCAGATGGTCATGATGCCCGGCCAGCGAGACCAGCAGGTCCGCCAGCGGCTCGGCCAGGGCGTGCTGGTAGACCGGGCTGTCCGCCTTGTGGACCTTCGTCACCCCATCCAGTGCCGCCGCCGCCGCCGCCGCGGCATCGATCCCGCTGCCTGCCACGAGGACATGGACCTCCCCTAGCTTGCGGGCCGCGGCGACGGCGCTGCGGGAGGGCTGCTTGATCTCGGATCCTTCGAAGTCCAGCAGGACGAGGGAGGTCATCTATATCACCTTCGCTTCGGTCTTCAGCTTGGCGACCAGTTCGGCCACGGAGCCCACTTTCTTGCCTGCCAGCCGCTTCGGCGGCTCGGCCACGCTCACCAGCGTCAGCCTGGGCGCCGGGTCGACGCCCAGATCCTCCGGCTTGATCGTCTCGATCGGCTTTTTCCGCGCCTTCATGATATTCGGCAGCGACGCGTAACGCGGCTCGTTCAGGCGAAGGTCCGTGGTGATGATGGCGGGCAGGGTCAACGCCAGCGTCTCCAGGCCACCGTCGATCTCCCGCGTGACGATCACCGCATCGGCCGAAAGCTCCAGCTTGGAGGCAAACGTGCCCTGCGGCCAGCCGAGCAGCGCCGCCAGCATCTGGCCTGTCGCGTTCATGTCGTCGTCGATCGCCTGCTTGCCCAGGATCACCAGGCGCGGCTGTTCCCGGTCCGCCAGGGCCTTCATCATCTTGGCCACCGCCAGCGGCTGCAGTTCCGCGGCGGTTTCCACCAGAATGCCCCGGTCCGCGCCCATGGCGAGCGCGGTGCGGATGGTCTCGGCGCAGGCGGCGACGCCCATCGAAACGGCGATGATCTCGCTGGCAACGCCCTTTTCCTTCAGGCGGACCGCTTCCTCGATGGCGATTTCGTCGAACGGGTTCATCGACATCTTCACGCCGGATGTCTCGATCCCGGTATGATCCGCTTTCACCCGGACCTTCACGTTGTAATCGACCACGCGTTTGACTGCGACGAGGATTTTCATAGACGCGCCATCGGTTCCTGGATTGGGTGGAGGCCGGCCTTGCTCAAGCCCGGAGCAGCAGCCTGCGTAACCTGTCGGCTGGCCGCCGTCCGGTCGGTCGACCTTAGAAGCCGTCAATACGCACTGTCAAACCGGCGTCACGCTGCGAAAACACAGTCGAAGCGGGTCATGATCGCAGAATATGCAGCAGCAACATGAACAACAGAAGCGTGCCAGCCTGCAGCAGCACGCGCCACTGCATCAGCCGGTTCGAACGCCTTGGGTCGCCGCCGCGAACCAAGCCGACCAGCCCCGCGAACAACACGCCCAGCGTGGCCAGCATCATCAGGACCACGATGGCAACCAAGACGATCTTCATTACGCCCACATGGGACCGCCCACCGGTTTGTGCACCCCGTTCCAGCCAGGCCGTCCGCGTGAACGGATGCGGTCCTGGTGCAAGCCGCGCAGGCTCGGCTATCCTGCCGTTGCGGCCATGCGGTTGACATAGGCCCCTTCGACGTGGGGGAAACCGGCCATGCGCCTTCTCCCCGTCATCTGCCTCCTCGCCGGTTTCGTGCTGCTGCCGCATGCTCGCGCCCAGACGGTTCCAGCGCCCAAGCTGGCGCCTGCCGCCACGCTCACCCCGGCGCAGGCCCAGGCGGTACTGAACGTCCTGCAGGACGACAAGGCGCGTGCCCAGTTCACCACCGTGCTGGAGGACATGGTCCATGCGATCCCGGCGGCGGAGACGGCCAAGCCCTCGGTGGTGCCGCTTGCCGACGGCAGCCTCGGGGCGCAACTGCTGGTGGCAGGTTCGCACTGGGCGACCGAATTGGCGGATCAGTTCACCGTCACGGCGGAGGCCATCGGCGACGTGCCGCTGCTCTGGCGATGGCTGCAGGGCACCGCTTCGGACCCGGCGGCGCGAACCCGCGTGCTGGACACCGGGTGGAAGCTGGCGCTCATCCTGGTCATCGCCCGCGCAGTGGAATGGGGGGTTCGCCGCCTTCTGGCCCAGGCGCGCCGCATGCTCTCCGCGCGGGCGCCGGCCGACGAGCCGGTGGCGGCCGACCTGGAGGCCGACGCGCCACAGGCACGCCTGCACCCCGGCTTCAGCGTGGCCTGGCGCATGCTGCGGCGGCTGCCCTTCGTCATGGCCGCGCTGCTGCTGGACCTGGTTCCGGTCGTCGTGTTCGCGGCGGTCGGGCATGCCCTGCTCACCACGCCGCTCGGCGCCACCACCAATACCCGGCTGGTCGTGCTCGCGATCGTGGACGCCTACGTGATCTGCCGGGTCATCATGTGCATCACCCGCACCTTCGTCTCGCCTCGCGAGCACCGGCTGCGGCTGATCCAATGCGACGACCATGCGGCGGAATACATCGAGGCATGGGTGCGCCGGATCAGCGCCGTCGCGGTGTTCGGGTTCGCCGCGGCGGAGGTGGGGCTGCTGTTCGGCCTCTACAGCGCCGCCCATGACGTGCTGATCAAGCTGATCGCCTTGGTCGTGCACATCCTGCTGGTCATCGTGGTGCTGCAGTCGCGCCACGCCGTGGCCAGCCGGCTGCGCGCGCGCAAGACCCGGGCCGGGTTGCTGGCGAGCGTGCAGAACCATTTCGCGGCCCAGTGGCATCTGGTCGCGATCTTCTACATCGTGGCGCTCTGGCTGGTGGCCGCCGCCGAAATCCGCAACGGCTACGAACGGCTGCTGCATTTCTTCGTCGTGACCACGGCCACCATCATCGTGTCGCGCCTGCTGGGGATCATCGTGCTGGGCGCGCTTGACCGCGCCACCCGGCTGGACGCCGAAACCTCCTCCCGCTTCCCGGGGTTGGAACAGCGCCTGGTATATTACTACCCCGCCGTCCGCATGGCGCTCATCGCGCTGATATCCGCCGCGACCGGTATCGCGCTGCTGGAGGTGTGGGGCTTCTCGCCCCTGGGCTGGTTCTCTCCCGGGGCGCTGGGGCAACGGGTGCTGGCGGCACTCGGCACGTCCGTCATCGCCGTCCTGGTGGCGGTGGTGGTGTGGGAGGCGGCGAATGCCGGCGTGGAGAGCAAGGTCGCCAAACTGACCCTTGCGGCGCAGACCGCCCGGGCCGCCCGGCTGCGCACGCTGCTGCCGATGCTGCGCACCGCTCTGCTGGTGACGATCTTCATCATCACCGGGCTGATCGTGCTCAGCCAGGTCGGGCTGAACATCGCTCCGCTGCTCGCCGGCGCCGGCGTGCTGGGGGTGGCGCTGGGCTTCGGCTCGCAGAAGCTGGTGCAGGACCTGATCACCGGGCTGTTCCTGTTGCTGGAAAACGCGATGCAGGTGGGCGACGTGGTCTCGCTGGGGGGGCTCAGCGGCACGGTCGAGTACCTGTCCATCCGCACCATCCGCCTGCGTGCGGTGGATGGCTCCGTCCACATCATCCCGTTCTCCTCGGTGACGACGGTGACGAACCAGACGCGGGACTTCTCCTACGTCCTGGCGGACTTGCCGATCGGCCTGGACGAGGAGCCGGACCGGGTGGCCGAGTTGCTGCGCGGCGTGGCCAAGACGATGCGGGCCGAGCCGCGATGGGAAGATGCCATCACCTCCGACCTGGAGGTGATGGGCGTCTACGCCTTTAACGACACGAGCTGGACCATGCGGGTGCGCATCCGCACCGCCGCCTCGCAGCGCTGGGTGGTCAGCCGGGAGTTCAACCGCCGGGTGAAATACTGCTTTGACGAGAACGCAGTGCAGAGCCCGATCACGGCCTATAAGGTGCAGGGCTGGCTGCCACCCGGCTCCGAACGTCCGATCCCGCGGCCAGCGCCTGTCGAGGAGCACGGATGATGCCAAATCCCGCCACGAGCCGCCCGTCCATCGCGACCCTGGTGGGCCGGGACGGCTTCGCCTTCATCCACGACGCCGAGATGCGCGGCGTGCTGGAGGCGAGCGGCCTGGCCGAGTGGGCACGCTTCGCCGCCAGCTGGGACGACCTCGGGCTGGACACCTACATGGCCGATGGCGGCCGCTACCGCCGGCGCCGCCATGCGGTGTTCGCCGCCAGCCTGGCCGGCATCGAGCGCCGGCCGCATCAGCCGCACTACCAGAGCCGCGACTACAACACGCTCAATGGCGGCATCGCCCGCTGGTTCGACCCGGTGACCGACGAGGTGGCGGCCATGCCTGCCTTCACCGCGATCCTGGGCACCTGCCAGCGCGTGTTCGACACGCTGTCGCCGGACGTTCCCGCGTGGGAGGTCGAGGTGCATCAGTTCCGGATCGAGGCGCAGCCCGGCCAGGCAGGGCTGCCGACGCCGGAGGGCATGCACCGGGACGGCGTGGACTGGGTGCTGGTCCTGCTGGTGCGGCGGGAGAACATCGCCAGCGGCGAGACCACCATCCACGACCTGGACAGGCGCCTGCTCGGCTCGTTCACCCTGGCGCGGCCGATGGATGCGGCCTGGGTGGACGACAGCCGCGTCTATCACGGCGTCACCCCCGTGGAGCCGCGCGACCCGGCGCTGCCTGCCTTCCGCGACGTGCTGGTGGTGACGTTCCGACGACAGTCCCGCTAGTGGGCGCGGAGCCCGTCCGGCATCATTCCGCGGCGCCGCGCATCACCATCATTGCCCGCCGCAGCCGGGCCAGGCCGCCGCGGATATGGCCGTGTTCGCACATGGAGCGGCCGCGTTGCCACAGCGCCCGCGCGTTGGTCGACATCGGACCTTGCGCGTCCATGTGGTCGGCCAGGTGCAGGCAATATTCGGGTGTGTCGGTGGTGACGGTCATCGGGTCGTCCGCCGGCGACGCACCGGCCAGGCCGCCGGCGAGGGCGGCGCCGAGCACCAGCTGTCTCATCATCATGGTCCAGCCTAGCCGATGCCGGTTCTGCAAGGCATGGGCGGCACATGACGGCACCGTCACGGTGCGGCGGGGCGGACGGGCTGGGCGGGCAGGCCCAGCACCGCGCGAAGGCCCGGATCCGCATCCTCCAGCGTAAGGCTGCCGCCATGCAGCTGCGCCACCGCTTCCACCAGCGCCAGGCCAAGGCCGGAGCCAGGCGTCTGCCGGGCCTGTTCGCCGCGAAAGAACCGCTCGGTCGCCCGGCTGCGATCACGGGCCGGGATGCCGGGTCCGCTATCCTGCACCGCCAGCACGATGGCGGACGCGGACGACCCGGCGTGCAGCCGCACGGTCCCGCCGGCCGGGGAGAACTTCAATGCATTGTCGAGCAGGTTGACCACGGCCTGGCCGATCAGGTCACGATCGCCGTGGATGGGCAAGCTGTCCGGGGCGTCGAAGGCCAGCGTCAGCCCGCGCTCCTCCGCCGGCGCGGTATAAAGCTCCGCCAGTTCGGCCAGCACCGGGGCGAGGTCGATGTCGGCGAAGGCGGAGCGCCGCGTGCCCGCCTCGATCTCCGCGATGCGGAGCAAGGCGTCGAACACGGCCGTGACGCCGTCCAGGTCGGCCACGGCGCGGTCCAGCGCCGCGCGAAGCTCCGCCGGGCCGGCCGCATGCCCGGCCGCATCCTCCAACCGGGTGCGCGCACGGGTGATGGGCGTGCGCAGGTCATGCGCGATGCTGTTGGACACCTCGCGCACGCCATCCATCAGCCGGCCGATGCGGTCCAGCATGTCGTTGATGGTCTCAGCCAGCCGGTCGAACTCGTCGCCGCGGCCGGAGACCCGCACGCGCTGGCCCAAATCGCCCTGTGCGATGGCCGTGGAGGTGGCGGAAATGCTGGCGATCATGCGGCGGAACAGGCGCTGCATCACCAGCCCGCCCACCGATCCAAGCACGGCCAGCAGCACCAGCGACCAGAGCAGCGCCGAGGTGAGCAGCGCCCGCAGCGACGTCCGCGTCTCGACATCCCGCCCGATCAGCAGCCGGCTGCCATCCGGCAGGTCGAAGCGCCGGACCCGCGCCATGCTGGTCACGCCAGCCCGGGACACCATCAGCTCGTAGGGCGTCTCGGCCGCGACCACGGAGGCGGGCCATCCGGTGAGATTGCCGGCAAGCGGGTGCATCGCCCCGTCGGTCAGCAGATAGATCGAATCGTCATCCACGTTCTCGGCCAGCCGGTCCTCGATCGTGGTCTGCAGGGCGTCCAACCCGCCGCGCTGCCATTGCTCCGACAAGCCCTGTGCGTCGGCGCGGATCGCGGCCTCGACTTGCCGGTCGAGCAACCCGGCCGTGGCCCACCACAGGAACAGCACGAGCGCCAGCGTGCTGAGCGCGAACAGCATGGCATACACCATGGCCAGGCGGAGGCCGGCGGAGCGCCACAGGCTCGGCTGCACCAGCGGCACGGCAGCGTTCACTCGCCGCGGATCATGTAGCCCGAATTGCGCACGGTGTGCAGCAGGACCGTCGGGAAAGGCTTGTCGATCTTCTGCCGCAGCCGGCTGACATGCACGTCGATCACGTTGGTCTGCGGGTCGAAATGGTAGTCCCAGACGCCCTCCAGCAGCATGGTCCGCGTGACCACCTGGCCGGCGTGCCGCATCATGAACTCCAGCAGGCGGAACTCGCGCGGCTGCAGGTCGATCCGCTGGCCGGCGCGGCGGACGGTGCGGGACAGCAATTCCATCTCGAGGTCGCCGACCACCAGCTTGGTCTGCGGACCATCACCCTTGCCGCGCCGGGCCAAAGCCTCGACCCGGGCGAGCAGTTCGGCGAAGGCGAACGGCTTGGTCAGGTAATCGTCGCCACCGGCCTTCAGCCCGCGCACCTTTTCGTCGACGGCGCCCAATGCGGACAGGAACAGAACGGGGGTCGCGTTGTCCTGCGCCCGCAGCGTCTCCAGCAGGCGCAGCCCATCGATCCCGCCGGGCAGCATGCGGTCCAGGATGATGGCGTCGAAGCCCTCGCTCGCTGCCATGAACAGGCCGTCGCGGCCGTTATCGGCATGCTCGGCCAGGTGGCCGGCCTCGCGCAGCCCCTTGACGACGAAGCCGGCGACCTCCTTGTCGTCCTCCACCACCAGGATGCGCATCAGCCATTCCCCTCGCTCGGCCGGCGTCCGACCGTCACCATCAGGTCCGAGACCTGGTTGTGACGCTTGACCGTCAGCTTCAGGGCGGTGCCCGGCGTGGTGGCGCTCACGGCCTTGATCAGCTCATGCGCCGAATCGACGGCGACGCCGTTCACCGCGGTCACGGTGTCGCCCGCGGCCAGGCCGGAGTGGGCCGCCGGGCCGCTGCGGTCGACGCTGGCGATGGTCACGCCCGTGCTGCGGGACCGGGCCACGCCGGGCGTTGCTGGCGCATCCTGCACCGCGACGCCCAGCCAGCCGCGGTCGATATGGCCCTTCTCCCGCAGCTCGGCGACGATCTTGCGGGCGATCTCGCTGGGTATGGCGAAGCCGATGCCCACCGACCCGCCAGTGGGGGAGACGATGGCGGTGTTCACCGCGACGACCTGGCCGTCCAGGTTGAAGGTCGGGCCGCCGGAATTGCCTGGGTTGATGGGCGCATCGATCTGCAGGAAATCGTCGAATGGCCCGGCCCCGATATCCCGCCCGCGGGCCGAGACGATGCCGGCGCTGACGGACGAGCCCAGGCCGAACGGGTTGCCCGCGGCGACGATCCAATCCCCGACCTCCACCGTGCGCGAATCACCCCAGGTGACGGCGGGCAGGGAAGGGGCTCCGTCCACCTTGATCACGGCGATGTCGGTCAGTTCGTCCGTGCCGATCACCTTTGCCGGCAGCTCCGTGCCGTCCGACAGCGACACGATGATGCGGTCCGCGTGGCCCACGACGTGGTTGTTGGTGACGATCACGCCCGACGGATCGATCACGAAGCCGGAGCCGGCGCCCTGCACCTGGTCCCGCCGGGAGCGGAGGCGGTCGCGGAACTGCTTCTCCAGCGGGGTGCCGCGCAAGGCGGGCGGCAGTTGCGCGTCGCCGCCGACATTCTCCGTCACCGCGATGTTGACCACGGAGGGAACCACCCGCTTCACCAGCGGGGCGAGCGAGGGCAGCGCCACACGGAGCGGGCTGGCGGCGCCGGTCTGCGCGTTGGACGCCGTGCAGCCGGACAGCATCAGTCCGATCGCGAGGAGCAGCGGGCGAATCATCGGACGGCATCCGGAATGTGGCATGCGATCATGGTGGCGTTTCACCTGGCTGGCGACAAGGATGCAAGCTGGGCTGCCGCGCCATGCCGGGGCGTGCCGGCCCATGCACGGCTTAGGCGGGCACCATGGTCCTGACCATGACGGTGAAGGGCAAGCGCCTCGTCTCCCACCTGATCGCCCGGCTGTCCGGGATTGACGGTGTGGTGAGCGTCGGCAGCGTCGCAGGCGAACTGGAGACCGAGTGACCCGGTCTTATCCAGGCTGCTCCGGCCAGTCGTAGCGGGGATAGCGGCCCCGCATGTCCTTGCGCACGTCGGCCCAGGCGCCTGCCCAGAACCCGACGAGGTCGGCCGTGATCGCCAACGGCCGCCCGGCCGGCGACAGCAGGGCGAATTGCAGCGGGATGCGGCCGCCTGCCAGGGCGGGCGTGGTGCGCTGGCCGTAGAACGCCTGCGCCCGGGCCGCGGCGAGCGGCACGGGCTGTGCGTAGTCGATCGCGGCACGGCCGCCGGGAAGCGGCAGATGCGTCGGCAGGTCCCGGTCCAGACGGCTGGCGTGCTCCCAGCCCAGCACGCCGCGGAGCAGCGCGGCCACATCGAGCTTGGCGGCATCGGCGAGCCTGGACGTGCCGACCAGATGCGGCGCCAGCCAGTCGCGCGCGCTTGCCGCCAGGGCCGCGTCCGACACGTCCGGCACGGCCGGATCAAGCCCGCGCAGCAGGATCGCGCGGGCCTGGAACTGCCGCGCGGCATCGGTCCAGTCCAGCGCCTCCAGCTTGCGGCCCACGGCATCGGCCAGGATGGCGGCGGTCTCCTGCGCGTCGGCGGGGACGGTGCGGTCGTCCAGCACCAGCGCGCCCAGCCGGCGGCGGCGGCGCGACAGGACGGTGCCCGAGACCGGATCGAAGCCGCTCTCCACCGACTCGGTGATGCGGCCGGCCGGCAGGTCGGCCAGCTCGAGCGGGGCTGCCAGCCGGATCCGAGCGGAGGCGCCGAGTTGCAACGCCCCTACCGCCAGCAGCGGCGCTCGCGCCAACGGGTCGGTGGGCGGCAACTTGGCCCCGCCGCCGCCCGACAGGCGGAACGAGCCGATCTCCCCGCGGCGTTGCGCGATGCGGTCGGGAAAGGCCGCCGCCAGCAGCGGCGCCGGGTCGCCGGCGGCCGGGGCGTTGGTGCGCAGGCGGCGGCGGTACTGTCCGGCTGCCTGGCGGATGCGCGACAGCGCGCCACGGTCCGCGTCGCGCCGCCCGGCCAGCGCCTCCAGCCGCAGGGCCACGTCGCTCGGAGCCTCGCGGTCGCGCAGGGGATCGCGCTCCTCCAGCAGGGCGGCCAGGTCGGCGGCGAGCGCCTGCTCCGCGGCGGAACGGGCGGCCAGCATCATGGCGGCCAGGCGCGGATGCGCGCCCAGTTCGGCCATGCGGCGGCCGGCCGGCGTGATGGCGCCCGCGGCGGTCGCGCCGAGTTCGGCCAGCAGGGCGCGGGCCGCGGCGAGCGGGCCGGCGGCGGGCGGATCGGGGAAGGGCAGGGCCTCCGGCAGCGTGCCCCAGGCGAGGCAGTCCAGCACCAGGCCGCTCAATTCCGCCTCCATGATTTCCGGGCGGTCGAACGGCGCCAGGCCGCGGTGCAGCGCCTCCGACCACAGGCGGATGGCAACCCCCGGTGCCTCCCGTCCCGCGCGTCCGGCACGCTGGTCGGCCGCGGCGCGGCTGATGCGCAGGGTGGCCAGCCGGGTCAGCCCGGTGGCCGGGTCCAGCCGCGGCGTGCGCCGCCATCCGCCATCCACCACCACGCGCACGCCGGGAACGGTCAGCGAGGTTTCGGCGATGCTGGTCGCCAAGACCACCCGCCGCCCCTCGGCCGGACGCAGGGCGAGGTCTTGCTCGGCGGGCGGCAGGTCGCCGTGCAATGGCAGCACCAGCGCGCCGCAGCCCTCCAGCCCTGCCTGCGCCCGGCGGATTTCGCCCATGCCGGGCAGGAAGGCGAGGACGTCGCCGTCATGCGCCGCCAGTGCGTCGCGGATGGCGCCGGCCACGGCGCCAGGGAGGTCGCGGGGCGAGGCGACGTCGCGTCGCGCGTGCTGCACGCTGACCGGGAACATGCGGCCGGCGCTCTCCACCACGGTGGCCTGCATCAGCGCGGAGAACCGTGCGCCGTCCGCGGTGGCCGACATCGCCAGCAGCCGCAAGTCCGGCCGCAACTGCCGTTGCAGGTCCAGGCAGAGCGCCAGCGCCAGGTCGGCGGCGAGCGCCCGTTCGTGGATCTCGTCCAGGATCACCAGGCCCACGCCGTCCAGCCCCGGGTCGGATTGCAGGCGGCGCACCAGCAGCCCCTCGGTCACCACCTCGACCCGCGTGGCGGCGGACACAGCGGAGTCGAGCCGGGTCCGGTAGCCGACCGTGCCCCCCACCGCCTCCCCCAGCAGCGCCGACATGCGGGTCGCGGCCGCGCGGGCGGCCAGCCGGCGCGGTTCCAGCATCACGATGCGGCCGGGCGCCTGCCCCAGCAGGTGCAGCGGCACGAGCGTGGTCTTGCCCGCACCGGGTGGCGCCACCAGCACGGCGTTTCCGGCCTGGAGCGCCGCCGACAAGGCGGGCAGCGCCTCGCGGACAGGAAGGTCGGTGATCATGGATGCGTTGTCGGGATGTGTGACAAGCGCGGCAAGCCCCCCTAGAACCCTCAAGCCCTCAGCCTGACAGGAAGCCGCCGCCCGATGAGTCTGACCCGCAAGCGCGTGCTGGTAACCGGCGGAGCCGGCTTCGTCGGATCGCACCTGTGCGAGCGGCTGATCGCCCGGGGCGACGACGTGCTCTGCGTCGACAACTACTTCACGGGCCGCAAGGACAACATCGCCCATCTGCTGGACAATCCGCAGTTCGAGACGATGCGGCACGACGTGACCTTCCCGCTGTATGCGGAGGTGGACGAGATCTACAACCTGGCCTGCCCGGCCTCGCCGATCCATTACCAGTTCGACCCGGTGCAGACGACGAAGACCTCGATCATGGGCGCCATCAACATGCTGGGCCTGGCCAAGCGGGTGAAGGCGAAGGTGTTCCAGGCCAGCACGTCGGAGGTCTATGGCGACCCGACCGTGCACCCGCAAACCGAGGACTACCGCGGCAACGTCAACCCGCTGGGCCCGCGCGCCTGCTACGACGAGGGCAAGCGCGCGGCGGAGACGCTGTTCTTCGACTACCACCGCCAGCACAAGGTGCGGATCAAGGTGGTGCGGATCTTCAACACGTACGGGCCGCGCATGCACCCGAACGACGGCCGCGTGGTGTCCAACTTCATCGTCCAGGCGCTGAAGGGCGACCCGATCACGCTCTACGGCGACGGCAGCCAGACCCGCGCCTTCTGCTTCGTCAGCGACCTGGTGGAGGGCTTCCTGCGCCTTATGGACACGGGCGACGAGGTGACCGGCCCGGTGAACATGGGCAACCCGCACGAAATCACCGTCCGCGAGCTGGCCGAGCGGATCATCCGCCTGACCGGGTCGGATTCCGAGATCGAATACCGTCCGCTGCCGCAGGATGACCCGTTGCAGCGCTGCCCGGACATCACGCTCGCCCGCAGGCTGCTGAGGTGGGAGCCGACCGTGGCGTTGGATGACGGCCTGCAACATACCATTGGCTATTTCGCCCGGCTCCTGGCAGAGCGCGGGAACCATCATCCGATGATGGCCAGGGCCTCGAACTAGATCCGGAGCGGGTAGCATGAAGATCGCGATGATTGGCGGCGGCTATGTCGGGCTGGTCTCCGGCGCCTGCTTCGCCGATCTGGGCGTGGATGTCTGCGTGGTAGAACGCGACGCCGCCAAGCTCGCCCTGCTCGAGGACGGCAAGATGCCGATCTACGAGCCGGGGCTGGACAAGCTGGTGCACGACAACGTGGCCGCCGGGCGGCTGAGCTTCACCGCCGACCTGGTCAAGGCGGTGGACGGGGTGGAGGCCGTGTTCATCGCGGTCGGCACGCCCACCCGGCGCGGCGACGGCCATGCCGATGTCAGCTACGTCAACGCCGCGGCCGAACAGGTGGCACTCGCGCTGACCGGCTACGCCGTGATCGTCACCAAGAGCACCGTGCCGGTCGGCACCGGTCGCCGCATCCTGGAGATCGTCCGCGGCGCCCGGCCGGACCTGGAGTTCGACGTCGCCAGCAACCCGGAATTCCTGCGGGAGGGCAACGCCATCGGCGACTTCATGCGGCCGGACCGGGTGGTGATCGGCACGCAGAGCGACCGGGCGCAGGAGGTGCTGCGCCGGCTCTACCGGCCGCTGAACCTGATCGAGACGCCGATCCTGTTCACCGCGATCGAGACCGCGGAGCTGACCAAATACGCCGCCAACTCCTTCCTGGCGATGAAGGTGACGTTCATCAACGAGATGGCCGACCTCTGCGAGAAGGTGGGGGCGGACGTGCACGACGTGGCGCGCGGCATCGGGCTGGACGGGCGGATCGGCCGCAAGTTCCTGCATCCCGGGCCGGGCTATGGCGGCTCGTGCTTCCCGAAGGACACGCTGGCCCTGGCGCGCATCGCGCAGGATTGGGGCGCACCCTCCCGCCTGGTGGAAACGACGGTCGCGGTGAACGACGCGCGCAAGGCCGGCATGGCGGCGCGGGTGGTGGCGGCATGCGGCGGCAGCGTGCGGGGCAAGACGATCGCGGTGCTGGGGCTGACCTTCAAGCCCGAGACCGACGACATGCGCGACGCGCCCAGCCTGCCGATCATCCACCGCCTGGTGGAGGAAGGCGCCACGATCCGCGCCTTCGACCCCGAGGGCATGGACGCGGCGCGGCCGATGCTGCCGGACCGGGTCGTGTTCTGCGCCGGCGCCGGGGAGGCGCTGGAGGGCGCGCACGCCATGATCGTGGTCACCGAATGGAACGAGTTCCGCGCCCTGGCCCCCGCCATGCTCGCGGGCGCGTTGCACGACAAGACCGTGGTGGACCTGCGCAACGTGTTCGATCCGGCGGCGATGCGGCAGGCTGGCCTGCGCTATTCAGCGATCGGCCGCGGGAGTAACTAACGGGTAGGATCTGACATTTGGCACCCGCCAAACAATGGTGGCTTCCGACCCCACAGGAGACTCTCCCCACCTCCCGGCGACCCCCAGTTTCCCGAGAAGGATGGCGATCCGTTCATATCGGAGCTATCTGATGCGTTGCGGGATCAGCTCGCCGAGCAACAAGATGCA
>CAXTJM010000015.1:0-79727 GCA_964244585.1 uncultured Acetobacteraceae bacterium | reverse complement strand
CTCCGTCCGGCCCAATCAATTGCCACTCTCCTAAAGCAGCACGGTCCTGCGTGCCAATGATCGGAAAGGCTGTGAGGTCGATTGTGTCCGTCAAGCTGGTGTAAAATGCGGTGTATTTAAGGTGGCCATTGGGAACGCGCCCAGCTTCGGCCACTTGTCGCGGAGCTGGTCGGCGACGTGGCGCATCGTCTGGGTGGCATTCGGGTGGTCCAGCTGCGTGAACGCCTGGCGCAAGGCAGCCGACACCATGTTCTGCTGACCTTTCGGCACGTAGGCCTGGGCGTTGCGCATCCAGTGAACGCGGCATCTTTGCCACGTCGAGCCCAGCACACGGCGGATCGCCGCTTTCAGGCCTTCGTGCACGTCCGAGATGACCAGCTTGGTGCCGCGCAGGCCGCGCAGGCCGCGCTTGACCAAGCTCTTCAGGAACGTCGACCAGAAGATCTCCGCCTCCGAAGGCCGGCGCGCACGTCGTGGTCGCCGCGCGGACTGGCGACAAGCTCCTACGCGCAGCCGATGAGGTGGGGCACGGCGCGACGGCCCTGGCTATCGACACCGAGGACGACGCGGCGATCGTAGCCGCGTTCGCGGGCGGGCCGTTCGACCATGTTGCCATCACGGCCGCGCAGACCGTGACCGGCGGGGTGCGCGGGATGCGCCGGTGCGGATATTGCCGCGAAAGCGGATGACGTAGCCGAAACCGAGTGTCTGCAGAAACGCGAACAGCTTCTGGTCGCCGAAGCCGCGATCGGCCAGGATGAAGGTGCTGGCCGGGGGAAGGCGCCTCGATCGACACGACGACGGCGAACGGGCGGCTGGTGTTCGCCATCTTCGCAGGCTGGCGGAGCTTGAGCGGGAGCTGATTGTCGAGCGAACGAAAGCGGGGCTGCAGGCCGCCCGCGCCCGGGGACGGCGAGGCGGCCGGCCCTACAAAGATGGCGCCCGCCAAGCTCCGACTAGCACGCGCGGCTATGGGGAGCCAGAGACCAAGGTCGGCGACCTTTGCGAGGAACTCGGCATCACCCGCCAGACGCTTTACCGGTTCGTCAGCCCCACGGGCGATCTACAGGATGACGGAAAGAAGCTAATGGAGCGCCGAAGGAGCCCGGTCCTGAGTCCGCTTCCTGGAGCAAGGTCACCGGGCAAGGACGTCCATCGCCGACATGCCGCTTGCTCCAACTTTGCGAAGAACAGCCATTGTTGGTCAATCGGGACTTGGGGGCAGAGTGGAAGATCCGAGGGCGCTCTCAACGTGGATCTCCCGCTGGCACTCGAAACAGACGCTCTGCATTACGATGCGCGATTAGTTCACGTTGCTCGTCGTCGAGATCAGCCGCGGTGAGCGCCGCGGCCGCAGTCGCGCTGTCCTCGTACGGATAGTCGATGGCGAACATGACTCGCTCGGCGCCAAGCTTGCCGACACAGTAGCGGAGCACGTCGGGGTCCGACATGCCGCTGGTGGTCACGGCGAAGTTGCGCAGGACGTATTCGCTTGGTTTGAGTTCCAGCTTGACCATCGCGAGCGCGTTGCCAGCCCATTCGAAGGTCTTGGCGTAGATGTTGTCGAGCCGCCAGAGCCAGAACGGCAGCGCTTCGCCCAGGTGCCCCAATACTACCCGTAGTTTTGGGTGACGGTCGAAGACGCCGCTCATGATCAGCCGGATGGCGTGCAGGCCTGCCTCCGCCTGAAAGCCCCACAGCGCAGCAACCATACCGTACTTCATGTATGGATCGAGCATCTGCGGGCTGGGCAAACGCGGATGCAGGTAGAGGGTCGCATCCTCCTCCTCCAGCGCGGCCAGGATCGGCTCGCACTCAGGCTCGTCGAGGTAGCGGCCATGCGTATGCGACGCAATCATTACCCCGCCGAGCTTCAGCGGGCCCATGACGCGCTTGATCTCCAGGGCGGCCGCTTCGGGGTCCTGCGGTGCCAAGCTACCGAGGCCGAAAAAGCGGTCTGGACGTTCTGCGATGATCCCTGCCAGCCGATCGTTGGCCTCGCGCGCCAGGGTGGCGGCCTTGCCCGCGTCGGAGAAGATTTGCACGCCGGGCGGGTTCAGCGTCAGGATCGACATGTCCACGCCCGCGGCGTCCATCTCGCCGATGCGCGCGCCCATGTCGGTGAAGCGCCGCAGCATCGCCGCGTCGTTCGGGAAGTTGGTGACGAAGGCCCGCTCCGGCTCCTCGCCTGCCGGGACCGCCAGGTCAGCGGCGTTGGCGAAGTAGTCGCCGGTGGCAAAGTGCTCCTCGACCGCTACGAGGCGGGTCTTGCCGGTCTCGGCCATGGCCGTCTTCCTCCAAAGAATATTGCATCGAGTCCAGACATGCCGCGTCCAGCCGGCGTTCAGGACGGCCCTCCACCGCTGAGCAGGAGGTGCTGGCCGCTCACGAAGCCGGCGAGGTCGCTGGCGAGGTACTCCGCCGCGTCGGCGGTGTCGGCCAGCGTCCCCATGCGCTGGATCGGGCGCATGCGGTTCAGCTGCGCCTGCAGCTCGGTCCGCACGCCGCCGGTCGAGACGCCCGCGCCGGCGGTGGCAGTCGGCAGGATGGAGTTTACCGTCACGCCGCGGCCGCCGACCTCCTTGGCCAGCACCTCCACGAGGTAGCGCGGCGCCATCTTGCTGGCGCCGTACAGCCCGAGCCCGGGTACAGGGAAAGCCGTGCTGCTCGAGCCGACGTAGATGATCCGGCCGTTCTCGCCGACGTGGCGGGCGGCTTGCTGGAGCGTGAAGAAGGCGCCCTTGGCGTTGATGGCGAAGAGCCGGTCGTAGTCCTCCTCCGTGACCTCCAGGATGGGCGTGTCGACGAGCTCCACGCCCGCGTTGGCCACCGCGATGTCGAGCCGGCCGAAACGCTCCAGCGCCGTGGCGAAGAGGTGCTCGACCCCGGCCGGCAGGGCGACGTCGGCCTGCACCGCCGTCGCCCTGCCGCCCCGCGCCACGATGGCGGCGACGAGCGCCTCGGCGGCCTCGCCGCTCACGGCGTAGTTGACCACCACGCTTGCGCCGAGCTCGGCGTAGCGTTCCGCGATTGCACGCCCGAGCCCGCGAGCGGAGCCGGTGACGAGCGCGACCTTGCCGGTGAGATCGGTCATCCCACTCCTCCTGCCGCTCCGGACGCCTTGGGCGCTCAGAGCTTCATGCCGCCGGAAACTTCGATCCTCTGGGCGTTGACCCAGCGGTTCTCGTCGGACAGCAGCGAGGCGACCATGGGGCCGATGTCCTCCGGCTCGCCCGGCCGTCCAAGTGCTGTGACCCCGGAGACGCGCTGGCGGTATTCGGGGTTGTCACGGATCATACCGCCGCTGAAGTCGGTGCCGATCGCGCCGGGTGCCAGCGTGTTCACGGTGATCCCGCGCGCGCCCACCTCCTGCGCCAAGTAGCGCGTGAACGGCTCCAGCGCACCCTTGATGGAGGCGTAGGCCATCAGGTTCGGGAACACGAACCGGACCAAGCCAGATGAGGTGTTGATGATACGGCCGCCGTCGTTGATCAGCGGCAGGAGCTTCTGGGTCAGGAAGAACACGCCCTTGAAGTTGACGGCGAAGAGGCAGTCGAGGTCTTCCTCCGTCACGTCGCTGAACTTGCTGTGGTAGGACATGCCGGCGTTGTTCACGAGGTAATCGAACCGCTCGGCACCCATGTCGGCCAGCACCTGTCGGACCTGGCCCACGAAGGCGTCGAACCCGGACACCTTGGCGAGGTCGAGCTGCAGGGCGCGCGCCATCGCGCCGTGCGCGCTTGCGGCCTCCGCGACCTGAGCAGCCTCCTCCCGCCTTGAGTTGTAGGTGAAGATGCAGTCGATGCCGCGTGCGGCGATCGCCAGGACCTCGGATCGGCCTAGCCCGCGGCTGCCGCCGGTAACGAGGGCGATCTTCTTCTGTGTGCTCATTTCCAGGCCTTCCGTTTCTGGCGTGTCAGTGATTTAAGGCGAAGCGCTCAGCGAACAATGCCGCTCGTCTGACAGGTATGTTCCGGAAAATCGAACAATGGATCGCCTCCACGCCATGGGACTGTTGGTCCGCATTATCGAGCGGAACAGCTTCAGCGCCGCCGCCGGCGATCTCGACATCCCGCGATCGAGCGCCACGACCGCGATCCGACAGCTCGAAGACGAGCTGGGCACGCAGTTGCTGAAGCGCACCACGCGTCACGTCACGCCGACGCCGGAGGGTGAGGCCTACTACAAGCGCTGTAAGTCCATTCTCGCTGAGATCGAGGACGCCGAGGGCGCGCTGTCCGGCGACGAAGCTCGAGGAACGCTGAGGGTCAGCCTGAACGGCCCCATGGCGCGCAGCTTCGTCTTGCCGGAGCTGCCGGCGTTCCTCAGACGCTTTCCCCGGCTCGCCCTCCATCTTGGCGAGGCCGACCGCTTCATAGATCTCGTGCGGGAAGGCTACGACTGCGTGATCCGCGGAGGTGACGTCGCCGATAGCGAACTGATCGTGCGCCGGCTGGGTCTCGCGCAGGAGGCCACCTACGCCAGCCCGGCTTACCTCCGGACCCGCGGCACGCCGACCTCGATCGACGATCTCGACGGACACGAGATGGTGGGCTTCATGTCGTCGCGGACGGGGCAGGTGCTTCCGCTCGAGTTCACGGTGCAAGGCCAGCTGAGGACCCGGATGCTGCCCGCTCGCGTCACCGCGACCAGCGCCGAAAGCTACGCGGCCCTGGCGCGCCTCGGCTTCGGCCTGATGCAGGCGCCTCGCCACCGCTATGGGGAGGACGTGGCGAGCGGCGCGCTCGTGGAAGTGCTGCCCGACATTCCCCCGGCGCCCATGCCGATCTCCGTGCTCTATCCCAACAGCCGCCAGCTCTCGCCGCGCGTCCGCGTGTTCGTTGATTGGCTGGTCGATGTCGTCGCGAGTAAGCTCACATAGCGTACGTTTGTGGTCTGGGTTGGCATTGAGCTTGGACCTTGCGCCTCACCAGAACCAGTCGCGCGCCTGTTGCCGGACGCCCGTACGCCCGGCGACGCTGACCGCCTCGACAAGCCGCGTCAGGCGGGTCGCATGTGCGAAGTCCGCCACAGTCCAGGTCGAGGCGCGGATATCGCGGCCCAGTTGGGCATAAACCTCGGCCACGTTCGCCGCCTCCCGCGCCAACCCGGCCGCAGCCGGCAGGTCGGGCGGCGGGAAGGCACCGTCCGCTTCAAGCCTCAGCTCGCCGGCCTGGAAGCCATGGGGGTGCCCGCCTGCAAGGCTCAGCCGGCCTTTCGTCCCGGTGACCTCGAACGTGAAGCTGGTGCCGGGCGGACGGTTGCCGCCGACCTCGATGGACGCGACGCAGCCGCCGTCGTGCTGGCTGAGCATCAGCAGGTGGTCTGGTGTCAGGCGCTCGATCCAACTGTCCGTATCGGTGAGATGGATGCGCTTGAACTGGATGGCCGCGAGCGCATCGACCCCGCTGATCCCGCCAAGCACGCCCGTTGCCAAATCTAGGGTGTGGCCGCCAAGGATCGAGGACAGGTTCGCGCCGCTCAGCGGGTCGTTGAGGTAGGCGTATGCGCTCGGCAGTTGCGGCGCGTAGCCCGCTGTCGTCGAGACGATGCGCGCCGAGAGCGGCCGGCCGATGAAGCCGGCCGCCACCAATTGCCCGGCCCGGCGCGCGGCAGGGCTGGCCCTGCCCTGCAAGCCGATTGCGACGTGGACGCCGGCCCGGTCCGCCGCCGCGGCGAGTTCTTCCGCCTCCCCCACGTCGCGCCCGAGCGGCCACTCGCACAGCACGTGCTTGCCGGCAGCAAGGGCTGCGAGGACGATGCCACGGTGCTCGGGCACTTTCACGCAGACCGAAACGATATCCACGTCGTCGCTATGCACAAGGGCGAGGGCGTCGCCATACCAGGACGCCACGCCGAAGGTCTCCGCCGCGGCACGGGCGCTGCCCTCGCTGCGCGTCGCGACGGCCGTCAGCCTCAGGCCGGGCAACCCCTGGATGGCTGGGACATGGGCGTCCTTTGCCCAGCTCCGTTCGGGGTTGGCGCCAACGATGCCGACGCGGAGGGCTTCAACGGGATGGGGCATCACTGCTGCGCTCATCTGTGGTTACAAACGGACAATGTCCGTCCGCTTGCAAGCTTAAGAAAGCGGACAGAACCTGTCCACTTACCACCGCTGCCGCATGGGGGTAGCATGGCCCATGCCCCCCCGCCCGCGCGATGCCCTCAAGGCAGTCCCCGCCCCGGTTCGGCCCACTGCCGCGCCCCATGCGGCGCGGCCGCTCCGCCCCGATGCGCAGCGGAACACGGAGCGCGTACTGTGCGCGGCGCGGCAGGCCTTCGCGGCGGCAGGGCTGGATGCGGGCTACCACGACATCGCGAGGCTGGCCGGCGTCGGCGTAGGCACCGTTTACCGGCGCTTCCCAGACCGCGCGAAGCTGATGGAGGCAGTGCTCCTGGACATCCTGGGCGAACTGTCCGACCGCGCGGAGCGGGCCCTAGCCCGGACCGACGCATGGCCGGCGTTCACGGAATTCTTCACAGCCCTGGCTCTGCGCACGCGGGAGCACGCGGGGCTGTCGGAGTCCCTGGACGAACGAGGCGGGTCCCTGGTTGCAGCCGCCAGGCACCGGCTGCTCGACCTCATGCGCACCCTCGCCGACCGCACGCAGCGCCAGGGTGTTTTGCGGGGTGATCTGGTTTGGCAGGACATTCCTTTCCTAGCCAGGATCGCCGCCTTTGGAACGTGCGCGCTGGATGTTCCGGGAGACGCAATCCAGGCCCAGCGGTGCATCATCGTCGTCCTCGACGGCATGAGGGCGGCTGCGGTCAGCCCGCTGCCGGACCATGCAGTGGACGACCGGTAAAAGCTCGCCATCCGCCGCCCTCAGTGATGCGAGCCGCCACATGCTTCCAGCGCAACGTCTGTCGACGGCTGTTTGGCAAAGAATGCTTCAAACGCTGGACGGCTGAAGTTCCGCCGAAGAATCGCATGATCCTCTGGATCAATCCCATGCACGGTGAAAACAGCCTTCGACGTATCCACCGCAATACGCTTGATTTCCATTTGGGCGGCTCCCTGTTTGACCATCAACAACCAAACCTTGGCACGCTTGCGATGCCGCGGGGCCGTCCACCCCAACAAGAATGACCAGGCCTGGGTGGAGCAGAAGAACGGCTCCGTAGTCCGTCATACGGTCGGTTACCGCCGTTATGAGGGGCTGGAGGCTGCGGCCGCGCTAGCCAAGCTGTATCGGTCGTTGCGTCTGTTCGTAAACTTCTTCCAGCCCTCGTTCAGGCTGGCGGAGAAATCGCTTGACGGGCCAAGGTCACCAAGCGGTATCACCGGCCGGCAACGCCACACCAGAGGCTGGTATCGGACCCGCGAACGACGGCTGCCACGCTCGAGCGGGTGGCGGCGATCTACGCCACGCTAGATCCCGTCCAGCTGCTGAACGCGATCCGGTCTGGCCAACAGCGGCTGGTGGATATTGCCGATCGTCCCGCGTCTGGCGGGCTGCCTGCGCCGACTGCGCCGACGCTGGAGGAGTTCCTGTCTGGTTTGCGGACGGCCTGGCGGGAGGGTGAGGTGCGCCCGACCAGCAAACCCCAAGGAGAAGGCCAAGCGTGGCCGACGGTGTCCGAACCCGCTTGTGTCGGTGACGGCGCAGTTGCATGGCTGGTTCGAGGCCGAGCCGTAGCGGACGGCGCGCGAGCTGCTCGATCGGCTTCAGGAAGAGCAGCCAGGAGCCTACCCGGTTAGGCTGCTGCGGACTTTGCAGCGTCGTCTCAAGATCTGGCGCCGGGACAAGGCACATGAACTGGTGTTCGGGGCCAAGTCGGTCCAGGTGGAGCCTGTATTGGCCGAATGACATGGCACTTCGTAACGGAATTGGCATGATCGATGTCGCCCGTCAGGGCGGGCTGGCGCCCAACATCGCGATGGAGCTATGGGAGCATTCTGGTGAGGCAATACGACCTGATCAAGTTGGTCGCGCAGAACATTCGGGGAGCGAATGATGATGGCCTTGAGTATCTACATGGCCTGCGTCCTGGCCTGGACGGCGGAGTCGCGAGCGACCTTGAGATGGCGGATCACCTCGACCGTGCCCGTGCCGGACTTGGCCTGCCGACAGGCTCACCGCTCCAGCACGACGGGGGCGGCGCTTTCGGCATCTATCGTGTCGCTCCTGCCGCTCTGAATGTGGATGCTGTGTCGGCGCTGTGGGTCTGCCGAGCGCTCCAAGCCCAGCCCCGTATGCTCAAGACTGCACGGCTGCGCTTAGCTTAAGGTTTGAACGATGGCTCGGCCGTGTCGAATCGAACACGTGCCTCCCGGATCTCCCCATAAGTGTTCTCCGCCCATGCTATGAGGCCTGCCAAAGGCGTCAGCACGGACAACCCGACCGCCGAAAGCCTGTATTCGACCTTGGGCGGCTTGGTCGGGAAAACGTGACGGGTCACGAGGCCGTCACGCTCCAACTCGCGCAAGGTTTGCGTCAGCATGCGCTTTGAGATGTCCGGCATGGCGCGGTGGAGTTCGCTGAAGCGGCACGGTCCGGCCGCCAGGGCAGCCAGCACCAGCATCGTCCATTTGTCGCCGATCCGGTCCAGAACGTTGCGAACCGGGCAAGCGGCCGCGTCGAAGCCGGAGGCGCGCCAGTCCCGGAACACCGTGGCAAGCGGCGCGGCATCGGCCATGGCTGGTTACTCCCCGGTCACCAAGTGCGGCAAAAGTGCCTCCTTACATCAAAGGTCCAGGGTTCTTATTCAAGACCTCGTCTGCAATTCGAACCAGCAGGAGCCCGTTGTGTCTGAATCCCAAGCCCCCCGCTTCCTCGTCACTGGCGCCACCGGCCAACTCGGTGCCCTCGTCGTCGACCATCTGCTCAAGACCGTGCCGGCCGCCGCCATCGCCGGCATCGTCCGCGACGGCGATGGCAAGGGTGCGACGCGGCTGCGCGCGCTCGGCGTGCACGCCCGTGTCGCCGACTATGCCCAGCCCGACACGCTGGATCGCGCTTTCGCCGGCGTCGAGCGAGTGCTGTTCATCTCCTCCAACGCGTTCGAGGGCCGGGTTGCGCAGCACCGCCACGTGATCGATGCGGCCAAGCGCGCCGGGGTAGCCGTCGCCTATACGAGCGTGCTGCACGCCGATACGTCGCCATTGGGATTAGCGGCCGAGCATCGTGAGACCGAAGCGCTGCTGCGCGCCGCTGGTATCCCATACACAATCCTGCGCAACGGCTGGTACACGGAGAACTACATGGCCGCCATCCCGGCGGCACTTGCGCATGACACCCTGATCGGCAGTGCCGGCGAGGGCCGGATCGCCTCTGCGGCGCGCGACGACTATGCCGCCGCCGCAGCCAAGGTCCTGGCGGCAGACGGCAGCTGGAACGGCCGCATCTTCGAGTTGGCCGGGGACGACGCCTACACCTTGGCCGAGTTGGCGGCAGAACTCTCCCGGCAGACGGGCCGGTCGATCGGCTACAAGAACCTTCCGGAGGCGGACTACAAGGCGGCGCTGCTGGGTGCAGGACTGCCCGCCCCCTTGGCCAACCTGCTCGCCGACGCCGACACGGGCGCAGCCAGCGGCGCCTTGTTCGATGACAGCCGCCAATTGAGCGCTCTTCTCGGCCATCCAACCCGGACGCTGTCAAGCAGCGTCGCCGCTGCGCTCGGGGAGCGTTGAACGCCATGGAAACGACGACCCTTCACTACGTTCATGACCCGCTCTGCGGCTGGTGCTACGCGGCCGAGCCGCTGGTGCGGGCGGCTGCCTCCGCCGGCATCCCGGTCATGCTGCACGGGGGTGGGCTGTGGGAGCGGCCCATCCACGCCCCCGACGCCAAGCGCCGCATGATGCGGGCCACCGACGGACGGATCGCCGGCCTCACCGGGCAGGTGTTCGGGGCTGCGTACCTAGACGGCCTCCTCGTGGACCCGGAGACGGTTTGGCACTCCCGGCCGACCATTGCGGGTATCCTCGCAGCCGATCAGCTGCAACGAGGAACCGGCCTGGCCATGATGGAAGCCATCCAGCGGGCGCACTACGTGGACGGACGCCGGGTCGTGCAGGACCAAGTCCTGACGGGCCTTGCGGGCGATCTCGGCTTGGACGCGGTCGCGTTCGCCAGCGCTTTACGCGAGGGGGCCGTGGACCAGCATATCCAGCAAACCCGCTTGCTCATGGACAAGCATGGTCTACACGGCTTCCCGGCTTTCTTGGTGCAGCATGGCGACACCTTCACGCGCTTCTCGCACGAGAGCCTCTACGGCCAGCCGGACGCCTTTGTCGCAGCGCTGATGAGCGGACACCGCGCATGAGGCGACGGGATGCATTGGTGGGACTTGGCTGCCTCGGGAGCGTGTTGGCGGTGCCGGCGTTCGCGCAAGGCGATCAGGCCATGGCCGAGCGGTTCGCGGCCACGTTGTCCGCGCATGACCTGGCCGCGTTCGCGGCCCTCTTCGCCGAGGATTACGTCAATCACCAGGCCAGCGCTGCTGCCCCACCGCCGCCCGCGGGCGTGAGCATGAAGCAAGCCACCGTGGACTCCTTCGCCGGCCGGTTGCGGGCCATGCCCGACCTCCTTGTCACCATCGAGACCTTGGTCGTCGTGCCCGGCCGTGTTGCCGCAAGCTTCGCCTACACCGGGACGCAGATCGCTGCCTATCTCGGCGTCGCGCCGACTGGTCGGCGGCTGCACTTCACCTCCTGCGACATCTTCACCGTCACGGGCGGGCAGTTCAGCGAGCACTGGGGCATGGGTGACATCGCCGGGGTCATGGCCCAGCTCAAAGGTCAGTGACTGCGTCGGACGGCAAGACGCGCCGGCTTCGTTGGACGATGCAGTCTGGCAGACCGTTGTGCGGCGATACCGCACAGCCGGGCGCCGGTAGGGGCAAGACCATGCACAGCAAGGGCGAGGTGGCCGAAGTGCGACCACCTGCTGATCTGTGCCACGCAGGCCCTCCTCATGACTCGGCTTGTGCGAGGTCAATGTCCCATATGCCGGCCGTGTCGCGGGCCAGCGTGTCCATCACCCTCAATCGCCCGAGTTCGGCATGCTGGCGTCCAATCGTTTCAGCGCGGTCGGGGTCGCGGGAGCGGAGTGCCGCCACGAGAGCGGCGTGGTCCCGCAGGACCGCTTCGTTGTGCGTCCGGTGTGCTTGAGGGGAGAAGAAGTACTCCGGGCTATAGGCAAGGTGGGCGATGCGAAGGCTGAGTGTCAGAACGTGCAGGTAGTTCCGCTCGATGATCTTGTTGCCGCAAGCCGCGGCGATCAGGGCGTGGAACCGCCAGTTGCTCTCGTTCATGGCCTCTGTCTGGCCGGCGGCGGAGGCCGCTTCAAACGTCGCGCGCTCGGCATCGACCGCCTCGATCTGAGCGTCGTTGCAGCGGAGCGCGGCCCATCGGTGCGTTAGGCGTTGCAGCAAGCCGAAAGCCTCCAGGAAGTCGCGGATCTGGTCCCATTCCATGCCGGCCACCGTGGCGCCCCTGTTGGGCAACACCACGACCAGGGATTCGGCCGCCAGTCGCACCACTGCCTCGTGCACCGGGGTGCGGGACAGGCCGAGCCGGGTGGCGATCGCCACCTCGTCGAGCGCGCTGCCGGGCTTCAAGGCAAGCGAGATAATGTCCCGTCGCAAGCTGGCATAGGCGTGCTCAACCCCACCGCCCTTGCCGATTCGTTCCGCTGTCACCTTGACCTTGCGCCGGGACGCCATCTCTGCATAATCCGTGCATACAGACTCGGGCTCCATTGTAGGGCACCGGCCAGGAACTGCCAGCCAGGCTACAAACCCCAGCCCGCAGGAGCATCTGACATTGTCCCTAACCACCGCCACGCTGGTCGCCCGGCTTGATCGCCTGCCGGTCGCTCGCTTTCACTTTGCCGTTCTCGTCATCGCGGCGTTGTCGCTGTTTTTCGACACGCTGGACACGGTGGTGACGGGTTTCGCCTTTGCGGCCTTCCGCGAGGAGTGGCATCTCGGCGGCCTAGCATTGGGCGTCACCTCGGCAATCGGCTTGGCCGGCTACCTCGTCGGCTCGGTGCTGGTGGGCTTCCTGGCCGACCGGTGGGGCCGCAAGACGGTGATGATGGGCAGTCTGGTGCTTTACTCGCTGTTCTCCGCCTCACGCGCCCTGTCGCCGGGGATCGAGGTGTTCGCCACGCTGAACTTCCTCACCTGGCTGTTCGTCGGCATGGAAAGCTGCGTCGTGCCGCCGTATTTGGCGGAGCTCTGGCCGACCCGGGTCCGCGGCCGGTTCAACGGGCTGATGATGGGCTTCTTCGCCTTTGGCATCGCCTTGTCGCCGGTCTGGGCGCTGCTGTTCCTGCCCCATTTCGGCTGGCGCTGGACCCTGGCGCTGACTGCCCCGTTCGCATTACTGATAGGCGCCATGCGCACCGGCTTGCCCGAGAGTCCGCGCTGGCTGCTCAGCCAGGGCCGAACCGTCGCGGCAGAGGCCGTGGTCGCCGGGATCGAGGCACGGGTTGTCCGCAGCACGGGCGCGGCGCTGCCGCCGGTGGCCGCTCTGCCGCCGGCGGCACCGGTCGTGCTGGCCCGGCGGCGCGACATCGTGGCAGCCGGCGCGCTGCCGGTCACGCTCATGCTGTGGCTGGTCTGGTTCACCGAATACGGCGTGCTCTACACGTTCCAATCGGTGCTGCCGACGCTTCTCGCCCTGGACGGGTTCTCCATCGTCCGCTCGACGCAGTTCTCCGTGGTGATCTTCTCGGGGTTCGTCCCGGGTTACATCCTGTCCGGCTATTTCCTGGACCTGATCGGCCGCAAATACTGGCTGATGGTCAGCTTCGCGGGCATCGGCATCAGCGGCACGCTGTTCGGCTACGCCCATACTCCGGCGGAAATCATGGTGTGCGCCTGGTTCACCGCCTTCTTCCTGGGTAACGGATCGACTTCCATCTACACCTTGACGCCGGAGCTGTATCCGACCTCCATCCGCACCACCGCCATGGGCTTTGCCTCGGCCTGGGGCCGCGCCGGCGGCATCATCCTACTGCTCAGCTTCGGCATCTTCGCCGTGCTGCAAGGGCGGCTGGCGCTGTTTCTGGTCAGCGACGGGTTGCTGGTCCTGAGCATCGTCACGGTGGCCATTATCAGCCCCCGCACGCGAGGCCGCACGTTGGAAGCCAGCTCCGCCGCGGCGGCCACGGCCGTGGCTGCGGAATGAGACCACAGCGCGCTGAGGTCGCGGGCGCCGGCTTCGCCGGCTTGGTCGCGGCAATCGCCCTCGGACGCCAGGGCTGGACGGTGCGGGTGCACGAGGCAGCGCCGGAGCCGCGCAGCGTCGGCTCCGGCCTCTATGTGTTCGCGTTCGCGCAGGAGGCCCTGGCCCGCGTCGGCGCCCTGGCTCGGGTGCAGCAGGATGCCTACGTGCCGCGCCGCCGCTCCATCCTGATCAATGGCGAAATCCGCTCTACCAACCTGCTGGATGCCGTGCTGACGACCACACGCGCGCGGCTGCATGCCGCGCTGTGGCAAACGGCAGCCGAGGTGGGCGTGCAGTTCGCCCTCGGCTCCGAAGTGGTCGCCGCCCACCCGGTGGGAACGCTGACCCTGGCCGACGGCTCCCAGCTCGAGGCGGAACTGGTCATCGCCGCCGATGGCGCACGGTCGGCCGTGGCGCAGCAAGCCGGTTTCCTGCTGCAACGGACGCGGCACACGGACGGCATTACCCGCGTGCTGCTGGATCGGGAAGGCATGGACGGCCCGGAATGGGACGACGTGCTCGACATGTACGATTACCGGCACCGCTCGCTACGGGTGCTCTACACGCCGTGCGGCCACAACCTGTTTTATCTCTGCCTGATGACCCCAAACGGCGACGCTGCCGCCGCGGCGGTGCCGGTCGACGCGGCGCTCTGGACGAGAAGTTTCCCCATGCTGCACCCGGCCCTGTCCCGGGTGGGATCGCAGGGGCGGCACGATCGCTACGGCACCACGCGGCTGGACCGATGGTGGCGGGGCCGGCTGGCAGTACTGGGCGACGCCGCGCATGCCATGCCGTCCAGCCTCGGCCAAGGGGCGGGGGTCAGCATGCTAAATGCGCTGCGGATGGCCGAGTCCGTGACCGCCTCGCCCGACATCCAGACCGGGCTCATCCGGTGGGAAGCGGTCATGCGCCCGGTCGTCGAGCAATGGCAAGGACAGGCCGAGCAGGTGGCCACCGAGCGCAGCCTTGCCAATGCGCGTCATCCCGGTCACGACCTGGCCGCCGAAGCCAAGACACCCTTGGAGACCACCCGATGAGCCTGATCCCGGACGGGGACTGGTACCGCACCCTGGTGACCGCCGTTGAAGCGCAGCAGGCCGGGGTGACCGACCAGATCGGTCGTCCATGGGCGCAGCATTTCGAGCGCGTCGCCCTGCGGACGCTGTTCCGCAATCCCGCCGCATCCCGCGCGCAGTTGGAGGCCGCATTGCTGCACGACGCGTTCATGGATCGCGGCGGCGGACTGCCGATGGTGACGGCGTTGGGCCTGGCGCCCGAGGCGGTCGAAATCATCCGCCTGACGACGCCGCCGCCCGATGCGGATTACTACCGCGACTTCCACGCCATCGGCCCGGTAGAATGCGCGCGCTACCTCGGTTACGTCCACGGCCTGGTTGCCTCTGGCCATCGTTCGGCGATTGAGATGAAGCTCGCCGATATCTCCGACACGATCGATGCCTGCCGCGCCGGTGCGACGTCCGTCCTGATCGGCCAATATACCGAGCGCTATGAGCCGAGCCGCCGTATTCTCGAGGCCGCGCTCAGCCCGATGATTTGAACGCCGACCAGACGCCGGCCGGCTTGCGGTTGTACCTGCGTTTCCCTTTCTGTCGGAAGACCGGCGCATCTCCAGGAGCTTTACATGCGGATCATCGCTCTCGAGGAACACACGATCCACGCTGGAATCGCCCAAGCGACCAGGGAAGTGCAGGCGGCCGAGGCCGGGTATATGGCCGACCTCGACGACGGCGACGATGAGCCGGTCGCCTCAGCGGATCGCCCCCACCTCCTGCCCGTGCGCGAGATCATGCCGAGGGCAGCCGATGTCGGTGCCGGGCGTATCGCCGACATGGATGCACACGGCATCGATATGCAGGTCCTGTCGTACAGTAACGCACCGCAACTAGCCGAGGCTGGTCAGGGCATCGAGTTGGCCCGCGCGGCGAACGACAGGCTTGCCGAAACCGTGCGGGCCCATCCGGACCGCTTCGCCGGCTTTGCCACCCTTCCCTGGCAGGACCCGCAGGCGGCCGCCACTGAACTGGCGCGGGCCGTGCAAGAGCGGGGTCTCAAGGGCACGCTGATTGTCGGGCGGCCCGGCCAAGTCTTCCTGGACGATCCGCGCTACGAGCCTGTGCTGGCAAAATTGGACGAGCTGCGGATGCCGCTCTACGTACACCCAGGCCCACCCTTGCCGCAGGTGCAGCAACCTTATTACGGCGGGCTGCGCAAAGTGGTGACCGCCCGGCTCTCGCTGTTCGGCTGGGGCTGGCACAACGAGGCCGGTGTCCAGGTCATTCGCATGATCTTGTCTGGCGTTTTCGACAGGTTTCCGCAATTGCGGGTCATCAGCGGACACTGGGGCGAGATGGTGCCGTTCTATCTTCAACGCCTGGACGACGCGTTGCCGCAGGCGGTAACCGGGCTGTCTCGCAGCATCACGGATACCTACCGGTCCCAGGTGTGGGTCACACCCAGCGGTATGCTGAACCTGCCCCACTTCAAGTTCGTCCATGAGGTTCTAGGCACAGACCGCATCCTCTACGCGGTGGATTACCCGTATCTGACCAACACCGGTGCGCGCCGCTTCCTGGAGCAACTCCCCGTAGGCCAAGAGGACAAGGAGAAGATCGCCTACGGGAATGCCGAGGCTTTATTGCGCCTATGACCCACGACTAGAGCAGTTTCGTCTTACTCCAACTGACTGTGTTGCATGGTTTGGCCGGCAGAGCTGGCGGGCCCGACACGTGCTTTGGTTCGTTGCTTACGCAAGACGGACGTACTCGGGACGTCCGAACTCGATCATTCGGTTGAGCGCGCTCACGGCAATGGCGACCTCGGTTGCTCGACGCCGATCCGTACGCGATCGCAGCCCGTCACCGATGACCCGCTTGAAGCGACTGATATCGGCCTCCACAAGGGCACGCCAGTTGTAGCCAGCGGCCTTCTGCCAAGCCATGCGGCCGCGTTCGGCGATGATCTGTAGATGCCGGTCCCGCATCGTAGGCGCTGTCTCGGCCGTGTCGCTCGGCACGGCGCTGGAGCGCGGTGGGACGATGACGGACGCTTCGGGATGGCGCGCGACAACCTCGCCGTAGACGCCGTCCTGATCATAAGCACCGTCGGCAGTGAACGAAGCAACTGGGCCATCGACCTGATCGAGCAAAGCGCCGACCTGGGAGGCATCGCCGACGTCGCTGGTGGTCAGCGCCACCGCCGCGATCTGTCCGGTGTCGGCGTCCACGGCGATGTGCAGCTTGCGCCACGACCGCCGTATTTTCGTGCCGTGCTTCTCCAGCAGCCACTCGCCCGAGCCGCAGAGCTTCAGCCCCGTGCTATCCACCAGCAGGTGCACGGGATCGGAACCTGGCCGGGGGCGAACCACGCCCAAGCTCTCGGCCCGGCGGCTCAAGGTGCTATGGTCTGGCACGGCAAGGTCGAGGCCGAGCAGGGTGATGATGGAGCCGACCAACCCTTCGGTCTGACGCAGCGCCAGGCGGAACACCGACCTCAACGTCAGCGCCACCGTAATGGCCAGAGCCGAGTAGCGCGGCTGGCCGCCTCGCGTGATTCGGGGCTCCGCCTTCCACGCCGCGATCGCCGCGTCGGTGAACCAGATCGTCAGGCTGCCGCGTTGCCGCAGGGCCGCGTCGTAGGCCGTAAAGTTCGTGACCCGGTGACGCTGCTTGGGAATGTGGTGGCGACGATCGGCATTGGCTTTGAACGGCACGGACCTACTCCAGGACAAATAAGGGCAACACGCCCAGCATCATCCTACCCCAGCCGCCCCGGCGGAGGTTCATGCAACAAAGTCCTCGGCCACCCGTTCTTCGCCGCCGATCCGCAGCCCCCTCACGCTGGCTGCCATATCCTCGCGCAGCTTATACGCCAGCACGAACGCAGTCTCGTACCGAACGTCCAGATCGCGGGCGAGCGACAACATGCTCGTGCCCTTCACCTCGTTGCAGCCGAAGCCTGTCCCGCGGCGCAGAATTTACACCTTCGCAAAATGGCGAACTGCATCCGGTTCCTGTCCTCGGATGCCGTGCAGCAGGCAAAGCGGTCATCCGGGCGCGCCAATGGGTATGGCAGACATCGCGATGGTGCTGTTCCGCGACTTCATGCAGTTCGACGCGGCGGAGCCGCACTGGATCGTGACCGGTTTTCATGTCGAACGGCCATGGCTCGATGTTGCTTTACAGTCTGCTTTACCTGACCGGCTACAAGGACATGCCGATCAAGGAGCTGAAGCGCTTTCGCCAGGTCGGCAGTAAGACGTCTGGCAATCCCGAGTATCACCGTGCGGACGGGATCGAGCTGACCACCGGCCCTCTGGGCCAGGGCGTGGCGGAATCGGTCGGCATGGCTTTCGGCGAGCGGATCGTGAGCGCGCAGTCTCTTCCAGCGCTGCCATCATGCTTCAAGAGCTGGTCATAAAGTTTCTCCGGTTCCCCTTTGCGGCAGCCCGTAACTACGCCTTGGTGCCCCGCGCGATAACTAGCCACAATCCACATAGGAGGTCCGGATTGAGAACAATGCGAGGGATCTTGGCGACCTTCCAGCGTTCCTCGGTGTGGCCCGGCTGGCGGCTTCCGTAACGGCGCGCGGGCGACCGGTGTCAACGCCTCCGGTTTGAGTGAGGCAGTGCGCCGGTTGGAGGCCGCCAAGGCGTCAGGCTGCGTCAGTGGTGTGTCAAAGTCATAGCGGCATCACGTCGGGGACACCGCTCGGGAATTTAGCGATATCCTGGGTGAGCACGTTAAAATGGGCTGACACGAGCGCTGCGGGCGTATGGGTCAGCCAACCCGAAAGCGAGATATCCTGGAAGCTGCTTGCTTTGAAGATCTCAAGAAACACCAAATCGGTATCGCCGACATTCTTGATGTAGTGTCCGAGATTGCGGGGAATGTAGCCGATGTCTCCTGGCTTGAAGTCGGTGGTAACCGCGGCTGGCCCGGTGTTGAACACGCCCATCTGTGCCGACCCCTTGACGTAGTACTGCCATTCGTCGGCATTCGGGTGCCAGTGCATCTCGCGCAGGCCGCCAGGCCGAACGGTGACGAGGGCTGCGGCGACGGTCGTCGAGGCTTTGAAGTTGCTGCTATCGGCAACCTGCACCAAGCCGCCTTTGGTCTGCCGAGTCACCGGGCCGCTCGCTAGCGAGTAGGTGAACGGATTGGGGGGCGCACCGGCGGCGCCCTTCACGGCATTCTGGTCGGCGACGACGGGACCGGGCACCGCGCCCTGGAAAATCCAGAGGTTGTGGGTGTGGAGCTTGCTGAACGTCTCGGCCGGCACATCGAAGTTCTCGGCCAGGACGTCCAATGGCGTGTGCGCCATCCAGTCGGTTACGAGCAGCGTGTTGAACTCCGACTGCTTGCCGCTGTCGAAGGCGAGGATGAACTCGCACCCGTCGGGGCCGAGGCCTTGCAGCGAATGCGGGTAGCCGGCAGGGAAGTACCAAAGGTCTCCTTCCTTGACGTCGGCGACGTAGGCCCGCCCGGAGGGGTCGTAGACGGTGACGCGGCAGGCGCCGTAGCTCATGTAGGCCCACTCCGCCGCCTGGTGCCAATGCAATTCCCGGATGCCACCGGCGTCGAGGCGCATGTTCACGCCCGAGATTTCCGTGGCGACCTGGAAGTCCGCCTGGGTCACCTGCCGCGCCCAGCCACCTGCCTGGATGCGGCGGGGCGCGTTGTTGAAGGACGCCCAGAACTGCGGCAGATCGCCCACGTCGGTCGGGGGAGGGGACACGGCCGTTGGAAATTGCCCGGCGATTGCCGGGTTTTGCGGGCCGGGGTCGACAGCCGCGCGCGGGTTGCCCTGCGTGGTGCCGATCCCTTGCTGCGGTTCATCGGGGTTGCCGGGCGTCCCCGCTGCCGCCGCAGCGGCGAACCCGGCGACCCCGGCGGCGGCACCTGTTCCAAGTATGTGGCGGCGGGACATGCTCATGGCGTCAAACCTCTGCTTCAATGGCGGGCGGGATAGAAGTTGCTTATCCCGGGTGGTTCAGGCGTACGAACAGCGCACGGGCGCCGGTGTTGATCTCTGACAGCTTAGCAGGCGCCAGACCCTCGGCCTCATCCAAGCGGCGCGTGAAGGTTTTGGACACCTGGGTCGAGGCGTAGGGATAGTCTGTGCCGTAGAGGATATGGCCGGGCTGGGCGAAGCCCAGCAGGCTCGGTAGCCCGCTGGGTGCCACGAGCGCGGTATCGAAATAGAACCGCCCCATCTCGTCCAGCAGCGACTCGGCCGACCGATCAGGCGTGAGCGAGGCGGTCAGCTCGGCGAAGCGGCTTGCGGCATACGGCAGGAAGCCGCCGCCGTGCGAAAGGATGACCTTGACGTTCGTGAAGCGGCTCATGTGACCGGCCACCACCAGGTGCAGCGCGGCTCGTGTCGTGTCAGCGGGATAATCCTCGATAGGGCCCGGTATGCCCGGCAGCACGGTCGCTTCCGGCGTGGTGGGATGAACGAAGACGACGGCGGACCGGCGCTCAAGCTCCTCCCAGATCGGGAGGAAGCGATCGTCGCCGAGATAGATCCCTTCGAAGTTGCTGTGCAGGCAAACACCATCGACGCCCAACCCGTCATAGCAACGGCCTATCTCCTCAAGAGCGGCGTCGACATCTGGCAGGGCGAGGGTCGCGAAGTAGCCCAACCGATCCGGGTGGCGCGCCACCAACCCGACGCCGTAGTCGTTCACTTGGCGCGCGACGGCAATTCGGTCGGGACCCTTCCAGCCCTCGATGCCCGGCGCAGTGAGCGACAACATGCTGACTGCGATCCGCTCGTCATCCATGAAGGCGATAAGTTGTTCGGGAGACCAGTCGGGCGCACCCCAGCCGGACGGGTCACCACCATGCAGGGGCAGGTCCTTGGCCCAGAAAGGCGGCACGAGATGGGTATGAACGTCTATGCGGTCAGCGGTCACGATTAGGTCCTTCGGTTGTCACACGGGTCGATTGAGAGCAAGGTCAGCACGTGCAATCAGGCCATCAACAACTTGTCCGGCGTGATGACAGCTTGCAGCATCACTCTCTTGACACACGCTGCCGCCAAATCTGCGGTCTGTTTGCCACCGGACGTCATCCGCGGCGGTAGCCGGCAAGAGCGGCATCCTTGACGTCAGGAAGGTTGATCAGGATGTCCTTCGGTGAACGCGCCACCAGCACCGATAGCGGTGTATCCGGCTTCATGTTCGCCTCGATGTGCGGCATCTCCGCCGGCACGAAGGCGAAGTCGCCCTCCATCGCGTCGATGTATTCCGCGAAATCTTTGCCGAAGAACATCCGAAGTTGGCCCGAGATCACGTAAAAGGCCGTTTCCGCCTCCCCGTGATGGTGCGGCAGTGAGCGCGTGCCAGGGGCGTTCGTGGCTTTGCCGAGCCAAATCCGGGTTGTCGGCGTGTTCTGCTGGCCAACCCCGGTCAAGAGTTGCAGTCCACCCGATTGCCCGGAGTCCTGGTTTTCCTGGCCCTGTTTGGTAATAACCGGCTTGTCACTGATCGCCATCGAAGTCTCCTTTTGTGCGAATGGGGATTGCCCATTCTTGCTTTAGCCAACCATGCGGAAGATCTCCGGCTGATGCCGGCGGTATCTGGAGTCGGAACCTTCGCTTGTGCCTCACGCGACCGCAGCACCCCCGTCGATCCGAAACGTGGCTCCAGTGACGAAGCCGCTCGCGGCGACGAACAGGATGGCATTCGCAATGTCGTCGGCATGGCCGATACGCCCAGCTGGAAGCCGCGCCGCGGTTGCCTTGAACATGGCATCCCGTGCCGCCGGGTCCATTTTGTCATGGAGCGGCGTTTCGATGACTCCGGGTGACACGGCGTTTACCCGCACCGGCGCAAGTTCGAGCGCGAGCCCGCGTGCCAGGCCCTCCAGCGCGGCGTTGATCGCGCCCTGCAACACCGAAGCCTTGGAAGGGCGCACGGCGAGGCCGCCGGAGATGAAGGTCAGCGAGCCCGTGTCGGTGATGCGGGCCGCACGTGCGACGCGGTAGGCGCCCCAGAACTTCGAGTTCATCGATTTGTAGGCGTCCTCAAGCGACATCCCGCGCACCCCGCCGGTCACGGTCTGCGCGGCCGTGATGGCAACATGGTCGAACGGCCCGCCCGCGAACGCGGCTACGATCGCCGCGTCGTCCTCGGTGTCGATAGCCAGGGCCGTCGCGCCGTGCCCCACCTCATCGGCTGCGCGTAGGAGCTTGTCGCCAGCCCGCGCGGCGACCACGACGTGCGCGCCGGCTGCGGCGAACGCTTTCGCGGTGGCGAGGCCGATGCCGGAGCTCCCTCCGATGATGACGACGCGCTGCCCGTCAAACTGTGCCATGCTCAAGCCTCCTTCTCTAGGGCGCACCATCGCGCCCACGGCCTTGGCCGAACCGACGCTCTGCCCTCAAAACAGGGACACGAGGACGACACCGCCGATGGCCAGAACGGCGCCAGCCGTGCGCAGCCATGACACAGGATGCTGCGCCAGGCCGAGCCAGCCGAAATTGTCCAGCGCAATCGAGAGGACGGTTGCTGTTGTCGCGATCGTCACCGTAAAGGCGGCCGCGCCGAGGCGTTGCGTCGTCAAGGCGGCCGCGAGTACGAAAAGGAGGTTGCACAACCCGCCGCCCCAGGCCCACCAGGGAATCGTGACCGCGCGCATGCCAAGGCCGCGCAGGGACACGCCGAAGAATGGCGCGCATACGAGCAAGCCGCACAACGCCACGACATAGATCGCGAGGGCTGCGACCGCGACCTGGCCGAATCCTTTGTTGAGTTCGGCGTTCGCGGCCGACTGGAGCGGGATGGTCACACCTGCGAGCATGGCCATGCCAATCAGGAGAAATTTCATATCCTGTCCTCACCCAGCTGCCGAGCCGCATCGCGTCGCAGCGCCGCGTTGCCGCACGCGACCACGACGAGGTCTGCCGAGGCTTCGAAAGCGACGCCCGCACGCGTTCCGACGACGCCCGTGACGCTGTGTCCCGCCGCGTCGGTGACGAGGCGCTCGATATCAGTGTTCGTGGTCAGTTCGAGGTTAGGACAGTCGCGTAGCGCGGGGTCGACGCACATGACCTGGGCGTCCGCCTTGCCATCCGTCGGGCAAGGAAAGCCATTCATCGACTCGCACTTGATGCAGGGCGAGTTGGGCAGCACGCGGCCATCCTTCTCATCGAGGCGGACGCCCATAGGTAGGTGGAACGGATGCAGGCCGCCCCGCTTCAGGTCATCGGCGAGTTCCTTGATCCGCGGCTCGTGAGCGACCGGCGAATAAGAGTAGGGGTTGGGGGCCCGCGGCTCAGTCAGGTCCTCGCCCCGCAGACCGTGGGCGTGGTATAAATCCTCGGCCTGCTGGTAGTACGGCTCGAACTCGTCGTAACAAACGGGCCAAGCTGGCGACAGTCCGTCCTCGTGACGGGTTTCGCGGAAATCCTGCTCCCGCAGCCGAAGCAGGACACCACCATAGAACTTGCTGTTGCCGCCGACACAGGAATGCATCCGGGGCTGGAACTTGGTGCCGTCGTGGCCGCGCCAGGTCCGGTCGGCAACGTAACGGCCGTCAACGATAACCTCCTGGCTGTCCCAATTACGTGGTTCGCGGAGGATGTAGTCGCCGCGCTCAATAAGAAGGATGCGCTTGCCAGTTTGCGCAAGCCGCCACGCCATCGAGCCGCCGCCTGGCCCGGACCCTATGATGATCACGTCGTAATGGCTGTCAGCCATGCTGATAGATCTCGGTAAGGCCAGGCGACCGCGTCCAAGAGGTAGTCGATCTTGTCACGGCGCGACGTCCCTATAGATGCGCTCATCTACGGGGCTTGCCGTGAAGGGCTGGAGTGCGTTGCGGAATGTCAGGGCGTCGTTGGTGCCCTCGTAGCTCTTCCGGTCGTCGTCTGAGCGCCAGGTTCCGAGCATCGCGAAGTGGTTGGTCATCGAAGGCAACTCTTCGACCAGCTCAAAAGCGGTGCAGCCTGGTTGCCGTCGCGCGTTGGCCGCGTAGCGACGCAAAAGCGGCAGAGCCTCCTTGGTCCGGTTCGGCAGAACGTCAAACAGGGCCACGGACTGTATGAACGGCCGAACCTGAGCCGGAGCCGGCTCGGCAAAGCAGGTGCTCGCCTGAAGACAAAAAGCCACTGCCCAAATGCCGTGGAAAGTGGCCTGGCTGAGCGGGCAGCGCTGCCGAGCAGAGCCTGTCAGGGCCCGGGGTCGACTCGGTCGGGCCATGGTCATGTCTCTCTTGAGAAAGGATTTCTGATGCAGCACTGGCAACGCTCCTGGGCTTGCCCTGTGGATAGCTCCCGCTATGTCGTCCTGCCAGCACGGCGCGCCGACGTGTCAGCCAAGGCTGACCAGTCCTTGTGGCCATCCCCGTGGGCAATGCCGTCGAGAAAGCTGTCCTTCAGCACGCTCGCGAACGGCATGGGCATTGAGGAGTGCTCGGCCGCCTCCAGCACGAGTCGGATGTCCTTCAAGGCAAGCTTCATGGCGAAGCCGGCTGGTTCATACCGCCGCTTGGCAATCATGCCGCCGTATCCCTTGTAGATCGTCGAGGCGAACAGCGTGGACGCAATCATGTCCAGGAACGACGGGCCGGATACGCCGTAGCCCTCGGCTAGCGTGACCGCCTCGCCCATCGCTTCGATGGCGGCGGCGATCATGAAGTTGGTCGCGAGCTTGGCTGCGTTCGACTTCTCGGGTTCGTCGCCAAGGCGCCAAGTCTTCGCACCGACGACGTCCAACAATGGCTGGACCTTCGCGAGTTGGTCCGGGTCGCCCGCGGCGAGGATCTGGAGCTTGCCTGACGCTGCGGCGTCGGGTCGCCCGAGGACCGGGGCCGCTACGTAGCCGAGCCCGCGGTCGCGGCAGTGCCCAGCCATTTCGCGGGCGAAGGCAACCGACACCGTCGCGAGGTTGACCCAGACGGCGTCAGGGCGCATCGCATCTAGCACGCCGCCATCCAGGATCACCGAGCGGGCTGCGTGGTCATCCGCCAGCATGGAGAAGACGATGCTGGCCTCTCCGACCTCTTCGGCCTTGGCGGCAACATGGGCGCCCTCCGCTGCCAAGGGCTGCGCAGAACCTGGTGAACGGTTCCAGACCATCATGCCGTGTCCGGCACGCAGCAGGTTGAGGGCGATCGCCTGCCCCATGCCTCCCAACCCGATGAAGCCGATCGTCGCGGTCCCCACCTCCTCAAGCCTGCCCGAAGAATTGAAGCAGTTCCCGCGCGACCACCTCGGGCTGTTCCTCGGGTAGGAAATGGCCGCAGAAGGGGATCGAGCCGCCGCTCAATTCGTCCGCATAGGCGCGCAAAGGCGTCGCCATGTCCGAGATCGAGCCCTGGTCGGAGCCGAGAGCAAGCACCGGCATCGCCAGCCTGCCCTGGGCAGCCAGCGCCTGGTTTTGTTGTGCCGAGACGGATGCGGCGCGGTAGTAGGCGAGCCCGGCCCGCAGCCCGCCCTCCTTCTTGAACACGCGAAGGTATTCCTGGACGTCAGCGTCCGAGAACGTTTCCGGGTTGGCCGTCTTGCGCCGCAGGAACCAGTCCAGGTACTCGGCCTCGCGGCCTGAAAGCAGCAACTCGGGAAGGTCCTGCAGCCCGTGGAAGGCGAAGTGCCAGGTGCGCCAGGCTTGGTCCGGCGCAGTCGGCAGGGCGTCCGGCAAGGTGATGCCGGGAATGCCGGCGTCCATCAGGACGAGGCGCCGGACCTCGTCGCCGAACATTGCCGCATAAGGGTATGCGACCCAGGCCCCCACATCGTGGGCGGCCAGGAAATAGCGGTCAACGCCGATCTGCTGCAACAGGCCATGCACGGCCACGGCGAGGGACTGGGTGTCATAGCCGTCGGCCGGGCGGTCGGAATCGCCCTGCCCAGGAAGGTCCGGCGCAATCACCCGGTAAGCCGATCCAAGCAGCGGCATGATCTTGCGCCACGCGTACCAGCTCTCCGGAAACCCGGCGAGGAGGACAACCACGGCGCCACCCGCCTTTCCCCCGGCGACATAGTGCAGCCGAACGCCATCGACGGTGCGGAAGCTGTGCTCGAACCCGTGCAAATGCGGATCGGGCCGGGACGGCGGCACCGCGTCGATCATCCTGGCAGCGCCAGAGGCAGGCGGCAGCGTGTCGTGTGCAGTCATGATTGCGGCTCCGATTTTTCAGTCAGGAAGTAGGCCAGGGCGATCAGCGGCAGCAGCAGCCCGCACGTCATCGTCAGTGGCCAGCCACCTTCCGCATAGCTCCACCCGCCGAGGGCCGATCCGATGGCGCCGCCGCCGAAGAAGGTCGCCATGTAAAGGCCGTTGAGCCGGCCGCGGGCTGCGGCATTCAGCGCATAGATCGCCCGCTGGCCAATCACCCCGCTGGCAGCCGCGCCGAAATCCAGCAGGATCGCCGCGGCAGCTAGGATGAGGAGGCCGAGGCCTGATGGCCACGAGCCCAGCAGGCCAAGCAGCAGGGCCGCCGCGACGGATGACATGGCCAGTGCAGTGACCGGCTTGCTCCAGCCCCGGTCGGCCATGCGGCCGGCCAGCGGCGCCGCAATGGCGCCGGTCACCCCAACGAGGGCAAACAGCGCGATGCCGTTCTGAGACAGGTGGTAGCGGTTAGCCAGTTGAAGCGGCACCGCTGTCCAGAACAGGCTGAACACCCCGAACAGGCACGCCTGGTAGAGCGCCCGGCGCCGTAGGACCGGCGTATGGCGCACCAGCCGCACCATCGATGCCAACAGGCTACCATAGCCCATGCCCGGCTCAGGCTGGCGCCGCGGCAATGTCACCCACAGCACGACAGCAAGGCCGGCCATGAGGGCGGACGAGATTACGAACACGGCACGCCACGACAGCGCCTCAGTGACCAGGCTGGCGGAAGGCCGGGCCAGCATGACGCCGAGCATCAACCCGCTCATGACATTGCCGACCACGCGGCCGCGCGACGCGTCCGGGGCTAGATGCGCAGCATACGGCACGAGGATCTGAACGGCGACCGAGCCCAGGCCGATGAAGGCCGCCGCAGCCAGGAACGCAGCCGCGCTCGTCGATACCGCCGCACCAAGCAGGGCAAGCACGGCGACGCAGAGGGTCAGGAACACCAGGCGTCGGTTCTCGAAAAGGTCGCAAAGCGGCACGACCAACAGCAGGCCAACCCCGTAGCCGACCTGCGCCATCGTCGCGATCAGTCCCGCCGCGCGCGGCGACAGGTGAAGCGCCGCGCTGATCGGTCCGACGAGGGGCTGGGCGTAGTAGATGTTGGCGGCGATGAGGCCGCACGCCGTCGCGAGCAGCAGGCCGAGCCATGTCGACATGACAACTTCATGCCGCGGAAGGACAAGAGGCGCGGGTGTGCGAAGGGAGTGGGACTGCATGGGAGCGACTGCTTCCTAATTTACCGAAATCTCACTCGAGCAGCCGCATCGCTTCGTTCACCGCGGTCATCATCTCGGCCCGGGTCCGGCCCGTCTTGCCAACAACCCGGAAGCCCTGGACGAGGGCCAAGAGCAGGGAGGCCGATGCCTCAGGGTCGATGGTCGCCGACACGGAGCCATCCGACTTGCCCAACTCGATGAAGTCGCGAAACTGCTTCTTGACGCGTCGCAGGGACGCAACAAGACGGCCTGTGATCTCGGCGTCGAAAAGAGATAGTTCCGTGATGCTGCCCACCACCAGGCAGCCAAGCCGGCCTTCTGGTCCATGCGAGGATTCGGCGTAGAAGTCGAGCATGGCGCGGATCTTGTCCAACCCGCTTTGCGCCCGCTCCAACCGCCGACTGAGTTGGAGTTTCCGAAGTCCAGTGTACCGGTCGAACGCTGCAATGAAGATCGCCCGCTTGTCGCTGAAAGCCTTGTAGATGCTGCCAACGGTGAGGTTCATGGCCGCGCCCAACTCGGCAAGCGACGCGGCGTGGTAGCCGCGGTCGCGGAACACCAGCAGGGCCGCATCCAAGGCGGCGTCCATGTCGAACTCCCGAGGCCGGCCGGGGCCGCGTTTGCGCAATGCCGTGTTACCGCTGTCATTCATGTACCAAATAAGGAAACATCTACTTTCTATTCAAGATTTTGGAGTATTGCCGTTCGCGTGATCGGAGCGATGAGTCTGGTACCACAACGCACAGCTTGTGAGCAGCAATCCAATCACCAGCAGCGGCCACGGCCGCTCTGCCCCAAGTCGCTGCACCATCGCGGCCGCGATGGAACCTGCGAGCAGGCTCATCCACATCGGAGCCTGCAACAGCCACGAGATATCGGCGCGCCGTCTCGTCAGCCAATTGCCGGCGCCCTGGCCGAATTTTACCAGCGCTCCGGTGACGTAGGTCAGGCTTATGCTCGCACTGCCGACTTTGCTCATGGCGGCGTTGAGCGCGCCCATGGCCAAGACGAGGGCAACGGCTGTCCAACCCGGCATGGCCAGTGGGATGCAGAGCAGGACGGAAACCATGATCGGCACGGCAGCCACCCGAAACCGTCCAGCAAGGTTGAACAGGACCTCTCCGGCCGCCGCGCCGACCACGAACATACCGATCAGCCCGGCGATGGTGGCCGCACGTGCGAGGCCGCCGCCGCCCAACGCCATGCCGAGCATGGTGGTGTTGCCGCTCATGAACGACACGTACAAGCCTTGGAGATTCACGAAGCCATAGGCGTCGGTCGCGCCTGCCAGGAACGCCATGCCGCCAGCGAAGACCAGCGCACGGAACGTCGCCGTGCGGGCCACCGTCGGCTGCGCCTCGGCGTGCGCGGCGGCGGCACGCTCAGGCAAGTGCCGCGACGATCAGCAGGCCACCGATGACACCAAGGTTCGACGTCCAGCCGTCCATTGCGGCCATGCGCTTCTCGCCGCTCAACGACCAGAAATTCATCATCATGCATGAACTTGCGATGGTGAAGACGATGAGGGAGCCTGCCGCAAGTGGGACGAGCCAGCCAATCATGACGGCCAGTCCCGCGGCAATCTCGAACAGAGACCCAGCAATGAGCGCCGGTTTGGCGAAGGGGACGCCACGCTCGGTCATCTGCCGGGCCATGGTGGGCAAGACGAAGCAATGAGTGATGCCGCCGACGATGAAAAGGCCGCCCACAAGAAGTCGGCCAGCCAAGATGAGAGTATGGACGTCGATGAAAGCAGCCAAGCTTTTTACTCCTACAACGCGCTAATTGGTTTTGCCACCTCAAGCTTGGCGGGGTTGCCCGTTGGACGCGGTCAGGCCACCATCAACAGGAAGGTTCACCCCGGTCACGAAGCGGGCGTCGTCGCTTGCCAGGAATGCGATCACGTCGGCGATTTCCGCCGGGTCGGCGGCGCGGCCGAGCGGGATACGATCGGCGAATTTCGCCATCATCTCGGGATTGCCCATGATGCCACCGGCCATGTCGGTGGTGGTCAGGCTCGGGTTCACCGCGTTGACCCGCACGCCTCGTGCGCCGAACTCCAGGGCTAGCGCCCGGGTCAGGTTCGTCACCGCCGCCTTGGACGCATCGTAGAAGCTCAGGCCCCAATCGCCGCCGAGACCGGAGACGGAAGAGACGTTGACGATATTGCCGCGGCTTGCCAGCAGATGCGGCAGGGCGGATCGGGTGCAGTGGATGACGCCCTCGAAATTGGTCGCCATCAGGGCGCGCCAGGCGTCGGTCGGCGTGTCCATGAAGCCGCCGAACAGGGCCGTTCCGGCATTGTTGACGAGGACATCCAGGCGACCGAAGCGCGCCACGGCCGCCGCGACCAGGGCCGCGCACGCCGCCTCGTCGGTAACGTCCGTCGGCTGCAGAAACACGCGCTCCTGCGGCAGCCCGGCCGCCGCCGTGGCCAGCTTGTCGGCGCGGCGCCCGGCCAGGACGACCGACGCACCATCGCGCACGAAGCGGCTGACCGTCGCGGCGCCCATTCCGCTGCCTGCTCCGGTCACGATCACGGTCTTGCCAGTGAAGTCAGCCATGGTTCTCTGTCTCCTCGAAGATGTCGCGCGTGCAGCCGGGTGGCCCGGCGTTGCCACGGCCGGCCACGGCCTTGTTCGCCTCGCGCAGGAACGCCAACCCGTCTTTGACCAGCGTCTCCGGCGACGAGGCCAGGTCGCGCCAGCAGCGGGTCGCGGCCGCGATCTCCGGCTTGTTCCAGGCGAAGCTCTCGATCACGCACCAGCCATCGAATGCCACGTCATGCAGGGCCTGGAACAGTCCAGTCCAGTCCGTCTGGCCCGTGCCGGGGGTGCCGCGGTCGGTTTCGGCCACGTGCACGTGGCGCAGGTGCCGCGCGGCCGAACGCACGGCCGCCGATTGGCTCTTCTCCTCGATGGCCATGTGCGAAGTGTCGAGCAGCAAACCAATCCTCGGATCGTCAATCGAGTCGCAGAGAGCCGCCCCGTCCGCCGCGGTGTTGAGGAAAAACGTCTCCCACCGGTTGACGGGTTCGATGGCGAGCGTCACCCCCGCTCGCTCCAGATCCGGCCGCAGCGCCTGGAAGGCGGACACGGCCCAGTCCCATTCCTGCCGCGTGCGCCGCTGACCGGTGAACCAGCCGACCTTCGCGTAGAGCAGGCCGACGATCGTCTCGGCCCCGATGCGCTCCGCGACCGCGACGGCCTGCCGCAGGAAACGTATTCCGTCGGCGCGGGCCTTCGCCGATGGGTGGATGATGCCCAGCTCGGCGTCAGGCGGGGAGGTGCAGAGGGTGCACCCCATGCCCAGCCGCTCCAGCTCGGCCCGGACGGCTTCGGCGGGGAAGCCGTCGAAGCCCGAGCGGGCGAACTCGATCCCGTCGGCGCCCAGGGTCTTCACATGCTCGATCAGGCCGATATCGCCCAGGGCAAAGGCGTTGGTCCACAGGTAGGTGTTGACACCCATCCTCATGACGTAACCGCGTCCGCTTGCGCCGTCGCATCCAGAAGTTCGGCCACGCAATGGGCCCACAACCGCGCGACCTGAAGCGTTTGATGACCGCGTGTTTCCGGTCCAGCCGGGAGCGTGACGGCACGGCCCCGGGAAACCTTTGTGATGGCGCGCGCCAGTACGCCCAGCGCGGCAGGGTTGATCTCGTCATCGGCGAAGTTGACGGCCAGCAGCGGCGCCGTGATCCGGCCAAGCCCGGGCGCCGGGTCGTAGTCGCGCGACGCCTCGAGCTCCCAGATCACGTTGTCGACGTCCTCTGCCTCCATTGCCTCTGCGGCGATTTCGCGGACGTGCGCATCGGCGGCGGCGGTATCCTCGAGCTGCTCGGACAAGCGGACCGGGCTGTCGACCAGCAACTTGAACAGGTTCCAGGCCGGACCCAAGCCCGCGTGACCCAACCCGCCGCCATCGGGCCGGAGCAGCGCCAGCATGATGCGGCGCATCAGCAGGTTCCGCCCGGTCACCCGCTCCGGCAGGCTGGCGACCGGCATCAGGGCGTCCATCAGCGTGGGATAGGCCTGCCCCCACATCCACGTGTGCATCCCACCCATGCTCGTCCCCAACACCAGGCGGAGACGCTCCAGGCCGAGATGCTGCACGACCAGGTGTTGCGCCCGCACCATATCGCCGTAGCCGTAGCGCGGGAAGGCAGTGCCCAGGCCGTCGCTCGGCTTGCTCGACAAGCCGTGGCCGATGGCGTCCGGCAGGACGATGCAGTACTTGGTGATATCTAGCGGCTGGCCGCGGCCGAACAGCGCGTCGGCTGTGTCCGGTTGCAGGAACTGCTTGCCGTTCCCGACGGTGCCGTGGAGCATGAGCACCGCGTTGCCGCCATTCGGCGCCAGGTCCCCGAGCATCCGGCAATGGAGCCGCAGGTCGGTGCGCTCGCCGCTATCGCAGCGGAATCCCGGGACGTCGAAGGTCCGCGTAACAGCGCGGTGGGTCCAGTCAGGCATGATCGCGACCCCTCAAAAGAACGACAACGTCTCGACGCCCTGACCCACCGGCACGGAGCGGAGGACGTTGGCCGACACCATATCGATGACGCAGATCGTGCCGTCGCCTTGGTTCGCGATCAGGACCGTTCGCCCGTCGGCGTGGAACGCCATGTTCATCGGACCCTGGCCCAGGCGGACCAGGCGCTGCGTCTCCAGCGCCGGATCGAGGATGGTGGCCAAGGGTTCCTCAAAGCTTGTGATCACCAGATACTTGCCGTCCGGGCTGTAGCGCGCGATTTGCGCCGGCTCTGCGTGCCCGCGCAGTTCGACGGTTCGCGTGATGGTATCGGTGGCAGTGTCCACAACGAAGATCTGCGGCTTCGTCGCGTCCACCAGGATCACCGTCTTGCCGTCGGGGGACAGCCCGATCCCGGCGAGCGCGCCGGGGGTGTCGATCTTGCCGATGCGCTTGCGGCGTCTGAGATCGATGACCGAGACGGAGGCGTCCTCCTCGTTCTCGGTATAGAGCTTGCTCCCGTCCGGCAGCACCTCCATGCGGTGCGCCTTGTTGGACCCGACTTCGATGACGTGGCGGATATCCCACGACGCCGCATCCAGCTCGAGCACGACGCCGCTATTCTCACAGACGCAGTAGAGCTGACCTTCCGGACCCCAACGCAGTCCATGCGGCGCGACGTAGGGGGCCGTGCTGATGTCGCCGACATGGAGCCGGGCTTGCAGGTCGAACACGGCGATGAGGTGCCCGGGGTTGGGATTGTCGCCGTGCTTGCCGTCGCCGTAGATCGGGACGAACGCCGTCTTGCGGTCCGGCGAGACAGCCACTTCATGCACCCGCGGGGCGAAGCCCCCGAGGGTTAGCACGGTATCGTACGTCAAAGGGTCAAGGAACAGGATCTTGTTGGCGATCTTGTCCACCGTGATCACGCCGTCCTGCCCGGTTATGAAGTTCGGATCCAAGGATAAGGGCAAATGCGATGGATCGATATCGGACAAGTCGGAGGATTTCGTCATTCAGTGAAGTTAGAAAGCAACCGCTTCCTAAACAAGTCGTGCATCCAACACGGAGCAGTGATGCAGAGACGCTTGATAAGGAAGCGGCCACTTCCCTTCTAAGGGTAGGGATGACGTGCCTGACCGACCCTCTGCGCGATCCGGACGCGCCCAACTTCCGTGGCGACGCAAACAGCTTGGAGAACCTTATGGCATGTCAAACGACCGATCCCGCGCCCGGAACGTTGGTCCATGAGTTCGTGACCATCATGGATGACGAACTCGAGACCGTCGTCAGCCAGGAGCACGAGGCATTCCGGATAGACTCGCGGCAGCGGCCGGTTCCGCACAGGGCCTCGATCGTGACCGATGCAGCGCGCAGCCGTTCCGCCGCTCCTACAGGTGAGTAGGACGACCAGCCATGCCCAGCAACTGGATCGCCCGCGCGAAGATTTCCGACGCCGCCACGTACAAGCTTTATACCGACCGTGTTCCCGCGATTATGGACCAATTTGGTGGTAAGGTGATCAGCCGCGGCGCTGCTCACGAGACCCTTGAAGGCTCCGATCAATTCGAGCGCTTCGTCATCATCGAATTCAGTCCGATGGACGCGGCGAGGCGCTATTTTAATTCGGCAGAATACCAGGAAGCCGCGTCGTTTCGACGAAATGGTGCTGCTGAGAACGAGCTTACGATCGCCGAAGCAGGCGACCTCACCCCATGACACGACTGGCAGGCGCGGGAGGCGGCAGCGCCGCATGCAGCCGACCATGAAGCAGTTTGAGGGCACGGCATCAAACGAAATGCAGTCCAGCCGACCTTTTGAGCGTATGGTCGTGGTCGGCGGGTCACTCGTCGGACTCGCGACGGCGATCCGGCTTGCGCGCGAGAAGATGAGCGTGACCGTGCTGGAACGGAGCCTTCGGTTCTCGGAGGGAACCGGGCTGGGCATCGACCGCCACCAATTATCCGCATTGACCGGCGTTTCCGCGTTCGGCGGTGAAGGGCGATTGGCGCTGCCTGTGGTTCAAGCGGGACGGGACAGTACCCGCTGGATGGCGGTCTATCGCTGGTTGCTTGGCGTCGCGCATGAGCAGCCGGGAATAAGGATCCTCGCCGGCCAAACGGTCACGCGTGTGCGATCGGATCCGGACTCGGCGACGGCCACGACAGGTGAGGCAAGCTTCGAAGCCGACTTGATCGTCGGCGCCGATGGTCGGGGCAGCATGGCCCGTCGGTTTGTAGCGCCGGATCACACGGACGCCCGCTACGCCGGTTACGGGATTTGGCGCGGAATGATCGATGAGGCCGCACTGACGCAAGACGTGCGAAACGCGTTTTCGGAACGACCAAGCTCGATTTGGGCTGGTGGACGATATCGGCTTGTCTCCTATTTGATCCCCGGGCCTGACTCCGGGGTGGTGCCGGGAACGCGCTCGATCAACTGGGCCTGGTACGATCCCGACATGACCGCCATGTTCGAGGCGGCGGGCTGCGTTCGCGCCGACACCGTCCATCGCAGCCTGCGGCCGGACGGATTGAGCCGAAGTCTCACGTCTCGCCTAAAGGAGCTGGCCGGTCAGCTATGGCCCGCACCATTGGCGACCGCGATCCAGCACAGCTTCGCATCGAATTTGGTCTTTGCGACGCCGATTGCTGAATATGCACCGACCCGGTTGACCCGCGGTCGTGTCGTTCTCGTGGGCGACGCTGCCCACCTGGCGGCGCCCGCGACTGGAGCCGGATTGCTGACCGGTCTGGCTGACGCTGAAGCGTTGGGAAGGGTGGTCCGCGGACATCGAAACGCGGACGCCGCCTTGAACGACTACGAGGCACAGCGGTTGGGGCCGGCAAGGGACTTGGCTCACTTCAGCCAGGAATGGAGCCAAGCCTATCTCAGCCAGGCCCGTCCCGGGTGAAATGCGTGATGGATGGCTTTCATGGATGTGACAAAGGTGGAACCGGCTGCGTGGGAGCTGCGTCTGTGCGGGCCTGGAGCAATGTCGGCAAGAGCGCGTTTTACAGTAAATCCGTCGGTGCCTCCCTCGTGCACGCCGATCGACAGGAACGCCTGATGGGTAAGGCCAGAACCGCTAGGATGGGTAGCGGCAACTTTAAACTGGTAACCGCAGCTGGTTCGGGAACGATTGCTCACCATCACGATCCGCGTTGGACGATCCATCTTAGCTGTGACGGGGAAAGGTCCTCACCGTGGATCATCGGTGCAATCAGGTTCACCACCGATCGTGCGTATCTGCATAGCCATTCGCAAAATAAGACGGTGGTTATTCAGTGCCTCAGTACCGTCATGCTCGTTAATATAGTTGGCTGATGGACGTGCCCTGCCGCAACCAAAACTAATCGATCCACGTTACCCACAATAATCATTTCCTAAGGACTTCAGATGGACACGCTAGCGAAAACATACCATGAGGCTCGCGTAAGCGGAGTTGCATTGCTTGACGATCCGGTGCTGAGCAAGGGCACGGCATTCAGCCAAGCCGAGCGCAAGGAACAGGGCCTGGAAGGGCTGCTGCCGCCGGCAGTGGAAACGATCGACCGGCAGCTCGAACGCGTGATGGGCCACCTGGCCCAGAAGCCTAGCGACCTTGAGCGTTACGTGTACCTGATGGGCCTTTGCGACCGCAACGAGACGTTGTTCTACAAAACCTTGATGTCCGACCCGGCGCGTTTCGTGCCGATCGTCTACGACCCGACCATCGCAGACGCGTGCCTCGCCTTCGGGCACCTGTATCGGCGTGCCCGCGGGATGTATATCACCCGCGACATGAAGGGCCGCATCGCCGAGGTGCTGCGCAACTGGCCACACCAGGATGTCCGGTTCATCTGCATCTCTTCCGGCGGCCGCATTCTGGGCCTGGGCGACATCGGCACCAACGGCATGGGCATCCCGATCGGCAAGCTGCAACTATATACTGCCTGCGCCGCCGTGCCGCCCGACTGCCTGCTGCCTGTGCTGTTCGACATCGGCACCACCAATGCACCCATGCGCGCCGACCCACTCTACCTCGGTCTGCGCCAAGCCCCGCCCGCCTCCGAGGACGATCTGGACAGCCTGGTCGACGAGTTCGTCACCGCCGCCAACGAGGTTTTCCCCGGCGTGTGCGTCCATTTCGAGGACTGGAAGGGCACGGACGCGATCCGGCTGCTGGCCCGCTACAAGGACAAATACCTGGTCTACAACGACGACATCCAGGGAACGGCCTCCGTCACCATCGCCGGGCTGACCACCGCACTGCAGATCAGCGGCACCAAGCTGAAGGACCAGCGCATCTTCTTCTTCGGCGCAGGCTCCGCCGGCATCGGCATCGCGAATATGATCGTCGAGGCCATGGTCGATGAAGGCCTCAAGAAGGAGGACGCGCAAGGGCAGGTCACCCTGTTCGACGTGCACGGCCTGATCGAGCCGTCCCGCGACGACCTCAGCCCCTCGCAGAAGGTCTATGCTCGCAAGGCCGAGCCCACCAAGGACCTGAAGACGGCGGTGGAGGCGTTCAAGCCCACGGTGCTGATCGGCGTGTCCACTACGGGCGGCGCGTTCACCGAGGCGGTGGTCAAGGCCATGGCCAAGAACGTCGACCGGCCGATCATCTTCCCGCTGTCGAACCCGACGGACAAGGCGGAATGCACGCCGGAGCAGGCCTATACCTGGACGGACGGCAAGGCGCTGGTCGCATGCGGCGTGCAGTTCCCGGACGTGACGGTGAACGGCAAGACCTATCACCCCGGGCAGGCCAACAACTTCTACATCTTCCCCGCCATCGGCCTCGCCGTCTACGCGACCCGGCCCAAGCGCATCACCGACAAGATGTTCATCGAGGCCGCCCAGGCCAGTGCGGACCAGGTGAGCAAGGACGACCGCGCGCTGGGCATGCTGTTCCCCAAGCAATCGCAGATTCTGGAGATCGAGATCACGACGGCGACCCGGGTCGCCGAATACATCTTCGACCAGGATCTTGCGACGGTCGAGCGCCCCAAGGACATCCGGGCCTGGATCGAGGCCATGACCTACAAGCCGGACTACGACCGGCAGGAATCCTGAGCATGTTCGGCTTCGGGCATGGGCACGCCATGAAGGACGTGCCGATCGGCCTTGAGGCGGAGGGCAACCGCCGCGAGTTCGACAGCATGGGTGACGTCCAGGTTCCGGCAGGCCGCTACTGGGGTGCGCAAACCCAGCGCAGCCTGATCCACTTCTCGATCGGCAACGACAAGATGCCCAAAGAGGTGTATCACGCCTACGGCACCGTCAAGAAGGCCTGCGCGCTGGTGAACGCGGCCGAAGGCCGGCTTGCGCAATGGAAGGCCGATGCCATCGTGCGGGCGGCGGACGAGACGATCGCCGGCCAGCTCGATGACCATTACCCGCTCTATGTCTGGCAAACCGGGTCGGGCACGCAGAGCAACATGAACGTCAACGAGGTGATTTCGAACCGCTGCATCCAATTGCTCGGCGGCACGCTCGGCAGCCAGGAGCCGGTGGCGCCGAACGACGACGTGAACATGGGGCAGTCGAGCAACGACACCTTCCCGACCGCGATGCACATCGCTGCCCTGACCGAGATCGATACCAAGCTGCTTCCCCAGCTGGAGGCGCTGACCAGAGAGATCGAGGTCAAGGCGCAAGACTGGAAGGACGTGGTCAAAATCGGCCGTACGCACCTGGAAGACGCGGTGCCGCTGACGGTCGGGCAGGAATGGTCCGGTTACGCCGCGCAGCTTCGCGCGTGCATCGAGGCGGTCGCGGACAGCCGCCGCGGCCTGCTGGCGCTGGCGGTCGGCGGGACCGCAGTCGGCACGGGGCTGAACGCGCCCGAGGGGTTCAGCGAGAAGGTTGCCGCCAAGGTCGCCGAGCTTACCGGCAAGCCGTTCGTGACGGCGCCCAACAAGTTCATGGCGCAGGGCTCGCTGGATGCGATGGTCCGGGCCAATGCCGCCCTGCGCGGCCTGGCCGTGGCGCTGATGAAGATCGCCAACGATATGCGTTGGCTGGCCTCCGGGCCGCGCTGTGGGTTGGGTGAGCTGTTGCTGCCGCAAAACGAGCCCGGGTCGTCCATCATGCCAGGAAAGGTCAACCCGACCCAGTGCGAGGCGATGGTGATGATCGCCATCCAGGTGTTGGGCGAGGACAACGCCGTGTCGTTCGCCGGAAGTCAGGGAAACTTCGAGCTGAACGCGATGCGGCCGATCATCATCAACAACTTCCTGCACTCGGCCCGTATCCTGGGTGACGGCTGCGAGAAGTTCCGGCTCTTCTCGATCGAGGGTACGACGCTGAACGAGAAGCGCATCGCCCACTACGTGGCCCAGAGCGTGATGCTGGTGACGGCGCTCAGCCCGGCGATCGGCTACGAGAAATCGGCGAAGATCGCGCAGAAGGCTATGAAGGACGACAGCACCCTGCGGGAGGCCGCACTCGCCTCGGGCGACGTGAATGCGGCGGCGTACGACAAGGTAATGGATCCCAAGGGCATGGTCGGACAAGGCTACGCCGGCGCCTGACCGGCTCGCCGGAACCGCAACCCAGAAAGCGAGCCCGTCCATGAGCAAATCCAGCATTGCCGATCTTGTCGTCGCCGCGATCAAGCAAGCCGGGGTTAAGCGCGTCTACGGCCTTGCCGGCGACAGCCTCAATGCGCTGACCGAGTCCATCCGCAAGGACAAGGACATCGATTGGATCCATGTCCGGCACGAGGAAGTGGCGGCCTTCGCTGCCGGCGCGGAGGCGCACCTGACCGGCTCGCTCGCCGTCTGCGCCGGAAGCTGCGGGCCCGGCAACCTGCACCTGATCAACGGCCTGTACGACTGCCAGCGCTCGCGCGTGCCGGTTCTCGCCATCGCCGGGCACATCCCGAGCGCCGAAATCGGCCGCAACTACTTCCAGGAAACCCATCCCGAGGACCTGTTCAAGGAGTGCAGCCACTACTGCGAGTTGGTCTCCGGCCCGGGACAATTGCCCGGCGTGCTGGAAACCGCCATCCGCGTCGCCATCGGGAAAGGCGGCGTATCGGTCATCGTTCTGCCGGGCGACGTGGCCATGATGCCAGCGCCCGACGTGACGCTGTCGCCGTCGCTGATTCCCGCCCCGGCATTGATCCGGCCGCAGGACCGTGAACTGGACGAATTGGCCAAGCTGCTGAACGACGCCAGCCGCGTGACACTGTTGTGCGGCCGGGGCTGCTTCGGCCACCACACCCCGCTGATGCGCCTTGCCGACGCGCTCAAGTCGCCGATCGTGCACGCGCTGGGCGGCAAGGAGGGCGTGGAATGGGACAACCCGTTCGGCGTCGGCATGACGGGGCTGATCGGCTTCACCTCCGGCTATCACGCCATGATGGACGGCGACCTGCTGCTCATGCTGGGCACCGACTTCCCGTATCGGCAGTTCTATCCGACGGACTGCAAGATCGCCCAGGTGGATTTGCGCGCCGAGAACCTCGGCCGGCGCTGCCGGATCGATCTGGGCGTGGTGGGCGACGTGGGCGCCACGATCGACGCGTTGCTGCCGCGGCTCACGTCCAAGACCGACCGCGCCCACCTCGATGACAGCCTGTCGAACTACCGCAAGGCACGCCAGGGCCTCGACGAACTGGCCGTCGGCAAACCTGGCGGGACCATGCACCCGCAATTCGTCGCCAAGACGCTGAGCGAAGCAGCCGCGGCCGACGCCGTGATCACGTATGACGTGGGCACGCCGGCCATTTGGGTGGCGCGCTACGTCATGACGAACGGCAAGCGGCGGCTGATCGGCTCGCTCAACCATGGTTCCATGGCCAACGCGATGCCGCAGGCGATCGGCGCGCAGGCGGCGTTCCCGGGGCGGCAGGTGATCTCGTTTTCCGGCGACGGCGGCTTCACCATGTTGATGGGTGATCTGCTGACGCTGGTGCAGGAGAAGCTGCCAGTAAAGGTCCTGGTGTTGAACAATGGCGCGCTCGGCTTCGTGCAGATGGAGATGGAGGCCGCCGGCTTCCTCGACACCGCCATCGAACTCACCAACCCGAACTTCGCCGCCATGGCGAAGGGTGCCGGCATCTTCGCCAAGCGCGTCGAGGATCCGGCGGAACTCGCAGGCGCGATGCGGGAATGGCTGGCGCATGACGGCCCGGCGTTGCTGGACGTCGTGTCTGCCCGGCAGGAACTGGCCATGCCGCCGAAGATCGGCGTCGAACAGGCGGCCGGCTTCGGCATGTGGCTGATGAAGGCCGTGATCGACGGCCGTGGCCGTGAAATCATCGACCTCGCCCGCACCAACCTATTGCGCTGAGGAGCGCACGCCGTGGACATCACTGCCCTCCTGCTGTCGCGCATCCAATTTGCCTTCACCATCTCGTTCCACATCATCTTCCCGGCCTTCACCGTCGGGCTGGCAGCCTGGCTCACCTATCTGGAGGGCTGCTCGCTCGTCAGCGGCAAGCCCGTCTATCGGCGCCTGTTCGACTTCTGGCTGCGGATCTTCGCGATCGCCTTCGGCCTCGGCGTCGTGTCCGGCATCGTCATGGCCTTCCAGTTCGGCACCAATTGGAGCGAGCTGTCGCGCCGCACGGGGGCGATCCAGGGACCGCTGCTCGGCTATGAGAGTTTCACCGCCTTCGCGCTGGAGGCGTCGTTCTTCGGCGTGCTGATGTTCGGCCGCAGGCTCTTGCACCCGGTGCTCTATTTCATCGCCTGCCTGATGGTCTGCGTAGGTACCAGCCTGTCGTCGTTCTGGATCATGGTGAACAACAGCTGGATGCAGGTGCCTGTGGGCTTCAGTATCGCGGCCGAGGGCGTGTTCGTGCCGACCGACTGGAGTGCGATCATCTTCAGCCCGGCGGTGCTGGTGCGCTTTCCCCACATGATCCTGGCGGCCTACGTCACGACCTCGTTCTGCGTGGCTGCCACCGGCGCCTGGTACAGCCTGCGTGGGACCACCAAGGTCGAGGCGCGGGCCATGCTGCGCATGGGCCTGGCGCTGGCCTGCGTGCTGGTGCCGGCGCAGCTGTTCTTCGGGCATCTCACCGGCGACATGGTGCACAAATACCAGCCGACCAAGTTCGCCGCCATCGAGGCGCGTTGGCATGACGAGCAGCCCGCATCCGAGGTCCTGATCGGTTGGCCGAACCAGGCGACCGAGCGCAACGACTACGCCATCAGCCTACCCTATCTCGGCAGCGTGATCGCAACCGGAACGCTCCACTCCAGGGAGGTCGGGCTGAAGGACTTCGCCGCGGCGGATCGGCCCGACGTACCGATCCCGTTCTTCACCTTCCGCATCATGGTCGGCTGCGGCGTGCTGATGCTGGTACTGGCCTGGGGCGGCATGCTGTATTACGTGCGCGGGCGGCTGGAACAGACGCGATGGCTGCTCTGGGCCATCTTCTGCTCGTTCCCGCTCGGCTTCATCGCGACGCTGACGGGTTGGTTCACGGCCGAGACCGGGCGGCAACCATGGACCGTGTTCGGGCAGTTGCGCACGGCGGAGGCGGTGACGCCGTTCCTGACCACGCCACAGGTGGCGGTCAGCCTCGTGCTGTTCGGCGCCGTGTATGCGCTGATCTTCATCGCTGGCACGCTGTATATCTACCGCCTGCTCAAGGTCGGGCTGCTGCCAGCGCCGGACCATCAGGAATCGCTGACCAACCCGAAGCGTCCGTTCTCCATACCCGGAGGCAGCCCGGGCGTCCCGGCCCCGAACCCGGCACCCGCAGAATGAGTGGGCTCGTTGAGTTCTGGGCCGTGGCACTCGCGATATCGCTGTTGCTATACGTGTTGCTCGACGGGTTCGACCTCGGCATCGGCATGCTGTTCGCGGTCGCGCCGAACGAGCTGGCGCGACGGCACATGATGCAGTCGATCTCGCCGGTCTGGGATGGCAACGAGACGTGGCTCGTCGTAGCGGCGGCCGTGCTGTTCGGCGCGTTCCCGCTGGTCTACTCGGTGCTGCTGTCGGCGTTCTACCTGCCCCTGCTGGTGATGCTGCTATCGCTGATCCTGCGCGGCGTGGCGTTCGAGTTCCGTTACAAATCGCGCCGTTTGCGGTGGCTGTGGGACATCGGATTCTCCGGCGGCTCGATCGTAGCGGCGTTCATGCAGGGCGCCACCGTCGGTGCCTTGGTGCAGGAATTGCCGATGCAGGGCAGCCACTACGTTGGCGGGGCATTCGGCTGGTTCAGTCCCTTCGCGATGCTCTGCGGCCTCGGGCTTTGCCTTGGCTATGCGCTGCTCGGGGCCGGATGGCTGACCTACAAGACCGAGACGGACACCCGTGACCTCGGCTACCGGTTCATGCCGTGGCTGCTGGGCGGCGTGCTGCTATTCCTCTTGGCCGCGGGCGCATACGCGCTCGTCGCGCAGTTGCGGGTGCTGCACCGCTGGACCGAGCGCCCGGCCATGCTGGTGCTTCCGCTGCTCGGCGTGCTCGCCTGCGCCGGGTTGGTGGTGGCGATCCGGCGGCGGGTGGACTGGCTGCCGCTGCTGATGACGGCGCTGATCTTCCTGGCGGCGTTCGGCACCTTGGCGGCATCGTTCCTGCCTTACATGGTTCCGTTCTCCATCACGATCGACCAGGGCGCCTCTCCACAGAGCAGCTTGTCGTTCATGTTCTGGGGTGCCGGGATCGTCGTGCTGCCGATCACGGTCATCTACACCCTCGTCGTCTACTGGGTGTTCAAGGGCAAGGTCCAGCTTGCCAATTATGACTAACCTTATCGCCTCGGAGCCTGTCACCATGCGCATCGGTCTTTTCGTTCCCTGCTACGTCGATGCGTTCGAGCCCGACGTGGGCATCGCGACACTGGAACTGCTGGAGCGGTTCGGACTGGACGTAGACTACCCCTACGACCAGACCTGTTGCGGTCAGCCGATGACCAATACCGGATGCCACGCCGAGTCCGCCGCGACCGAAGCGTTGTTCGTCAAGAACTTCGCGCCATACGACTACGTGGTCGGGCCGTCCGGCTCCTGCGTCAACCAGGTCCGCTACAACCTCGACGCTATCGAGCAGACGGACGGGGTCAAGCAGGTGCGTGCCAAGACGTTCGAGCTGGTGGAGTTCCTGCACGACATCCTCAAGGTGGATGCATTCCCTTGGGCGGAGTTCCCGCACAAGGTGGCGCTGCACAACAACTGCAACACGCTGCGCGGGCTCCACATCGCCAGCATGTCCGAGTTGCGGCAGGCATCGTTCTCCAAGCCACGCGACCTGCTGCAGAAAATTCGCGGTATCGAGTTCGTCGAGCTGGCACGACCCGACGAGTGCTGCGGCTTTGGCGGCACGTTCTCCGTCTTCGAGGAAGGCGTGTCGGCCAAGATGGGCCACGACAAGGTCCGCGACCAACTCCAGAGCGGCGCCGAATATGTCACCTCGTCCGATAGTTCATGCCTGATGCACCAGCAGGGCTGCGCCGACCGCGCCGGCGTGGCCGTGAAGCACATCCATATCGCCAAAATCCTGAACGGAGCACGCGCATGAGCGAGACGACACCGATGCTCCACCGCGAGCTGCGCGACCATGGCCCGGCCGAAGGCGCCACCCACGACGGACGCCGCCTGGATCATGCAGAGGGTACGTCACAGCCGATGTCGTCCGGCCGGGCGGAGCCGCCGCCGCGTGGCGCCACGATCCACGGTGACCGCCCGGTGGACCAGTCGGCGGCGGCCAACCGCTTCATCGCCGCGACCGAGCACGAGAAGATGCACGACGAGCGGCTGTGGGACATGCGCACCAAGCGCGACCGTGAGATGCACGGCATCCCCGAATGGGAGGAGCTGCGCAGCCTGGCGTCCATGATCAAGGAGCACACGCTTACCCACCTCGACGAGTACCTGAACCAGTTCGAGACCAACGCGCGCGCCAACGGCGTCCACGTGCACTGGGCGAAGGACGCGGCGGACCACAACGCGATCGTGCTCGGCATCCTGCGCGACCACGGCGCCAAACGGCTGATCAAAAGCAAGTCCATGCTGACCGAGGAGTGCAACTTCCGGGAGTTCATGGGCGAGCACGGCGTCGAGATCATCGAGACCGACCTTGGCGAGCGCATCCAGCAGCTCGATGGCGAGGCGCCCAGCCATGTCGTGGTGCCCGCCGTCCACAAGCTGCGCTCCGACGTAGCGCGCGTGTTCGCCGAGAAGCTCGGCTCCGACCCGGACTCGCGCGACGTCCACTACTTAGCCGAGCAGCAGCGCGAGGCGACCCGGCCGCTGATTCTGTCTGCCGATGCCGGGATGACCGGGTGCAACTTCGCGGTCGCCGAAACCGGGACGGTGGTTGTCTGCACCAACGAGGGCAACGCCGACCTGTCGGCCAACACGCCGCCGCTTCACATCGTCTCGTGCGGGATCGAGAAGGTCATCCCGCGGCTCGACCACCTGGCGGTGATGGTGCGGCTGCTTTCGCGCTCGGCGCTGGGTTCGCCCATGACGCAGTACACCTCGCACTTCCGCGGTCCGCGCGCGGGCGGCGAGATGCATGTCGTGCTGGTGGATAACGGCCGCTCCGAGCGGCTGGGGATGGAGAAGTTTTGGACCTCGCTGAAATGCATCCGCTGCGGTGCCTGCATGAACACCTGCCCGGTCTATCGCCGCTCGGGTGGCCTTAGCTACGGTGGCACCTATGCCGGGCCGATCGGCGTCATCCTGAATCCCACCTTCAGCGCCCGGAAGTACAGCAAGGTCGTGTTCTCCTCGACGCTGAACGGCTCCTGCACCAATGTGTGCCCAGTCAAGATTAACATACACGAGCAGATTGCCGACTGGCGCACGGTGATGTCCGAAACGCATGAGCTGCCGTTCCTGAAGAAGGCGATGATGCAGGCAGCCGGGCTGCTCCTATCCAGCCCGAAGCTGTATCGGGCGGCGTTACCCATAGCCGACAGCGCGCTCAAGCACCTGCCGCGCTTCGTGCTCTACAATCGCCTCAACACCTGGGGCCGGGGGCGGGAGGTGCCGCCGGTGCCCGCGCAAACCTTCCACCAGTGGTATCAGAAGAACCGGGCCGGCAAGCCCGGGGAAATGACACCATGAGCAGCCGCGACGCCGTGCTCGCGTCCATCCGGGCGCACATGCCCAAGCTGGAGCGGCCAGAGCCCCTGGTGCCGCTGTTCGACGGCAATGCGCCATCCGACCTGCTGGCAGCCTTCGGCCACCTCCTGCAGACGATGGGCGGGGAAATGCTGGCGGCCAACCCTGCTGATCCCCTGGCGGCCGTGCAGGCCAAACTCAAGGACGCGAAGGTGGTCTGCTCCAACGTGCCGGAGGTTGCGGGCAACCGGACGCTGTCGCCGGGCACGAAGCCGACCGACTTGGCCGATGTGGACTACGGTGTCGTCCGCGCTGCGTTCGCCGTTGCGGAAACTGGATCAATCTGCCTGACTGACCAGCAGCTTGGCGTGAACACCCTTGGTTATCTACCGCAGCACCTGATCGTCCTGCTCGACCCGGCGGACATCCTGCCCAACATCCACCATGCCTACCAACGCCCGGAATGGCGCGATGCAAACTACGCTGTGTTCCAGACCGGCCCGTCGGCAACGGCCGACATCGAGGGCGTGCTGATCCACGGCGCGCAGGGCGTACGATCCCTGTCGGTGCTCCCGATCGCTCGGTCGGCTGTCTGATGACCTGGAAATGGTGTCTCTCCGATGTCCTGCGCGAATGCGTCGTGTTGAACCATGGCGGATAGATGGGCCATTTGGCACCTCGGCGCGCTGGAAAACGAGGTCAGCCGGATCGGCGAGAAGTCTGGACACAAGGGAATAGCGGCATGGGATGCCGCATGTGCGGCAGGCCTGACGGCTGCCTGCCTGCTCAGCTACGAAGCAATCACCTTTGGCATGGCCGATCTATTGAGCCGGTCGAACGACTTCCTCGGTGGCATGTGGACCGTCGTCGCGACGGTCTTCGTGTTCAGGAACGCCGGTGCGGGTGGCTTGACGGCCGGGCTGGAACGGTTCGTGGCGACCTGCGTGAGCATCCTGCTCTGCTTTCTCTATTTGCTCGTGTTTCCTTTCACGGCCGTCGGACTGGCCTGCCTCGTCGGTCTGGGCGTCCTGTGCTTGGCTTTGGTCAACCAGCGCGAAGACATCGTCACTACGAGCATTACCACCACCGTCGTGATGGTTGTCGCGGGGTTGAGCCCCGAGCATGCGTGGCAGCAGCCGCTGCTGCGCCTGCTGGACACGGTGGTCGGCGTGGCGGTCGGGATTGCCTGCAAGTGGGTGGTGCTCCTGGTGTTCCTCCGCGTCTTCGGAGGCCCCCAGGAGCCGCTGGGCGCAGGAGCCACGCCGGATAGGAGCGGCAAGGCGACTCGGAACCTGCCACGACCAAGCTCGAGCGGAAACTGAACGCTCGTGCTGCGCACGATCGAGTTTCCCGGCGGCATCCACGTCAGGCCGTCGGCAGTGCAGGCGGGGCTGCTCCACGGCTTGCGCACGGCGGCCGCGGTCAGCATCGCGCTAGGCCTCGCCTTCTACCTCCAACTCGACAATGCTTATTGGGCTGGCACCACTGCCGCCATCGTGTGCCAGCCCGTGCTCGGCTCGTCGTTGCGCAAGGCACTGTTCCGCACATGTGGCACGCTGGTCGGGGGCCTCGCCGCCGTCTTGATCTGGTCGGCGTTCCCGCAGGACCGCATCGGCTTCTGCCTCGGCCTGGCGGGTTGGTGCGGCCTATGCGGCTTCCTGGGCCACCGGCTCACGTTCTTTGCAGCCTATGGCGCGCAACTTGCCGGTTACACGGCCGCCATCGTCGCCGGCGACGTCATCGGCCACCCGGCCCTGGCGTTCGACACCGTGCTGACCCGGATCAGCGAGATCGAACTCGGTATCGCGGTGGCCACCGTCGTCCTGTCGACGACGCAGCGGGACCGAAGCCGCGAACGCCTGGCCGATGCGCTCGACGCATTGGCGCAGGACGCGCTCGGGAGCTTCAGGGCGGCTGCGGCCGACGCCGATCAACTGCTGCTGCGCCTGGCTGGCCTCGATACCCTCATCGACCGTGCCACGGGCGAGGCCGCGCACTGGCGGCTGCCTCTCAAGCCGATCCGGGCCGCACGCAACGGCCTGTTCAGTTGCATCGCGGCCGCGAAGCTGGTGCACTTCACCCACCAGGGCGACCGTTGGCGGGCTTTGCCACCCCGGGCAGCGACACTCAGGTCATGCCGAACGGCAGCGGACGCTCTTAGGGTGATGCCGGGGACCGAGGCGCGCCTGACGGCGGACGGGGTGGCAGGTGCCGCGGTCGCGCTGGAGGTAGCAGGGTGGCTCAGACACCCGAGCGGGATGCTCCCGATTTCCGAAGCGGAATGTCCGGCCCCAGGCGACCCGCTGCCTGCTCTGATCACGGCCGGCCGGGTCTACCTCGGCATCGTCGCCACCGCGGTCGCGTGGATGGCCACCGCTTGGCCGAACGGTCCCGGCGCCATCACCTGGACCGCCATTCCCATCTTGCTGATGTCCCCGCTGCACGAGAAGGCCTTCCACGCGGCGACCTGGTTTGCTGCCGGAACCGCCTTGACCGCCGCACTGGCGTGCGTGCTGAAATTTGCGGTCCTGCCCGCGTTCGACAGCATCTGGGGCCTCTCGGCCGCGCTGGCCATCTTCCTGGTCCCGCTCGCCGCATTGTCCACCAACACTCGACTGACCGCGTTCATCGGGCCGGCGACCATCAATTTCGTGCCGCTCGTGGCGCCTGCCAACCAGATGATCTTCAATACGGTCGATTTCTACAACTCGACCCTCAGCATCCTGGCAGGATGCGCCATTGCGGCGGTGGCGCTGCGCATCGTCGGTCCGCTCCCCGCGCCGCTTCGGACTCGGCGCATCCTAGCCGCCGCCATCGCCGACTGCGACGCGCTCACCGTGGGAACGTGGCGTCCCAGCCTGGCCCAGTGGTCCGACCGTATGCGTACCCGAACCGGCAGCCTGCCCCCGGCCGCTGGCCTGGCCGCGGTCGATCAACTGCTCCTCCTCTTCGGGCAGGGCGCCCGTGCCATCCAGCAACGCGACGCCGCCTGACGATGCCTCTGACCGAAATCGACCTGTTCGGCATCTACATCTCGCCCTACGCGCCGATCCTGCTGGCAGCGTGGGCATTCACCTTCGTCCTGCGCGTCGTCCTGACCCGCCTCGACATCCTGGTGCATGCGTGGAACCCGGCGTTGCTGATGTTCGCCATCTTCGTCGCCATATTTTCGTCCATGGTGCTACTGGCATCGACCGTCAGTTGAGCGCCCGGGTCAATACAGCGCCGAAGCCGCTGCAACCCTCCAGCCCAGCCATGCGAGACCCGTCGCGCCGCTGGCGGACGCTTCCGGCCGCGGTGTCACTCGGCTGCGTGCTACTCGCCGCGGCGCTGGCCTGGGGGGCCTGGCAGGCCTGGTTGACCCAGCCATGGACCCGGGACGGCAGGGTCCGGGTTTATGTCGTCTCAATGGCGCCGGAGGTTGCCGGGCGCATCGTACAGTTGGCGGTGCGGGACAACCAATTCGTTCACAAGGGTGACGTGCTGATGGTGGTCGACCCGGCAGACTACGCGATCGCCGTCAGCAACAACGAAGCGCTGCTTCGCAAGGCGGAAGCCGACGCTCGCGACAAAGCGGAGCAGGCGCAGCGCCGCCAGCAACTGACGACATTGTCGACATCCATCGAGACCAAGCAGAATTTCGCCTCGAGCGCTACGCAGGCGGATGCGACGGTTAACCAAGTGCAGTCGCAACTGGCTCAAGCCCGCGTCAACTTGAAACGGACGCAGGTGATCTCTCCGGTCAACGGTTGGGTGACGAACCTGCAGGCGCAGGAGGGAGACTACGCCACGGTTGGCCAGCGTAACATCTCCGTCGTCGACGCCGACTCATTCTGGCTGGACGGCTACTTCGAGGAAACGGCATTGGCCAGGATTCATGACGGCGACCCCGTGCGGATCTACTTGATGGGCTACCGGCAGGTCTTGCGCGGACACGTCGACAGCCTGGCACGGGGTATACAGATCGACAATGCTCAAGCTGACGCGCAGGGCTTGGCGAACGTGAACCCGATATTCACCTGGGTTCGCCTCGCGCAGCGGATTCCTATTCGGATCAGGTTCGACGCGGTACCATCCGACGTAAGACTTGTCGCGGGACTGACTGCGACAGTCGCGATCGATCCGAGTCTTAAGGACGGGCATTGATATGATCGAAGCTGGCCCAGGAGAACGGCGCTTTCTCCTTGTCAGTCTGCTTTTGTCGTTCGTCGGTGGCTTCGCAGACGCGGGAAGCTACCTGCTGGTGGATAGCTTTACCGGGCATATAACTGGCAATTCGATCCTGTTGGCGGTTCATCTTGTAGATTGGCAGTGGCTTCAGGCGCTCTCCTGCCTCGTTGCCGTGATCGCTTTCCTTGCGGGAACTGCGGGCGGCGTGAAATGGCCTTACCCGCCGGACCAGTCGGCATGCCGGCGCCTCGCACCGGTGTTGACGCTGGAGATTGCACTGATCGCTTTCGGCTTGATCGTCCCGGAACTGCAGGCAACAGGGCGGAAAGATATTTTCCTGGCGAGCCTCTGCCTCGCGCTCGGGTTGCAGAACGGCGCGTTGGGCAAGATAAATTCGGTCGCAATCCACACAACGTACATCACTGGACTGTCCACGACCCTGGTTGGGGCTCTTGCCACCGGCAAACCAAGTCCAAAGCGGTGGTTGCTGCCGCCAGTCATCGGCTGCTTCATCGTGGGTGCACTTGTGGGCGCATGGTTGGTCACTCGCGTCGGTGTCGCCGGATTTGGTTTCGTCATGCTGCTGCTTGCCTTCGCTTGGCTCCTTGCCCTGACGGCGCCGAAGAATGTGTCGGGTGGAGCTGCACACCCGATTGGTGAGCAGGCAACGTCATGATCGTAAACGCGTCGGAAGCGTCTGTAGCAACCCGGCTGTTTGGGAGTCGTTGCCACGCAATGTGGGATCCGGGGAGTAACGGTGAGGCACTTCGTTGCATGAGTCGGTAGACGGTCGCCGTCCGGCCATTTATCCCGCCATTACGAGAGGCGGACGTACTCCGGCCGCCCGAGTTTAATCTGTCGGCGGTGAACGAAGCGACAGGGCCATTTACCTGATCGAGCGATGAGGCCGAGAACGTGCGTCCGGAACCGTCCGCCAATCGCCCACGGAAACAGCAGGCCGATCTTCTTGAGCATGCTGCGGACCTGGTTCTCAAGATCGCGTCGGATGCTGACCAGGCGAGACCTGGCAACCAGCAGGGAGCGGACTGCCTGGCTGTCATCGCTCTTGACGCGCACCTGCCGATACCAACCGACGCGGATCAGTTCCGCAAGACCGCGGGCGTCGTTCGGGTCGCTCTTGTTCATCCTGACCGACAGGGCAGCGTGGGCCTGGCGCGCGTCAACGCAGACGACAGGCAGGCCGACCGCTTGAACTCGTGCCAGAGCCAGCTGGCCATGGCACCCGTCTCGAAGCCGATGCGCTCCGCCTCCGGCGCCCGCTTGCCGATCGCCCGGGCGAGTGCGCCGGGGTCAGATGAGACCTTGCCCTCGAACAACACCTTCCCGTCGAAGTCCAGGACGCATATGGCGGTTTCTTTCTGCTACACGTCCAATCTGACATACTGCCTCACGGCTTCTCTCCTACTGGCTGCTTTCTGAGGCCGAGACTATCGGACCTCGCGTCCTACGGAGGGCAGCCGCCCGCCATTACGCAACATATCAGGTTCATAGCGGCGTCACGTCGGGGACGGCATTCGGGAACTTAGCGACGTCTTGGACAGACACGTTGAAGTGGGCTGAAACGAGCGCTGCGGGGGTGTGGGTCAGCCAACCCGACAGCGAGATATCCTGGAAGCGGCTTGCCTTGAAGATCTCTAGGAATACCAAATCGGTGTCGCCGACATTCTTGATGTAGTGACCGAGGTTGCGGGGGACGTAGCCGATATCCCCTGGCTTGAAGTCGGTGGTCACCGCGGCCGGCCCTACGCCTCTGAACGCCGAGCAGCGACGCGACCTGATGGAGATCGTCGACGACCGGCACGACCGTGCGTCCACCATCGTCACCAGCCAGGTGCCGGTCGAGCTCTGGCACGAGCACATCGGCAATCCCACCATCGCCGACGCCGTGCTGGACCGGCTGGTGCACGGCCCACACCGCCTCGAACTGAAAGGAGAGAGCATGCGCAAGCTGCGCGCCGCCAAAGCCAGGCTTGACGAAGCCGCCGTCCAGTAGCCCAACTTCACCCGCTCGCGACACGCACTGCTACCCGGCTGGGATCATCGGAATGCCCGGCTGGCTTCGATCGGAACAGGTGGCTGGTTTCAATCGGAATCGATGGCTGCAATCGTCGGAATGCGCAGGTTCCGCCTTTGGTGGCGGCTGGAACCCCGGCCACCGACGTCTGAAGACGTCCTCCAGTTCGCCATTGAGCATGCGCGTCCGGGCTTGCAGGGTGAGGTGCGCGCCAGCCTGGGTCCAGCGCATGGACTGCTTCTTTGAGAACCGGTTGGAGACGACCTGGTTGACCGCGCTCTCGACAAAGCCGGTAGAGATCCGCTCGCCGGCCCGGTGCCGCTTGCCGTAGTTGATGATTTGCCCGGCGTTGCGCCGCAGGTAGGTCGCAAGCTCCTCGGCCGCCGTATGCAGCCGCCCGAGCTTGCCCCTAGCCTCTGTCGTCTGGGTTCCGTCCTCCTTCGCATCCTCCCCTCGGCCCTAGGTGTCGTCGGCCAGTTCCTGCGCGGCATCGACGGCCTGGCGGGCGTGACCGTGCCAGAGCAGGCACTTGACCTGCTCTAGGTCGCGCAGCCGTTGTTCCGTCCAGCCCGGATCGGCCAAGCATGCCCCCTTGATCATCTGCCGCAGTACGGTCAGGCGCATGGTGACATGGAACCAGTCCAGGACGTGCTCGGCTTCGGGGCCGATCCGTGCCACGAGCCGGCGCACACTCTCGCCGCCGTCCGACATGAGCACGAGCTTCTGGTTCGGCGCATAGCCCTGGGCGGCACGCACGTCCAACAGGCGCCGGCGCGGGCGGTCGTCGTGGGCCTGAACAAAGGCGAAGCACTTGGCCGGTCGCGGCGGATCGTCCTCGGGAGCGTCGCGGCGGAAGCCCGGCACCGACTTGCCGGCGACGACCTCGAACCAGGAACCCGCGCGATCGCGCACGAAGCCGCCGTCGACGCCGACGTAGGCCGGCCCGTCCGGGGGCGGCATGTCGTCCAGGTCGCGCTGGCAGCCCGACCAGGCCCAGTCTGACCCGTGAGGCTCCTCGCCTATTGCGGCTTCCTCGCTCGCGATGACGGCGTGCAGGTGCCGGCGCACCCGTTCAGGCGAAATCCGCCGATCCATCGGAAGCACATCGCCCAGCATGCGGGCGGTTAAACCGTAGGAGACCAGCGCGCCCCAGCGCGTTTCCAGGTAGAGCAGCCCCGGCGTGGTGCGCCCAGGCAGGAGGTCGGCAAGCGGGCTGAACGAGGCACGGTCGCCCGCAGTAGGGTCTGCGCCGCATCGGCAGCGCCGCAACCGCATGGCCGTGAGGGGGAGCGTGCCGAAGGCAGTGCGGCAGGTGAGCGGAGGGTGGTCCTTGATGCCCCGGTCCGTCCCACACGCCGTGCAACGCCGGGCCACGGCCTCATGGGCTGAACCTGTTCGGCCACGACCGCGGCCTGCAGCTCGGCCAGGATCGCTTTACCCTCGGCCAGCGTCAGCCCGAGCGCCTCCGCCGTCAGCTCATCCCGTTCGATGGTGGCACCGACGGTGTGAGTGGTTGCATCACTGGCCATCGCGGCTCCTTCAACGGCCAAGGTCAGGGTGAACCGGATCGTCATGACGCCGCCTCCGCGGTTAGTGTTCCAAGCCGGGTCAGTGCCCTGTTCACACGGCGTCGGTCAAAGTCGGACAGCAGCGCCTCGCGCCGCCCCTGGCGGGCAAGCGCCAGCCGCAATTCGTCCTCGCCCACCGCGTCCAGCGCCTCACGTACCGTGCCGTCGCGCGCATCCAGGATCGCGCGGCCGAACGCGAGCATAAGGTCCAGGTCCTCGGCGTAGCTCAGGCCCAGCAGGTCCCCCCTGATCTCGTCCAGCCCCTCAGGGCCGGAACACCACTCCGGCGGGCAGGGATGCTGGCCATCGACGCAACGCGGGTAGCGGCACCGGGGCTGGCCGGGGCCGACGGCCTCGACACGTAGCTCGTGCTCCCAGCCGGCGAAGTGGTTGTAGGTGTAGGTGAAGCGCTCGCCCGCGCGCAGCCGAAGGTCGGCCAGGACCACGCGGGCCAGGTCGGCGTAGTCGCCGTCATACCGTCGGCCGAGGATACGGAAGCAATGGAGGTGCAGATCCTCCCAGCCCATGGCCGCCTGGATCACTTCGTGCAGCCCGGCCAGCGTCGTGGCTGTCGTGACCTCGATCCGGCGCCACGGTGCCGGCTTGATGCCGTGCAGCCTGACCCGGAGCCGCATCACCGCAAGGGTATTCGCCCCCTGCTGCACCATGCCAACTTCCTTTCCTCCGATCTGCCTCATGCTGGTTGACTGTCCGCAAGGGGTTTGCTCAACGGACTGTTCGTACCGCGGTCAGTGATTCTTGCACGACCAAGCAGAACGGCGTCTCACATGATTGGTACGATCATCCTATCGATGAAGGGGCCACAAGCGTTACAGTTTCCGCCATGACGACGATCCTGATCGGCTACGCCCGCTGCTCCACCGACAAACAGGACCTCGCCGCCCAGAAAGCCGCACTGCAACAGCTCGGCGTTTCCGCCGATCGCATCTACACCGACCACGGCCTGACCGGTACCAACCGGTCCCGGCCCGGCCTCGACCAGGCGCTTGCCGCAGTCCGCACGGGCGACACGCTGGTCGTGCCCAAGCTCGACCGCCTCGCGCGCTCGGTCCCGGATGCGCGTTTCATTGCCGATGCGCTGGTCAGCCGCGGCATCAGGCTCGCGCTGGGATCCAGCGTCTATGATCCCGTCGACCCCATGGGGAAGATGTTCTTCAACATCCTCGCCACCTTCGCAGAGTTCGAGGCCGACCTGATCCGGCTCCGCACCCGGGAGGGCATGGCAATCGCCCGTGCGAAGGGAAGGCTGCGCGGCAAGCAGCCCAAGCTCTCCGACAAGCAGCACAGGGAACTGCGGCGCATGCACGACACCGGTGACTACTCCATCACCGATCTGGCCGAGCTGTTCTCGATTTCTCGGCCAACTGTCTATCGCACCCTCAAGCGGCAACCGTCCGCTGCAAAGCCATGACAAAGCGTCCGCCCGCCGTCACCATACTCGTTGCCCATGATTTGTGATGGGCTCTCTGCTGCGTCTCCGGGACATAGGCCTGAGCGTTGCGTATCCAATGCACCCGGGACCTCTGCCAGGTCGACCCCAGCACCTGGCACATCGCGGCTTTCAGGCCCTCGTGCGCGTCGCAGGTCACCAGCTTGGCGACACGCAATCCTACGAGAATCCAGCTACGCTCCTCCGCGGCTCGCACCTTATGCTGGAAGAAGGCTTGTTCCATGCAAGCAACTCTCGCTGCCTGCACAGTACGGAGCGAGCGACCATCACCGGCGCCGATGTGCAGTCACATCCTGGAACCAGCACGGATTCACTTCGCCAAATCAGAGCTCCTGGATCGTAGTCATGGCATGTCAGAAGCTGAACGACGAGGCCTTGACGTGGCCCACGCCGGTGAAGGTGATGTTAGTCGCGTCTGGCAACGAGATGATGGTCGAGTCGCCGGCCTGCGTCTGGTGCTTGATCGCGTACGTCACCTCCCCTGGGGTGAACCCCGTCAGGCTGAAGCTGTCAAGCGAGGAGAACCCGTTGACTAGAACGGTGCGGGACGTGATGCCGGCGGCCAAACCATAGACCTCCTGCCCGGTCCCAGCCGTCAGCGTGACCGGGCCAGTCCCGATCTGGACCGTATCCTTGCCGGAGCCGCCGATAAAGTTGAGGCTTCCCGACCCGGCGGTCAGCAGCAATCGCCCGGCGCCGGCATGGACAGTGTCGCTGCCGGTTGACGCCGTAACCGTGTCTTGTCCTTGTGAGAACACCACGTCTGTGCCCTGACCGAGCAGCACGCGGTTATACCCTTTGTCCGTTAACACCGTATTCGTGCCCCCGGTGGTGACCAGCGTGTCCGAACCGCTTCCGCCGATAATGGTGCCGCCCCCGGCCCCGCCGACAAGCGTCTCACCGGCCGATGTGCCCTGCACAACCCGCGTTCCTTCTACCCCGTTGGTGTCACGACGGCTGATCCAGTTCAGCAGGATGCCGTCTGTTTCCGGAGCTGTGGGCGAGAGCTGCAAGTCGTGTCCAGTGCCTGGTATCACTATGTCCTGGAAAGAGGGGGAGCCGGTGAAATTCTGCCCCTCCACGGTGGCCTGCGTGAGCGGATTGGCAGAGCCGAAAAAGCCATCGTTCTGGCCGGTCAGTGTCAGGACCGGTACGTCGACCTGGTCGGATAACGCCGTGTTGGTGACGTACGAGGGGACGGCCTTGTCCTCGCCGACGCTGATAACCGATTTTGTCGCGATATCTTCAGCCAGCACTTTGGGATCGACCGTTGGGCCATAGTAGGCACGTCGCACACTGTCCGGTGCAGTCTTGTAGTTCGGCGGGTAGACGTTCAGGCGCGGGTTGGGATCCTGCGACGTCAGCACGTTCGATCCAATGACAGGTCCGGCATCAGCCCCGAAGTAGTGCTGAAATCCCGTCAGCACCAAGCCACTCACGTCATGATAAGCGGCATCCTCGATAATGGAATCGATAGATCCCACCGAATGTCCAACGAGAACTGTCTTGTCCAGCCCGTATGTGCCGGCGCCAGCACCTTGCATATACTGGACGACCTGGTGGATCGCATACGCCTGGGTCTGCTCGCTCAGGAGACTGCCGTCCGGTCGGTCGCTGCCACCGCGCCCGATCAGGTCGAGGTTCAACGTCGCATAGCCCTGCTTGGCTGCGGCATCGACCAAAGAGTACTTGGTCGCAACGTTCGGCAGATCCCAATAGTTATGGTCATATGTCGCGCCGGACACTAAGGTGAGCAGCGTGGTCGACTTGAGATCACCGGGGATCGTGAGATATGTTACCATCTTGTAGAGTGTCGGATCATCCGGCGACAATTTGATGTCAAACGTCAATTTCAATGATGCCGTGCCGTCCGGCTTCACTCCAGTGAGTGCAGTGCTGATCAGAAGTGCGCTGTCGCCGGTGGGCGAGTTCTGGTTGGACATTGTTCGATCTCCCTTTGTTTAGGCTGTACCAATTCAGCTTTGGAACGGTATGTGCAAGTAGGCCAGGCCTATTTATCCGAGACGCACCAGCAATCTGGAAGCTTTCCACGCTGCGGAATCAGACCAGGCGATCGTGGTCGAGTAGCCCGGCCAGGCTCTACCGCGGGCAGCGAGCAGAGGTGATTCGACTACAACCTCGTCCAGGTAGTCGGTCAGCTCAGGACTTTCCATGGCTCCTGCCTCCTCGAGGCGGTGGACGATCAAGGGCAGCCGCCGAACCATCCGCTCGGTCTTCTGCTGACGCCGGGGCGTAAGGCCATATCAACTCTCGAAGAATGGTGTCTCGTCATCCCCACGCAACACGATATCAAACCGGAACGAGACTTCGCTGCCGGCCTCCTGCGTGGCAAGTAGGCGGTCGCGCAGCTTCCTATCCGTCACGGCTCCAAGAACCGTGTCCACTGCGTTGCGTGGCTCGCCGGCGAAGAACGCCGTCGTCAGCAGCCGGTGCATGATGCCGGATCCCAGAACGGACAGGTTTACATGCGGCGCGCGGGGACCGGTCGGATCGTCATAAGAGCCGGGCATTACGGTGTGGAACTCGTACCACCCGTCCCCGTCCGTCCATGCCCTGCCCCAACCCAGGAAGCTCGGGTCCGCACTTCGCCAGCCAGGATCCACGGGGTGGCGAAACCGCCCTGCCGCATCCGCCTGCCAGGCCTCCAGCACGGCGTTGACGCAGGGCTGGCCGCCTTCCTCCAGCACGCGGCCGCGCAACACGATACTGCGCCCCCGCGACACTGGCGCTCCGTCCGGCGACAGCACCCTCAGGTCGTTGTCGCCGGGGTGGAAGAACGTGCGCGGGAAGAACGGGCCGATCGTGTGCCAGCTCGTTGGAGTCAAAGGCGCGTTTGGCCGATCCAGCATGAAACACCTATGGCAGGGTTGGCGTGGCATGGCGGCCGCGCAGCACCAGGGTGTGGCGGAAGCCCAGCCATTCGCCGGCGACCTCCGTCGTCGGCACTTCACGGGAGACCAGCCGCGCCTGGGCGGCCGGGTCGGCGATGGAACGGATCAGGCGGTCATGCGCGTTCAGCCACTCCCCCGGGAAATACATCTGCGTCACCAGGCGCGACAGCGAGGAAGGGCCGAGGACGGAGAAGTGAATGTGAGGCGGGCGCCACCAACGGCCCGAGTTGGGTACGGGATAGGCGCCGGGCTTGATGGTGAAGAAGGCGTAACGCCCCTCGCTGTCCGTGCGAGTCCGGCCGTTGCCGACGAAGTTCCGGTCCAGCGGCGCGTCCCGCTGGTCCAGCGGATTGTGGTAACGGCCCGACGCATTGGCTTGCCACAGCTCGACCACCGCGCCGCCGACGGGCCGGCCGTCCTCGTCCAGCACCTGGCCGGATACGTGGATGAGCTGTCCCAAGGCCATCCGGCCCGGCGCCGCACAGGCCAGGTTGGTGTCGCCCGGTTGCAACTTCCCGCCCAGGTCCAGCGGGCCTGTCCGCTCGGTACGGGTGAACGGGCGCGCGATGGGCGGCCGAAGCGGATTGCGTGCCACCGTGTTGCGGTAGCCCTCGATCGGCACGCGCGGGATTGTCCCTCCGGGGTACGGGTCGAACAGGTCGGGGACGATCGGACCGGTCATGGCCTCACGCCCTGATCATCGGGCAGCCGCCCTGGCCGAGGGGTCGGGCTGCCTGATCCGGCAGGGTGGTCGCGAGCAGCTTGTAGTAGTCCCATGGCCCCTTGCTCTCATCCGGCGTCTTGACCTGGAACAGGTAAGCCGGCTGCAGCTTGCGTCCGTCCTCGCGGATACGGCCCGGGCCGAACGCATCGTCGTCCGTCGGCATCGCCTTCATCCGTGCAACCGTCGCCGAGCCGGATTTCTTCGCTTCCGCCGCCCCCATGGCCTGCGCCGCCTTCAGGTAGTGAAGTGCCACGGCGTAGGAGCCGGCATGTTCCATGTCCGGCCGCCAGTTCGTACCCATCCGCGACATCAAGCGTGCCGTGCAGGCGCGAGTGCGGTCGTTGAGATCCCAGTAGAAGGTTTCCGTCAGCACCAGGCCGGCTGCGGTCTGCAATCCCAGGGCATGCACGTCGGGGATGAACATCAGCATGGCGGCGATGGTCGTTCCACCGCCGGTGATGCCGAACTCGCCGGCCTGCTTGATGGCATTGATCGTGTCCGCTCCCGCGTTCGCCAGCCCGAGCACATCTGCCCGGCTCGACTGCGCCTGCAGCAGGAAGGAGGAGAAGTCGGTCGTCTGCGGGAACGGGTAGGACACGCTGCCCACCACCTTGCCGCCGGCCTGCTGGATCAGCGCCGTCGCCTCTCGCTCCAGCGTTTGGCCGAAAGTGTAGTTTGCCGTCAGGAAAAACCAGTCTTTCTTGCCCGCTTCCACGAGCGCCCTGCCCGTCGAGCGTGCCAGAACGTAGCTGTCGAAGGTCCATTGCACGGTGGTGGGCGCGCATTGAGGGCCAGTCAGGTCGGACGTCGCGGCGCCACTCGCGAGGAAGGCCTTGTCCTTCTCGCGGCAGATCTGGGAGACGGCGAGCCCGACCGAGCTGTTGGGCACGTCGATCACGGCGTCCACCCCCTCGCGGTCGAACCACTGGCGGACGATCGCGGCGCCCACATCCGCCTTGTTCTGGTGGTCGGCCTGGACGACCTCCACGCGTAGGCCGGGGAAGGCCTGCTCCGCCTCCGCTGCAGCCTGACGTGCGCAGGCGACCGAGCCAGGGCCGCCGGTGTCGCGGTAGGGACCTGAGAGGTCCGTCAGAACGCCAAGCTTCATCGCTGGATCGGCCTGGGCGCGGCCACGGCCTGGTAGTGCCAGGGCGGAGGCGCCGAGGGCAAGCGCGCTGCCGAGCGCCGCGCGGCGTGTGACGGTCATAGGGTGTTCCTTCCTGGTTGTTCCTGTGGCGCCGGCGCCATCAGCGCTGCTCTCGAAGCACGTGGGCGGGAATGCCCACCACCAGCACGACCCCGGCGGATGCGATGATCGCGGCGGATATCTGCAGCCCGAGGGCGAGGCTGCCGGTCTCCACGCGCAGCCAGCCCAGCAGGGCCGGGGTCAACGCCGCGGCGCAGGACCCCATGGCGGTGACGATTGCGATCCCCCCGGCCTTCGCGCGATCGGACAGGTAGACGGACGGGACCGACCAGAACACCGTCAGGCCGCAGTAATGCGCGGCGGTCATCACGGCGATAAGCGCCACGGTGACGGGCGGCGACCCTACGGTGAACGACAACCCCACCAGCGCGCCCGCCGCCACGAACTCGGAGCAGGCGGCGTGCCAACGGCGCTCCAGCGTCTTGTCGGAGTGCCAGCCGACCACGAGCATGGCGACGATGCCCAGCGCCGGCGGGATGCCGGCGAGCAGGCCCACGGTCAGCACGTCGTGGATGCCCGAGGCGTCGATCAGCAGCGGTGACCAGAAGCCGACCGCGTTGGCGAGCGTGTAGGTGCCGCAGCCGACCAGGCCCAGCACGTATACGCGCGGGTCGCGCAGCGCGGCCAGCAGGTCTCCGGCGGCCGCGTGATGCCGCTTGGCGGATTGCTCGCGCGCCAGTTCGGACGCGATCAACGCCTTCTCCGCCGGGCTTAGCCAGGGCGCGTCCGCCGGCCGGTCCTTCAGCACGAGCATCGCTGCCGCCCCCAGTGCGACCGATGGGATGCCCTCGAGCAGGAACAGCCACTGCCAGCCCCGCAACCCGGAGGCACCGTCGAAGCCGTGCATGATCCAGCCAGAAAGCGGCGCCCCGATCATGCCGGACAGCGGCAGGCCCAGGAAGAACAGCGCCGTCATGCGCGTGCGGCGGCCGGAGGGGAACCAAAAGGTGAGATAGAGCAGGATTCCCGGAAAAAAGCCGGCTTCGGCCAGGCCGAGCAGGATGCGGGCGGCGTAGAACTGCGCGGGCGTGCGCACGAACATGGTCAGTGCCGAGACGGCGCCCCAGCAGACCATGATTCGCAGCAGCGTCCTGCGCGCGCCGACCCGATTCAGCAGCATGTTGCTCGGCACTTCGAAAAGGATGAAGCCGACGAAGAACAGCCCGACGCCAACGCCGTAGACCGCCTCCGAGAAGCCGAGATCGGCGCGCAACTGGATCTGTGCGATGCCGACATTGGTGCGGTCTATGTAGTTGGCGACATAGCAGAGCAGGATGAAAGGCATCAGCCGCCAGGCCACCTTGCGGTAGGTGGCATCCGCCTCGTCCAAGACCGCAATGGGCTGCGTGATCAGCGACGATTGGCTCATCGTTCCGTCCGTCCTCCCCGTGCCCGCGGTGTGCCCCGCCCGTGACGCCGGTATCACTTGGCTCAGATGACAAAGTCAACGGCATTGTGTTGACATTATCAACTATGATGAATAGCAGGGCATCAAACAGGTGGAGGAGTGCATGGCCGGACCTGTCATCATCTGCGAGTGCTTTGCGCGGGATGGGCTGCAGCACGAAACGGTTGACGTCGTCACGGCGGACAAGGTCGCGGCGGTTGACGCCTTCACCCGCGCCGGGTTCCGCCGGATAGAGGCGACGAGCTACAGCCACCCGGACCGGGTGCCGGCGTTCCGGGATGCCTCCGCCCTGCTGGCCCAGATCCACCGGGGGCCAAGCGTGCATTACAAGGCGACGTGCCCCAACAAGCGGGCGGTGGCGCGGGCGGTGGCGGATCTGGACGCCGGGTATGGGGCCACCGAACTGAGCCTGCTCGTCTCCGCCACCGACAGTCACACCGAGCGCAACCTGCGTACCACCCGTGCCCGGCAGTGGGAAGGCGTGGCAGAAATGGTGCACCTGGCCGCCGGGCGGTTCCGGCTGGTGGGCGTGGTTTCGATGGCGCTCGGCTGCCCGTTCGAGGGGGAGGTGGACCCTGGCGCCGTCGCCGCCGATGTCGCGCGCTTCGCAGCGATGGGGGTGGAGTTGGTCACCATCGGCGACACGACCGGCCACGGCACCCCCGCGCGCGTGCGCGCGCTGTTCCGGCGGCTGCTGGCGGAGGTGCCCTCGGTCGCGCCGGTCGCGCATTTCCACGACACGCGCGGCACGGGCCTGGCCAACTGCATGGCCGCGCTGGAAGCCGGGTGCCGCTACTTCGACAGCGCGTTCGGGGGCGTCGGCGGCCATCCGGCCAAGATCCAATATGGCGAGGGCCTGACCGGTAACGTGGCCACCGAGGACCTGGTCAACCTGCTGGAAGCCGAGGGCGTGGACACAGGGCTCGACCGCGAAGCGGTGCTGCAGGCCTCCCGCCTATGCGAGGATATCCTGGGCCGGCACCTGCACAGCGCCGTCGCACGTGCGGGTTTCGGCTTTCTGCCCCAGGGGAGTGCCACCCATGCCTGACGTGCTGCTGACCCGGACGGAGAGTGCGATCCGCATCCTGTCCATGAACCGGCCGGACAAGCTGAATGCGCTGAACACGGCGCTGACGCAGGCGCTGCTCGACGCGTTCGAGGCGGCGGACCGCGACCCGGCGGTGCGCGCGATCGTGCTGGCCGGGGAGGGCCGCGGCTTTTGCGCCGGCGCCGACCTGGCCGAGTTCAAGGATCTCACGCCCGACCATCAGGACCGCGTGCTGCGGCGGGCGGACCTGACCTGCTGCTCGCAATCCATCCTGCAGAAGCTATCCAAGCCAGTCGTCTCCGCGGTGCGCGGTGTGGCGGTCGGTGGCGGGGCGGGGCTGGCGATCGGCTGCGACATGATGGTGGCCGGCACCGACCTGAAGTTCGGCTATCCGGAGCTGAAGCACTCCATCGTGCCCGCCCTGGTGATGACGGGGATGCAGCGCCAGTTGGGCCGCAAGATCGCTTTCGAGCTGATCAGTACTGGCCGCCTGCTGGGCGCCGAGGAGGCGCGCGCGCTGGGCCTGGCCAACCGGGTGGTGGCACCGGAGGCGGTGCTGGACACCGCGCTGGAGATCGCCGCCGGCTGGGCCGCTTCCAGCCCGATGGCCATGGCGGCGGCGAAGGGCCTGTTCTACCGCGTCGCCGACCTGCCCTACGACGCGGCGATGGCGGCCGGGCGCGACGTCAACGCGCTGATGCGCGGCTTCCGGGACCCGGTGAAGTGAGGCCGCTGAACGGCGTCCGCATCGTCGACTTCTCCCGCGTGCTGGCGGGGCCGTTCGCCACCCAGATCCTGGCGGAGATGGGCGCCGAGGTCACCAAGGTCGAACGCCCGCGCGGCGGCGACGAATCGCGCAGCTTCGAGCCGAAGCTGCCGCATGGGGAGAGCGCCTACTTCTTCACCTTCAACCGCGCCAAGCGGTCGGTGACGCTGAACCTCAAGAAGCCGAGCGCGCAGGCGATCGCACGTCGCATGGTGGCGCAGGCCGACGTCGTGGTGGAGAACTTCCTGCCCGGCGAAATGGAGCGGCTGGGCCTCTCCTACGCCCGCTTGGCGGAGGAGAACCCGCGGCTGATCTACGTGGCCAACACCGGGTTCGGCCAGACCGGTCCGTATCGCGACCGGCCCGGCTACGACACCATATTCCAGGCGCTGTCAGGCGTGATGGCGCTGACCGGACACCCGGACTCTCCCCCGGCAAAGGTGGGCCTGCCTTTCGCCGACCTCACCTCCGGCCTGTGGATCGCCATCGCCGCGCTCACCGGGCTGGTGGGGCGCGGGCGGACGGGAAAGGGATGTTTCGTGGACCTGTCCATGATGGATGTGCAGGCGGCGATGCTGACGCTGGCGGCCATGCGCCTGTTCGCGCTGGATGAGGATCCGCCGCGCACCGGCACGGAGCACATGGGCCGGGTGCCCTCCGCCGCCTTCCTTTGCCGGGCGGGCGACTGGCTGCACGTCAGCGGCAGCGACCAGCACTGGGCCGCGACCTGCCGGATACTGGCGCTCGACGGGCTTGCCGCCGATCTGGCGCTGGCCGACAACGCCGGGCGGGTGGCCCAGCGCGACCGGGTGATGGCGGCGATGCGTGCCGCGGTGTCGGGCCGGGACCGCACCGAGTTGGCCGAGGCGCTGCGGGCCGCCGGGGTGCCTGCGGGCGAGGTGAACACCGTGCGCGAGATCCTGGCCGACCGCCATATGCAAGCGCGCGGCGTGGTGCAGCGCTTCGAGCACCCTACCGAAGGTGCCTTTCCGGCGTTGCGCAATCCGTTGCAGTTCAATGGGTTCGACAACCCCTCAGTGGGCGTCCCGCCGCTGCTGGGGGCCGACACGGAGGCGGTGCTGCAGGAAATGGGCCTGAGTGCCGCCGAGATCGAGCAGGCAAGAGCGGAGGGGGCGATATGATGGGCGACAACCCGGTCCGGGTGCAGCGAGACGGCGTCGTCGCGCGGGTGACGCTGAACCGTGCGGAGGCGCGGAACGCGGTGGACCTGCCGATGTGCCTCTCGCTGCGCGCGGCGTTCGAGGCGCTGGACGCCGACCCGGACGTGCGCGTCGTGCTGCTGGACGCGGCAGGGCCGGTGTTCTGCGCCGGAGCCGACCTGAAGGAACGCAGGGGCAAGGACGAGGCCTGGGTGCGCGGCCGCCGCCTGGCCGCATTCGCGGCCTACGAGACGATCGAGCGCTGTGGCAAGCCTGTGGTGGCCGTGGTGGCGGGGCCGGTAGTCGGATCCGGCGGGGAGATCGGCATGGCCTGCGATTTCATCGTCGCCTCCCGCGCCGCGACGTTCAAGTTTCCGGAGCCGCAATGGGGCACCGTCGGCGCCACCCAGCGCCTGCAGCGGGTGATCGGCAAGCGCCGGGCGAAGGAGTTGCTGTTCACCGGCCGCACGATGGGCGCGGAGGAGGCGTATGGGCTCGGCCTCGTCGCGAGGTTGGCGGACGACGCCGCGGCCGCCGGGGAAGAGGCCGCCACCGCCATCGCCAAGGCCCCCGCACTCGCCATGGCGCTGACCAAGCAGGCGGTGGATCTCGGCGAGGAGGCGACGCTGGCCACCGGCATCCGGATCGAGATGGCGCAGATCGAGCGCGTCCTGGCCGAGGGAGGCTGGCGCCAGGGCGTCGAGGCGTTCGGGCGCACGGTTGGACGGGGAGATGCGCCGTGACGAGCCCTTCCGCCGGACATTTCGACCTCGCCGCCTCCTGCCCGCTGACCGTCGCCGACGCGCTCGCGCGGGCCGCCGCGATCGGGCCGGACGTGGAGGCGCTGGTCGCATCGGACGGGCGCTTGACCTACGCCGAGCTTGCGGCCGAGGTGGCCCGCCTGCGCGCCGCCCTGGTGGCGGCCGGTGTCGGGCGGGGCGACCATGTCGGCCTATGCCTCGGCAACGGCGTCCGCTGGGTGTCGCTGTTCCTGGCGCTGGGCTCGCTGGGCGCGGTGACGGTGCCGGTCAATACGCGGTTCCGGGCCGAGGAGATGGCCTATGCCCTGCGCCAAGCGCGGATCGGGACGCTGTTCATCGCCGGTACGTTCCTGAAGATCGACTTCGTCGCCATGCTGCGCGGGATCTGCCCCGGTGTGGATTCCTCCCTGCCCCACCTGGCGCTGCCCGACCTGCGGCGCGTGGTGGTACTGGGCGACGACGTGCCACATGCCTGCGCCGGGTTCACCGCGTTCCGCGAAGCGGGCCAGGCAGCGGCGCCGCCGGACTGCCGGCCGGACGACGTGCTGCTGATGCAGTACACGTCCGGCACGACCTCCTTCCCCAAGGGCGTGCTGCTGAGCCACGCCAACATGCTGGCCAACGCCTTCTTCTCCGGCGGGCGCATCGGCTTCCGGGTCGCCGACCGCTACCACTCCGCCCGGCCGTTCTTCCACGTCTCTGGCAGCACGCTGTCCGTGCTGTCCTCGCTGCAGCACGTGGTCACTCTGGTCACCATGGACCGGTTCGAGGCGGCCGAGGCGCTGGACCTGATCGAGCGGGAGCGATGCACCCACTTCTCCGGAAACGACACCATGGCCCTGATGCTGCTCAATCACCCCTCGCGGCCGCTTCGGCGGCTGTCGCTGCGCGGGGCATGGGTTGCCGCCTCCCCGACCGTGATGCGCCGGGTTGTTGACGAACTGGGCGCGCGGGAGTGCGTTGCCGGATACGGCCTGTCGGAGGCCTCGCCCAACGTCGCGCAGTCCTGCTGGTGGGAGTCGGAGGAGGTCCGCCTTGGCTCCCGCATGCGACTGCAGCCGGGCGTGCAGGTGCGCATCGTCGGCGAGGACGGCCATGATCGCGGTGCTGGCGAGCCGGGGGAGATCGCGGTGCGCGGCTGGAACGTGATGCGCGGCTACTTTGACAAGCCGGACGAGACGGCGGAGGCGCTGAGCCCCGACGGGTGGTTGCACACGGGCGACCTGGGGCGGATGGCGGCCGATGGCCGGCTGGAGTTCCTGGGTCGCGCCAAGGAGATCGTGCGCGTCGGCGGGGAAAACGTTTCCCCGGCGGAGGTGGAGGATGTCCTGCACCGCCACCCCGGCATAAGGCAGGCCGCCGTGGTGGGAGTGCCCGACCCGCGGCTGGTGGAGGTGGTGGCCGCCTTCGTCATCCCCAACGTGGGGGCGCCGTGCGACCCGGCGGCCATCATTGCTTGGAGCAGGGAGAACATGGCCGGTTTCAAGGTGCCGCGGCACGTCTTCGTGGTCGACGGGTTCGAGGCGATCGGCATGACGGCGAGTTCGAAGGTGCAGAAGAAGCAGCTCGCGGCGCACGCCCGCACGCTGTTGGGCCTGCAAGCATGAGGATCGAGACCGCCGTGACCCGGCTGCTGGGCATCGACCTGCCCGTCGCGCAGGCCGGGATGTCGTGGGCGTCCTCGTGCTCCGCATTGCCGTTGGCGGTGGCGCGGGCGGGGGGGCTGGGCGTGATCGGGGCGGGGCCGATGCGGCTCGGTGACCTGGCGCGCGCCATCGACGAGATCCGCGCAGGAACCGATCGGCCGTTCGCGGTCAACATGCCGCTCTATCGGCAGGGTGCCGACGAGGTTCTCGACCTTCTCGCGCACCGGCGGATTCCCATCCTGATCGCCTCGCAGGGCGGGCCGAAGCGCTACCTGGACCGGTTTCATGACGTTGGCACGATTTGCCTGCACGTTGTCGCCGGCGAGGAGCACGCGCGCAAGGCGGCCGCGGCGGGCGTGGACGGACTGGTCGTAGTGGGCGGGGAGGCGGGCGGCCATCCACCAGCCGAACTGGTGTCCACCCTGGTCGTGGTGCGCGCCGTGGCCCGCGCGCTGCCGCAAATGGCCATCATCGCATCTGGCGGGTTCGCAGACGGCGCTGGATTGGCGGCGGCGCTGGCACTCGGGGCGGGCGCGGCCAATTTCGGCACGCGCTTCATCGCGACGCCGGAGGCTGCCGTGCACGACGCCTACAAGCAGGCTGTGGTGGCAGCGGCAATCGCCGACACACGCACGGTGGGACGCGGAATCGGCATGATCAGGACGTTGGCCAACCCTTTTACCGAGCGCATGCAGGCGCTGGAGGAAAGGGGGGCCCCGGCGGAGGAGCGCAAGGCGGCTTTCGCCGCGGGAACCCTCAAGATGGCGGCCTTGGACGGCGACATGGCCGATGGAAAGGCCGAAGCCGGCCAATCCGCAGGGCTCATAGGGGATGTGGTTCCGGCCGGCGAGCTGGTCGGCCAAATTGCCCGCGAGTACCTGGACGTGGTCAGGGCCATGCCGGTCGGATCGTAAATGTGTTTTTGTCCGGAGTCGCCTGCATGGCAATCATGACCGGAGTCATGGCAGGCGTCCCAGCGCAGGTTCAACGCCACCGCGTGATGGTCCCGGCCGGCGGCGCAAGGATCGACACCATCGTGGAGGGAGACGGCCCGCTCGTCGTAATGCTGCCGTCCCGGGGACGGGATTCAGAGGATTACGACGGCGTGGCGGCTGCCATAGCGGCGTGTGGCTTCCGCGTTCTCCGCCCGCAGCCGCGCGGCGTCGGGCAAAGCACGGGACCGATGTCCGGGCTCACTCTGCACGACCTGGCCGACGACGTGGCTGCGGTAATTGCCGGGCTATCCGATGGCCCGGCGGTGATCGTCGGCCATGCTTACGGAAACTGGGTCGCCCGGATGACAGCGGTGGACCATCCGGCGCTGGTGCGTGGCGTCGTGCTGGCGGCGGCGGCGGCTAAGTCCTACCCGCGGGAGTTGAGCCTGGCCGTCAGCCGGAGCGCCGACCCCTCCGTACCGGAGGCCGAGCGCCGGCAATACCTTGAGCAAGCCTTCTTCGCGAAAGGCCACGATCCGTCCACCTGGCTCACAGGTTGGCATCCGGAGGCAAGCTTGAGCCAGGACCAGGCCGCGCGGGCCACGCCTCAAGCCGCGTGGTGGTCGGGTGGATCGGCTCCGTTGCTGGACCTTCAGGCTGGCGAGGATCCGTTCAAACCGGCGGGCACCCGCGACGAGCTGAAGGGCGAGTTCGGCGACCGCGTAACGATCGCAGTGATACCGGACACGAGCCACGCCCTGTTACCCGAGGCGCCCGCCGCCGTCGCGGACGCGATCGTCTCTTGGGTGCGAGGCATACCTTGATCACCCCTCGCTCCTGGTCTCCTCCAGCCTGACAAAGCGCAGCGCTTCCCTCGCGAGCTTGTCCAATGCGATCTCCAGCACAGCCAACTCCTCGGGAGCCAGCACCCGCCGAAACGCACGGTCGCGCTCGTTAGCGGCGGCTATCAGGCCGATGTAGGTTTCGCGACCGCCTGGTGTGAGGCTGAGGGAGCTTCCGCGGCCACCTCCCTTGGATAAAACGTCGCGCGTGACAAGATGGCGTGCGATCAGCGACGCTACCACCCGGCTCATCTGCGCCTTGTCGAGCCCAGCCGCGCGCGTCAGGTCCATCACTGATTGCGGCTCGTCCGCAGCCAACAGTGCCAGCGCACGCCACTCCCCGAGGCTGACACCGAATTCCCGCCGGTAACGCAGCGCGGCACCGCGCGAAACCAAGCTGGATGCGCGCGCCAGCCGGTATGAGACGAGTTCACGGATCGTTGCCTGCGGTTGGGACCGCCGACGCCTTGCGCGCCGGGCAGGTTCCTGTGCCGCTCCTGTTTGGTCGACGGACGTCACGCGTGCGCGTTCTTGGAGCAATAGGCGAAGCAAGGCAGTTGCGGAAGTCGAGACCTGAGACGAAGCGACATGGCGGCTCTCTGAGTCCTATTGTCGATATAGTCAACCGCATTCGTCGGTTCAAACAACAGCTGAGGGTCGAGCAGAGTCGTTTTCCATCCAGGCCGGCTGGTTTACCCCGCTAGGAGCGTGCTCTGCTTGGTAGGTCCACGTTAGCCAGCTTGGGTGACGGTGCCGCCCTCCTTCCATGAGGTGAGCTTGAAGAGGTTATGGACGCTACAAGGCAGCATCCGCTCGCATCGGACTCGCTTGGAGCCACGGTCGGGATCAGCCGGAAGCTTCATGCGGCCTTGATCTGACAGAAGACAGGCTCGAACAATGTGCTTGCTCTGCCAGTAGCGGGCGCGGTGGCCGCCCTGCGTAATTTTGCTTGACTTGGCGACGGTCACCGTCAAACCGCCACGCCTGATGTTGTGGCCAGGTGCTTTGGATAGCGGGTGCAGCGTAGCCGCCGACCTCGCGTCTGGCCAGGTCGGCGATTAGTCAAGGAGCAAAAGCCTTTGTTGGCCGAGACCTCGGCCGGCAGGCAGCGAGTGTTGGCCGCCGTGCCGTTTAGCTGCAGCAGCAAGCCGTCCTGATCGGAGGCGTTGACGGTCAAACGGCCCGCGAAGGCAATCTGGTTGTGGCATCCAGGGTGTCGGTGCCGAAGCGGAATTGGTTCTCCCGACCATTCCAGGCTGTCATGGATGGGTAGGCGCGCGTAAGCCCGCAAGAGGGCTGCCTCCCGTGAAAGCCTTTTTCAGCAGCTCTGTGTCGAGCGCCTGGCAACCGATCATTCACGATTTTGGCCTCGAGTACCGGGATCAGGTCTGCCACCTGCACATCATCGTCGAACGCGTCAGCCTGAATCTGCCGATCTAACTCCGGAACAATTGCCGTGAGATGTCGTACCTCTTGGAAGATTTGCAGGGTCTTGCCCGCGATGAACCCCTGGGCCATCTACCGGTTGAACGCAACGCTGGGTAAACCTTGCCGCGCTATGACTTGCACCGCGCGAAAGCTTGGCCGGGCCGGTCTATCCGTTTCATCCGATCCGTCCACCTCCAAAGGCTTGCCCCAAAAGGTATCATTTCGCCCTGACCTGACGTCCGCCGACGCTGGTCCACCTACCCCGCGCTGTCGAACCGCTCACGGGCCGTTTTGATCGCGGCATAGCTCTCCTCGGCCCAGCCAATCAGTCCGGCCAGCGCCGGCAGGACCGACCGGCCGAGCGGCGATAGACTGTAGCGGACGCTGGGCGGCTTGGTGGGGAACACCTCCCGGTCGATCAGGCCGTCGCGCTCCAGCTCGCGCAGGGTCTGTGTCAGCATGCGCTTGGAGATGTCTGGGATGGCGCGGTGCAGCTTGCTGAACCGATGCGGCTCGGCCGTAAGCGCCACCAGGGCGAGCAGCGTCCACTTGTCGCCGATACGATCAAGCACGTTGCGGACCGGACAGGCCGCGGCGTCGAAGCCGCGGTCGCGCCAGGCGTCGAACGTGGTCCCGAGGTTCGGAGCGTCAGCGGAGGAGGCTACGGTGAGGTCACCAGGGGAGGAAATCATGCCTCCTTATAATATTCAGGGTCGGTCCCTATCCAATACCTCGTCTCGAACCCTACCTACCAGGAAACCTTTCCATGCCCCAGCCCCGCATCCTCGTCACCGGCGCCACCGGCCAGCTCGGCGCGCTGGCCATCGGCGAACTACTCAAGACCGTTCCCGTCGCCGACATTGCCGGTCTGGTCCGCCCGGCCAAGGACGGCGCGCCATCCAGGGCTGAGCGCCTGTTGTCCGGCGTCGCCGCGCGCATCGGCGACTATACGGATCCCGCTTCGCTTCGCGCGGCCATGCAGGGGATCGAGCGGCTGCTGTTCGTCTCGTCCAGCGAGCTAGACGGGCGCGTCGCCCAGCACCGCAACGTGGTAGAGGCGGCGGCGCACGCCGGCGTCAGGTTGATCGCCTAAACCAGCGTGCTGCACGCCGACCGCTCGCCGCTCGGCCTGGCGGAGGACCACCGGCAGACCGAAGCCCTGCTCGCCGCCTCGGGCGTTCCCACCGTCCTGCTACGCAACGGTTGGTATACGGAGAACTACCTGGCGAGCCTGCCCGCGGCGCTCGCGCACGATGCGGTGCTGGGCGCGGCCGGCGAAGGCCGGATCGCCTCGGCCGCGCGCGCCGACTACGCCGCCGCCGCCGTGCTGACCGCGGTGGAGGACCAGGGCGGCCGCACCTACGAGCTGGCCGGCGACACGGCCTACACCTTGGCGCAGCTGGCCGCGGAGCTGTCGCGCCAGGTCGGCCGCCCGATCGCCTACAAGGACCTGCCGCCGGCCGAGTTCAAGCAGGTGCTGCTCGGCGCAGGCCTACCGCCGTTCCTCGCCGCGTTGCTCGCCGACAGCGATGCCGGCGCGGCGCAGGGCGCACTGTTCGACGAGGGTGGCGACCTCGGCCGCCTGATCGGCCGCCTCACCACGCCGCTGGCCACCAGCATCGCCACGGCGCTCAAGGCCGCCTGACCGCTGCAACCTTCCCTTCCCGGAGACTTTCCATGGCCTTGCCTATCCTGCACTACGTCTACGATCCGCTCTGCGGCTGGTGCTACGCCGTGGAGCCGCTGGTCCGCGCCGCCGCTGCGGCTGATATCCCCATCGTCCTGCACGGCGGCGGGCTTTGGGATCCGGCCGTGCATGCCACCGACGCCAAGCGCCGGATGATGCGCGAGACCGACGGGCACTTCAGCTGGCTGACCGGCCAAGTGTTTGGCCCGGCGTATTTCGACGGCCTGCTGGTCGATCCCGAGAGCGTGTGGTGGTCACGCCCGACGATCGCCGCCGTGCTCGCGGCCGAGGCGGTACGGCCCGGGGCGGGCGTCGCGATGATCGCCGCGATCCAGCACGCCCACTATGTGGAGGGCCGCCGCGTGGTCGAGGACGACGTGCTCGTGGCGCGGCGGGTTCGGCCGGGCTGGACGCCGCGGCGTTCCGCCAAGCGCTCGTGGCGGCGCCCGTCGACCGCCACATCCAGGACACGCGCTCGCTGATGCGGCGCCATGGGCTGCAGGGCTTTCCGAGCTTCCTGCTTGAGCGCGACGGCACTCTGGAGCGCCTGTCGCACGAGGGCTGCTACGGCCGACCCGACGCCTTCGTGTCGAACATCCACGCCGCCGCCGGGGGTCGGCGCGTCACCGCCTGATGCCTCATCCCGCCTTCACCTGCCAACGATCGACCACAAGAAGGCTAGGGCGTGTCTGCAAAGGGGTTTAGCTACAGCCAGAGCATGATCATTCCGAGTGTGACCATGGCGAGGTAGTTTGCGGCGCGCTTTTCGTATCGGGTGGCGATACGGCGGAACTGCTTGAGGCGGTTGAACAGACGCTCGATGCGGTTGCGCCGGCGGTAGGCTTCACGGTCGAAATTTGGCTGGCGGCGTTCGTTGCTTTTGGTCGGGATCACCGGTCGAATGCCACGTCGGCGCAGACGGTCGCGCGCGGTGCGGCTGCTGTATCCCTTGTCGCCCGCCAGCCTGCGCGGGCGTAGCCGCGGACGGCCCCGGCCCGGCTTGCGGATTGCGCCCGCGTCCAGCACCGCTTCGAGCGCGATCTGCTCATGCCGCTCACCTGCGGTCAGCACGGCGGTGACCGGCTTGCCTCCGCCCTCGGCACGCAGGTGGATCTTGGTTGAGAACCCGCCTTGGCTGCGGCCCAGCGCTTCCCTGGCCTGGGCCTCGCCCCCCTATGGCGCCGACGCGGCGGGCGCCGGCAGCGTGCTGGTGAGCTCGGATCACCGTGGCGTCCACAAAGTGCAAGTCCCAGTCCACCTCGCCGCGCGCATCGGCTTGCGACTGCAGCGCGGACAGGATGCGCTGCCAAATGCCCGCCGCCCGCCAAGGGTAGAACCGGCTCGACACCGTGCCAACCGGGCCATAATGCTCCGGCAGATCACGCCAGGGTGCGCCCGTGCGGTGGACCCACGCTATGCCATTGAGGATGCGCCGGTGGCTCTCATTCGGCCGTCCCGTCCGCGGACGTTTAGGCGGCAGCAAGGGCTCCAAACGCCGCCACTGCGCCTCGGTCAAATCACCTCGTCTCATCATCACAGGCAAATAGGCAGGCAAACACCCAATGTCAGCCTTTGCAGACACGCCCTAGTCGCCGCCATGCCGCGCAGGGCCGCACGGAATGGCAGCGCTCGGCCGGGTATGGCGGGAGGAACGCCGCCCGGACCGCCGTCGGGAAATACGAACACCTGATTGGCTCCAGGCTTTACGCCCGCTACACCCTGGTCAGGCGGCGAGGTCGCCCTCGCCGTCCAGGTGCTCGGCTGCATGATTTGGGGAACCAATTGATGCCCAACCTGTGGCTCTCCCATCGGATTGCGACGGAGCCGCCTAAACAGCCAAGTCGTCCTGGTCGCCCTTACGGTTGCTGACCCATTGCACAAGGAAGTCGATGAACGTTCGGACTTTCGCCGAAACGTGCTTTCTGCTCGGATAGACGGCATACAGCTGCGCCGTGAACTTCAGCGTGTCCGGCAATACGGCTTCCAGCAGTCCGTTCGTCCGATCGGCCTGCGCCACCAGGGCCGGCAGGAGACAAGGCCCATCCCCGCCAGCGCGGCGACATGCAGCATGGTCTCGTTCTGGCTCTGGATCACCACCCTGCCTTTGACGGTACCAACCCCGTCCGGGCCGCTGAAATCCATTTTCACGGCCACGCCGTTGTAAAGCAGGAGGGAGTGGCCCTCGACGTCACCCAGCTTCGATGGCCGCCCCGAGCGCGCCAAATACTCGGGCGAGCCGAATGCATGGAACACGACTTCGGACAGCGGACGGGCGACGAGTCCGGGATCGAGCCGCCCCGGGTCCGTCGCGCGCAATGCGAGGTCGTAGCCTTCGTCCACCAGGTCGACGATGCGGCCGCTCAGATCGACGTCGAACGCCACGTCGGGGTATCGCCGGTGATACTGCGCCAGCGCCCGCGCGAAGGTGGAGTTGGCGAACCAGACTGGCGCGCTGACCTTCAAGGTGCCACGCGGCGATCGGGTGACGTCGCCGACCGCCTCCTCGATCTCATCCAGGCCGTTGAGCAGGTGCAGAAGCTGCTGAAAATAGGCGGCACCTGTCTCGGTCAGGCTGACACGCCTGCTGGTCCGATTGAGCAGCCGCGCTCCAAGCCGCTCCTCCAGCTGTGCCACATGCTTGCTCGCCATCGCCGGCGAGACCCCGGCCCGCTCGCCGCCAGCCGTGAAGCTCCTCCTCTCGGCGACGGCGCAGAACACCCGCATGCTGGTGAGCGTATCCATGGATCACCTACTGTGCGGAATAGGTATATCAATGAAACGCTTGTTGTTGGAAAGCTGCGAACGGATCACAGGACATGCTCTTGCCACAGGCTGACGGGTGTCGGGTCACGTGGCGGAACGGAGCAGCAGCATCATGTCCTTGCCTCGTCTTCCAACCTATTTCGTCAGCCACGGTGGCGGTCCCTGGCCTTATATGACGGGCGAGTTCCGCCAGCGATTCGACAAGCTTGAGCGCTCCCTGGTGGCCATGCGGAGGGAGCTGGGCGAGTGGCCGCGGGCCATATTGATGGTGTCCGGCCATTGGGAGGAAACTGGGCTCGTCATCAGCTCGGGCGAACGGCCGTGCATGGTGTACGACTATTCCGGCTTTCCTGACTACCTCTACCACATCGAGTACCGGGCACCTGGTTCTCCCGCGTTGGCGGGTCGCGTGCAGCAATTGCTTGCGGCCGGCGGCGTGGAGGCACGGCTCGACCCGACGCGCGGGTTTGATCACGGCACGTTCAGCGTGATGAAGCCGCTGTATCCGGAGGAGGACGTCCCGGTCGTGCAGCTTTCGATCGACCAGGGTTTCGACCCGGCGTTGCACCTGCGCATAGGCCGGCTGCTCGCGGCGCTTCGCGACGAAGGCGTCCTCATCATCGGCAGTGGGTTGAGCTACCACAACCTTCCCGAGATGCGGTCCGGGCGGGGGTTCGCCCAGTCCCACGAGTTTGATGGATGGCTACAGCAGACATTGCTGCGTGAGCCTGTCCGGCATCGGTCGGACCGGCTGGAGCGCTGGAGCGATGCGCCATCCGCCCGCAAGGCGCACCCGCGGGAGGACCACCTCATCCCGCTCATGGTCGCGGTTGGCGCGGCGGAACAGGAGAGTGGGACCGTCAGCTACCATCAAGGCGACTTTATGGGCGGCTATGCCGCGACCAGCTTCCGCTTCGGTGCCTTACCGGCCGCGCCCGGCAACGCAGCCTGAGGGCGGCCTTCAACCAGCTCAGGAGTTATACGATGCCAAGCTCGACCCCATGGGCGCCGTACGCACTGGCCGCCGCCCGGATCGTCACGGCGCTGCTCTTCATCGAGCATGCGACGATGAAGTTCCTGTCCTTCCCGGCGCCCGTTCCTGGCGTGTCCTACCCTTTGCCTGCGTTGCTTGTCGCCGCCGGGCTGGTCGAACTCGCCGCCGGCATCCTCGTCGCCGCCGGGCTTTTTACCCGCGTGGCCGCCTTCGTGGCATCTGGTGAGATGGCGGCGGCCTACTTCATGGCGCACGCACCCCTGGCCTTCTGGCCGGCGCTCAACATGGGCGAGCCGGCCATCCTGTTCTGCTTCCTATTCCTGTGCATCGCCGCGGTCGGCCCCGGCACATTGGCGCTCGACAGCATCTTTCGTCCGTTCGGAAGGCCGGCGCCGTTGTCGGAAAGCGCGTAGGCAGGCAAGGCTCGTTTCGGTCCGGACCCGGCAAGACCGGGTCCGCCGCCGGTTTCCGCCGGGCCATCCTTTCGGAGCGCCGGGTGGCGGCGGTAAGACCAGCCCGGCGCTCCTCTCCCAGCTCGAACGAGGTGCCCTGCAAGCGCGCCGGCGCATGTAGCCGTCCAGTGTAAGGCGCCCAAATGGATGACGAGGCGAAAAGGTCGGCGCTATCCCTTCATCTGCGCGAGGACGCCTGCGGTATCCCCCATGCCCCAATGCTCGGCGAGAAGCCCGTTGCGGACGGCGAAGATGTCGCATGAAGTGAAGTGCAGCGCCCGCCGGTGGCTGGAATCCCGAGGTAAGAGCCATTCTGGATCCCGGAATAGGCGAAGCTGGCCGCGACCTTGTCCTCAGCCGAAACCGTGGCCTCTATCGCGACTTTCAGGTCGGGGATGCCGGCCAGGCGTGCGGCGAAGAATGCGACGGTGGCTTGTTTCTGGCTCAGTTCTGGCCGCGGCGGGGGTGCCGCGGCGCTGACCTGGTGGTTCACGTAGCTGTCTGCGAACAACGCTGCGAATCCGTCCATGTCATGCGCCGTCAGCGTCGCGGCGAAGCGCCTCATCAGGTCGAGGCCAGCCTCGCCACCTTGGGCGCGCGCCACCCCGCCTGCCGCGATCGCCGCCACACCCACTGTAACAAACCCACGACGCCTCATGACATTCTTCCATCCGAACAGGCTGCATCTTAGGCGCTCCTGCCTGCCTTGGAAGCGGCTGCGATGGCAGGCATGCCTGACAGCATGTCGGCCGACCGTAAGGGTAAGACGAAATGGCCGGATCGCGACCGCCTACTCAGCAAACTAACACAGCTGGCCACCGAGGCGCCGCGCTGTGGCAGGAGCTTGGCGGTCTAGCTTCCGCGGTTCGCTGCGCGTTGTCGTGGAGTGGGCCAGCCGGCCGCGCCACGCGGAGCAGGTCAACGTCGAGGGGCTCAGCCGCGTTCGCCTTGCGGCAATCCGATGCGAGCGGCACCGGTGGAGGCCCATATCGACGCCACCCGGCCACTGATGCCCACCTATGCGCTGCAGGAATTCCCGAGCTTCCTACTGGAATGGAAAGGTGAGCTCACGCGCCTGCCGCTCGATGCTTTTTGGTCGCCCCGACGCCTTCGCCGCCGCCGCGGGCGACGTAGCTCATCCCCCTAGTCTTGAGAAGACGTCATGACCAAAGCCGCCCCCGAAGACCATCGTCGTCTACCATTCCGGCTCGGGCACACGAAGCGGATGGCTGAAGCCATCGCCGGGACTAGACAGCTATGTAGGGGGTCATCTTACGGGCAATTGTGCCGTTGCCTTCTTTAGAGTCGATCCAAGATCATGTTGTTTTCTGACACAGGCGTCGAAGCATCAGCCTGATTGACGCCCAGCGCAGGAAGGCGAGGGCGTTGCGGTTCAAGCGCTCCCAATCCTTGGCCAGCCGTCGGCAGCGGTTCAGCCAGGCGATCGTGCGTTCGACGATCCACCGTTTTGGCAACACGACGAAGCGAGCGACGTCGGAGCGCTTGACGATCTCGATGTTGACCTGGCTGCAGACGCGGGCCAACCCGTCCTGAAAGCGCGGTCCCTGGTAGCCACCGTCGGCATAGAGCTTGAGCAGGAATGGGTAGAGCCCGAACAGGGACGCTATCAGCAGCACGCCACCGTCGCGGTCTTGGATGTCGGCGGCATGTACGATGGCCTGCATCAGCAAGCCTTGCGTATCGACAAGGACGTGGCGCTTCTTGCCTTTGATCTTCTTGCCTGCGTCGAAGCCGGGCGGGTCCGAAATCCCCCTTTTCCGCGCTCTTGACACTCTGACTGTCGATAATGGCCGCAGTCGGGCTTGCTTCGCGCCCTGCCTGCTCACGGCAGGCGACGTAAAGCTCGTGATGCAGCCGGTCGAGCGTGCCGTCGTACTCCCAACGCTTGAAGTAGAAGTTGACCGTGCTACGCGGCGGCAGGTCCTTGGGGATCGCGCCCTCCACCGTCATTCCATCGGCTACACCGTTGGAACCTTGACGGTTCCGCCCACTGGCACCCTGTGCTCAGCACATACATCAGCCCATTGACTATCTCGCGCACATTCACCGTCCGCTTGTTGCCACCCCGCTTGGCGCGAGGGATCAGCGGCTTGGCCAGCGACCACTCGGCATCCGTCAGGTCGCTTGGATATCGCAGCCTGCTGCGGTCATACCGACCGCGGTTCTCAACCGTCCACATTCCACCATCCTCGCGACTCGACGCAAAAACAATGGAATTCACAACCGACTCACCGGACTCAGCATGATCTTGGATCGACACTGAGACAAGCCGGCGTCAGGCGTCGAGGTGAACAGGTCCGGAGCGGACGCAGCGATGGATGCAGCAGCGGCATCCTCGTCAGCGCCGGACGGCACAGGCTCTTTCATCGCGGTTGCGGCCGGCTTGTCGGCTGGAGTCACTCCGCCCGGTACGGCCGCGGCAGTGACTAGCCCTGAGCCGTCAGTTGACCGTTTCGGCAATCACGCAGTTTGTCCACTCGCGTCTGTGACGCTCGGGCCTCGTGCCCGTCGTACCTGGATCGGTGACCAGGCTGCATCCTGCTCGACGGCAATGCTTCCCTCCCGTGTCAGCTCCAGCCCCGCCAGAAAGGTCCCCGCCACCGCCACCCGGCACCGCAGGTCCCGCTCCGGCGCATCCGCTGGCACCTCCGGCAGGAAGGTCTCCAGGACTGCGCCGGCCTCGCCGATCGCCGCCAGCATGGTCCGGATCCGCTGGGCCGCGTCGGCCAAACTCCAGAACGGCGGCCCGGGCACGCGGTAGAGCGCACCAGCCTCGGCCGGCAGGCGGATCGCGGCGAGACACGCCCGCAGCAGGGCGGTGACGTCCCCGATCCGCCCCGCCCGTACGACCCCTGCCCGTCCGCCTGCCCGCGCCCGAACACGTCGCGCCCCAGCTGACCCCTGCCCTCCAGCCAGTCCGCAACGCGAGAAATCTCCGCCCGACCCAGCAGGCGCTGCCGCAGCCGCTCCGCCTCATCGTGGGCGTCCTGCGCCGCGGCAGCGTCGGCCGGCACCAGCAGGCGGGAGCACAGCAGGGTGAGGTCGGCGGCCATCACCAGCCAGTCGCCCCAGCGACCCAGCAGCGTCGGCCGCAGGTCCGGGGCCGCCAACGCCGCCGTCAGCGCGTCGGCGAATGCCTCCACCAGGGCCACGATGGACAGCCGCGCCAGGTCGATGCGCCGGGTGCGCGCGAGGTCGAGCAGCCAGTCGAGCGGCCCCTCGAAGCCGTCGACAGCCAGAACCGGGGCGGCCGCCGGACCTAGCCGCCGCCGGGGCGGCTGGTCCCAGCTCTCCAGCGGGAGGGCACCCTGGCCGGACGCTGACGCTGGCGGCCCATTCATCAGGCGGAGTCGTATTGTGGCTGGACGTCAAAGTGCAGAGCCGGCCAGTCCGCCCGAACACGCTCGAAGGCCCGCCACGGCGTCCAGTCCGCCGACCAAAGGTTCAGCTGCAGGCTGCCCTCCCCCGCTGCGAGCATTGGCGCTGATGTCCTGGTGGGAGCCGTGTCTGGCGCTACGTGGCGCAGCGCTTGCGTGGTGCCCCAGTGCTGCCAGAGCCAGGCCAGGGCGTCCGAGTGATCGGGACCGAGCTGAAGGATGGCAGCCGGCACCGGCACCAGCGCGTGCAGGTCCAGCGGGCAGGGCCGGATGTGGCCGACCCTAGCGATGGCCACCGCGTGGCGATGCTCCACCGCGTCACGTAACTGGCTTGCTAGCACGCGGGCGCCGGCCAAGCTCAAAGCGCGATGGGCCGGGTTGACCAGCAGGTGGAACCAGTCTTCTTCCAGGCCGTCGCAGTCGATCCGCCACGGGATCGTCCCCGTCCCCGAAGCGGCTGCGCGGAACGCCGCCAAGTTCGCGACCGGTCCCGTCACCACGAGGCGATGGAACAGCCAGTCGGTGTGCGGCAACCGCAGCGGGGTTTCTGCGGCAAAAGCCTGGACCACCGCCGGGCCCGCCTGCCCTGCTTGCCGCTGCGGCGGCAAGCCAACGTTCTCGCCGAGCGCCCTTTCGCCCTCCTGTGAAGACACCGGTGCCGGACCAGGATCCGCGCTTACGGCCACGGTAGGCCGCTCGCGCAGGAACGTGTCGAGCACCTCGGCCGCCTGCTCCGCCTTGCTCGCCGCCGACCTGCTCATCAGCGCGTCCGCTTCGTCGTGGATGTCCGCCGCGGCGTCTCTGTAAGGCGGGCCAGGATCCGGTGCCAGGCATCGGGCCCGAGCCGTCCATGCTCGACGTTGCCCCAGCGGTCGACTTTGCGGAATACCGGTCCGAACGCGGTCTCCGAACTGCGTAGCCATTCCTCCAGCGCTCGCACCGGGCAGGAGGCCGCGGCCACGGCGCGGGTCAGCGTCACCGTCCGGCTTGGCACGACTTCGTCGGTGCGGGTACGCAGCTGCAGCTCGACCCCGCCGGGTGTCAAGCGGACGTGCTCGGCATCAAGCGCCAGCACGAAGAGCCGGGCGACACCGGCAGGCTCGGCCCCCTCGCCACTTGGTGACACCGTCCCGGTCGCCCGTGCGCCGCGCCGTCGGGGTCGCGCTGTGGCCGCGGCCAGCAGCAGCAGCGCGCGGTCGCGCAGCCCGGGAAGGTCGCGCGGGCACTTGGCCGCCATCTGAACGAGGCTGACGGCGGTCGGCGTTGACGAAGCTCTCGCGACCTTCGGCTTGGCCGCGGTCCGCAGGGCCTTATGGATAGCTGGGGTCAGCACCGGGGTGGGCAGGCCGGCTTGGCGGTGCATGGTGCCGATCGCCGACCGGTGGCACCCGAGCGCGCCGCGGCTGAGCCGGGGCGCACTGTCGACCAGGTAGGCCGCGAGTGTCTCCGAGCTTGCGGGCAGCGCGGGGCGGCCCTGCTCGCGACACCAGGAGACGAAGCGCGCCCAGTCGCCGGCATACAGCTTGCGGGTCGCCGGCGTGGGATCGGCGACCGGGTTGCCGATTATGCGGACGGTTGCGGTTTCGGCCGACCGGCCCGGCACGCTGGCCGCGCCGGGTACAGCGGCACCGGCCGCTTCGATAGGCTGTTGATCGGCAAAGGGAGGCATCACGACGCCACCCTGCCCTTCATCCCGAAATAAGGCAATCTGACTAACACGACGTAACGCAAACAACCCTCAGTATGTATGTCCCATAAGTGGGCTTGTGGGACATAGCATGGCCGCGTTATCCAGAGCGCCTCAGCAGCCCCGGAGCCAGCCTTGAACACTGTCGAGATACCCAGCGATGCCCAGGATGCCCAGGATGCCTTGGATGCCTTGGTCGCGTCCGACGACCACAGCGTGTTACGGCCGCTGCCCTCGACTGGGCGGCCGGCTGACGACGCGCACCTACCTGCGGAGACTCCAGCACCCGTCGGCGCGTCGCCCCAGGCCGTTCGCCTGTGGTTCGACGCGACAGCCGAGGCCCTCAAGCCGGCATCCGACGGCAGCCTGGCATCCGCCAAGGAGTCTGCGCGCGCCTACCGCAGCCGCGCCAAGGCCGACAACACCCGCAGCGCCTACCGCTCTGCCGTGCGCGCCTGGTGCGCCTGGTGCGCCATCCATGGCCTCAGCCCCTTGCCGGCGTCGCCGCTGGACGTGGCCGCCTTCCTGGCCCAGGAGCGCGACCGCGGGCTGGCCGCCAACACCCTCGACCTGCGCCGCGCCGCCATCCGCTTCCTGCACCGGGCCGCCGGCTGCCCCTCGCCGACCGAGGACG
>CAXTJM010000014.1:0-106693 GCA_964244585.1 uncultured Acetobacteraceae bacterium | reverse complement strand
ACCGACACGCTGAACGAGAGCGGCTTCGTGGAGGACACCATCGCCGCCTTCAAGGGTCGCACCATCCACGCCTTCCACACGGAGGGCGCCGGTGGCGGCCACGCGCCGGACATCCTGCGCGTCGCCGGGCTGCCGAACGTGCTGCCGTCCTCCACCAACCCGACGCGGCCCTACACGTCCAACACGCTGGACGAGCATTTGGACATGCTGATGGTGTGCCACCATCTGGACCCGAACATCCCGGAGGACGTGGCATTCGCGGAAAGCCGCATCCGCCGCGAAACGATCGCCGCGGAGGACATCCTGCACGACATGGGGGCGATCAGCATGATCAGCTCCGACAGCCAGGCCATGGGGCGGGTGGGCGAGGTCATCATCCGTACCTGGCAGACCGCGCACAAGATGAAGCTGCAACGCGGCGCACTGCCCGGTGACGGCGTGGCCGACAACGTGCGGGCCAAGCGCTACGTCGCGAAATACACCATCAACCCGGCGATCGCGCAGGGGCTGAGCCACGAGGTGGGCAGCATCGAGGCCGGCAAGCTGGCGGACCTGGTGCTGTGGTCGCCGGCCTTCTTCGGCGTGAAGCCGGACCTGGTGATCAAGGGCGGCATGATCGTCTACGCCCCGATGGGAGACCCGAACGCCTCCATCCCCACGCCGCAACCGGTGCATTACCGGCCCATGTTCGGCACGTTCGGCGGCGCGCTGGCGGCGACCTGCATCACCTTCCTGTCGGGCGCCGCGATGGAGGCCGAGCTTGGCCATACGCTGGGGCTGCGGCGGATGCTGTCGGCCGTGCGCGACACGCGCGGTGGGATCGGCAAGCACTCGATGGTGCACAACGACGCGACCCCGAATATCGAGGTCGATCCCGAAACCTACGAGGTGCGGGCGGACGGCGTGCTGTTGACCTGTGAGCCGGCGACGGTGCTGCCGATGGCGCAGCGGTATTTCCTCTTCTGACCATGACACTGCAAGCGTCGATCGTACATCCAGCCGGCACCTGGGATAGCGCGGCCGCATCCGACCGGGTGTTGATCGATTTCGACCGACGCCATCGTCGCCGCATCGTGCTCACCACGGCTGCCGGCGCGGAATTGCTGCTCGACCTACCGCAGGCCGTCCGGTTGCGGGACGGCGACGGGCTGGAACTGGCGGATGGCCGCATCGTCGGCGTGGTCGCACAGGCCGAGCCGTTGCTGGAAATCCATGCCCATGGCCCGGCGGAGCTGGTCCGCATCGCCTGGCACCTCGGCAACCGGCATCTGCCCGTTCAACTTCTCGGCGACCGCATCCGTATCCGCGCGGACCACGTCATCGCCGACATGGTGCGCGGGCTCGGCGGCCACGCCCACCCGGTGGACGCGCCGTTCGACCCGGAAGGCGGGGCCTATGCCGGCGGCCACCATCACCACGATGACTGAGCCGCGCCGCAACGCGTCCCTGTTGCACCTGCTCACCTGGCTGTCGCCTGCCTTTCCTACCGGCGCCTTCGCCTACAGCCATGGCTTGGAATGGGCGGTGGAAACGCGTGACGTCAGCGACGAGCCCAGCGCCGCCACCTGGGTGGAGGATGGGCTGCGGCACGGCGCCGGGTGGTCGGATGCGATCCTGCTGCGTCATGCGCATCGCGCGCGCGACACGGCCGCGCTGGCCGAACTCAGCGCCCTGGCCGCGGCGGCGCAACCCGCCGCCGAGCGCCGCACCGAGACGCTGGCACAGGGAACCGCCTTCGCCTTGGCCGCCCGGGTCTGGGGCGCGCCGCTGCTCGCGGCCTTGCCTGGCCCCGTCGCCTACCCGGTGGCGGTCGGCGCCTTGGCGGCGGCGCATGCCGTGCCCGAGGATGACGCGACTGCCGGATTGCTGCACGCCTTCGCCGCCAACCTGATCTCCGCCGCCGTCCGGCTGGTGCCGCTGGGCCAGACCGCCGGGCTCCGCATCCTGGCCGGGCTTGCCCCGGCCATCGCAGAGGTGGCGGCTGGAACCAAGGACGCGACATTGGACGACATCGGCGGGGCCTGCTTCCGCTCCGACATCGCAGCGATGCGGCACGAGACACAATATACGAGGCTTTTTCGGACATGAGCAGCAGCACACATGGTCCCCTGCGGGTTGGCGTCGGTGGCCCGGTCGGCACCGGCAAGACTGCGCTGATGGACGGGCTGTGCCGCGCCCTGTCGCCGCATTACGACATCGCGGCGATCACCAACGACATCTATACCAAGGAGGACGCCCAGTTCCTCACCCGCGCCGGCTCGCTGCCGCCGGAGCGCATTCTGGGAATCGAGACGGGCGGGTGCCCGCACACCGCCATCCGGGAGGATGCCAGCATCAACCTGGCAGGGGTGGCCGATCTATGCAGGCGTTTCCCGGCGCTCGACCTCGTCCTGATCGAGAGCGGCGGCGACAACCTGGCCGCGACCTTCAGTCCCGAACTGGCCGATATCACCATCTACGTCATCGACGTGTCGGCCGGGGACAAAATTCCGCGCAAGGGCGGCCCGGGCATCACCCGTAGCGATCTTCTGGTGATCAACAAGATCGACCTCGCCCCGCATGTCGGCGCCAGCCTGGAGGTGATGGACCGCGACAGCCGCAGGATGCGCGGCGAGCGGCCCTTCGTGTTCACCAACATCCGGGCCGGCGAGGGCGTGGCCGCCGTGGCGTCCTTCGTCGAACGGGCGGGCGGCTTGTCACGCGCGGCGTAGGATCTGCTTCAGGTAGGCGGCGTGCCAGCGCGCGTAGCCGGGCTGCACCACGCCGAGACGGTCCCGGATGGCGCCATGCGCTGCCGGCAGGCGATGGAACGGGATGGACGGGTAGAGGTGGTGCTCCGCATGGTAGCTCATGTTCCACATGAGCCATCGCACGATGCGGTTGGTTAGCGTCGTGCGGGTGTTGACCAGGCCGTTGGCGGTCTCCTCGCAGCCGGTATGCTCCGTCAGCAGGTATAGCCGCAGGAACACCTGCCCCACGGCCTGCGGCAGCAGCCAGAACACGAACGGCACCCACCAGCCGAACAGCACGGCCGAGCCGGCCGCCATGGTTGCGACGAACACCGACATCCATCGCACGCTGGCGATCACCCGGCGCGCCGCCGCCGCCGGCACATAGGGGTAGCCCGACAGGTCGCCGCGCCAGCAATCCACCAGCACCGTTGCCCGCGCCCGCCAGTAATTCACTGCCAGCACGCGCAGCAGGTACCCGTCCAGGGCAGTGGGCGGCATCGGCGTCAGCTCCGGATCCCGCGCCGGGTCCTGGGTGAAGCGGTGATGCGCCAGGTGGAACACGGTGTAGAAATGCCAGTTCAGCAGCGACGGGCAGGCGGCGAGCCACCCCACCACCGCATTGACCCGCCGGCTGCGGAATGCGGTGAGATGCATGGTTTCGTGGATCGGGGCGAACAGGGCCGATTGCCCCAGCCCCAGCAGCAGCACGGCCGGCACAATCTGCCACGGCCCGGCCACCGCCACCAGCCAGCCCGCGACGACGAGGAGGGCGACGTGCAGGCCGCATTGCAGGCTGCCCCACCCGTCGGACCGCCCCGAGAGCGCCCGCACATCCGCACCGGAGAGTACCCGTGGCGTCGCCGTGTTCATGTCTCCGCCTCCAAACCGATGCACGCGGCGGCACCGTACACCGGCCTTGCGGCGATTTAAATGGCGGCGAGGCCCTGCCGAGGCGGTACTTGTCGTACCCCTCCCAAGCTTGCCTTCCCGCCACCCGCTCCATAGCATCGACGTGCGCCGAAAAGAGCGCCGGAGGGGAAAAGATGACGCCCAAGCTGTTGCACGCCTGCCTTGCCGGCCTGCTCCTGTGCGCGACGCCGGCGTCGGCACAGGCGCCGGAACGTACCATCGACGAGATCAAGGCCGAAGCGCAGGCGCGTGTGTTGCGCGGCGGCTATCCGATGATCGGGCTGGACGCGGGGGATGTGGCGGACGCGCTCGCCGGCATCCACACTCGCGACCCTGACGAGTGGGCCGCCAATTGGGGCCGCGTCGCGGAAAAATACATGGCGCGGGCGCAGCAAGCCACCGACCCGGCGATCCAAAGTGCGGATTACGCCCGCGCCTGGCGGCTGTACTATTTCGGCCAGTGGCCGGTGCCGTCCTCGCCGGGCAAGCTGGCCAGCCAGCAGAAATCCCTCGACGCCTATGCCCGGCATGCCAAACTGATGGACCCGCCGATCGAGACCGTCCACATCCCGTTCGAAGGCAAGGAGATCGTTGGCTACCTGCGCCTACCGAAGGACGCGACAGTCCCCGTGCCGCTGGTCATCGCCATCAGCGGACTCGACAGCCGCAAGGAGACGGTGTCCGAGACCTACGGCCCGATCCTGCGCGAAGGCATCGGCTACTTCGCCGTGGACAGCCCGGGCACGGGGCAGGCGCCGATCAAGGTCAGCCCGGACGCGGACCGCATGTTCGGCGCGGTGCTGGACTACCTGGACACCCGCCCGGAGATCGACCACGCGCGCATCGTTGCCCACGGCGTGAGCTTCGGCGGCTACTGGGCGACCAAGTTCGCCATCGTGGCGCATGGGCGGCTGCTGGGCGTGGTGGCGCAGTCGCCGCCGATCGACCAGGCGTTTGCCGATTCCTGGGTCAGCAGCAACCTGCTCGGCAACCGGGAATACCTGTTCGACGTCGTGCCCGCCTTCCTCTCCGTCATGCAGGGCGTGTCCAGCGTGGATGACATGATGCGGGACTACCCGAAGCTCTCGCTGGCGGCGGAAGGGTTGATCGGCAAGCCGACCGGACCGATGCTGGTCGTCGGCGGCGCGAAGGACACGCAGGTGCCGATCGGCGACCTTGACCTGCTGCTCAACACGGGCGACGTGCCGAAGGACGCCTGGATCAACCCGCGCGGCGGACATATCGGGCGCGACACGAATGGCTGGACCGACCCGGTGATCTTCCAGCGCGTCATCATGCCGTGGGAAGTGCGGCTGATCCGCGGGGCGGGCAAGTAGCGCCCGCCCGCTCCCGCGCCTTCGTCCACATTCCGGCTTTCCCCGATCCGCCCATCCGTGGCACCGTCCCACCATGCCGCTTGCCCCTCGCTCCGAAATCCGCAGCTCGGTTTGTCCGCATGACTGCCCTTCCACCTGCGCGCTCGACGTGGAGGTGATCGATGGCGTCCGCATCGGCGCGGTGCGCGGGGCCGACAACGCCTACACCGCGGGCGTGATCTGCGCCAAGGTCGCACGCTACGCCGACCGCATCCACCATCCGGGCCGGCTCACCCATCCCCTGCTGCGCACCGGCCCTAAAGGCAGCGGCCAGTTCCGCCGCATCGGCTGGGACGAGGCGCTGGACCGGATCGCCGCCGCCTTCCGCGACGTCACGGCGCGCCACGGGGCGGAGGCGGTGTGGCCGTTCAACTCCGCCGGGACCATGGGGCTGGTCAACCGCGACGGTCTGCACCGCCTGACCCACGCGATGGGGTATTCCCGCCGCAAGAGCACCATCTGCACCGCCATCGCCCTGGCCGGCTGGACCGCGGGCGTCGGCAAGATCGCCGGGCCGGACCCGCGGGAGATGGCGGCGAGCGACCTGATCGTGGTGTGGGGCGGCAACCCGGTCTCCACCCAGGTCAACGCCATGACCCACATCACCCGCGCCCGCAAGCAGCGCGGCGCCAAGCTGGTGGTGATCGACCCCTACCGCACCGGCACGGCCGCCGCCGCGGACATGCACCTGGCGCTGCGGCCCGGCACCGATGCGGCGTTGGCCTGCGCCGTCATGCACGTGGCGTTCCGCGACGGCTACGCCGACCACGACTATATGGCGCGCTACGCGGACGATCCGGCGGCCCTGCGCGCCCATCTCGCCACCCGCACGCCGGGCTGGGCGGCAGCCATCACCGGCTTGCCCGTCGAGCAGATCGAGGCGTTCGCCGCGCTGTACGGCAGCACGCGCCGCTCCTTCATCCGCTGCGGCTTCGGCTTTACCCGCAGCCGCAACGGGGCCACCAACCTGCACGCCGTCACCTGCCTGCCCACCGTCACCGGCGCCTGGGCGCATGAGGGCGGCGGCGCGTTCTGGATGAACCGCACCATCTACCATTGGGACAAGACGCTGATCGAGGGGCTGGACCAGCGCGACCTTTCCGTGCGCGAGTTGGACATGAGCCGCATCGGCCCGGTCCTGACCGGCGACAGGACCGACCTGGGCGATGGCCCCGGCGTGCACGCCATGCTGGTCATGAGCACCAACATCGCCGCCACCGCCCCCGATTCGAAGCGCGTCCGGGACGGCTTGCTGCGGGACGATCTGTTCGTCGCCGTGCACGAGCAGTTCATGACGGACACCGCCTGCCTGGCGGATATCGTGCTGCCCGCGACGATGTTCCTGGAGCATGACGATGTCTACCAGGCCGGCGGGCACAGCCATATCCAGATCGGCCCGAAGCTGGTGGACCCGCCGGGCGAGTGCCGGTCGAACCATGAGGTCGTCTGCGCCCTGGCAGAACGGCTGGGCGCCAGCCATGCCGGCTTCGCCCTGTCGTCCATGGCGGTGGCCGACGCCACCCTGCAAGCCTCGGGCTGGCCGGACGCCGCCTCGGTGCAGGAAGCGCGGTGGGTTGACGCGCAGGCGCCGTTCGCCACCGCGCATTTCGTCGACGGGTTCGGCCATGTGGATGGGCGCTTCCATTTCGTGGCAGACTGGCTGGCGCTGGGCGGCACCGTCGACATGCCCGGCCTGCCGGATCATTGGGATGCGATTGACGCGGCGACGGACGAGCACCCGTTCCGCATGATCGCGGCACCCGCCCGGCAATTCCTGAACTCCACCTTCTCCCAGGTTGCGGAATCCCGCCGGCGGGAGGTGCGCCCCAGCCTGATGCTGCATCCGCAAGATGCAGCCCGGCTGGGTGTGGCCGATGGCGACCGCGTCGAAGTCGGCAACCGGCGCGGGCATGCGTCGCTGCACGCCAGGCTCGGCGGCGGCATGCAGCCGGGCGTGGTGGTGGTGGAGAGCGTCTGGCCCGGCGCGGATTTCGGCGGCGGCATCGGCATCAACGCGCTGATCAGCGCCCAGGCCGCCGCCCCGGCCGGCGGCGCGGTGTTCCACGACACGGCCGTCTGGGTCCGCGCCGCGGCGTCATAGCCGAAACACTGCGCCAGCACCGGGCGTATATACTTTAACAATGCCCATCCGCTCGAAGCCGGCTTCTAATCTCCTGCATGGAGGGGAGTGGGTCATGATTGACGTCCTGATGCTGGCGGTGCTGGTCACAGCCGTTGCGGCATGCTGGCAGCTTGCCTTGGCCTGCCGGGCGCTCCTGGAACGATGAGCGGTAATTTCTGGCTGCAGTTCGCCCTCATACTGGGCCTGCTGCTCGCATCGGTGCGTCCGCTCGGCGGCTACATGGCGCGGGTGTTCCAGGGCGAGCCGACACCGGGCGGCGCGGTACTGCGCCCGGTCGAGCGGCTGATCTACCGGGTCTGCGGCGTGCGCGCGGACCAGGAGCAAAGTTGGCTGGAGTATGCTGCGGCGTTCCTGGCCTTTCACCTCGCCGGCATGGTCGCGCTTTACGCCTTGCTGCGCCTGCAGGGCCATCTGCCCGGCAATCCAGCCGGGCTCGCCGGGCTTTCGCCCGATCTGGCGCTGAACACCGCCGTCAGCTTCGCCACCAACACGAGCTGGGAATCGTATTCCGGTGAAACCACGCTGAGCAACCTGTCGCAGATGATGGGGATCGGCGTGCAGAGCTTCCTTTCGGCGGCCTCCGGGCTCGCCGTGGCCTTCGCCCTGGTGCGGGGGCTGGCGCGGCACGGGGCGTCCGGCATCGGGAATTTTTGGGTCGACGTGACCCGGTCCGTCCTTTACGTGCTGCTGCCGATCGGTGTGCTGGCAGGGCTGGTCTTCGCCTGGCAAGGCGTGCCGCAAACCATGGCGGCCACGGTCGACGCCACGACGCTGCAGGGTGCGACGCAGGTGATCGCGGTCGGCCCCGTGGCGTCGCAGGAAGCGATCAAGCTGTTGAGTGCGGATGGCGGCGGCTTCTTCAACGCGCAATCGGCACATCCCTTCGAAACGCCGACGATGCTGGCGAACTGGCTCGCCATGCTACTGATACCGCTGCTGGGCGCGGCGCTCACCAACAGCTTCGGCCGCATGGTTGGCGACGAGCGGCAGGGCTGGGCGCTGCTGATCGCGATGCTGGTCCTGCTCGGGCTCGGCGCCGCCGTGATGTCTGCGGCGGAATCGACGCCGCTGTTCACGGCTGCCGGGATCGACGCGCATCTGGGCCATATGGAGGGCAAGGACGTCCGCTTCGGCGTGGCTGGCTCTGCCTTGTTCTCGGAGTTCGGGACCGCGACGTCCTCGGGCGCGGTGAACTCGATGATAGACAGCTACTCGCCGCTCGGCATCCTGGCGGCGCTGGCGAACATGATGCTGGGCGAGGTCATCATCGGCGGCCCGGGCTCCGGCCTGTTCGGGATGCTGCTGTTCGCGTTGCTCGCCGTGTTCCTGGGCGGGTTGATGGTCGGCCGCACGCCGGAGTATCTCGGCAACCGGATCGAGGCGCGGGAGATCAAGCTGGTGATGCTGGCGACACTGGCGCCCTCCGCGGCGGCACTGCTGCTGACGGCGGTGGCCTGCGTCATCCCGGCCGGCACGTCGGCGCTGGGCAACGGTGGGCCGCACGGGTTCAGCGAAATCCTGTATGCCTATGTCTCGGCGGTGAATACGAACGGCAGCGCCATGGCCGGGCTGTCGACCAACACGCCGTTCTGGAATCTTACCCTGGCGCTGTGCATGGCCACCGGACGGTATTTCGTGGTCGTGGCCGTGCTGGCGATCGCCGGGTCGCTGGCGTCGCGCCGCCGGGCGCCCCCATCGGCCGGCACCCTGCCCACCACAGGCGCGGTGTGGGTCGGCCTGTTGGTCGGCGTCATCGTCATCGTCGGCGGCCTGACGTTCCTGCCTGCCTTGGCGCTCGGACCGCTCGCCGAAGCCTTGGGATAGCGCCGGCTCAGCCCGGCGGCACCCATCCGCGGCCAGGCACGCTGTCCAGCAAGGCGCGCGTGTACTCGTGCGCCGGATTGGCGAACACGCTCGCCGTCACGCCCTGCTCGACGATCTCGCCGCGCCGCATCACCGCCACGCGGTCGCAAATCTGCGCCGCCACCCGCAGGTCGTGGGTGATGAACAGCATGGTCAGACCCAGCCGGACCCGCAGGTCCTCCAGCAAGGCCAGGATCTGCGCCTGCACCGAGACATCCAGCGCCGACACCGGCTCGTCGGCGATCAGCAGCTCCGGCTGCATGGCCAACGCCCTAGCGATGCCGATGCGTTGCCGTTGGCCGCCGCTGAACTCGTGCGGGAAGCGCTCCGCCGCCCCGGGATCGAGCTGCACCAGCGCCAACAGCTCGGTCGCCCGCGCCCGTGCCTCCGCACGCGGCGTGCCGTGGGCGAGCGGGCCCTCGATCAGGATGTCGCCCACCCGGCGGCGCGGGTTGAGCGAGGCGAACGGGTCCTGGAACACCATCTGGATGCGCTTGCGGTACGGCTTCCACTCCGCCCGGGACAACGGCTGCAGATCGGTCGCGCCGAACCGGATCGCGCCCTCATCCGCCACCACCAGGCGCACCACGCAGCGCGCCAGCGTGCTCTTGCCCGATCCGCTTTCCCCCACCAGCCCCAGCGTCTCGCCGCGGCGGATCTGCAGCGACGCCGCCTGCACGGCCGCGACGCTGCGCCCCGGACGGAACAGCCCGCGGGAGCGATAGGTCTTGCCCACGCCGACCAGTTCCAGCACCGGCCGGCCCGTCGCGTCCGGCCTGGCGGCGGGCGGGCGGTGCGGCACGGCGGCGATCAGCGCGCGGCTATAGGCATGCTGCGGCGCGTTCAGCACGGCCTCGGCACGGCCCTGCTCGACAATGCGGCCGCGCTGCATCACGGCGACCCGGTCCGCGATCTCCGCCACCACGCCGAAATCATGCGTGATGAACAGCACGCCGGTGCCGCGGCGGCGCTGGATGTCGCGGATCAAGGCCAGGATCTGCTTCTGGGTCGTCACGTCCAGCGCCGTCGTCGGCTCGTCCGCGATCAGGATCGCCGGCTCCAGCGCCAACGCCGCGGCGATCATCACCCGCTGCCGTTGGCCGCCCGACAGGGCGTGCGGGTAGGAGCGGGCGATGCGCGCCGGGTCGGGCAGGCCCACCGCCTCCAGCAGCTCCGTCACGCGGCGGCCGACCGGGCGGCCATGCACCTGCATCACCTCCGCCACCTGGTCATGCACGCGCATCAGCGGGTTGAGCGCGGTCATCGGCTCCTGGAACACGGTGCCGATCCGGGCGCCGCGCAGCGCGCGCATCTCCGCCGGCGAACAGCCGCGCAGGTCGCGGCCCTCGAATCCGATCCGGCCGGCGGTCACCGCCAGGCCGCGCGGCAGCAGGCCGGTCAACGCCGCCGCCGAGACGGACTTGCCCGAGCCGCTTTCACCGACGATGCACAGGATCTCGCCGGCATCCAGGGTGAGGGACACATCCTCCACCGCGTTGGGCCGGTCGGCACCCGGCGGCAGCGACACCGTCAATCCCTCGATCGCGAGCAGGGTCATCGACGCCGGGCAAGCCGGGGGTTCAGCGCGTCGTTAAGGCCTTCGCCCACCAGGTTCAGCGCCAGCACCGTCAGGAAGATCGCCAGGCCGGGGAACACGCTCATCCACCAGGCCAGGCGGATGACGCTGCGCCCGGCGCCGATCATGAAGCCCCAGGACATCAGGTTCGGGTCGCCCAGGCCGAGGAAGGAGAGGGCGGATTCCAGCAGGATGGCGCTGGCGACCATCAGGCTGGCCAGCACGATGATCGGCGACAACGCGTTCGGCAGGATTTCGCGGAAGATGATCGCCGTGCGGGAGCGGCCGAGCACCTCGGCGGCCTGCACGAACTCGCGCGTGCGCAGCGTCATGAACTCCGCCCGGACCACCCGCGTCACCGGCGGCCAGGACACGATGGCGATGGCCGCCACGATGGACGCGATGCTGGGGGTGAAGATCGCCACCAGCACCACGGCCAGGATGAAGGACGGCACGGTCTGGAAGAACTCCGTCAGCCGCATGATGACGTCGTCCACCACGCCCCCGGCGTAGCCCGCCATCGCGCCCAGCACGACGCCGAGCGCCAGCGCCGCCGCGGTGGACACGGCGCCGATCAGCAGGGAGACGTTGGCGCCGTAGGCGATGTCCGCCGCCACGTCGCGGCCGAGGCTGTCGGAGCCCAGCAGGAAGCCCTCCTCGCCGGGCGGCGCGAACGGCGCGCCCTGCATGTCCCAGGGCGAGAAGGGAAACACCACCGGGGCCAGCGCCGCCATCGACGCCACCAGCAGCAGCACGACCAGGCCCACCACCGCGCCGCGGTTGCGCGCGTAGGCGCGGGCGAACTGCCTCATGCCGCCTGCATCCGCGGGTCGATGACCAGGTACAGCAGGTCCGTCAGCAGGTTGAATACCAGCACCAGGATGGAGGTGGTGAGGAACACGCCCAGCAGCACCTGGTAGTCGCGGGCCAGCAACGCGTCGAAGGCGAGGCGGCCGATGCCTGGCCAGGCGAACACGGTTTCCACCAGCACGGAGCCGCCGATCAGTTGTCCCGCCTGGATGCCGGCGAGCGTGACCACGGGCAGCAGCGCGTTGCGCAGGATGTGGCGTCGCAGGATGCGGCCCTCCGGTACGCCCTTGGCGCGTGCGGTCTTGATGTAGTCCTCCCCCGCCACATCCAGCATGGCGCTGCGGGTCAGCCGGGCATAGACCGCCAGGTAGAACAGGCCGAGCGTCAGCGCCGGCAACACAAGGTACCGCGCCGTGTCCGCCACCGCGGCCCAGCCGTGCAGGTCGGCGCCGACCGTGTTCATCCCGAAGGATGGCAGCCAGCCCAGCCAGACGCTGAACACCAGAACCAGCATCAACCCCACCCAGAAGATCGGGGTCGCGTAGAAGGCCAGCGCCATCACGGTGATGACGCTGTCCGCCCACGTCCCCACCCGCTGCGCCGCCGCCGCGCCCAGGCTGACCCCGGCCGCCAGCGCGAAGGCGAAGGCCACGCACGTCAGCAGCAGGGTGGCCGGCAGCCGCTCCATGATCAGGCTTAGGACCGTCCTCTGCTGCCGGTGGGAGATGCCGAGGTCGCCCTGCGCCACGGAGGAGACGTAGATCCAGAGTTGGGTGCCGAGCGGCTGGTCCAGGCCGAACTCGTGCCGCAGCTGCGCCACGAACTGTGCGTCCGCGGCGCCGGACTGCCCGGCCATCACGCTGGCCGGGTCGCCGGGGGCGGCATGGATCAGCAGGAAGTTGACGCAGACGATCGCGAACACCACCGCGACCATCTTGGCCAGCCGCGCGATGAAGAAGCGGAGGAAGCGGAGCGGAGACACGGCCCCTAGGCGATGGAGACGTCGTCGAACGGCGCGTGGATGCCGGTGCCGAGCGTGATGAGGTCCTTCACCTTGGCATCGTGGATCGTGGGGAAGGACAGTTCCATGAGCCAGATCTGCGGCATCTGCTCCACCAGAAGCTTCTGCACGGCGAAGAACGCCGTCTGCCGGTCGGCCGGCAACGCGGCGTTGCGGCCGTCGGCGAACAGCCTGTCCACCTCCGGGTTCACATACCCGCCGGTGTTGGTGAACACGATCTTCTGGATGTTGGTCGAGACGTAGGTCCGCTCCACCCCCAGCGTCGGGTCGCCATACTGGTAGACGAAGTTCACGCTCGTGTCGTAGTCCCAGTTCGACAGGCGCTGCGCCCAGCCGCCGGTATCCGTGCTTTCCAGCGTCACCTCCACGCCGATCTGCTTCATCGAGGCCCGGAAATACTCCGCCAGCCGGGACCAGATCTCGCCATACGGCAGCACCAGGTGGCGGATCTTGAACCGTACTCCGCTGGCATCCGGCTTCAGCCCGGCCTCGTCCAGCAATGCGGTCGCCTGCTTCACATCGTGCGGCAGCGTCTTCAGCGACGGGTCGAAGAAGCGGGTGGTGGAGGCGATCGGCCCCCTGGCCGCCTTGCCGACACCGAACCAGAGGCGCTTGAGGATGAAGTCGCGGTCCAGCGCCATGCTCATCGCTTGCCGCACCCGGACATCGTCCAGCGGCTTCACCCGGTTGTTCAGCTCGATCCACATCAGCGGGGAGAAATACTCCCAGCCGGCGGTCTCGACCTTCAGGTTGGGCAGGCTCTGGAACCGCGGCACGTCGAACGGTTCGATGTCGTTGGCGGCCGACATCATGACCTGGCCGGTCTGCAGCGCCAACGCCCGGCTTTGGCTGTCCGGCACGATGCGGTAGGTGACGCCGTCCAGATAGGGCTCGCCCGGCTTCCAGTAATCGTCGAACCGCTTGAGCGCGATGAAATTGCCGCGCTGCCACTCGCCGAACTGGAAGGCCCCGGTGCCGACCGGCTTCTGGTTGGCCGGGTTGTTGCGGTAGTCGGTCCCCTCGTAGATGTGCTTGGGCATGATGGCGACGGTGGTCACGTCGAACATCAGCAGGAACGGGTCGAACGGGGTATCCAGCGTGAAGACCACGGTGTGCGGATCGGGCGCGGTGGCCGACTTGATCTTGCTGAACACGCCGCGGGCCCGCGGCGCCAGCTCGAAATGGAATTTCATTACCGAGAAGATCACGTCGTCCGCCGTCATTGGGTGGCCGTCGTGGAACTTGACGTTGTCCTGCAAGTGGAAGGTGTAGGTCTTCTTGTCGTCCGACAGCTCCCAGCTTTTTGCAAGCAGCGGCTTGGGCTCCAGCGTGGGGGAGAATTCCAGCAGGCTCTGGTACATCTTGCTGATGACGATCAGCGTCGGACCCTGGTTGTTGACGCCGGGGATCAGGATCGGCGGCTCCGGTGTCAGCAGGCTGGTCAGCGTGCCGCCGCGCTTGCCCTGTGCCCGTACCGGCTGCGGTGTGACGAACTGCGACAACAACCCGGCCGCGGCGGCCGTCGTCATCAATGTGCGGCGGGTCGGATGGTTCATCGCGCTACGCTCCTGCTGGCGCGGCGGACGCTATCGAACGCGGTCGGGCGGGACAAGCAACCCGGCCGGGTTTGGCGGCAGGAAGATCGGCCACTGCACCTTATCATGCCGCCGACTCGGGCAGACCTGACGGGAACTGCCTTGTTCTTGCGCGGCAGGACAGCGTTGCCGGGATCGGTTGCTTGCCACTCCGGGCAAAACTAGATTGCGCCAGGGATGTCACGGTCCCGAGTCGGCGGCCGGTTTTGGCTCGAATGCTGCCGCGAATGCATCCTGGTTCCAGGCGCGGCCGTTATCCGCTTGTCTGCCGGGCATTCGCGTGATGCTGTCGCGACCGAGCAACGAGGAGTATCCAAGGATGGCCAAGAGCGTAACGACGAAGACGACTGCAAAGCCCAAGGCTGCCCCCCCGGCGAAGGCTGCGGCCAAGCCGGCCGCAAAGCCGGCCGCCGCCAAACCGGCGGCCAAGGGCGCCAAGGCGACGGCGCCCGCCAAGCCCGCGCCGACCGTGACCGTCACGGTCAAGCACATGGCTGCCGCGTTCGCGGAGCGTCACGACATGCCCAAGCGGGATGCGGACGGCATCCTGACGGACGTGTTCGGCACCATCGTCGGCCATCTGAAGGCTGGCGAGCGGGTGCGGATCGGTGGTTTGGGCATCATCGAGGTGAAAAGCCGCCCGGCGCGGATGGGGCGCAACCCGGCGACCGGGGAGGCGATCCAGATCAAGGCAAGCCGGAAAGTGGCCTTCCGTGCGGCCAAGGAACTGAAAGACTCGATCTGACACTGGCGGTGCCGAGCGCTTGAACACTCGGCACCGTATGGTTCTAGACCGGCGTGGGAACATCGACCGGCTTGCGGGAACGGCGCTTCGCTGGCGCTGCCGGTGGCTCCGCGCCATTGGCCTTCGCGGCGGCTGGCATCTTGGATGCGGCCGCCTTCGATGTCTTCGCAACCTTGGGGGCGGCCTTCGGGGTTGATGCCTTCGGTGCCTTCGCCGGCGCCGTCGGCTTGCGGGCCTTTTCCTTGGCCGCAGCGACCTTCATCTTTTCCTTGCGGCCCTTCAGCTCGTCCCGGATCATCGTCTGGGCCGCCTTTGCGACGGCAGCGCGCGTCGCTTCCGGAATAGCATCCAGGGCGGTGAAGAAGGCCTGGATGACGGGCTTGGTGCCGCGCGGGGCGCGGGACGGTGAGGTTTCAGCTTTAAGCATGTGCTCGACTCCAGATGCGATCGTAGGTGATCGTACGGCACATATAGTGGATACTGCGCAACGAAAAACCTAATTCGAACATTAATTGATCCAAACGTCGTGTGTCGGGCATCTTATTCACGCGTCGGGCCCGATTTGGATCAGCGATCCTACTCAGTTGGGTATGTCGCGCGATGGTCCGGTGGCTTGCCGAGCCAGGGCGGGGGATGCGGCAGCACCCGGCATTTGAACAACCGAATCTTTATCTTTGCGAAGAGGGATGATTCAAGCGAGCCGATGGGCGGCGGTTCTTGATGCGGATGCGCACGACCCGTCATGCCGGCCGCGGAAACATCGGCGCGGCCGTCAGTCGGCATGCGCCAGGTCTGGCAGCGGCGCGCGAAACCGCCGACGCCAGCGTCGTTCTTCATGGCCGCCCGCGTTAGGCCATCCCATAGTCGGTCAGCCGCCCGATGCGATGGCGTCGAGCGGAAGGGCTTCGGTGTTCTTCAACTCCTCCAACGCCACGACCGACCTCACCTGCGCCACGCTCCCATGCGGCAACAGGACATCGTTCACCAGGGCACCGAGGCTTTTCAGGTCCTGCACCACGACCTTCAGCAGATAATCCGCGTCGCCGGTGACGGCATGGGCCTGCTGGATCGCGCTTGTGCGCGCCACCAGGGCGCGAAAGTGCCGCGCGTTGTCGGGAGAATGCCGCGCGAGCGTGACCTGCACGAAGGCCGTGACGCCGAAGCCGAGGCGTTGCGGGTCCAGCCGGGCATTGTAGCCGGCGATCACGCCGCTCTGCTCCAGCCGCGCCCGCCTACGGGAGCATTGGGACGCAGACAGGCCGACGCGATCGGCAAGGTCCTGCACGGACAGGCGTCCGTCCGCCTGCAAAAGAGCAAGCAGGCGAAGGTCGAATCCGTCCAGCGCGAGATCCTTTTGCATGTCCCAAGCATAGGTTGCCGGAACGTTGCATGCCACGGTCGTGATCACGTCGGATTGCAACCATCTTGCACCGGGCTCGTGCGAAATTGGCTCGGTTCAGAGGAGAACGTCCATGGGTCCCTTTCCGCACGACGCACCACCCGCCACCATCACCGAGCAGAATCCCGCCGGCCTGGACGGCTTCGCCTTCGTGGAGTTTGCCCATCCCGAACCGAAAGCGCTGCACGACCTGTTTCGACTCATGGGCTTCACGGCGGTGGCGCGCCACGCTGCCCGCAAGGTCACGTTGTACCGCCAGGGTGACGTGGACTATCTGGTCAACGAAGAACCGGACAGCCACGCCACGCGGTTCGTCGGGCTGCATGGCCCGTGTGCGCCCAGCATGGGATGGCGCGTGGCAGACGCACGCGCGGCGTTCGATCGCGCCATCAGCATGGGGGCCGAGGCTGCGGACCCGGCGGATGGCGCCGCCACGCTGGACGTGCCGGCCATCAAGGGCATCGGCGGCTCGCTGATCTATTTCATCGACCGCTATGGGTCCAGCGGCAGCATGGCGGATTGCGGTTTCCAATGGCTGGGCGAGGCGGACCCGCATCCGGCAGGGGTCGGGTTGTTCTATATCGATCACCTGACGCATAACGTGCAGCGCGGACGCATGGGCGTCTGGAGCGGGTTCTACGAACGGCTGTTCAACTTCCGGGAAATCCGCTTCTTCGCCATCAACGGCGAATATACCGGCCTGCACTCGCGTGCGTTGACCAGCCCCGATGGCCGCATCCGCATCCCGATCAACGAGAGCGCGGACGAGAACAGCCAGATCGAGGAATACCTCCACGCCTATAACGGGGAAGGCATCCAACACATCGCCTGCGGCTGCACCGACGTCCACGCGACGATCGAACGGCTGCGCGGCGACAGCCTGCCGTTCATGCCGGCGCCCCCCGTCACCTATTTCGAGCGCGTGGACGCCCGCGTGCCGGGTCATGGCGAGGACGTCGCGCGGCTGCAGCGCAACGGCATCCTGATCGATGGCGAAGGCACCAGCGACGGCAGCGCCACCAAGGTGCTGCTGCAGATCTTCTCCGCCAACGCGATCGGCCCGATTTTCTTCGAGTTCATCCAGCGCAAGGGCGACGAAGGATTTGGCGAGGGCAATTTCCGCGCCCTGTTCCTGTCGATCGAGGAAGACCAGGTGCGCCGCGGCGTCCTGAAGGCTGCCGAATAAGGCGAAGGTCGTAGCCGGGCGACGGCGCGGCTACGACCCTGAATGGACTGGGCGATCCTGCTTCTCGGCGGATCGCCCGGGCCTAGCCCTTCGGCAGCAGGGGGCAGCCGCCCTCCGCCATCGGGCGGAAGGCCTGCTCCGGCGGGATGGTCGCCACGGTCTTGTAGAAATCCCACGGCCCCTTCGACTCTGCCGGCGTCTTCACCTGGAACAGATACATCGCATGCACCGCCCGGCCGTCCGGGCGGATCGTGGTCGGCCCGAACAGCGGATCGTCGATCGGCGCCGCCTCCATCTTGGCGACGACCGCCTGGCCCGACACGCTCTGCACCGCCGCCGCTGCGCGAAGATAGGCGAACACCGACGAGTAGACGCCGGCATGGTTCATCGTCGGCTTGGAGCCGCCGGCGCGCGCGGCGAAGCGGTCGCTCCAGGCCCGGGTCTGGTCGTTGAGGTCCCAATAGAACGCCTCGGTCAGCAGCAGGCCCTGTGCCGTCTCCAGGCCCATCGACTTCACGTCCGTCAGGAACACCAGCAACCCGGCCAGGCGTTGCTTGCCATCCCGGCCCAGGCCGAACTCGCCGGCTTGCTTGACCACGTTGGTCACGTCGTCGCCGGCCGCGGCGATGCCGATCACCTGCGCGCCCGAGGCCTGCGCCTGCAGCAGGTAGGAGCTCATGTCCGACGCGCCGAGCGGCATGCGCACGTCGCCCACCACCTGGCCGCCATCCGCCTTCACCACGGCGCTCGCATCGCGCACCAGCGCGGCGCCGAACGCGTAGTCGGACGCCAGGAACGTCCAGCTCTTGCCGCCGCGGTCGATCAACGCGCGCGCGGTGCCGTTCGCCAGGGCCCAGGTGTCGAACGTCCACTGCACCGTCGTATGGGTGCATTGCGGCCCGGTCAGGTCCGACGTGGCGCTGCTGGAGGCAAGGAACGTCCGGTCCTTCTCCTTCATCACCTGGTTGACCGCGAGCGCCACGGCGGAGTTCGGCACGTCCACCACCGCATCGACGCCGTCCTGGTCGATCCAGCGCCGGGCAATGGCCGAGCCGATATCGGCCTTGTTCTGGTGGTCGGCGCCCAGGATCTCGACCTTGGGTGCGCCAGGCCCGGCCTGCTTGGCGAAATCCTCCGCCGCCATCTGCGCCGCGAGCACCGACCCCTTGCCCGACAGGTCGGCGAATGGACCGGACATGTCGTTCAGCACGCCGATGCGGATGGTGCCGCCGGGAATTTCGGCGTGGGCCGCGGTGGCGAGCAGCATAGCCAGGGCGGTAATGCGCAAGATCATGAGGATCTCCCTAACGAGGTGAGTCTGTGTCCGACCGCGCGGCTATTCCGCGTCCGGCTGCCGCGCCGGGGTGGCATCCGCGAAGGCGGGCAGGGTCATGCAGGCGGCTTCCTTCGCCAGCAAACGGGGAAACCGCCGGACGTCCACGCCGAACCGCCTGGCATTGCCCAGTTGCGGCAGCAGGCAGATATCCGCCAGCCCTGGTGCGGCGCCGAAGCAGAACATCCCGGCCTCCGGTACCAGCGCCTCGCAGGCGGCCAGCCCGGCTTCGTTGGTCTCGGCCGCCCAGCGGGTCACCGCGTCCTCCGGCAGGGACAGGCCGCGCAGCTGGTTCAACACGCGCAGGTTCTGCACCGGGTGCGTGTCGGCGGCCAGCACCTGCGCAAAGGCGCGGACATGCGCGCGGCCGAGCGGATCGGATGGCAGCAGCGGCGGCGAGGGATGCGTTTCGTCCAGCCATTCGATGATGGCCGTCGATTGCGTGATCACCGCGCCGTCATCCGTTTCCAGCGCCGGCACCAGGCCTTGCGGGTTGATCGCAAGGTAGGCGGGTGCGCGCTGCTCGTCACGGCGAAGATGGTGGAACACGTCGGTTGCCGTCAGGCCCTTCAGGCCGAGCGCGATCCGGACGCGCCACGAGGCGGCGCTGCGGAAATAACCGTGAAGCCTCATGCGGACTGATCCCCCCGGCCAGCTCTGTGTCTGGCCGGGTTTGACCCTAATGCCGCGGGCAGCCCCGGCCAAGGGGAGGCCGGCGGAGACTTAGGCCGCTTGATTTGCGTTCGCCGCAGCGGTTGGGTGGCGGCATGACCCAATCCGCCCCGACGCTCGATGCCCCCGATGACGATCCCTGGCTGTGGCTGGAGGAGGTGGAGGGAGCGCTCGCGACCGCCTGGGCCGACGCGCAGACCGCGACGACGCTGGCGAAATTCGGCGGCGCCGCCTATGCCGCGGACCGCGATGCATTGCGCGCGCTGCTCGACCGGCCCGACAACCTGCCGGTCCCGGCCCGCCGCGGCGGGCTGCTGTACAATTTCTGGCGCGACGCCGCGCATCCCCGCGGCCTTTGGCGCCGCACCACGCTCGAGTCCTACCGCAGGGAGGCGCCGGACTGGGACATCCTGCTCGACCTGGATGCCGTGGCGATGACGGAAGGCGAGGATTGGGTCTGGCAGGGCGCTGCGACGCTGCCGCCGGCACATGACCGGGCCATTCTCCGCCTTTGCCGCGGCGGCAGCGATGCCGTGGTGCTGCGGGAGTTCGACCTGGCGGCGCGCCAGTTCGTCGCCGGCGGTTTCACCCTGGCGGAGGCGAAGGGCGGCGCGGCCTGGATCGACTGGGACACGCTGCTGCTGTCATCCGCCGGGCAGGGGATGACGGCGTCGGGCTACGCCAGCAGCGTGCAGCTTTGGCAGCGCGGGCACGCGCCGGGGCCGACCCTGTTCGAGGTCGCTCCCGCGAGCATGCTCGCCTCCGGCCAGTATGAACGCGCCGACGACCGTCTGGTGTTCGTCGACTACCGGGATTTCTTCAATTCGACCGTCTTCATCGGTGACCGCACGGGCCCGCAGCGCCGCCTCGACCTGCCATCCGACTCGAGCCACGTGTGGGAGCGCGGCTGGCTCGCCATCAAGCTGCGGACGCCCTGGACGGTCGGCCCGGCGACCTACGCACCGGACACGCTGCTCGCCATCGAATGGGAGCGCTTCCTCGACGGGAGCCGCGAGTTCAGGGTCCTGTTCGAGGCCGAGCCGCGCCGCTCGCTGCAGAATTTCGGCTTCGTCGGCGGCAAGCTTCTGGTCGGCATCCTGGACGAACTGCGCCCGGTGATCCAGGTGATGGAGCCGGGCTCCTGGACCACGCACACGCTGGGGGGCATGCCGGCGGTCGGCACCGCGGGCGCCTGGGGGTTCGACATCGAGGACATGGAGGCCGACGGCACGCTGCTCGCCACCGTGCAGGACCCGCTCACCCCGCCGACGCTGATGATGATCCCGCCCGGCCCGGCGGCGCCGGTCATCCTCAAGCGCAGCCCGGCCGCCTTCGATGCCGCCGGCCTGGTCGTCACCCGCCATGAGGCCGTGTCCAGCGATGGCGAACGCATTCCGTACGTCCAGTCCGGTCCGCCGGGAGAGACCGGCGACGCGCCGGTGCACATGACCGGGTATGGCGGCTTCGGCGTGTCCACCAATCCGGCCTATGCCATCCGCACCGGCAAGCTGTGGCTGGAACGCGGCGGCACCACCGTGCTGGCCAACATCCGCGGCGGGCGGGAGTTCGGCACGCGCTGGCACGAGGCCGGGCGGCGCGAGGGCAAGCGTCTGTCGCATGACGATTTCGCCGCGGTCGCGGCCGACCTGGTGCGCCGCGGCGTCACCCGGCCCGGCCGCATCGCCGCGGAAGGCGGGTCGAACGGAGGATTGCTGATCGCCAACATGCTCACGCGCTACCCGGAGCGGTTTGGCGCGCTGTTCTGTACCATTCCGTTGATCGACATGCGCCGCTATTCGCAATTGCTCGCCGGAGCGAGCTGGATAGCGGAATACGGCGATCCGGCGGTGCCGGAGGATTGGGCGTTCCTCGGCCCGATCTCCGCCTACCACGCGGCGGTCCCGGGAAGGCCCTATCCGCCGATCCTGCTGGCCACGGCGCGGCGGGACGACCGGGTGCATCCGGGCCATGCCCGCAAGATGGCCGCCAAGCTGCAGGCCATAGGTTACGACGCGCATTTCTACGAGCCGGCGGCCGGCGGCCACGGCTACGGCAAGGACAATGCGGAGGTCGCCGCCTTCTCCGCCCTCGGCATCGCTTTCCTGCGGCAGTCGATCGGGTGGTTGCCGCCGGGGTAGCCGTCAATACTCGAACTGGTACGTCAGCCCTACGCTGTTGCCGCCCGAGCCGGCGCCGACATCGGTTTCCGCCTTGAGTCCCTTGTAGATGTCGATCTGTACCGTAGCCTGGGTGTTGGCGCCGGTGGTGCCCTGCTTGGCACCGACATAGACGCCGTTGGCCACGTATTTGCCCGCCTCGATAGTGGCGGCGCTGCTGCCGCTGCTGCCGCCGCTCTGCCCGCCGCCGACCGAGAGCCGGTCCAGCCCCAATCCCTTGCGCACGCTTTCCAGCGGGTTGGACGCGCCGCTCGTCGTGCCGGACAGGTCCGCCAGGGCGGCGGCGATCTCGGCATATTGGAACGGCCCCAGCTCCTTGGCGCTGCGCCCGAACAGGAGCTGGGCCAGGACTTCGTCTTGCGGCAAAGGCGGCGAGGAGGACAGGGTGATCTTCGGCGCGCTGGCGAACCCGCTGACGATCAGCATCGCCGTGCCGGCTGCGGTGGGCGAGTCGGCCTCGAAATCCAGCGACGGGTCGATCTTGTCCGTCACCCCGGCGCCATCGAAGCCCACCTTGCCGCGGGTGAATGTCAGCGTCGTGCCGGCCAGGCTGAACGTGCCGTTGCGCATGGTGAAGCCGCCGCTGATCTGCGGGGCGGCCGTGCTGCCCGCCACATGCAGGCTGCCGCCCATCACGGCATCCACCCCGCGTCCGCGCACGAAAATCTGGCCGGGCGTGTCGAGTTGCAGGTCGAGCCGCACCACCGGGCCGGGCTTGGGCGGGGCCGGCGGAGGTGCGCCCGCGATGCGGACCGGCAGCACCGCCACCGAGACGGGCAGGTGTTCCGGGATGTTGATGGTCGCCCGCCGTATGGCGACCTTGCCGCTGGCCGCCAGCGTGCCCTGCACGTCCCCGCGCACCGCCAGGTCGGCGTCCAGATCCGCCGTCAGGCGTTCGCTGGCGAGCGGGCGGGCATTGCGCAGGGCCAGCGTCACATCCACCGGCATCGCGCCCCGCAGCCCGACGCTGCCGCTGGCGGACAGGGTACCCGGTCCCGCCCGGCCCGTCAGGCTCGCGATGCGCACCGTGTCGCCGGCCGCGCGGATCGTGGCGGCCAGCGCGGTAAGGTGCACGCCCTGGCCGAAATCCTCGACCTCGCCGCCGGCCAGCGTCAGCGACCCGTTGAACTGCGGGGCGGCGAGCGTGCCGTCCACGCCGGCATCCAGGCTCACCTGGCCGCGCGCCCGCCGGCCGTCCGGCGCCAGGATCGGGTCCAGCATCGCGAGGTCCACGCCGCCGGTCACCCGCACGCCCAACGCGCCCGGGCCGAGCGGCACGCGCCCGGCCACCGCCACGTTCGATCGCCCGGCAGCCAGCCGCGCATCCACCGTAGCGGCCTTGCCGGCAAGCTGCGCCGTCGCCGTGAGGCTCGCTGGCGGCAGGGCGCCGCCTGGCCCGGTGCGCATGTGCAGCCCGGCCGCGGTCAGGCGGACAGTGCCCGATGGGTCGGCCGTCGTGCCGCCCAGCCTGGCATCGGCGCTGATCTCCCCGGCCGCGTCCACGCCGGGTGCGAACGACTTGGCCAAGTCGGGCGTCACGCCGCGCAGCGATGCGGTGACGGCGAGGCTGGGCGTGACCCGACCCGCGAGGTCCAGCACGGCCTGCTGCAGGCCGATGCGCAGCCGGTCCACGGCAACGCCGTCGCCGAAGCTCACGCGGGCCGGCGCCAGCAGCCGCAGGGTCTGGCCTTTCCACTGCGCCTCCAATGCCGCGAGCTGCACCGCCTTGGCCACCAGGTTGAGCGTGGCGGCGCTGGTCACCGTGGCGTTGGCGCCGGCAAGGTTGGTCAGTGCCGCGGACAGGCGGATGCCGAGCGCGTCCTGCGGCCCGTTGACCGCGACCTTGGCGGAGCCGCCGATGCCGCCGGCCTCGATCCCATCCGCGTCCAGGGTCGCCGCCACGGCCGGGTGGGTCGTGGGGTCGGTCACGCGGGCGGACAGCACCGCGCGGGACACGCTGCTGCCCGGGATGCCGGCGTGGACCACCTGCAAGTCCAGCCTGGCGACGCCGCCGGGCTGCGACTCCGCATCGGCGGTCACGCTGCCGCTCACCGCCTGGCCGATCAGCGGCCGGAGGTCGTCCAGCCGGGTCATGCGCAGGCTGACCTTGCCCAGCGGCAGGGTGGCGCCTTGCGGCATGGTCACGGCGCCGTCCGCATGCAGGCTTTTCCACTCCGCCCGGCCGATCGTGGCATGCAGCGTGCCGTCGGCGCCGCGGTCCGCGTGCACGGACAGGGTCAGCGGCGCAGCCTCCAGCGTGCCTTGCGCCACCACGCTGCCGGCCGGCTTGCCGGGCAGGCCGGACGCGTTGACCGAAACCGTGATCGGGCCGCGGGGCACGCCCTTCGTGCCGATGTCTCCGTTGAGATCGGCGGCGACCGCCAGCTCGTCGGTCGGCCCCTTCGCCGTGCCGCTCACCGTCACCGCACCCTCGACGCTGGCAGCGAGCACGGCGAGGTTCGTCAGCGCAACCTTGTACTGGACGTCCAGCACGCCGGCCTTGTCGGTGCCGCTGGCAGCGAGGTTGATCGTCCGCCCATCCACCTGCGCGCGGCTGATGGTGATGTCGCCGCCCGCCAGCGCGACCGTGACGCCGAGCTTGGCGGCATCGCCGAGCAAGGCCGGCACGGGCGCCAGGCCGCCGGTGATGCCCACCGTGCCGTCCACCGTCGCTGTCGTGGTGCCGCCGGCCATCGCGGCCGTGACGGCGAGGTGGGTGCGGCCTTGCAGGTCGACGCCGCCCGCCGCCGCCAGCGGCTGCAGGTCCGGCGCGGTCAGCTCGACATGCGCGGAGATGTCGCCGCCGGTTTTCGCGGTGCCGTTCGCCTGCAGCAGGGGGTGTGACAGGGTGAAGCTCACCGGCGGGGCCGGATCGTCCAGTCGGGCATCGGCCTGGAGCTCGATCGGGGACGCGGAGAGCAGGTCCGGCTTGGGTCCGGGGATGCGCAGCCCGGCGATCGTCGCGCGCAATGCAGCCGCGCCCTGGTTGCCGGACAGGTCGGCGGACAGGCTGGCGATCTGCGCGCCGCCTGCCGCCAGGCCGGACGCGCGCAGCGTGCCGGTCGCGTCCGGCCTGGTGAACGGCCCGTGCAAATGCGCGTCCAGCACCACCGACTGCCAGGATATGCCTGGGGCTGGGGTCATCGCCGGTGCGTTCGCTGCCACGTCGAGGTCGGCGGAGCTATCGGTGAGGTCGACGGTGCCCTTTGCCGTGGCGCGCAACGGCCCGGCGGACAGCTCCAGTGCCGTCGCCTCGGCTGAGCGCGGTCCATCGGCGCTCGCCACCACGGCGATGGCGCCGAGATCCGGCAGCTTGGCGATCGCGGCGATCAGGCCCTTGGGCGGCTCGGCGATCTGCAGCTTGGCCGTCAGGTGCGCCGGGTCGATGCCGCCCCTCACCTGGTAGCTGCCGGCAGAGTCCAGCCGGTCGACCGTCAGGTCCGCATCGCCGTCCTGCAGCGAGGCCAAGTGCGCGCTGCCGTTGATCGCGAGGATGGCGGCCACGCCCGCCACGGGCGCCCCGACCTCCGCCCGGGCAACGTGCAGCGCCGCCAGCGACACCCGCACCGGCAGGGAAAACGGCTTGCTGTCCGCCGGCTCCGGTTTGGCCGGGCCGCTGGATACCGGCAGCCGCGTGACCCGGACCTGCCCGGCGGTGAGCAGATCCACCTTGGCCTCCCGGTGCAGCAGGGCGAGCGGCGACCAATCAAGCGCCACATCGTCCAGCGTCAGCCATGCCCCTTGGGCGTCGTGCACCTCCGCATGGGCCAGCCGCAACGCATCCGGAAACCGGCCGCCCAGTCCGGCGATCTGCACCTGGCCCCCCGTGAGTTGGCGGGCCAACCGCTCCGCCAGCCGGCGGCCCGGGTCGAGGTTCAGCAGCAGCACCGCCGCCAGCAGCGCGAAGACCGGCGCCAGCACCAGCACGCCGACGGTCCAGCCGAGGATGCGCAAGGCGATCCGCATCAGAAGGCCTGCCCCAACCCGATATAGGCCTCCAGGATCTCATCCTTGCGCCGCTTGTCCAGGGGGACGGCGATGTCGAAGCGGATCGGACCGATCGAGGTGTAGTAGCGCGCGCCGACGCCCACACCGGGGAACAGCGTCCCGGTGAACGGTGCGGAGCTGTGCCCCACCTGGCCGACATCCGCGAAGGCGACCGCGCCAAGGCTTTCCCCGAAGCGCTGGCGGTACTCCACCGTCGCCGCCGTCACCGACGTGCCGCCGGTGGGACGCTGGTCCAGGAACAGCGGCCCGACCGACTGGAAGCGGTAGCCGCGCACCGTTCCGCTGCCGCCGGCATAGAAGCGCTGGTCGGGCGGGATCTGGAACGTGCTGGCGCCCTGCTCCGTGCCGACCAGCCCGCGCAGGGCGATCACGCTGCGCCCCTCCGTACTGGCGAGGTTGATGTAGGTCGAGCCGCTGAGCTGGATCAGCGTAAAGAACGAGCTGTTGCCGCCGAACGGCGCGGTCGGCGTCACGGTCAGCCTGGCCTTGATGCCGTGCGTCGGGTTGAACAGCCCGTCCGGCCCGGTGCTGTCATAGCTCAGCCCCAGCGGCAACCCGGCCAGGCTGTAGGATTGGGTCGCTCCCTCTTGCGTCACCCGCTCCTGCACCCCCGTCACGCCGGCCGAGGCGCTCCATTGGTCCGACAGCTTGCGGCTGAACGCTATGCCGCCGAGCACGGCCTTGCGGCTGTACGCGTACAGGTTCTCTTTAAGGTAGGCCGCGTTGTAGGCCAGGGACTGATCGCGCCGCTGCCAGTCCGGCTGGGTGAAGGTGACGTTGAAATTATAGCCGGGCGTCTTGATCTCGGCCCCGGTTTCCGCCTGGGTGATCGCCGCCCCGAAGGTCAGGGTCTCCGCGTTGCCGAACACGTTGCGGTAGGTGAAGGTTGCGCCCGCCGCCGGCCCGGTGTCGGTGGAGTAGGAGGCGTTGAACGCCACTGCGTGGCGCGGCCGCTCCGTCACGACGAAGCTCAGCGGGATGGTGCCGTCCGGCGCCAGATGGTCGGGGATGCGGGCGTCGACGGAGGCGAACACCCCGCCGGCCGACAGGTCCTGCCGGGCCCGCTCGATCTCCGCCGGGTTGTACAGCTCGCCGCTATGCACCAGCAGCCGGCGGCGGACATAGCTGTCGTTGGTGACCTTCAGGCCTTCCACGTCGATGGCGCCGATATCCACGCGCGGACCGGGGTCGACGTGAAAGGTGATGTCCAGCACGTGGTCGGCCGGCGTTTCCACCGCGTCCGGCGCGCTGACCTTGGCGAGCGCATGCCCGGTGGACCGCAACGCCGACAGCAGGTTGTCCTGCGCCGCCAGCACGCGCGACGCGATGGCCGGGTCGCCCGGCGCGATGCCCAGCTTGGCCCGGTCCGCCTCCGAGATCGCGCCGTCCACCGTGACCCGGCGCAGGTGGAAGACCGGGCCGCGTTCCACCATCACCGTGACCGCCGCGGACGCGCCCGCCGGCTTGGCGGCGAGTTCGTCCGCAAGGCCGGGATCGTCCAGTGGCCGGCCATCGATGCGGATCGTGGCCTTGCCGTCGTAGTAGCCGAAGCTGTGCAACGCGGTTTGCAGCCGGCCCACGTCCCCCTGGGCACGGGTCACCAGGGCGAACGGGCCGACAGGGGCGCTGGTCCGCAGCGATATCAGCGTGGAGCTGTCATGCAGCGCGCCGTCGATGGCGCTGTCGCCGGTGGGCTCGATCCTCACGTCATAGGGCTGCGGATCGGCCGCGTGCGCCGGCGGCTGCATGACGGTGGCGACGCCGGCAAACAGCACCAGGCGTCGAAGGATGCGGCGACGAGGCATACCGTCGCGCTATACAGCGAAAAGTCGCAGCACACGAGACGATTGCCGCGACCTCTGTCGCGGGTCGAGTGTCCGCGGACCGCTGCACGCCCCCAACGTGACGGCAGGACCGGGATGCCGGCGATGGCGCGAAGGCACGTCGCCGCACGGCATGATGACCGGAGGTTATTGTTCCGGTCCCTGGCGCAGGCTATCCCCCGCTGATGCCAGCCCAGTTCAGCAGCCGGCGCCCGGCCTCGACCTTTGGCGGCCCGTCCCGCGTCGGGCCTGCGGCAGAGGCCGTTGCCTGGCACGACCCCATCTCGCCCGGCCGCCGCGTGCTGCGGGGCGTGCGGGCAACGCGCCGCGGGGTGGTGGCGCTCGGCTGGACCGCGCTGTGTTGCCTGGTTCAGGCAGCGCTGCTGCTGGTGCCGGGGCGCGGAAAGGTGGTGTTCGCCCGGTTCTACTGGTCCGTGTTCAGTCGCTTGATCGGCCTGCAGGTCCGCATGGTCGGCGCGCCGCTGGCACAGGGCAACACCCGCCGCGTCATCTATGCCGCCAACCACAGCTCCTGGCTCGACATCCCCGTGCTGGGAGGGCGGCTGGAAGCCTGCTTCGTGTCGAAGGACGCGATCGCCTCCTGGCCCGGCGTCAGCATCGTGGCCCGGCTGGGACGCACCGTGTTCGTCACGCGCACGCGCGGCGCGACCGGGCGGGAGCGCGACGACATGCGGGCGCGCCTCGCGGGGGGCGACAACCTGCTGTTGTTCCCGGAGGGCACCAGTTCGGACGGCAGCCGGGTGCTGCCGTTCCGCTCGGCGTTCTTTTCGATCGCGGACGGCGATGACCCGCCGATGATCCAGCCGGTCTCCCTGGTCTACGACCGGCTGGGCGGCCTGCCGACCCGGCGAAGCACGCGGGCGGTGTTCGCCTGGTACGGCGACATGGACCTGGCCAGCCATTTCTGGCGGCTGGCCCAGTGGCGCGGGCTGCGGGTGACCGTGTTGGTGCACCCGCCGCTCGACCCGCGGGATTTCGCCAACCGCAAGGTGCTGGCGCAGGCAGCCTGGGATGTCGTCGCCGCCGGGGCCGCCGCCATGCGGCAGAACCGGGAGGACCGCGCCGTCGAGGCAGCCAAGCCGCGGTCCCGGATGTCCGCGGCTGCGTAACGAGGCTTGACATCCCACGGCCATGCCCTGGCAGTCTGCGGCAGCAGAATTGGGGGCCGAATCGGCTGCCGACCTTGACCCGCTCGCGCGTGTGGATAAGTGCTTCCGCTTCGACGCCGGGCTTCTCCGGCGGCGGCGCCGCGAAGCGATATGCCCCATGACCGACCCGAAGCGTCTGCACGTCATCACGTGGGGATGCCAGATGAACGTGTACGACAGCGCCCGCATGGCCGACGTGCTGGCTCCGTTCGGCTATGCCCCTGTCGCGACGGCGGAGAACGCCGACATGGTGATCCTCAACACCTGCCACATCCGCGACCGCGCGGCGGAGAAGGTGTTCTCCGAACTGGGCAGGCTGCGCAAGATCAAGGAAAGCCGCGCCTCGGCCGGGCAGCGTACCGTACTCGCCGTCGCCGGCTGCGTGGCGCAGGCGGAGGGAGATGCGCTGCTGCGGCGGGCGCCGTTCGTCGATATCGTGCTCGGCCCGCAGACCTATCACCGCCTGCCCGAGATGGTGGCACGGGCTGCCCGCGCGGCCGGTGCCGTGATCGAGACGGATTTCACCACGGTCGAGAAGTTCGACAGCCTGCCGGACCAGGCGGCAAGCCAGGGGCTGACTGCCTTCCTCACCATCCAGGAGGGCTGCGACAAGTTCTGCTCGTTCTGCGTCGTGCCCTACACGCGCGGCGCGGAAGTGAGCCGGCCGGCCATGGCCGTGCTGGCGGAGGCGCGCCGCATGGTCGCGGGCGGCACGCGGGAGATCACGCTGCTGGGGCAGAACGTGAATGCCTGGTCCGCTGCCGGGACGGACGGCACGCAATGGGGCCTGGCGGAACTGGTGCGCGCGCTGGCCGCGATGCCCGGGCTGCTGCGCATCCGCTACACGACCAGCCATCCCCGCGACATGACCGACGCGCTGATCGCGGCGCATCGCGACGTGCCGGCCTTGATGCCGTTCCTGCACCTGCCGGTGCAGTCCGGGTCGGACCGGATGCTCGCGGCGATGAACCGGCGCCACACCTCGGACGACTACCGTCGCCTGGTGGCCCGCCTGCGCGAAGCCCGGCGGGACCTGGCCCTATCGTCCGATTTCATCGTCGGCCATCCCGGCGAGACGGACGCGGACCATGCGGCGACCATGGCGCTGGTCCGCGAGACCGGCTTCGCACAGGCCTACTCCTTCAAATACTCGCCGCGGCCCGGCACCCCCGCCGCCGGCGCTCCGGCGCAGGTGCCGGAGGCGGTGAAGGACGCCCGGTTGCAGGAGTTGCAGGCGGCCTTGCGCGACAGCCAGGCGGCGTTCAACGCCGCGGGCGCCGGGCGCACCGTCCCCGTCCTGGTGACGCATCCTGGCCGGCGCCCTGGCCAGTTGGGCGGCCGCACCCCCTGGCTGCAGCCCGTGCACGTGCCGGGCCCCGCAACGCTGATCGGCACCGAGGTCCCGGTGCGGATCATCGCCACCACCCCCACATCCCTGACAGGCCTTTTGGTAGAGGAGCTTGCCCGCGCTTGACACAACCCGCCCCGGCCCTTGCCGTGACCATCCCGCCCGGCCTGCCCAACCGTGCCGTGACCATGCAGTTCGAGGACAATGCGCTGCTGCCGCTGTTGCTCGGCGACCACGACCGGCACCTGGCCCGGCTGGAGCAGGGTTTGAGCGTGCGGTTGGCCTGTCGCGGCAACCGGGTGTCGATCAGCGGCGATCCCCAGCGGGTGGAGGCGGCGCAGGCGGCGCTGGGCGGCCTGTGGCAGCGTTTGCAGGCCGGCCAGGGGGTGGCGAGCGGCGACGTGGACGCCGCCATCCGCATGAGCACCGCCCGCGCCGTGGAGGCAGACCCGCGCCTGCCGCTCTCCGACCTGCCGGCGATCCGCACCCGACGCGGCTCGGTGGGCCCGCGCTCGCCAGGGCAGTCCTCCTATATGGAGATGCTGGGCCGCTACGAGATGGTGTTCGGCATCGGCCCGGCCGGGACGGGCAAGACCTACCTGGCAGTGGCGCAGGCGGTGGCGATGCTGGCCGCCGGCCGGGTGGAGCGCATCGTGCTGTCCCGCCCGGCCGTGGAGGCGGGCGAGCGGCTCGGCTTCCTGCCCGGCGACATGAAGGAGAAGGTGGACCCCTACCTGCGCCCGCTGTACGACGCGCTGGGGGACATGATGCCGGGCGACCAGGTGGCGCGCCGCATCGCCACGGGCGAGATCGAGGTGGCGCCGCTGGCGTTCATGCGGGGCCGCACGCTGAGCCACGCCTTCGTCATCCTGGACGAGGCGCAGAACACCACCCCCGCCCAGATGAAGATGTTCCTCACCCGGATGGGGGAAGGCACGCGGATGGTCGTGACCGGCGACCTGAGCCAGGTCGACCTGCCGCCGGGCACCCGGTCCGGCCTGCGCGAGGCGTTGGATACGCTGGAGGGCGTGCAGGGAATCGGCGTCAACCGCTTCGACGTGCGCGACGTCGTGCGTCATCCGCTGGTTGCGCGTATAGTGGATGCTTACGAGCAACGGGCCGTGGCCGAGCGGGATACGCGCGGCCGGGCCAAGCGGGAGAGTGATGGAGCCTCCAGGTAGACGAAGCCCGGCCGCGACCGGCCGGGCTCTCGCGGATCCCGTCCCGGCATCCGGCACGGCGGTCATCGTGGCGGACCGGTCCTGGCGGCGGATGGTGCCAGGTGCGGACCGGGTTGCGGCGCGTGCGGCGGCGGCGGCGGGGGGCGTGGGGACCGTCGTGCTGGCGTCCGACCGAACGGTCCAGCGGTTGAACGCACGTCACCGCGGCCGCAACACGCCGACCAACGTGCTGACGTTCGAGACGGGCGACGTGATCCTCGCCGCCGGCGTCGTGCGGCGGGAAGCGCGCGCCGCCGGACGGCGAATGGGGCATGTGCTGGCTCACCTGGTGGTGCACGGCGCCCTGCATCTGCGCGGCCACGACCATGGCGGGGCCGGCGAAGCCCGCCGCATGGAGCTGCGCGAGACGCGCATCCTGCACACCCTGCGCGTCCCGAACCCCTGGCGGCGAACATGAGCGACGCATCGAGCCGCACGTTTCTCGGCCGGGTGCGCCAGCTGCTCTCGCGGCGCGGCGAGCACAGCCTGCGCGACAGCATCGCAGAGCTGGTGCAGGAGGCGGCGGATGCGCCGCAGGAGCCGGGCGTCCTGCCGGAGCTGGATCGGCAGGAGCGCGCATTGATCGCCAACGTGCTGCGGATGCGCGGCACGACGGCGGACGACGTGATGATCCCGCGGGCCGATATCGTCGCGATGCCGGTGGACGTCACCCTCGACCAGGCGTTGGAGCAGATCAGGCGGGAAGGCCATTCCCGCCTGCCGGTGTTCCGCGAGCAGTTGGACGATATCGTGGGGATGGTCCACATCAAGGACGTGTTCGGCTATGTCGGCCGGCCGGATGCGTTCCAGGTGGAAAGCATCATGCGGTCCCCCCTGATGGTGGCGCCCCAGGTGCCGGTGCTGGACCTGCTGCTGCAGATGCGGCAGGCGCGCATCCACCTGGCCCTGGTGGTGGACGAGTACGGCGGCATCGACGGCCTGGTCACCATCGAGGATCTGGTGGAGACCATCACCGGCGACATTGCGGACGAGCATGACGAGGAGGACACGCCCCTCGTGACGGAGCGGCCGGATGGCACGCTGGACCTGGATGCGCGGCTGCCGGTCGACGATTTCGAGACCCGCGTGGGGTCGGTGCTGACGGATGACGAACGATCGGCGGACATCGATACGGTGGGCGGCCTGATCTTCACCCTGGCAGGGCGCGTCCCATCCCGCGGCGAGGTGGTGACCCACCCCTCGGGCATGGAGTTCCGGGTGCTGGACGCCGACCCGCGCCGCATCCGCCGCCTGCGCGCCCGACTGCCCGCGGCCACGCCACCCGTTGCGGATGCGGCGGAGTGATCCTACCCGATCTCCAGCACCACGTTGCCGACCGCGCGGCCTTGCTCGATCCCCGCTCCCCTCACTCCGCCCTTGCTTCACGCCGCGCTTACGCCAATTTAGGCGTGAACGGACCGGCGGTCCCCATTCGAAAAGGTTCGCACATGTTCATCGAGACCGAGGGCACGCCCAATCCCGCCACCCTTAAATTCCTGCCGGGCCGCGACGTGATGGGCAGCGGCACCGCCGATTTCGCCACCGCTTCCGCTGCCGGGCGCTCGCCGCTGGCCCACGCGTTGTTCCAGCTTCCGGGCGTGGCCCGGGTGTTCCTCGGCGGTGACTTCATCACCATCACGAAATCCGACCTGGCCGATTGGCAGACGCTGCGTCCGGAAGTGCTGGGTTCGATCATGGAGCATTTCGTCGCCGGGCGGCCGGTGATGGAAGGGGCCACTGCCGAGATGGATGAGGACGTGGCCCCGGAGGACCGCGAGGTAGTCGAGCAGATCAAGGAGCTGCTGGACACGCGGGTTCGCCCGGCCGTCGCCAGCGATGGCGGCGATATCGTCTTCCGCGGCTATCGCGAGGGCGTCGTGCTGCTGCACATGCAGGGTGCTTGCTCCGGCTGCCCCTCCTCCTCGGCCACGTTGAAGCACGGCATCGAGAACATGCTGCGGCATTATGTGCCGGAGGTCGTGTCCGTGCAGCAGGTGGATCTGTAGCCACGGTGCCGATCGACGGGAGCGCCCAGGCGGCGCTCTTCACCGACGCCCGGACGCAGTACCACTGGCGTGACGAACCGGTCACGGACGATACCTTGCAGGAGATCTATGCGCTGCTGCGCATGGGGCCGACCTCGGCGAACTGCTCGCCTGCCCGGTTCCTGTTCCTGCGCACGCCGGAGGCGAAGCAGCGGCTCCGGCCGGCATTATCCGCCGGGAACATGGACAAGACGATGACCGCGCCGGTCGTAGCGGTCGTGGCGCACGACCCGCATTTCTACGAGCAGTTGCCGAAGCTGTTCCCCCAGGCGGATGCGCGTGCGTGGTTCGCCGGCAACGAGGCGTTGGCGACGGAGACGGCCTTCCGCAACGGCACGTTGCAGGGTGCCTACCTTATCATGGCGGCCCGTGCCGTGGGTCTTGATGCCGGCCCGATGAGCGGGTTCGACAAGGGCCGCGTCGACGAGGCGTTCCTGGCCGCGAGCGGATGGAAATCGAATTTCCTCGTCAATCTCGGCCATGGCGATGGGACAGGGCTGCTGCCGCGCTCGCCCCGGCTGACGTTCGACGAGGCGTGCGTCCTGCTCTGAATGCGGCTGCTGGCGATGGATGCGGCACTCGGATCCTGCTCGGTCGCCTTGATGGACCAGGCGGAATGCCTGGCTGTGCTCCAGGGCGGTGACAGCCGGTCCGCGACGGCCAGCTTGCCCGGCATGGTGCAGGGTCTCCTGGCCAGGCACGGCCCGCTGTTGGACGCCGTCGCGGTGACGGTCGGGCCGGGAAGCTTCACCGGGCTGCGTGGCGCCATCGCGCTGGCCAAGGGCCTGGCCCTCGGCGCCGGTGTGCCCGTCATAGGCGTCACGGTCGCGGAGGCATTGCTTGCCGATCAGGCCGTTCCGCCGGGCCGGGTCGCGTGGGTCGCGCTGGACAGCCGCCGCGCCGGGCGGATTTCGCTCAGCCGCCCGGGGGGCATGATGGCGGTGTCGCTTACCGAGCTTCCCATGCCGGAGCAGCCGGTCCTCGTGTTCGGCGACGCGGCCGACCAGGTGGTGCAGGTCTTGCGCCAGGCCGGAAGCGATGCAGTCTCTGCGCAAGCGTCGGCGATCAGCGCCTGTGCTGTTGGACGGCTCGCGTGGCGCCGCCTGGCCGGGGAGATGCCGCCTTGCGAGGTCCTGCCGATCTACCTCGAACCGCCGGAGGCTCGGGCGGCATCTGCCACACGCCCCGCCCCGGCGTGACAGACATCGGCGTCGCGCATGCCTGCATCCTCGCCGCCCTGCATGCGGCCGCCTTCCCGCCGGGCGAGCGATGGGATCAGCGGGCGATGGCCGACCTTCTGGCCATGCCGGGATCCTTCGGGTTCCTCCATGAGGCGGGCGGATTCATCCTGGCCCGCAGCGCGGGTGGCGAGGCCGAGATCCTGACGCTCGCCGTCGAGCCGGCGGCGCGCCGGCAGGGGATTGCGCGCGCCTTGGTCGTCGCGGTGCTGGCCAGGACCCTCGGCATGCCGGTTTTCCTGGAGGTGGCGGTGGAAAACGCGGCCGCCAGGATGCTCTACGACACTGCCGGGTTTGCCGAGTGCGGACGACGGGCGGGATATTACGGCCCCGGAAGCGACGCGATCGTCCTGCGTCGGTAGCGTCTCAGGCGCGGCGGATCGACACCACCGTGCTGCCGTCCGGATGGTCTTCGACCGCGAGGACCGTATGGCCCTGTTCCGCCGCGGTCTTCGGCACGTTGCGCCGCGGTTCGTCGCCGCGCAGGGTAACCTGCAGCACGTCGCCGGGCCGCAGCCGGTCAAGCGCGAGCCGGGTACGTACGTATGTCATCGGACAAACTTCGTGCGAGATATCGAGGACAGTCATGGCAAATACATCCGTTTGCAAGGCTGCGACTGCAAGCATCGCTGGTTGCTAATCCGACAAGGCTCCCCGTATATAGCGCGGCTTTACCTTTGGAGTGCTTGATTATGGCGGACGAGACCCCAGCGTTGGATATTCTGGCGCTGACCGCCCAGATTGTTTCAGCTCACGTCAAGGCGAATTCAGTGACGGCCGACGTTCTTCCGGATTTGATACGCGATGTATACCGGACGGTGGCCAATCTGGGTGCCGCTCCCACCCCGCTGCCGGAGCGGCCGCAGCCGGCGGTTCCGGTGAAGAAATCCGTCTTCCCGGATTTCATCGTCTGCCTGGAAGACGGCAAGAAGCTGAAGATGCTGAAGCGCCATCTGATGAGCTCCTACAACATGACGCCGGACCAGTATCGCGAGCGCTGGGGCCTCGGGGCGGATTACCCGATGGTGGCGCCGAACTATGCCCAACACCGCTCCTCGCTGGCGAAAAAGATCGGCCTCGGCACCGGCAGCCGCGCAGCGTCGTAGCAGCCTGGATAAATCCGGAGCCGGGCTGTCAGGATTGGACAGCCCGGCTCGGGATCGGCTACGCAATTCGGGCAGTCGTGGCTGGGAAAACGATGGAATCGCGCATCGAGCGCTTGTGCGTCGAACGGGGGCTGAAGATGACCGGGCAGCGCCGCGTCATCGCGCGCGTGCTGTCGGAGGCCGAGGACCATCCGGACGTGGAGGAACTCTACCGCCGCGCCGCTGCGTTGGATGACCGGATCTCGATCGCGACGGTCTATCGCACCGTGCGCCTCCTGGAAGAGAAGGGCATCCTGGCCCGGCGCGATTTCGGCGGCAACCGGGCGCGGTACGAGCCGACGGCCCATGGCCGCCACTACCACCTGATCGACGTCGAAACGGGCAAGGTGATCGAGTTCGAGGATCCGGAGCATGAAAGGCTGATGCAGACCATCGCTGCCCGGCTCGGCTTCGACCTCGTCTCCCATCGGCTGGAGCTGTTCGGCAGCAAGCGCGCCACCAAGCGCGAAGCGGCCGCTGCCGAAACGCGGGGCGAGGCACGCCTGCGCAAGACCAAGGATGCAGGCGGGGAACCGGCGATCGAGCCCAGGGACCACCGGTGAGGGTCGATCGTCCGACCGTCACGCAAATACCGGGACGTCGGACATCGGACCGATCAAGCTTCGGCGAATTGCGGGCGGGCAATCTAGGCCTGCGCATCGCCACCACCGCAGACGAGGTCGACGCGCTGCAAGCCCTGCGGTTCCGCGTCTTCTACGATGAGATGGGGGCGGCGCCGGATATGGCTGCCGCGCTGTCCCATCGCGACTGCGACGCCTTCGACGCGGTGGCGGATCACCTGATCGTCATAGATCATGCGGTGAGCGACGGGCCGGAGGGCGTCGTCGGCACCTACCGCATGGTGCAGCGCGAAGGTGCCGCCATCGTCGGCCGGTTCTACTCCGCCGCCGAATACGATATCGGGCCGTTGCTGGGTTTTCCGGGCCGGGTGCTGGAGCTTGGCCGCTCCTGCGTCGACGTTCGCTACCGTGGCCGGGCGGTGATGCAGTTGCTGTGGCGCGGGATCGCGGCCTATATCTTTGCCCATGAGGTCGATCTCATGTTCGGCTGCGCCAGCCTCGGGGGCACCGACCCCGACGCGATCGCCGCGGAGTTGACCTACCTGCATCACAACCATCTCGCCCCGCCCGCCCTGCGTCCGCGTGCGATCCCCAGCCGCTACGTCGACATGCGGCGGCTGCCGCCCAGCCAGGTCGATGCACGCCGCGTGCTCACCACCCTACCGCCCTTGGTGAAGGGCTATCTGCGGCTCGGCGGCATGGTCGGGGACGGCGCGGTCATCGACGACCAGTTCAACACGACGGACATCGCCATCGTCGTGAAGACCGACCTGGTCACCGGAAAATACATCGACCACTACAAGCGCACGACCTGACCATGTCCCGCTTCAACGTCGTCATGACGGCGCCTCGGCTGGCCGAGACCGCCGTCGCCCTGCTTGAACAGGCGGGCTGCACCATCCATTACATGCCGCCTTACCCCAGCGCCCAGGCGGTCGCCGAAAAGGTGCGGGAGTCGGCGGCGGACGCCGTGCTGTCCCGGCAGGGGCCTGTCATGGCGGCGGCGATGGATGCCTCGCCCCGCCTGCGCGTGGTCGCCCGGCACGGCGTGGGCGTGGACGACGTGGACCTCGCGGCGGCGGCGGTTCGCGGCATCGTGGTCACCCGCGCACCTGCCTCCAACACGCCGGCCGTCGCCGAACACACCATCGCCATGATCCTCGCCTTGGCCAAGCAACTGCGCCCCGCCGGAGCCGCCTTGGCAGCCGGCGGCTGGCGTGACGCGGTGCCGCCGGTGCGTGACGTCGGCGGGCTGCGGTTGGGCCTGGTGGGATACGGCTCGATCGGCCAGGCGGTCGGCCGCCTGGCCGCGGCCTTCGGCATGGAGGTGGCGGCCTGCGGTCGCGGGCAGGCCGGTCCCGCCTCGCTGGCCGCGTTGCTGCCCCGGTCCGACGTGCTGTCGCTGCATTGCCCCTATACGCCTGCCAGCCATCACCTGATCGACGGTGCGGCGCTCGCGGCGATGCCTGCGGGTTCGTTGGTCGTCAACACGGCGCGCGGCGGCCTGGTAGACGAGGCCGCCCTGTTGGCTGCGTTGGAGACCGGGCACATCGCCGGCGCCGCGCTGGACGTGTTCGAGGCGGAGCCGCCCCCCGCCGGCCACCCGCTCCGCAACCATCCCCGCGTGATCGCCACGCCGCACATGGCCGGTACCACGCCGCGCTCGCTGGTGGCCATGGGCGTGATGGCGGCCGAGTGCATCGTGGCCGTGCTGACCGGGGCGCCCGTGCCCGCCGGGCGAACCGTGCAGCCCTGATGCGGCGGTTCTCCAGTCCGGTCCACGCTCGCCTGGCCGCCATGGCCGGCTGGCGGGCCGACCTTGCAGCCGCTGGACTGGGTGCGCTCTCTGCCGCCGCCTTGCCGCCCGTGCACGTCGTTCCGGTGCTGCTGGTTTGCGTCCCTGGGCTGCTGGCGTTGATCGACGGGGCGAAAGGCTGGCCCGGGGCGCTGCGTCGCGGCTTCGTCTTCGGACTGTGCCATCACGTGCTCGGGCTGTATTGGATCACCGAGGCGATCCTGATCGAATCTGCCCGCTACTGGTGGCTGGTGCCCCTGGCGGTGCCCGCGCTGTCCGCCCTCCTGGCCCTGTTCATCGCCGTTGCCTGCGCCGGGTGCCGGCTGGCATCTCCGGGGTGGCACCGGGTGATGCTGTTCGGCGGGCTGTGGACCCTGGCCGATCTGGCGCGCCAGTTCATCGGCACCGGGTTTCCCTGGAACCCTTGGGGCAGCGTCTGGGCCATCCCCGGCCTGCCGGGCGACGTGCTGATCCAGCCCGCCGCCTGGATCGGCGTTCCGGGGCTCACCCTGCTGACGGTGCTGCTGGCCGCCACCCCGGCGCTCGGCTGGCGATGGGTCGCGGGCGGCGGTGCGGCCATGGTCGCCTGGGTCGGGTTCGGACTGTACCGCCTGCAGCAACCGGCACCCGTTGCACCCGGCGTCAGCGTCGTCCTGGTGCAGGGCAACGTTCCGCAGGACGATAAATGGGACCGCGTGATCGCGGCGAGCGTGTTCGACCGATATCTGGACCTGACGCGGCAGGGCGTCGCGCAGGCCCAGCGGACGGCACCCGGCCAACACGTGGTCGTGGTATGGCCCGAGACGGCAAGCCCATACTTGCTGGGCCGCGACGATGGCGCACGCGAGGCGGTGTGGCAGGCTGCGGCGCCGGCCACGGCCGTGCTGGCCGGCAGTATCCGTCTCGGTGCGGCAGGAGAGCCGTACAACAGCATGTTCGTGCTGACTGGTCCGGACACGATCGCCGGGTACTACGATAAGTGGCATCTGGTGCCATTCGGCGAATACCCGCCCAGCTGGGTGCCGTTCTCGGTCCAGATCGTGCCGGGGCACCTTGCCTTCGGCAGTGGTCCGAAAACCTTGAGCGTGCCGGGATTGCCGCCATTCGGCGCCCTGATCTGCTACGAGGCGATTTATCCCGGGGAACTGGTCGACGAGGCAAACCGGCCCGACTGGCTCGTCAACATCACCAACGACGCCTGGTTCGGCAATTCCACCGGACCGCGGCAACACCTTGCGGCGGCCCGCTTGCGCGCAGTCGAGGAAGGCCTGCCGCTCGTCCGCGCCGCCAACACCGGAATCACCGCCGCCTTCGATGCCTGGGGACGGGAGCTTGGGCGGCTGCAACCCAGGGTTGCCGGGGAGATGGTTGTCGGGCTGCCCGGCCAGCGTGGCCGCACGCCATTTTCCCGCCTTGGCCTGGGTATACCGTTGATCCTGGCCTTGGGAGCCTGCGGCGCCGGGTTAAAGCTCGTTAAAAAAAGAGACAGGGGGAGAGATTTCTGATCAAACGTCTAAGATCAGGAGGCAGTCTAAACTTAACTGTGAATTCGTTGACAATTGCGGGTTGTGGCTTTAACGACCGTCCCGTCGCGAGGAACTGCCGCCCACTGGTCGGCCCGACGGGAAAGGGCATAGTCGTTCATGGCCGAGCTAGGTGAAAACCGTGCCAGCCCGGTTGACGTGCATGTCGGTGCGCGGATCCGGCTTCGCCGCACCATGATGGGCATGTCGCAGGAGCGGCTGGGCGACGCACTTGGCCTCACCTTCCAGCAGGTTCAGAAATACGAGCGTGGCGCCAACCGGGTGGGCGCCTCCCGGCTGTTCGACCTGTCGCGCATCCTGGATGTGCCGATCGGATTCTTCTACGACAACATGCCGGAGGCGACGGTCGGCGTGGCGCAACCTACAGCCCGGCCGGTGTATGGCTTTGCCGAGTCGCAGGAGGCATTCGGCGCAGATGACACCGCCACCAAACGGGAAACGCTCGAACTCGTCCGCGCCTATTATCGCATCACCGACCCGAACGTGCGCAAGCGGATGCTGGACCTGATCAAGTCGATGGGGCCGGGGGAGGAGTAGCGCCGCTATCCGCGCTTGGCTTCGATCCGCTGCCAGATCGCCGTCGACAGGTCGGCGCCGCCGAAGCGGACGATCTCCTGCAATCCGGTGGGCGAGGTCACGTTGATCTCGGTCAGCCATTCGCCGATCACGTCGATCCCGACGAACAGCAATCCCCGTTCGCGCAGCAACGGGCCGATCCGCGCGCAGATCTCCCGGTCCCGCGCCGTCAGCGCCACCGCTTCCGGGCGGCCGCCGACATGCATGTTGGAGCGCGCCTCCCCTTGCGCCGGGACGCGGTTGATGGCGCCCAGAGGCTCCCCGTCCACCAGGATCACGCGCTTGTCGCCCAGACGCACCGCGGGCTCGTAGCGCTGGATCATCAGCGGCTCGCTGGAGCGGGCCCAGTGGATCTCCAGCAGCGAGGCCAGGTTTTCATCATCCTCGCGGATGCGGAAGACGCCAGCGCCTCCATTGCCGAATAGTGGCTTGACGATGATGTCGTGGTGTTCCGCCCGGAAGCCGCGGATCGCCTCGGCATCCCAGGTGATCAGGGTCGGAGGCATCAACTCGGGAAAATGCGTCACCAGCAGCTTCTCCGGGGCGTCCCGCACGCTGGCCGGATCGTTGACCACCAGGGTGCGGGGATGGATGTGCTCCAACATGTGCGTGGCGGTGATGTAGGCCATGTCGAACGGTGGATCCTGCCGCATCAGCACCACGTCCATCGACCCGAGGTCGAGCCGGGCTGCCTCGCCGAAGCGATAATGCGCGCCATGGCTCCGCTCGACGGTGACGGGACGCGCCATCGCGGTCAGCCGTTCGGTCAAGGGGGCGCCGGGCGACGGCTTGCCTTCGCGCAGGCTCATATGGCGCACTTCGTAATGCCAGAGCGCATGGCCGCGCCGCTGTGCCTCAAGCATCAGCGCGAACGTCGAATCGGCGTCGATGTTGATGGTCTCGATCGGATCCATCTGGACGGCAACCTTCAGCGGCCGGGGCATGGTGCGTTCCGTGTCAATGTCGGCGAACACGTAGCAGATCGGGCATGCGAGGGAACAGTTGGCCGGAAGCGCCGTTTCAGCAGGACGCCCACACGAAGTAAAAGGATTATTCCATGAGACTATCCCTCGCCGCGGCGGCGCTGGTCCTGGCCGGCACTGCTGCCGTTGCACCCGCAGCAGTCATGGCGCAGTCCACCGGAGCGCCCGCGACAGCCCCCGGCACGACGCCGGCGCCGATTGTGCCGCCGACAACTGCCCCTGCCGGCGCGCAGACGCCCGCCGCGACGCTCAATACCAGCCCGCAGACGTCCTCATCCAGCCCCAGTGCGGTGCAGACGCGGAACACCGCGCAGCGGACGTCCGCTGCGCCGGTTCCTGGCCGCAACAGCTTCACCATGAACCAGGCAGCCCGGCGCATCACCGCCGCCGGCTACAGCAAGGTCATGGGCCTGAAGAAGGACGGCCAGGGCATCTGGCGGGGCCAGGCGCAGAAGGACGGCAATCCGGTGTCGGTGTCGCTCGACTACCAGGGCAACGTCACCGGCCAGTAAGGCGGATCACCGCATCACTCTAGAAAAGGAGCGTATCATGCGCACCGTTGCACATCTCTTCGACAGCTACGAGACAGCCCAGAGCACCGTATCCGAGTTGGAGCGGGCCGGCTTCTCCCATGACGACGTGAGCCTGGTCGCAAACCAAGGCAGCACCACGGCGAGCAACACCGCTCCGGTCACGACCGATCCCCCGGCGGCCGCAGCCGCTGGCACGGGCACAGGGGCGTCGATCGGCACCATCCTCGGCGGCGGCGCAGGGCTGCTCGCCGGCATTGGCGCCCTCGCGATCCCAGGCGTGGGACCGGTGATCGCGGCCGGCTGGCTGGTGGCGACGCTTACGGGCGCGGGCGCGGGCGCCGCCGCTGGCGGCCTGCTCGGGTCGCTCACCGGGGCAGGCGTGTCGGAAGACCACGCGCATGTCTATGCAGAGGGTGTTCGCCGCGGCAGCACGCTGGTGACTGTGCGGGCCGACGACAGCCGCGCCGCGGAAGCCGAGACGATCATGCTCCGGCACGGGCCGGTCGACATCGCGGAACGCGGCTCCAGCTATCGCGCTGCGGGCGACTGGAGCAACTTCGACGAGACCCGCGGTGCGATGACACCGCAGGAGCTTGAAGCGGAACGTCTGCGCATGTCCACCCGGGCGGGCATCTAGCCCCCATCCGGTCACGTCGATCGTCAAGTTCGACGGGGGTGGCGCTACACCATCCCCGTCGATGAGGAACAGCCCATGGCCGTGACGGCACAAGCGATCCCGATCCTGGCGGATAACTACGCCTGGCTGCTCCGCGATGACGCGACTGGGTATGTCGCCATCGTCGATCCCGCCGAAGAGGCGCCGGTCGCAGATGCGATCCAGGCCCAAGGTGGCCGCCTCGACGCGATCATCATCACCCATCATCATGACGACCACATCGCTGCCGTTGCGCCGATCAAGGCGCGGTTCGGGGCGTCCGTCATCGGCGCGGCAGCGGATGCTCATCGGCTGCCCAAGCTCGATCAAGCGGTGTCGGAGGGCGACGTCGTCCAGATCGGCAGCGCGACAGCCCGCGTCATCGATACACCGGGGCATACCGTCGGGCACATCTCCTACTTCATCCAACCCGGCAACATCCTGCTATGTGGCGATACCCTGTTCAGCCTCGGCTGTGGCAAGTTGCTGGAGGGTACGGCGGCGGACATGTTCGGCAGCCTGCGCAAGCTGGCCGCCCTGCCGCCGGACAGCCTGGTTTGTTGCGGCCATGAATACACGCAGAGCAACGCCCGATTCGCCATCACGGAGGAGCCGGAGAACGTCGCGCTGGCGCGCCGTGCGTCCGAGGTCGATCGGCTTCGCGCCGCCGGCCAGCCGACGCTGCCAACTCGGCTGGCGGACGAACTGGCGGAAAACCCGTTCTTGCACGCTATGGATGCCGACACTCTGGGGGCAACCCGCCTGCGAAAGGACCGCTTCAGATGAGGCTGTTCCACGCGCCGGCCAGTCCCTTCGCCCGCAAGGTCATGGTATGCGCCATCGCACGGGACATCGACAGTCGGATCACCATCGTTCCTGCCAACGGCGAGGGCAAGGCCTTGGCGGCGGTCAACCCGCTCGGCAAGCTTCCTTGCCTGGTGACGGATGACGGCGTGGAACTGTACGACAGCCGCGTGATTTGCGAGTTCCTCGACGGGGTCGGAGATGCGATGCCGTTGTTCCCGGCGCACGGCCTGCGCATGCGCGCGTTGTGCCTCCAAGCCTTGGGTGACGGCATTTGCGACGCCGCTGTGCTGTGCCGGGGTGAACAGGGCCGTCCGGCCGAGGTTGCTCGGGACGCGCTGATCGCCGTGCAAAAGCGGAAAGTGGCGCGCGCGATCGAGCGGCTGGAAGCTGACGTGCCCGCCGACCACCTCGACATCGGCAGCATCGCCGTCGTATGTGCCCTTGGCTACCTTGACCTGCGCTTTCCAGACGAGCCATGGCGCGACGGCCATCCCCGCCTGTCGGCATGGTATGATGCCATGCTCGACCGCCCTTGCATTTCGGCGACGATGCCGGGGTAGCACGCTAGCGGCGGACCCCACTCACTTCGGCACCCGCGCTGCGATGTAGGCGCAGGAACCACGGCACGGCGGACAGGGAAACCAGGCCGACTACCAGAAAGGCCGGCGCGATGTCCTGGACCGCCAGGGCCGAGCCGCCTCGCAGCACGACGCTGACATGCAGTAGCAAGGCGGCGAATCCCACGCCGAGGCTGAGGCTCACCTGCTGCGCGGTGCTCGCTAGGCTGGTGGCCCGGCCCATCTGCGCCGACGGCACGTCGGCATACCCTAACGTGTTGAGGCTGGTGAACAGCAGGGATCGGAAGAAACCGCCGATCAGCAGCATGACGAGGATGATGGCGTGCGGTGTGGTCGGGCGGAACACGGCGTAGCCGCACACGAACAACCCGTTGAACACCGCCGTGCCCACTAGCACCGACCGAAAGCCGAACCAGCGCACGACAGGGCGAATGGCAGGCTTGTTGAGCAGGGCGCCGGCTGCCCCGGCAAAGCTCAGCAGTCCCGCTGCCAGCGGCGTCAACCCGAAGCCCACCTGAAGCAGCATGGCCAACAGGAACGGGATCGCACCGAAGCCAAGGCGACACAGGCCGCCCCCGAACGTGGCCGATGCAAACGTCTGAAGCCGCAACAGGCGTAGGTCCAGGATCGGGTGGGCTGCCACGCGGGCATGCAGGACATAAAGCACGCAGCACACGCATGCCGTGACGATCGTGCCGGCCGTAAGCCACCCGGGCATGGTCCCGCGACCGATCGTTTCGAACCCGAACACCAGGGCGGCGAGGCCGGTGCCGGAAAGGAAGAAGCCGCGCCAATCCAGCGGCGGCACCGCTTCCTCCCGTATGTTCGGGATCAATGTCAGCACGAGGGCGATCCCCAGCAATCCCACCGGCAGGTTGATGAAAAAGATCCAGCGCCAGGATGAGAAGGTGACGATGAACCCGCCGACCGGGGCGCCTAGGATCGAGCCGAACACCGCGGGCGCCGTCAGGAACGACATGGCCCGCATCAGCTCGGCTTTGGGCACCGCCTTCAGCATTACCAGCCGGCCCACGGGTACCATCATCGCACCGCCGACCCCTTGCAGCATCCGCGCCACGACCAGGAAGCCCAGCGACGACGCCGCACCGCACAGGAGGGAGCTGGCGGTGAACACCCCGATGGCGGCGGCGAAGACGGTGCGGGCGCCGTAACGGTCCGCCACCCAGCCGCTGACCGGAATGAACACGGCCAGGCTCAGCAGGTAGGAGGTGATCGCGAGGTTGAGCCGCGTCGGCTCCTCACCCATCGAATTGGCCATCGCAGGAAGGGCCGTTGCGATGATGGTCGAATCCAGCATCTGCATGAACAGCGCGCATCCGACGATCATAGGGATCGTGACACTGCGGGCGGCCACCGACCCGGCGGCGTGGACCCCGACGCTCATTCAGCCACGATCGATCCGTTACCTAAGCGAGCTCGGAAGTTGCCCGCCGCCGCTATTTCGGCGGATCGAAGCCCAGGAAGCCAGCCGAGGGAACCGCTACGCCGCCGTTTCCGGCAAACAGCGCCGGCCCCTGGCGGACCGGTGTCGCCACCGCCTGCTGCCGCGCCGCAACGGACTGGGCACGGGCCTGAGCCCGCGCTTCCGATTGGGCCTTGCGCCGATCGGCCGGGGAGGGCGGTGCCGCCGCGGCGTCCTGGCCAGGTGGCCCGTTGCGCTGGCTGCTGCTGCTGCCGCCGCGCAGCGAGAGCAGCAGGAAGGAGAGGTCGTTGCGCCCGAGATCCACGGACAGCTCGAGTGGCGTCAGCCCGAGGAGGTTGGTGCCGTCCAGATCCGCACCGCGCGAGATCGCGTCCCGTGCGGTCACGATGTCCCCGCGGTTGATCGCGTCAAATAGGGCCTCCGTCGGCGGCAGGTCGGCTGCGGAGCGTTCCGCCGGCGCCACCGATTCCGTCCGGGCCCGCGCGCCGGGAACCGCCACCGGCGGCGGCGTGGAGTTCGTGGTCGGCCGCGGCACCTTGGGTGCGCCAGAATGGATACCAGATTCGCTGAAGTCGGATTGCGCCATGGCGGGCGCGGTCAACACGCCTGTGGCGAAGACAGCCGTGAGCCAGAAATTCGTGCGCATGGCCCGTGTGTAGCGCATCCCGCACCGGGATTCCAAGCTCAGCCCGAACTCTCCCGGCGCCAGGCGGCGAATGCCAGGCCCAACAGCAGCGGCAGTGCCGCCCAGGCCGGCAGAAGCGGAATGGCGTCCACACCGGTGACAAGATGATCATGGTTGCGCCGCAGCCCGATCCACCCGGCGCCCGCGGCGACCCGGCCGGCCTCGACCAGGCGCAGGTCCGGCGCGCCGGCCGGGTCCAGCCAGTGGACGCTGCCGCCCGAGCCCTTGGCGATGTCGCCGACATAGTCGGCCGTGGCGCGAAGATCGGCGATTTCCAGCGGGTTGGCGCTGCCCGCTGCGGCAAAGGCGGTCCGGGTTCCGTCGGTGACGCGCCAGACGCCCGGGTCAGGCGCGGCGACCGAGCCGTCGGCGCGGCCCGGCGCAACCGGCTTCAGCGCCAGCGTGGCTTGCTGCCCTGCCGGGGACGTCGCCGTGACCGCGGGGGGTGCCGTGTCCGATGTGGTGCGCCGCTCGACGGACAAGGTGCCGCCATCGACGGTCGCGGTCAGCGCCTCTTCCTCCAGGGCGGGCTCCTTCATCAGCCAATGAGCCACCCGGCGCAGCAACTCGGCCTGCGGTCCGCCACCTTCGTGATCGCGCGACCAGAGCCAGATCTGGTCCGACAGCAGCAAGGCGGTGCGGCCCTGGCCGACCCGGTCCAGCACCAGCAGGGGCTGGCCATCCGGACCGCTCATGACGGCCTGCCCGCGCGAGGCGTTCGGCACCATGCGGCGGTACCAGTCGCCCCAGGCCGGTGTGCCGCCGGGCTTGTCGCCGGGCAGACCGGCCGTGACGGGATGACGTTCCCCCAGGACGGACACCAGCGGCCGGAACGGCCCCTCGACCGTGCCGGCACTGCCGCTCAGCGGCTCCGCCGGCAGCACAGGCGCCAGCGGGCTGTATGCCAGCGAGGCCGGCCCCGTGAACTCCGGCCCGACCGAGAGCAGCAGGGCGCCACCCTGCCGGACATAGTCGGCGATGTTGCGGAGGTAGGGCGGCGGCAGGATGCCGCGATTGGAGAAGCGGTCCAGGATGATCAGGTCGAACTCGTTGATCTTCACCTGGAACAGCTCGCGGACCGGGAAGGCAATCAGCGCCAGCTCGTTCAGCGGCGTCATGTCGTCCTTCTCCGGCGGACGCAGGATGGTGAAGTGCACCAGGTCCACGGACGGATCGGCCTTTAGCAGCCGCCGCCAGGTGCGCTCCCCGGCATGCGGCTCCCCGCTCACCAGCAGCACCCGCAGCCGGTCCCGCACGCCGTTGATCGACACCACGGCATGGTTGTTCAGGTCGCTGACCTCGCCCGCCATCGGGGCGGCGGCCAGTTCCACCACCGTCGGGCCAGCGCGGGTGATCGGGATCTCGATCGGCTGCACCGTGCCGACGGGCAGTTGCAGCACCCTCGGCGCTTCGCCGTCACGCCGGATGGTCAGCGGCACGGTCTGCCCGGCGTGGTCCACGCCCAGATCGTCCACCGCGACACGCAGCATCACGGACTTGCCGACGATGCCGTAGGAGGGCGCCTCCACGATCCGGACCCGGCGGTCGGTCTGCTCGCCTGCGGCCGGGATCAGCACGTGCAGCGGAACGGGCGGCGCCACCTTCGGGATGTCGTGCACCACGCCGTCCGTCAGCATCACCACTCCGGCCAGCCGGGACCGGGGAATGTCGGCCAGGGTGCGGTTCAACGCGCTGAACAGGCGGGTGCCGTCATGCCCGGCCTCGGGTACGGTAACCGTCCGCAGTTCCAGCCCCGGCACCTGCGCGGCCTCCGCCTGGAGCTTGGCCGCCGCGGCGTCCACCAGGGGCGCCCGGTTGCCCACCGCCATGGAGCCGCTGCGGTCCACCACCATCACGGCGATGTCGTTCAGCGCCTCCTGCGTCTCCTGCACCAGCCGCGGCCCGGCGAGCCACAGCAGCACGACGGCGAAGCACAGCAGCCGCAGCCCCGCCCCGCGCGCCCGCCGCCACAGCGCGGGTGCTGCCGCCAGCATGCAGAGTGCCGCCAGGGCGCCGAGCAGCCAGAGCGGGATGGTCGGCTCGAAGCGGAGCGAGCTGATGGCCTGCATGCTACTGGCCCAACCGTTCGAGGATGTGCGGCACGTGCACCTGGTCACCCTTATAGTTGCCGGTGAGGGCGTACATCACCAGGTTTACCCCGAAACGGTAGGCCAGCGTGCGCTGCCTCGGACCGCCATCGACGGCGATCGTGTTGCGGCCGGCCGGGTCCACCGCCCAGGCGGACGCCCAATCGTTCGACCCGATCACCACGGGGCTGACATCGTCGTTGCTGCGGTCGCCCTGGCGCTGCACCCACACCGTCTCGCCATCCGTGCGGCCCGGATATTGGCTCAGCAGGTAGAAGGCGCGCGACAGCACGTGCTCCGTCGTCAGCGGCGTCAGCGGCGGGATCGCCAATCCGGATGCCGCGCTCCGCAAGGCGGCCTGGTCGCCACGGCTGTCGATCACGATGATGCCGCCGTCCCGCATGAAGCCGTTCATCGCCGTGATCGCAGCGCCGGACGGAACCTGCCCCGTCGTGACCGGCCAATACAGCAGGGGATAGAAGCTCAGATCGTCCGTGCCGGGCCGCACGCCGGAGGGGTCGGCCAAATGGGCTGCGGTCCGCGCATTGACGTAGGCCGAGAGGCCCGCCAGCCCGGCGCGGGCCGTGTCGTCCACTGCCGCGTCGCCGGAGACGACATAGGCCAGGCGCGTCTCCAGCGCGGCCCGCCAGGGCGGGGAGGGCAGCTGCGCGCGCACCGGCACGGCGGCCAGCAGCAACGCGGCAGCCAGGGCCGGCCGCAACAGGCCGCGCAGCCGCAGGCCCAGCAGAAGGTCGATGGCCAGCAGCGCCAGCCCGGCGGCCACCAGCCAGGGGCCGATCGCCCGCTCCCGCACGCCGCCGGCCAGATCCTGCTGCACGGCGCCGGACACGGCGGACGCGACGGCCAGCTTGCCCATGGCGCTCGACAGGTTGAGCGCCCGCCGCCCGGCCTCCGGACCGTACAATCCGGGAGGATGCTGCGGCGACACCACGGTCTTGGCGAAGTCGGCCGCGGCCAGGCCCGCGGCGGCCGGTGGCGGCGTGCCCAGGACGCCGAACCCGTCCAGCGTTTCCGCCGGGCTGAGCGGGGCGGCGTCCGGCGTGGCGCTCACGCCCGCCGACAGGGCGACCAACCGCCGCAGCATGTCGGGGAACAGGCCGGACAGCGGCAGGTTGGACCAATCCGCATTGGCGGTCACGTGGAACAGCACGACCCGCCCCGCGCCGCGCGACGCCTCCGTCACCAGCGGGGTCCCATCCTTCAGCCGGGCCCAGGTGTGGTCGGACAATTGCGCCGACGGCTCGGCCAGCACCTGGCGGCTCACCGTCACCTCATCGGGCACCGGCAGGCCGGCGAAGGGCGAGTTGGCCGGGAAGTCGGCGAGTTTCGCGGGCTGGCTCCAGGACAGGGCGCCGCCGAGCTGGCGGTCTTCCGCCAACAGCCGTTCCGGCATCAGGGGGTCGGGTGCGGCGGGCTGCCCGAGATCGTCCGTCGTGTCGGCGCTGCGCGGCCCGGCGAACCGCAGCAGCAACCCGCCATTGCGGACCCAGGCCTGTAGCTCCGGCACCTCGGAAGGCGCAAGCGGTCGGTCGGCCAGCACGATGACGGCGATGTCACGCTGCAACAGCGTATGCAGGTCGCCCTGGCGCAACTCCGTGAAGGGGGCCAGGGCCCGTTCCAGGTAGTACAGCGAACCCACCAGCGGCGTATCCGCGCCCGCTTCCGCCGTCACCAACCCGACCGGCCGGCGGCGAAACCCTTCGTCGAGGAGGAAGGTGACGCCGGCGGAGGCGGGACCCTCCAGCACCAGCCGGGTCAGACGGTTGCGCAATTCGGGCGGCAGGACGACCGGCAACTCCGCTTCGGTTGCGCCCTGCGCGGCATGGGCGGTGGCGCGGGCCAGCGTGCGGCCGTCGCCGCTCTGCGCCAGCACGGCCAGGTCGGTGGCGACCGGCTCCGGCAGCATGGCCACGCGCGCGACCAGACGGTCCGCCTCCGCCCTGGGCTGCAACAGCATCGGCGCGGCCGGCGCCGCCGGGGCCACCTCCATCACCGGTCCGGCCGCCGCCAGTGCGGCGTGCAAGGCATCGTCCCCCGGCGCGGCGATTCCGTCCGCGATGTAGACCACGGTGCCGGACGCACCCTGCAGCGCCCGTGCCGCCCCGGCATGGTCGGGCGGCCAAGGCTGGGGGTGCAGCGCCGCCAGGCGAGGCCGCAAGTCCGCGACCGGCGTGGCGGGCGACAGGGTGGGGGCGGCATCCTGCCCGGAGCGAGAGGTGGTCAGCAGGGCGGCAGGGCGGCCGGCCCGCTCCGCCCGGTCGAGGGCCGCCTCCGCCGCGGCCATGCGGGCGGACCAGTCGGGCGCCGCCGCCCAGCCATCATCCACCACCAGCAGCAGCGGCCCCGACCCGGCCAACGCCCCGGCGGCGTCCAGCACGGGTCCGGCCAGCCCCACGATCAGCAACCCCGCTGCCAATATCCGCAGCAGCAGCAGCCACAAGGGGGTGCGGGCCGCCGTCTCCTCGCGCGGGCGAAGGCCGACCAGCAGGCGGATCGCCGGGAAATCCTGCACCCGCGGCGCCGGCGGGGTGACCCGCAAGAGCCACCAGAGCGCCGGCAGCACCGCCAGGGCGGCCAGCACCCAGGGGGCGGCGAAGATCACGACAGGCCTGCCAGCGCCGTATACAGCGCCAGCAAGGCCGCTGCCGGTGCGGCATCGGTATGGTGGGTGGCAAAGCCCCAACCGGCGGCACGGCAGAGCGCGCCCAGCCCGGCCTGCTGCGACGCCAGCGCCTCGGCATAGGCGTCGCGGATGCCTTCGACGCGGGGCACCAGCAGGTCGCCATCCGCCTCCACACCGCGGAACCGCACCCGGCCGCTATAGGGCAGCAGCGCCTCCGCCGGGTCCAGGATCTGCAACAGGTGCCCCCGCACGGGAATGGCTGTCAGGCGGGCGATCGTCCGCTGGATATCGTCGAGAGGTTGCAGGAAGTCCCCGATCAGCACTACCCGCCCGTGCGGCGGCAGGGCGGCGAGCGGCGGCAGGCCCTCGCCCTCCATCCCGGACAGCGCAGCTTCCATTGCCGCCAGGGAGCCCCCGGTGCGGTGGCCCAGCAGGCGCACCCGCTCGCCGCCGCGGATCAGCAGGGACGCGGTGGCCAGCAGCAGGAGCTCCGCCCGCTCGATCTTCTTGGGCATGGCCGCGCCGGAATGCCAGTGCATGGAGGCCGAGCCGTCCCGCCACAGATGGACCGTCTGCGCCGCCTCCCATTCGGTCTCCCGAACATAGGTGCGGGCGGATTTGGCGGATTGCCGCCAGTCGATGCGGCTGGGGGCATCGCCCGCCTGGTAGGGCCGGAACTGCCAGAAGCTATCCCCTTGGCCGACCCGGCGACGGCCATGCACGCCCTGGGCGACCGTCGCTGCCACCCGCTCCGCCGCCACCAGCAAGGGGGGCAGGGCAGCGCCGAGCGCCTCGGCGCGCAGAACCGGGTGGCCGGAGCGGACCGGCATCGGCTTCAAAGGCGCTTGACCAAGCCGGCTATCACCTCGCGCAGCTCGACGCCCTCTGCCCGGGCCGAGAAATTCAATGCCATGCGGTGCCGCAGCACGGGATGCGCCAAGGCGGCGACGTCATCCAGGGAGGGCGACAACCGGCCATCCAGCAAGGCCCGTGCCCGGGTGGCCAGCATCAGCGCCTGCGCCGCCCGCGGCCCCGGCCCCCAGGCGACGTGATGCCGCACCGTGTCATCCGCCGCGGTCTCGGGCCGCGCACCCCGCACCAGCGTCAGGATCGCATCGACCACGCTCTCGCCCACGGGCACGCGGCGGATCAGCGCCTGCGCCGCCAGCAATTCCTCCCCCGTCAGCACTGGCTTGGCGCGGACCGCCTGCGCCCCGGTGGTGGCCAGCAGCATGGTCCGCTCGTTGGCCAGGTCCGGGTACGACACGTCCACCTGGAGCAGGAACCGGTCGAGCTGCGCCTCCGGCAGGGGATAGGTGCCCTCCTGCTCGATCGGGTTCTGCGTGGCGAGCACGTGGAACGGGCGCGGCAGCGGATGGTCCGCCCCGGCCACCGCCACCCGGCCCTCCGCCATGGCCTGGAGCAGGGCGGATTGGGTGCGCGGGCTGGCGCGGTTGATCTCGTCGGCCATCAGCAACTGGCAGAACACCGGGCCGGGCACGAACCGGAAGGAGCGCCGGCCGCCCGCATCCTCGTCCAGCACCTCCGACCCGGTGATGTCGGCCGGCATCAGGTCCGGCGTGAACTGTACCCGCTTTGGCTGCAGCCCCAGGACGGTGCCCAGCGTTTCCACCAGCAGCGTCTTGCCCAGGCCGGGCACGCCGACCAGCAGCACATGGCCGCCGGACAGCAGGCAGATCAACACCTGCTCGACGACCTCTTCCTGGCCGAAGATGATGCGGCCGACCTCCGCCCGCGCGGCCGCCGCCCGGGCGCCCAGCGCCTCGACATCCGCGACCAGCCCGTCACCCACCGTCACCGACATGGCGCATGTGCCCCTTCGCGAGTTCAGCCAGCATTCCCGCCGATATGGCGGGGAGGTCTTTGATCGTCAGGGGGATGCTACCTATATCCGGCTGGAACGGAAGCATCGACGGAAATGGAAACGCGTTGTGAACGATGCTGAACCTGAGTTGCTGGCAAATCGCCCCCCTGCCGCGCTGGTGCGTCGGTTGGCCACGGCCTCGGCGCCGGCCTGCTGCAAGCCCGTCCGCAGCCGCGTGGAATGCGGCGACCTCCCGTTCCTGATCCAGCGTGACGGCACCTGGCTCTACCGCGGCACGCCGATCAACCGGAAGGAGCTGGTCTGCCTGTTCTCCGGCGTGCTGAAGCGCGAGGCCGATGGTTCGTTCTGGCTGGAGACGCCGGCCGAGCGCGGCAGGATCGAGGTGGAGGATGCGCCGTTCGTCGCCGTGGAGATGGCCTGGACCGGCGACGAGCGCGACCAGGTGCTGAGCTTCCGCACCAATATCGACCAGATGGTGACCGCAGGACCCGAGCACCCGATCCGCGTCGCGCATGACATCCTGACCTGCGAGCCGACACCCTATCTTCATGTCCGCGGGGGCGTCGGGGCCGCCCCGGTCGAGGCGCGGATCAATCGTGCCGTGTATTACGAGCTGGTGGCGCTGGCCGTGCCGCGGCTTTGGCACGGCCGCCAGGTGCTCGGCGTCTGGAGTTGCGGCGCCTTCTTCCCGCTGGGCGACCTGCCCGCGGTCGAGGAGTAGCATTGGACCTTGCCGAGCTGCGTGCCCGCCTGGCCGAGCGGGACGGCACCGTGCCCGAGTTGCCCGGTGACGCATTGGCCGCGCCGGCGACCAGCGACGACATGGCCGACCTGGCACGGCGCAGGCTGGTCGCCGCCGCGGTGCTGGTCCCCATTGTCCACGGCGCCGCGCCCGGTATCCTGCTGACCAAGCGAAGCGCCGCCCTGTCCTCGCATGCCGGCCAGGTCGCGTTCCCCGGCGGCCGCCTCGACCCGGGGGAGGACGCCGTCACGGCCGCATTGCGCGAGGCGAGGGAGGAGGTGGGGTTGCCTGCCGAACTGGTGGAGGTGACCGGGCGCCTGCCGGACTACGTCACCGGCACGGGGTTCTGCATCAGCCCGGTCGTCGGCCTGCTGGCCCCGGGCTTCGTTCCCGTGCCCGCGGCGGCCGAGGTGGAGGAGGTGTTCGAGCTGCCGCTGTCCGTGCTGTTGGATCCGTCCGCCCCGCAGCGCCGCCGGGCGCAGTGGAAGGGCAGGGAGCGCGAATTCTGGGTCTGGCCGCACGCCACCCATTATATCTGGGGCGCCACGGCGGCGATCCTGGTCCATCTGGCGCATCGCCTGCGCGCCGCGGCGACGGGCTGATGCTGCGCGCCGGTGAGGCGATGCTGGCACTGGCGCCCGTGCTGGCCGCCGCCCTGCTCTACGGCATCGTTTATCGCCGGCTGCCGAGCCGCCGCGCCGTGCTGGTGATCACCCTGGCGGAAACCGTCCTGGCCATCGCGCTGATCTGGCAGGGCACCACGGAGGGCCTGCGTCCGCACGAGCGCTATGTCCCGGCCCGGTTGCGCGAAGGCACGGTGGTGGAGGGGCATGGCGGGTAGGCAGGTCCGCCTGCATGGCAGGGACGGCGCCTATAACGTGCCCGTCGCCTCAGGCTGCGCGACGCTGGGTTTCCGACGCGAGCAGGAATTCCAGGTCGTCCGAGTCCAGGCCGGACGCCTCCACTTCCGCGTCGAAGGCGAGGTTGGCCAGTTCCGCCTTGCGCTCCTGCAACTGGATGATGCGCTCCTCCACCGTGTCGGCGGCGATCAGCTTGTAGACGAAGACGGAGCGGGTCTGGCCGATGCGATGCGCCCGGTCGGAGGCCTGGTCCTCCACCGCCGGGTTCCACCAAGGGTCGTAGTGGATCACGGTGTCCGCGCTCGTCAGGTTCAGGCCGCGGCCACCCGCCTTCAGGCTGATGAGGAAGAGCGGGACCTCGCCGGCCTGGAAGGCGCGCACCGGCTCGGCCCGGTCGCGGGTGTCGCCGCGCAACTCCACGAATTTGTGGCCGGCTTCGACGAGCCGCGGCTTGATCAGGTCCAGCATGGAGGTGAACTGGCTGAACAGCAGGATGCGCCGGCCCTCCGGCAGCATGCCGCCGATCATCTCCAGCAGCGTCTCCAGCTTGGCCGACCCGGCCTCGCTGGGCCCGGCGGTCAGCTTGACCAGGCGCGGGTCGCAACAGGCTTGCCGCAGCTTCAGCAGCGCGTTCAGCACGACGAAGCGGCCCTGGTTCGGCCCCAGCTCGGCCAGCTGGTCGCGAACCGTGTCGTGCAGCGTGGCGCGGATGGTGTCGTAGAACTCCCGCTGCTCCGCGCCGAGCGTGATGTGGCGCATGATGGTTTCCTTGGGCGGCAGCTCGGACGCGACCTCCGCCTTGGTGCGGCGCAGGATGAAGGGGCGGATGCGGCGGCTGAGCTGGCTGCGGCGCAGCGGGTCGCCTTCCTTCTCGATGGGTGAGCGGAACCGCTTGCCGAAGGACCGGCGGTCGCCCAGCAAACCGGGTTGCAGGAAGGCGAACTGGGACCACAGCTCGTCCAAGTTGTTCTCGATCGGCGTCCCGGACAGGCAGATGCGATGCCGCGCGTCCAACTGGCACACGGCACGGGTCGCCTTGGCCTCCGGGCTCTTGATCGCTTGCGCCTCGTCCAGCACGACGATGTGCCAGGCGATCTCCTTCATCGCCTCCGCATCCCGCGCCAGCACGGCATAGGTGGTGATCACCACGGCCACGCCGTCCAGCTTGGCGCGCCGGGCCTCGCGCCCCTGGCCGTGCAGCACCTCGACCGCCAGATGCGGGGCGAACCGCGCCAGCTCGGCCTGCCAGTTGGCGACCAGGCTGGTCGGCAGCACGACCAGCACGGGGCGGTCCAGCCGTCCGGCCGCATGCTCGGCGGTGATGTGGGCGATGGTCTGGGCCGTCTTGCCCAATCCCATCTCATCCGCCAGGAACCCGCCCAGCCCATGCTCGCGGAGATGCTGCAGCCAGTTCAGCCCGTGTTGCTGGTACGGGCGCAATGTCGCGGTGAAGCCGTCCGGGATCGGCACCTCGGCCATCTCGGGCAGGTCGCGGAACCGCTCCACCGTCGCGGCCACGTCCGCCCCGCCCTGCCAGCGCGTGGTGAGCAGCTCTTCCAGGTCCAGCACGGCGGCAGCCTCGCCATCCGGCAGCACCAGGGCCGCATCGGTGCGATTGGCCGCGGCCTCCACCAAGTCCCCCACCACGGCCAGCAGCTTGCGCACGCGGTCGGCCGGCAGGCGCACCACCCGGCCATCTTCCAGGCTGGTGACAAGCTCGTCGCCCATGGTGCGCATCGCCTCCGGACCGCGCTCCAGCAGGCGCACCAGGATCGGCAGCAGGGGCACCCGCACGCCATCCACCTCGATCCCCAGGTCGAGCGAGAAGCTGCCGCGCTCCGCGTCGCTCACCCGCGCGTCGAACCCGCCGACGACCTTGGCCACGCGCGGGCCGAACCCGGCCTCGACGATCACGGTCCAACCCTGTTCCTGCAGTGCCGGCACCCGCTCCAGCAGGAAGCGGTGCCATTGCTCGGCGGCGTCGGCGCCGCGCAGCACGTGGACCCGGCGGCCCTTGCCGGCGCTGCCATCGTCGACGCGAAGCTGGACGAAGCCGTACTCGGCCAGGATCTGCGCTGCCTTGTCCTCTTCCGCCGGGTCGCGCCGGACGAACTCAGTGCCCCTGGAGCCGGCGACGCGGACGAATTGCCGCTCGTCATCCCCCTCTGCCAGGCCGCTGCCGCCATGCTCGCCGGCATAGTCGAAATCCAGCGTGAGCGTATCCAGCAGCACCAGGCTGCCCGCCTCGTCCGGGCCATAGCGCTTGCGCAGCCGCAGGATCGGCGTCGCGGTGCGGGTGACGATGACGTGGTCGCTCTGCAACGCCGGCAGCGGGATCGGCTCCCGCTTGCGGCCTCGCGCGGGTTTGGCGGCGGGCTTCACCGCGGCGTTGAAACGCGCCTGGCCGGTGGCGCCGGAACTGGCGTCGACGTACCAATTGCCCTCCGTCCCCAACAGGACGGCGGATCGCGGCGGCAGGGGCGGCGGCATGCCCGCGTCGAACGAGCGTGGCGGGCCTGGCCGCATCAGCCGCCGGGTGGCGGCCCAACGGCCCTGGCCGCATTGCAGCAGCGCGGCGACGATGGCACCGAGCTGTTCGGGCGCCACTTCCGTGCGGGCGCCTTCCAGAAGCGCTGCCACGGCCTTGGCCTCGCTGGAGGCATTCCCATCCGCGGCGATGCGGGCCGGCGTGGTCCCCTCGGTCCGCCCGGTCTGCTCGTCCAACAGGAACGCGGACACGATGCAGGCAAAGGGTGGGCTGGCGGCCCCCACGTCGAAAAGCAGCCGCCGCACGGGCTGGGCCTGGACGCCGGGCGCATCCAACGCCGCCGCCGGTGCAGGACGGCGCAGTGCGGGAAACCGGTCGAGCGCGGCCAGGCCGGCGGCCGCCACATGCGCGCAGGCGGACTGGCGGCAGGTGCATCGCGTGCTGAAGCCGACGCGGCTGCCGCGGGGCGTCGGCGTCAACGTGGCCGTGCGGCGCTGCCCGGTGTCGGCTACCGCGGCCGTGATCGATTCACCCGCAAGCGCCACCTCGACCGCACCCAGCAGGACGAGGCTGCGCCCCCTGGTGAGGGTGCGCGGCTCGAACAGCGCGCGGAGGTCTTCGGCGGAATACGGGGTCGGCATGCAGCGTCAAACCTTGGCAATTCGAGCCGGGCGGCTGATGCAAGCCGGCCGGGCGGCGTAGTATAGCACCGACTGCGCTGGAAGCATCCCCGTCTGCGCCCGACGACCAACCCCGAATCAGGACCCGGCGTAATCCAGCGGCAAGGCCGTGGTGGATTTCAGGACCTCCATCGCGAAGGCGGCGCTCACGTCGTAAAGCTCGATCTTGGCGATCAGGCGCGTGTAGACCGCGTCATAGGCGCCGATGTCCGGCACCACGATGTGGAGCAGGTAATCGACCTGGCCGGCCATGCGGTAGAAGCCGACGACCTCCGGCAAATCCATGACGCAGCGATTGAACAGGTCGGTCCATTCCTTGCGGTGCTGGTTGGTGCGGATGCTGACGAAGACGTTGACGCCGACATTCACCCGTTTGGGGTCCAGCAGCGCGACCCGCGCCGCGATGACGCCGTCGGCCTGCAGCTTCTGCACGCGCCGCCAGCACGGCGAGGCGGAAATCCCCACGCGCTCCGCAAGGTCGGCCACGGGCATCGCGGCATCCCGCTGCAGCCAATGAAGGATGCGCCTGTCTACCGCATCCATTGGAACATCATTTCGCCTTGTCGCCGAAGCTTGGAAAATTCATCCCGAACCATGCTGCGATCATCGTAACAACGCAATCAAATCGCAGCTTCTTGCAGGCACATTGGCCAGGCAGCAGCAGGAGGTTTTCATGGCCGTGTCGTTCACCGAGCATCCCCATGCCGTCGGCGAGACCTATCGCGAGCATTTCGGCGTCGCCATGGGCTTTTCCGTCGCCATGATCGCAGGCGGCCTTGCCTGCGCGGTCCATGCCATGGTGCCGTTCCTGTTCACCAGCACCGGCTCGCAGACCATACGCCGGCTGCATGACCGCATGGTGGCCAACCGCAGCGTCGTTTCGCATCGCGGGTAGTTGCCGAGCCTTGCCCCGCTCGTGCTAAAGCAGGCCATGGACACGCAAGCCGTCGCCGGGGTGAGCACAGCCCTGCCTGAGAAGCTCATCGACCTTGACACCTTCCGCGCCTGCATGCGCCGTGTTCCCGGCGCGGTGACGGTGGTGACGACCGTGCATGAAGGCACCCGCGGCGGCCTGACGGCTACGGCGGTGTGTTCTGTCAGTGCCGATCCGCCGCAGATGCTGGTATGCGTGAACCGCTCCAGCAGCGCGCAGGCGGTGATCGCCGCGGCAGGGCGCTTCGGGGTGAGCTTCCTGTCGCACGAGCAGCAGCCCGTGGCGGACGCCTTCGCTGCCTCGTTGGACGACCGGTTCTCCCACGCGCAATGGACGGAGCTGGGGTCCGGCGTGCCGCTGCTGGAGAATGCCGCCGCGGCGTTCGATTGCGTCGTGGTGCAGATGATCGAGGCCGGCACCCATACCATCTTCATCGGCGCGATCGTGGCCGCCGTCGCCCGGGACGTGCCGAACCTGATGTACAAGGCTGGGGCCTACGGCACGATCTAGCATTCGCTCCCCCGCCCGGCCAGGCGGGGGAATGCACCGTTCAGCCTGGCTTGAACGCGCCTTCCATGGCGATTTGGGACAGGGGGATACGCGGGCTCGGCGCTTCCCGCGCTGCCATCCCTTCCGGCAGGCTGGCCTTGTCGCCGATCCGGCCGATGGCGATTACCTGCTCGACCCGATGACCCTGTGGGACGCCGAGTTCGGCGAAAGCCCGCTCCTTGTCGAAGCCGACCATGCCGTGCGTATACCAGCCCGACAGCGTCGCCTGCAGGGCGAGGCTCGCCCAGGCCGCGCCAGCATCCATGGAATGGCTGTGCGACGGCACGGGCGTGTCCTTGCCCGGCGGCAGCATCATCGAGTTGGAGACCAGCACGACCAGGGCGGACGCGTTCTTCGCCCAGCTCTGGTTGAAGGGAACCAGCAGATCGAGGAACCTGTCGAAATGCGCAGTGCCCTTGCGGGCATACACGAAGCGCCAGGGCTGGGAGTTGTAGGACGACGGTGCCCACCGAGCCGCCTCGAACAGGGTCATCAACTCCGTCTCGCCGATCTCTTCCCCAGTGAAGGCGCGTGGCGACCAACGGTCGAGAAACAGCTTGTCGATCGGATAATCGGAATGCCGGGTGTTGGCGTCTGTCACGGAAGGCTCCTCGTTGCAGTCTCGCAGGGTCTACCAGGAACTCCCGCCCATGTCTTGGCGCGCCGGAATGCCCTTAAGGTTTCGTTCATGCCCGTTTGCTACGGTCGTTGTGTCCGCAGAACGGCGGTCGGCTGTAACCGGGTAAAACACCATGACGGTTGGATCGATCAATACCAACAATGCTGCCTATGTCGCCCTTCAGTCCCTGAACAACACCAGTTCGGCCTTGCAGACGGCGCAGAAGCAGATCTCCACCGGATACCGGGTCGCCGACGCCACGGATGACGGCGGCGCCTTCGCGGTGGCGCAGAAGGTGCGGTCGGATGTCGGGGCGCTGACCAGCGTCAACCAACAGCTCGGCAGTGCCAAGGGGTTGGTCACCACCGCCCTGTCATCCCTGACCAGCATCTCCAACGCGGTCACTTCGGCGAAGGCCCTGCTGGTGAAGATCAGCGACCAGAGCATCTCCGACGACCAGCGCAACCAATACATCACGTCCTACACGGAATTGGTGAAGACGGTCGCCGACGACGTCGACAATTCCACCTATAACGGGCAGACCTTGCTGGGCTCCGCGTCGGGCCTTGTCGGGGCAACCGATAAATCGGTCATCAGCAACGAGGCGGGGTCGACGGCAACGCTGAACTCCGAGGATGTCAGCGGCTTGCCGAACACGCTTGCCGAGTTGATCGGCGTTTCTTTCAGCCGCAGCTCGGCCGGCGTGGACGCGATCAGCAGCGTCAGCGCCAGCAATGCGCAGACCGCGGCGCTGGCCGCGTTGCAAACCGGCGCCGGCTTCGACACGGCCCAGACCGGCGTGAGCAACAAGCTGAACCAGGCCGGCGCGGACTCGAACTACCTCGATTCGCAGATCACCTTCAACAGCGACAAGATCGACAGCCTGAACTCCGGGCTTGGTGCCTTGGTCGATGCGGACCTGTCGAAGGAATCGGCAATCCTGCAATCCCTGCAGATCAAGCAGCAGCTCGGCACGCAAGCGCTTTCGATCGCAAACCAATCGCCCCAGTCGCTGCTCAGCCTCTTCAAGTAACGTCGGACAAGCCGAATCGCGACATTGGCGCGGATAGTGCGCCATGAGGCTCCGCCGGGAGCGCCATGGCGGGATCAAGCCCGTTCGACTATGCTGGGCGGGTGAACGAACAGAGAGCGACCATCATCCTCATGGAGGATGACGCAACCTTCCGCGCGCTCCTAGCGGACGGGCTGCGTGATGCAGGTTATCCTGTAATCGAAGCGGCCACGGGGCTGGAGGCGAAAGCGGCCCTGGCGATTTCGGCCGGGCCGACGATCCTGGTGGCCGACCGGTCCGTGGACAAGGAAGGTCCCAATGGCTTTCAGCTCGCTTCCGAGGCACTGCAGCAGCGGCCCGGCCTGGGGGTCATCTACATGTCCGGCACACACATCGCCGTTCGCCGCCGCACATTGGGCGACAGGGAGCGGGCTCTGCTCAAGCCCTTCGCCATGTCGCAGTTGCTGATGATGCTCCGCGATCTCGGCGGCTAGCAGCGGCACGACCGTCGCCACCCGCACGCCGCCAAAGAACCGGGGCGCTTAGCTCCGCATACGGGACAGGTCCAGCAGGACGTTGGCTTCCAGCTCTTTCTCCTCCATCCGGTGCTTCACGAGATCGCCGATGCTCACCAGCCCTGCCAACTCCCCGGCCACGATGATCGGCAGATGCCGGATCCGGCGACTCGTCATCACCTCAAGCGTCTGATCCACCGTGTGGGCCGGATCGCCGCTGACGATGGGTGACGACATGACGTCGCGGACATGGGCCTCGTAGGCTCGGGCGCCGTTCTTCGCCAGGTGGTTCACCAGGTCACGTTCGGTGAACATTCCAACGGGCTTCGACTGATCCAGCACGACCAGGGCGCCGATATGATGTTCGGCAAGCCGTTCGACAGCATCCTTCACCGTCTCGTCCGGGCGGATGGTCATGACCTTTTGGCCCTTGGTGTGCAAGACGTCGGAAATGAGCATCTGTATCATCCTGCTGTAAGACTGCGACCCACTGGATGTTGGCAACGCAGCACCGTGGTTAAAGTTAAGTCGGGGCCATGTGGCGCAGTCCGTCCTGCCGCCGCCCCTATCGTCGCCGGACGCGCGGCCGTTCGAACACGCAGACGCTCTCGACCGCCGCCGACCACAGGAACTGGTCGATCGGCGTAGCCGCCACAAAGGCATACCCGGCCTCCCGCAACATTCGAGCGTCGCGGGCGAGCGCGGCCGGGTTGCAGCTCACGTAGATGACCCGAGCGACGCCGGACGCCGCGATACCGGGCATCTGGGCGGCAGCGCCGGCGAAAGGCGGATCTAGCACGATTGCCGCCGCACCGGTGAATTCCTTCGCCGCGAGTGGTTGGCGGGTAAGGTCCCGCAGGATCGCGTCCACGCCACGGCCAGCCGCGGCGCCGCGCAATGCCGCATGGGCAGCCGGATCGCCCTCGTAAGCCACGACCCTGCCCCGTTGGGCGAGCGCGAAGGTCAAGGTGCCGCACCCGGCGAAGAGTTCGACGACGGTGCTGCGGCCGCTACGGGGGGTGGCCAGTCCCGCTACGACGGCGGCGGTGATGGCGGCTGCCCCCGCGCGGGAGGCTTGCAGGAAACCGCCCGGCGGGGGCGCCACCGTCACACCCGAGAGCGCGATGACGGCGGGAGCGATCTGGCAGGCGGTCTCGGGCCGGCCGCCGCCGAGTGCCCAGGCGATGCGGCAGATCCCGTTCTGCTGCGCCAGGGCGGTCAGGCTCGTCCGGTCGGCGGGGGTGAGCGGCGCATCGGTGCACAGCAGCAGGTCGATGCCGCCGTCCAGCACGTTGACGAGGGCCGACCCGGTGCGGTGCAACCCGGCAATCCCCGGGAGGGTGCGCCGTAGCGCGGCAAGCAGGGCGACCAGCGCAGGTTCCATCACCAGGCAGGTTTGCAGGTCGATGACCTCGGTATCGCGATGCCGATGCAGTCCGACCAGCACGGCCGCCCCGTCCCGCCGCAGGGCCAGGTCGATGCGGCGGCGATCCCCGGGCGGCGTGCGCGCGACCGGCGCCAGGATGGCGTCGGGAAAGCCGGCGCGGGCTAGCGCGGCCTGGATCTGGCCGGCCTTCCAGTCCAAGTAGGGAGCATCCTGCCAGTGCTGCAGCATGCACCCGCCACAGGCGCCGAAATGCGGGCAGGGCGGCAGTTGCCGCTCCATCGACGGCGCCAGGATTTCCGCCGCGCCGCGCCATCCCTGCCCCCTGCGGGTGAGGCCGGAGGACCGCACCTCCTCGTGGGGCAGGACGTAGGGCAGGTAGGCGTAGCTGCCATCGGCAAGCACGCCCACCCCGTCACCATCGGCGCCAATCCTGGCAATCGTGACGGTCTGCGGCTCGCCCCCACCCGACCCTCTCCCGGAGGAAGAAGGCCTAAGGCGGGATGGACTCAGGCGCCGAACGCGGAGAGTCCGGTCTGCGCCCGGCCGAGGATCAGGGCGTGCACGTCGTGCGTGCCCTCGTAGGTGTTCACCGCCTCCAGGTTCATGACGTGGCGGATCACGTGGTACTCGTCCGCAATGCCGTTGCCGCCATGCATGTCGCGAGCCTCGCGGGCGATCGCCAGCGCCTTGCCGCAGGAATTGCGCTTGCACAGGCTGATCATCTCGGGAGCGGCGCGATGTTCGTCCATCAGCCGGCCCAGTCGCAGCACGCTTTGCAGGCCGAGCGTGATCTCCGTCTGCATGTCCGCCAGCTTCTTCTGAACCAGCTGCGTCGCGGCGAGCGGCCGGCCAAACATCATCCGGTTCATCGTGTAGTCCCGCGCCGCGTGCCAGCAGAACTCCGCCGCGCCCAGGGCGCCCCAGGAAATGCCGTATCGCGCGTTGTTGAGGCAGGAGAACGGGCCCCGCAGCCCCTTCACGCCAGGCAGCATGTTGCCCTCGGGCACGAAGACCTCGTCCATCATGATCATGCCGGTCTTGGACGCGCGCAGGCTGAACTTGCCCTCGATGACCGGCGCGCTCAAGCCCTTCATGCCCTTTTCCAGGATGAAGCCGCGGATGGCGCCGCTGTCGTCCTTTGCCCACACGACGAACACGTCGGCCAGCGGCGAGTTGGTGATCCAGGTCTTCGACCCGCTGACCAGGTAGCCGCCATCCACGCTCCTGGCACGCGTCCGCATCGATCCGGGATCCGACCCGGCATCCGGCTCGGTCAGGCCGAAGCAGCCAACGAACTCGCCGGATTGCAGCTTCGGCAGGAAGCGCTGGCGCTGGTCTTCCGACCCGAAGGCCCAGATCGGGTACATCACCAGCGAGGATTGCACCGAGAAGGCGGACCGGTATCCGCTATCCACGCGCTCGACCTCGCGGGCGATCAGCCCGTACGCCACGTAGCCGACGCCGGCGCAGCCATAGCCCTCCAGGGTCGCACCGAGGAAGCCCATCTCCCCCATCTCGTTCATGATCTCGCGGTCGAACCGCTCGTGGCGGTTTGCCAGCAGCACGCGCGGCAACAGCTTGTCCTGGCAGTAGGCGCGGGCGGCGTCGCGGACCGCGCGCTCGTCCTCGGTCAACTGGTCGTCCAGCAGGAGGGCGTCGTCCCAGGAGAACGGGCCCATCGGGCGGTTCTGCGGCGCCGGCCCAGGCGGGTGGTCGCGCAGCGGCTCGCCTTCGGCGGCCTCGGGGACTGCGACCGGGCTCATGACGTTCATACGGGTGTCTCCTCCGTTGGGCGCGGCTGGGCCGCGCGGTTGGGCGACCGTATCAGCATGAAGGCCGGCACGTCATCGCCAAAACCCTGCACCGATGGGCCCAGGTCATCGTCGCGGCCACGCGCCTCGCGTCGCGGTGGCGAATGGTCACGCACGCGCTCGGGCTCGCGTGCCGGGCGCTCCCGCCGGCTGCGGACCGGCGGGGCCGCCTCGACCACGGGCTCGGCGAGTGTCGGCTCCGCCCGGGGGAGCCGGGCGCGACGCGGCGCGGCGGGCTCCTTCGCCTCGCCGCGGCGTGGTTTCGCCTCCGGCTTGGCGGATGTCCGGGCGCCCCGGCCGCGCCGCTTGCGGCCGTCGCCTTCCGCCCACTCCACCGGGTCGAGCCCGTCGACCTGCAGCCGTGGGATCGGCGCGCCCACCAGCGCCTCGATCGCCTCCGTGGCCAGGCGGTCGTCCGGGGTCGCCAGGGTGAAGGCATGCCCGGTCAAGCCGGCCCGGCCGGTGCGGCCGATGCGGTGGACATAATCCTCGGCATGGTGGGGCACGTCGAAGTTGAACACGTGGGACAGGCCACTGATGTCGACCCCGCGGGCCGCCACGTCGCTGCACACCAGCAGGCGCAGGTCGCCGGCCTTGAACCGCGCCATCGTCGCCGTGCGCTCGGACTGCGACAGGTCGCCATGCAAGGCGCCGACGTCGAACTCGTGCCGCTTGAGCGACTTGTAGAGGATATCCACCTCGATCTTGCGGTTGCAGAAGATCAGCGCGTTCTGCACCTGCTCCGACCGGATGAGCCGCCGCAGCGCCTCCCGCTTGTCGGTCTCCTGCACCAGCGCCAGCCCGGCGACGATGGTGGTCGCGACCGAGGCGGGGCGCGACACGGTGATCTGCTTCGGGTTCTGCAGGAAGGCGTCGGCCAGCCGCTTGATCTCCGGCGCCATGGTCGCGGAGAAGAACAGCGTCTGCCGGGTGCGCGGCAGCATGGACACGATCCGCTCGACATCGGGGATGAAACCCATGTCCAGCATGCGGTCCGCCTCGTCGATCACCAGGATGCGCGCATCGGTCATCAGCAGGCCGCCGCGCTCGAACAGGTCGATCAGGCGGCCCGGCGTGGCGATCAGCACGTCGACGCCCTTCATAAGGGCGTCCTTCTGCTCGGACATGCTTTCGCCGCCGATCAGCAGCGCGTGGTTCAGCTTCAGGTGCTTGCCGTACTGGATGAAGTTCTCCGCGACCTGCAGCGCCAGTTCCCGCGTGGGTTCCAGGATCAGGGAGCGCGGCATGCGGGCCCGGGCGCGGCTGCCGGCCAGGATGTCCATCAAGGGCAAGGTGAACGAGGCGGTCTTGCCGGTCCCGGTCTGCGCCACGCCCAGCACGTCGCGTCCCATCAACACCATGGGGATGGCCTGCTCCTGGATCGGCGTGGGATGCAGGTAGCCCATTTCCGCGATCCCCCGCAGGATCGGTTCCGACAGGCCCAGATCGGCGAACAGGGTTCGCACGGGCTCCGGAGCGGCTTCGGGTATCTCCTCGGCCGCCGCGCCACTCGCCTCGCTTTCCTCAACGTCCGGGCCTTGCGATTGGACGGCCTCCGTCTCCTCCGCGGCCGACGGCTCCGTTGCCTCGACCGGTGCTCCGTCCTGGATCAGGCCGAGATCGGATTGTGCAGGCTGGTCCGCCGAGGCGGGTGTCGTTTCGGTCAACAAGGGATCCCGGTCGCTTGATTTTACGCCGGCAGTCGCTGTGTGCCGGCAGGATGCGCCATGGGGCGCGGGCGCGCATCCCGCGCCTCACGCCGGCATATCTGCAATCAGATGGTGAAAGTCAAGGATTTCGCGCAAGGTGCAACATTGTGCCCTGGTGCTGCGTAGTGCCGGCCAGGAGATATGCCGACATGCCGTTTGCCGATGAAGCCCTGCCGATCGAAGACTACGCATTGATCGGCGACTGCACCACCACCGCTCTGGTGGGCCGCAACGGATCCATCGACTGGCTGTGCTGGCCACGGCTGGACAGTGCGGCCTGCTTCGCCGCCCTGCTCGGCACGCCGGACCACGGCCGCTGGCTGATCGGCCCGGCCGAGTCCGACGCGCATGTCAGCCGATCCTACCGGGAAGATGGCCTGGTGCTGGAAACGGTCTTCACCACCTCCGGCGGCAGCGTGGCGCTGATCGACTTCATGGTGCCCGGACTGGACAATTCCTCCATCGTCCGGATCGTCGAGGGCCGCGCCGGCCGCGTCGACATGGTCATGGATATGGGGCTTCGCTTCGACTACGGCGCCTCGGTGCCCTGGGTGACCCGCCACCCCACCGAGGACGGCCTTGTAGCGATCGTCGGGCCGGAATTGACAGTGCTGTATACGGCAATCGAACTCGAGGGCCACGACTTGCGGACCAGCGCCGATTTCACCGTCTCGACCGGGGAAAGCGCGTCCTTCGTCCTCCGCCATGGGCCGTCCCACCTGCCGGCGCCGCCGACGCTGGACGCGCGGCAGGCCCTCGCCACCGCCGAGCGCTACTGGCGCGAGTGGTCGCAGCGCTGCACCTACAAAGGCGGCTACCAGGCGGTCGTGAAGACGTCGCTCCTCGCGTTGAAGGCGCTCACCTACCTTCCCACCGGCGGGATCGCGGCTGCGGCGACGACCTCCCTGCCGGAGCAGCTCGGCGGGTCGCGCAACTGGGACTATCGCTATTGCTGGCTCCGCGATGCCACGTTGACGCTGTTTTCCCTCATGCAGGCTGGCTATTACGACGAGGCGGGTGCCTGGCGTGACTGGCTCCACCGCAGTATCGCCGGCAGCCCGGACCAGATCCAAATCATGTATGGCATCGCCGGGGAGCGGCGGCTGGCGGAATGGGAGATCGCTTCGTTGCCGGGCTACCAGGGTGCGTCCCCGGTCCGGATCGGCAACGCCGCCTCCGAGCAATTGCAGCTCGACGTGTTCGGCGAGGTGACGGAGGCGCTGCACCAGGCGCGCAATGGCGGCCTTGCCACGGCGCCGGCGAGCTGGAGCCTGCAATGCGCCATCATAGCCCATCTGGAGACGATCTGGCGGCAGCCGGATGAGGGCATCTGGGAGACCCGCGGCGGTCGCAAGCACTTCACCTACTCCAAAGTCATGGCCTGGGTCGCGTTCGACCGCATGATCAAAGATGCGGAGGAGCATGGCCTGGAGGGTCCGGTGGAGCAGTGGCGGACCGTGCGGGACGAAATCCAGGCGGAAGTGCTCGACAAGGGCTTCCACCCTGGCAAGAACAGCTTCACCCAGCATTTCGAGACCGATGCACTCGACGCCAGCCTGCTGTTGCTGCCGCTGGTCGGCTTCCTGCCGCACGACGATCCGCGCGTGCTGGGCACCACTGCGGCCGTCGAGCGGGAGTTGCTGCAGGACGGCTTCGTGTTGCGCTACAACACGACGGACAATTCGGATGGGCTGCCGCCGGGCGAAGGCGCCTTCCTGGCGTGCTCGTTCTGGCTGGTCGACAACTGGAGCATGCAAGGCCGCCGGGATGAGGCTGTCGCCCTGTTCGAGCGGCTCATCGCGCTACGCAACGATGTCGGCCTGCTGAGCGAGGAATACGACCCGGCGGCCAAACGCATGACCGGCAACTTTCCCCAGGCGTTCAGCCACACCGCGCTGATCGCCAGCGCGATGAACCTTGCCCAGCATGGGCCGGCGCAGGCCCGCGAGATGGAAGAGATCCCGGCCTGAAGCACGGCTTCAGGTAAAGGAAGCGAATACGCTCCAGCCTACGCGGCGCGGACGTCCTTGATGTCGCGGAACGTCAATCCTTCGTTCTGCTCCGCGACCCGGCGCAGGCTGAACTGCGACGCGGCGAGGAACACCGGGTCGCCGTCCACGTCGTCGGCCATCGCGGTGCGTTGCACCTGGCTGAAGGTGTCGACGACCAGCTTCTCGCCGCTGATCCATCGCGCCATTGCGTAGGGCACCGCCTCGAAGCCGATGGCGACGCCGTACTCGCCCTGCAAACGGGCGATCAGCACGTCCAATTGCAGCGTGCCCACCACGCCCACGATCGGCGGGCTGCCGTCCTGTGGGCGGAAAAGCTGAACCACGCCCTCTTCGGCCAGCTCCTGCAGCGCCTGGCGCAGCTTCTTCGCCTTCATCGCATCGTCCAGCCGCACCCGGCGCAGGATTTCCGGCGCGAAATAGGGCACGCCGACGAAGTTGATGTCCTCCTCCTCCGACAGCGTGTCGCCGATGCGCAAGGTGCCATGGTTGGGAATGCCGACCACGTCGCCGGCATAGGCCTCGTCGGCGATCTGCCGATCCCGTGCGAAGAAGAATTGCGGCGCATGCAGCGGGATCAGCTTGCCGGTGCGCACCTGGCGCAGCCGCATGCCACGCTGCAGCTTGCCCGAACACACGCGCGCGAAGGCGATCCGGTCGCGGTGGTTCGGGTCCATGTTGGCCTGGATCTTGAAGACCAACGCCGTCAGCCTGTCCTCGCTGGCCTCCACGACGCGGGTGTCGGCCGGCTGGGCACGGGGTGGCGGGCCGAACGCGACCAGGCTGTCCAGCAGGTCGGTGACGCCGATCTCCCTGATCGCGCTGCCGAAGAACACCGGCGTCAGATGCCCGGCCTTGAAGCCGTCCAGCTCGAACTCCGGCAAGGCGGCGCGGGCGAGGTCGACCTCCTCCGCCATGGCGATCATCCGGTCGTCGGATTGCGGGAGCGGGTCGGTGGTGTGGACCTCCCGCGTGCGCAAGTCGTAGGTGCCGGCAAAGGTCGCGGCGCGGCCGATCGGCCAGGTGACGGGGGCGGTGTCCAGCGCCAGCGTATTGCCCACCTCGTCCAGCAGGTCGAACGGGTCGCGCGCCTCGCGGTCCATCTTGTTGACGAAGGTGATGATGGGGATGTCGCGCATGCGGCAGATCTCGAACAGCTTGCGGGTGCGCGCCTCGATACCCTTCGCCGCGTCGATCACCATCACGGCTGAATCCACGGCCGTCAGCGTGCGGTAGGTGTCTTCGGAGAAATCCTCATGTCCCGGCGTGTCCAGCAGGTTGAACACGCAACCGCCGTACTCGAACGTCATGACGGAGGTCACGACGGAGATGCCTCGCTCCCGCTCGATCCCCATCCAGTCAGACCGGGTGCGGCGGCGCTCCCCCTTGGCGCGGACGTTGCCCGCGAGCTGGATGGCGCCGCCGGCCCGCAATAGACGCTCGGTCAGGGTGGTCTTGCCCGCGTCCGGGTGCGAGATGATCGCGAAGGTGCGGCGGCGGGCGATCTCTTCGGCCGATGTCATCATGGTCTCCCTCTCCCGCTGGCGGGAGAGGGCCGGGGTGAGGGTGGGCGGCACCGTCACACCCGGGGAGTGCCACCCTCACCCATCCCTCTCCCGCCAGCGGGGAGGGCACTTCAACCGCTTACCGCGAGTAGAACTCGACCACCAGGTTCGGTTCCATCTGCACCGGATACGGCACGTCGGTCAGCTTGGGGGCGCGGGCGAACCGGCCCTTCATGGCACGATGATCGACCTCCAGGTATTCCGGCACGTCGCGCTCCGTGCTCTGCGTGCTGTCCAGCAACACGGCAAGCTGCTTGGACTTCTCGCGCACCTCGATCGTGTCGCCGTCCTTGACCAGGTAAGACGGGATGTTGACCCGCTTGCCGTTGACCAGGATGTGGCCGTGGTTGACGAACTGGCGGGAGGCAAAGGGGGTGATGGCGAATTTCAGCCGGTAGATCACCGCATCCAACCGGCGCTCCAGCAGCTCGATCAGGTTCTCCGAGGTGTCACCCTTGCGGCGCACCGCCTCGTCGTAATACTTGCGGAACTGCTTTTCGCCGATGTTGCCGTAATAGCCCTTCAGCTTCTGCTTCGCCATCAACTGGATGCCGAAATCCGTCGGCTTCTGCTTGCGGCGCTGGCCGTGCTGGCCGGGACCGTAATCGTGCTTGTTGATCGGCGACTTGGCGCGACCCCACAGGTTGACCCCAAGCCGGCGGTTGATCTTGTACTTGCTTTCGGCGCGCTTCGTCATGCGCAAGGCACTCCATTCTATGTCGCCCACATTGGAGCGTTGTTGCACCGGTAGGCCGAACGGCGTTCGGCGGGAGCAAGCCCCGGAGGCTCGTCCACGTTCCCGGCAGTGCGCGGGGGGTTACGCCGCGCCTCCGGCCTTGTCAAACCGCTGCGGCAGCGGCATGTGCCCGGCATGATCAACCGCGGCGAAATCATCTGGCTCGGCGTGGCCTCCGGCGTCACGGGGGGGATGATCGGCGGCATGATGCTGGGGCTCGGCATCGCCATGATGCTGGAAGGGGTCTATGCCGGGTTGCTGCTGATCTGCATCGGCGCACCCTGCTCCGGATTGATCGGCTGGCTGCTCGCCCGGCGCCTGGCAAAGCAACTGCCGTAGCGCGTCAGGCGGCTCCCGTGCGGAGCGCCGCCACCCGCACGCGTTCCAGATGCACGACATAGGTGCCGCTCAGCGCGATGATGACGGCGCCGACCAGGGTCCAGCGATCGGGCGCGGCGTGGAACACGACGAAGCCGAAGGCGGACGACCAGATCAGCTGTGCGTAGCTCAACGGCGCCAGCACCGTCGCCCTGGCATGGCGGTATGCCAGCAACGATAGCCACTGGCCGGATGATGCGACGACTCCCACCAGCAGGCACAGGGCGGAAGCTTCGGTGGTGAGCGGCGTCAGGAAGAAGGGCAGCGCGCAAAGCAGCATCACGAACCCGCTCACCGCGGTCCAGATCAACGTGACGCTGGCCCGGTCGATGGTGACGAGGCGCCGGGTGACCAGCATGGCCGTGCACCAGCAGAGCGAGGAGAGCACCACCAGCAGGGCGGCCGGATGCAACCCGCCGATGCCCGGGCGCACCACCACCAGCATGCCGGCGAACCCGACCAGGACCGCTGCCCAACCCTGCGGCCGCACCACCTCGCCGAGCACCGGGACGGCCAGCACGGTGATCAGCAACGGCGTGACGAAGTTGATCGCCGTGGCCTCGGCGATCGGCAGGCTGCCGAGCGAGAGGATGAACGCGATGGCGCTGCCGGCGACCCCGATGCCGCGGACGATCTGCAGGGCGGGGCGGCGGCTATGGATGGACGTGGTGCGGTTGCGCAGCAGCGGCGTGCTGGCCATCGCCACGAACACGGCGTAGCGGATCGTCGCCAGCTCCACGGCCGATACGGCCTGCGTGACGTATTTGGCCATCGTGTCCGACAGCGAAAACATCACGGTGGCGGCCAGCATCAAGGCCCCGCCGCGGACGTAGTTGTCTCCCATCCGGCGCGTTAAAGCACGCCGGCGTGACCGCGGACAGTTGCGGCACTACGGACTGGGCTCGGCAGGCTGGCCTGTCGGACACGTAACCTGCCAATCCATTCGTCCCGCCGCCGCGCCATGTTACGGTGTGGAGAACATGAGGAGTTGATTCCAATGCGCTTCACCATCGCCTTCGCTGCCGCAGGCCTTGCCTTGGCCGGATCCGGCACGGCGCGGGCCGCGACGGAGACGCCATACACGGAGGCCGCCTTCCAGGCCGCGCAACAGGCTGGCAAGCCGATCCTGATCGACATCACGGCCCCGTGGTGCCCGGTCTGCGCCAAGCAGCACCCGATCCTCTCCCAGCTCTACACCACGCCGGAGTTCAAGGATTTGCAGGTGTTCGACGTCGATTTCGACACCAGCAAGCCGCTCCTGCACACGCTCGGCGTGCAGATGCAGTCCACCATGATCGTCTACCATGGCGCCAAGGAGGAGGGTCGCGCCACCGGGCAGACCGCCGCGCCGGCGATCCACGACCTGTTGGCCAAGGCGAACTCCTGATCCGATGACGGGCGGAAGCATCGGCGCCGGCTATCTGGCGGGGGTGCTTTCGACCTTGTCGCCCTGCGTGCTGCCGCTGCTGCCGCTGGTGGTCGGCAGCGCGCTGGCGGCGCACCGGGCGGGCGCCCTGCTGCTGGCGGCCGGGCTGGCGCTGTCGTTCACCGCCATCGGCCTGTTCGTCGCGACGGTCGGGTTCGCCATTGGGCTCGACGGCGGCGTGTTCCGCACCGCGTCGGCGGTCGTGCTCATGGTGATCGGCCTCGTCCTGTTGAGCGGGGCGTTGCAGGCCCGGTTCGCCCGCGCCACCGGAGGCGTCGGTGATGCCGGCAACCGGCTGCTGGCCCGGCTCTCGCCGCGTGGCCTGTGGGGCCAGTTCATCGTCGGCGTGGTTCTGGGCGCGGTATGGAGCCCGTGCGTCGGCCCTACGCTCGGCGCGGCCTCGGTGCTCGCCGCGCGGGGCGAGGACCTACCGGCGGTCGGCGCCGTCATGCTGGCGTTCGGATGGGGGGCGGCGACGCCGCTGCTGTTGGTGTCGTTCCTGTCCCGCGGCGCGCTGCTCCGCTGGCGCGGGCGCATGGCCCGGGCGGGTCAGGCCGGCAAGGTGCTGCTGGGTGCGGGTGCACTGACGGTGTCGGTGCTGATCCTGACCGGGCTGGACCGCTCCGTCGAGGCGGCCCTGGTCAACGCGTCGCCGGACTGGCTGACGGATCTGACGACGCAGTTCTAGGTGGCGATCTTTTGAGGTTGCTTGACCTCGAACGTGAGCCGCCCTCGCAAGCAAAGGCTGGAGCGTGCTCGCTTCCTCTACCCGAAGCGATCACGCTTCAGCGTCCGGCCGTCCGCGCCGCATGCGGCCCAGCGACAATTCCGCGATGATGCCGTGCAGGGTGCGAACCTCCTGCTCGGTCACCTCCCCGCGCTGGAACAAGTGGCGGATGTTGCGAACCATGCCCGCCCGCTTCGGCTGGTTGCGCAGGAAGCCGCACGCGTCCAGTTCGGCGACCAGATGGTCCAGCAGCCCGTCCACGGCACCCTTGGCCGCGACCACCGTCTCGTTGGTCACCAGTACGCGGCCGGGCGTGCCCTCCGTGGCGGTCCACCATTCATAGGCCATGACCATGACCGCCTGCGACAGGTTGAGCGACATGAACTCCGGGTTCAGCGCGAAGCGGACCAGCGTGTCGGCCTCCGCCATGTCGTCATTGTCCAGGCCGGCGCGCTCCGGCCCGAACAGGATGCCGCAGCGCAGGTCCCGGCTGGCCGCCTCGTGCAGCGCGCCGGCCGCGGCGCGCGCCGTCATCACCGGTTTGACGATGTGGCGCGGGCGCGGGCAGGTCGCGAACACCCGGTGCAGATCCGCCACGGCGTCCGCCACCGTCGCGTGCACGCTGGCAGCGTCCAGGATGCGATCCGCGCCGGAGGCCATGCGCCACGCCCGCTCCTGCGGCCAGCCGTCCCGCGGCGCCACCAGGCGCAGATGGAACAGCCCGCCATTGCCCATCGCCCGCGCGACGCTGCCGATGTTGTCGGCAAGCTGCGGGCGCACCAGGATCACCACCGGGCTGCCGGGGATGGGTGCCAGCGGCGCTCCCCCGTCGCGGCCCGTCACGGTGCGGGGTGACGCGCCAGCCAGCCCCGCATGAACATCTCCTCCCGGGTCTGGGACGCGATGATCTCCCGCGCCAGACGGAGCAGCGCCGGATCGTGCCCGTACTGCAGTTCCACCCGTGCCATGCCCACGGCGCCCTGGTGGTGGGGCAGCATGCCGGTGACGAAATCACGGTCCGCATTGCCGGAGTAGGGGTGGTCCATGCCCTTCATCATCGCCGCCATGGCCTGCTTGTAGCCTGCGGTGGCGGGCGTGTCGGCGGGCTGGGCATGGGCAGTGCCGCATAGCAGCAAGACGGCAAGGCTGGTGCGGATCATCCTCTGTCCCCTCAGGTCGTGCGCCAGGTCGTGCCGCCGGGCCCATCCTCCAGCACCACGCCCTGGGCGGCCAGGCTGGCACGGATGGCGTCGGCGCGGGCGAAGTCACGCGCCTTGCGGGCGGCCAGCCGCTCGGCGATGGCGGCCTCCACCGCCACCGCATCCACCCCCTGGCGGAACCAGGCGGCCGGGTCGCGGCCGAGCAGGCCCAGCATCGTCCCCCCGGCGCGCAGGCGAGCTGCCGCGCCGCGGTCGCCGGCAAGCGCATCGTCGGCGAAACGGTGCAGGTGGGAGATCGCCAGCGGGGTGTTCAAATCGTCGCAGAGCGCATCCACCACCGCATCCGGCGGTCCCGCAGCCGCAGCGCCGCCATCGCCCAGCGCGCGGTAGAACCGGTCCAGCTCCCGCCGGCTTTCCTCCAGCGCCTGCGCCGTGAAGTCCAGCGGCGCGCGGTACTGCGTGCGCAGCAGCAGCAACCGCGCCACCTCGCCGGGAACCCGGTCCAGCACGTCGCGGATGGTAGTGAAGTTGCCGAGCGATTTGGACATCTTCTGCCCTTCGACCCGCAGCATGCCGTTATGGATCCAGATCCTGGCGAAGCTGCTGCCCGGAAAGGCGCAGCAGGATTGCGCCCGTTCGTTCTCATGGTGCGGAAACAGCAGGTCCGCGCCGCCGGCATGGATGTCGAAGCTCGCCCCCAGGTAGCGCCAGGCCATGGCGCTGCATTCGATGTGCCAGCCCGGCCGGCCGCGGCCCCAGGGACTGTCCCATCCCGGCAGCTCCGGCCCCGACGGCTTCCACAGCACGAAATCGCCCGGGTCGCGCTTGAACGGCGCCACGTCGATCCGGGCGCCGGCCAGCAACTCGTCGGGACTGCGGCCGGACAGGCGGCCGTACTCGGCATAGCTCGACACCGCGAACAGCACGTGCCCCTCCGCCGGGTAGGCGTGGCCGGACGCGATCAGCCGTTCGACCAGCACGACCATCTCGGCGATGTGGGCGGTGGCGCGCGGCTCCACGTCCGGCGGGACCACGCCCAGTTCGGCCAGGTCGGCATGGAAATCCGCCAGGGTGCGCTCGGTCACCTCGGCGATGGTCTGCCCGCTGGCGGTGGCGCGCGCGTTGATCTTGTCGTCCACGTCGGTGATGTTGCGCACGTAGGTGACGCGCGGATACAGGTGCCGCAGCAGCCGGACCAGCACGTCGTTCACCACCTCGGGCCGCGCATTGCCGATATGGGCGCGGTCGTACACCGTCGGCCCACAGGCATAGAGCCGGATGTGCGACGGATCGAGCGGAACGAGCGGCTCGCGCCCGCGGGACAGGCTGTTGTGCAGCGTCAGGACTGGCATGGCGGACCTGTTCTGGTGCAGCGCGTGACCGCTGACAACTAGGCCGGCTTGGCGCGGGGCATCGGGCCGTCGCGCCGGATGCCGTGCCAGGCGAGCACGGTATCGACGATGAACGCGATCAGCGCCGCGACGGTGCAGCCAAGCGCCAGGCCGAAGACCCAGACCAGCAGCCGGCTGTCCGCCGCGTTGCGGAGCGTGACCAGGAACAGCGTGAAGGCGGCGGCGCAGGTAAAGGCGCCGCCCAGTCCCGCGAAGATCACGGATGCGTCCAAGGCAAGGCGCCGACGGCTCAACCGCATCAGGTGGCGATACAGGCCCTGCGCCGCCGCGTCGTCCCCGGCCTTGTTCAGCAGCTCGGTGATATGCTCGACGTGGTCGGAGACGCGGACCAGCCGCTGGTTGAACACGTTCAGCAGGCTGCCGATGCCCGTCAGCAGGAAGATCGGCGCGAGCGCCGTCTGGATGATGTGGCTGACATCGCCGGACGCGGCTGCCGTGGCGATGGTGCCCATCTAGGCCTGGGCGACCTGCAACCGCCCGGCGGCCCGGGGCCGGCCCATCAAGGGCAGCAGCCCGCGCATCTCCGGACCCCGCTCCTCCCCCGTCAGCGCCAGGCGCAGCGGGTGGAACAGGCTGCGGCCCTTGCGTCCGGTGGACGCCTTCAGCGCGTCCGTCCAGGCGATCCATACCTCCTGGGTCCATGGCTCGGGGGGCAGGGCGGCCAGGGCCTCGCGCAGGAACGCGCCTTCGCCTTCCACCACCGGCGGCACGATGTGGCCGGCGATCACGTCCCACCAGCCGCGCGCCTCCACCAGCATGTCCAGGTTGCCGCGCACCGCCTCCCAGAAGGCCGGGGTGGCGCCGGGCGGCAGCCGGTCCTGCACGGCCTCGAACGGCAGGCCATGCAGCACCCGGCGGTTCAGCGCCAGGAGCTGGCGGATGTCGAACCGGGGCGAGGACCGGGAGTACCGGCCGAGGTCGAACCCGGCGGCGAGCTGCGCCAGCTCGCAGGGCACCGGGTCGTCCGACGTGCCGAGCCGCGCCAGGTAGGCGGTGACCGCCGACGGCTCGATCCCGTCCTGCCGCAGGCCGCGCAGCGACAGCGAGCCGGTGCGCTTGGACAGCTTGCCGCCGTCGTCGCCCACCAGCAGCGGCAAATGCGCGAAGGCGATGGCCGCCGGGTCGCCGCCGAGCGCGGCCCAGATGTCGAGCTGCACCGCGGTATTGGTGACGTGGTCCTCGCCGCGGACGATGTGGGTGACGCCGGTGGCGAGGTCATCCACCACGGAGGTGAAGGTGTAGAGCGGCGTGCCGTCGGCCCGCACCAGCACCGGGTCGGACAGGGTGGCAAGCCGCACCTGCTTCTCGCCGAGCACCATGTCGCGCCAGGCCGCGGCGCCGTCGGACAGGCGGAAGCGCCAGTACGGCACCTTGCCGCCTGCCTCCGCCGCCGCCCGCTGCTCCGCGGTGAGCTTGAGCATGGCGCGGTCGTAGACGGGGGGCAGGTGGCGGCGCAGGCGCTGGTCCCGCTTGGCCTGCAACTCCACCTCGCTCTCGAAGCAGGGATAGAGCCGCCCGGCCGCCTCCAGGCGCCGCGCCGCCGCCTGATAGTCGTCCAGACGGTCGGACTGGCGGAACATCCCGTCCCAGTCCAGCCCCAGCCATCGCAGGTCCTGTTCGATGGCGACGGCGAATTCCGGCCGGTTGCGCCCGGCATCGGTGTCGTCCAGGCGCAACAGGAACGACGCGCCGTGGCGCCGCGCCATCAGGTAGTTGGCGAGTGCCGCGCGGACATTGCCGACATGCAGCAATCCCGTCGGGGAGGGGGCGAAGCGGAGTTTCATGGGCCCAGGTCATAGCGGGACTCCTGCCCGCACTCCATCGCGCGCTACGGGGAGGTCAGGTCGACCTTGAACCATTTCATCGACAGCGCCTTCGTGGTGCCGTCGGCCTTCACGGACTGGATGGCGCCGTCGAACATCGCCTTCAGCTCCGGATCGGTCTTGCGCAGCCCCACGCCCGAGCCGATGCCGGTGATGCCGCCCCGCAGCAGCGGCCCGGCCAGCACCGCGACGTCGCCGCCGGGCTTTTCCAGGCTTGCGGCCAGGGTCGCCTCGCTCCCGCAAATGGCGTCGATGCGGCCGGCCTGCATGTCCAGGTCTTCCTCCTGGGTGGTCTTGTACGTGCGGATTTCGGCGACCACGTCCTTTAGGTAGGTGTTGGCCAGGTCGGACTGGATGGTGCTGATTTGCACGCCGAGGATCTTGCCCTTCAGCGCCTGGCGCAGCGGCTCCAGCGTCTTCATCGCGGCCGCCGGGTCGTCCAGCCGCACCGTCTCCCCAGTCATCGGCAGCGTGCCGCCGGCATCCTTGCTGATGGCGAAGGTGGTCGGGCTGCCGACATAGGGTCCGGCGAAGGCCAGCACCTCCATGCGCTTCGGCGTGATGCTCATCGCGGCCATGATCGCGTCGTATTTGCCAGCCTGCAGGCCGGGGATGATGCCGTCCCAATCCTGCGCGATGATGTCGCACTTCACCTTCATCCGATCGCAGAGCGCGTGGGCATAGTCGATCTCGAACCCGATCAGCGTGCCGTCCGGTGCATGCATGTTGTAGGGCGGGAATGCTCCCTCGGTCGCGATCGTGACGTGGGTCCAGTCCTTGGCCCGCGCGGCCGGGGCGAGGGCCAGGGCACATAGGGCAAGCGCGGCGGCGAGACGGGTCACGATGGCATGGTCCTCCGGATGCAGGGGCGACCATGGCGTGGATTGTCCAAGCTGTCATGTGCCGTCGAAGACCGGCGCGGGTCCAGGAATGTCCCGGCCCATTTCGGCCGTCGCTTCGGCAGGGGGCCCGTGGCCAGGCCAAGCGGGCCGAGGACCTCGCGACCCTGCGCTTGAAGGCGCCGGCCATGGGGTCCACATCTGTACCAGCAGTGCGCCCGGTATGGGACAGCGAAGTACGCTGGCGCCAAGGGACGCGCATACGGATCACCGGACTTTCATTCGAGACGAGGACGCAACATGGCTATCGCCCCACCCCTGCGCTTCTCGGACAGCGTCGAAACCCGGCAGGCAGACGAGGAAGAGACGATCCAGCAGTTGAACGCGACGTTCGACAGGATCCTCGACGCCACTGCCAAGGATTACGGCCACGCGGTGCGGTCCGTGCACGCCAAGGCCCACGGCATCCTGAAAGGGACGCTGACCGTGGCGTCCGGCCTGCCGCCCGAGCTGGCGCAGGGCATGTTCGCCAACCCGGGCGAGCACGCGATCTACATGCGCCTTTCCACCAACGCCGGCGACATCCTGCCAGACGCGATCAGCCTGCCGCGCGGCCTGGCTCTGAAGGTATTGGACGTGGAGGGCGAGCGTCTGCCAGGGGCGGAAGGGCGGACGCAGAACTTCGTGATGGTCAACGCTCCGGTGTTCCACACCAAGACCGCCGACAAGTTCCTCGGCAACCTCAAGATGCTGGCTGGCACCGCGGACAGGCTGGAAGGCACCAAGACAGTGGTGTCGACCGTGCTGCGCGGCGTGAGCAGCGCGTTGCAGGCCGTCGGCATCGAAAGCCCGAAGCTCCAATCCCTGGGCGGGGCGCCCAACGTCGACCCACTGGGCCAAAGCTACTACAGCGTGACGCCGTTCCGCTATGGCGACTACATCGCCAAGTTCGCCGTGGTGCCCGTGTCGCCCGGGCTTCAAGCGCTCACCAAGAAGGAGGTCGACGCCGCGGACCGGCCGGATGCGATCCGGGAAACCGTGCAGGGCGAGATGCAGGCGATCGATGGCGTCTGGGAGTTGCGCGTCCAACTCTGCCGCGACCTGGAAAAGCAGCCGATCGAGGATCCGACCGTGGAGTGGAAGGAGGAGGACAGCCCGTTCCAGACCGTCGCCACCATCCACGCCGGGCCGCAGGATAGTTGGCAGGCCGGGCTGGTGCAGAAGGTCAACGAGGAAATGCGCTTCTCGCCCTGGACCGGCCTCGCAGCGCACCGTCCGCTGGGCAACATAAACCGGGCGCGCAAGGAGCCGTACGAGCATTCGGCCGATTACCGCGTGCAGTTCAACAGGTGCCCGATCCACGAGCCGAGCGGGACGGATGCGTGAGGCAAGCCCGGCGTCGTCGCCTCCGTCAGCGTGCTGCCGGCCGACATGCGCGAGCTGTTCGAGACGCTGCCGCAACACGGAACGCGTCGTGATCGCCCGCAGGCCGAGCTACGGCAAGGGCACGCCATGACGACGCAAGCGACACCGTTCCGTCTCGACGGCAAGGTGGCGGTCGTCACCGGCGCAGCACGCGGCATCGGTCGGGCCGCGGCCGTGGCGCTGGCGTGGGCCGGGGCCGATGTCGCCGGCATCGATATCGCCGGTTTGGCCAGTGCCCATGTGGATTTCGCTCCCGCCACGACGCACGACCTGGCCGAAACAGGCCGCCTGGTCGCGCAGGCGGGCCGGCGCTGGATGGCGCTGCCCCTCGATCAACGCGACCTGCCCGCATTGCGCACAGCGGCAAGCTCCATCCGGTCGGAGTGGGGCGGCATCGATATCCTGTTCGCCAATGGCGGCATCCAGGCGTTCAAGCCGATCCTCGAGATGGAGGACGCCGACTGGCACGACCAGATCGACATCAACCTGACCGGGACGATGAACGCGGTCCGCGCCTTCGCACCGCTGCTGGTGGCGCGCGGCGGTGGCCGGATCATCGTCACGTCGTCCACCCAGGGCCAGCACGGCACCAAGAACGGCTCGGCCTACGCCGCATCCAAATGGGGCATCATCGGCCTGATGAAGTCCGCGGCAATGGAGTTGGGCGAGCACAAGATCACGGTGAACGCGCTGATCCCCGGCCTGATCGACACGGTGCTGACCCGGCACGAGGACCGCTACGCCCAGACGCTGCAGACTGCCGGCAAACAGCCCAGCGGCGACCCGGCGAAGGACGAGGCGGCCGCCCGCGAGGCGCTGACCGCCAAGTCGCCGCTCGGCGTGCCGTGGATCGCACCGGAGGACGTCGCACCGATGGTCGTGTTCCTGGCCTCCAACGAGGCACGCATGGTGAGCGGCGGCACCTTCCCCGTGACCGCCGGCGACAGCGCCAACATCACTGCGTAACGAGGAAGGAAGGGTGAGTCGTCCCTAGTGGTCCGGAGCGTTGGCCCAAGGCGACGACCGCGCGAGCTTGCGTGAGCGCGGGCGGATCCTCGGCTGGATAGATCGCTTTTCTCATTGCCCATGGGCCGGGGATGGAGTTTCGCCGGTGTCCCCGCCGCAGAGCACGATATTTCTTTTGCTCACCGGCTCTCCTTTCGAATTTGACTTCGGCGTCGGGTGACCTGACTTGTAGCAAGGCTCGGGATGGCCGCATCGGGTCATCGACGGAACCAGGCTTCGCCGTTCGGCTTGCTTGGTCCAGCCAGGCCGGCGCCGGTTTCTGGAGATTGATGATGGACGGGATGGTGCTGGCACGGCGTGACTTGGGCGACGATCTCGTCACCGCACTGGCGGATCGGGCGGCTTGGGTCGACCGGGAAGGTTGCTTCCCGCATGAAAGCCTTGGGCTGCTGCACGCGGCAGGCTTGCTCAACCTCACAGCCCGGCGCGTGGACGGCGGCGAGGAGGCTGGCCTGGCACGCTGCACCGACCTGGTGCGCCGGGCCGGCAAAGGTTGCGCGTCCACGGCGCTGGTGTTCGCCATGCAGCTCATCCATCTGCGCACCGCAGCGCAATGCGATTGGCCGGAGCAGATCCGCGCCACCATCGGCGGCAGTGCCGGGCAAAACGGCGCATTGATCAATGCGTTGCGGGTGGAGCCCGCGTTGGGCACGCCGGCCCGTGGTGGGTTACCCGAGACCGTTGCGCGCCACAGCGGGGAGGGTTGGTCGGTCACCGGCCGCAAGATCTTCAGCACCGGCGCTCCGGGATTGAGCTGGATGCTGGTGTTTGCCCGCACGGATGAGGAGGACGTCCGGACCGGCCTGTTCGTCGTCCCGGCCCATACGCCCGGCATCCGGATCGAGCCGACCTGGGACCAGCTCGGCCTGCGCGGATCCGGCAGCCATGACGTGGTGTTCGAGGATGTCCGCATCCCCGCCGACCACGCCGTCGACCTGCGTGCGCCGTCCGGCTGGAGCCGCCGGGACCCGGTGGGCGCCGCCTGGATCAGCCTGATGGTGGGGGCGGTCTATACCGGCGTGGCGGAGGCCGCCCGGGATTGGCTGGTCCAGTTCCTGCGGAGTCGCGTGCCGGCCAATCTGGGCGCCCCGCTTGCCACCTTGCCGCGCATGCAGGAGGCCGTTGGCCACATCGAGGCCCTGCTGCTCGCCAACCGCTGCCTGATCGCCGGGGCCGCCGCCGGGACGGATGCGGGAACGCCGCCCAGCATGGTGGAGAGCGGCCTGCTGAAGACGGTGGTGGCCGGGAACGCCATCGCCGCCGTGCAGGCGGCCATGGAGCTGGCCGGCAATCCCGGCCTGTCGCGGTCCAACCCGCTGGAGCGGCATTTGCGAGACGTGCTGTGCGCCCGTGTGCACACGCCGCAGCCGGACAGCGCCCACATGGCCGCCGGGCGGGCGGTTCTGGGCCAGTAGGAGAACCAGGATGAGCCTTGAATTCATCGGCATGATCCAGCCGCGCGAGCAGTCGGAAATCCATCCTGCGCGCGGCCCAGCCATCGACCCCGGCTACCTCGTCGCGTCGGCCCAGGCGCACGAGGCGCATGCGGCCGAGGGCGGCGGCTTCGACCGTGTGCTGATCGGTTGGTACAGCAACGGGCCGGACGGCCTGCAGCTTGCGGCGCATGCGGCCGCACACACGAAGCAGGTGGGCTTCCTGGTGGCGCACCGGCCCGGCTTCCAGGCGCCGACGACGGCCGCGCGGGCCTTTGCCACGCTGGACCAGCTCAGCGGCGGGCGGGCGGCGATCCACGTGATCTCCGGCGGCGACGATGTGGACCAGGCGCGTGACGGCGACTGGCTGGGCAAGGACGAGCGCTACGCCCGCACGGACGAGTACGTGGACGTGCTGAAGCGGGTCTGGGCCGCGGACGCGCCCGTGGACCATGCGGGCGCGTTCTACCGCATCCAAGCTGCATCGCCTGCGGTGCAGACGGTGCAGCGGCCGCATATTCCAGTGTATTTCGGCGGCGCGTCCGACGCCGCCCTGCGCGTCGCCGGCAAGCATGCCGACGTCTACGCGCTATGGGGCGAGACACGGGCGCAGGTGGCCGAGATCACCAGCCGCGTGCGTGCGGAGGCGGCAAGGCACGGCCGCCAGGTCCGGTTCAGCCTGTCGTTCCGTCCCATCCTGGGCGCCACGGAGGCGGAGGCCTGGGCGCGCGCGGAGGCTATCACGGCCCACGTCCAGCTTCTCCGCGGGGAGGCGCCGCTTGGCCCGCCGACCGCGGCGCCGGCCAATGCCGGCTCGCAACGGCTGCTGGCGGCGGCGGCGTTGGGAGACCGGCCCGAGGGCCGGCTGTACACGGCGATCGCCCGGGTGACGGCTGCGCGCGGCAACACCACGGCCCTGGTCGGCACGCCGAAGCAGGTGGCGGAGGCGCTCCTCGACTATCACGCGCTGGGCGTGACCACCTTCCTCATCCGCGGCTTCGACCCGCTGGAGGACGCGCTGGAATATGGCCGCACCCTGCTGCCGCTGACCCGGCGTCTGCTGGCGGAACGCACCGCCCGGCAAGCGGCGGCCGAGTAACGAGGTTCCTTTCCAGTGGCCGGGAACTCCCGGATCAGTCACCTCCGTGCCGCGCTCGCTGAGCGTGATCTCCGTTATAGCGGACACCATCAAGGAAGAGACGTCCAGTGACCTCCGGCAGGACGATCCTTTGGCCGGGACGGGGCGGTCAACGCCCCAGCTTCAGGCTGCCGAGGAACGCCAGGCGCGCTGCCGCCGCGGATTGCAGGAAGGCCTGGTCGCCGCCCGCGGCGACCAGCCGTGCGCCCATCGCCAGCAACCGGCTCGTGGCCTTCTCCTCGTAGATGCCGCCCACCCCCATGACGCAGCCATTCTCGCGGCACGCCGTGGCGACGGTCTCGAACGCGCCCCAAAGCTCCGGGCTGTCGAGCTTGCCCGGCTTGCCGACGCCGATGCTGAGGTCGAGGGCGCCGGCGAACAGGACGTCGATGCCGGGTACGGCGGCGATGGCGGCTGCATTGGCCACCCCTTCCGCCGTCTCGATCATGGCGGCGAGCAGGATTTCGGCGTTGGTCTGGACCAGCGCATCGGCCAAGGGCGGCAACGGACCGTCGAAATGCACCGTCCCGCCGCCCCAGCTTCGGCGGCCGAGCGGGGCGTAGCGGCAAGCCTCCACGATGCGCATCGCCTGGGCCGCCGTGTCGACGTTCGGCACCATCACGCCTTGGGCGCCGCAATCCAGGATGCGTGCCGCCTCGTGCAGCGCCTCCGCTTTGACGCGGGCGATGGTCGTGATGCCGGTGGGCAGTGCCGCCATGCAGATCTGGCTGGCCTCGGACAGCGTCATGGCGCCGTGCTCCATGTCGATGGCGATCCAATCGAAGCCGGCCGAGCGCAGAATGCCCGCAATCGAGGGGTTGCGCACCAGGCTGACGCTCACCCCGGGCGCGAGGGCGCCGGAGCGCAGCCGGGCCAGTGTCGCGTTTTTCAGGATTCCCATCGTTTTCCCCAGCCGCGTGGTGTCGCCTGCAACCTAGCCACTGCCGGCGGCGCAGCAGCCAATACCCCTTTTGGATCATGCGGCGGCGGTGGCCCGTATCAGGACGCGACCCGGCGTTCACGGGCCTGATACGTCCCGCCTATCGACCGGAACGCGTCAACGGTATTTGGCCGCGCCCTGCGCCCGGGTCTGAATGGCCGGCAAGGAGGAAAACAACTTGTTCCAAGCCCCGCCGATCCTCGACACCAGACTTGTCGCCCGCCTTCCCGACTCGATGCGCATCACCGGCCGCGTGTCCGGGCGCTACGCCAACCGTCCTTTCTACCTCGAAGGCCCGGCGATGTCGCGGGAGGGCACGCTGTACTTCACCGACGTCCCGTGGGGCCGCATCTTCCGGCTGGAGCCGGACGGCACGCCCAGCGTGTTCCTGGAATACGAGGGCGAGCCGAACGGCATGAAGTTCCACCGCGACGGCCGGCTGTTCGTGGCCGATTACAGCCGCGGCATCATGGTGGTGGATATCGCGACGCGGCACATCACACCGTATTTCGAGCGGATCAACAACGAGCGCCTGCACGGGCCCAACGACCTGGTCTTCGCCAGCAACGGCGACCTGTACTTCACCGACCAGGGCAACAGCGACATCCTGCGGCCCAACGGACGGGTGATCCGCGTGCGTGCGGACGGCAGTTCGCAGATGCTGCTGGAAAATGTGCCCTCCCCCAATGGCCTTGTGCTCAGCCCCGACGAGCAATGGCTCTATGTCGCAGTGACCCGTACCAACGCGATCTGGAAGGTACCGCTGGACGTGCCGCCGGGCCTGGCACCCAACGAGCCGGTTGGCACCACGGGCGTGTTCGTGCAGATGTCGGGCGGGACCGGGCCAGACGGCCTGGCGGTCGACAGCAAGGGCAACCTCATCGTGGCCCATACCGGAATGGGGTGCTTGTGGGTTTTCTCGCCGATCGGCGAACCGATCTACCGTATCCAGGGCTGCGCGGGCCTGTCCATCTCCAACGTGACCTTCGGTGGCCCGGACTACCGCACCATGTTCATCACCGAATCCGGCACCGGGTCGATCCTGTCGGTCGAGATGCCCTTTGCCGGGCAGCGCCTGTTCTCCCACATGGAATGACGCCGCCATGACCGCGGGGGCCGCCACGACCAGCGAAGGCGACATGCTCCTGCGGCGCCTGGAACTGCGTCACCTGCGCTACTTCCTCGCGGTGGCCGAAGAACTCAGCTTCCGCGGCGCGGCCGCCCGGCTGCACATCAGCCAGCCGCCGCTCACGACCCAGATCCAGCAATTGGAGGCGTTGCTGGAGGCCCGCCTGTTCGAGCGGAACAAGCAGCGCGTGCTGCTGACAGCGGCCGGGCGCGAGCTGATGGAGCATGCGCGCCGCCTGCTCGACGAATTCGCCGGCATCAAGGCGGCGCTGGCCAACGCAGCGGACGGCACGAGCGGGGAGTTGCGGATCGGCTACACCGAATCGGCGGTCCATGCCGGCGTGCTGCTGCAGGCGGTGCAGCGCCTGCGCACGCAGCGGCCCAAGGTGACGCTGACGCTGCGGCCGCTGGCGTCGGCGAGCCAATTTGCGGCGTTGGATTCCGGGAACCTGGACGTGGGCTTCGTCTGGACGCCGGAGCCGCGTGCGGCCGGCGCGTTCGACTGCCAGGTGGTGCGGACCGAACCGATGGCCGCGGTCCTGCCGCAGGGGCATGTGCTCTGCCGCCAGGCCGGCCCGATGCCGCTCCTGGCTTTGGCGTCCGAGCGCTTCGTGATGGTCGCCCGCGACAACGGCACCGCCATCTTCCGGACTGTCCTGCGGTTCTGCCGACAGGCCGGGTTCACGCCCGAGATCGCCATGGAGGTGCCGGATCTCGCATCCGTCATCGGCCTGGTGGCCAGTGCCGCCGGTGTGGCCGTGGTGCCCGGCGTGATGACGCGCATCAAGGCGCCCGGCGTTTGCTACCGGGCGCTGGTGGACGAAACCTGCCGCATCGGCCTGCACTGGATGTCCCGCCGCGGCGACACGTCACCGCTGGTGGCCGCATTCCGGCAAGCCTTGATGCCGGAGGCCGACGCCGGGAGGCTCATCGCGCTGGCGACAAAGCGGCCCGCCGCGTCGTCATCAAGGACACGGTGATGCCGGCCACCAGGGCCAGGGGCACGCTGACGACAGCCGGGTTCTGCAGCGGGAAGATGGCCGTGGCGTGGTGCAGGATGCCCACCTGGATCAGCGGCGACAGCGCGATGAGCACCAGGCTCGACACCAGGCCGGTCGCCATGCCCGCGACGATGCCCTGGGATGTGCGGCCCTTCCAGCACAGGGTGAGCAGCAGCGCGGGGAAGTTGGCACTCGCGGCCACCGAGTAGCCCAGCGCGGACAGGAAGCCGATGTTCTGGCCCTGGCTCAGGACCGTGAGCACGAGTGCCGCAGCGACGATCACGACGGTGGTGACACGGCCGACCAACAACTGCTCGCGCGGCCGCAATGCCGCCCGGCGCAACGTCGAGACCCATAGGTCCTGCGTCAGCGTAGCGGACCCGGCCATGACCAGGCCCGTCACCACGGCCAGCACGGTGGCCAGCGCGATGGCGGAAATGCTGCCCAGCAGCACGTCGCCGCCAAGCGCACGCGCCAGCAGCGGCAACGCCATGTTGCCGCCGGGGTCGGCCTGCCGGATCGCGTCGGCGCCGACGATGGCGGTGGAGGCGTAGCCCAGCACCAGCACGACCAGGTGGAACATCACGATCAGGCCGATGCCCGCAAACACCGACCGGCGCGCCGCCACGCCGTCCGTCACCGTGTTCAGGCGCATCAGGATGTGCGGCATGCTGGCGTTGCCCAGCGCCAGGCCAAGCAGGATGGACAGCGTGTCCCACGAATTGACGAACAGGCGGCCCGGCACGGTCACCGCGATCCCCCGCGCTGCGACGGCGCCGTCCAGCAGATGCAGCGGATTGAAGCCGAACCGCGCCAGCGCCAGCACCGCGAGCAGCGCCGCCACCAGGAGCATCAGCGTCGCCTTGACGATCTGCAGCCAGGTGGTCGCCACCATGCCGCCGACCAGCACGTAGCCCACCACCGTGGCCCCGATCAGCACCAGGGCCGTTGCGTCCCCTACCCCGAACAGCAGGCGCAGGAGGGCCATCGCGCCGACAAGCTGCGCCGTCAGTTGCACCAGGACCAGCACCAGTTGCGTCACCGCGGCCAGGATCCGGATCCGTTCGTCCTGCAACGACGCCGTGACCACGTCGGCAAAGGTATACTTGCCCAGCCGGCGCAGGGGCTCGGCAAACAGGAACAGCATGAGTGGAAAGCCGCAGATCGCGCCGATCGCCAATACATAGCCGTCTGCACCGAAGACGCCGATCAGGCCGGTGATGGCGAAGAACCCGCCGACGCCGACAAAATCCCCGGTCAGCGCCAGGGCGTTCTGCGTCGCCGAGACCCGGTTGCCGGCGACGAAGTAATCCGACACCGACCGCGTGCGCCGTGCTGCGACCAGCACGATCACCAGGGAAGACAGCAGCACCGCGCCGAACGGCAGCAACAGGCTGATCGAGAGGCCACTCCCGATCACGTGGCACCCCCGTCCCGCCGCTCGATGGCGCCGATCCGGGAGACGTAGGCCCAACTCAACAGCCAGACCGCCACGGTCATCCCGATCAGCACGACGAGGTAGACGGAGACGTTGGATGCAACCTGGTCGGCGAGAAGCGGCCGGGCAAAAGCCAGCAGGCCCACGAAGACGAATATCATGAGCACCAGCAGCCCCGCGGCTGTCAGCGATACGGCGTTCCGGCCGCCCTGGTTGCTTGGCTCCTCACCGCGTCCCGCCATCGTCCCCCCGCCAATCTTGTTCGTTGGCGTGACGGTGGTCCGGACTGGAAGAAAGATGCCAATATATTACGCCGTGGCCTGTGATACGTCCGGCCAATCAGCCGAACGGCGCCGGGCGGTGCTCGATCGTCCAGCAACGTTCAACCTCGGCCTCGCGGCGGCCGACGCCGACGCTCGATCGATCACGCCGGACGGGGCCAAGTCCTTCCGTCGCGAGGCCTAATAGGGTGCGAAGGTAGCCTGCGGCTGGACGTAGCCTCCGGGCGGAACGCCATACACTCCCGGAGGGGCGGCATAAACGACGGGCGGGCCGGCATAGTAGGGATACCCGCCGTAATACGGGTATCCGCCATAGTATCCCCCGCCGTAGCCTCCGGCGAGCAGACCGAAGCCCAGGCCAACACCGAACCCGCCATAGCCATATCCGCCCCGAAACCCGTAGCCGCCGCCATAGCCGCCGCGGAAGCCACCGCCATAGCCACCACCGAACCCGCCCCGTCCACCACCGCGCTGCGCGAAGGCGGGGACGGCAGCGAGCGTGAGGGCGATGGCGACGGTTCCGACCAGTCCAACGGCGCGCTTCATGAGAATGCTCCTACATATTTAGACATGGCCATCGCCAAGGGCTGCGGCAATTCACGGCTTGTGGTGCCAAGCCGCGCTAAGGCAAGTGCCTGCCTGTCAGGCCTGCCTTTGCACGGTTTGAGACGCGGGATCCGGGACAGAGCGCGGGAAGCAAGCGGTGAAGACAGTGCCGTCGATCTCCGAAGACGTGACGTCGATGGTTCCGCCATGCGCCACGACGATCTCCTTGGTGATATAGAGCCCGAGACCCAAATTACCCGACGTCGACAGCCCAGCTTCATCCCGCACGACGCGCGTGAGCGGGTCGAAGATCAGGTTGATCTTCTCGGGAGGGATCGGGACGCCGTCATTGGCGACTGTCAGTGTCACCGTCTTGGCCTCTCCCTTGAGACCGACGCGAACCGGGAAGCCATGGGACCCGTACTGCATTGCATTGTTGAGCAAGTTCGAGAAGACCTGCCCGACACGGGCCTTGTCCCACTCGCCCACCAGGATTCCCGACATGTTAAGCTCGATCACGCGCTGCGGATGAACGATACGGACCTCATCGACGACTTGTTCCGCAACGAATCCCATGTTCATCATGGCGCGCATGACCGGCATCCCTGCACCGAAGCGGGCTCGGGTCACGTCGAGCAGGTCGTTGATCAGGACACCCATGCGACCGGTACATTCCAGCACCTTCTTGCTCAACATCGTCTGGCGCTCGTTCAGTTGCCCCATATGAAGCGAGAGTTCGGTGGAAAGCGCGATCGCCTGCAGGGGACTGCGGAGGTCGTGCCCAAGTATCCCGACCACGAGTTCCCGTGAGAGTGCGACCCTGTTGGTGTAGAAGTTCACGGATTCCGCAAGCTCCTGATCGATGGCCTCGTTGAACCGGGTGATATCCGTGATGTCTTCGGCATCGAAGGCTGGCCCGGTCTTGCTCCAAAGCCGCAGAACGCTTGCACGAAGCGCTCGATACTCAGACGCCATCTGACCTATGTCGAAACCGCCGGCAAAGCGCAGCGCGGCATGCGTCTGGGCCGCCGTGACCGGCTCGGTCTGCTTCTTGTCTCCGTGCGATTTCTCTTCCTGCTCCCCGCTGGTCTGATACGTCTCCATGTCGGACACGATGAAAGCCAGGATCTGGTGGATGTGGTCGCGCAAGGCATGCGGCGTCATGCCGTGCGAGTACGGTGTCAGGGTTCTGGCAAATCCCTCCCACTCGATGACGATCGCCCCGATGTTCTCCTTGATGAAGAACGGCAACCGTCCCCTGGATGATTCCGGGTCGGTGTCCGGCATGTTGACGATGTTCGACGGATGTTCCCGGCCGTCATCTTCCGACATGTTTACCCCTATCATGAGCAAAGACATCAGCGATGATGCCTGCGACCGGCGCACGGCGTAAACGCCGCCTTTGCCGTGCATGTCTAACGCAACAATCGATCCTAACCTATGATAGCTCGCAAAACTGTGTGAGGCAGCCATATACCTTTGAGGGTGGCGTGTGACCAACCCCTTGGAATGATGATGGAAGCACGGTGGGGGAATGATGGTTCATCATTGCGACGATGATGATACGGATGCCTCGGAAAAGCCGGCTGCCACGCGAGGACTGTTTGGTCCGCCTCTGATTCGAGGAGAGTGCAGCGACTAAACCTTCTGGAGGTAGTCTACCACGTCGGCCATCTTGTAGGGCTTCTGGAAGTAACGGCACCCCGGCGGCAGTCGGGCCTCGGCCTCCACCATCTGTGCAGCGACCACTAGATTTATCCAGGGCCATCGCTCACGGACGACCCGCGCAAGCTTCACGCCTTTCATGGACCCCGGCATGCGGTTATCCGTAACGAGCGCGTGAATCCCGGTGGCGCCATGCTCCAGGAGCATCATCGCGTCGGCCGCATCGACGGCTTCGATGACATTGAAGCCAGCATCGGTGAGCGTCTCGCAGAGGACCAGCCGTATCATGGCCTCATCCTCGACGATCACGACCGTCCGGGATGTTGGGGTTGTGATACCGGCCTCCTCGGATTCGACAGCGCCACAGCAATCAACCCGGCTTCTACGAGGAGGTGAGACCAACGTTGAACAAAGATTGCGGACCGCCCGGATCCGCGGGGCGCACGATCCGTGCCCGGCATCGACGTGGCCATGACGATCCGGCCTGCAAGCGCAGGCCAGATCGTCAGCTTCGTCTCAGGCGAGCTTCAGGTTCGTAGCAGCCTCTTTGCCCCGCTCGTTCATCACCTCGTAGCTGACCTTCTGGTTGTCATCCAGGCCAGTCAGCCCGGCTGCCTGGACCGCCGTGATGTGGACGAACACGTCCTTGCCACCACCCTGCGGTTGAATGAAGCCGAAGCCCTTCGTCGCGTTGAACCACTTAACCGTACCGGTCGCCATACTGATCACTTTCTTAGCTATCGCGAGCAGCCCTACGCTTTAATCGGGCGGGGCGCTACCATTACTGTCGTCACGCGGTTCAAGTTTTGCGGCCGTCCGGCACGATCCACCAAACTCGTGGACGAGATACGGCGTTGGCGCGTCCAGTTGGGAGTGAAGCTCATGAGTATGTTCGGCTCGATCATGTCCAAGATTTTCGGTCATCCGGCAGCGACGCCGGCCGACGCAGCGGCTGCGCCCGCGGCCATGGCCACGGACACCACGGTGCAGCAACCGATGGCGGTGGCGGACGCCGCGCCGGCGGCAGTGCCGGCAGCCTCACCCGTCGACGTGGGCGCGGTGCTGGCGCAGATGGCGGCCGCGCGAGGGCAGCCGTCGAACTACAAGGTCTCCATCGTGGACCTGCTCACGCTGCTCGGCATGGACAGCAGCATCACGGCACGCAAGGCGCTCGCCAGCGAACTGCATTACACCGGCAGCACCGACGACAGCGCCACCATGAACGTCTGGCTGCACAAGCAGGTCATGACCAAGCTGGAGGAGAACGGCGGTAAGGTGCCGGCCGACCTGAAGGGCAGCTGAGGTCGGGCCGCCCAGCCCGGTGGGCTGGGCGCGGCATGCGGCCCGATGCAGGGTCACCCGATCACCCCGATGATCGTGCGACCGGCCGGGAACAGGACATGTCGGGGAGGATGGGTGGGAAGGCCGCCTATACCTCCGCAGCCTTGGCCTCGTGTTTCGCATCTCGCGCCGCCTGTTCGGACGCGATTTCCACCTTATGCGCGGCAACCTCGTCTTCATGGTGGCGATACAGGTCTACAGCCTCCATCGCCAGCCGGTTGGCGACGCCCTCTGCCTCTGCCGCAGACACCGCGAGACTTTGCGCCTTCTGATAATTGCCCGACAGGCACTGCTTGGCCGCATCGCGATGCATCTTGGATGCAATGTCGAGGTGATGCGCGGCATCCTCGTGGCGGGCGGAGGCGTTCTGCTTGATGTCGTCCAAATCCGTCACTCCGTCGGAACCATGCCGATGGCAACGCGCCATGAGACCGATGGGTGCAGTCCGCGTGACCGATTGCTTTCCAGTTGCTAGGACTGCCTGATGAACATCACCGACCACCGCGTGCTCCAGTATGTGCATGGCGTGAAAGGCGGTCCGACGAGGGCCGAGTTCGCCACCATGCACGGTCCGGTCGGAGCGATCTTGTTGCCGAAGCTCATCAATGCCGGCCTGTTGCGAGTGGTGGCTGGCAGTGACCGACTGCATCTGACGGCCGCCGGCATGGCTGCGCTCAAGCGTTAGCAGCGCCGACCAGCCCGACGCCTGGCCATCATGGCACCCGACAGGGCCGTCTTGGCCGCTTGTCACGTCTGAAGCTGGCCTTGGCGCGCGACCGTTGTTGCGAGATCCCTCAAGGTCTGGCAGGATCCCGCTATGTCTTCGGGACTATAGCGCCTCCTGCGGATCGGCTTAGCAGTGCGGCCCGATCCCGTGACTGTGGCCGGGCAGCGGCCGAAGACAACCTATAACCGGGATCTCAAACAATGTCTCAGTCGGCCACTCCGGTATGGTTCATCACGGGCTGCTCGACCGGCTTCGGTCGTGAACTCGCCCGCCTCGTGCTTGATCGCGGCTGGCGCGCGGTCGTCACCGCTCGCAACCCCGACCAGGTGGCGGACCTCGTGCACGGCAACGAGGACCGGGCCATCGCCCTCAAGCTCGACGTCACCGACGTAAGCCAGGTCGCCGATGCCGCAAAAGCGGCACAGGACCGCTTCGGCCGGGTCGACGTGCTGGTGAACAATGCCGGCTACGGCTACCTCGCGGCAGTTGAGGAGGGCGAGGACGGCGAGGTCCGCGCGATGTTCGAGGCCAACTTCTTCGGGCTGGTGGCGATGACCAATGCGGTGCTGCCGGCCATGCGCGCCCGCCGCAGCGGCTGCATCGTCAACATCTCCTCCATCGGCGGCATCGCGAGCTTCCCTGCCACCGGCTACTATCACGCCACCAAATATGCGGTGGAGGGCTTGTCGGAGTCGCTGTCGCAGGAGGTCGGCCCGCTCGGCATCAAGGTGGTCATCGTGGAGCCGGGGCCGTTCCGCACCAATTGGGCCGGCCCCTCCATAAAGCAGTCCGCCACCCGCATCCCGGACTACGACGCCACGGCCGGGGCCCGCCGCGCGCAGACCGAGGCCCGCAGCGGCAAGCAGCCCGGCGACCCGGTCCGTGCTGCCGAGGCCATCATCACCGCGGTGCAATCCCCCGAGCCGCCGTTGCACCTCGTGCTGGGCAAGCCCGCGCTGGAGATCGCCCGCAGGAAGCTCGTCGCGTTGCAGACCGATTTCGATGCCTGGGAGGCCGTGACACTGGGCAGCGACTACCCCGAGGGCGGGACATCGTCCTAGCCCGGATGGTTCACGGGAGGTGACGGGGCCGGCGCGGCCAGCGGTTCGAGGCGATCGAGGCCCGGCCCAACGGGTGCGGGCAGCCTCACGGCGCCGGGCGCAAGACGATGCGCTCAACGGGAAATCTCCTCCAGCTCCAGCCTGTTCGTGCGCGGGCCGAAGATGCCGATCGACAGGACGACCATCGTCATCGCAAACGCGATCAGCCCGAACACTCCCTTCGTTCCTGCGGTTTGCAGGAAGAAACCGATGATGAAACTGGCGAATACCGTGCTGACCCGGCTGAGCGAGTAGGTGAATCCCACCGCCCGCGCCCGGATCCGGGTGGGAAACAGCTCGGTCTGGTAGCCATGAAAGGTGTTGGACAGCACGTTGTTGCACAGCGTGATCAGCACGCCGAACACGATCAGCAGGACGATCGTGGTCTGCAGGGAGAACAGGACGCCGAACACGCCCACCCCGCAGGCGGCACCGACCATCTGCCATTTCCGCTCGAACTTGTCGGCGAAGCTCATGGCCAGCAACGGCCCGAATGGGCTCGCGATGGCGATGATGAACGAATAGAGCAGGCTGGAGCCGAGATTGATGCCCACCTGCTGCGCGATCAGCGTCGGCACCCAGGCCGCGAAACCGTAGAAGCCGAAGGTCTGGAAGAACTGGAACACCGACAGCATGATCGTCCGGGTGCGGTAGGGCTTGGAGAAGATCTCGCCGAAGCTGCCTTTTGCCTCGATGCGGTCGACGGCATGCAGCGCCGGGGGTGGTAGCGCCGCGCCGCCCAAATCCGCGCGCACCCTGGCCTCGATCATCGACGTGACGGCGTCGGCTTCCTCCAGCCGGCCCTGATGGATCAGCCAGCGCGGGCTTTCCGGCAGGCCGCGGCGCAGGAACCACACGACCAGCGCCCCGGCCGAGCCGATCACGACCACCCAGCGCCAACCGTCGAACCCGAACGGTGCGGTCGGCACCAGCATGTAGGCGAGGAACGCCACCACCGGCACCACTGCGAACTGGATGGTCTCGTTGAAGGCGAAGGCCCGTCCGCGGACATGCTTGGGCACCAGCTCGGCGATGTAGGTGTCGATGGTCACCAGTTCGACGCCGATGCCGATGCCTGCGACCAGGCGCCAGAGGCAGACCGATAGGCCGCTGTTCTGGAACGCCATCACCAACGTGGCGGCACAGTAGAACAGCAGGGAGAAGGTGAAGATCGTCCTGCGCCCGTACTTGTCCGCCACGAAGCCGAACACGGACGTGCCGATGAACAGCCCGGTGAAGGTGGCGGCGACGAACAGCGCCGGGCCCGTGAAGATGCCCACGGCCACGTTGGCCAGCAATCCCGCCTTCACCAGGCCCGGGATGATGTAGCCGGTGATGAACAGGTCGTAGAACTCGAAGAAGCCGCCGATCGAGAGCAGCGTGATCAGCATCCAGATCGATCGTGTCGCAGGCAGGCGGTCCAACCTGGCAAGGATGGCCGCGGCCGGCTGACGGTCCGCTATAGCGTCTGGCATGCTTCTCTCCCTTTCGGACATGCAGCCACAACAATGGCTGCGACGCCAGCGCGGGATCGATCCACGTGCAGCGCCGGGCTGCCGGCAAGGATGCCGCGGCCGGGACGGCAGGTGGCCCCGTCCGGCGAGGTCAGGGTGCGACGGCCTCGGACTGGAAGCCGTGCGCGTCGAAGATGCGTCGCACCTGGCCGGATGCCTTTGCGTTCTGCAGCCAGGCGCCGACGAAGGCCAGCGCCGACGGCTGGCCTTTCGGCAGCGCCACCGCGACGGAGGTGCGTTGGAAACAGCCCTGGACGATGCGCGAGCCGGGCACCTGCGCCAGGATCGGCCCGAGCGTGTCGCGGGACAGGGCGAAGGCGTCGGCTTGCCCGGCGCGCATCCGCTCGACCGCCTCCGCCACGGTGGTGACCGCCTGCGGCTGCGTCGCCGTGAGCGTGCGGGCGGAGGCGCGGAAGGTCGTGGTGCCGGATATGGCGATGACGCGCAATTCCGGGCGGTTCACCTGGCCGACATCCGTGATCCCGGAAGCGCCGCTGACGAGGTACGTGCTTTCGATTTGGAAATAGCCCGGCCCGAAATCGACGACCTGCCGCCGTGTGTCGTCCACCGGCATGAACGCGACGTCGACCTGCCCGGCCTGCATCGCCTCGACGGCTGCCCCGGTGTTCGGCAGGACGGTCGCGGCCATGGGGATCCCGATGCTTCGCGCCAGGTCGGTGGCGAGGTCCGCGGTCACGCCGCTGGCACCCCCGTCCTGCGTGCGCCGGACGAACAGGGGGCTTTCGGTCGGTGCCTCGACCAGGCCGACGCGCAGGACGCCCGTGGGTGCCAGCATCGGGATGGGGGCCGTGCCTTGCGCCCCGCCACGATCCGCGCTGGTCGCGACCATGCCGATCGCGGCGAGCAGGGCGGCGACGCCCCTCATGCTTCGGACCTCCGGGACATGGCTGCGGTGGGCCTCATGGTGGTGCTCCCTGGGTGATCATCTCGATCATGCATGGACATCGCGCCGCATGGCTGCTGCCCGGGCACGATAGGCACGGATTGCAGCGCGTTCACAGCCTCCGTCGCCCGAGGTGACGATCTGCACGGACGATGGCGTCCTGGAAGACGGTCCGGCGCAGGGCAGCCGCTCGCGGCGCATCGGTCCAGCCCCGGCCTTGTTGCCTTGGCGCCTGGCCGGGTAGTAGCTTGGCATGTGCCAGCCATTGGGCGCGGCGGGCGCTTCAGATCCGATTGACATCCGTCCCATGTCGCGCCGGAGGGAAAGAACCGCATGAGCGGCACCGAACAGGCCTTGCGTCCCCTGCGTCCGTTCTCGCCGGGCACCCAGCCGGCGCTCGACACCCCCAGCTACGGCAGCACCGCCAAGCGCCACCCGAACCATGCGCTGGTGCGCCTGCCCTCCGGCCATACCGTGACGGAGATGACGGCGCCGCGGTTCGACCCGGCGCGCTATCCCGCCACGGCGGACCTGACGCACGGCAAGGGCGCGGTGGGGGAGCGCATCATCGTCGAGGGCCGCGTGCTGGACGAGGATGGCCGGCCGCAGCCCGGCGTGATGATCGAAATCTGGCAGGCCAACGCCGCCGGCCGCTACGACCATCCGCGGGACCAGCATGATGCGCCGCTGGACCCGAATTTCCACGGCACCGGGCGTATCTTCTCGGATTCCGAGGGGCGTTACAGCTTCACCACCATCAAGCCCGGCGCCTATCCATGGCGCAACCACCACAATGCGTGGCGGCCCAACCACATCCACTACAGCCTGTTCGGCTCGGGCTTCGCCCAACGCATGATCACCCAGATGTACTTTCCCGGCGATCCGCTGCTGGCGCTGGATCCGATCTTCCAGTGCACGCCGGACGAAGCGGCGCGCAACCGCCTGGTCGCCGATTTCGCCCTGGACATCACCCAGCCGGAATGGGCGCTCGGCTACCGTTTCGATTTCGTGCTGCGCGGGCGGGACCAGACCCCGTTCGAGGACGGGGAACACGGATCGTGACCGCTGCCACCAGCAGCCAGACCATCGGCCCCTACTGGCACCTGCTGGAGGAGCCGTCCTGGTCCGACCTGACCCGCTTCGGCGCCGAGGGCGAGCGCGTCGCGCTGATCGGCACCGTGTCCGACGGGGATGGTCTGCCCGTCACGGACGCCTGCGTGGAGGTGTGGCAGCCCAGCCCGGCCGCTTCCGCCACCTGGGACGGGTTCGGCCGGGTGGCGACGGATGTGGAGGGCAATTACGGCTTCGTCACGCTGAAGCCCGGCCCGGTTGGCGGGGCACCCGGCGCCAACACGCCGCAAGCCCCGCACGTGGCGTTGACGCTGTTCGCGCGCGGCCTGCTGATCCACGTGCAGACGCGCCTGTATTTCGCCGGCGAGCCGCTCAACGACACCGATCCGCTGCTTTGCAGCCTCGAGCCGGATCGGCGTGCCACCTTGCTCGCCCGCCCGGTGGGAGAGCGCCACGGGCTGCCGGCCTGGCGGCTGGACATCCGCCTGCAAGGTGCCGACGAGACGGTCTTCCTGGACGTGTAGCCGCCCACCCACCCGCCTGATTGTGCAGCGCAGCGCTTGCCACGACGCGTCCCGTCCGGCAGGAACGGCCCTCGTAATCGAGGGTCGATGCCGCATGGACGCATTGCAGGCGATCATCATCGCCATCCTGCAAGGTGCAACGGAGCTGTTTCCCGTGAGCAGCCTGGGCCATGCGGTGGTGCTGCCCGCCGTCTTGAATTGGCAGTGGGACCAGGGATCGGCGGCGTTCCTGCCGTTCCTTGTCATGCTCCATGTCGGAACGGCGGTGGCCCTGCTGGCCTATTTCTGGCGCGACTGGCTGGCGCTGGGCCTGGGCGTGCTCGGGCTCTCCGGGACGCATCAAAACCGGGAAAGCCGCCGCGTCTTCCTGTTGATCGTCATCGCCACCATCCCGGCGGTGATCGTCGGCTTCGTCCTGGAGCGCTACCTCCGCAGCCTGTTCGCATCGCCCGTGATCACCGCGGCGTTCCTCGTGGTGAACGGCCTGCTGCTGCTGTTCGGCGAGCGGCTGCGGGCGCGGGGCGGCGACCGGGCGCTGTCCTCGATCACGGTGGGTGACGCGCTGGTCGTGGGCGTGTGGCAGTGCGCGGCCCTGATCCCAGGTATCTCCCGCTCCGGGGCGACCATCGTCGGCGGGCTGCTGCGGGGCATCAACCACGAGGGTTCGGCGCATTTCTCCTTCCTGATCGCGACCCCGATCATCATCGGCGCGACCGTGCTGGAAGTCCCCAAATTGCTGCATGAGAACATTCCGCCGGGCACGCTGCAGCTCTCCATCGTGGCCGCGGTGGTGTCGGGAGTCGTCGCCTGGCTCAGCACCGCCTTCCTGATGCGGTATTTCCGGCACAACGACAAATGGGCGCTCAACCCGTTCGCCTATTACTGCCTCGTTGCCGGGGTGGCCGCGGTCGCCTACCTGGAAGTGCGGGCATGAGGCGGTGGCTCGTGCTGGCGGCGTTGCTGGCCGGTGCGGCCGGCCCGGCGAACCCGGCGGCCGGGTCCCTGTCGCGCGACAACCTGCCGTGGTGGCATGCCCGGCACGAACAGGCGCTCGCCCGCGCGCGCCTGGGCCATGTGGACCTGGTGTTCCTGGGCGACTCGATCATGCAGGATTGGGAGAAGCACGGTCCGCCGGATTGGCAGGATTTCGCTCCGCAATGGCAGCGCTTCTACGGCGACCGCAACGCGGACAACCTCGGCTTCATGGGTGACACCACCGCCAGCCTGCTCTGGCGGCTGCAGCATGGCGAGGTGGACGGCATCCAGCCCAAGGCCGCCGTGGTGCTGATCGGCGCCAACAATAGCGGCCGCGTGCATTGGTCGGCGGACCAGACGCTGGGCGGGATCGCCGCCGTGGTCGCCGAGCTGCATCAGAAGCTGCCCGCCACCAAGATCCTGCTGCTGTCGGTCCTGCCGTCCGACCGTTCGGCCTGGGTCGACCAGACCACCGCGGAGATCAACCGCGGCCTGGCCGCGCGCTACGGCCACGGCGAAGACCCTGCCGTCACCTACATGGACGTGACAGCCCTGTTCATGCGCGACGGCAAGCTGGACCGCGCGGCCTTCCTCGACGGCTACCTGACGCCGCCCGATCCGCTGCTGCACCCCACCGCCCAGGCCCAGGCCCGGCTGTCGGAGGCTATCGAGCCCACTTTGGCGAAGCTGATGGGGGATCGGGTCCACCACTGAGGCTGTTTGGAGATCGCCGCATGCCCACGCGACAGATGAAGCTTGGCCTGTCCATGCGCTATCTCGGCTACCACGACGCCGCCTGGCGCCATCCGGATGTGCCATCCGGCGGGGCGACGGATTACCGACACTTCCTGCACTGCGCGCAGCAGGCGGAACGCGGCAAGTTCGACATGGTGTTCTTCGCCGACGGCCTCGGCGTGCGCGCCGCCGACCAGCCCTCCGGTTCGCTCAGCCACTCCAACCGCAACGTGGAGCTGGAGCCGCTGACCCTGCTGGCGGCGCTGGCGCCGATGACGCGGCATATCGGCCTGGTGAGCACCGCCTCCACCACCTATAACGAGCCGTTCCACATCGCCCGCAAATTTGCCTCGCTGGACAATATCAGCGGCGGCCGCGCCGGCTGGAACATCGTCACCTCCTGGTCCGAGCAGGAGGCGTGGAACTTCAGCCGCGACACGCATCTCGATTACGACACCCGCTACGATCGGGCGCGCGAGTTCGTCGATGTCGTCATGGGGCTGTGGGAGAGCTGGGAGCCGGATGCCTTCGTCCACGACAAGGCGACCGGCCAGTTCTACGACCCCGCCAAGCTGCACCCCTTAAACCACAAGGGCAAGCATTTCGCCGTGCGCGGCCCGCTGAACGCGCCGCCTACGCCGCAGGGCCGGCCGCTGCTGGTGCAGGCCGGCGCCAATCCGATGGGGCAGGAGATCGCTGCCGCCGATGCCGACGTGGTGTATGCGTCCACCAACGGCTTGGCAGCGGCGCAGGCCTACTACGCCTCGGTGAAGGGCCGCATGGCCAAGTACGGGCGCGATCCCGAGGCGCTGAAGATCATGCCGGCCTTCGTCCCGATCGTCGGCCGCACGGAGGCGGAGGCGCGGGCCAAGCTGGAGCAGTTGCAGGCCCTGATCGACCCGCTGGTCGGCCTAGCCCGGATCTACGGCCTGATGGGCGACCTGTCCGGCCATGATTTCGACGGCCCGGTGCCGGAACCGGTCGGCGCGAAGGTCCGCAGCATCGCGTATGGTTGGTGGGAGCGCGCGACGCAGGAGGGCTGGTCGATCCGCCAGCTCTCGGCGGAGTATGCCGTCGGCGAAGGGTTCCGCGCCATCGGCACGCCGGGCCAGATCGCCGACGTGATGGAGGAGTGGCTGGAGTCCGGCGCCGCCGACGGCTTCAACGTCACGCCCGCAACCCTGCCGCAGGGCATCGACGATTTCGTGGCCCTGGTGGTGCCGGAATTGCAGCGGCGCGGCCGCTTCCGCACCGCATACGAGGGCGCCACGCTGCGGGAAAACCTCGGCCTGCCGCCTTTTGTCAGCCGGTGGAAACGGTGATGCATGGTTTGACGCCACGGGATCGCTGCCGCCAGGATGACGCGGCGCAGCATGGGAGCAGCCGCGTGTGACCCTACAGCGGCAGATGAAGCTTGGCCTGAACATCGTCGGCAACGGCGCCCACGCCGCCGGCTGGCGCATGCCGGGCGCGCAGACCGATGCCGCCATGGACATCCGCCTGTGGAAGCGCATGGCGCAAGCCGCCGAGCGGGCGTGCTTCCACTTCATGTTCTGGGCCGACGGCATCGCCGTCCGCCACTCCGCCCGGGAGGAGGACGAGCTCAGCTACAACCCCCGCATCGACGTCTACGAACCATTGACGCTGATCGGCGCGCTGGCGGCGGTCACGGAGCGGCTGGGCTTCATCGCCAGCGCCTCGACCACCTATAACGAGCCGTACCACGTCGCCCGCAAGTTCGCCTCGCTCGACTACATCAGCGAGGGCCGCGTGGGCTGGAACGTCGTCACGTCCTGGAGCGAGCAGGAGGCGTTCAATTTCGGCCGCGACGCGCACATGGAGCACGGCCTGCGCTACCGCCGGGCGGAAGAGTTCGTCGATGTCGTGTTCGGCCTGTGGGATAGCTGGGAGGATGACGCCTTCATCCGCGACCAGGATGGCGGCCGGTATTTCGACCCGGCGAAGCTGCACACGCTGGACCACCGCGGCGAGGTCTTCTCCGTCAAGGGCCCGCTGAACGTGGCCCGGCCGATCCAGGGCTACCCGGTGATCGCGCAGGCCGGGTCGTCCGGGCCGGGGCAGGGGTTGGGCGCCCGCATCGCCGACCTGATCTACACGGCGCAGAAGACCCGCGAGGAGGCCGTCGCCTTCTACAGCAGCGTGAAGGCGCATGGCGCCGCGGCCGGGCGGGCGCCTGAGTCGATGCTGGTGATGCCCGGCATCCTGCCGATCCTGGGCCGCACCCGGCAGGATGCGCAGGACCGGTTCGACCAGTTGCAGGACCGCGTGCATCCCCGGGTCGGCCTGCCAACCTTGGCGGACACCTATGGCGACCTGTCCGGCCATGATCCGGACGGTCCGCTGCCGCCGCCGCTGGACACGCACAACGCGGTGAAAAGCGGGCATGAGAAGCTGGCCCGGCTGGGTGCGCAGCCCGGCATGACCATCCGCAAGCTGTACAAGATCATGGCCGGCGCCTCCGGCCACAACGTCGTGGTCGGCACCGTGGCGGACGTGGCCGACGTGATGGAGGACTGGTTCACCAGCCATGGCTGCGACGGGTTCAACATCATGCCCCCGTTCATGCCAGTCCCTGCCATCGAGGCGTTCGAGTGGCTGGTACCGGAATTGCAGCGACGCGGCCTGGTGCAGACGGCGTATTCCGGGGACGGCACGTTGCGCGGCAGCCTGGGGCTGGCCCGGCCGGCCTTCGGCAGCCATCGTCGGCGCGCGTAACGAGCTTTCACAGGGAAACCAGATGACCCAGCTTTTCCGCCGCGCCTTGGTGTCGTGCCTGATCGCGGCCTGGCCTGCCGCGACCTGGGCGCAAGCGGACGTGATCCCCAGCCAAACGCCGCAGCCGAACCTCGTCAAGCTGCTGCCGGCTGGCACGACGAGCTTCACCCTCGCCGTGGCGCTCGGCTCGCCACCCGACGATTTCCGCGACGCCAAGGGCGAGATCGCCGGCTGGGAGATCGACATCATGCGCGCGGCGACGGAGGCGCTCGGCCTTCGCCTCGACCTGCGGCCGACCACCTTCGACACGTTGATCCCGGGCCTGCAGGCCAAGCGCTTCGACGGCGCGACCGGCCAGATGGGCATCTCCGACGCGCGGGAGAAGGTGGTCGACATGGTCGGCACGCTCATCGGCACCGAACTCTTCGCCGCCCTGGCCGAGTCCACCGTCAAGGTGGACGGGCTGGACGATCTGTGCGGCCTGACGGTCGGCACCACCCGCGGCTCGCGCGAGCTGGTGTTCGTCGCCGACCAAAACCCGAAATGCGAGGCGGCCGGCAAGAAGCCGATCAACGCGCTCGCCTTCAACGACGGCAACGGCGCGGCCGAGGCGCTGATGAGCAAGCGGGCCGACCTGTTCTGGCTCGGCTCCACCGCCGTCAGCTATTTCGTCGCGCAGTCCAAGGGGCGCACCAAGGTGGTCGGCACCTATACCGACCCGAGCTATCTGGGCGTGGCGCTGCCAAAGGGATCGGACCTGGCGACGCCGTTGCAGGCCGGCATCCAGTTCATCATCGATAACGGCACCTACGCCAAGATCGTCACGAAATGGGGCCTGGCGGACAACGCCATCAAGACGGCGCCGCTGAATCCGACCGGCACGCCGCGTTGAGCGCAGGCGGTGCCGCGCTGGCCGATCCGGCGCCGCCGCAGCGGGTCGTCCCGCTCCGCCATCCGTGGACTTGGGCGGCGAGCGCCGTCGTGGTCGTCATCGCGCTGCTCGCGGCCGTCAGCGTCGCCACCAACCCGGCGTTCCAATGGCCGGTGGTGGCAGAGTACATGCTGGACGGCCAGATCCTGCTCGGCCTGGCCCGTACGCTGGAGCTGACGCTGGTCGCCATGGCGATCGGGCTGGGGCTGGGCACGGTGCTGGCCATGATGCGCCTGTCGCCCAACCGGCTGCTCGCGACGGTCAGCTGGGTCTACATCTGGTTCTTCCGCAGCGTGCCGGTGCTGGTGCAACTGATCTTCTGGTATAATTTCGGCGCGCTGTATCCCGTGATCGCCCTGCGCGTGCCGCTGGGTCCGACGCTGTTCAGCGCCAACACCAACACGCTGATCACCCCGATGTTCGCCGCCCTGGCCGGGCTCGGCCTGGCGCAGGCGGCCTATACGGCGGAGGTGATCCGCGCCGGCATCGTGTCCGTCCCGCGCGGGCAGACCCGCGCCGCGCTGGCACTTGGTATGCGGCCGCTGACCATCTTCCGCCGCATCGTGTTTCCGCAGGCCATGCGGGTGATCATCCCGCCGGTCGGCAACGAGGTGATCTCCATGGTCAAGAACACCTCGCTGGTGAGCGTCATCGCGCTGGCCGAACTGCTCTACACCGCGCAACTGATCTACGCCCGCACCTACGAGACCATCCCGCTGCTGATCGTGGCCTCGCTCTGGTACCTGGTCGTGGTGTCGGTGCTGTCGGCCGGGCAGCAATTCCTCGAGCATCGCTACCGCGCCCGGTGACCGGCGCTGGGGACAGCATGGTCCGCATCCGCGGCCTGTCGAAGCGCTACGCCGGGCGGGAGGTGTTGCGCGGCATCGACCTGGACGTGGCGGCCGGCAGCGTGATGTGCATCATCGGCCCGTCCGGCTCCGGCAAGAGCACGCTGCTGTCCTGCATCAACCACCTGGAGCGCATCGACGCCGGGCGGATCTGGGTGGCGGGCGAACTGGTCGGCTACCGCGAGCACGACGGCACGCTGTACGAGCTGCCCGAGCGCCAGGTGGCGCTGATGCGCCAGCGTGTCGGCATGGTGTTCCAGCAGTTCAACCTGTTCCCGCACATGACCGCGCTGGCCAACATCATGGAGGCGCCGGTCCAGGTGAAGCGCATCCGGCCGGCCCTGGCACGCAGCCGGGCGCTGGCGCTGCTGGACCGGGTGGGGCTGGCCGCCAAGCAGGCGATGTTCCCCGCCCAGCTCTCCGGCGGCGAGCAGCAGCGCGTGGCGATCGCCCGGGCGCTGGCGATGGACCCGCAGGTGATGCTGTTCGACGAGCCGACCTCGGCGCTCGACCCCGAGCTGGTGGGCGAGGTGCTGGCGGTGATGCAGGACCTGGCGCGCTCGGGCATGACCATGGTGGTCGTGACGCACGAACTCGCCTTCGCCCGCGAGGTCGGCGACGAGCTGACCTTCATGGATGCCGGCATGGTGGTGGAGCGCGGTCCGCCCCGCCGCGTGCTGAGCGCGCCGCAGGAACGCCGCACGCAGGATTTCCTCTCCCGCGTCCTGTGACGAATGCCGCGATGCTACGGCATGTACGACCCGCTGTTCACGTGCAGCACCTGCCCGGTCATCAGCGCGCTGGCGTCCGAGGCGAGGAACACCGCCGTCTGCGCGATGTCCGTCGGCGCTGCCATGCGGCCGAGCGGCATGGCAGCCGATGCCTCCGCGATCTCCGCCTCCGTCATGCCGAAGCGCGGCTGTGCCGTGTCCGTCAGCCCGGGGGCGATGGCGTTGGCGCGGATGCGGTAGGGTGCCAGCTCCAACGCCATGGCGCGGGTGAGCGAGACGATGCCGCCCTTGCTGGCGGAATAATGCACGCCGCGGACCGCCCCGCCGATCGAGCGCGACGCCAGGGTGATGATCGTGCCGTGGATGCCATGCGCCACCATGATGCGCGCCGCCGCCTGGCTGCAGAAGAACGTGCCCTTCAGGTTCACGTCCAGCACGGTGTCCCAATCCTGCTCGCGCATTTCGAGCATCGGGACGCGCGGATACACCCCGGCATTGTTGACCAGCACGTCCAGCCGCCCGAGCTGCTGCGCCGCCGCCATCGTCATCGCCGCGGCCTGCGCCACCACGGACACGTCGCCCTGCAGCAGCACCGCGCGCCGGCCGAGCGCTTCGATCTCCGCCGCGACCGCCTCCGCGGCGGCACGGTCGTCCAGGTAGTTGAGCGCCACATCCGCGCCGGCGGCGGCGAATTCGACCGCGATGGCGCGGCCGATCCCCTGCTGGGCGCCGGTGACGAAGGCGGCGCGGCCGTTCAGCGGCAGGGCGCGGGTGGTCATGGGGGATGTCTCGCTCATGCGGCCGCACTCTCCGCGACCCGCCCGGGACTGGCAACATCCGCCGCGGCGCGCGTGACACCCCCGGTCCCGTCCAGTAAGGATCGCCGGCATGAACGAGCTCACCGCAGTGGCAACGCCCCGGGGTGCGTCCAGCGGGGCCGCCCTCTCGACCGCCCCCGACAGTCCGGACCGGTTCATCAACCGCGAGCTGTCCTGGCTGGATTTCAACCACCGCGTGGTGGAGGAGGCGCAGAACAGCCGCCACCCCCTGCTGGAGCGGCTGCGCTTCGTCTCGATCAGCGCCTCCAACCTGGACGAGTTCTACTCCGTCCGCGTCGCCGGGCTGATCGGGCAGGCCAAGGCCGGTGTCACCTCGCTGTCGGCGGACGGGCGCACCGCCGCGCAGCAACTGAGCGAGATCCAGGTCCGCGCCTCGGCCTTGATGGCGATGCAGCAGACCGCCTGGCACGAGCTGCGCGGCCTGCTGGGCGAGGCCGGCATCGCCGTGTGCGACCCGGCGGCCCTGCCCGATTCCGATCGCGACTGGCTCGCGGCCTGGTTCATGGACCGGGTGTTCCCCATCCTGACCCCGCTGGCGATCGACCCGGCGCATCCCTTCCCCTTCATCCCGAACATGGGCCTCGTCATGGTGATGAAGCTGCACCGGGAGGAGGATCACACCACGATGAGCGGGCTGATCCCGCTGCCATCCCAGGTGGACCGCTTCATCCGCCTGCCCGCCGGCGCGCCGGGCGGCCCGATCCGCTTCGTGCTGCTGGAAGACCTGGTCTCGCTCAACCTGCACAGCGTCTTCCCGGGCTTCGCCGTGGTCGGGCAGGGCATGTTCCGCCTGATCCGCGACACCGGCGTGGAGTTCGAGGAGGAGGCGGAGGACCTCGTCCGCTCCTACGAAACCGCGCTGAAGCGGCGGCGGCGCGGCGTGCCGATCCACCTCTCGGTCGACGCCGCCATGCCGGACGAGCTGCGCGCGCTGGTGGTGGACGAGCTGAGCGTCAACGAGGACGACATCCCCGGCGAGGAGGTTCTGGTGCAGGCCGGCATCCTGGGCGCGGTGGACCTCCGGCAGCTTATCGTAGACGACCGGCCGGATTTGCTGTTCCCGCCCTACACGCCGCGCTTTCCGGAGCGCATCCGCGACTTCGCCGGGGATTGCTTCGCTGCCATCCGGGCCAAGGACATCATCGTCCACCACCCGTTCGAGAGCTTCGACGTGGTGGTGCAGTTCCTGCGCCAGGCCGCGGCCGACCCGAACGTGGTCGCCGTGAAGCAGACGCTGTACCGCACCAGCCGCGACAGCCCGATCGTCAAGGCGCTGATCGAGGCGGCGGAGGCCGGCAAGTCCGTCACCGCCATGATCGAGCTGCGCGCCCGCTTCGACGAGGAGGCCAACATCCGCCTCGCCCGCTCCATGGAGGCGGCCGGCGTGCAGGTGGTGTACGGCTTCGTGGAGCTGAAGACCCACGCCAAGCTGAGCCTGGTGGTGCGGCGCGAGAGCGGCGGCATGCGGTCCTACGCGCATTTCGGCACCGGCAACTACCACCCGATCACCGCCCGCATCTACACCGACCTGTCGTTCTTCACCTCCGACCCGGACCTGACGCGGGACAGCGCCCGGCTGTTCAACTACATGACCGGCTACGCCCGGCCGGAGCGGATGGACAGCCTGGCCTTCAGCCCGCTCACCATCCGGCCCCGGCTGATGGAGCTGATGGACAACGAGATCGCCCACGCCCAGGCCGGCCGGCCGGCGGCGATCTGGCTGAAGATGAACTCGCTGGTCGACGACGTGCTGATCGACAAGCTCTATGCCTGCTCGCGCGCCGGGGTGCGGGTGATGTGCATCATCCGCGGCATCTGCTGCCTGCGGCCCGGCGTGCCGGGGTTGAGCGAGACCATCCGGGTGAAGTCCATGGTCGGGCGGTTCCTGGAGCACAGCCGCATCTTCTGCTTCGGCAACGGGCACAAGCTGCCGTCGCGCCAGGCGCTGGTGTTCATCAGCAGCGCCGATTGGATGGCGCGCAACATGGATTGGCGGGTGGAAAGCATGCTGCCGATCCATAACC
>CAXTJM010000013.1:0-108791 GCA_964244585.1 uncultured Acetobacteraceae bacterium | reverse complement strand
GAACGCGTCTGGCTGTTCCTGCGGGAGCGATATCTCAGCCACAGGCTGCTCGACACCTACGACGCCATCGTCGACGCACTTTGCATCGCCTGGAACAAGATCAGCCCAGCACGAATGGCGTCCCTCACCAGCTACACGTATCTCGACCAAGTCAGGTTCTAGGCAGGCCGGTATCACTCGATGCTGTTCTTCTGTAGTCGGGTCGCTCACGGGTTGGAACTTGCTCCCTCTGGTAAAGCCATTACCGCCGCACCAAACCCTGCTTCAACTTCGTCCCCCGACCTGCTATGAGCAATCCGGTGTTCTCGCGATGGCAAACCACAATTCTGTTAACTCTGCTGCTATCTGGCTGCGCGTTAGAAGTTAAGCCTATATCCAATGTCGGCCCTCTAAACCCAGCAACCTTTGAATGCCCTCAAGCGGGAACCAAGACAATCCGTTTGGCCCGAACGGCACGGATTGAAGAAGTCTGGCAGGGCAGCGATCTCCAGAATCCTCATATTTGCATCGTCCAGTCGCAGGGACAAGTTAATCGCTTGCTGTACCAAATCCGAACAACACCATTCGATAGTGGAGAAGGCGTATTTGATGCGGCAGTTACTGATGCATTTGCCGCCAAACCCCCTCATTATATCAGGTTTGCTACGTCTGTAAGTGGCAAGCTCCCTTACGCTTACGAGGGATATTTTCAACAACTTGGCCAGACAACAATCAACCTGGAAGATAAACAGCATACCGTTATTGTATTCATTCTTCGAGAGAAGGGAATTGGCCTAAATTACTACAATGGCACAGTTTATTTCTACTACGATCCGTCATTGAATCTTGTTGTAAAAGCACAGTCCGATACGATTAGAGGAAGTGAGTATGAAATCGAGAGGGTGTCAGCCAACTGAATCGTGATCTGAAGCTACTTAACTACACTTACTACTTTAATCTAACTCATATTAGTCGAGAATATTTTACCATTTTCAATATTTGGATAATTATGTGACAAGCTTATTTGTAGGTATTTAGTTAACGGAAATTTGGCCATGCGCCATCATCCGCCGAGGCACATTGTGTCGGGCACACGCCGCCTTTTACCAGCCGGTTCCCAAAATAGCGCCCGTTCCATCCATGTGAAGCTTGACCGTCTGTCCTCGCGCAGCGGGCTGGTCCATGCGGACCAGCAGCACCACCGCATCCATCATCCGCACCGACGCCAAATGGCACGGGCCGGCATCCGCCGCGCCCGTCTGATACAGTACCGTGGTCGCGTCATCCGCGATCCCATGATCCACGCTGACGGGCCGCCACGCGGCGCCGCCGCAGCGATGGCAGAGTTGCCGCGCGGGGAAGCAGACATGCCCGCAGGCGGTGCAGGCGAACAGGGTCACGCTCATCCGCCGCCGACCTCCAGCACGACGGCGTTGGCGCACATCCCGTAGCGGTATTCCACCATGCCGTAGCCGGACACCGCGGCCAGCCGGGCGCCGGGCACCTGCCGCTCCCCGGCGGCGCCGCGAAGCTGGAGCACCGCCTCCACCAGGCCGTGCAGCCCGGCCGCCGCCCCGGCCTGCCCGGCGGAGAGCTGGCCGCCGGAGGTGTTCACCGGCAGCGCGTGCAGGCCAAGCCGGTCGTGGATGAAGCGGCGCAGGTCGCCATCCGGGACGAAGCCGAGATCGGCCAGTTGCGCCAGCACCATCACCGGGTAGTCGTCGTAGACTTGCACCAAATCCATGTCCTGCGGCCCCACCCCTGCCTGCTGCCACAGCGCAGGCGCCGCGGTGGCCAGCCCGGTGCGCAGGCCGTCACCCTCCTGGTGGTCGGGATTGTGGCGTGCCACCAGCGCCCGGATGCCGACCGAGCGGGACGCGCCGCCGGCTGCGGTCAGCACCAGCGCGTCGGCGCCGGACACCACGGGCACGCAGTCATAGCGGCACAGCGGGTCGGCAATGAAGGGAGAGGCGAGATACGCCGCCAGCGTCAGCTCCGACCGGTACACCGCGTGCGGGTTGCGCCGCGCCCAGTCGCGCTGGGCGATGCACACCCGGGCATAATCGGCCCGCACCAGGCCGTGCCGCCGGGCATGGCGTTGCGTCACCATGGCGAACGGCGCGTTGGGACCGCCGAAGCCGAGCGGCGCCAGCAGGTCGCGCGTGGTCGCGTTGTAGTTCTCCACCAGATCCTTGAAGTCGCGATCCTGGAAATGGTCCGCGGCCAGGATGACGATGGTTTCGGCATCGCCGGCCTGGATGGCGCGCGCGGCGTGCTGCAGCATGGTGATGCCGCTGGCGCCGCCATGGCTGTCCTCCATGCACCAGCGCGGCGACAGGCCCAATTGCCACGCCACGTCGATCGCGTGGTCCGGCTTCAGCGTGAAGGACGCGAGCGCGATGCCGTCCACCGCCGCGTGCGCCACCCCGGCATCCCCGATCGCCTGGAGGAACGCCGCCTTCAGCAGCCCCAAGGTGGACAGGCCGGACGCCTTGCGGCGGTACGGCACCTCCGCCGCCCCGACGATCGCGACGCCGGCGAAATCCCGCGCCACGTCAGCGCACCAGGCGGTAGCCGGCGGCCTCGCGGTCCCACGTGGCTGCGGTGACGCCGCGCTCGCGCAGCTTGTATTTCTGGATCTTGCCGTTTTCCGTGGCCGGCAGCTCCGCCACGACATCGACGTAGCGGGGCACCGCGAAATACGCCATGCGGGCTTGGCAGAACTCCATCAGCTCCACCGGCGTCAATGCGCTGCCCTCCCGCAGCACCAGGGCGACCATCACCTCGTCCTCCGCCAGCTCCGAGTTCACCGGGAAGGCCGCGGCGGTGGCGATGGCCGGGTGGCTCAGCAGCACCTGCTCGACCTCGAAGGAGGAGATGTTCTCCCCCCGCCGCCGGATCGCGTCCTTCAGGCGGTCGACGAACTTGAAGTAGCCATCGGCACCCCGGATCGCCCGGTCGCCGGTGTGGAACCACAGGTTGCGCCACGCCTCGACCGTCTTGTCCGGCATGCCGTGGTAGCCGGTGGCGAAGGCGTACGGGTCGTCCGCCCGCAGGATCAGCTCGCCCGCCTCGCCGTCCGGCAGCTCGTTGTCCTCGCCGTCCACGATGCGGGCCTGGAACCCGCGATGCACCGGCCCCATCCAGCCGGGCTTCTGCCGGTCCATGCCGATGCCGATGACGTTGTTGGTCTCGGTGGAGCCGAAGCCGTCCACCAGCGCGATGCCGAACCGCTCGGTGAACGGCTGCTGCAGATGGCCCGGCACGCCCGGCGCCAGCGCCACCCGCACGGTGTGGGCGCGGTCCTGCGGCGAGGCGGGCTTCGACATCAGGATCGGCACCATCGCGCCCAGCACGTAGGTGACGGTCGCCGCATGCTCGGCCAGCGCGGTCCAGAAGCCGCTGGCGGAAAACCGCGGCTCGGCGACCAGCTGCGCGCCGTGCAGCAACGCCTGGTAGAAGGCGTTGAGCGCGTTGGTGTGGAATAGCGGCAAGGGCGTGACCAGCACGTCCCCGGCCTCGATGCCCAGGATTTCACCGGAATTGGCGGCCCACCAGAAATACTGCGCATGCGGGCAGCAGACGCCCTTGGCCGGCCCGGTAGTGCCGGAGGTGTAGAGGATCGCCACCGTGTCGCCGGGCCGCACCGGACCGGGTGGCACGGGCGCGCCCAGGGGCGGCAAGGGGTCTGTGGGGCAGGCCAGCGCCAGCTCCGCTGGGTCGATCAGCCAGACGCGTTCCAGGGGCAGCCGGTCCAGCGCCACCGTCGCCAGGCAGGGGGCCAGCGCTGCCTCGATCACGAGCAGCCGGGCGCCGGAATTCGCCAGCATGTGGCTCAGCTGGGTGCCCTTGGCGGCGACGTTGAGCGGCACGGCGATGGCGCCCAGCCAGGCACAGCCGAGATAGAGCTGCATGAACTCGGGCCGGTTGCCGCACATGATGGCGACGCGGTCGCCGGCCACGATCCCAGCCTGGCTCAGCGACCCGGCGGCGCGTGCGGCGATATCGCGGCACTCCGCCACCGTCCAGGCGGCGGACCGGGTCTTGAACAGCGGCCGGTCGCCATGGCGGTCGGCCTGCCGGGCCAGCATCGCGGGCAGCGTGCGCTCGCCCGGGGCGAACCGGGCCGGCAGCCTGGACGGCCCCGTCACCAGGCGACCGCCGGCGGGACCGGGTGAGAAAAACCTGGCATGTCGCTTGCGTTTCTAGCAGCCCAAGGTGAAGTTTAAAGCTTAAAGTTTTGGAGGGGCCGGGTCGTGACGCGACGGGAAAGCCGGATTTGATCGCCTATTTCCTGACCTTCACGGGCGCTGCCGGCCATTTGGCGGCACCCGATCGTGCCCGGCTGGTCGATGTCATACGCGGCACGCCGCGCCTGGCCAGGGCGCAGGTCTTCACGCCGGACACGGCCCACGATCCCTATCTCGATGATGGCCCGTCCCCGGCGCTGATGCTGGAATGCTACTTCCCCGACATCGAGGCGCTGGAGGCGGTGCTAGCCAAGGATGGCCATTTCGCCGCATTGGCATCCGCCGACCTGTTGCCCAGCCTGGCCGGCGCCCGCGTCACGCAGCAGGCGATGATCGCGCGCAGCTTCCCGGTGCCCGAGCCTGGCTTCCGCGGCGAGCCCGGCCGCCCGCCCTGCACCTATGTGGTCACGTACGAGGGGGCGGCGGACGACCTCAACGCCTGGCTGTCGTACTACCTCGCCCACCATCCCGCGATCATGGCACGCTTCCCCGGCATCCGGGCGATCGAGATCTGCACGCGCATCGACTGGTGCAGCGCCCTGCCCTGGACGCGCGTGGACTCCATGCAGCGCAACAGCGTGGCGTTCGACGATGCCGAGGCCCTGAACGCGGCGTTGAACTCCCCCGTGCGCAACGAGATGCGCGCCGACTTCCACAACTTCCCGCCCTTCAGCGGCCGGGCCAGCCATTATCCGATGGCCACGCTCACCGTCCACCCGGCGTCGCCTGACCGCTAGGAGTGTCCACCACCATGTCCGACCCGTTCACCATCGGCCGGCGCAGCCTGGGGCTGGCCGCCGCGCTGGGCCTGCTCTCCATCCCCTTCGCGCGGGCGGAGCAGGACAGCCTCACCATCGCCTATCCGTTCGACGTGCCGAGCTGGGACCCGACCGCCGCCACCTTCACCGGCGCGCAGTCGCTGTACAAGGCAGTGTTCGACTCGCCGCTGCAATACTCGCCCGACCTGAAGCTGATGCCGCGGCTGATCGCCGCGTGGGGCTGGCAGGATGCGCAGAAGCGGCGGCTGGAGATCACCCTGCGCAGCGACGTGCTGTTCCATGACGGCTCCAAGCTGACGACGGAAGATGTCAAATACTCCATCATCGACCGGCCGGCGAAGGATTCCACGCTGCTGATCCGCCGCATCATGCCGCCGATCGACGCGGTGGAGATCGTGTCCCCGACCAAGGCGGTGATCGTCTACACCAACCCGTCGCCGGCCGCGGCGATCTATTTCGGCTTCCTGGCCGGCTACTTCGTGCCCAAGGCGTATATCGAACGGGTGGGCGAGGACGGCTTCAAGCAGCACCCGATCGGCGCCGGCCCCTACAGGCTGGCGCAATACGACCGCGGGTCGCGCATCGTGCTGGAGGCGTTCGACAAGTACTGGGGCGGCGCGCCGAAGATCAAGCACGTCATCTTCCAGATCGTGACCGATGCCTCGGCGCGCGTTGCGGCCGTCGAATCAGGCCGGGCCGATATGGCGGTGGAGGTCCCGGGCCGCGAGATGACCCGGCTCGGCACCTTGCCGGGCCTGGTGGCCAGCGCCGAGCCGTTCGCGCAGGTCGTCATGATTTTGATCCCCAGCTACGTTCCCGCCATGCAGGACGAGAAGGTCCGGCAGGCGATGCAGATGTCGATCGACAAGGCCGCGATCTCCAAGGCGTTCTATGGCGGCGTCGCGATCCCGCTCAGCGTGCTGGCCACCCCGGGCACCCCCGGCTATGTCGAGGGGTTCAGCACGCCGTTCGACAAGGCAGGCGCCGCCGCGCTGCTGAAATCGGCGGGGTTCGGGCCGGACAATCCGGTGAAGTTCCCGCTGATCGCCACGAACGGCGCCTTTCCCAACGATTTCGACGTGGCCCGCGCCATCGCGGCGATGTGGCGCGCGATCGGCATCCAGGCGGACATCCAGGAGGTCTCGCTCGCCAAATACGTCGACCTGAACCACTCGGCCACGCTGCCGGGCCCGGCGCTGTACAGCTGGGCCAACCCCACCGGCGACCCGGAGGATTACACCGGCAAGATCCTCGACGCCGCCCTGCCCTTCTCCGGCTGGAAGGACGCGGCGGTGGGCGACCGCGTGCACACGCTGATCGTGGAGCCGGACGATGCCAAGCGGAATGCCGGCTGGCAGGCGTTGAACAAGGATGCGACCGAGCACGCCTGGGCGATCCCGCTGTACCAGTCGGTCGTGACCATGGTCCACAAGAAGGCGCTGCACGTGGTGGAGTATCAGGGCGGCTACATCATGCCGGCGGATTACAGCTGGCAGCAGACCTGACGCAGCCATGCTGCGCCACGTCTTCGGGATCTTCGCCCGGCGGTTGCTGATCGCCGTGCCGATGCTGGTGTTCGTGTCGGTCGTCGTGTTCGTCATCCTGCGGGCGATCCCCGCCGATCCCATCGCGATGCTGCTGCCGCCGGGCGCCACGGCGGCCGACGCCGCCGCGCTGCGGGCGCGCTTCGGGCTCGACCTGCCGCTGCCGGTGCAGTACGGGGTGTGGCTGCAGCACGCCGTGACGGGCGATCTCGGCAAATCGATCTTCTTTCGCGAGCCGGTGATGCAGCTCTTAGGCCGCGCCTTGCCGGCGACTGCCGAGCTGTCCCTGGTGAGCCTGGTCATCGCCCTGGTGCTGAGCGTGCCGGGCGGCCTGCTGTGCTACGCGCAACGCGGCCATGTCGGACGCAGCCTGGCCGACTTCGCGATCGTCACGTCGCTGTCGGTACCGTCCTTCCTCTGGGCCATCTTCTTCATCCTGCTGTTCGGCGTGGCCTTCCCGGTGCTGCCGTTCACCGGCCGGATCAGCGGCGACACGCCGCTGCCGGACATCACCGGCTTCCTGCTGTTCGACCTGCTCGTCACCGGGCGGCTCGGCGATTGGTTCGACGCGGCGCTGCATCTGCTGCTGCCCGCCGCGGCGCTGGCGCTCAGCTTCGCGCCCTCGGTGATCCGCGTGCTGCGTTCGGGGCTGATGGACGCCGCGACCGACGACTACGTCACGTTCGGCCGGCAGCGCGGGCTGTCGGAGCGGCGGGTGCTGGTGAACCACATGCTGCGCAATGCCGCGTTGCCGACCGTGACGCTGATCGGCGTGCAGTTCGGCTTCCTGTTCGGCGGCACCCTGCTGGTGGAGCTGGTCTTCTCCTTCCCGGGGCTCGGCAACCTGACGGTGCAGGCGGTGCGCAACCACGATCTGCCGCTGATCCAGGGGGCCGCGCTGGTGTATTGCGCCGTGGTGCTGCTGATCAACGCCGCCATCGACGCGCTGTACGTCGTGCTGAACCCCCGCCTGGCGCAACGCGCATGACGGGGGTGCTCCGCAACGGCAAGGTGCAGGTCGGCCTGCTGCTCCTCCTCATCCTGGTCGCCGCCGCCGTGTTCGCACCCGTGCTGGCGCCGCATGACCCGGAACAGCAGGATATCCTCAACAGCCTGGTGCCGCCGGCCTGGGAAGCTGGCGGCAGCGCCGACTTCCCGCTCGGCAGCGACAGCCTCGGCCGCGACATCCTGTCCCAGGTGATCTACGGCGCCCGCACCGCCCTCACCGTCGCCGTGGCGGCGGCCACCGGCAGCGCGGTGGCCGGTTGCCTGATGGCGCTGGTGGCGGGCTATCTGGGCGGCCGCATCGATTGGGCCGTCACGCGCCTGGTCGACCTCTGGATGTCGTTCCCGCCGGTGGTGCTGTCGCTGCTGCTCATGGTCGGGCTGGGAACCGGCGTGCGCAACGTCATCCTGGCGATCGTCCTGGTCGACTGGACCCGGTTCTGCCGGGTCGTGCGGTCCGAGGTGATCGTCACCCGGCGGCGCGACTACGTCACGGCGGCGCGGCTGCTCGGATTCTCCCACCTGCGGACCATCCTGCTGGAAATCCTGCCTGCGGCGTTGCCCCTCATCATCACCATGTTCAGCCTGGAGATGGGCGTCGCCGTGATCGTGGAGGCGACACTGAGCTTCGTCGGGCTGAGCGTGGGCGCCGAAATCCCGGCCTGGGGCGTGATGATCTCGGATGGGCGCAGCTACGTGCACCAGGCGCCCTGGGGCATGATCGCGCCGATGATCGCCATCTTCGTGGCCATCGCGGCCTTCAACTTCCTGGGCGACGGGCTGCGCAGTGCGCTCGACCCCCGGCTACGCCTGTCCCGTACGTGACGGTGGCGGCATCCCCCGTGCTGGAGCTGGACGGCATCACGCTGCGGGCCGGCCCGCAAACGGCCGGCATCGAGTTGCTGCGCGACGTGGGCTTCAGCCTGGCAAGCGGGCGCACGCTCGGCCTGGTGGGCGAGTCCGGCGCCGGCAAGAGCATGGTCGGCCGGGTGGTCTCGGGATTGCTGCCGCCGGGGTTCCGCGTGTCGCAAGGACGGATGCGGTTCAAGGGCGCGGACCTGACGAACCAGCCCGAAGCGGCCCGGCGCGCCCTGCTCGGCCGCCAGATCGCGTTCATCCCGCAGGAGCCGCTTTCCGCGCTCAACCCGTTGCTGCCGGTCGGGCGGCAGTTCGGGGAACACCTGGCCCGCCTGGGCGTGCCGGCCCGGCGCCGCGCGGCCCGTGCCGCGGCGTGGCTGGACGCCGTGCACCTGCCGGAGCCCGCGGCGGTGCTCCGCCGCTACCCGCATGAACTGTCCGGCGGCCAGTGCCAGCGTGTGCTGATCGCGATGGCGTTCAGCAGCGAACCAAGCCTCATCGTCGCGGACGAGCCGACCACCGCGCTGGACGTGATCACGCAGGCCAGGGTGATGCGGTTGCTGAAGGAGCAACAGGCGTTGCATGGCGCCGCCGTGCTGCTGATCACGCACGACCTGCACCTGGCCGCCGCCATGTGTGACGAGGTCGGCGTGATGTATGCCGGCGACATGGTCGAATACGGGCCGGCGGCGGCGGTGTTGCGGACCGCGCTGCATCCCTACACCAACACGTTGCGCAGCAGCGTGCCGGCGCTGCACGGCCCCATCCGCACCCTGCCGTCGCTGCCGGACCACATGCCGGGCGCCGGTGCGATCGCAAGGCTGCCGGGCTGCCGCTTCGCGCCCCGCTGTCCCACACGCAACACCGCCTGTGCCGAACGCTTGCCGGCGTGGCGCACCATGGCGCCCGGCCACCGCGTGCGCTGTGCCGAGGCGTGCGTCGGCGCGGATATCCCGCCTACCGCGGCGATCCCGCCCCGCCCGGCGCCATCCGGCTCCGCCAGCGTGCTCGAACTGGACGATGTCTCCCTGCGCTATGCTGGGCGAAAGGGTTGGTTCGGGAAGCCCGGCGTTTCCGTGGACGCGGTGCGCGGCGTCTCGCTGCGGATCGCCGCAGGCGAGTTCGTCGGCCTGGTCGGGGAAAGCGGCAGCGGCAAAAGCTCGGTCGCCCGGCTGGTGATGGGGCTGGCGCAGCCAAGTTCGGGACGCATCCGGCTGCATGGCGAGCATGGCCATGGCCGGCGCGACCAGGTGCAGTTCGTGTTCCAGGACCCGCAATCCGCGCTCAATCCCCGGCGCACCGTGCTCCGCCTGGTCACCCAGGCCTTGGAGGCGTCGGGCGCCCCGCGGACCGGCCAGGCAGGGCGGCTGGGCCGGGCGCAATCCTTGCTGCGCGACACCGGGCTGCCGGCGGATTGCGTCTGGCGCGTGCCGTCCCAGCTCTCCGGCGGCCAGAAACAACGGGTCAACATCGCACGCGCGCTGTGCGTGACGCCTCGCCTGCTGATCGCGGACGAGATCGTCTCCGGCTTGGACGTATCGGTGCAGGCGCAGATCCTGAACCTGCTGCTGGCATTGGGTCGCGAGCTGGGCATCAGCCTGCTGTTCATTTCCCACGACCTCGCGGCCGTGCGCTACCTTTGCACCAAGGTTGCCGTCATGCAGCGGGGCGAGATCGTGGAAAGCGGCGACACGGAGGCCGTGTTCGCTGCGCCGCAGCATTCCTACACGCGCCAACTGCTTGGCGCCGTGCCGTCCGCCTGGGCAGGGGCCGCCTAAGCCGCCTTCGCTCCCGCCATCATGTCGCGCACCATTGGGATCACGACGCGGCCATATAGCTCGATCCCGCGGGCCAGCTTCTCGTGCGGCAGCGGCCCGGCGCTGTATTTCAGGTCGAAGCGGGACAGCCCAAGCGCCGTGGCCGTCGCGACGATCTTGCGCGCGACCGTCTCCGGCGACCCGACATACAGCGATCCGCGATCGGCCTCCGCATCGAATTCGGCGCGCCGCATCGGCGGCCAGCCGCGCTCCGCGCCGATGCGGTCGCGCATCTGCTTGAAATCGGGCCACAGTTCCTCGCGCGCCTGCTCGTCCGTCGCCGCCACGTAGCCGGGCGAGTGGACGCCGACCGGCTGCACGGGCCTGCCGAATTGGTTGAACGCCCGGTGGTACAGCTCGACATACGGCACGAACCGCTTCGGGTCGCCGCCGATGATGGCCAGCATCAGCGGCATGTCGTAACGCGCGGCGCGGACCACGGAGTCCGGGCTGCCGCCCACGCCGATCCACGTCTTGAGCCGGCCGTGCTCGATGGTGGGGAACACGCGCTGTTCGACCAGAGGCGGCCGGGTCTTGCCGCGCCAGGTCACGGCATCCGCCCGGGTCAATGCGGCGAACAGGTCGAGCTTGTCCTCGAACAGCTCCTCGTACTGCGACAGTTCGTAGCCGAACAGTGGGAACGATTCGGTGAACGAGCCGCGTCCGACGATCACCTCGGCCCGCCCGTCGGAGGCAGCGTCCAGCGTCGCGAAACGCTGGAAGATGCGGATCGGGTCATCCGAGCTGAGCACCGTGACCGCAGACCCCAGGCGTATCCGCCTGGTGCGGGCTGCGATCGCAGCCAGCACGATCTCGGGGGCCGAGACGGCGAAGTCGGCCCGGTGGTGCTCACCGATGCCGAAGAAGTCCACACCCAATTCGTCGGCGAGCACTGCCTCGGCGATGACGTTCCGGATGACCTGGGCAAAGGGCAGGGTTTCGCCATCCGGCCCGTTCGTCACGTCTCCGAAGGTGTCCAATCCTAGCTCGAGATGGTGTTGCATGGCTTTCCTGTCCATCGATGCTAAGGCTCGTGTCCTGGTTCGGAAATCCTGTGGTGGATCTCCGGGACACTGGCCTTCTGTTTTCAGTGGCCTGCTGGTCCCTGAAACTGGTCGGCATTTCAGGGGCAGGACACTAGGCCGCCTGCAGCGCCCCCGCCTGCGCAAGCGCCGCGTCGAGCGCCTTCTGCCGTTGCTCTGCCCCGGTGGCAACGCCCTCGGCGTGGATCACCGTAATGTCGGACACGCCCATGAAGCCGAACACCGTGCGCAAATAGCTCTCCTGATGCTCGTAGGCCGCCGCCGGGGTACCCGGACCGTAGAAGCCGCCGCGTGACAGCGCCAGGATCACCCGCTTGCCGCCAGCCAGCCCCTTCGGGCCGCTCTCGGTGTAGTGGAAGGTCTTTCCCGCGACCAACACGCGGTCGATCCAGCTCTTGAGTTGGCTGGGAACGGTGAAGTTGTACATCGGCGCCGCGATCACCACGATGTCGGCGGCAAGGAACTCCGCCAGCACGGCGCCGCCGAGCGTCAAATCCTCCTGCATGGCCTGGTCGTGCTGCACGTCGGGCCGCTGCCCCGCCAGATAGGCGCCCGTCAGATGCGGGACCGGCGAGGCCACCAGGTCGCGGTGCGTGACCTCCAGGCCGACATGCGCTGTGTGCAAGCGGGCCACGGCCGCGGCGGCGATGGCACGGCTGACCGAGTTGTCGCCAAGGATGCTCGTATCGAGGTGAAGCAGCTTCATGGGATGACCTTCTCTGGTTCCGGTTTGTTACCTGGCCTATATGAGTGACCGCCACGGCATCGAACAAGGAGGCACAATGGTTGAACCAGGGCACATGGCTGTAACCGGCCAGCGCCCGCACAAGGACAGCGAGGATTGCCGTGCCGTCAGCGCGATCCTAGTCCGGATCGGCGATAAATGGAGCGTGCTGATCGTGGCCCTGCTCGGCGGCGGCCCGCGCCGCTTCAACGAGATCAAGCGCATGGTCGGCGGCATCTCGCAACGGATGCTCACCTTGACGCTCCGCGGCCTGGAGCGGGACGGCCTGGTGACGCGGACGGTCACGCCCAGCAATCCGCCCCGGGTGGATTACGCGCTGACCGGGATCGGCCTTTCGCTCTGGCAGCCGGTGGAGCTGCTCAGCAACTGGGCCCGCGCGCATCGCAGCCATATCGAGGCGGCGCGACAGGCGTTCGACGCCAGGTCGGAAACCGTGTAGCGCCCGGCAGAACCATGATCCCGCGCACCAATGAAGCGGGACGTGGCGCTGTTCGTCATCATGCTCCTGGTGTTCGGCACCTTGCATGACCGGGTGGCCTTCCGGGTCGCCGCGCCGCTGCTTGGCCTTGCGGCCTTCGTTACAGCCCGTTGCTGGCCGTCCCCAGCATGGTGCCTATTGGCCGGCACGCGATGCCGTGAGACATCCTTCCCACAAAAAATCTTCTCGCGGCAAGATCATGATATGCATCTGCACGTCTCGTTATTTGTTAGCGATCCTGATCAACTATCCTTTCGACGAACTCGACTATCTTGAGGTTGCTTCGTTCCAACCCGTCGCCGACCAAAGCTCCGGTGAGCGACGGGTCTGCTCATGCTCGGGCTGGCCTTAGTGGGTACGGGGCTGGCCATGATGCTTGCGCTGCTTCTTTAACGCAGCGACCTCAAGCCGTGGATGACGGTCGTGTCGGGCGCAGCCGCGCAGATGCGGACCTGGCAGTCTTGCCAGTCCGTGACTAGTGGCCGTGCAGGTACCGCACGAGGTCGACGAGGGCGGCGACGGACACGGGCATGACAAGCAGGACCAGTGCGAAGACCAGAAGGCACACGTGGAGTGCATTCTCGGAAAAACTTCGCCGCCTGGGCTCCTGGCGCTTCGGAGGGTATCCGGCCCCATCAAACGGCATCGATCGTCTCCCGTCGCCGGCACACCGCGCATGGACGATCGCGCATCGACCCGGCACCGACCCATGATCGGGCAGACCGGGTTGGTTTTGCAAGCGGCGCCATGACCCGACGGTGACGCCTCTCACGACGGACCAGGCCGCAACAGGACCCGATGTGGTGCAGCCACGCCGATGCCGGCGACGATGCGGCGCTCGACTGCGCCACGCGGCACGGGTTGGACCTGGCCGGGGTCGGCTGGCCGCCGGAGGATGGCTGGCTACAGGCCGTTCACCCGCCGGGCTCGCTCCCGGATCGATGCCCATTCCCCGCGGGCGACCTCGTCGCTCGGCGTCAGCCACGAGCCGCCGACCGCAACCACGTTGGGCTGCGCCAGCCACTCGGCCGCGTTCGCTTCGGTGATGCCGCCGGTCGGGCAGAAGCGGGCCTGCGGGAACGGCCCGGCCAGCGCCTTCAGCGCCGGGATGCCGCCGGCCGCCGTGGCGGGGAAGAACTTGGCGGTGTCGAAGCCGCGGGCCATCGCCTGCATCATCTCGGAGGCGGTGGCGATGCCGGGCAGGAACGGGATGGGCGCGGCAGCCGCCGCGTCCAGCAAGGCGGGCGTGGCCCCGGGGCTGAGCGCGAAGCGGGCGCCGATATCCACCGCCCGCGCCAGGTCGCCCGGCGTCAGCACCGTGCCGATGCCGACCACCGCATCGGGCACGGCGCGGATGATGGCCTCGGCCGCCCCCAGCCCGGCCGGCGTGCGCAAGGTGATCTCCAGCAGCCGCACCCCGCCCTCCACCAGGGCGCGGGCCAACGACACGGCATCCTCCAGGCGGTCGATGGTGATGACCGGGATCACACGCCCGAGTGCCAGCAGCGCGGCGAGGGGGTCAGTCATGCGGTCGGCTCCTTTGGGAGGCATGGCATGGCAGAGAGCGGGATGATCGCCCCTGGATGGCCGACCACGTAGCCTGCCAGGTCGTGGCCGGCGCGTGCGGCCAGCGCTGGCGGTGCGCCCCGCAACCGCGCGGCCAGGTAGGCGGACGCGAAGCTGTCGCCGGCCGCCGTTGTGTCGACCACGGACGCCACCGGCGCCGCCTGCACCAGGACGGGCTCCCCGCCGGCATGCACGCGGGACGCCGGGTGGGCCAGCTTCAGCACGATTTCCGTATCGGCCGCGTGCCGCAGCAACGCGGCCCCGCCATCGTCGCCATACAGCAGGGCCAGGTCCTCGGTGGAGGCGAGCACCAGGGTCGCCATCTCGAACATGCGGCCATACAGGTCGCGCGCGAGCCCTGGATCGGGCCAGCCGCGGGGACGGAAATTGGTGTCGAACGCGACCGAGGCGCCGCGCGCCCGCGCCTGCCCCAGCGCGGCGAACAGCGTCTCCCGCGACCGGTCGTCGTAGATGGAGAGCGTGACGCCGGACAGATACAGCACGTCGAACGCGGCGAGCGCTGCCGGATCCAGGTGGTCGAACAGGCGCCGCGCCGCCGCACTGTCCCGCCAATACAGGAAGCGGCGTTCCCCGCGCGGATCGGTCTGGATGATGTAGAGGCCGGGCAGGCTGCCGGGCAGGCGCTGTACCAGTTGCGTGCCGATGCCCTCCGCCCGCCAATGCGCGACCATCTCGTCGCTCCAGGCATCGTCGCCCAGGGCGGTGACGTACTCCACCGGCACGCCCAGCCGTGCCAGGTAGACCGCGGTGTTGAGCGTGTCGCCACCATGCGAGCGGCGAAGCCGGCCGTCCGGCATCTCGCGCAGTTCCACCATGCACTCGCCGATGCAGGCCACGCGCCGGGCCACGCCGGGACGATCCTGGAACCAGTCAGCTCCGCTCCCATCCGCGTCCCGCACGTCGGTGGCCGCCTCATCCATTCCCGGCTGACGTAGCGCATCCCGCCGCCGAAGACGAGCGCGGGAACGGTGCATACGCGAGGCAGGAGGCGCAAGGTGGGCGTTTACTCTTCCAGGGCCGGCCGCTACATGCTGGCAGCACGCCAGTGGGGTCACTTTGAAAGCGGTCAGTGCTTTGTGGAACACCTGGGCGTTACTCTGTAGCTGATGCTGTTCTACGAACCGCTTTTCCTGTTTCTCTTCTTGCCGGTCGTCCTTGCCGTCTTCCTGGCGACCCAGCATTGGGCCGGTCTGCGTGCGGCGGTCTTGCTCGCGGCTAGCGTGTTCTTCTATCTTTGGAGCGAACCGCTCTTCGTGCCAGTGGTGTTCGCGACCTGCTGGGTCGAATACGGGCTGTCCAAGCGGCTTCGGACGGGATCCCGGCCCGGGCTGTGGCTCACGCTCGGCGTGCTGATCAACGTCGCGGTCCTCGTCTATTACAAATACACCGGCTTCGCCGTCGACAACCTGGACGTGCTGCTGGTCCGTGCCGGCCTGCGGCCCTGGCATGTGGGCCGCATCGCGCTGCCGATCGGGGTCTCCTTCATCGTCTTCGAGAAGATCACCTACCTGGTGGACATCCATCGCGGGCGCAGCAACCCGGCACCGGGCTTCGCGCGCTATCTGCTCTACGTGTTCCTGTTTCCCAAGCTGCTCGCCGGCCCGATCATCAAATACCACGAGCTGGAGGCGCAGATCATCGCCTCCGGCCGGATCAGGCCGGGCGACCTGGCGACCGGGTTCCGGCGCTTCATGCTGGGCGTGGTGAAGAAGACGGTGCTTGCGGACACGCTGGCCGGCGGCGCGGACGCGATCTTTGGCTCCGACATGGCCAGGCTCGGGTTCGGCGATGCGTGGTGGGGCGTGATCTTCTTCACCTTCCAGATCTACATCGACTTCAGCGCCTATTCCGACATGGCGATCGGGCTGGCGCGGATGTTCGGCTTCCGGCTGAACGAGAACTTCAACAAGCCCTACATCTCCTGCAGCATCACCGAGTTCTGGCGCCGCTGGCACATCTCGCTCTCCACCTGGATCCGCGAGTACCTCTACATCCCGCTAGGCGGCAACCGCGTGGCGCCCTGGCGGCGCTACGCCAATCTTTGGATCTGCTTCCTGGCCAGCGGGTTGTGGCACGGCGCTGCGTGGACCTACGTGGCGTGGGGCGCCTATAACGGGCTTTTCCTGGTCACCGAGCGCCTCTTCCTCGCCCGGGTATTGGACCGCATGCCGCGGCTGGCGGCCAATGCCGCGACGTTCCTGGTCACGATGGTGGGATGGACGGTGTTCCGGGCGGCCAGCCTGGACCAGGCCGGCCACTTCCTCGGCGTGATGCTGCGGTTCGGCGCCGCCGGCGCGCCGGCAACGGTCTGGCGCACCAACGCGATGATGGCAGCCGCCGGGGCCGCGGCGCTGATCTCGTTCCTGCCCCGGGTCGCCGGCTTCGACCGCGCCGCGCTTTGGACCATGGCAAACCCGCTCGGGCGGTTCACCGTCGAGGTCGCCTTGTCGCTGCTTTTCGTCTTTGCCCTGGCGAAGGCGCTGGCCGAGCCGTTCAAGCCCTTCCTCTATTTCAGGTTCTAGGCCGTGAAATCCGCCCGGACATGGTTGCGCGAAATACCGACCCTGTTGGCGGCGGCCGTGCTCGGCCTTTGCTCCGCCATGCTCATCTTCAACATGGCGGCTGGCTCCGTGGCCCACGCGAACGGCATCCGATTCTGGAGCTATCCGCTATTCGCCGCCTTGAAGGGTGCGACGGAAAAGACCGAGAAGCAGCGCCTGACGGTGGCGAGCCTGCTGGACGGCTCGTTCCAGGCCGCCTACGCCCGGCAGGTGGGGCCGCGGGTGCCGATCTTCGAGTTCGCCGTCCGGCTGCGCAACCAGGTCGAGTTCTCCGCCCTCGCCATGTCCGCCATCCCGTCCGTCTTCGTCGGCGCGCATCGAGAGCTGATCGAGCATGTCTACACGGACGATTACTGCAGCCGCAACCTGGCCAGCTTCCTGCCGGCGGCGCGGATCTGGGCCGGACACATCCGCGAGATGCAGGACGCGGTCGAGCGGCAGCGCAAAACCTTCCTCTACGTCGTGACGCCCTCCAAGGTCGGCCAATACCCGGGCTTCATGCCGCCCGGCATGCCCTGCCCGGCCGCCGTGCCGGACCGGACCGGACTGGTCCCGGCCTGGATCGCGCTGGTGCGCGCGGCCGGCGTGAACGTGGTCGACACGACAGCCGTCGTCAGCGCGGCGCATGGAACGTATCCGTTCGCCCTGTTCCCGCAGAACGGCACGCATTGGAACGCGGTCGGCGGCATGCTCGCCGGGCAGGCGGTCGCCGCCAGGCTCGGCGGCCTGCGCCACGACGCGGCGTTGAACCCGGCCGGGTTCCAGTGGCACTTCGCGGACGAGCCGTTCGGCCCAGACATCGACCTTGCCGTGCTGATGAACCTGCTGTGGCTTCCGGAGCAGGATCCGACTCCGAAGGTGGAGCTGGAGCCAACACCCGACATCGCGGGCTGCACGCCCCTGAAGATCGCCATGGTGGGCGGCAGCTTCGCCCATGCGATCGGCGACAGCCTGAGCCGGCAGCGCTGCCATCCCGCTGTGATCGAATACGAATACTGGCACACCTTCGTTTTGACATGGGACGACGGCGACATGGAGGAACAGCCATTCAGCGAGGCGACGCGGGCACGTGACCTGGGCCAGGCCGACATCCTCATCTATGAGGATAACGAGCAGATGCTCGGCCGGTCCGACCACGGCAAAGCGCTCTACGAATACATCATGGGCCACGAACCGTGATCGGGTGCTAAGAGGCTGCGCCCAGATAGATCTCGACCACCCGGGGATCGGACCGTAACACGGCGGCAGGGCCGTGCGCCACCACGGCGCCGTGTTCGAGCACGTAGCCCTCGTCGGCGATCTGCAACGCGGCGCGCGCATTTTGCTCCACGAGCAGGATCGACACGCCGAGCGAGCGTAGCCCCACCACGATCTGCAGGATTTCGGCGACGATGCGAGGGGCGAGGCCGAGCGACGGTTCGTCCAGCATGAGCAATCGCGGCCGGCCAAGCAGCGCCCGGCCAAGTGCCAGCATCTGCCGCTCCCCGCCCGAGAGGGTCTCGGCCATCTGCTCGGCGCGCTCCTCCAGGCGGGGGAATCGCGCGTAGACCGCCGCCAGCTCCGTCCGCCGCGACGCGCGGGACAGGCGACGCCGGCCAAAGCCGCCCAACAGCAAATTATCCCGCACCGACATCGTGCCGAACAGCGCACGGCTTTCCGGGACCAGGGCCAGCCCGGCCTCCACCCGGCTCTCCATCGGCTGGGCGGTGATCGCGGCGCCGTCGAAGCGGATGGCGCCGCGGGCTGGCAGCGCGCCCATCAGCGCCAGCAGCAAGGTGGACTTGCCGGCCCCGTTCGGCCCGATGACGGTGACGACCTGTCCGGGTGCGACGGTCAGGTCGACATGCCGAACCGCCTCGGCCTTGCCATAGGAGACCGAAAGCCCGCGGACTTCCAGCAACGGGGTCACAGTGCCACCGGTGCGGCGTCGGACGGAACGCCGCCCAGATAGGCCTCCAGCACCGCCGGGTCGCGGCGGACGGCGTCTGGCGCGTCGTCGGCGATCTTGACCCCGAATTCCATCACGACGACGCGGTCCACCAGTCCCATGACGAAGCCCATGTCGTGTTCGACCAGCAGGATCGACACGCCTTGCTGGCGCAGCGTGCCCAGCAGGGCGGAGAGCGCCTGCTTCTCCTGGTGGCGCAGCCCGGCGGCCGGCTCGTCCAGCAGCAGCAGGCTGGGGTCGGCGGCCAGGGCACGGGCGATCTCCAGCAGCCGCTGCTGCCCGAGGGCGAGGCTGGACGCCGGCCGCGCCGCCAGGTGGCCGATGCCGACCCGGTCCAGTTGCGCCTGGGCCTCGCGCAGCAGGCTCGCCTCCTCCGCCCGGTCCAGCCGCGCGACCGCGGCGAAGACGCCTTTGCGGCCGCGGCGGTGGGCGCCCAGGGCCACGTTCTCCAGCACGGACATGCCGGGCCGCAGCAGCACGTGCTGGAACGTGCGCGCCACTCCAAGCGCCGCGACCTGGCGCGACGACAGGCGTTCGATCCGCTGCCCGGCCAGGGTGATCCGCCCGGCATCCGCCCGCAACACGCCGGTCAGCAGGTTGAACAAGGTGGATTTACCCGCGCCGTTCGGCCCGATCACCGCGAGGATTTCGCCGGCGCGCAGCCCCAGGCTGACCCGGTTGACCGCCACCAGGCCGCCGAAGCGTTTCACCGCCGCCTCGACCAGAAGCAGGACCTCGCCTGCCACCGGCTGCCGCCGCCGCAGCAGCGCGGCCGCATGGGCTGGCGCCAGGCGGGGCGGCCGGGCTGGCAGCACCCGGGCGAGCAGCGGCATCAACCCGGAGGACACGGTCTGCAACAGCAGCATGACCAGCAGGCCGAACGCCGCCATCTCGAAGCTGCCGCTGCGGCCCAGCAGCCACGGCAGCAGCTCGCGCAGCCAGTTCTGCAGCGTCTCGAAGATCACCGGGCCGATCAGGGCGCCGCCAAGGCTGCCGATGCCGCCGATCACCACCATGAACAGATCGTCGAGCGAGGCCGATACGTTGAACGGGCCGGGATTGACGACGCGGATCTGATGCGCCTGCAACCACCCCGCCATGCCCGCCAGCAAGGCGGCGACCACGAACACGGCCAGCTTCAGGCCGGCAGTCGGAACGCCCAGGCTCTCCGCCATGGTGCGCGCCGGCAGGCTGCGGATCGCCCGGCCGATGCGGCTGTCCAGCAGGTTCACCGCCATCAGGAACGCCAGCCCGGTGACCGCCCATGCCAGTGCGCAACTCGCCCGCGGCGTGTCGAACGCGAGCGTGCCCAGGCGGATCGGCGGCAGCCCGATCATGCCGTTGAAGCCGCCGAAGCCCGGCATGTTGCCGAGCAGGTAGAACACCCCCGTGCCCCAGGCCAGCGTGCCCAGCACGAGGTAGTGACCTGCCAGCCGCACCGTCACCGCGCCGAGGACCAGGGCCGCGACCGCGGTCGCGGCGAGGCTCACGGGCAGGCTCTCCAGCGCAGTCCAGCCATAGGAGGTCGTCAGCTTCGCCGTGGCATAGGCGCCGATACCGCAGAACGCCGCCTGGCCGAACGACACCAGGCCCGCCATGCCCGCCAGCAGCACCAGGCCGATGGCGACCAGGCAGTCGATGCCGATATAGGTGAACGACGTCACCAGCCCGAGCGGCGCCAGCAGCGGAATGGCGGCGACGAGGGCGGCCACGACCAGCAGCATGGCGCGGTACGGCGTCACTGCTCCGGCTCCTCCGGAAGGCGGGACAGGGACGAGCGCCAGAGCAGGAACGGCAGCAGCAGCGCGTAGACCAGCACCTCCTTGAAGGCGGAGGCGTAGAACGAGGCGAAGGTCTCCACCACGCCCACCAGCACGGCGCCGAGCAGCGAGAGCGGGAAGCTGACCATGCCGCCGATAACGGTGCCGATGAACCCCTTCACCCCGATGGTGAAGCCGGAATCGTAGTACAGCGCCGTCACCGGCCCGATCAGCACGCCGGACAGCGCGCCGAGGGTGGCGGCCAGGGTGAAGGCGAGCGCGCCCGCCGCCTCCGTCCGCACGCCGACCAGCCGGGCGCCGAATCGGTTGATCGCCGTGGCGCGCAACGCCTTGCCCCACAGCGTATACTGGGTGAACAGCCACAGCCCGGTCATGAGCGCGAGCGAGATCGCGACGATCAGCAGGAACTGGTAGGACAGCCGGGTGACATGCACGTCCAGCCGGCCGGGCAGGAAGGCGGGGGTGCGGAAGCTCTCCGACCCGAAGGCGATCTGGCCGAAGCCGATCAGGCTGAAATGCACCGCCACCGCCATGAACAGCAGGATCAGCATCGAGCGGTCCGCCAGCGGCCGGAAGGCCAGGCGGTACAACGCGAACCCCATCGGCCCGACCAGCGCCAGCACCAGCAGGATCTGCACGGCGACGGTCGGCCGCAACGGCGCGAGCCACAGGATCAGCGGCACCATGATCGACGGCGGCACCAGGCAGCCGAGCGCCGCCTGCCACCGGCCGGCCCGGCCGGGACGCAGCATCTCGCACGCGGCCGCCAACACGCCCAGGCCCAGGGCGATCCAGATCGTGCCCGGCGCCACGCCCTGCCGCAATACCGCCAGGCTCACCGCGCCCAGCACCAGGAAGTCGCCTGCGGGGATCCACAGGATACGGGTGACCAGGAACACCAGCAGGATCGTCAAGGTCAGCAACGCGTAGATGAAACCGCTGGTCAGCCCGTCCTGCACCAGCAGCAATGCGATGTTGGCGTTCATGGCCGGGCGCTACGGCACCAGGTGGAACGCCCCGTCCTTGATCGCCACGATGACGCGGGAACGGTCGTCGACGCCGTAATGGTCCTGCGGCGTGAAGTGGTACACCGCGTTGGTGCCGACGACGTCGTGCCCGTCCTGCAAGGCGTCGCGCAAGGCGATGCGGAACTCCGGCGTGCCGGGCTTGGCCGTCTTCAGCGCCGTTGCAGCCGCCGCGTCCAGCACCAGCATGCCGTCCCAGGCATAGCCGGAGATCGGGCTGGCCGCGCCCTTCCCCCATTTCGCATCGTACCTGGCGATGAAGTCGAGCGACACCGCCTTGATCGGGTTGCTGTCCGGCAGGTCCGCGGCGACCACGATCGGGCCGGAGGGCAGCATGGTGCCGTTGCCCGCGGCGCCCAGCGCGTCGATGAACGGCTTCATCACCGAGCCATGGGTCTGGTAGATGAACCCGTCATAGCCCTGGTCTCGCAGCGTCGTCTCCGGCAAGGCGCCCGACGTGCCGGACGCGCCGATGAACACGGCGTCCGGCGCGGCGGCGACGATCTTCAGCGCCTGCGCCGTCACGGAAGTGTCGGTGCGGCCGAACCGCTCGCCCAGCGGCACCGTGATCCCGGCGGGCCTGGCCACCTCGTTCAACGCGTTCCAGTTCAGGTCGCCCCAGCCGTCATTGTAGCCGAGGAAGGCGATCGCCTTGACCCCGCGCTTCTTGGCGTCCGCCACGATGGCGGACACCATGATCGGCACCGGCTGCGGCAGGCTGAACACGAAGGGGCGGTGCGCGTCGGAGATCACCACCGGGCTGAGCGCGATCTGCGGCGTGCCGGCCGCCACCGCGATGTCCATCATCGCGGCGGCCGTGATGGAGGAGGTGGAGCCGAGGATCGCATCCACCTTGTCGTCCACGAAGGTGCGCGCATTCTTGGCCGCCGTCGTGGCGTCCGTCCCGTCATCCAGCATCATGTAGTGGACGGGCACGCCGCCGAGCGTCTTGGGGTAGATTTCGGCGGCGTTGCGGTACGGCACGCCGTTGGCCGCGTTGGGCCCGGTCAGCGTGGCGGAGATGCCGATCGTGATGTCCTGCGCCAAAGCCGGTTGGGCGATGCAGCAGCCGGCGAGCAGCAGGGCGAAGCGGAACCGCATGGTAATCTCCTGGGCAAGCCCGGCACCGGGCGGATCATGTGTAGCCCGGAACAGTCCGCCGGGCGATCAAGGTTTCAGCATCCCGGCATGGGTCGGCAGCCAGAGCGCCAATTCCGGCAGGAAGGTCACGGCGAGCACGACCAGCATCATCGCCACGATGAAGGGGGGGATCTCGCGGAAGATCTCCAGCAGCGGCGTGCCGGTCAGCCCGCTCATGACGAACAGCAGCAGCCCGTGCGGCGGCAGGGTCAACCCCACCATCATGTTCAGCACGACGACGATGCCGAAATGCACCAGGTCGATGCCAAGCTGCTGCGCGATGGGGATCAGCAGCGGCACGATCACCAGCAGGATCGTCACCTCGTCCAGGAAGATGGCCAGCACCAGCATCAGCAGGTTGACGCAGAGCAGGAAGCCGGTCGGCGAGAGGTGCCACGACAGCAGCATGCCCTGGATGAGCTGCGGGACGTTCTCGTTGGCGACGGCGTAGTTGAATACGAAGGCACCGGCCATGATGGTGGCGATCATCGTGGTCGCCTTCACGGTGGCGAAGATCACCGGGAAGAGATGGGCCAGCATCATGGTGCGGTAGACCAGGAAGGCCAGTGCGAGGGCATACGCGGCCGCGATGGCGGCAGCCTCGGTCGGCGTGGTGACGCCGGAATAGATCAGGCCCAGCAGGATGACCGGCAGCAGCAGCGGCGGGATGGCGCGGACGAAGATGCCCGGCAGGCGGCGCCACGGGGTCTTCACCTCGCGCGGGAAGTCGCGCCGGCGCGCGACGATGCCGACCGCCGCCATCAACGCCGCCGCCATCAGCCCGGCGGGGACCAGCCCCCCTAGCAGCATGGCGCCCACGGAGGCGTTGGCGATCAGCGCGTAGAAGATCATCGGGATCGAGGTGGGCATCAGCGGCCCGAGCGTGGCCGACGCGACGGAGGTGGCGGCCGCGAAGCCGCGCGGGTAGCGGCCGTTCTTGGTCATCATCCGCGCGATGATCAGTCCCGGCCCGGACGCATCCGCCACCGCGCTGCCGCTCATGCCGGAGAAGATCAGGTTCGAGACGACGTTCACCTGGGCAAGGCCGCCGGGCAGGTGCCCCACCACGGCGGAACCGCAGTTGAGCATCCGCTCGATCACGCCGCTGGCGTTCATGACGTTGGCGACGAAGATGAACAGCGGGATCGCGATCAGCAGGTAGCTGTTGTACAGCCCGTTCATGGTCTGGTCGGTGACCAGGCCCAGATCCTGGTGGCTCGCGATCAGATAGGCGAAGCCCGATGCGAGCATGGAGATCCCGAGCGGCGCACCCAGCACGGCGGTGACGCCGAACACGCCCAACAGGACCCAAAGTTGCCCGCTCAGAGCTGGGTCCGCCATTTCGGCCCGCACAGGCGGATCACCGACCAGGCGGCGCGCAGGGGCACGGTGGCGATGAACACGCCGAAGCAGGAATAGACGTAGTCCAGCCGCCAGCCCAGCACCGGCGTGCGCTCACGCCACAAGAACTGGATGTAGTCGATCGTGTCCGGCAGGACGTAGGCGAACAGCCCGGCGAACAGCAGGTTGCGCAGGATGGCCATGATCCGGCGCGCGCCCGGCGGCACGGCGTGGGTGACCAGGTCGAAGCGGATGTGGTCGCGTTCACCGAGGATGAAGGCGTTGGCCCAGAAGATGATCCAGATGAACAGGATGATCGACACCTCGTCCGCCCACGCCATGTCCGCGTGCTCGCCGTAGCGGGCCACGATCTTGGCGCAGAAGATGACGAACACCGCGATGAACATCACCGCCGCCACGATGTTCGCGCCGAACTGGGCCAGCCGCAGCAGCCTGGGCGTCGACGGCGCTGTCGGTTGCATGCCGACGGCTCAGCCGATCGCCTGCACCTGTTTCATCAGGTCGATGTTCCAGGCCTTGGCCATGTCCGACGCGGCATAGACCTTGTCGGCATTGGCGCGGAACGCGGCGATATCCGGCGTGTTGACGGTAAGCCCGCGCGCGACGAGCCCGTCGGTGACGGTCTTCTCGTCGGCCAGCCGGGCCTGGTCGTTGAAGCTGCCGGCGCGCTTGGCCGCTGCCTCGAGCCCGGTCTTCTGCTCCTGCGTCAGCTTGTTCCAGGCCGGCGTCGCGATGTTGATGAACACCGGCTGGATCAGATGGCTGGTCAAGGAGACCTGCTCGGTCACCTCGTAGAGCTTGGTGGCGTTGAAGATGGAGAGCGGGTTCTCCTGGCCATCGATCGTGCCGGTCTTCAGCGCCAGGTAGACCTCGGGCGCGCCCAGCGGCACCGCATCGACCCCCAGCGCGCGGCCCAGCAGCAGCCATTCCGGGCCGCCCGGCATCCGCATCTTGATGCCCGCAAGGTCGGCCGAGGTGTTGACCGTCCGGCGCTTGCGCAGGTTGACCTGGCGGGTGCCCAGATAGGCCACGGCGAGGATCTCGATCCCCATCTTGGCCGACACGTCCCTGCGATAGGCGGCACCTACGGGACCGTCGAACACGTGGCGCAGGTGATCGTAGTCGCGCAGCAGGTAGCCGCGGTTGAAGAAGCCGTATTCCGGAATCTGCTGTGCGACCTCGAAGGTCGTCATCGTGCTCATCTCGAGCGTGCCGCGCTGCATCGCGGGCACCTCGGTCCCCTGTTTGAACAGGGTGCCGGCCGGGTATATCTCGGTCGCCAGCCCGATCTTGGCCGCGTCCAGCTCGGCCTTCATCTGGTCGAGCGCCTTGGCCAGGAAGTCGCTGGGCGGCGAGGCGGTGGAGACCCGCAGCCGCGTCGGCGCCGGCTGCGCCTGGGCAGTCCCGCCGGCCAGGCAGGCCGCCATGGCGGTGAGCGTGGTGCGTCTGGTGATCATGGCAAGCTCCCTCTGGTCAGCCGGATGGCGACTGGATCCGCACCGCAAGGCTGCCAATCCCGTCGATCGATGCCTCGACGCGGTCGCCCACGGCAAGGAAGGTGCCTTTCGGCACGCCCACGCCGGCCGGGGTCCCGGTCAGCAGCACGTCACCCGGGTCGAGCGTCATGATGCGGGACGCGATGGCGATCTGCTCGGCGATGGAGAAGATCATCTGGCTGCTGCGGCCATCCTGCTTGGCCACGCCGTTCACGCTGAGCTGCAGGCCGATATCCTGCCAGTCGTCATGCACGCCGGCCGGCACGAGACGCGGGCCCAGCGGGCAGCACGTGTCGTTGGCCTTTCCCGCCACCCAATCGAGCTTGTAGAAGGTTTCCGGCGCGCGGTTATGGTCGCGCGCGGAGAAGTCGATCGCGACGGTGTAGCCGGCGACATGGTCCAGCGCCTGCTCGACGGGGACGTTGCGGGCGCGGCGGCCGATCACGGCGGCAAGCTCGACCTCCCAATCGAAGGCGTTGGTCCCGATCGGCATCTGCACGGTGTCGCCCTCGCCGACGACGGCGTTGCGGGCGGGCTTCATGAAGAAGAACAGGCGCTGGTCCGCCTTCTTCGCGCCGGGCATGCCCATTTCGGCAAGGTGGTCGAAGTAGTTGGCCCCGGCGCACAACACCTTGCCTGGATACAGCAGCGGCGACAGACGCGGGCCCGGCGCCATGACGTCCGCCTGGTCGAGCAGCGGCAAGCTCGCCTCGATGGCGGCCTTCGCGCGGTCCCAATCGGCGAACAGGTCGATCACCGCGGCCATGCCGGGCAGGCCGGCGCGGGCGAGGCTTGGCTGCAGGCGATACAGCACGCCACCAAGCTCGATGCAGGCGACCGGCGCGCCTGCGGCGTCGAGGGTGGCGAGTGACCAGGTCGGCATCGGCATGGCGGTTCCTTCAGCCCGTCGCGAGCTTGCTATAAAGACACGATGAATTTATAAAATCCCTCGGTCAACAGAAAACCGGTGATGGACTCGACCTTCGACGACCGCTCCTCGCCCGCACGGGCCGCGACGCCGCAGTCGTTGACCGACCGCGCCTATCACCTGCTTCGTGCGGAAATCCTGCATGGGGAGCTGATGCCGGGCGAACGGCTGCGCGTGGCGGATTTGCGGGACCGGTTCGACCTCGGGCTTACCCCAATCCGGGAGGCGTTGATGCGCCTGTCGATCGAGGGCCTGGTCGAGGCGGAGAACCATCGCGGCTCCCGCGTGGTGGAAACGTCGCCGGCCGAACTCGCCGACCTGATGGCCACGCGGCGCGACATCGAACGGCTGTGCCTGGCCCAGGCGATCGCGCATGGCGATGCGGCCTGGGAGGCGGAGATCGTTTCGGCCATGCACCTGCTGTCCCGCACCCCCTTGCCGACCTCGCCCGATGACCGAGCCACCGCGCAGCACTGGGAAGTGCAGCACAGGCGGCTGCATGCCGCGCTGGTGGCGGCCTGCCCGTCCGTTTGGCTGAAGCGGTTCTGGACCACGCTCGCCGACCAGTCGGAGCGATACCGCAAGTTGCGCCTGCTGAACCACCGCGAGACCCGGGCGCTGGTGCGCGATGCCACGGCCGAGCACGCCGCGATCGTGAAGGCAGTGGTGGGGCGCGACACCGACCGGGCGGTGGCGCTGATGGATTCGCATCTTCTGGCCACGGAGCGCAGCGTGGCCGCGCTGACGGACGCGACCCCGAAACAGCCGAAAGGAAGCAGAGCATGATCATCCGCAGCGCCATGCTGGAGGGCAGCGTGGCAGAGGCCGACCGCCCGGCGTTCGACCACCAGATGGAACACACCGTGCTGCAGGCGATCGCCAGCTATCCCGGCCTGCACGAAGTGCGGCTGCGCAAGCCGGTGGAGAGCGAGCCGTCTGCGCCGGCGATCTACGTGCAGTTCGACCTGTACTTCACCGACCTGGCCGCGATGCATGCAGCGCTCGCCAGCCCGGTGCGCCACCAGGTGCGCGAGACCATCGCCGCCGTCATGCCGCTGTTCAAGGGCCGGGTTTACCACCTGGTCATGCAGGAAGGCGCGCCCGTGCCCGGGGTGTAGCCATGGCGATCCTGGTCACCGGCGCCGGGCTGATCGGCTGTCACACGGCGCGGCTGCTGGCAGACGCCGGCCAGCGGGTCGTGCTGCTGGACAACCGGCCGAACGCGGCGGCGATCGCGTCCCTGCTGCCCGGCGGCCAGGTGCCGGTGGTGCAAGCCGACATTGGCGATGCCGCCGCGCTGGACCGGATACTCGGCGACCATGCGGTCGACCGGGTGCTGCACACCGCCGCGATGCTCAGCCTCGCGTTCAACGTGGACCCGCCGGCCGGCGTGGCGGCCAACGTGCTCGGCACGGTGACCCTGTTGGAGGCTTGCCGCCGGGCCGGGATAACGCGCTTCGTGTTCGGCTCCTCCACGACGGTGGCCTATTCGACGTTCCATCGCGGCGTGAGCGCGCCGATCATCGAAAATTTCGCCCTGGAGGTCGTGGCCGACCGGCCCGGCAGCTTCTATGCGGCAAGCAAGCTTTCGGGTGAATTCTTCACCCATCTCTACGGCGACCGCTACGGCTTGTCGGTGGGGATGCTGCGCTATGCCGCCGTGCTCGGGCTTTGGCGCGGCCCCAACAACTCCGTTCCAGGCAAGCTGATCCAGACCTTGCTTGGCGGCAGGCCGGGCGAACCCGTGACGATCACCGACCCGTTCCTGCTGTGGAGCGGTGGCGACGACTTCATCGACGCGCGGGACGTGGCCGCCGCGAACGTGGCTGCGCTGGACGCACCGGCCTTGCCGTCCCGCGTGTACTTCATCGGCAGCGGCAGGCTCAACGGGCTCGACGATTTCGTCGCCGCGGCACAGGCCCTGCGGCCGGACGTCGCGATCACCCTGCCCGCCCTGCCCGGCACCGGCTTCGCCGGCTTCCCGCACCAACGGAACCACCCGTTCGACATCGGGGCCGCGGCACGGGAGCTGGGGTTCCAACCGAAGCACGATATCGCGTCGTCATTGGCGGCGGCCCTTCCCTACGTCGTCGCGCCGGGTCGAAGCGGGCGCTGAGCCGCGGGAGGGGCCGGCCGTTCGGACCAAGTCGTCAGAACTCCTCCCACCCATCCTGCTGCCCGGCGGGCGCGGCCTTGCGGCTGGCGGCCGTGCCGGAGGGCCGCGGGACCACCCTGAGCTGCGGCGCCGAACGCCGGGGCGCCGCATCCCGGCGCAGGGGTTCGACGTTCGAATCCGCTGTCCCGGCGATCTGGAACCGCCCGGTCAAGCGGCCCAACTCATCGGCCTCCTGCGCGAGCGAGTGGCTGGCGGCGGTGCTTTGCTCGACCATGGCGGCGTTCTGCTGCGTGACCTGGTCCATCTGGTTGATGGCCGTGTTCACTTCGGCCAGGCCCGCCGATTGCTCGCCCGCCGATGCCGCGATCTCGCCGACGACGCCGTCGATCTCCGCGACCTGGCCGAGGATCTTGCCCAGCGCCGCGCCGGTCTGCGACACCAGCCTGACACCGGTGCCGACATGCTGCTCGGAGGCGGAGATCAGCGCCTTGATCTCCTTGGCAGCCTCCGCAGAGCGCTGGGCGAGTGCCCGCACTTCGCTGGCCACCACGGCGAAGCCCCGTCCCGCATCCCCGGCGCGGGCGGCCTCCACCCCGGCGTTCAGCGCCAGCAAGTTGGTCTGGAAGGCAATCTCGTCGATCACGCCGATGATCTGGCCGATCTGGCGCGACGATGTTTCGATGCTGTCCATGGCCGTGACCGCCTCGCGGACGATGGCGCCGGATTGTTCGGCGTTTTCCTTGGTCCGGGACACGACATTCCGCGCATGCTGGGCGCCCTCGGCCGTGCGCCGCACGGTCGCGGTGATCTCGTCCAAGGCCGCGGCCGTTTCCTCCAGGCTGGCGGCCTGCTGCTCGGTCCGGCGCGACAGGTCGTCCGCCGCGCTGGAGATCTCGGTGGCGCCCGACCGCATGGTACGGGTGTTCGCGGTGATCACCGTCAATGCGTCGTGGAGCTTGGTGACGGCCTGGTTGAAATTGCTGCGCAGGCGTTCGTACGCCCCCGGCAGGGCGTCAGCCAGAACGAAGGTCAGGTCACCTGCGGCCAGCCGCTCCAATCCTGCGCCGATGGAGCCGACCACCAGCTCCTCCTGCCGATTGATGGCGGCCGCCTCTGCCGCGCGCCGCTCCTCCTCGCTTTGCCGGGCGGCGGTGACCGCGTCGGCATCCGCCTGGACCTTGGCCAATGCATTGTCGCGGAAGGTGAACATCGCCTTGGTCAGGCGGCCGACGCAATCGGCGTAGGCCGTGAACTGGATCGGGGTTTCGAGGTCGCCGGCCGCAAGCCCTTCCATCCGCACGACAGTCGTCACGTATGGATTGGAGATGATCCTGTTCAACGCATAGCCAAGCGCGATCGCCACGCCGACCAGCGTGGCAGAACCTATCCACAGGACGGTTTGCACGCGGTCCGCCGCCGGCCCGCTGCGCGGGTCCAGCTCCATCGCGGCCCACCAGGCCAAGGCAAGAGCACCAACCGTCAGCATCGTCATGAGGCCGAACGAGATGGTCAGCTTGCGCCTGATGGGTGCCCTTTCGCGAAACCACGTCACCATACTGCAAACTCTCCTTCAAAGCTGCTCACGGTCGGCAGCATTCGGCGGAATAGAGCATGGTCCGGTTAACAAACGATATCCAAGTCAAAGGCCTTGATCACGGGGCGGCGCTCGCTCAGCCATAGACGCTGGCGACGGTCCTCAGGGCGCCATCCAGGGCGTCGCCCTTCTCGTCCACTAGCGCGGCCTGCCGCAGGCGTCGGAGCCACGCGGCGCCATCCGGCCGGCCGGTCAGCCTCGGAACGAAGGCCAGCACCCGGTCGAACTTCGAGAGCCCGCGCGAGTGCGTGTCGGAATATCCCTTGACCAGCCGGCGGCAGGCGATCGTCTCGACGGCCAGGTCGTAATCCAACGGCAGCGTCCGGGTCGCGAGCTGCAGCCAGGCGCCGATATGGTCCATCTCGTGCCGGTGCCGCAACGTCACCCGGCGGAGCGGCCGCAAGCCGCCGATGACATACAGGCTGACGAAGCCCATGAGCGTGCCGGTGCGCACCCGCCTCCCGCGGTTGACCACCCGGTCCAGCGAACGGGTAAGTCCCGGCAGGCGCTGCAGCAGGCGGCCCAGCGGCGCCGGCATCATGCCGATGACCTCGTCCATCCGCGGATGCATGTACTCCGTGGTGTAGACGAGCTGGCCGGACTTGCTGCCGACCTCCCTGCGCACCCGGTCGAAGCGGCTGGCCCGCGTCTTCAGATCCGCAACCCGGATCACGTCGTCATAGGCCATCGCGACGGCGAGATATTTCGCGCAGGCGGTGGTGAAGGCGTAGTCCTTGGCAGCGCCGCCATTCTGCTCGTCCAGCCGCTCCAGGCGGTCCAGCCGGTCCAGGTAGTCGTCGGCGTATTTGAGGTCCTGGTACTCCACCAGCCGCTTGCTGCCGGCCAGCACCATCGCCTGAGCCTGCACGGGGAAGCCCGTGTGGATGCGCGCGACGATGCGGTCGAGCGCCGGGTGGCCATTCGCCGATGGAACAGCGGGACGGGCCTGCACGATGGCAGGCGGGGACGGCTCCTGCGTCCGGTCATAGGCGGCGGAGAACGCCCGCAGGCTGGCATCGACCCCCTTGCCTCCGCCGCGGATCACGGCCTCGAACGCTGCCCGCGGGAACGGCAGGCCCCCCGAGGCGGCCAACGCGCCGAACAGCGCGGCGGAGATCACGCTGCCCGACCGCTCCGCCAGGGCCTGCATGTCGAACGAGATGACGCGCCTGGCCGCGATGCCGGCGGCGGCGACCACCGTGCCCGGGTCGCCGCGGCCATCGCCGGGCCGCTCCTTCTCCGAGACGGCGAAGGCGCGATGGTCGGAGGTGATCAAGGTCGTGCGGTCCGGCGTCACCAACCCGCGCAGCATGGAGCGGCCGGCCTCCATGAACTCGGCGGCCAGCACCAGATCCACGTCGCCCGGCGTCGGCATCAGCGACAGGATGGGCCGCTTGCCGTCCTTGGCCTGCAGCATCTCGATATAGTAGATCGTGGCGCCGGTCCGCTGCGCCACACCGGGGATGGAGGTGGATTGGCCAACCCAGCCCGCCGCCTCCGCCAGCGCCACGATCCAGTCCGACAGCACCCCGCCGCCCTGGCCGCCCATCGCCAGGACGGCGATGCTGATCGGCCGGTCCGCCGCGAACCGGGCCGGCGCGAGCGTGACCGAGCGGGTCGTCATACCGGCGTCACCGAGGGCGCGAAGGTCACGCGGCGGCGGTCGCGCCGGTTTTGCAGGAAAGCGATGACGGCCCCGCGCAACCGGGCCATCGTGCGGTCGAGCCAGGTCGGATTGTGCACGATGTCGGCGCGGTAGAAGGACGGGCATAGCACGGCGGCCTCCGCCACTTCGCCGCAATTGCCGCAACCGACGCAGGAATTGTCGACCACGGCCACCGGGTCGTCCCGCAACGGGTCATCGACGTGCTTCACGGAGAGCGACGGGCAACCCGACAGGCGGATGCAGGCATGGTCGCCCGTGCAGATGTCCTCGTCCACGCCGAAGCGTTCGCGGACCATGCGCTTGCCGTCCTGCACGGCCTTCTTGAACAACGGCGCCACCCGGCGCTGCCTGTTCAGCGAGCATTCGGAGGACGCGACGATCACCTTGGGACCTTTGTGGGTCGTCGTCAGCGCGTCCTTCAGCACGTCCCGCATCTTGCCCACGTCGTAGGTGCGGTCGATCTGCCGCACCCAATCCACGCCGACGCCCTTCACGGCGGCCGCGATCGTGTTGTTGGTGGCGCGGTTCGGGTTGGTGGCGCGGGAGGACGGGATGTCCTGCCCGCCGGTCGCCGCCGAGTAGTGGTTGTCCACGATCAGCAGGACGCCGTCATGCTTGTTGAAGACGGCATTGCCGATGCTGGACGACAGGCCGTTATGCCAGAAGCCGCCATCGCCCATCACCGCGATCGGCCGCTTGTCCGCCTCCACGTTGAAGGCCGACATGCCCGCGCCGGACAGGCCGTAGCCCATGGTGATGCCGCCCAGGTTGAAGGGCGGCAGCGCGGCGAAGATGTGGCAGCCGATATCGCCGGAGATGTGATGCTGCCCGAGATCCTTCTCCATCAGCTTCATCGCCGCGAAGATTGGCCGCTCTGGACAGCCGATGCAGAAGCCGGCCGGCCGCGGCGGCACGGCCTCGGCCAGCGCCTTGATCTTCGGGTCGGCCAGGATGGGCTGCGCATCCGGCTTCGGCGGCCGGTTGCCCAGCAGCGCGCGGCCGTAGCGGTCCAGGAACGTCTCGATCCCGGTCATCAGCACGGTGGTGGTGTAGTCGCCGCCACGGGGCAGCATGTCCTTGCCGTGCAGCCGGGTCGGCAGGTCCCAACGGCGCAGCACGGTGCCGACGGCCTGCTCCAGGTATTCCGGATGCCCCTCCTCCACCATGATGACGGCGCTCTTGCCGCGGCAGAATTCGGCCACCTCGTCATCCACCAGCGGGTAGGTGACGTTCAGCACGTACAGCGGCACCGCCGTGTCGCCGTACACGTCGGCCAGGCCAAGATATTGCAGCGCGCGCATCACGCTGTTGTACATGCCGCCCTGGAGGATGATGCCCACCTCGCCTTGCTCCGGACCGAAGCGCTCGTTGAGCTTGCGGGACCGGATGAACTCCACCGCCTGCGGCCAGCGCTGCCCGAGCTTCTCCGCGTCATGCACCATGGAGGCCGGGGGCAGCACGACGCGGCCCACATCCCGCCGAGGATTCTCCAAGGCCTGCCGCAGCGTGAAGGCAGGACGCCTGTTGTCCTTGGCCACGAACTGCCCGTGCACGTGGCAGGCGCGGATGCGCACCTCCAGCATCACCGGCGTGTTCGACGCCTCCGACAGTTCGAACCCGCTTTCCACCGCGTCGACGATGGATTGCAGGTTGGGCCGCGGGTCGAGCAGCCAGATCTGCGACTTCATTGCGAAGGCGTGGCTGCGTTCCTGCGGGATGGACGAGCCCTCGCCGAAATCCTCTCCCAACACAATGAGCGCGCCGCCGGTGACGCCGCCGGACGACAGGTTGGTGAGGGCGTCGGAGGCCACGTTGGTGCCGGCCGTCGACTTCCAGGTGACCGCGCCGCGGATCGGGTACATCACGGAGGCCGACAGCATGGCCGCGGCAGATGCCTCGGAGGCGGAGGATTCGAAATGGACGCCGAGTTCGTCCAGCAACTCCTCCGCATCGGCCAGCACGTCCATCAGATGCGAGATCGGCGATCCCTGGTAGCCACCGACATAGCCGACGCCGGATTGCAGCAGGGCCTTGGTGATGGCGAGGATGCCCTCGCCGGTGAAGGTCTCGCCCTCGCCCAGCTTCAAATCCTCGACTTCTCGTTTGAATGAACGTTCGGCCATGGGAATCTCCGGCTGTGACCATTTTGGTGGCACGGGAAATATGAGTTATCATGCTTTCCGGAGGTGGGCTATGTCAACGAGTCAAGGAGCGCGGGCCTTGGAACTGGAGCAGTTCCCGCCCTACCTCTTCCACCTCATCACCAGCCGCCTCAACGCCCGGTTGCTGGAGCGAATGCGCCCCTATGGCGTGACGGTGCAACGCTGGCGCGTCCTGATGGTGCTGATGGAGAATGACTGCCTGGCCGTCGGCGCGTTGATGCGGCTGACGCTGATCGCGCAATCCGCGCTGAGCCGGGTGGTCGACCAGATGGAGCGCGACGCGCTGGTGGTGAGGCAAGCCTCCAGGCACGACAGCCGGGTGGTCCACGTGCACCTCACCGATCACGGACGCGAGGTCTACTGGAAGATCGCTCCGGCTGCGGAGCAGCATGCCGACGACATCCTGCGCTCCTTCGATCCGCGCGAGCGCAGCCAACTCATGGCCTATCTTCGCCAGGTTTTGGCCAACCTCGACGGCAGTCCAGCCCGGCCAGCGGCGGGGGAAGGCAGCAACGCGGCCTAACCGGCAACTCCGTCCAGGAAGCGTCGGATCTCCTGGTTGAACAGCTTAGGCATTTCCATATTGGCCAGGTGGCCGGCCTCCGGGATGCAGCGGTACTGCGCACCGGGGATCTTGGCCGCCATCTTCTCCAGCACCATCGGCGGTGCGGCGCCGTCCTTCTCCGCCGCCAGCGCCAGGGTGGGCACGCGGATCGCCGGCAGGGATTTCAGCCGGTTGAACGTGACGAGGCAGCGCACCGTCGCGGCATACACATCCTCCGGGATCGCCGCCATGCAAGCGACGGCAAGCGCCACGTCCGGGGCGCTGGCTTTCGGCATGAGCGTCGGGATCACCTCGCCCGCGATCTCGGCCATCGACTGGCCGCGCGCCAGCGGGCCCAGGCGATCGGCGACGAACTGCGTCTGGAACTCGCCATCCGGGCGGCCGAAGGACGGGCTGGTGCAAGCCAGCACCAGGCTCTTCAAACGCTCCGGCCGGGTGGCCGCCAGTTCCTGCGCGATCATGCCGCCCAACGAGTGGCCGACCAGGTGGACCGCCGGGATCTCCAACTGGTCGAGCAATCGGCAGACAGCCTGCGCCAGGGCCGGGAAGGTCACGTCGTCCAGGCGTGAGGACCGGCCGAAGCCCGGTGCGTCCCAGGCGATGCAGTCGAACCGGTCGGACAGGCCGTCCAACTGCCATTGGAAGCAGCCTGCCCCGCCGCCGATGCCGTGCAGGAACAGCACCGGCTCGGCCACGCGGCGCGGGCCGTTGCGCAGATAGGCCAGCGTCACGACGCGGTCTCCGCCTGTTGCCGACGCAGCTCGAACTTCAGGATCTTTCCCATGGCGTTGCGCGGCAACGCGGTGGCGAACACCACGTCACGCGGGCGCTTGAACCGGGCCAGCCGCCCGTCATACAGCGCGATCACCGCCTCGTGGCTGAGCGCATGGCCGGGTTTCACCACCACGACCGCCACCGGGATCTCGCCCCAGCGCATGTCCGGACGGGCCACGACGGCACACTCCTGCACTGCGGGGCAATCATGCAGCACGGCCTCCAGCTCGGCGGGATAGATGTTCTCGCCGCCGGAGACGATCATGTCCTTCTTGCGATCGGTGACGTACCAGAACCCCTCCGCGTCACGATAGCCGACGTCGCCGGTGTGGAACCAGCCGCCGCGCAGCGCCTCGGCCGTCGCCGCGTCGTCACGCCAATAGCCTTGGATGATGTTGGGGCCGCGCACCAGGATCTCGCCGACCTCGTCCGGCGGGACCGGCTTGCCCGATCCGTCCACCAGCTTGGCCTCGCAATGGATGGCGGGCTTGCCGGTCGATCCGACCCGGCCGCAATCCGCAGCGCGCAGGTAGATCGCGATCGGCGCCGTCTCGGTCGCGCCATACACCTGCGTCACCGCCGGACCGCGGTCGAGGATCGCCTGGATCATCGGCGTCGGCACGATCGACGATCCCATGGCGACGACACGGAGCGACGACAGATCCGTGGCCGCCCACTCGGCATGGCCGAGCAAGGCCTGCGCGGTCGCGGGGACCAGCAGCGTGACCGTGGGACGCGCGGCTGCGATCGTCCGCAGCATGGTCCCGGCGTCGAACCGGGCCGCGAGCGTGACGGTCGCACCCATGTGCAGCGCCGGAACCGTCTGGATGTTCATGCCGCCGACGTGGAACAGCGGCAGCGTGGTCAGGATGTGGTCGCTGCATGCCAGGTCATGCGCGTGAATGCTGTTTATGGCGTTCCACAGGATGGCATTCTGCGTGAGCACCGCGCCCTTGGGGCGCCCGGTCGTGCCCGAGGTGTACACCAGCAGCAGCGGATCGTCGTAACATCCGGCCGGCGCCTCGACGCCCTCCTGCGAGGCGTCGATGGCGCGCCACCCTGCGGCCGCGAAATCCACCGCCGCGAGCATCGGCGCCGCATCGCCCAGCGCGTCACGCAGCGCCTCGGCATGCTGGCGGAACTCGGACGTCACGAGCAACGCCACAGGCTCGGCGTTGGCGACGATGTAGCTGTGCTCCGAGACCGTCAGGCGCCAGTTCAGCGGCACCAGGATCGCCCCCAGCCGGGCGCAGGCGAACAGGGCCACGATGCAATCGGGGTGGTTGGTGCCCAGGAACCCGACGCGGTCGCCATGGCGGACCCGCACGTCATCGGCGAGCCAGCGCGCCATCGCGGAAATCCGCTGCGCCAGCGCGCCGTAGCTGATCGAATCGCCGGCGAAATGGATTGCCGTCTTGGCCGGCTGCACATCCGCCCAGCGCTCGATCCAGGTGCCGACGCCCATCACTCGTCGGTTTCGCCGGCCTCGTAGAGGCTTTCGCGACCCAGCTTGTCGAGGCAGAGTTCCGCCGTCCAGGGCAGCATCAGCGAGCCGCACCGGCTGTCGCGATAGATGCGCTCCAGCGGCAACGATTTCAGCATGGCCTGGCCGCCGCAGGTGCGGATCGCCAGCCGCGCCATCTCGTTGGCGTTCTCCATGGCGGAGAATTGCGCGGTGTAGGCGCGCAGCCGCTGGCTCTTCCCGGGGTCGACCCGCGCCTCGGACATCACCTGGAACCATAGCGCCTTGGTCTGCTCCAGCAGCACGGTCATCTGCGCCACGGCGATCTGCTTGGTGGGGTACATGCGGCGCTTCACCGCAGGCGTGCCGGGCATCTCGCCGCGCAGGTATTTGATGGTGAAGTCGTACGCCGCCTGCATCAACCCGATGTAGGCGGGGGTCAGCGTCAGGAACATGTGCGGCCAGCGCATCGCGCCCTGGGCATACAGCCCGGGCGGCATCAGCATCTCGTCCGGCCCGACATGGACGTCGGTGAAGACCAGGTTGCGGGACACGGTGCCGCGCATGCCCAGCGGGTCCCATTCGCCCTGCACCTCGACGCCCGGAGCGCTGGCGGGCACCGCCATGTACAGCGTGTCGCGCCGGCCCGCGCCGGGGCGGTCCTCCGTGCCGAGCACGCCGTAATAATCCGCGAACCCGGACAGGGAGGCGAAGATCTTCTTGCCGGTGACCGCCCAGCCATCCTCCGCCTGCCGCACCCTGGTGCCGAACGGCACCGCCCCGGCCGCGGCCGCGCCGCCTTCGGAGAAGGGCTGCGAATAGATCTTCCCGTGATCGACGATGCGGCGGTAGTGGATGGCGCGGCGCCGGGCATGGGCGCGGCGGTCGTCCTCGGACATGTCGAGCTGGTCGGCCAGGTGGCCGGTCCACAGGCAGAAGCTGACGTGCATGTTCCAGGTCAGCGCGGTGGCGCCGCAGTAGCGGCCGACCTCCGTGGCAGCGACCGCATAGGTCAGCAGGTCGGCGCCCTCGCCGCCATGCTCCTCGGGCACGCAGATCGCCAACAGGCCAGACCGGTCGAGGTCGCGAAAATTCTCCATCGGGAAGGTGGCCTCGCGGTCCCATTTGGGCGCGCGGGCGGCGAACACGCTTTCGCCCAGCCGGCGCGCGCGCGCGGCCAGGCCAGCCTGCTTGTCGGTCAGCCGGAACGATTGCTGGTCGAAGATCGGCTGGTCGATCGTGATGCTGTCGAGATCGATGTCCACGGAACCCCTCCTTCTCAGGCGAACGCGCCCTGCATGCTGCCGTCCCGCACCACCACCTGGCCATCGACGCTGATCGTGCAGCCCCGCACGGGGATATCGAAATGGCCTTGCGTGTAGCGGTTGGCGAACTCGTTGGCGCCGGTCGAATAGAGGAAGTTGCCGGCGAAGGCGCGCAGCTCCGTCCCGTTCATGTCGCGCTGGTCGTACATCGCCAGCGCCTCGTAGCGGGCGGCCGGGTTCATGCCCCAGCCGACATGGGAGGTGGCGTAGGCCTCGGGTTCGCCCCAGGCCGCGATGTAGCGCCGCATCAACTCCGCATCGGTGCCCGAACCGGCGATGTCGGTGACGTAATCCTGCTCGATGGTCAGCCGGATCGGCGATTCGATGTAGCGCTTGAACGTCAGGTTCATGTCCCCGGCATCTAGCACCAGCGTGCCTTGCACCGCCCCCGCGCGCGGGAAGGCCAGTGCCAGGCCGCCGGGCCAATGGGCGAGCGTGCCGGGCCGGTCGGTGAAGCCCCAGATCCCCGCCGTCCGCGCACCCTCGATGTCGACGCGCAGGTCGGTGCCGGCCTGGGAGGTGACCAGCATCGTCTTGCCGGATTTCAGCAGCCGCACCGCCTCCTTGACCTTCGGCGCCAGCGCCGGGTCGGGCAGCAGACGCTCCAGCGCCTCCGGATGCTCGTTGGAGATGTACAGCACCCGGGCGCCCCCCGTCAGGATCGCCGGCAGGTCGGGGCAGTGCATCAGCCCCTCCACCGTGCAGTCGGCGACGAAGCTGCTGCCGGCCAGCGCCGCGATGACCGGACCCAGCCCGCGGATCACGTCCGATGCGCCGGTCGAGCGGATCGGCAGGGCCACGCGCGGCGCCGGCGTCGGCAGCTTGACGTGGAGCACCCGGGCGCCGAGGCGGAGCAACGCCAGCTCGGCCAGGTGGACGTTGAGGTCGCGCGACTGCGTTTCCGACAGGATCGACGCCGTGTCGCCGGGGCCGACCTTGCACAGGGCGAAGACCTGGGCGAAGGCGTCGATCCAACGGGCCTCGATGCGGTCGTTCAGCATGATGTCGCCGCGCCGATCTCGGTCTCGCCGCCCAGGCGGGCGATCAACTGCCTCAGCATCCGGAACATCGATTCGGTCTCGGCTTTCGTGAACGCGCCCAGCACTTCGTCCTGGTGGATGCGGGCCTCGGCGATCAAGCCGGCGACCAGGCTGCGTCCGGAGGGTGTCAACACCACCAGCACGGTGCGCCGGTCCTTGCCGACCGCCCGGCGCTCGACCAGGCCGTCGGCCTCCAGGCGGTCGATCAGCTTGCTGACTGTCGGCTGCTTGTACAGCATGGCCCGCGCCAGCTCCCCCACGCGCAAGCCGTCCGATCCATACACCGTCGCCAGCAGCCGCCACACCGGCAGCGACACGCCGGCAGCGGCCAGGCGCGCGTTGAACTCCGCGCTGATCAGATGCTGCGCCCGGGCCATCAGGTAGGACAGGTAGCCCTCCACGAAGAACGCATCCGGCGCAGGGCCGAGCAACGGCCTGGCGGGCGGTGTGGCAATGCCGAGCGCTGCGTCTGGATAGGGCACCTGCGAACCGTGCCCGGCGCCGGGCGGTTCAGTCAAGAACTATGACGCTTCATGATATGAAAAGTCATCGACTAGGCTAGATCCACCCTTTCACCCGGAACCACACCAGCGGGATGACCACGCTGAGCAGGATCAGCGCCCAGCCGTATTGGTACCCGTACGTCCAATTGTATTCGGGCATGTTCTTGAAGTTCATGCCATACAGCCCGACGACGAAGGTCGGCGGTATGCCGACGACGGACACCACGGTCAGCACCTTCACGCCGTTGTTCTGTTCGATGTTGATGAAGCCCAGCACGGCATCCAGCAGGAAGCTCACCTTGCCGTTCAGTTGCTGGTCGTAATCGTTCAGCGAGGCCACGTCCTGCCGCAGCGTGCCGAGCCGGGCCTTCAGCTCGCCGGTGTCCGGACAGGCCTGCTGGGCGTAGGCGGCGATCCGGCCGATGCCCAGCACGCTGTCGCGCAGGTTGCCCAGCGTGTCGCCGCACTGGCCCACCCGGGTCAGGATGCCCCGCAACTCCTTGTCGGCGCGGCGGACGGTGCGCTTGGTATGCCCGTCCTCGCTCTGGAACGTCGTCTTCGACAGGGCATCCAACTCGGCGGCCATCCGCTCCAGCACGTCGGCCAGGCGATCGACGATCGCCTCCGCAAGGCCGACGAAGATGTCCGCACCCTCCTTGCGCCCGCCATGGCGGAACCGCTCGGTGAAGGTGTCGAAGGCCGGGAGCACCTCGTAGCGCAGGGTCATCAGGTGCCTGTCCGACAGGACGAAGCCGACCGGGGTGATGTGCGACCGGCCCTCCTTGCCCAGATAGCTGTAGGGCATGCTCAGGTAGATCACCTTGTCCTCGGTGTAGACCCGGCTGGAGTTCTCGATCTCGGCCAGATCCTCCCGCGACGGCACCCGCAGCCCGGTCAACCGCTCGGCCGCCGCACGTTCGGACTCGGTGGGGTCGACCATGTCGATCCAGACGGCATCGGTCGCCAGGTGCGCACTCGGCTCCAGCGTCTGTCGCGGCGACGTGCCGCTATTGGCATACAGCATCGTGGTGTCGGCCTCCTGAGGTTGCGGGACGTTACGGGAGCGCCCGGACACGCGGCAAGCCGGTGTTTGGCCGGCCGGTGGAGCTGCGCTATGTCCGCCGCGAACGGAGTGCCCGCCTTGACCCTGTCCACCACAGACCGCCCGAATACCCTACGCTCCGGCCCGGACGAGCGCGGCCGCTTCGGCAGCTTCGGCGGTCGCTTCGTGGCCGAAACGCTGATGCCGCTGGTGCTGGCGGTGGAGGCCGCCTACGAGGCCGCCAAGCGGGACCCGGCCTTCCAGCCGGAGCTGGACCGCTACCTGCGCGACTATGTCGGCCGTCCCAGCCCGCTCTGGTTCGCAGAGCGCCTGACGAAGGAGCTCGGCGGGGCCAAGATCTACTTCAAGCGGGACGAGCTGAACCACACCGGCTCGCACAAGATCAACAATTGCATGGGCCAGATCCTGCTGGCCAGCCGCATGGGCAAGACGCGGATCATCGCGGAAACCGGCGCCGGGCAGCACGGGGTGGCGACGGCCACGGTCTGCGCGCTCTTCGGCCTGCCGTGCACGGTCTACATGGGCGCCACGGACGTGGAGCGGCAGAAGCCCAACGTGTTCCGCATGAAGCTGCTGGGCGCCGAAGTGGTGCCCGTCAACTCGGGCGCCGGCACGCTGAAGGACGCGATGAACGACGCGATGCGGGACTGGGTCGCCAACGTCGCCGACACCTACTACCTGATCGGCACGGTGGCCGGGCCGCACCCCTACCCCGCGATGGTGCGGGACTTCCAGTCCGTCATCGGCACGGAAGCGCGGGCGCAGATGCTCGCCGCCGAGGGACGGCTGCCCGACACGGTGGTGGCCGCGATCGGCGGCGGCTCCAACGCGATGGGCCTGTTCCATCCCTTCCTGGACGATGGCGACGTGCGCCTGGTGGGGGTGGAGGCGGCCGGGCGCGGGCTGGACACCAACGAGCACGCCGCCAGCCTGTCGCGCGGCCGGCCCGGCGTGCTGCACGGCAACCGCACCTACCTGCTGCAGGATGCGGACGGCCAGATCACCGAAGCCCACAGCATCAGCGCCGGGCTCGACTATCCCGGGATCGGTCCGGAGCATTCCTGGCTGCACGAGATCGGCCGGGTGGACTACGTCGCGGCGACGGACAGGGAGGCGCTGGACGCCTTCCAGCTCTGCTGCCGCACGGAGGGAATCATCCCGGCGCTGGAGCCGGCGCACGCGCTGGCCCAGGTGGTGAAGACGGCGCCGGCCATGCCGAAGCACGCTATCGTGCTGATGAACCTGTGCGGGCGCGGCGACAAGGACATCTTCGCCGTGGCCGAGCATCTGGGCGTCAAGCTGTGAGCCGCATCGCCGCACGCTTTGCCACGCTGAAGGCGGAGCGGCGCGGCGGGCTGATCCCGTTCCTGGAAGCCTACGATCCGGACGAGGCGACCAGCACCGCAATCCTGCACGGCATGCCCGGCGCCGGGGCGGATCTGATCGAGATCGGCATGCCGTTCACGGACCCGATGGCGGATGGCCCGACCATTCAGGCCGCCGGGCTGCGCGGCCTGGCCGCCGGTGCGACGCTGGCCAAGACGCTGGGCATGGTCGCGGGCTTCCGCGCCGTCGATGCCGACACGCCGGTGATCCTGATGGGATATCTGAACCCGGTGCTCTCCTACGGTGCGGAACGCTTCTGCGCCGATGCGGCCAAGGCCGGGGTGGACGGGCTGATCGTGGTGGACCTGCCGAGCGAGGAGGCCGACTGGCTTGCCGGCGCGGCAGCGCAGAACGGGCTCGACATCATCCGGCTGGTGGCGCCCACCACGGACGAGGTGCGCCTGCCGCAGGTGCTGACGGGGAGTTCGGGCTTCGTCTACTACGTCAGCATCGCCGGGATCACCGGCACGCGGACGGCGACGGCGGAGCATCTGGCGCAGGCCATCCCGCTCGTGCGCCGCGCGACGGACCTGCCGATCGCGATCGGCTTCGGCATCCGGACCCCGGCCCAGGCGGCGGAGGCGGTGCGGGTGGCGGACGCGGTGGTGGTCGCCTCCGCCCTGATCGACACCCTGGCCGCCAGCCTGGATGCGCAGGGCCGTCCCGCGGCGGACAGTGCGCGCCGGGTGCTGGACCAGGTGCGCGACCTGGCGGCCGGGGTGCGCGGCGTCACCCGCTAGCGGCCTCACGCCGCCTTCAGCCCGTTCAGGAGCTGCACGCTTTCCTGCTGGATCAGGTGGCCGCGGGACGTGGTCTCGCGGATGATGGTGCCGAGATCGGCGAGCGTCGCGTTCAGCGATGTCTGGCCCCTGCCGAGATGGTCGAGTTCCATCTCGACCCGATCGGCCTCGGCGGCGACCCGCACGATGCTGGAGATGATCTCGCGGGTGGAGTTTCCCTGATGCGACACGGCGGCGGCAATCTCGCCCACCACATGCGCCAGCCGGCCGATCATGCCGTCGACATGGCCGATGGCGGCGACGGCGGCGCCCGTGGTGTCCTGCACCGCGGCGATCTGGCGCGTGATCTCCGACGTGGCCTGGGCGGTCTGCGTCGCCAGCAGCTTCACCTCGGCGGCGACGACCGCGAAGCCGCGGCCGGCGCCGCCGGCGCGGGCGGCCTCGATCCCGGCATTCAGGGCCAGCAGGTGGGTGCGGTTGGCCACGGTATGGATCAGCCTGACGACATCGGCGATCCGGGCCGTGTTGGACGCCAGGCCCTGCACCGTGCGGTCGGTCGAGCGGACTGCCGCCGCCGCGTCCTTCGCCATCAGCGCGCCCAACCCTACCTGCCCATCGATGTCCGAGATCGTGCCGACAAGGCTTTCCGCCGCGTGCGAGACGCCTCTCGCCTCGACCGTCATGCTGCGGGTGGCGTCGGCGATCGCGGACCAACCCTGCACGGCTTCGATCGCCTGGTCGCGGATGGCGTTCATGCTGCGGACTTGCTCCCCGGCCGTGCGGATGAGGCCTGCTGTGGCGCTGCCGACCGCCCCCTCGTAATGCGTCGCCAGCATGGCATGCGCCTTCTTGGCCGCGCTCAACGCGAACAGCTCGCGCTCGGCCTGCAATGCCTCCGCCTCGCGCAGCCGCAGCGTCGCCAGGTCGGCGCAAAGCCGCGCCAGGGCCCGCAGCAGCACGGCCGTCTCGCTCCTGCCGCGCGCCGCAGGCGGCGGATCGAGGATGCCGGCCGCAACGGCGTCCGCGATGGTGACGGCTCGGCGCAAGGGCGGCACGATGTATGCGTTGAGGGAGACCGTGACGAGGATGGCGGCGCCCGATGCGACCAGCATCGCGAACAGGTTGTTCCGCCCGGCCTCGGCGATGATGCCCGCCACGACTTGCCTCGTGTGATATCCGTCGCCGGCCAGGATTTCGACAGCGACGTCGAAGGCCGCGCCGATCTGGGCCACCTCGGCTGCGGTCTGGTCCGGCTGCTCGATCGCAGCGCGGTCGGCAAGCATGCGCAGGTTCTTCGCCAGGGCCGACGCGGCAGCCCTGCCCTGCGGCGAGGGAGCCCGGTCCTGGGCGATCTTCAGGTTGGCGAAGATATCGGGAAATTGCCCCTCGTTCAGCGCACAGGCGGGACTGGTCCCGAGACATCCGGCGGTCGCATGGAGGAAGCCGTTCTGCGCCGACCGCAAATAGCTCATGGCCATGAAGGCCTCGTCGAAGATGGTCGATGTCAGCCGGCCGATACGCTGCTCGGTCCAACGATCGAACAACCCAACTATGCCGGTGAGCATCGCCATGCTCACACATGCCATCAGCAACGCTGACCTGATTGTCATGCAACGCCTCTATACCAATGAACACCAGCGCAAACGTCGGGTGCCATGAGAGCGTTATTATTATGACGTGACTTGAATTAATCATGAAACCCATGATTAATATCGTGAACACACCTCTTACTTAGGCCTTCTTTCGTAAGAACCTTGTTGAGATTTACTGGACGTCACGCCGCCGTGGTAGCGCCTCGCCGCGACGCTGCAGGCCCTCGGCGGCGCCCGATGCACCCGGAAGACCAGACGGGGCGCTCGGTCGCGGCGGTCCGGGTCATTCGGCAGCCAGGCGACGCCCGCCACGGACCTGGTCCGGCCCACTGGCGGCCGGCAGGTGCGCCGGCCGCCAGGCTGCGGGACGGGGCTACTGCCCGACCAGCATCTGCCGCTGTTCGCCCAGCCCCTGCACGCCCGCGCACATCGTCTGTCCCGCGCGCAGGAACACCGGCTCGGGCTTCTTCCCCAGGCCCACGCCCGGCGGCGTGCCGGTCGCTATCAGGTCACCCGGGTGCAGCGTCATGAAATGGCTGACGTAGCTGACCAGCATCCGGACGCCGAAGATCATCGTGCGGGTGCTGCCATCCTGCATGCGCTGCCCGTCGACGTCGCACCAGAGGTTGAGGCCTTGCGGGTCCGGCACCTCGTCGGCGCTGACCATCCACGGACCCACCGGGCCGAACGTGTCGCAGCCCTTGCCCTTGTCCCAGGTGCCGCCGCGCTCGGCCTGGAATTCCCGCTCGCTCACGTCGTTGATCACGCAATACCCGGCGACATGGTCCATGGCCTGGTCTTCGGTGACGTAGGACGCCTTGCTGCCGATCACGATGCCCAGTTCCACCTCCCAGTCGGTCTTTTTCGAGCCGCGGGGGATCAGCACGTCGTCATAAGGCCCGCTGAACGACCCGAGCGACTTCAGGAACACGATCGGCTCCTTCGGGATTGCCATCCCGGCCTCGTTCGCATGGTCGGCGTAGTTCAGCCCGATGCAGACGAAGTTCACCGGACGCGCCACGCACGCGCCGATGCGCGGCGTGCCCGGCACGACGGGCAGGCTGGCCGGATCCAGCGCCGCCAGCCGGGCAAGGCTGGCCGGGGCGAGCACCGTGCCGTCGATATCCGGAACGTGGCCCGACAGGTCCCGCATGGCGCCCTGCGCATCCAGCATCGCCGGTTTCTCGAGCCCGGGTGGCCCAACGCGAAGCAGCTTCATGATCGGTCTCCACTGAAGTTCAGGCGTGCATGGGAGCGCCACCGACGCGGCTTGCTCCCCTGGCCGCATCTAGCACGGCAACCGGGTCCGCCGGCAAGGCAGCCCCCCGCCAGGCGACGTGCTGGTCGGGCCGTATCAACGCGAGCGGCGCGCCGTAGCGCAGGCGCAGGCGCGGGTCGCCCGGGACGACGACCGTCAGCGGCAAGCCGATCGCCGCCGCCGCGCCGGCGAACGCCCGGGCGTCGCCGTCGAAGCCGTCCTCGGTGACGAGCAGGCTGAAACCCGTCTTGAAGGCGTCGTACAGGGAGGAGCCGTCCGCCAGCCATAGATGCGGCGCCACGCAGCCGGGATGGGCGGACGGTTCGTAGGACATGCTCGACTGCTGTGGCGCCGCCGACCCGTCCTGCACGACGATCGGGGAGTGGCTGTAGCTGTAGCCCTTGACCACCCCCAGGGATCGCAGCTCGCGGGCTTTCTGCGTCAGGATCGTCTCACCCACCTCCCGCCTGGTGGCATCACCCAGGAACCCGTCCGCCTCCAGCCCGGGACGGCTGAGCTGGTTGCCCACCGTCGCGTAGTTCGCGACCGATTCGTTGATCGCCCATTCATGGACGGGGCGGCGCTCCTGCTCATAGCTGGCCAGCAGGTCTGGCCCGCCCCACCCTTCCAGCATCGCCGCCAGCTTCCAGCCCAGGTCGACGGCATCGCCGACGCCCATGTTCATGCCGAAGCCGCCGAATGGCGGGTGCAGGTGGCAGGCGTCCCCGGCCAGGAAGATGTTGCCGCGGCCATATCGCTCGGCGACCAGGCGGCGGGCCACCCATGGATCGGTGCCGACGATCTCGACGTCGATGTCCAGCCCGGTCGAGCGGCGGATGAGATCGACCGCATCGATGGCCGCGGGATCGACCGAGGCATCGATCTTGGTGGCGATGAAATACCATAGCCCGTCATCGCTCATCGGCCCCAGCACCGCGGGCACATCGGGGTTGATCATCCAGTACATGATCGCCGGGCCATGATGATGCATGGAGTCCAGCCGCGCCGACCTGAAGACGAAATTCAGGTTGGAGGCGGAGACGCCGCCGCCCACCAGCTTCACGTCGATCAGCTTGCGGACCAGGCTGCGCGCGCCGTCGGCGCCGACCAGGTAGCGGCTGCGCACCTGGCTGGATACGCGGGCGACCGAGTCGACCACCGTCGCCGTGATACCGTCATCGTCCTCGGTGAACGACTGCAGGGCAGTGTTGAAGCTGACGCTCACGGATGGGAGCGACACGGCCTTGACGCGCAACACTTCCTCCAGCGTGTACTGCGGAACCCACTGGGCGCCTTCCGAATACAGGTCGTTGCGGTCCCGGCCGCAACTGAAGGCGCCTTCGAACCGGGCCAGCATGGGGCCGTTCATCCGCGTCGCGAACACGACGTTCGCGGGGTAGTCGGCCCGGATCGGCGAGGCCCGGCGCAATTCGTCGGCGATGCCCCAGCGGCGGAGATGCTCGCGGGTTCGGACGTTGGTCATCTTGGCGCGCGGGCTGTAGCCGACCCGGTCGTTCTGTTCGACGACCTGGCACGTGATGCCCCGCGTGCCGAGTTCGATGGCGAGGGAGAGGCCGACCGGGCCCGCTCCGACGATGAGGACATCCACGTGTTCTTGCATTTCGCGATGCCTTTCCGGCCTCCCAGGCAGCGCACTATCCCATCTGGAACGACCGGCTCAAAGATGACAGTCTCGCGCAGACGATGTGATACAAGCATCGCTGGGAGGTCGGATGAAGCTCAGTCAATTCCACGAGGTGGTCGCCATCGCGGAACAGGGCAGCATCCGCGCCGCCGCCCGCGTCCTGGATGTCGGGCAACCCGCACTGACGCGCAGCCTGGCCGATCTGGAGCGTGAGCTCGGCGCCTCGCTGTTCGAGCGCCATGCCCGCGGCGTGATCGCGACCTCCCTCGGGCAGGCCTTCGTCCGCCGGGCCGCGACGATCCTGAACGAGGTGCGGCGCGCGCGCGACGAGTTCGAGCAGCTCGGCGGCGCCACGGCGGGCAGCGTCACCGCCGGCCTGTCCATTGCCGCCCACCTGGCCTTGTTGCCGCCGGTGCTGCGCCCGTTCGTCAAGCGCTATCCCGACACCAACCTCCATATCATCGAGGGCTTCTATCCAACATTGGAGGCGGGGCTGCGGGAGGGCTGCGTCGATTTCTACGTCGGCGTCGATTCCGGCCACATCGCCCCGGAGCTGACGCGGGAGATCCTCAGCCCGAACAACCGGACGGTGCTCTGCCGCGCCGGCCACCCGCTTGCACGGGCAGGCTCGCTAGCCGACCTGGCGGGCGCGCGCTGGGCCACGACATCCATCACCCTGGCGGGCCAGGACGAGATCGGCGCCGTGTTCCTGCAAAACGGGCTACCTCCGCCCAAGCTGTCGTTCCGCAGCCAGTCCGCGCTCACGCTGATGACCTGCCTGCTGAACAGCGACCATCTGGCCATGGTCCCGGTGCAGTGGAACCGGTTCGAGCTGGCGCGTGGCATGCTCGTGACCATTCCCATCAAGGAGGAACTGGCCGCGGCGCCGATCGTGGTCGTAAGGCGGTCGGACCTCCTGCTCACGCCCGCCGCGACCTACCTGCTCGACCTCCTGCAACGCCAGCGCCTGCTGCCGCCAGAGCATGCCGGCGGCGCGGTGCGGCGCCACAAGCGCGCCGTGTGACCGGCGCGCCGGTCACACGGCGCGCAGGTAGCGCATGGGCCGGCCCGGCGCGACGGCCTGGGCGGCTGCGACGATGGCCTGCGCATCGATGCCGGCGGCGCGGTAAAGCTCTGCGAGCGTGCCGGTCTGGCCGAAGCGGGTCACACCGAGCGCCCGGGTGCGGTGGCCGTGCACCGAGCCGAGCCAGCCCAGCGTGGCCGGGTGACCGTCCAGCACGGTGACCAGGCCGCAATGGCGCGGCAAGCCGCCCAGCAACCGCTCGACGGGGCTGGCGACGTCGGCGTCCCCGCGCTCCCGCGCGCGCTGCGCGGTGCTCCAGCCGCCGTGCAGCCGGTCGGCCGAGGTCACGGCGAGCAGGCCGACATCGCGGCGGTCCTCGGCGATCAGGCCCACCGCCTCGATCGCCTCCGGTGCCATCGCGCCGGCATAGGCGACCACCACCTCGGCGTTCGGGCCTGGGCGGCGCACCCAGTAGCCGCCGGCGATGATGTCGTCGGCATCCGCCTGGCCGAGCTGCCGCTGCGGCTGGGGGATGCTGCGGGTGGACAGCCGGAGATAGACCGAACCGCCTGCCGCGTCACCCGATCCGCCGGATCGCTGCATGTAGTCGAACGCCCAGCGGAGCACGATGGCGAGTTCGTCCACGTAGGCCGGCTCGAAGCTCGCCAGCCCGTCCTGCGCCATGCCGATCAGCGGAGTGGCGATCGACTGGTGCGCGCCGCCCTCGCCGGCCAGGGTGATGCCGGAGGGCGTGGCCACCAGGATGAAGCGGGCGTCCTGGTAGCACGCGTAGTTCAACGCATCGAGCCCGCGCTCGATGAACGGGTCGTACAGCGTGCCGACCGGCAACAGCCGCTCGCCATGGATGGAATGCGACAGGCCGAGCGCGGACAGCATGATGAAGAGGTTCATCTCCGCGATGCCCAATTCGATATGCTGGCCCTCCGGCGAGAACCGCCAGTGGAAGGTGGAGGGAATGCGCTCCGTGCGGAACACGTCCGCCATCTCCTCCCGCGCGAACAGGCCGCGGCGGTTCACCCAGCCGCCCAGATTGGTCGAAACGGTGACATCCGGGGAGGTGGTGACGATGCGCCGGGCCAGGGCGGTGTCGCCCTTGGCAAGCTCGTGCATCAGCAGGCCGAAGCCATGCTGGGTCGACTGCTCCCGCCCGGCAGGCGCGGGCAGCACGTCCGGCACCGGGATCGCCGGGGCCGTATGGCGGCGCGTGCCGGCCGCGTTGAACGGGACGGCGGACAGGAACGCCTCCAGCCGATCGGGCGGGAGGGTCAAGCCTTCGAAACGGTCCCATTCCCGCCCGGCACGGACGTTCATGGCGGCGCGCAAGGTCTCCACCTGCGCCGGGTTCATCAGCCCGGCATGGTTGTCCTTGTGCCCGGCGAGCGGCAGGCCGAATCCCTTGATGGTGTAGCAGATGAAGCAGACCGGCCGGTCATGCGCCCTCGCCGCCTCGAGCGCCTCCAGCAGGGAAGGCAGGTCGTGGCCGCCCAGATTGCCCATCAGCGCGGCCAGTTCGGCATCCGAGCGGCGTCCGATTAGCGCCGACACCTCCCCCTGGTCGCCCAGCTCGTCCATCAGCCGCCTGCGCCAGGCCGCGCCGCCGCCGAAGGTGAGCGCGGAGTAGAGCTGGTTCGGGCACGCCTCGATCCAGTCGCGCAGCCGCACCCCGCCCGGTTCGGCGAACGCCGCCTGCTGGATGCGGCCGTGGCGCAGCACCACCACGTCCCAGCCGAAATTGCGGAACATCGATTCGAACTTCGCCCACAACCCCTCCCGCACGACGGCGTCCAGGCTTTGGCGGTTGTAGTCCACCACCCACCAGGTGTTGCGCAGCCCGTGCTTCCAGCCTTCCAGCAACGCCTCGAAGATGTTGCCCTCGTCCATTTCGGCGTCGCCGATCAGGGCGACCATCTTGCCCTCCGGCCGTCCGGCATCCCATGCCTTGGCGGTGAGGTAGTCCTGCACCAGCGACGAGAACAGCGTCTGCGCGACGCCCAGGCCGACGGAGCCGGTGGAGAAATCCACGTCGTCCGTGTCCTTCGTGCGCGACGGGTAGGATTGCGCCCCGCCGAAGCCGCGGAACCGCTGCAGCTTGTCCAGGGTCTGGTTGCCGAGCAGGTACTGGATCGCGTGGAAAACGGGGCTGGCATGCGGCTTCACCGCGACCCGGTCCTGCGGGCGCAGCACGTGGAGGTACAGCGCCGTCATGATGGTGGCGATGGAGGCGCTGGATGCCTGGTGGCCGCCGACCTTCAAGCCATCCTCGCTCGGCCGCAGATGGTTGGCATTATGGATCGTCCAGGTGGTTAGCCAGACGATCTTGCGTTCCAGCTCGCCCAGGGTCGCGATATCGGCCGCTATCGGCTCGCGCATGCTGCAATGCCTCCTGGTTGCGCCGGACGCGGATGAGCCGGCCTGGCTCAGCCGCCGAACAGCACGGAAAGGCGGCGCTCCGCGAACCGCCAGACGTCATCGGTGCCGCGATGATAGAGATCCTCGTACTCGCCGACCAGGAACGGCACCGGGTCGGCCTTCGCGTCCCCGTCATGGCGGTAGAGCGTCAGCACGACCGTGCCGCGGACAACGCCCGGCGACACGCTCGCCAGCCTCAGGTTCGATTGCACGTGGCGCGACCGCCGCCCGGTCATCGCGGCACGTTGCCCGGCCCAGTCCGCGATAGCCTGCCTGCCGACCTTGTCGGGCCCGACGCCCAGCACGCGGCCATCGTCGGTGTAGAGGTCGGGCAGGCGGTCCGCCAGGCCATGATCGATCAGCCAGGCATGCTCATACACCAGTGCCTCGATGGCGTGGCGTATGTCCGGTCCGATTGCCTCTGGCATGATGCTCGCCTCCTGTGCCGGACGAAGGGTGCTGTTCAGACCGGCAGGCCCATGCTGGGCAGCGGGTCCGGCAGGAACTTGCCGGCACGGATGGCGGGCTGCAATGCCGCGAAGGGCTGGCCGTCGAGATGCGCCATCCAGACCTGCTCCGGGTCGAAGAACGTGCCGATTGGGTTGGACCGGAAATCCGGCGACGTGCGCATCCAGGCGCCCGATTGCTGCCAGTCGCTGAAATTGTCGCTTTGCAACTCGACGTAATTGCCCTCCGGATCCTCGTAGTAGAGCGAGATCGTCAGCCCGTGATCCAGGGAAAAGGCCGGCAGGATGCCCACGCCCTTCAACCGGTCGTAGGACGACATCAGGTCGGCAAAGCTGGCGTACTCGAATGCGCTGTGATGCATGCCGTTGTGCTTGACCTTGTCGGCATCGTCGGCCAGGCCGGGCACGGACAGGAACGCGACGCGGTGGTTCGCCTCGTCATTCGTCATCCAGGCATTGCAGTCGTCCTGGAAGTTCACCTCGGCGCCGACCACCGTGCCGTACCAGTCCACCATCTCCCGCAAGCGGCTGGTCTTGATGGTGACGTGGTGGAAGGCTGGCTTGATGACCTCCGGCATGGTTCCCCCTTTTCTTGCCCGCTGGCAGCGACGCCGACCGGTTCGGTAGACTGTAGCCCAAGCCCCGATGCGGTAAAGATCGGGAAAATCGGCAGGAGATGCATACTGCGCATCGCAAACGGACCGGAGCCGACGGTTGGCCGGATGCCGCCAACGCATCACCTCTTGAAATTTCCCATCTTCCTCATGCCGGGCGGCTCCCGCAGGGTCGCCCGACGAACCGAGCCAACTCGGCCAATGGGAGACGCCGCACTTCATTCGCGACAAGAATGGGCCATGCACGTCGCGGCATCCTGGCCAGTAATGACGGAGAGGAACGAGCCGAATGGCCTACGATCTCGCTATGCCCGTGACCAGCGACGTGCCGGTGATGGATCGGAGCTGGGGCGTCGTCGCTGCGGCCACGGTCGGCCTTACCTTTTCACTCGGAACCTTGCTGCTCTACACCTTCGGCGTGTTCGTCCGCCCGTTGAACGCGGAGTTCGGCTGGAGCCGTACGCAGCTCTCGGGCGCCCTGGCCGTGTCGCAGTACACCTTCGCACTGTCCTCTCCGGTCTGGGGCCTGCTGATCGACCGCTTCGGACCCCGCAGCGTGCTATTGCCCTCGGTGATCTGCCTGTCGGCCCTGGTCGCATCCCTCGCGCTGCTCACACCGAACCTGTGGCACTACTACTTCATCTTCGCGGCGATCTCCTTCACCTCGGGCGGGGCGTCGCCGATCGGCTATTCGGCCGTGCTCGTGCGGAAGTTCAATCACCACCTCGGCCTGTCGCTCGGCCTGGCGCTGATGGGTGTCGGCATCGGCGCCGCCGTCCTGCCGCCGCTCGCGCAGTTCCTGGCCCTGAACCTTGGCTGGCGGAGTGCCTACGCCGCACTGGGCGGCCTGACGTTCCTGTTCACCTTGCCGGCCGCCCTCGTCGCCACGCAAGGGATCAAGGCGCCGGTTCCGGGACGCAGTGCCAAGGCCGTGACATCGATCGCACCCCTGGTCACCACACGGGCCTTCGTGCTGATGTGCATCATCTTCCTGTTGCTCGGGATCGTGTCGATCGGCACGCTGGTGAACATGGTTCCCATCATGATGGGCCGTGGCTTCTCGCCACAGGGCGCCGCGCAACTCGCCGGCATCACCGGCCTGGTCGCGATCGCGGGCCGCGGCGGAATCGGCTGGATCATGGATCGCTTCCATGCGCCATATGTCGTGGCAGGTGTGGCCCTTATCGCGACGGCCGCGTTCCTGCTGCTGGCCTTTGGCGAGGGCGCCGCGTCCGCCTATGGCATGGCGGCGCTGCTCGGCGCGGTTGTCGGGGCGGAGGTGGATTTCACGGCGTTCTTCGTGCGCCGCTACTTCAGCAATGCCGTTTTTGGCCGGCTTTACGGCCTGGCGTTCGGCATCTTCATCGTCGGGTCCGGCACCGGACCGCTACTGGCCAGCGCGGGCTTCGACCGGTTCGGCAGCTACCAACCCGGCGCGTTGCTGTGCGCAGCCACGAGCGTGGTGATAGCGCTGCTGGCCTTGGCCATGCCCGCCTACAAACGTCCGGACGCCACGGTCGCCTGACAACGGCGGAACGCGGATGGCGCACGGGCGGGGCTGCTTGATCAGAACAGGGCGCCCGGCCAGTCGAGGATGGCCGTGCGGATTGCCGGCAACGCCTCGGCGTCGCTGACGAACCGGGCCACGCGCGGCAGCCGGCCGGCTTCCCAGAAGCCCGCCGCGCCCATGTTCTTCATGCGCAGCAACTCGACCATCCAGAACAGGTCGGCCATGGTGGCGGTCTGCCCGAACAACCAGGGAGCGCCGCTGGCGCCCAGCCTGTCGTCCAGGTTGCGGCACTCTGTCTCGGCGGCGAGATAGGCGCTGCGCATCGCGTCCGGCGAGAACAGCGTGTTGGCGGCATCCATCTCCTTGGCGCGCTTGGCGGTGTAGGCCTGCACGAGCGCCTCGTCGTCGGCGAACTGGGCCAAATACCCGTCGCATCGCTCGACCTTCTTCAGCGAGAAGCCCGGGCCGTTTCCGCCGCCGCGGGCAGGTGCGCCACCATCCGCCTGCGGCGCCTTGCCCATGAGCATCTGGTAATTGGGCAGGTTGTCGACGATGGACAATTCCCGCTCGATGGCATCCGCCAACGCGGGCGGCATCAGCGTGTTCGGGCCGCCATGCGCCGTGTCGAGGTATAGGCAGATCCGCTTGGAATCGACGACGACCTCCCCGGTCGTCCAATCGACCAGCGTCGGAACCACGGCCGCATCGCAGCCGCCCTGGCTGGCCGACGTGCTGCCGCTATGCGTCGCGGCCAACGGCATGGCCAACCGGGCGCAGCCGAGCAGGCGCAGCCGCACGTAGCTGGGCAGGTAGGTTTGGCCGGCGAAGATGTTGACGGTATGCGCCGCGTGTGGGATGCGGTGGTACGCCAGTACAGTCCGGACTTTCTGCGAACAGATGGAGTTGGGCGCGTGGAACAACTCGAATCGCGGCGGGGGTTCAGACACACCTGGGCTGCCACCGAGATCGTGGCGAACGGTGTCAACCATCACGTCTAGCGCCTGGTCCATTCGCTTCCCTTCGGATTCTCGTGGCGCGGGAAACGTAGATGCTCCAGCGCTGCAGTGCCGTGTCACCGCATCAAGACATAGGCTACGCCTGCTGACAAGATTGCCCTCGCCGGCGGTATTGCAAACGATCCAGGTCTTTTAGGACAGCCCTATTGACGTGCGTCCAGTGACAACGCGGCCGAAGACGGACGACCCAACCAAGGCCACGGGCTCGAGGCACTTAGGTTATGATAGACTTGACCCGCTCAAATAGATTTTTTGTCCGGCGCCTGGGTCGGCCGCCTGCGGCATGGTAAAGGGGGGAGCGGGCTCACTCGCGTCGGGAGAAAGTGTGATGAGGCTTTTGTCGCACAAGTCTAGGGTCGTGCCATGACGTGGCGGGGCACGACGATCGGGGCAGCGGGACTGGCGGTCGTCGCCGTGGCGGCCGGCATCCTGGTTTGGCGGCCCGCCATCCCGCGCGTCGCGACGCACGCCGCGTTCGACCCGGCGCTGGTCGTCAAGGGCGCCCAATTGGCAGCGATCGGCGATTGCGCCATCTGCCATGCCGGGCACGATGGCGCGGCCTATGCGGGTGGCAATCCCCTGGAAACGCCGTTCGGCGCGGTCTATGCCAGCAACATCACGCCCGACGCCGACACCGGCATCGGCGCATGGTCCGAGGCGGCGTTCCGCCGGGCCATGCACGACGGCGTGGACCGTGCCGGCGGGTTCCTCTACCCGGCCTTCCCGTACAACCACTACACCCACGTCACCGACGACGACATCGCCGCGCTCTACGCCTTCCTGATGACGCGGCAGCCGGTGCGGGCGAAGACGCCGGAAACGCGGCTGCCCTTTCCGCTGGACATCCGCCCCATGGTGGCCGGATGGAACCTGCTGTTCCTCGACCGCGGCATGATCCAGCCCGAGCCAGCCAAGGACGCTGCCTGGAACCGCGGCCACTACCTGGTGGAGGGGCTCGGCCACTGCCAGGCCTGCCACTCCCCGCACAACGCCTTGGGCGCGGAGGAGGCGGACCACGCGTTCGCCGGCGGCCTGGCGGATGGTTGGGAAGGCCCGGGACTGACGGCCGCCACCTCTCCCGCAGCGATCGCCTGGACCGCAGACGCGCTGTATGCCTATCTGCGCCACGGCATCGACGTCCAGCATGCCGCCGCGGCCGGCCCGATGGGATCGGTCTCGCATGACCTGTCGAACGTGCCGGAGGCGGATGTCCGCGCGATGGCGAGCTACATCGCCAGCATGACCGGCGCGCCCGACCCGGCGCGCGAACAACAGGTCGTCGCCCGGGCAGCCGCCGCACAAACGCCGCCGCCGGCCCTGGCCGACAGCGGCGGGGCGGCGATCTTCGCCGGTGCCTGCGCGGGCTGCCATGGCGCCGGAGCGCCCATGATGCTGGGCGGACGGCCGTCCTTGGCACTCGGCAGTTCGGTCACGGCGCCCACTCCGCGCAATGCGACCCAGGTGATCCTGTATGGCCTGCAACCCGGACCCGGCGAGCGCGGTCCCTGGATGCCGGGCTTTGCGGGGTCGTTGACCGACGCGCAGGTCGCCGCGGTGCTGACCTATCTGCGTGCCCGCTTCGCGGACCGCCCTGCCTGGAGCGGCATAGAGGCCGACATCCACCAAATCCGCCAGGACAAACGCTCATGATCACACTGACAGTGAACGGCACCCGGCACGAGGTGGACGTCGACCCGGCCACGCCCCTGCTCTACGTGCTCCGCGATACCTTGGGCATGCACGGTGCCAAATATGGCTGCGGGCTGGGCCAATGCGGTGCCTGCACCGTCATGCTGGATGGCGCCGCCGTGTTCTCCTGCCTGACGCCGGTCGCCGTGCTGGCCGGCCGCCAGGTCAAGACGGTGGAGGGGCTCGGCACCGCGGAGCATCCGGGCGCGTTGCAGCAGGCCTTCATCGACGAGCAGGCGGCGCAATGCGGCTACTGCATCGCGGGGATGATCATGCGGGCGCAGGCGCTGCTGGAGAAGACCGCCTCGCCGACCGAGGCGCAGATCCGCGCCCAGATGCAGCCGAACCTCTGCCGCTGCGGCACCCATATGCGCATCCTGGCGGCGATCCGCCGCGCTGCCGAGACCATGCGGTCCGCCGCCCTGCCTGCCGTGGCCGAGGAGGTGGCGGGATGACCGCGATGATCTCCCGCCGCCTGTTGCTGGCCGGCACCGGCGCCCTGATGGTGACGATCGGCGCCCGGGCGCAGGAGCTCAAGCCAGCCAACGCGCCGCGGCTTGCGGGCAGCCTGAAGGACGAGCCGCGGCTGGCCGCCTGGGTGCAGGTCGCTCCGGACGGCGCCGTGACGGTGTTCAGCGGCAAGGCGGAGTTGGGCCAGGGCATCCGCACCGCGCTGGTCCAGGTCGCGGCGGAGCAGCTCTACCTCACGCCGGACCGCATCACGCTGGTGACTGCGGATACCGGCCGCACCCCGGATGAGGGTTACACGGCCGGCAGCCACTCCATGCAGGATAGCGGCACGGCGATCATGAACGCCGCGGCGGAAGTGCGCGGCATTCTGGTGGCGGCGGCTGCAGCTCGGCTTGGCCTGCCCGCGGACTCTCTGGTGCCAGGCGGTGGACGCGTCACCGCGCCGGACGGACGCAGCCTGGGCTTCGGCGAGCTGGTGTCGGGGCTGACGCCGGACCGGCTGGCGCAACCCGGCGCGCCGCTGAAGGACCCGGCGCATTACACGGTCATGGGCCACGACGTGCCGCGGATCGACATCCCTGCCAAGGTCACGGGCGGCGCCGCTTATGTGCAGGACCTGCGGTTGCCTGGCATGCTGCACGCCAGGACCGTGCAGCCGCCCCGCTACGGCGCCGTGCTGGTGAAATTGGACGAGGCACCGGTGGCCGCCATGCCCGGCGTGGTCAAGGTGGTGCGCGACGGTAGCTACCTCGGTGTGATCGCGCGCGGGGAGTGGCAGGCGATCACCGCCATGCGGGCGCTCGCCGCGGCGGCCGAGTGGAGCGGCGGCCAGGCGCTGCCCGACCCGGCGACGATCTTCACGACGGTCCGGGCGCTGCCGGCCCGCGACACGGTGATCCTGGATCGCCAGGCGGATCAGCCGGCCGCGGCCCGCACTCTGAAGGCGCGATACCTGCGGCCCTACGGCATGCACGGCTCCATCGGGCCGTCCTGCGCCGTGGCGCATTTGCAGGACGGGGTGATGACGGTCTGGACGCACACCCAGGGCGTCTATCCCGACCGCGCCGCCTTGGCGGAACTGCTGGCCATGCCGCTGGCCCAGCTGCGCTGCATCCATGTCGAAGGATCCGGCTGCTACGGGCATAATGGGGCGGACGATGCCGCGGCGGACGCCGCCCTGATGGCGCGTGCGGTACCGGGCCAACCGGTGCGCGTGCAATGGATGCGCGAACAGGAAAACACCTGGGAGCCCTTCACCCCCGCCATGATCACCGAGGTCGAGGCGTCGCTGGACACCGGCGGCCGCATCGTGGACTGGCGATACGGCGTGTGGAGCAACACGCACAACATGCGCCCCGGCAATGCCGGTCGATTCGCGTCGAGCTGGGCGTTCGCCACCCCGCTGCAGCCGTCGCCACCCATGCCGATCCCGCAGCCGGAGGGGGGCGGCGACCGCAATGCCATTCCGCTATACGACCTGCCGCAGGCGCATGTCGTTTCCCATTTCATCCCCGACATGCCGTTGCGGGTGTCGGCGATGCGTGGGCTGGGCGCCTATGCCAACGTGTTCAGCATCGAAAGCTTCATGGACGAGCTGGCGCTGGCCGCCGGGGCGGATCCGGTGGCATTCCGCCTTGCGCACCTGACCGACAGCCGGGCGCGGGACGTGGTCACGCGCGCGGCGCATGAATTCGGCTGGGATGCGGCCAAGGCATTGCCGCCGGGCCATGGCCGCGGCTTCGCCTTCGCCCGGTACAAGAACCTGGGCGCCTACGCCGCCGTGGCGATGGAGGTCGCGGTCGACCACGAGAGCGGGGCAGTGCGGGTCGTGCGGGCGCATGTCGCGGTGGATAGCGGACAGGCGGTGAGCCCCGACGGGATCGGCAACCAGATCGCGGGTGGCTTGCTGCAATCCAGCAGTTGGACACTCTACGAGGCGGTCGGCTTCCAGCCTGGCGGCATCACCAGCCGGGATTGGAGCGGCTACCCGATCCTGCGCTTTCCGGCCGTGCCCGAACAGGTCGAGGTGCATGTGATCGATCGCCCCGGCATGCCGTTCCTGGGCACGGGCGAGGCGACGCAGGGGCCGACGGCGGCTGCGATCGCCAACGCGCTGGCGGATGCCGCCAAGGTTCGCATTCGCGAACTGCCGCTGTCGATGGGGCGGGTCAAGGCGGCGATCGGCGTGTAGGTGGCAAACCGGCTATCCGGGGCGCCTGGCGCGCGGGGTTCCCGTGCCGCGATATGCGTCCGCAGCCGAGCCTTGCCATGCGGCCATAGTTCGTTGCGTCAACGCGGCACGCCTTCACCCAACGTCGCGCTGGCGGTTTCGCCGGCCGGGGCGGCTGCCGCCGTGCCGAGGAAATGCGGGACGGTGGTGACAACGTAGGCGATGACCAGCGCCACGGCGCACGCCGCGAGATACTGATACATCGGCGCGGCAAGCCCGTAATCGGCAACCAGCCAAGCCAGGAAGAGCGGCGTCAGCCCGGTGAACACGGCCGTCCCGATGCTATAGGGCAGGGCGAAGCCGCTCTGCCGGATCGCCGTGGGAAACATGGACGAGATCAGGCCCGGTATCATGGCGTGCACGCACCCGGCGCCCAGCCCCACCACGATGAAGGCATAGAGCAGCCTGATATCCGCCGGCCCCAGCGTCGGAACGAAGTGGAAGAACCACACGCAGATCGCCGCATTCAGCACCGCGCCGGCCGCGATCGTGCGCGACCAGCCGAAACGGTCCCGCGCCATGCCCCAGAGCGGCATGCCGAGCACGAAGGCGATCACGCCGACGATGTTGGAGGTGAACACGATCGAGGAGGTGAAATGCAGTTGCGTCACCAGGAAGGTCGGCAGGTATTGGAAATAGACGCCGCTCGTGCTGGAGAACACGAACACCAGCGCCAATGCCAGGATGCACTGGACCCGGTAGCGCTGCAGCACGACGACCAGTGGCGTCTGCCTGGACAGGCTGCGCTCCTGCCGGATGCTTTCGAACATCGGGCTTTCCGCCAGGTGCCGGCGCAGATAGGCCGCCATCAGCCCGAACAGGCCGCCCAGCACGAAGGGCAGGCGCCAGGACAGCGACGTCAAAGCCGGGTCGAGGCCGGCGACCAGGCTGGACAGCGCGGCAGCCCCGGCCCCCATCAGCAGCCCGCAATTCACCACCCCATAGAACGTGCCGCTCGACAAGCCCAGGCGATGGCTGGGCGCATGCTCGCTGACGAAGACCGACGCGCCCGGGATTTCTCCGCCGACCGCGCAGCCCTGCAGGATGCGCAGCACAAGAAGTGCCGCCGGCGCCAGCCACCCGACCAGCGCATAGGTCGGCAGCACCCCCATCAGGAAGGTCGGGACGGACATCAGCAGCACGGTGAGCACGAACAGCTTCTTGCGGCCGACCTTGTCGGCGTAGTGCGCGATGATGATGCCGGCGACCGGGCGGACCAGGTAGCCGATGGCGTAGATGCCGAACACCTGGAGCTGCTTCAGCCAAACCGAGGCGCCAGGCGGGAAGAAAGCGACGCTGATGGCCGCGGCGACGAAGACATAAACCTGGAAGTCGAAATATTCCAGCACGGCGCCCAAGGACGCCAGCACGAGGTTCTGGGCCTGCTTCGCACCGGTCTGCATTGCTTTTCCCCTTATTGGACGCGACCGTCTCCGCCCTGGAGCCAGGCACGGCCGCGCTCGTACAGGCTGTCCAGCGCCGGCCCGTGCCGCCCCGGCAGGTCCGGGTTGACCTGCATGCCCGCCAGCTCCTGCACGTAGCCCAGGTGCCGGTAGCCTTCCGGAAACCGGCCGAGGCGGCCGGCGTCCAGCGGGAGCGCCTTCCCAGGGATTACGGGCACGATGCGGTCCGTTTCGTAGATGCATCGACGCTCGGCGAACCGCCATTCACCGTGCCGGCGGTCGAGGAAGTCGTAGAAGCGGCCCGTGCACGCCACGTCGACCAGCTCGCCATGCAGCGGCAGCCGCTGGCTGATCGTCATCTTCGTCTCGGCGAGCGCCCGTTCGCCGGCGATGTCGACCACCGTGCCGCCCAGGAAGTGGTTGACGTTGACGCCGGCCAGCCAGCCGGCCCGGCTGCGCGCGACGAACTCGGTCGCCGGGCCATCGAACCAAGTAGCCACCATGCGGGCGTCCGGGTGCCACACCGTCTGGAACCGGTCCCAATGGCCGCCATCCCGCCAAACGACCCATTTCTCGACTAGCCAGCGGATCTCGAGCTCATCCTGGTGGGCGGGAGACATCAGCGACGCTCGTCCATCCGTTACGGCGTGGTCTCATAATTATGGACGAAATCGGCCGGCGGCGTGGGTCCCCAGACGTAGAACGCGTCATGGCCGGGGTGGTCGCCCGAGGCCCAGTCCACGTCGACCGGGATGTAGTCGATGTCGGACGAGTATTCGCTGTAGCTGCCCCAGGGGTCGCGGACATAGTGGAAGTAGTTGGAGCCGAGCACGTGCCGGCCCATGCCCCAGCCGGCCGAGAAACCCTGGTCGGCCATCTGCATCGCGCCCAGCCCTACCTCGTGGATGGACCCGACATCCCAGCTCAGATGATGCAGGCCCGGGCCGTTTGATTTGGCCAGCGCGATCATGTGGTGGTCGCTGCCGTGGATGCCGTGCATGAAGGCGACGCCGTCGCCCGACCGGTCCGACAGCCGTAGGCCGAGCACGCGGCTGTAGAACTGGATCGAGCGGCTGATATCCGTGCTGAACAGCAGGATGTGCGCGAGCCGGCGCGGACGCACGAACGGCGCCTTGGACCGCGGGTGCGAGCCCTGCACGCCGGGCGGGGAGGACGGGTTGGACTGCACCGCCTTCTCGTTCGGGGAGGATTTCTCGGCCACCCGCATCTCGATCAGCGTGCCGTCCGGGTCGCGAAACCAGACCCCGTTCGAATCGAAGCCGTCCGGCGAATCCATCTGCATCACGTCGTTCTGCTTCAGCCGCGCGACCAAGCCCTCGAAATCCTCGGGATACAGGCCGAACGAGACATAGGTCAGCTTCTTGCCGCCACCCTCGCCGACCCGGCCCCAGCGGTGGTCATGGCCGGCGGTGTATAGCCCTAGGCCGTTGCCCTCCTCGCGTACGTCCAGGCCGAAATCGGTGTAGAATTTCTGCGCCTGCTTGAGGTCCGGCACGACGAAGTTGAAATGGTCGACCGAGTGCACGCCAAGCTCGCCCGGCCGGCGCGGCCGTGCTGCCATCCTCTGGATCTGGGTCATCGATGTCCTCCTGAGAGCGGGTCAGTGCTTCGTTGCAGCATCGTAGTAGCTCAAGTCATAGTACCGGGCGGGGTCGGTCAGCGCCTTGTGCGGCTGAGCATACTGTTCCCGAATGTCCATGACGGTCTTCACGCCTGCGAGATCGAGCGCGGCATGACGGTCGAACCCGGTTCGCGGGTCGAGGAAGACCCCATAGGATTTGCCGGCGATCTCCGCCGTGGCCCCGGGCAGATGCTTCTCGAAGATCTCCAACGCCTCGGCTTTGTTCGCCGGATCATAGAGCCAGTTGACGGCGGCAATGTAGGCTTTGATGTAGCCGATCAGCTCCTCACGGTGGCTGGGTGCCCAATTCCGCCGCACGGCTGCCACGACACCCTGGTAGTGGCCCAGCACCGAAATGGCGGTGCCAAGATCGTGGTAGCCCTTGTCCGTGGCCAGAAAGGTGAATGGCGGCACCGACAGGGTGCCGGCCTGGGAGCCGGCGGCCAGGCCTTCGAAACGCTGCTGGAATCCGCCCGCCTTGACCAGCGTGTAGTCGCCGTCCTGCAGGCCCTGCACTGCCAGCATCTTGCGCAGGATGAAGGCGTATCCGGTGGTGAACGCATCGACCGACAGCGTCTTGCCCCGCAACGCCGCAAAGCTCTGGACATCTGGGGCCGTGACCAGGGACAGGAAGCCGTTGTCGCTCCCCATGACCGAGACGATGTCCGGCGTGACGTCGGTCTTGGCCTCTCCCTCGCCCTCCATGTAGGCGATCAAATTGTCGATCGCCGTCATGGCGATGTCGAACTTGCCGTCGATCAGGCCCTCCATCTGCGCCAGCGACCCTGGAGTGGGAATCAGGTGGATGTCGAGCGCGTTGGCGGCGAAGAAGCCCTTGTCCTGGGCGACCCAGATCGGCCAGACGGTTCCGGAATTGAACACGTCGACATCCAGCCGATGAAGCGATTGCGCCTTGGCCATGGGACCGAGGAGGCAAAAGGCGAGCAGGACGCACGACTGCGCTATTTTTGGAATTTTCTGACCTCCCACGCCGCCGAAGCAAGGCGGGTTGCGCAATCATGCTACCAAGGCCAAGCTGCCGACAAGAAGAAATCCATTTTGCCCGTCCGAAATGTATTTCCGCCGGAGCTGCTCACCGGGCCATAGTCAGCTGGGAGGACTTGGATGCCGGCATCGGCCGCACTTCGATCCCGCAGCCTGACACATGACGTGTACGAGCAATTGCGTGCGGACATACTGGCCTGCCGCCTGGTCCCGGGCCTAAAGCTCCGCATCAACGATCTCTGCATCACGCTCGGGGGGGTCAGCCTCGGCGCCGTGCGGGAGGCATTGTCCCGCCTTGCCGCGGACGGCCTCGTCCTCTCCGAACCGCAGCGCGGCTTCACCGTGGCCCATGTGTCGGCAGGCGACCTCGAGGACCTCACCGCGGCTCGCATCGAAGCGGAGGGATGGTGCCTGCGCGCCGCCATCGCCCGGGGAGGCGCACGGTGGGAGGCCGGCATTGCCGCCGCGTTCCGCAGGCTCGCGCAGACGCCGTATCACGCAAAGGGCGACCCGGCGCTGCTGTCGGATGCCTGGGTATCCGCCCACGCCGCCTTCCATCAATCGCTTGCCGCCGCGGCCGATAATAGCTGGCTGCTCCGCGTACGGGAGCAGCTCTACAGCCAAAGCGAGCGCTATCGCCGCCTGTCGGTACCGGCCATGCCCGAGCGGCGCGACGTCGAGGGCGAACACCGGGCCATCATGCAGGCCTGCCTTGCACGCGATGCCGACGCAGCCACGGCCAAGCTGTCCGAGCATTTGCGGCTGACAACCCGCATCCTGCTCGCTGCCGACTTCCTGCACGCGGTGGGCAGCCAGAGTTGAGCCGCCGCGGCCTGCGCCCGCGAAGCGGCGGACCATGGCCGCCGACCTCAAGGCTGGAGGCGGTCGCCAGCCGGCTGTAAGCATCGGGCGCGATGAACGGAGTAGGATAGCATGCCGGGTTTGTATTTCGAGGAGTTCCACGAAGGCCAGGTGTTCGAGCATCCATGGACCCGCACGGTCACCGAGGCGGACAACGTGCTGTTCTCCACCATGACGATGAACCCGGCGAAGCTGCACCTGGACGCCGCCTACGCGGCCACGACCGAGTTCGGCCAACCCATCGTCAACAGCCTGTTCACCCTGGGCCTAATGGTCGGCATGAGCGTCAACGACACCACGTACGGCACCACGGTGGCCAATCTCGGCATGGAAGAGGTGCGTTTCCCCAAGCCGGTGTTCCACGGCGACACGGTCCGGGTGCGGACCACCGTGTTCGGCACGCGGCCCAGCAAGTCGCGACCGGGCCAGGGCATCGTCGAGTTCCGGCACGAGACGCTCAACCAGCGCGACGAGGTCGTCGCAAGCTGCCGCCGTTCGGCCCTGATGTTGGGGAGGGGCTAGCGCCATGGCAGCCCCACCCGTCGGCGCGCGGATCGAGCGGGCCTTGAAGTTGGATGCCGCGGCCATCAAGGCGGGCGCCTTGATGGTGGGTGACACGAACCCGCTGCACCACGACGAGGCGGTCGCCGCCGCGAGCCGGTTCGGCGAGTTGATCGCCAGCGGCGCCTACACCGCCGCGCTGCTTGCGGGCATGCTCAGCAACGGGTTTGGCGACGAAAGCAAGGATGGCCGCGGACAGGTCGGCGTCGACTATCAGGTCCAGTTCCGCGGCCCGGTGCGGGTCGACCGGGAGATGCGGATGGAATGGTCGGTCACAGGGCACGAGCAGCGGCGGTCGGGAACGATGGCGCACATGGAGGGCCGGATCGTGGACGTGGCCACCGGCGTCCCGGCGGTCACCGCGACACTCAACGCGCTCTATTTCGCATAGCCGGCCAGGGTTCCGCCACGGGACCCAGCCAGCGGGCAATCGTCCTTTGGCCACATGATGAGCCGCCCCTCCGGGTCAGACGCGGCGCTCAGATATGCAGCGCCCGCCCCTCCACCGCCAGGGCAGCCTCCTTGACGGCTTCGTTCAGGCTGGGATGGGCGTGGCAAGTGCGTGCCACGTCCTCGCTGCTGGCGCCGAACTCCATCGCGGTGGCGATCTCGGCGATCAACGTTCCAGCGTCCGGACCGATGATGTGGGCGCCCAGGATTTCATCCGTTGTCTTGTCCGCCAGGATCTTGACGAAGCCGTCCGTAGCGCCCATCGCACGGGCGCGGCCATTGGCCGTGAACGGGAACTTGCCGATGTTGTAGGCCCGTCCTTCGGCCTTCAGCATTTCCTCCGTCGCGCCGATGGAGGCGACCTCCGGCCAGGTGTAGACTACGCCGGGAATGACGCCGTAGTTTACGTGCCCCGCCTGCCCGGCGAGGATCTCGGCCAGGGCGACGCCCTCCTCCTCCGCCTTGTGCGCCAGCATGGGACCGGCGATCACGTCCCCGATGGCATAGATGCCGGCGACGCTGGTGGCGTAATGGGCATCGACCTTCACCCGCTTGCGCTCGTCCAGGGCCACGCCGGCCGCTTCCAGGCCGAGGCCCTGGTAGTACGGGCGGCGCCCGATCGCGACCAGCACCACGTCCGCCACCAGTGTCTCCGCCGCCCCGCCATCGGCCGGCTCCAGCGTCAGGGTCACGCCCGATTCCCCGCTTTGCGCGCCGGTGACCTTGGTCTTGAGCCGGATCTTGATGCCCTGCTTGCCGAGCACCCGCTCGAACGTCTTGCCGATCTCCGTGTCCATGCCGGGGACGAGGCGGTCCAGGAATTCCACGACGGTGACCTCGGCGCCCAACCGGCGCCATACGCTGCCCAGTTCCAGCCCGATATAGCCGCCGCCGATTACCACCATGCGGCCGGGCACATGGTCCAACTCCAAGCCGCCCGTGGAGGTGACGACCGTCTTCTCGTCCACCTCGACGCCGGGGAGCGGAATGCTTTCGCTGCCGCTGGCGATGACGATGGATTTGGTCTCGTACTCCGTGCTGTCCACGGCCACGCGCCCCGGACCGGCGATGCGGCCCTCGCCTTTCAGCCAGGTGACCTTGTTCTTCTTGAACAGGAATTCCACGCCCTTCACATTGGCGGTGACCACCTCGCCCTTGCGGGCCTGCATCCGCGCGAGATCCAGCTTGACCCCCTCCACGATCACGCCATGGTCCTTGAAGCCATGCGTCGCCTCCTCGAAATTCTCCGAGGATTGCAGCAACGCCTTGGACGGGATGCAGCCGATGTTCAGGCAGGTGCCCCCGAGCGTGGCGCGCTTTTCGACGCAGCCGACCTTCAGGCCCAACTGCGCGGCGCGCAAGGCGCACACATAGCCGCCTGGACCAGCGCCGATGATGATGACGTCGAACGACTCGCTCATGGTATCTCCTGCATCCTGGCAGACCTCTGCCTCGACCTTTGGACAGGATTCGGGGTGAGGTAGCGGACTGGATGTTGGTAGGAAGTTGGGGTGCGTGGACCCCTCACCCAACCCTCTCCCAAAGGGAGAGGGCTCTTTGCCGATGCCGAGGGGGTCAGAGGCCGAGCAGCAGGCGGCGCGGATCCTCCACGCCTTCCTTGACGCGGACCAGGAAGCTCACAGCTTCCTTTCCGTCGACGATGCGATGGTCGTAGCTGAGCGCCAGGTACATCATCGGACGGATTTCCACCTTGCCGCCGATCGCCATGGGCCGCTCCTGGATCTTGTGCATGCCCAGGATGGCCGATTGCGGCGGGTTCAGGATCGGCGTGCTCATCAGCGAGCCGTAGACGCCGCCATTGGTGATGGAGAAGCTGCCGCCGGTCAGCTCGTCCAGCTTCAACGCACCGTCGCGCGCACGGCGGCCGAAATCGCCGATCGCGCGCTCGATCTGTGCCAGGCTCATGGCATCGGCGTCGCGCACGACCGGCACCACCAGCCCGTTCGCGCCGCCGACCGCGATGCCCATGTGGACGTAATTCTTGTAGACGATCTCGTCACCGTCGATCTCGGCATTGACGGCGGGGAATTCCTTCAGCGCCGCCACGCAGGCCCGCACGAACAGGCCCATGAATCCCAGCCGGGTGCCGCCATGCTTTTTCTCGAACGCTTCACGGTATTCACTGCGCAGCGCCATCGCCGCCGACATGTCCACCTCGTTGAAGGTGGTCAGCATCGCGGCGGTGTTCTGCGCCTCCTTCAGCCGGGACGCGATGGTGCGCCGCAGCCGGGTCATCTTCACCCGCTCTTCCCGGGCCGCCTCGGCCCCCGGCCCGCGCGAGGCCGGGGGCGCGGCAACGGTGGCAGCGGCGGGGCGGCTCATGAACGCCAGCACGTCGCCCTTGGTGATCCGGCCATCCTTGCCGGACCCGGCGCCGACCTGTTCGGACGACAGGTTGTTCTCCTCCATCCGCTTGGCGGCGGCCGGCATCGGGGCATGGGCGGCAATGTCCGCCGGCGGGGTCGCCGGCCGTGCCACCGGCCCGGGTGCAGCGGCGGGTTGCGTCACACCGGGCGGCGGCGGCTTGGCCGGGGAGGAGGACGAGGCGGGGGTGCTCGGTTGCTTGGCGGGCGTCGCGGCGCCGCTGCCTTCCTCGATCGTGCCGAGCAACGCGCCGACCTCGACCTCGGCCCCTTCTTCGGCCACCAGCGCGCCCAACGTGCCGGCAGACGGGGCGTTAACCTCCACGGTGACCTTGTCGGTCTCTAACTCGACCAGAGCCTCGTCTGCAGCAACCTGCTCGCCAGCCTTCTTCAGCCAGCGCGCCACCGTTGCGGTGGTGACGCTCTCGCCCAACGTGGGCACTTTGATGTCGGCGGCCATAACGATTCCTTGGTTGTCTCGGCTCAATCCAGCGCGAGGGCGCGTGCGACCAGGGCGGCCTGTTGCGCGGCGTGGATTTTCGCCAATCCCGTGGCAGGGCTGGCTGCCGCGTCGCGGCCGACATAGCCCGGCCGGGCGCAGGCGTGACCCATGGCGAGCAGCGCCTGCTCGATCTTGCGATCGACGAAGCTCCAGGCACCCATGTTCTCCGGCTCTTCCTGGCACCACATGATTTCGGCGGCTGGATAGGTCGCAAGCACCGACTGGAGCGATTTCGCCGGGAACGGATAGATCTGCTCCATCCGGACCAGGGCCACGTCCTGCACCCCCTTGTCCCGGCGTTCCGCCAACAGATCGTAATACACCTTGCCCGTGCACAGCACGACGCGCTTGACCGCGTCCGCCGGCCCGATGGCATCGATCTCCGGAATGATGTGCTGGAAATGGCTCGCGCCGGTGAAGTCGGCGAGCCTGGAGACGGCAAGCTTGTGCCGCAGCAGGCTTTTCGGCGTCATGATCACCAGCGGCTTGCGGAAGTTCCGCTTCAACTGCCGCCGCAGCGCGTGGAAGTAGTTGGCCGGGGTGGTGAGGTTCGCCACCGTCATGTTCCGCTCGGCGCAGAGCTGGAGGTAGCGCTCCAGCCGGGCGGAGGAATGCTCCGGCCCCTGGCCCTCGTGGCCATGCGGCAGCAGCAGCGTCAGACCGGACATGCGCAGCCACTTGGTCTCGCCGCTGGCCAGGAACTGGTCGATGATCACCTGGGCGCCGTTGGCGAAATCCCCGAACTGCGCCTCCCACAGGACCAGCACCGTCGGGTCGGCCAGCGAGTAGCCATATTCGAAGCCGAGCACGCCTTGTTCGGACAGCAGCGAGTTGAAGATGTCGATCTTCGCCTGCCCGTCCGCGATGTTGTTCAGCGGCACGTATTCGTTGGCGTTGGTCTGGTCGACCAGCACGGCGTGGCGCTGGCTGAACGTGCCGCGCTGGCAGTCCTCACCCGAGAGGCGCACGCGGTTGCCGTCCAGCAACAGCCCGCCGAACGCCATGGCCTCGCCGGTCGCCCAGTCGATGCCCTCGCCCTTGTCGAAGGCCGTGCGCTTGGCCTCCAACTGGCGGACGATCTTCGGATTGGCGTCGAAGCCGTCCGGGACGCTGCTCAACGCGCGGGCGAGCTTGGCCGCGGCGTCGTCGGTCAACGCCGTCGCGTCCTCGGACCGCTCGTCCTCCTGGTCGGATTGCTTCAGGCCGGTCCAGCGGCCCTCCAGCCAGTCCGCCTTGTTCGGCTTGTAGCTCTGCGCGGCCTTGTAGCTCTCCTCCAGCGTGGCGGCGAATTCGTCCCACATCGCCTTGGACTCGGTGTCCGGCACGATACCGTCCGCCGCCAGCTTGGCGGCATACAGCGTGCGCGTGGTCTTCATGTCGCGGATGGCGCGGTACATGATCGGCTGGGTGAAGGCCGGTTCGTCCGTCTCGTTATGGCCGTGGCGGCGGTAGCAGACGATGTCGAGCACGAAGTCGGTGGCGAAGGCGTTGCGGAACTCCGCCGCTAGCCTGGAGCAGAACAGCACCGCCTCCGGGTTGTCGCCGTTCACGTGCAGGATCGGCGCCTGCACGGATTTGGCCACGTCCGTGCAGTACAGGCCCGAGTAGGCATGCGCCGGCACGGTGGTGAAGCCGATCTGGTTGTTGACGACCAAGTGGATCGTGCCGCCGGTGCGATAGCCGATCAGCTTGCTCATCGCGAGCGTCTCGTACACCAGCCCCTGGCCCGCGAAGGCGGCGTCGCCGTGCATCAGGATGCCCATCACGCTGCGCCGGCTCTTGATGTCGCCGGCTTCGTCCTGCCGGGCCCGCACCTTGCCCACCACCACCGGATCGACCGCCTCCAAATGGGACGGATTGGGCTGCAGCGAGATATGGACCGTGTGGCCCGCCGCCTCGATGTCGGTGCTGGTGCCCAGATGGTATTTGACGTCGCCCGACCCCTGCACGTCGTCCGGCTTCGGGCTGGCGCCCCCGAACTCGCTGAACAGGGCGGTGTACGGCTTGCGCACCACGTTCACGAGCGTGTTCAGCCGGCCGCGATGCGGCATGCCGATGGCAACCTCGATGACCCCGTCCTTCGCCGCGGTCTCGATCATGGCATGAAGCGACGGGATGGTGACTTCGCCGCCTTCCAGGCCGAAGCGCTTGGTGCCGACATAGCGCTTCTGGCAGAACGCCTCGAAACCCTCGGCTTCGGTCAGTTGCCGCAGCAGCGTCTTCTTCGCGGCTGCGTCGATCTGGCTGGCCCACGGCGCGCCCTCGATGCGCTTCTGCAGCCAGGCCTTCTGCTCCGGATCCTGGATATGCATGTACTCGACGCCGATCGGTCCGCAGTAGGTCTGGCGCAGCACGGCCAGGATTTCCCGGGGGGTGGCGGTCTCCCGGCCAAGCACGTTGTCGATGAAGATCGAGCGGTCCATGTCGGCCTCGGTGAAGCCATAGGTCGCAGGGTCAAGCTCCGGATGCGGCTTCGGCACCGTCAGCCCCAGCGGGTCGAGATGCGCCTCCAGATGGCCGCGCACGCGATAGACGCGGATCATCATCAGGGCGCGCAGGCTGTCGAGCGTCGCGGCGCGGACCTGTTCCGCCGACAGGGCCCCCGGCGCGGTGTCCGGCGCCTTCGCTGCGCCCTTGCCCGACTTGGCGGATGGCCTGGTCGGCTCCGGATCATCGATCTGGAACCGGCGCGGCGCCCAGGATGCACCGGAGGCGTCCGTCAGGACCGAGCGGGCCTCGTCGTTCAGGGCGGCGAACAACTCCGAGAAGCTGGCGTCGACGCTGTCGGGGCGTTCGACCCACCGTGCGTAGAGGTCCGCGATGAAGGCCGCGTTCGCACCATTGAATGCCGTCGCAAGGATGTCGACGCCTGCCACTGTTCCAACTCCTCTAAGACGGCCCGGACTTTAGATGGGCAATCGTCATCATGTCCTACGGGATAAAGCGCCAGTTCAGGCTTGCGCAATTTGCAGGTCTCGTGGCGCCTGCCGGGGCGAGGGCGGGCATGGCTGGCATCAGCCTCCCAGGGCCTTGACCATCGTGCTGCCCAGCGCGGACGGGCTGTCGGAGATGTGGATGCCCGCGATCCGCATCGCCTCGAACTTGGCGGCCGCCGTGTCGCGGCCGCCGCTGATCACCGCACCGGCATGGCCCATGCGGCGGCCCGGGGGCGCCGTGGACCCGGCGATGAAACCCACCACCGGCTTGCCGCTCTTCTCCCGCGCCAGGAACTCTGCCGCGTCGATCTCGCTGGCGCCGCCGATCTCGCCGATCATGATGATGCTCTCGGTTTCCGGATCGGCCAGGAACATCTCCAGCACCTCGATGAAGTCGGTGCCCTTCACGGGGTCGCCGCCGATGCCGACGCAGCTGCTCTGCCCCAACCCGGCGGCCGTGGTCTGCGCCACCGCCTCGTAGGTCAACGTGCCGGAGCGGCTGACGATGCCCACCTTGCCGCGACGGTGGATGTGGCCCGGCATGATGCCGATCTTGCACGCCTCGGGCGTGATCACGCCGGGGCAGTTCGGCCCGATCAGCCGGCTCTTCGATGCGGACAGCGCCCGCTTCACGCGGATCATGTCCTGCACCGGAATGCCCTCGGTGATGCAGACGATTAGCGGGATCTCGGCGTCGATCGCCTCCAGGATGGCGTCGGCGGCGAAGGGCGGCGGCACGTAGATCGCGGTCGCGTTGGCGCCGGTCTTCTCCACCGCCTCGAACACCGTGTCGAATACCGGCAGGTCCAGGTGCAGCGAGCCGCCCTTGCCCGGCGTCACCCCGCCCACCACCTTGGTGCCATAGGCGATCGCCTGCTCGGAGTGGAACGTGCCCTGGGCGCCGGTGAAGCCCTGGGTGATGACCTTGGTGTTGGTGTCGACGAGGACGGCCATTATGCGGCTTCCTTAACGGCCTGCACCACCTTGGCGGCGGCATCCGCCAGGTTGTCGGCGGAAATGATCGGCAGGCCGGACTTGGCCATGATCTCCTTGCCCAGTGCCACATTGGTGCCCTCCAGCCGCACGACCAACGGCACGTCCAACGCCACCTCCCGCGCGGCCGCCACCACGCCCTCGGCGATCACGTCGCAACGCATGATGCCGCCGAAGATGTTGACCAGGATGCCCTCCACGTTCGGGTCGGACAGAATGATCTTGAAGGCCGCGGTCACCCGCTCCTTGGTGGCGCCGCCGCCCACGTCCAGGAAGTTGGCCGGAGAGGAGCCATAGAGCTTGATGATGTCCATCGTGGCCATCGCCAGCCCGGCGCCGTTCACCATGCAGCCGATCACTCCGTCCAGCGCCACGTAGTTGAGGCTGTGCTTGGCGGCCTCCAGCTCCTTGGGGTCTTCCTCGGCCTCGTCGCGCAACTTCTCCAACTCCGGATGGCGGAACAGCGCGTTGTCGTCGAAACTCACCTTGGCATCCAGCGCCACGATGTCGCCCGTGCCGGTCACCACCAGCGGGTTGATCTCCACCGTCTCGCAGTCCAGCGCCGTGAACGCCTTGTACATGGCCATCACGAACTTACCGAACGTGCCGACCTGCTTGCCCTCCAGCCCCAGGCTGAACGCCAGCCGCCGGGTATGGAAGCCGGAAATGCCGGAGGCCGGGTCCACCGCGACGCGCAGGATCTTCTCGGGATGGTGCTCGGCCACCTCCTCGATCTCCATGCCGCCCTCGGTGGATGCCATGACCGTGATGCGCGAGGTCGCGCGGTCCACCAGCAGGGACAGGTACAGCTCCCGCTTGATGTCGCAGCCGGCCTCGACATAGACGCGGCGCACCTTGCGGCCAGCCGGCCCGGTCTGCTTGGTGATCAGCGTGTGGCCCAGCATGGCGGCCGCGGCCTCCTTGGCGTCCGCAGGGGATTTCGCCAGGCGGACGCCGCCTTTGCCTTCGGGCGCGCCCTCGAACCGGCCGGCACCGCGGCCGCCGGCATGGATCTGGCTTTTCACCACGTACACCGGACCGGGCAGCTTGGCGGCGGCTGCCTCCGCCTCCTCCGGCGTCCAGGCGACATGGCCTGCCAGCACGGCCACGCCGTAGCCTTTCAGCAATTCCTTGCCCTGATACTCGTGGATGTTCATGCGCTCAGCCCACCAGTTTCTTGGACGCGTCGATCAGCTCGCGGACGGAGGCGCAGCTCTTGTCGAAGGCGGCCTGCTCATCGGCATCCAGCTTGATCTCGACGATCCGCTCCACGCCGCCGGCACCGATGACGACGGGAACGCCGACATACAGGTCGCTTACGCCATACTGCCCGGTCAGCATCGCCGCGCAGGGCAGCACGCGCTTCTTGTCATGCAGGTAGCTTTCCGCCATCGCGATGGCGGACGCGGCCGGAGCGTAGAACGCGCTGCCCTTTTCCAGCAGCTTGACGATCTCGCCGCCGCCATTGGCGGTGCGCGCGACGATCGCGTCGACCTTCTCCTGGGTGGTCCAGCCCATCTTCACCAGGTCGGGCACGGGGATACCGGCCACGGTGGAATAGCGGGTCAGCGGCACCATCGTGTCGCCATGGCCGCCGAGCACGAAGGCGGTCACGTCCTCGACCGAGACGTTGAATTCGTGGGCCAGGAACAGGCGGAAACGCGAGCTGTCCAGCACGCCCGCCATGCCCACCACCTTGTTGGCGGGCAGGCCGGATTTCTGCTGCATCACCCAGACCATGGCATCCAGCGGATTGGTGATGACGATCACGAACGCGTCCGGGCAATGGGTCTTGATGCCCTCGGCCACCGTCGCGATCACCCCGGCGTTCTTCGCCACCAGGTCGTCGCGGGACATGCCGGGCTGGCGCGGGAAGCCGGCGGTCACGATCACCACGTCCGATCCGGCGATGGCGCTGTAGTCGCTGCTGCCCACCATGTGGCTGTCGAAGCCGTCGACCGGCGCGGACTGCATGATGTCGAGCGCCTTGCCGGCCGCCACACCGCCGAACACGTCGAACAGGGCCACGTCGCCCAGCTCCTTCAGCCCGATCAGATGGGCGAGCGTGCCGCCGATATTGCCAGCGCCGATGAGGGCGATCTTGTTGCGAGCCATGGAAATCCTTCCGGGAGAGCGCGTGGGACTACCCGCCAGGGCGGCCGGCCGTCCGGAAGGCAGCCGTGCCTACCCCATCCATCCCAGGGGGGCAAGCCGCGCGGGCAGCGGCTTCATGTCAGATGTTGCAGGGCGATCCAGTCGTTGGACTGCATTTCCTCCAGGCGGGAGGCCGTGCGCTCGAACGCCTTGGCGCCTTCGCCGCGCTCGTACAGCTGGTCCGGCGCCGCGTCGGCGGAGGCGACCAGTTTCACCCGGTGCTCGTACAGCGCATCCACCAGGGTGATGAAGCGGCGGGCCTGGTCGTAGTTCTCCGGCCCCAGCCGCGGCACGCCGTCCAGCACCAGGGCCTGGAACTGGGTGGCGATGGCCAGGTAGTCGCCTGGCCCAAGCGGCTGGCCGCAGAGGGCGGCGAAATCGAAGCGGGCGACGCCATCCGCGGCCAGCGGCACCCGCAACGTCCGCCCATTGACCGTGAGCCGCTGCGCCTTGGGCGCCGCCCCGCCGGACAGGGCGGCGAAGGCGCGGTCCAGCGCCACGTCCGCCCGGCCATCCGCCGGGACGTGCCAGGTCGGCAGGCCGCGCAGGCGTTCGCGGCGGAAATCGTGGCCGCCATCCAGCACCAGCACGTCCAAATGCTGCTTGATCAGCGCGATGAACGGCAGGAAAGCGTCCCGGCCGGGCTTACCGCGGAAGAGGTCGTCCGGCGTCGTGTTCGACGTGGCGACCACCACGACCGCGCGGTCGAACAGCGCACCGAACAGCCGGCCCAGGATCATGGCATCGACGATGTCGTTGACCTGGAACTCGTCGAAGCAGAGCAGCGCGGCCCCTCGGGCGATCTCGTCCGCCAAGGGGGGCACCGGGTCGGCCCCGCCGGGGTTGGCCTGCTTCCAGGCAAACACCCGGGCATGGATGTCCTGCATGAAGGCATGGAAGTGGATCCGCTGCTTCCGCGCGACCTGCGCCTCGGCGAAGAACAGGTCCATCAACATCGACTTGCCGCGGCCCACCTCCCCCACGAGGTAGAGGCCGCTCGGTCCGGACGGCGCCTCGTCCACCGGCCGCCGGCGCAGCAAGCGGCCGATGAAGCGCGCCCGGTCCGGCTGCGGCGGCGGGTCGTAGCCGCGCAGCTTCGCCCAGAGATCCTGCAGCCGCTCGGCCGCCATGGCCTGCGCCGGGTCGGTCGCCAAAGCGCCGCTGGCAAGACGCTCACGATAGGCTTGCAGCGGACCGCGGGAGGGAGAGGGGACAGTCATGACGCGTCGCGGAATAACCCGCCTGCGATCCGAGTTCAATGAATCGCGAGGTAGTCAACCTTCCTAGTGAGTTAGGCATTGTTGTTCGTGTAAGCTTCTAGCGTGAGGTAACAAACCATGCGTCTGATCCTGCTCGCGGCCATGTTCACCATCTCTGCGGCTGCCTCCCGGGCCGAACCCGGTTCGGCGCCGGGCCAAAGCTGCCTTGCCGTGGGTCCGGGCTACTCGCGGGTGGCTGCGACGGTGGCGAACCCGCAGGATTGCTGCACCGGGCGGCTGCAATGCGCTCAGTTCCTGTCAACGACTACGATCGTCCGGCCAGCGCACGATCAACACACCTGAGCACGGACCGCGCTTGAAGCCGAAGCGGCTGGCGATCTAGACAGCACGGCATGAACGCCATGCCGAAGACCGCAGACCACCTCGCCTACGGGAGCTTGCAGGCGACACCAGTCGCTGCCGACCCGTTCAGACACGTCGTGGTGCCGAACTTCGTTCCACCGGCCTTCCTGGCACGGATCCAGGCCGATCTGCCGCCGATGTCCAGCGGTGGCTCCTATCCTCCCAACTCGCTCAGGCTCGGCCCGGCCGCCGCCGATTTGGTGAGCCAGATGGAAGGCCCGGCTTTCCGCGAGGCCATCGCGGGCAAGTTCGGCCTCGACCTGTGGGATGCCCCGGTCATGCTGACCCTGCGCGGCCGCACGCGGGAGAAGGATGGGCGCATCCACACGGACTCTGTCGCCAAGCGGGTGACTGTCCTGCTGTACCTCAACCCCCAGACCGAGGCCTGGGCCAAGCAGGAGGGATGCCTGCGCCTGCTCCGCAGCCCGACCGACCTGGACGACTACGCAGTGGAGGTCCCACCGGTCAACGGAACCTTGCTGGTGTTTCCGAACGGGCCGACGACCTGGCACGGGCACCGCACCTTCGTCGGGCCGCGACACGCGATCCAGCTGAACTACATGACCAACGACAACCGCGCCCGCAGCGAATTGCGCCGGCACCGTTGGTCCGCGTTCATGAAGCGGTTCGGCGCGTAGCACACCGTCACGCGGCCCGCGTATCCTGCAGGAAACACTGGGCCGCCTGCCGCAGGTCGGCAGACTGGGTGCTGAGCCCGGCCGTGATGCCGGTCAGGTTCTCGGCCACGCGGACCGTCGCCTCGCTGTCGGCCTGGATGCTTCCCATCAACTGGCTGACCTTCTCGTTGCCGATGGTCGCCTCGTTCACCGAGCCGGCAATGGCCGAGGTCGCTGCGTTCTGGCGATCGATGGCGCACGCGATCAGGCCGGCGACCTGGGCAACCTCGTCGATGGCCAGGCTGATGTCGCCGATGGCCGCCACCGCCTCGGTGGTCGCAAGCTGGACCTGGCCGATCTGGTGGCTGACATCGGCCGTGGCGCGCGCCGTCTGGCTGGCCAGGTTCTTCACCTCCGACGCGACCACCGCGAAGCCGCGGCCGGCATCGCCGGCCCGGGCGGCCTCGATCGTCGCGTTGAGCGCCAGCAGGTTGGTCTGCTCGGCGATGCTGCCGATCAACTGCACCACGTCGCCGATCTTGCGGGCGTTCTCGGCGAGCGTCTTGACCACGCCGTCCGTGCGCTGGGTCATGCCGACCGCCTTCGTCGCGATGGCGGCCGAACGGGACACCTGGCCCGACACCTCCGTCACGCTGGAGGCAAGGTCCTCGGCTGCCAGGGCGACGCGCGTGACGGTTCGGCTCGCCTGCTCCGCCGCACCTGCCACCACCCCGGCGCCGACCGCCGACCGGGTCGCCGCGGCAGCCAGCGATGTCACCGCATCGTCGAGTTGGTTGGACCCGCCGTTCATCGCGTCCAACGCACCGCCGATCCGGACGTTGAAATTACGTTCGAGCTGGTCGACCGCGTGCTGCCGGCGGATCGCTTCCGCTGTGCCCCATCCATCAAGCAGGACGCAAAGCCCCAGCATGGTGACCTTGCTGAGCGCCTGACCGTAGCTGGAGCGACGGCGCTGGACCGCCTTTTCCCGGAACGCACGTCGTATCACCCGACCAATGGGCGTGGCCGGACACGAGAGAAGCGCATTGGCGATGGCGTGCATCGTCGTCGAGTGGCCGATGGTCAATTGATCGGTCGGCACGCCGCAGTCGGAGTAGGCGGAGCCAAGCCGGGTCGCCGTCGCGAGGAACTCGTCATCCAGCTTGCCCCGAGTGATGCAGGTCCAGTAGGCGGTCCGCATCTGGCTGATCTGCGGGTTCTGCACGGCCTCGGTCAGGCGGGCACCGCTCTCGGCCCGCTTGAACAAGCCGTCCAGTATATCGGCAAGCTGCGGCAATATCGCCGTTCCGTCGATGTCGAGCAGCTTCAATTCGGCCGGACTGACGGCGAAGCAGCTTACAAGTCGTTGCAGGCTATGTGACGGCATCGTGCAGCCCTGTCGAACGCTGGTCGCCTATGGGATCGGGGGGCGACCATCGCAGACATACCTGTCCGGGACGTTAACAGGGCTACCCCATCATCTCCCGTTCGGCCAGCCGGCTGACCGCGGCCGCGTGGGCAAGTGCGGCCCGGTCGGTCCGGCCGTCGCTTACCGTCAGGAGCGCCGAGGCCGGCAGCAGGTCGGCGAACATCGTCCTCAGCGTGGCGACGATTTGCGCCGCCCGTTCGTCGCAGACCCGGTAGACCACGGTGCGCCGGGCGCGGCGGCCCTCGACCAGCCTGGCGTCGCGCAAGGCCGTGAGTTGCTGCGACAGGGTCGGCTGCCGGATCGCCAATGCGGCCTCCAACTCCATGACGGAGCGGTCCCCGTCCAGCAGCAGGCAGATGATCGCGAGCCGGCTGGGATTGCCCAGGGTACGCAGAAGGCTGCTTGCGGCCTCGATCTCCCGGCAGAGTGGCGGCGTCTTCATACCCGATCATCCCCGACAATGGCGCTTGACGCCCGGCCAGCACGCCGACATTCTATAAAAAAGTAGATTAGGGCTGTGCGGGAGTAAAGCCGAACCAGCGTTGGAGAGTCATGTCGTGGCTTTGCGTGTCGGCGTGCATCCCAACAACCTGCACCTTTTCCTCGCGCGGGCCATGCCGGATGCGTTCGACGGCCTTGACGCGGAACTGGTGCCGTATGCGGAAGGACGGAACAGCGCAGCCCTCCTGGCCGAGGGTCGGATCGACGTCTGCGGCACCGGGTCCACGCCGCCGATCCTGGCACAGGCGGCCGGCATGGACGTCGCCTACCTGGCAGCGTCCGCACCCCGGCCGGCCAATGGCGGCCTAGTCGTGGCCCCCGGCGCGGCCATCCACTCGATCCAAGACCTGAAGGCGGCCCGGGTCGCGCTGCTGGACGGCTCGTTCCACACCTACCTGCTCGCGCGGGAATTGGAGAAGGTTGGATTGCGCCTGGGCGACGTCCAGCGGGTGGAGCTGTCGCCCGCTTCCTCGCTGCGGGCGTTGCAGGCGGGCGAGGTCGACGCCTGGGTGGCGATGGCGCCGCTGCTGGACCGGTCGGTGGCGGCGGGGCGGGTGCGGCTGCTGGCGCACTGCGGCGACACGATCCCGAACCGGTCGCTGTTCTGGACAGTGCGGGACAGGGCGGCACCGGACGCCCTGCTCGACGGCTTCGTCGCATGCATGGCCCGGCTGGGGCGGACCATTGCCGCCGATCCGCTGCGCGCGGCGCGGCTGCTGGCCGATGCCGGGGAGGCGGCGGACATCGCGGCGTGGCGGGACGTGGTGGCATCGCGGGACTGGTCGGTCAGGCCGGCCGGCGCCGACATCATCGCCGAACAACAGGCAGAGGCCGACACCTTGCTGGAGCATGCCAGCCTGCCCCGCGCCGTGAACCTCACCGCCGCCCTGCGCCTGGCCTCGCATGCCGCCTGACCGCCCGTGGAGCAACAAGAAATGAAGATCCTCTGGTACATGTGCGCGCCGGACGGCCACTATCCATGGAACCCGCAGGGATCGCGGCGGCTGGATTACGGCTATTTCCGCCAGCTTGGCCTGGCCTACGACCAGCTGGGCTACACCGGGGCGCTGTTCGCCACCGGTTCGCACGACGTGTGGGTGCTGGCGGCCTCGCTGCTGTCCGTCACCGAGCGGTTGAAGTTCCTCATCGCCATCCACCCGGGCCTGGTGCCCGTCACCCTGCTGGGCAAGATGGCCGCCACCTTGCAGGACTTCTCCCGCAACCGCGTGATGATCAACGTCGTGTCTGGCAATGCCTCGATGCTGGGCGCATACGGGATGAACCTGCCGCACGACGAGCGTTACGAGATGGCGGACGAATACCTGGCCGTGTGGCACCGGCTGATGGCCGGCGAAAGCGTCACCTACGAGGGCAAGTACCTGTCGGTGACCGGCGCCAAGCTGGCCCTGCCGGTGGGAACCGCCATCCCGCCGCCGCCGCTCTGGTTCGGCGGCTCCTCCGACGCCGCCATCGACATCGCGGCCCGGCACGTCGACACCTATCTGTCGTGGGGCGAGACGCCCGACCAGATGCGCCACAAAGTCGACCAGGTGAAGGTCGCGGCGGCCAAGCTTGGGCGCGAGCTGAACTACGGCGTGCGGCTCTACGTCGTCGTGCGCGAGACCGATGCCGAGGCGTGGGCCGCGGTGCAGTGGCTGTACGACCGCATGGACCCGGCGGCCATCGCCGCCAACCAGCGTTTCGTCAGCGGCACCGATTCGGTCGGGCAGCAGCGCATGTCGGCGCTGCATGGCGGCGTCAAGCTGCCGGACCCGCGCTCGCTGGAGGTCGCGCCCAACATCTGGTCCGGCATCGGCCTGGTGCGGCCCGGGCCGGGCACGGCGATCGTCGGCTCCCCCGACACGGTCATCCGCACGCTGGAAGCCTACCAGGCGGCCGGCGTGGACACCTTCATCCTGTCCGGCATGCCGCTGCTGGAGGAAGCGTACCGCTTTGGTGAAACGGTGCTGCCGCGCCTGCCCGTGGAGCGGGAGGTCAAGGACGCCAAGCAGTTCACCTGGTCGACCCTGTTCGACCGCGACCTTTCCAACCAGGCGACCCTGGCATGATCCTGGACGAGCGCACCTACGCCATCCACCCGGCGCATGTGCGGGAGTACCTGGACATCTACGTCGCCGAGGGCATGGCATTGCAGGTCGGCCATCTTGGCGACCTGGTCGGCTGGTTCACCACCGATGCCGGGGTGGTCAACGAGGTAGTGCATATGTGGCGCTATGCCGACATGGGCGACCGCGAACGGCGCCGGGCGGCGATGGACGCCGACCCGCTCTGGCAGGCGTTCCGCGCCCGCACCTCCGGCTTCGTGCAATCCATGCGCAGCCGCATCCTGCGGCCCACCGCCTTCTCGCCCATGCGCTAGCCGCCGGTCTGGAGATTTAAGCAATGTCGACCACACGCGTCCTGGCTGTCCTGGCGGTCCTGGCATCGCCGGCCGCGCATGCCGCGGCCACGCCCGACATCCCTGTCCTGGTCCCGGTGACGGGCTTCCTCGCGGCCGAGGGCGGCAGCCAGCGCAACGGCGCATTGCTGGCCTTGCGCAACCCGCCTGCCGGAGTCCAGCCGCATTTCGCGGTGACGGATACCGGCACGTCGCCGGAGGGGGCGGTGAACGCGTTGGAGCGCGCCGTGTCGGACGGCAACGCCACCGCCGTGGTGGCCTCCATGCTCGGCACGCAGATGCTGGCCATGCTGCCGATCGCGCTGGAGCAGAAGGTGCCGCTGGTCACGATCTCCGGCACGGCCGACATCACCCGCAAGGGCAATCCCTACGTCTTCCGCTTCTTCCCCGCGGACAGCGTGGTGAAGGGCGCGCAGGTGCGGTATGCGATCGAAACCTACCACATCAGCAAGCCGGCAGTCATTGCGCAGACCACGGCCTATGGCCAGAGCGGCCAGGCCGAGATCGTCAAGGCGCTGGCCGCCGCCGGCATCACGCCAGTATACCAGGATGCGCTGGACGTCTCGGTGAAGGACATGCAGCCGGTGCTGGCGAAGGCCCGCGCGGCAGGGGCGGACTCGCTGCTGCTGCAACTGCATGCCGGCCCGACCGCGCTGCTGCTGAAGGCGGCGGTGGCAATGGATCTGGGCTTGCCGATCGTTGCCGGGTCCGGCCTGGCGCAGCCCTCCACCATGGCGCTGCTGGAGCCGGCGGAGCTGAAGGGCGTTTGCGCGGAGACCGGGTCCTCCCCCGTTTCGGCCGAGACGGAGGCCATGAAGGCGTTCCTGGCGCGCTACCATGCCGCGTTCAACGCCGATCCGGACGGCTTCGCCCTGGGCCAGTACGACGCGACGATGATGGTGCTGGACGCCGTGGCGCACGGTGCCACGGACGCCGCCGGCGTCACCAAGGCCTTGTCGAGCGACAGCTATGCCGGCCTGGCGATGACCTACAAATCGGACGGCAGCGGCAACATGGCGCATTCCGCGGTGATCGTTTGCTTCGACGGCACGTCCCGCGTGCCGACCGTGGCCAGGCACTACGATTTCCCGGGCTGAGGCATCCCCCGCCGATGCCCCCTGTCACGGATGACAAACCCTCTCCAGCGGAGGGGAAGATATCTGGCAGCGGCTAACGCTATGATCGCGCTGCAACTGGCCGTGCAGGTGCTTTCCTTAGGTGCGGCCTATGCACTGGTGGCGCTTGGCTTCGTGCTGATCCTGAACGCGACCGGGGCGGTCAATTTCAGCCAGGGTGACCTGGTCATGGCTGGCGGGTTCCTGGCCGTGGTGCTCGTCGACACCTTGCACCTGCCGGGGCTGGTGCTGCTGCCGCTGCTGCTGGTGCTGATGGGCGGGGTCGGCGTGGTGGTCGCCGTGGCAGCCTACATGCCGCTGCGCCGCCGCCCGCCGGAGGCTGTGTTCATCAGCACGATCGCCGTCGGCATCATCCTGCAACAGGGCGCCAACCGCCTGTTCGGCGCCGAACCGCTGGCGGCCCCGCCCTTGCTCGGCGCGGGGCGGGTGCGATTCGCCGGGGTGGACGCCAGCGTGCAGTCCCTTGCGATCATCGGCGTCGCGGCCTTGCTGATCGCCGGCCTGCACATCCTGTTCACGCACACCCAGTTCGGCCGCCGCCTCCGGGCCACGGCGCAGGATCGGGAGGTCGCGATGGCGATCGGCATTCCGGTGGACGCGATGGTCGTCGGCACCTTCGCCGTCGGCGCGGCCCTGGCCGGCGCCGCCGGGCTGTTGCTGTCCAACGCCTTCTTCGTCACCCCGACCTCCGGGTCGGACTACATCCTCAAGGCCTATATCGCTGTCGTGATCGGCGGCTGGGGCAGCATTGCCGGGGCGGTTGCCGGCGCCTTGCTGATCGCGGCCTTCGAAGTGCTGTATCCCAGCCTGCCGTTGCTGATCCCGGCGCTGGACGGCCTGCCCGGCGCAGAGTCGCTGTTCTCGCAGACACTCTCGACCGTCATGCTCGACCTCGCCGTCCTGCTGATCCTGGTCGCGCGGCCGCAGGGACTGTTCGGCGAGGCGGTGGGCCACCGGCCGTGACCCGGTGGCAGACCCGGTTGGCCGGCGGCGGCATGGCCCTGCCGCTTGCGCTGGTCGCGGTGGCCTATGCGGTGCTGGTCCTGCCGCACGCCTCCGGCTATGCCATGCGGGTGCTGTCCATGGCAGGCATCTACGCCCTGCTGGCGACCGGATACGGCTTCATCTTCGGCCATGCCGGGGCGTTGTCGCTGGCGCAGGGCAGCTTCATGGGGCTCGGCGCCTATGCCTCCGGCATCCTCGCCACGCGGTATGGCATCCCGTTCGACGCCGCCCTGCCGGCGAGTGTCGGCCTGCCGGTGCTGGTGGCCCTGCTGGTGGCGATCCCCGTGCTGCGTCTGCAAACCCATTACTTCGCGCTGGCGACGCTGCTGGTCGGGCAGATCGCCCTGCTGGCGGCGACCCAGTGGCAGAGCGTCACCGGGGGCGCCAACGGCATCGGCGGCGTGCCGCCTTTGTCGCTGCTCGGCCACCCGGTCACCGGCCGGCTGCCGGCGCTGCTGGTGATCTGGGTGCTGGTCGGGTTGGGCGCGCTGCTGGCCTGGCAGATGGGGCGGGGCCGGCTGGGCGCTGCCTACGCGGTGCTGCGCGCACACCCGGCGGCCGCCCGGTCGATCGGCATCGACACCGGATCGTTGCGCCTGGCGGCGTTCCTGCTGAGCGCCGGCTATGCCGGCCTGGCCGGCTCGCTCTACGTGCATGCCATCGGCGTCGTCTCGCCCGACGTGCTCGGCTTTCCGGTGATGGTCACGTGCCTGACCATCGCCGTGGTCGGCAGCCGGCTGCGGGTGGCCGGCGCCATCGCCGGGGCGGTGCTGATCACCGAGTTGCCGGAATGGGCGCGGTTCCTCCGCGACGACTACCTGCTCGCCTTCGGCTGCATCCTGCTGCTGGTCGTGGTGGCGGTGCCCGGTGGCCTGATGGAGGCCGCGGAACGTCTGCTCGGCTTCGTCTGGATCGCGCCGGCCCGGCCACTGCCTGCCCCCCGGCCGGTCCCGGCCACGGCCCCCGTCGGCGGCGACACCCTGCTGGAGGTGACGGCGCTGCGCCGCAGCTTCGGCGGGGTCCGGGCGCTCGATGACGTCTCGCTGACCCTCCGGCCGGGCGAGGTGCTGGGGCTGATCGGGCCGAACGGGTCGGGCAAGACGACGCTGCTGAACGCCGTCACCGGCATCTTCCCGCCCGATGGCGGGGCGGTCCGGCTGGCAGGCGTCGCGATCGGCGGCCGTGCGCCGCACCGCATCGCCCAGCTGGGGATCGCCCGCACCTTCCAAACCGCCGCCCTGGTACCGGAGCTGTCCGCGCTGGACAACGTCGCCGTGGCGCGCCGGGCCGCCCGCATCGGCCTGTGGAGCGCCCTGCGGGCCTGGCGCCCCGACGCGGACGGCAGCCGGGCGGAGGCGTTGGGCCTGCTCGACCGCATGGGGGCGGCGGCGCAGGCCGGCACGGCGGCCGGCGCCCTGCCGCCCGGCCTGGCGCGCCGGGTGGAGATCGCCCGCGCGCTCGCCACCGCGCCGCGCCTGCTGCTGCTGGACGAGCCGGCCGCCGGGCTGAACGAGACGGAGCAGGCCGACCTCGCGGTGCGGCTGCGGCAGATCGCCGACGGGGGCGTGGCCCTGCTGGTGATCGAGCACAACATGCCGTTCCTGGCGCCGTTGGCGGATCGCATGATCTGCCTGGATGGCGGTCGCCTGATCGCCGCCGGCACACCGGACGCTGTGCAGGCGGATCCGCGCGTGATCGAGGCGTATCTCGGCCGGCCGGCCGGCGTTCCGGCATGACGGCGCCGCTCCTCTCCATCGAGGCGCTGGAGGTGCGCTATGGCAGCGTGGCCGCCCTGCGCGGCGTCGGCCTGGTGGTGGCGGCGAACGAGGCGGTCGCGGTGCTGGGCGCCAACGGCGCGGGCAAGTCCACGCTGATGAAGTCGGTCATCGGTCTGCTGCGCCCGGCGGCGGGCCGCATCCTGTTCGACGGCCAGCCGCTGGGCGCGATGCGGGCCGACCGGCGCGCCCGGCTGGGCATCGGCTTCTGCCCGGAGGGACGCCGCACCTTCCCCGGCCTCACGGTGCTGGAGAACCTGTCCGTCGCCTGCTGGGGCAGCCGCCGCACGCGCGCCGAGCGCATCGCCGCCACCTTCGCCCTGTTCCCGGCGCTGGCGGAGCGGCGGCGCAGCCTGGCCTGGCAGCTGTCGGGCGGGCAGCAGCAGATGCTGGCGATCGGGCGCTCCCTGATGGACGCGCCGCGCCTGCTGCTGCTGGACGAGCCCTCGCTGGGCCTGTCGCCGCGGCTGACGGACGAGGTGCTGGACCGCATCCCCACCATCGTGGCCGGCGGCACCGCCATCCTGCTGGCGGAGCAGAACGCCGCCAAGGCGCTGCGGGTCTGCACCCGCGCGGTCGTGCTGAAGCTGGGGCAGGTCACCGCGTCCGGCCCCGCGGCCGACCTGGCCGCGAGCGACGAGGTGCGCGCCGCCTTCCTCGGCGGCTGATCATAATCAGTGGTCCGCGCGGAAGTCCGGCAGCATGAACCATTGCTCGATGTGCCGGAGCACCGGCCCCGTCACCGCCGCATCCAGGGCGGCGACGTTGGCCAGGAGGTCCGCCTTGCGGTCCGCCGTCCGCCGCAGCGGCACCGGCGGGAGGAAGTGCACGGCGTAGCGCGGGCCCGGCAGGCGCTCGACATAGGCGGGCACCACGGTGGCGCCCGCGAGCCGGGCCAGGCGGACGGCGCGGCCCAAATTGCCGTCGCTGCGCACCGGCCGCCCAAAGGCCGGCGCATGGACACGGCCGCCGACATATTCGTCGACGTACATCATCACCGCTGCACCGGATTGCAGGGCGCGCAGCAGGTCGGCGCCGACGGTGGGCGACGGCGACAGCAAGGTCAGCTCCGCGCCCGACGCCTCTTTCACCTGGCTGGCGGCGCGCAGCCGGGTGCGCTCGGCGATGCGGTCCTCGAACCGATTGCGTTGCGGCTGGTAGACGTCCGCAACGTGGTGCCCGAGATAGCCGAGCACCATCGGCACCAGCTCCCAATTGCCCAAATGGAGCCCGGCGACGATCAGGGGCGGGTCCCCCGGCCTGCGCCGCGCCGCATGCTCCTGCCCTGTCACGCTGACCTGGCCGCGCGGCCACAGCCGGTCCTCCACTGAGAACTCGGCGTAGGACCGGCCCAGCGCCTCCCACATCCGGGCGACCGCCTGGTCGAGTGCCGCCTCATCCGCCGCAAGGTCGGGGCGCAGCCGCCGCAGCGTGGCACGGGCGCGCCGGCCGGCCGCGGCGTGCAGCCGCGGTCCGGCAAGGCGCCCCAACCGGCCGCCGATCGCCGACACCGCACCGGTCGGCAGCACCCGCATCGCCTCGTGCAGCGCCATCAGCCGGGCGCCGACCAGCGGGTCGCGCACCCAGTGGCGATACAGCCGGCGCCACTCCGAGCGGGGCGGCAGGCTCATGCGGCGCCGCGACGCTCCAGCACCATCGGCAGGGTCTCGCCCGGGCGCAGCGACAGCCGGCAGACCGGCTGCACGTCCGTACCCGGCACCAGCCGCAGGCGGAACTCAGCCGCCAGCGTGGCCAGGCACAGCACCGCTTCCGTCAGCCCGAACGCCGCCCCGGTGCAGACCCGCGGGCCGATGCTGAACGGCACGTAGGCGTAGCGCGAGGGGGATCCGCTGCCGCCTGGCAACCACCGTTCCGGCTCGAACGAATCCGGCCGCTCCCAAAGCCGCTGGTGCCGGTGCAGCAGCCAGGGGACCAGCACGACCAACGCGCCGGCGGGGATATCGCGCCCACGAATGCGGTCCGCCTTCGCCGCCTGCCGCGCCTGCAGCGGCACAGGGGGGTAGAGCCGCAGCGTCTCCTCGATCACCGCCCGCGTATAGCGCAGGCGGGGAAGGTCTTCGAAGCTGGCAGGCCGGCCGCCGAGCGCGTCGGCCTCCCGCTGGACCGCTTCCTCGGCCCAGGGGGCCTGGGACAGCAGGAACCATGCCCAGGCCAGCGTATTGGCGGTGGTCTCGTGGCCCGCCATGAACAGCACTGCCGCCTCGTTGCGGAACGCGCCGCGCGTCATGGGCACTCCGGTGCTGGTCGACACCGCTTCGGCCATGGACCGGACCAGCGATGCCTCGTCCTTGCCGGGCGAGGACAGGATGTCGGCGATCAGCCCATCGAGCACGGCCTGTATGCGCTCCGCCGCGTTGCGCACCCGCCGGCCCTGGAAGCGCGGCAGGACGTCCGGCAGGCCAAGCAGGGACATGACGTCCATCTGGCCGACGGCGGCCTGGTAGGCGGTGAACGCGCCGATGACGGCGCGGGCGGACGCGCTTGCCAGATCGCGCCCGAAAATGGTGCGGCAGATGATGTCGGCGGTAAGATGCGCCATCTCGCCCAGCGCGTCGATGGTGCTGCCCGGCGGCAGGGCCCGCCATTGTGCTCGACAGGCCGCCGCGGCCTCGCTCATCACCGGCGCAAGCATCGCCAGGCGCGAGACATGCGTGACGGGGGCGACAACGCGGCGTCTTTCCCGCCAGGTGGCGCCGTCGCTGATGAACAGGCCGTCGCCGATCAGCGGCTTCAGCGCGTGCCGCTGCTGCGGGCTCTTGCGTTCGTAGTTGGCGGCCCGGTCGACGAAGATGGCCTGGACCGTATCGGGGCTGTTGGCGACGAAGACATGCTGCAGCAGCATGCGGCCGCCAAAGAACTCCCAGTCGAACGCCTTGGCCGGCCAGATGCTCAGCAGATTGCCGTGGGCGCTGCGAAGTAACGAGAACGGCGACAGGGCGGTCGACGGCCGGGGAGGAAATGGCGGGATGTAGCTTGTCGGAGATGCAACAGACGGAGCCCGGCGGGCAGCAAGGTCAGTCCTCATCTTACACCGAAGTCGTCCGAGAATACATCTTACCTGCCGCACCCCACGTCATGGGACAGAATGCGCCGCACGCTCCGCATCCCGCAAGGGCGCGTTGCCAAGCCGTCTGCGCCTGGCCAATGATCCGCCATGCAGTCTTGGGACCTCATCAAAGCGTTCCTGGCGCTGCATCGCGCCGGCACGTTCGAAGGCGCGGCGCACTCCCTCGGCATGGATTCGTCGACGGTTCGGCGTCGGATCCAGGCGCTGGAGCGGCAGGTCGGCGTCAGCCTGTTCACCCGTCGCGAGGGACAACTCGTCCTGATGGAGCGGCAGGATCAACTGCTCGACTTCGCCCTGCAGATGGAGGCCGCCTACGGGCGGTTCGTCTCGCACACCAACGTGTCGCGGCTGGGCGGCACGATCCGCGTCACCACGCTGGACATCTTTGCCGGCCTGCTGGCGCCCGACCTCGCGCGCCTGCGCCGGCTGCATCCGGATATCCAGTTGGAGCTGACGACCGAGCCGCATTTCGTCGACCTGGAGCGGGAGCGGATCGACCTGGCCATCCGCCTGGCCCGCCCGCTGCGCGGCACGAACGGCCTCAAACGGCTGGGAACCATGCAGTTCGCCATCTACGGGGCGTCCGGGCGCCGGGCCGGCGGGGCTGCGGCACAGCGGCATGACCTGCTCGCCCTGTACGCGCATCTGGGCCGCATGGACCACGAATTCCAGTTGGCGGACCAGCGATGGCACGAGGAGTTCCGCGACGGCGCCGTCGTGGCCCGCGCGGATGGCTACCCGACCCTGCTGCGCATGTGCGAGGAGGGCATGGGATTGGCGATGCTGCCCTGCATGCTGGCGGACGACAACGTTCGCCTGGAGCGCCTCACCGGAGCCCGCCGCACGATGCAGGTCGGCATCTGGGCCGTCATCCGCCAGGACGTGAGCCACCTGCCCAAGATCCGCACGCTTATGACCTTCCTGACCGAGGCGTTTCGCGTCCACGCGGCAGCCCTGGCCGGAAAGGGCGGCCTGTCGCGCTGACCGGGCATCGGCACCGCCGGACCGTCATTGGCAAAATCGCCAAAGCGTTTTGCACGGCCGCCAGAGCCGTCGCCCGGCGCGCTTGCTACAAGCGGTTGCTTGCAGGCGCACGATGCCGGGCAACGGAGTTCGACGCGATGTCCTCGACGATGACGACGGAGCCCATGGCCGAGCGTAGCGGCAGCCCGGGCCGCTACGCGCATTTGTTCCGCCCGGGCTACGTGCATCGCGACCTTTATGTCAGCCCGGAGCTGTTCGCCGCCGAGATGCACCACCTGTTCGGCGGCACCTGGGTGTATGTCGGGCACGAAAGCGAAATCCCCGAGCCGAACGATTTCGTCATGCGCAAGATCGGGCGGCGTCCGGTGATCCTGGCGCGCAGGGATGACGGCAGCCTGTCCGTTCTGATCAACCGGTGCACGCATCGCGGCGCGCTGATCTGCCGCACGCCGCGGGGCAATGCGCGGCGCTTCACCTGCGGCTATCATGCCTGGACGTTCGAGAATGACGGACGGTGCATCGGCGTGCCGCTGCGCCATGCCTATGGCGAGGCGTTCCAACGGTCCGACCAGGATCTGCGCATGGCGGCGAAGGTCGAGTCCTATCGCGGCTTCATCTTCGCCTCGATGAACCCTGCGGTGCCGAGCCTGGTCGAGCACCTGGCCGGCGCCCGCATGTTCCTGGACCAGTGGCTGGACCGCGACGGCGCCCGGCCCGTGCTGGTGCAGAGCGGCGACATGCAGTTCCAGACTCACGCCAACTGGAAGACCGTGTACGACAATGCGGGCGACGGCTACCACCCGCCCTTCTCCCACACCTCCATGCTGCGGGTGTTCGCCGAGCGCTATGGCGACGACGTGGACATGCGGTACTATGCCAAGAACTTCGACGAGGCGCCCATCCTGTCGAAGGACCTCGGCAACGGCCACACCCTGCTGGACCAGCGCCCGGCGATGCATGCCGCCTCCGCATGGAAACGCCAGCATGTCAGCCCCGGGCGCGAGGCCGCGGAGGAGGCGCTGACCGCCCGGTATGGCGCGGAGGAGACGCTGCGGATGCTGGACGCATCCACCGGGTCCGGCCTGAACCTGAACATCTTCCCCAACCTGCTGATCATCGGCAACCAGATCCAACTGGTGGAGCCGCTTGCCGTCAACCGCACGGTGGTGCGCTGGTTCTCCACCACGCTGGCTGGTGCGCCGCCGGAGGTGAACGCCACCCGCATGCGGCTGCAGGAGGATTTCCCCTCCTTCGGCGAGGTGGACGACACAGCGCAGTTCGAATCCTGTCAGCATGGGCTGGAGGACGTGCCCGAGATGGCGTGGGTCGATGTCCGCCGGCACATGGGGACCGGCGTGGGCCGTCTGGACTCGGACGGGCTGTGGCGGGAGCCGATTTCCTCGGACCTGCACCTGCGCTGCTATTTCGATGCCTGGCGCCGGGTGATGGAAGCCGCCGCGCATGAGTGAGGATACCCGCACCCTGGTGCCCCCCACGGACGGGTATTTCGACCTGCCGCATTACGAGGCGCTGCTGGCCACGGTGCAGGACTGGCGCCGCCTGGGCGCGATCCCGGACGACCGGCTACCCTCTGCAGATGCCTATTCGGCGATCTGCCGCTTGCTGTATCTGGAGGCGCGCCTGCTGGATGCGGAGCGCCTGCCGGAATGGCTGGCCCTGTTCACCACCGACTGCGTCTACTGGCTGCCGACCGACGTCACCGGCCGCGACCCGCGCGTCACCGTCGCGTGGGAGCTGAACGACCGGCGCCGGCTGGAGGAACGGGTGGAGCGGCTGGGCACAGGGCGTGCCTATTCCCAGGCCCCGCCGACCCGCACCACCCATCTCTACACGAACATCGAGGCATTGACCGCGGAAGATGCCACGGTCCACGTGCTGTGCCAGTTCCTGATCCAGACGAACCTGGCCGGCCGGGTGTCGCAGCGCTCCGGCTGGAACGGCTACGTGTTGCGCTGGGTGGAGGGAGCGTGGCGGATCGTGGTCAAGCGCATCAACCTGTTCGACGCCGACCTGCCGCAGGACAACAACAGCTTCACCCTCTAGCCGCGACGGAGCAGACATGCAGCCCGACCAGACCAAGGCCGAGACGGCGGCAGCAGCCGGCTCGATGGGCCGGCGCAACTTCATCGGGCGCACCGGGCTGGACACGCCGGCGCGCCAGGCCAAGCTGGACGCGGTGCTGCGGCAGATCCAGGAGCACAAGCTGGAGGTGGTTCGCGTCGGTTTCGTGGACACGCACGGGCTGACCCGGTCGCGGCCGATCGAGGCGCGGCATTTCGCACAGGCGACCCGCAACGGCGTTCCGTTCACCACGGCCCTGTTCGCGATGGACTCGGCCAACAACATCTTCCAGAACGTGTTTTCCAAGGATGGCGGCTTCGGGCTCGAGACGATGGGTGGCGCCGGCGACATGTTCGCGCTGCCCGACCTCGACACCTTCCGCATCCTGCCCTGGGCGCACAAGACGGGCTGGGTGCTGTCCGACCTCTACCTCTCCGATGGCGCGCGTTGCCCGTTCGATCCGCGCTTCATCATGCAGCGGGCGGTGGCGGCACTCGGCAACAAAGGACTTTCCTTCGTCGGCGGAGTGGAGGTGGAATGCCACGTGTTCCGCGTGGTGGACGCCCGCACCGAGCTGGCGGATTGCACCCAGCCCTCCCAACCGCCCACGGTCGCGGCGATCCGCCACGGCTACCAGCATCTGTCGGAGGGCGTGGTCGACGAACTGGAGCCGGTGATCACGTTGATCCGCGAGGCAATGCTCGGGCTGGGACTGCCCCTGCGCACGGTGGAGGCGGAATGGGGTCCGGGCCAATTGGAGATCACGCTCGACCCGCTCTCCGACGTGGCGGCGGCGGACGCGATGATCATGCTGCGCAACGCGGTCAAGCAGGTCGCGCGCCGCATGAACCTGGTTGCGACCTTCATGACCAAGCCCGGGCTGCCCAACGTGTTCTCCAGCGGCTGGCACCTGCACCAATCGCTTGCCAAGCTGAAGACGGGTGAAAACACCTTTACCAGCCCGGACTCGCTGCTGTCGGCGACCGGGCTGCACTATACCGGCGGCGTGCTGGAGCACGTGCGCGCGGGGACGGCGTTCTCCAACCCGACGATCAACGGGTACAAGCGGCTGAACGCCAACCCGCTGGCGCCGAAGCGCGCCGTCTGGTCCAACGACAACAAGGCCGCCATGTGCCGGCTGGTCGGCGGCGCGGGCGACAGCTCCACCCATATCGAAAACCGGTCCGGCGAGCCGGCGGCCAATCCATACCTGTACATGGCGACGCAGATCTTCGCCGGGCTGGACGGCCTGGCGCGCGAGGTCGACCCCGGCAGCCCGCTGAACGACGATCCGTACGGCCAGTCCAGTCGGCCGCTGCTGCCCAGCAGCCTGATGGACTCCATCGACGCGCTGAACGGATCCGAAATGTTCCGCACGGCGCTCGGCGGCGATTTCGTCGACCACTACGTGTCGATGAAGCGGCACGAGATCGGGCGCTTCCTCTCTCACGTCACCGACTGGGAACATCGCGAGTATTTCGAAGCCTACTGACCCGCCGGGAGCCCATCCGCCATGAAGCGCCGAACCCTGCTCGCCGCCGCTGCCGCCGCCCCGCTGGCGTTGCCCCTCCGCGCGGGGGCGCAGCGCAGCCGCGTCGTGAAGTTCATCCCGCTGGGGGATCTGGCGGTGCGCGACCCGATCCGCGTGCCCGTGAAGGTGACGCTGCACCACGCCTACATGGTGTTCGACACGCTGTACGGCATGGATGCCGGCTTCAAGGTCTATCCGCAGATGGTGGAGGGCCACACCACCAGCACGGACGGATTGCTGTGGGAGCTGACATTGCGGCCCGGCCTGAAGTTCCACGACGACACGCCGGTGCTGGCGCGCGACGCGGTGGCCAGCATCCGGCGTTGGGCGGCGGTGGACAGCCTTGGGCAGCAGTTGATGAAGCGGGTGGAGGAGCTGTCAGCCCCGTCCGACCGGATGATCCGGTTCCGCCTGCGGCAGCCCTTCCCCCTGTTGCCGCTGGCGCTCGGCAAGGTGCAGCCTAACATGCTGGCGATCATGCCGGAACGCCTGGCGGCCACCCCGCCAACCACCGTGCTGACCGAGATGGTCGGCAGCGGCCCCTTCCGCTTCGTCGCGAACGAGGCGGTGCCGGGCGCCACGGTCGTATACGAGAAATTCGCCGGCTACGTGCCGCGCAGCGACGGCCCGGTCTCGCAAACGGCCGGCCCCAAGGTGGTGAACGTCGACCGCGTGGAGTGGCACGTCATCCCGGACCCCAGCACCGCGCTCGGCGCGCTGCAATCCGGCGAGATGGATTGGTGGGAGCGTCCGACCTTCGACCTGCTGCCGGCGATGGCCAAGGACCGCAACCTCGTCATCTGGAAGAACGACCCGCTGGGTGAGGTGAGCACCCTGGTGCTGAACCATTTGCAGCCGCCATTCGACAATCCCGCGATCTGCCGGGCACTGCTGGGTGCGTTCAGCCAGGCCGACACGATGCAGGCGGTGGCCGGCGACGACCAGGCCTATTGGCGCACCGGCATCGGCTGGCTGCCGGAGGGTTCGCCCTGGGCCAACGACGCCGGGCTGGAGGCGCTCCGCGCCCCGCCGGACCCCGCTCGGGTGAAGCAGGAGCTCATTGCGGCCGGCTACAAGGGCGAGAGGATCGTGATGCTGATCGGCTCCGACATCCCGGACATCATGGCGGCCGGGCAGGTGGCCAACGAGGCGATGAAGCAGGCCGGCATGACCGTGGACTTCCAGGTGTCCGATTTCGGCTCGGTCACGCAGCGGCGGATCAGCCGCAAGCCGCTGGCGGAGGGCGGGTGGAGCTGCTTCGTCACCCCCACCCCCGGCTACTACATCGCCGACCCGGCGACCGCACCCAACCTGCGCGGCACGGGGGAGCTGCCGTCCAACGGGTTCATGAAGAGCCCGGCCGTGGAGGCGCTGTATGGGCAATGGCTCGACACGCCGGACGACGCGGCGCGCAAGGCGCTGGCGCCCCAGGTCCAGCGGCAACTGGCGCAGGACGTGCCGTTCATCCCCATGGGCCAGTATTTCGACCCGACGGTATACCGGCGCTCGATCAGCAACATGACGCCCGGTGGCCTCATCCGGTTCTGGGGATTGACGAAGGAGTCCTGATGCAGGCCGAGCCGCTCGCTGCCACCGCGTTGGGCGACCTGCGCGGAACGACCGAGGCCGGGTGTGCGGTGTTCCGCGGCGTGCCGTATGCGGCACCGCCGGTCGGCCCGCTGCGCTTCGCACCGGCGCGGACCGCGGCGGCCTGGAACGGGATCCGCCTTGCGCAGCAGCACGGCCCGGTGTCGCCGCAAGGCCCGTCCGACCTGCGGCACTTCATGGGTGATTTCGACCGCCCCCAGGGCGAGGATTGCCTGACGCTGACGGTCTGGACGCCTGGCGTCGATGCACGGCGGCGCCCGGTGCTGCTCTGGCTGCATGGCGGCGCCTTCGTCAGCGGCGCCGGATCGCTCGACTGGTACAGCGGCGCACGGCTGGCGCTGGCAGGCGACATCGTGGTGGTGCACGCCAACTACCGGCTGGGTGCGCTGGGCTGGCTGTGCTGGCCCGGCGTGGCCCCCGGCAACATGGCGCTGTCCGACCAGGCGATGGCGCTGCGCTGGGTGCGGGAGCACATCGCGGCATTCGGCGGCGATCCGGACAGCATCACGCTGGGTGGGCAATCCGCCGGCGCGAACTGCACCGCGCGCCTCATGCTCGATCCGGAGTTGCGGCCGCTGGCTCGGCGCGTGCTGCTGCAAAGCGGCGGCTTCGGCCGCGAGCCCTCCACCGCCGCCGACATGGAGCCGACCGGCCGCGCGTTCCTGCACGCCTTGCAGATCGACCCCGACGGTCCCGGCGTGGCGGACCGGTTGCGGGCCGTCGCCGTTCCTCACATCCTGCGGGCCCAGGCCGTGGCCGAGGCGACCGGCTTCGCGCTTGCGGTGCGCCAGCAGGCGTGGCGGCCAGTGCTGCAACAGCCGATGACGGTCGCGGCGCTGCTCCTGGCCACGGCCAACGCCCTGGCGGGCAAGGACGTGCTGGTCGGCGTCACGGCGGACGAGGGCCACGCCTTCATCGGTGGTCCGATCCCATCCGAAATCCGGATGGAGGCCGTCGCCGAGCGGTTTGCCCGCGTCACCGGCAACGGTGCAGTCCTGGAACGGATGCAGGCGGCGCTGCCTGCCGCCACGCCGGCCCAGTTGATGGCGGAACTCCAGTCCGCCCATCATTTCGTCGATCCGGCGCGTGCCTTGATGGAGCAGGCTGCGGCGGAACACGCCCGGGTCCATGCCTATGTCTTCGGGTGGGCGCCCGTCGGCTCGCCATTCGGGGCCGGACATTGCATCGACCTTGCCTTCGTGTTCGGGACATGGCCGGGCTGGGCCCATTCGGCCATGCTGTCCGGGGGCGACCCGGCGATCATGGCGGAGCTGACTACCGACATGCAACGGGCCATTATCGGCTTCGTGCAAGAGGGGCGGCCGCAGGCCGCGGACCGGGTGGCCTGGGACGCCGCCATGCCCATGCGCAGCCTGGCACGGGACGGCTCCGGACGCATCACCTACAGCGTTTGTACCGGCGCTTCGCAGCCTGCGTCCCATGCCCGGGATGAAGGAAAAGCCAGCCCGAAGCGGGCCCTATCGTCGGCATCGCGTTAAGTCCAGGTTATCTTTCGTCGGCGAGAGTAGGCCAGTGTCGGCCAATCCACTTCCCAGACGGCAAGATGAGCTACGCCGAAGAAAGCCGATTTCCGGTCCGGCTTCGGCGCGCCTGCGGCAAGGCCTCGGAACGTCGTCGCGGCGTCGATGCGGAACGCCCTGCACACCCGAACACGTGGCACGTATGCCCAGTCCGGATCCACGATGCGCCACAAGGCCAAAGGACGAATGAAGTGCCAACTCAGACGCTCGACCAGCTTCTAAAGGTCTTCAACGTCGGCGATCAGGATCTCGCGCTTCTTCACGACTCCAGCCTGGTCGGCGGCAACGGTATCGACCACGCCCTTGCCAAGCTGCATGGCAAGAACGACGCCGGCCCGGAGGTCACGGCCGTGAGGCGCGATCCACGGATGACACAGCTGCGGTTGGAATACTGGGCCAGGGTTGCGAGCGGGCAGATCGACGACACCTTCGTCGACCAGGCGCACCGGCTCGGGGCGGCTTTCTTCGAACATGGCATTCCGGCGCAGGCCCTGATCATAAGCGCCTCGACGACCATCGGCACCATCATCGAGGCGCTGCCCGCCATCTCGGGCGGGTGGTGGGGATGGACGCCTTGGGTCGCCGCCCGCACACGGCGCCTGTACCAGACCAGGTCCACGTTGCGCTCCGCCTTCAACAGGGTGGCCAGCCTTGGCCTGACCGTCGTGTTCGACGGATACAGTTCCGCCCAGTCCGCCGAAAAGCAGTCCAGGATGGACGGCATCGAGCGGAGCTTCGGCAGCCGCATCACAGGCACCGTGGAAGCAATGGCCGGAGATTTCGGCCTGTTCGAGGCGGCGCTCCAGACGATGTTCGAGTCGATTTCCAGCACGACCCAGGCGGCGGATGCGGCCGATGGAGCGGCCGCCGAGGCGAAATTCACCGCCGCCGCTGTCGCCACCGCCGCCGAGAAGCTGACGTCGAGCGTCACCGGAATAGCCGAGCAGGTTTCCCACTCCACGGCGATCGCCAACAAGGCGGTCGAAACGGCGAAACACACCGACATCGTGGTGAAGGCCCTAGTGGAGGGGGCGCAGAAGATCGGCGATGTGGTCAACCTGATCAGCAGCATCGCCGGGCAGACGAACCTGCTCGCGCTGAACGCGACCATCGAGGCGGCGCGGGCGGGAACCGCGGGCAAGGGCTTCGCCGTGGTGGCGTCCGAGGTGAAGAGCCTCGCGAACCAGACCGCCCGTGCCACGGAGGAAATCGGCCGCCAGATCGGCCAGATCCAGGATGCCACTCGGGAGGCCGTGCTGAGCATCAGGGACATCGACCAGGCGATCTGCAAGTTGAGCCAAGTCTCCGGGCAGATCGCCGACGCAGTGGAACAGCAGCGTTTCGCCACGGAGAACATCGCGCAATCGGTGACGCAGGCTTCCTCGTGCAACGAGGAAGTCTCCCGGCTGACCACGAACATACGCGGCTACAGCCAGGCCACGACCGAAGCCGTCGATCGCCTGGCCGGTAGCGCGACCGGACTCACGAGCCGGTCCAGCACGCTGCGCGAGGCGGCCCGCAACTTCATCGAGGATGCGAAGGCAGCCTGATCGGCCGGGCCAGGAGCACAGGCCTGGTCCTATCCACCCTATGTGCCCCGCGGTGTCGTGGTGGCAGCCACAGTGTTCACGAGGTGCGCATCACCTGGCCTGGCAATGCGCGGGGGTCGCGGGGCAGCCAGGCGCCGGCCTCGGCCTGGGCGATGAACTCGGACAATACGGCGTTGAACAACGCCGGCTCCTCCAGGTTCAGCGTGTGCCCGGTCTTGGGAAACACGGACAGGCCGCAGGCTGGAATCGTTCGCTTCAGGAACAGGCCCGGTTGCAAGCAGTGATCGTCCTCATCGCCGACGATCACCAGCGTCGGCACCGCCAGGCGCTTCAGCCCGTCCTCGAGGTCCCAGAGCGACGGCCGCGTCGCCTGGACGCCGCGCATGGTGAGCGCCGCGCCGATGCTGGAATGGGTGGCGAGCCGGTCGGCGAATTCGCGCCAGCCGCGGGGGTCCTTGGCCTGGAACTGCACGCGGCTGGCGCCCTCGGCGTAGATGGGGGCGAAGGCGGCGGCGCCGAGGGTTTCGAACCGGTCGGCGACCTCCAGCGAGACGCCGCGGAAATAGGCCTCGAACTGCTTCTCCGCCCCGTAGCCGGCGCCGGCGACGGTGAGCGACAGGGCGCGGTCCGGGTGCGTCAGGCCGAGATGGAGAGTGGCGAAGCCGCCCATGGAGAGGCCGACGACGTGGGCCTTGGCGATGCCGAACCCGTCCAGGACGGCGACGGCGTCCGCCACCGCGATGGCCTGGGAGTACTGCGCGACATCCTGCGGGATGTCGGAGGGGGCGTAGCCGCGGGCGGCGTAGGTGACGCAGCGATGGCGGCGGCTGAAATGGCGGAGTTGCGGCTCCCAACTCCCATGGTTGCCGCCGAATTCGTGGATGAACAGGATGGGGGTGCCGGCGCCCACTGCCTCGGCATGCAGGCGGATGCCGTCCTTGGTGGTGATCTGCATGGGGCTCCTCGATCTTGGGGGGAACGTCGTCAGCCGGCGGGCCTCGGTGCGGCCGGCACCTTCAGATCACCGAGCCGCGGGCGGAGATGCCGCCGTCGATGGTGACGACGGTTCCGGTGATGTAGCCGGCCCGGGGTGAGGCCAGGAAGGCGGTCAGATCGGCCACCTCCTCGGACGTGGCGGGGCGCTTGCCGGGATAGCGGTCGAACAGCTCCTCCCACCGGGCCTCGTCGCCCAGCATGTCGATGGCCTTGCGCTTCATGATCTTCAGCATGCGGGCGGTGGCGACCGGGCCCGGGTTGATGCCGACGACGCGGACGCCGTCATTCAGGCTGGCGCCGCCGATGGCCTTGGTGAACGACATCAGCGCCGCATTCCCGGTGGAGCCGGCGTAGTAGCTGGCGTCCCAGTTCTCGCCGGAATTGCCGATGATGTTCACGATCACCCCGTCGCGTCCCTTCATGCGGCGGTAGAAGGCGCGGGTCAGGGTGATGTAGCCGAAGACCTTGAGGTCGAAGCCGGTCCGCAGGGCTTCGTCGGAGACGATGTCCAGCGAGCCGGCCGGGATGTCGCCGGCATTGTTCACCAGGATGCCGGCATCCGCCGCCGCCGCCGCCAGCGCGTCCATCGCGGCGGTGCTGGAGAGGTCGGCCTGGTGCACCGCCACGCGCACGCCGTGCCTCGCCTCGATCTCGGCCTTCGCCTGCTCCATGGCGGCGCCATTGCGGGCGGCGAGGTGCAGGTGGCATCCCTCGGCTGCGAAGGTGTGGGCGCAGGCCAGGCCGATGCCCTGGGATGCGCCGGTGATCAGCACAGTCTTGCCGGCAAGGCCAAGTTGCACGCTGGTTCTCCGATCTTCGTTATACAACACCAGGCAATTTGCATACCAGTCAGCCGGGCCATTCGAAGGCTGCGATGAAGTCCAGCAGGTTGTCGCCCAGCAGGGTCAGGTGCGCGCGCATCGCCGCCTGCGCGCGGTCGGCGTCATGGGCGAAGATGGCATCCATGATCGCCTCGTGTTCACGCAACGTATCCGCGATGCGCGTGGGCATCCGCGTGACGCGGCGCCGATAGGCCGCCACGCGGTTGCGCAGCCGCCGAGTCTGGTCGGCCAGGAAGGCGTTGCAGGACGCCTCGTAGATGGCTTCGTGGAATTCCTGGTTCACGTCGTAGAACACATCCGCGCCCCGGTCCGCCGCGGCGGCCAGGCGTTGGTGGATCGCGCCCAGCGCCGCTTTCTGCACCGGCGTCAGGCGGCGGGCGGTCAAGCGCGCGCACAGCCCTTCCAACTCGCCCATGACCTGGAACATCTCGATCAGCGCGTGCACGCCGATCACGCGGACCGCGGCGCCCTGCCGCCCGCGCAGTTCGACCAGGTCATCGGCCGCCAGCAGGCGGAAGGCCTCGCGCACCGGGGTGCGGGACACGCCGAAGCGCTCGGCGACCTCCTGCTCGTCGAGCCTGGCGCCAGGCTCGATCCGGCCCGCGGCGATCTCCGCCTCCAAGTGGCGATGCACCAGGCTGGCGCGCGTCTGGGCCGGGTCGGCGGCACCGGCGATCTGCACGGTGTCGCGCCGGTTTCTGCTATAATGTGCGCCTGAAACGCGCATTTGTGCACAAGCCTCTCGTTTCCGCATACGTAGCTGCGGCTGCATCGTCTGACATCAGCAAGCATCGCGCCACGCGGCACCGCGCTGGCACGGCCCTTGCTGATTGCCCTATCGAACAGCCGAGGATGCAGGCGTGGCCCTCGCGACACCCGACCCGACATCGCCCGACCTGCTGGCGTTGCGCGGTGTCTCCAAGACCTATGGCCGCACTGTGGCGCTCAGGGAGTTGGACCTCTCGGTGCCGTCCGGCGAGTTCGTCACCCTCGTGGGGCCGAGCGGCTGCGGCAAGAGCACGCTGTTCAACATGGTCGCCGGGCTGGAGGAACCGGATGCGGGCGGCACGATGCGGTTCAAGGGCCGCTCCTGCCGTGCCTCGGAGCTGCTGGGCCAGGTCGCCTTCATGCCGCAGCGGGACTTGCTGCTGCCGTGGCGCAGCGTGATCGACAACGCGATCCTGGCCAACGAGATCGAGGGCGCCCCCCGGCGCCAGGCGCGGGAGCGGGCGCGCCGCATGGTGCCGGAGTTCGGCCTTGCCGGGTTCGAGGACCAGTATCCACACCAGCTCTCCGGCGGCATGCGGCAGCGCGTGGCGCTGATGCGCACCTTCCTGTTCGAGCGCGAGATGATGCTGCTGGACGAGCCCTTCGGGGCGCTCGACGCCCTCACCCGGACCATCATGCAGCGCTGGCTGCTGGACGTGTGGGAGCGGCACCGGCGGACCATCCTGTTCATCACGCATGACGTGGACGAGGCCATCTTCCTCGGCGACCGGGTGCTGGTCATGACGGCCCGGCCGGGCCGGGTGAAGCTGGAACGCCGAGTGGACCTGCCCCGGCCGCGCCACGCCAGCCTGGTGCTGACGCCCGGGTTCATCGCGCTGAAGCGCGAGATCCTGGACGCGATCGAGGAGGAGAGCATGAAGAGCTTCGCCGCCGGCATGCCGGTGCCGGCGTGAGGCCCGAAGCGGCTCCCGCGAATCCGCCCGCGCCGATCACCCAACTGACCCTGATCCCGAACCGGAGCACATCACCATGAACAGGCGGCACCTCCTCGCATCCCTCGCGGCCACGGCCGCGCTGCCGGCGACCGGCCTGCAGGCCCAGCCATCGCTCACCAAGGCAAGCCTGCGGCTGAAATGGCTGCCGCAGACGCAGTTCGCCGGATTCTACCTGGCGAAGGCGCGCGGCTACTACGCGGCCGAGGGCATCGACCTCACCATCAACCCGGGCGGCCCCAACCTGCTGACCGAGAACCTGGTCGCCACGGGGGCCGACACGTTCGGCCTGTCGGGCGGAACGGACAGCGTGTTCGCGGCGCGCGACAAGGGCCTGCCCGTGGTCTGCGTCGGCGTCGCGCACCAGGTCACGCCGTTCGTGTTCGTGGCCCATGCCGACGGCCCGGTGAAGACGCTGCAGGATTTCCGCGGCAAGACCGTCACCGCCTGGTTCACCGGCGCCAACTACGTGCTGCTCGCCATGCTGGCCCAGGCCGGGATCAAGCAGTCCGACTTCACGCTGCAGCCGCAGCAGGTCAGCATGACGCCGTTCATCGATGGCCAGACCGATGTCGCCACCGCCACGGTGTACAACGAGTACTACACGCTGCTGACCCGGATGGGCGCCGACAAGCTGCGCCGCTTCGTGCCGGAGGATTACGGGATCACCTTCCCGCGCGACACGCTGATCGCCAGCGAGGCGACGATCAAGGACAACCCGCGCCTGGTGCAGGGCTTCCTGCGCGCCTCCATCCGCGGCTGGCGGGAGGCGTTGCGCGACCCGAAGGCCGGCGTGGACGTGGTGATGGCGATCGCCCCGACCCTGGACCGCGCGGCCCAGGAGTACATGCTCACGGAGGCTGGCAAGCTGATGGTCGCCGGGCAGGCCGGCAAGGACGGGCTGTTCTGGATCGACGACGCCGCCGTGAAATCCGCGCACGATTTCCTGCTGAAATACGAGGTGTTGAAGAAGCCCGTCGATCTGGCGGCCGCCTACAACCGCAGCTTCCTCGACGCGATCCCCGTGGCCGACCGCCTGGCGTGACGGCGGCAAGCGTGCGGGCGGCAGCCGCCCTCATGCGGTTGCTGCTGGGCTTGCTGGTCGCCGGCCTCGCCTGGCAAGGCGGCGTCGTGCTGTTCGGCATCCGTCCAGCCTACCTGCCCCGCCTGTCCACTGTCCTCGCCGCCATCGCCGCCACGCCCGGCGCCTACTCGGACGGCTTCCTGCGCACGCTGGAGGAAACGCTGATCGGCTTCGCCGCCGGTGCGGCGGTGGGCGTGGCCAACGGGGTGGCGTTCTTCCGCTGGCCGGTGCTGCGGGACATGCTGTTCCCCATCTTCGTGGTGTCGCAGACCATCCCGGTGATCGCCTTCGGCGCGCTGGTGGTGCTGTGGTTCGGCAACACGCTGCTGGCCAAGGCCGTGATCGCCTTCTACCTGACCTTCTTCCCCGTCACCGTGAACACGCTGCTGGGCCTGCAATCCGTGGATCCGGCCCAGGTAGCGCTGTTGCGCAGCTTCGGCGCCAAAGGCGGGAGGCTGATGTTGCACCTGCAACTGCCGGCGGCCCTGCCGCAGGTCTTCGTGGCGCTGCGGCTGGGCGCCTCGCTCAGCCTGGTTGGCGCCATCGTCGGCGAGTGGTTCGGCGACACCACCGGGCTGGGCGTGCTGCTGTTGCAAGCGATGTATGCGGAGAACGTCGTCGGCCTCTGGGCGGCGATCCTGTGCGCGGCGGTGCTGGGCAGCGGGTTCTACGCGGTGGTGGCCGGGGCGGAGCGGCGGCTGGTGTTCTGGGGTGCGGAGCCGTGAGCCGCAGCGCCGCCAGGGGCCTGTTCGGCGCCGTGCTGCTGGTGGTGCTGTGGGAAGCGGCGGTGCGCGGCTTCCGCCTGCCTGCCTACACGCTGCCTGCGTTCAGCGACATTCTGGTCTCGGTGTGGGATCAACGCGCCGCCCTGCTGCGGGCCGGCGGCGTCACCCTGGGCGAGGCCCTGGCCGGCTATGCCGTCGGATCGCTGATCGGCGTGGCCTTCGCCGTGCTGCTGGTGGTGCTGCCCTGGACCCGCCGCGGCGTGATGCCGGGCCTGCTCGCCATCAACTCCGTGCCCGTCGCGGCGTACTCGCCGCTGGTGCTGCTGTGGTTCGGGCTTGGCTGGTCGTCGAAGATCGTGATGGTGGCGCTGGCCGTGGGGTTCACCGTGTTCCTCAGCGCGCTGGCAGGGTTCGACCGGGTGGATCGCCGCAGCGTCGGGATGCTGCGCAGCTTCGGCGCCGGCCCGTTCGCCATCCTGTGGCGGCTGCGGCTGCCCACCGCGCTGCCGCTGATCGCGGCCGGCCTGCGCGTCGCCACGGTGCGCAGCCTGATCGTCGCCATCGTCACGGAGATGCTGGGCGCCTATGGCGGGCTGGGCTGGCTTATCTACCAGGCAGTGGTGCAGATCGACTTCGTGCAGGTGTGGTCCGCCATCTTCGTGGCCTCCGCCATCAGCCTGGCTTTCTTCGGCCTGATCGGCGCCGCGGAACGCCGGATCGTCTTCTGGACGTAGCGATGCGGCAGATGCATCTGGGCCTGTTCCTGCTGGGCACGGGCAGCCACGTCGCAGGCTGGCGCATGCCGGGCGCGGTGGACAGCTTCCAGGACATCGATGCCGTGCAGCGTATCGCGGCGACCGCCGAACGCGCCTGCTTCGACATGATCTTCATGGGCGACAACCTGTACGCCGACCCGGCGACCCACCCGTCCTACACCCTGCGCCTCGAACCGCTCACCATGCTCGCCGCGATCGCCACCACCACGCGCCGCATCGGCCTGGGTGCGACCATGTCCACCACCTACAGCGATCCCTTCACCGTCGCGCGGGCCTTCGCCTCGCTGGACCACATCAGCCACGGCCGTGCCGCCTGGAACGCCGTGACGGGCGCCAATCCGGCCGCCGCAGCCAATTTCGGCCGCCTGCACCCGCGTCACGCCGAGCGCTACGAGATCGCCGCCGAGTTCGTCGGCGTGGTGAGGCGGCTATGGGATTGCTGGGCGGACAACGCCGTCGTCGCCGACCGTGCGACCGGGCGATACATCGACCCGGCTCGGGTGCGGCGCATCGACCATGACGGTCCGCACTTCAGGGTGGCCGGCCCGCTCAACATCGGCCGCGCGCCGCAGGGTCACCCCGTGGTGCTCCAGGCCGGCGGGTCCGAACCGGGCCGGGCGCTGGCCGCGGCGACGGCGGACGTGGTGTTTTCCGTCGAGCAGGACATCGGGGCGGCCCGGGCGCACTATGCGGCGTTCAAGGCCCGCCTGCCCGCCCTGGGCCGCGCCCCGGACGCGGTGAAGATCCTGCCCGGCGTCATGCCGGTGGTGGGCCGCACGGACCGCGAAGCCTTCGCCACGCTGGCGCGGCTGCAGGGCTTCGTCGATGCCGGCAACGCCCTGGCCATGCTGTCGGACCGGCTCGGCGTCGACATGGGCCGCTACAAGCTGGACGGTCCGGTGCCGGACCTGGCGCTGCCGGACACCTATCACAGCTTCAGCCGGGTCATGCTGGACAAGGCCCGGCGCGAGTCGATGACGCTGCGCGACCTCTACAACCTGACCGCGGCGGCACGGGGACACTGGGTGCTTTGCGGCTCGGCGGAGCGGGTGGCCGACACGCTGGGCGAGTGGTTCGGCAGCGGTGCCGCGGACGGGTTCAACATCATGCCGCCGTATTTCCCGGGCGGCTTCGATGCCTTCGTCACCCTGGTGATCCCCATCCTGCAGCAGCGCGGCTGGTTTCGCCGCAGCTATCCCGGCGCCACCTTGCGCGACACGCTCGGGCTGTTGCGGCCCGAGCCGGCCTGGTAGGACCCGGGAGGCATGGATTGAGCGCGAGGGGCGCCTGTGCTTACTGGCCGTTCCGACCGTCCGTGCCCGAAGGGAAGCCAGAATGACCGCCCGCATCGTCGAAAGCTTCGCCGAAAACCGGTGGCATGTTCCGGCCATGGATCTCGAGACGATCCGCAGCGCGGTCACCGGCGACGTCGTCGCGCAGACCAGCAGCACCGGCCTCGATTTCGGCAGCATGGCCCGGCATGCCCGCAGGGCCGGCGGCAAGGCGTTGCGCGCCATGACCTTCCATCATCGGGCCGCCATGCTCAAGGCGCTCGGCCAAGCGCTGTTGGCGCGCAAGGACGAGTTGTACGAGCTTTCCTTCGCGACCGGCGCCACGAGGGCGGATAGCTGGATCGATATCGAGGGCGGCGCGGGGACGCTGCTGTCGTTCGCGTCGAAGGGACGCCGCGACCTGCCCGACGACCGCCTGCTGATCGACGGCGAGACCGAGATCCTGGGGAAGGATGGCAGCTTCGTCGGCCAGCATGTCTACACATCGATGCAGGGCGTGGCCGTCCTGATCAACGCCTACAACTTCCCCGTCTGGGGCATGGTCGAGAAGCTGGCGACATGCCTTCTGGCGGGCGTGCCGGCCATCGTGAAGCCCGCCCAGCAGACCGGCTACGTGGCGGAGGCGGCGTTCCGCATCATGATCGAGAGCGGCGTCCTGCCGGACGGCACGCTGCAGCTCGTGTCCGGCAGTGCCGGGGACCTGCTCGACCATATGACCGGCCAGGACGTGGTCGCCTTCACGGGCTCGGCCCGGACGGCGCAGAAACTGCAGAACCATCCGGTCATCGCCCGCGAGGCGGTCCGCTTCACCGCCGAGCGCGACTCGCTCAACGCCTCGATCCTAGGGGCGGACGCGACCCCCGACACGCCCGAGTTCGAGCTCTTCGTCAAAGAGGTCGTCAAGGAGATGACCGTGAAGGCCGGGCAGAAATGCACCGCGATCCGGCGCGCCTTCGTTCCCGCCGGCCTCATCGACCCGGTCCAGTCAGCGCTCGCTGCCCGGCTCGGCAAGATCGTCGTGGGCGACCCCCGCCTGGACGGCGTCCGCATGGGGGCGCTCGTCAGCCAGGCCCAACGCGACGACGTGCGCCGGCGCGTGGCTGAGTTGTCGCGGCGCGCTTCGGTCGTGTTCGGCGACCCCGGCCACGTCGACCTCGTCGGCGACAATCTCCTCGGCGGGTCGTTCATGGCGCCCGTCCTGCTGCGCAACGACGATCCGTGGGGGAGCGAGGCGCCGCACGAGATAGAGGCATTCGGCCCGGTCGCGACGCTGATGCCCTACAAGGACCTGGACGATGCCGTGGCGCTCGCCAACCATGGCAAGGGCAGCCTGGTCATGTCCGTCTTCACCCATGACCCGGCGACCGCGTCGGAGTTCGTGCTGGGCGCCGGCTCGCATCACGGCCGCATGGTCTTCATCGACCGCGATTGCGCCAAGGCCTCCACGGGTCATGGCTCACCGCTTCCGGTGCTCACGCATGGCGGGCCTGGCCGCGCCGGGGGCGGCGAGGAGCTGGGCGGCCTGCGCGGCGTGAAGCACTTCATGCAGCGCACCGCCCTGCAGGGCAGCCCGGCCTTGCTGACCAAAATCGTCCACCAGCAGCTGCCCGGCGCCCCGACCGAAACCGGAGACACGCACCCGTTCCGCCTCCGCTTCGGCGAGCTGGAGCCGGGGTACGGCATCCGGACCGGGTTGCGGCAGGTCACGCTGGAGGACATCGAGCATTTCGCCCGGTTCACGGGCGACATGTTCTACGCGCACATGGACGAGGAGGCAGCTTCGCGGAGCCCGATCTTCGGCGGCCGCGTGGCGCATGGCTACCTGATCCTGTCCTTCGCGGCCGGCTTGTTCGTCGACCCGGCGCCGGGCCCCGTTCTCGCCAATTACGGGCTGGAAGAGCTGCGCTTCGTCAAGCCGTTGAAACCCGGATCGAGCATCAGGGCGCACCTCGTGGTCAAGTCGAAGAAGGCCAAGTCGCCGGAGATGGGTGAGGTGCGCTGGACCGTGAAAGTGACGGACGAGAAGGACGAGCTGGTCGCGACCTACGACCTGCTCACGATGAACGCCGCCTGACCGCGAGGTCTGCACGATGTCCGACTAAACGGACAAACGCCGCCTGACCTGCGCCTCGTCCAGGCTGGCAGGGGGTCCCGACAGGACGATATCGCCGCGGTCCATCACCGCCAGGGTCTGCGCCAAGGCGCGCGCCCAGTCGTAGTACTGCTCCACGAGCAGGATCGCCATGCCCCGGGCGCGCAGCAGGTCGATGACGCGCCCGATATCCTTGATGATGGAGGGCTGGATGCCCTCGGTCGGCTCGTCGAGCACAAGGAGGCGGGGCTTCATCACCAGGGCACGGCCGATCGCCAGTTGCTGCTGCTGCCCGCCCGACAGGTCGCCGCCGCGACGGCGCAGCATGGTCTTCAGCACGGGGAAGAGCGTGAAGATCTCGTCGGGGATGCGGCGTTTGCGCCGGGGCAGCACGGCGAAGCCGGTCTCCAGGTTCTCCCGCACGGTCAGCAGGGGAAAGATGTCGCGCCCCTGCGGCACCCAGGCAATGCCGCGCCGCGCCCGTTCGAAGGTGGGCAGGCGAGTGATGTCGGCCCCGTCCCAGCGTATGGTTCCGGCACTGACCGGATGGGCGCCGGTGATGGCGCGCAGCAGGCTGGTCTTGCCGACGCCGTTGCGCCCCAGCACCGCGGTGACGGAGCCAGGCCCGGCAGACAGCGACACCCGGCGCAGCGCGATGGCCGCGCCGTAATGCAGGTCGACATCCCGGACGCTCAGCAAGGAAGCAGCTTGGTCAGCGGCCAAGATACACCTCCACCACCGCCGGGTCGGCGCTCACGTGGTCGATCGTGCCCTCGCTCAGCACGCTGCCCTCATGCAGGCAGGTCACCGTCACGCCGAGGGCGCGGACGAACGCCATGTCGTGCTCCACCACCACGATGCTGCGGGCGCGGTTGATCTCCCGCAGCAGGGCGGCCGTCTGTTCGGTTTCGCCATCGGTCATGCCGGCCACGGGCTCGTCCACCAGGAGCAGCTGCGGCTCCTGCGCCAACAGCATGCCGATCTCCAGCCATTGCTTCTGCCCATGGCTGAGCGCGCTGGCCTGGCGCCCCCGGTGATCGCCCAGGCGGATGGTGTCCAGGACCGCATCGATGCGGGTGTGCTCGGCCGGCATCTGCCGGGCGCGCAGGGTGAAGCCGGGGCCGCGCGGGCCGGCCAGGGCCAGCAGCAGGTTGTCCCAGACGGTATGCTGCTCGAACACGGTGGGCTTCTGGAACTTGCGGCCAATGCCCAGCGCGGCGATGGCCGGCTCGTCCAGCCGGGTCAGGTCGGTCGTACCATCGAACACCACGCTGCCCGTGTCGGGCCGGGTCTTGCCGGTGATCACGTCCATCATCGTGGTCTTGCCCGCCCCGTTCGGCCCCACCACCGCCCGCATCTCACCGGGCTGCAGCCTCAGATGGAGGTCGTTCAGCGCCTTGAAGCCGTCGAAGCTGACGCTCACGCCCTCCAGCGACAGCAGCGTGCCGTCCGGGCTCAGGACACGGCCTCCTTCGCGGCGGATTCGGCAGGGGTCGGCGGCGTCGCGGGCAGCGGTGGGTCGCCTCGCTCGCGCCGGGCGAACAGGCCCAGGATCCCCTGCGGCAGGAACAGCGTCACGCCGATGAACAGCGCCCCCAGCGCGAACAGCCACACTTCCGGCAGCGCGCCTGTCAGCAGGGTCTTGCCGCCATTCACCAGCACCGCCCCCAGGATGGCGCCGGCCAGCGTGCCGCGTCCGCCGACGGCGACCCAGATCACCGCCTCGATCGAGTTGGCGGGGGCGAACTCACCGGGATTGATGATCCCGACCTGCGGCACGTACAGCGCCCCGCCGATCGCCGCCATCACGGCCGATGCGGTGAACACCACCAGCTTGTAGCGCTCCGGCCGGTAGCCGAGGAAGCGCGTGCGGCTCTCCGCGTCGCGCACCGCCACCAGCACCTTGCCGAAGCGCGACCGGGTGGCGGTGCGCGCCAGGACGTAGAGCAGCGACAGCACCGCCGCGGTGGTCACCAGCAGCCCCGCCCGCGTGGTGGCGGCGGTCAGCGGGAAGCCCAGCACTTCCTTGAAGTCGGTCAGCCCGTTATTGCCGCCGAATCCCATGTCGTTGCGGAAGAACGCCAGCATCAGGGCGTAGGTCAGCGCCTGGGTGATGATGGAGAGGTACACGCCCGTCACGCGGGAGCGGAACGCCAGGAAGCCGAACGCCGCCGCGAGCAGCCCCGGCACCAGCACCGCCATGACCATGGCGAAGCCCAACCAGTCCATGCCCAGCCAGAACCACGGCAAGTGGCTATAGTTCAGGAACACCATGAAGTCCGGCAGGACCGGATTGGCATACATGCCCCGGCTGCCGATCTGCCGCATCAGGTACATGCCCATGGCATAGCCGCCCAAGGCGAAGAAGGCGGCATGCCCGAGCGTCAGGATGCCCACGAAACCCCATACCAGGTCCACGGCCAAGGCCAGGATGGCGTAGCACAGGTACTTGCCGAACAGCGACACCACGTAGCCCGAGACGTGCCAGGCACTGTCCGGCGCCGGGCCGAGGTTCAAGGCGGCCAGCAGGACGGCGCCGCCCAGCACCGCGCCGACGGTGAGTAGCGGCGACCTCACGCCTCCACCGCACGGCCTTTGAGCGGGAACAGCCCGCGCGGCCGCCGCTGGATGAACACGATCAGCAGCACCAGCACCACGATCTTGCCCAGCACCGCGCCCGCGAACGGTTCGAGGAGTTTGTTCACCACACCCAGCAGCGTCGCGCTGAGCACGGTGCCCCACAAATTGCCCACGCCGCCGAACACCACCACCATGAAGCTGTCGATGATGTAGCCCTGGCCGAGATTGGGGCTGAC
>CAXTJM010000012.1:0-131140 GCA_964244585.1 uncultured Acetobacteraceae bacterium | reverse complement strand
TGCTTCTTCCACTACATCCGCTTCCCCGACCGGGAGACGATGGACCGCATCGTGGAGACGCACTATCCCGGCCTGCGGCAGGACCTGGCGCGCGAGGCGCTGAACGTGTTCTTCCAGATCCGCGACGTGCCGGGATTGAAGAAGAAGCCGGCCACCAGCGAATTGCTGGACTGGCTGAAGCTGCTGATGATCGAGGACATGCCCGCCGAAGCGCTGAGGTCCCGCGAGGCCCACGTGGTCATCCCGCCACTGCACGGCGCCTTGCTGAAGAACGAGCAGGACGTGCATCTGTTCGAGCGCCTGGCGTTCCTGAACCGGCGCGGCGGGTAGAAGGCGTCAGGCGGGCCCGTTGAGGCGCCGCAGACCCATGACGATCGCGTCGTACGGCAAGGCCGCGCACTCCCGCAGGCGCCAGTACCAAACCCAGCTCCCCGCCTGGGGCGGCGGACAGGCGGTGGCCCGGATACCGGCCATGCGCAGCAGCATCACGCAACGCGGCAGGTGATAGCCGCTGCTGGCAACCTGCACCGGACCGGGCCGGCGCCCCAGCAACCTTGCGCAGGCGAGCGCCGAGGATAGCGTGTCGGTCGCGGTTTCCTCCAGCCGGATATGATCGGCCGCCACGCCGTGGCCCTGCAATAGCTTGGCCATGAGGCTCGCCTCCGAGGGGCCATGGCGACCGATCGCGCCGGTGGGCATGTAATGCGCCGCGACGCCGCCGCAGCGGAAGGCGGCCGTCACCCGGGCTTGCATGGTCGGGCTGGGTTGGCCGTCCTGCCGCACGGCCGCGCCGAAGATCACGATCGTCGTCATGGCGGCGCCAGGAGCACTCGGTTGAGCGCTGAAAGCGGACCATACGTGTCCCGCCAGGCACGCGCGAAGGCATCCGGCGCCACGCGCGCGGCCATCTCCGACCCGATCGCGGCCACGCTGCGCCGGCCATCCACCAGGCGCAGGATAGCGGGGGCCAACGGCGGTAGCGGCACCGGCACGCGCAGCCCGTCGAACAGGAAGGGCAGCGTGCCGTCCGGACGGATGTGCTTGGCGAGTTCGGCGCCCGGCATCTCGCGCATCACCGGGATCGCGCCCGGGTCCGTGCCATCCGGTGCGCCAGGCGGGTCGGCGGCGCGGACGGCGTAGACGACGTGCGTGCTGATATTGCCGCACAACGCCTCCGCCAGGGCGGCCCGCGCCACCGGATCCAGCGCGGCGATCCGGGCGCGCAGCCTTGGATCCGGCAGATAGAGTGCAGGATCGTAGCGCAGCGGCTCCATCCAGCAGGTGACGCGCAGACCGGCTTCCGACAGCAGGGCGTGCAGCGCGGGCACGTCGTAGCACCGGTCCCGCGGGTTCAGCAGCAGGTCGTACAACCCGGCATCGCCGCCCGTCAGGTGGTCCGAGAACAGCGTGTTCCGGCGCAGCCAGGCGGAGTCCGGCAGGTGCCGCATCATCCGCCGCGCGATGTCGAGCCGGGCTGCGGGTGGCTCGGTCTCGCCGGCCAGCAGGCGCAGCGCGTCCTGCAGCATGTAGACCCCCGTGCGGCCATGCGGCGCATACACCATCAGGCCCAAGCCGCCGCCGGGCGCCAGGACGGACAGCAGCGCCCGCAGCCCGGCCGCCGGGTCGGGCAGGTGGTGCAGCACGCCGCAGCAATCGATGTAGTCGAACGGCCCCAGGCCGGAGCCGGGCAGGTCCAGCAGCGATCCCTCGTGCCACCCCAGCGTGAGTCCCCGCGCGGCAGCGCGGCCCTTGGCGATGGCGGCGGCGGCGGACGAGCGGTCGAGATAGGTGACGCGGCCCGGCCGGCCGAACGTGGCCAATTGCTGCGCCAGCATGATCGCGCCATCCCCCGTGCCGCCGCCCGCGACCAGCGCGCGCAACGGGTGGGAGGCGGGACGGCGGGCGCCGAACACCCAATGGTCGATTTCGCGCAGATGGCTGGGACTGCCGATGACCAGCCGACGCGCCTCGTCCGCCGGGTCGCGCGCCGGATAGGGATAGGCTTCGTACTGCGCGGCCAGGCGGGAGTCGGGTGCGTCGCTCATGCGGTACACCTATCCCGCGGGCATGACGCTCGCCAGACCACGCGGCCGGCGTGTTGCGGCGAGAGTAGCAGCCGGCTGCGGCTTGTTCCGAACCCGTGGCCGCCGTATCTGTGCGCCATGCGATCCATCCCGCTCTGTCTCTCCGCCCTGCTGGCAGCGGCGCCCGCCGTGGCGCAGCCGCGCCCGGCCCATCCGGCCGCCCGGCCCGCCGCCCACCCGACCGCCGCTGCTCCGCGGGCGATCGGCAAGTTCGATGACTGGACCGCCGCAACCCACCAGGAGGGCGGGCAGACCGTCTGCTACGCCTTCACCCGCGCCGCCGCGTCCACGCCGCCGCTGCCGGGACGCGGGGACGTCGTGCTCACGGTGACGCAGCGGCCGGGCAGCGCGCGGGATGCGGTGGCGATCAGCGCCGGGTTCGCCTATGCCGCGAATGCGGAGGTGACGTTGCAGGTGGAGGCCGCCAGCCTGCCCTTCTACACCAGCCAGCGATCGGCGTTCGCCCGGGACGGGCATGCCGTGGTGGGCTCGTTCGAGCGGGGGCGGCAGGCCATCGCCAAGTCGCCCGGGCCCCGCAACATCACCGTTGCCGACACGTTCAACCTGCGCGGCTTCTCCCCCGCCTATGCCGCCATCAACAAAGCCTGCTCCGGCAAGGGCTGATGTCCGCCAGCCTGACTGACAGCGAGCGCGACCGCATCCTGGCGAAGTCGGCGCTGTTCTCCCCGCCGCCGGTCGCCCTGCCGGATGGGCGGCGAGAGCTGGTGGGGCTGTCCCGGGCGGAGTTGATCGAGGAGCTGGCGGCGGTTGGGGAGAAGCCGTTCCGCGCCAAGCAGCTCTGGCACTGGATCTACCATCAGGGCACCACCGATTTCGCCGCCATGTCCTCGATCGCGCGGCCCTTGCAGGCCAAGCTGGCAGAACGCTTCGTCATCGGCCGGCCCGGGACCGCGGCCGAGCAGACCAGCACGGACGGCACCCGCAAGTTCCTGTTCCGCTTCCGTGACGGGCAGGAGGCGGAGACGGTCTACATCCCGGACCGGCAGGAGGATCGCGGCGCGGTGTGCATCTCCTCCCAGGTGGGCTGCACCCTGTCCTGCCGGTTCTGCCACACCGGGACGCAGCGGCTGGTGCGCAACCTGGGCGCGGCGGAGATCGTGGGCCAGTTCATGGCGGCGCGGGACGCCTACGGCGAATGGCCGTCCCCGCGCGGCGAGACGCCCCGGCTGCTGTCCACCATCGTGCTGATGGGCATGGGCGAGCCGCTGTACAACTACGAGAACGTCGCCCGGGCGATGCGCATCGTGATGGATGGCGAGGGCATCGGCCTGTCGCGGCGCCGGATCACCCTGTCCACCTCCGGCGTGGTGCCGATGATGGACCGCTGCGGGGAGGAGCTTGGCGTGAACCTTGCGGTCTCGCTGCACGCGGTGCGGGACGGCTTGCGCGACGAGATCGTGCCGCTCAACCGCAAATACCCGATCGCGGAGCTGCTGGCGGCGTGCCGGCGCTATCCCGGCGCATCCAACTCGCGGCGGATCACCTTCGAATACGTGATGCTGCGCGGGATCAACGACAGCGAGGCGGATGCGCGCGAGCTGGTGCGCTTGATCGCCGGCATTCCGGCCAAGGTGAACCTGATCCCGTTCAATCCCTGGCCCGGCAGTGCCTACCTGCCCAGCACGCGGGAGCAGTTGGACCGGTTCGCCAGCGTGGTGATGGATGCCGGCTTCTCCAGCCCGGTGCGCACCCCACGTGGCCGCGACATCCTGGCGGCGTGCGGGCAGCTTAGGACCGAGAGCGAGCGGGTGCGGCCGGCAGCCTAACGCGGCAGCGGCTCGGTGCCTTCGTTCAGGATGGCAAGATAGGCGGCATAGTTGAAGATCCTGCCGCGTAGACGCCCGGTGACTTCCACCACGATCCCCAGGCGCTCCAATTCCGCAAGTGCATTGTTGACAGTAGGTATGCTCAGGAACGTGCGCCTCGCGACCTCACCAGCCGTCAAGCTGGGGCGCTGCTGCAGGAGGTCATGCACGCGCAAAGCCGAATTTGCCCGTTCCCCCTCGACATTGATCCGTCGACGGTCGGCTTTGAACAGGTCGACGGTGCGGCTGGCGGCGTCGAAGGCTTGGGTGGCAGTTTCCGCAACGCCATCCAGGAAGAACTCGAGCCATGCCTCCCAATTTCCGTGCTCACGCACCTCTTGGAGGAGACGGTAATAATCTGTCCGGTGCGTCTTGAGATAGAGGCTGAGATACAGGAGCGGCCGGCGCAGCACACCATGTGCGCAAAGATAGAGGGTCACCAGCAAGCGTCCGATACGGCCGTTGCCATCCAGGAAGGGGTGGATCGTCTCGAACTGAAGGTGCAGCAATCCGGCTTTGATCAGATGCGGCAGACCCGACTGCCCCTCGTGCATGAAGTTCTCGAAGGCATGCAGGCAGGCATCGAGTTCGGTGATGGGTGGCGGCAAAAACTGGGCATTGCCGGGGCGAGTGCCGCCGATCCAGTTCTGCGATCGCCGGAATTCACCAGGGTTCTTGGCGCCGCCGCGGCCGCTTTGCAGCAGGCGCGCATGCATTTCGCGGATAAGGCGGAGAGAGAGCGGTAGTTTCTCCAGCCTCTCCAACCCATACATCATCGCGCTGACGTAGTTGGAGACCTCCCGAACGTCATCGAGGGTGTGACCGTGGTCGGCATCCGTTTCGAAGCGCAGCAAATCCGTCAACGTGGACTGCGTACCCTCGATCTGAGAGGACAGCAGCGCCTCCTTGCGGACGTACATATAGAGAAACAGCTCCTCCGGCAGGAGGGTGATTACGCCGTCGAGACGGCCAAGCGCTCGCTCCGCCCGACCCAGCCGCTCCAGGAGCGACAGGATGTCGATCGGCGGCTCTGGCGGCAGCGGCGGCGGTACGAAAGCACGCACTGTCTCGCCACCAACGGGGGTCGTGACGAAGCGGCCCAGCCGGGGATTGAAGGCGGACGCCTTGCACATGCGGTTTATTAGGGCGGCGGCTTATTTAAGCAAAGTGGGTTTCACTTAAATAAGCTAGCCGCTAAGGTAAGCGCGCTTTACTTAGGCACGTCCGGGCATCCCACGGGTGGCGTCGGGTCTGTGGCGAAATGGAGCAGGCAGGCGGCGAAACGGCGGCTGAAGGCCTGGCCGTCACCGCCGAAATGGCCGCTCAGCCCTTCCGGTCGGTCAATCAACAGCAGGGCGGCTGATTTCGGCCGCAATCGTTCCACCAGCCGCATGCGGGTGTCGCCGTCCGACATAAAGGGGTCGGCGGTGAATTGCGCGATGGCGATGCGGGTGCGCGACGGTTGCGCCTCGGACACCAGGGCCCGCAGATCATCATCCTGCGCCGTCAGGTTCGGGCTGGCGCCAGAGCCATGCGCGGCGGGCGAGGTCGCGATCACCACGTCCGCCAGGCCGGCCGTGTCCAGAATTTGCAGTGACGTCCAAGCGCCGCGCGATTGCCCTCCCGCCACGACCAGGCGGTACCCGGCACGCCGCAGCATCGCCAGGCCCTCCCGCAGCCAGCCCGCAGCGCGGACCGGGTTGTCCACCATCGGCGCGCGATCGAACCGCACGATGTCGAAGCCCGCATCGTTGAACAGACGCAGGAAGGGCGGCGGTTGCAGGCCCCGGGAGTCGACGGCGGAATTGCTGCCGTGCGACCACATGACGACGCCCCGCGCCACCCGCGGCCCGTGCCACAAGAAACGCTCGTCCGGGATGAAGCCGTAATTGATCGTGTCGACGAACGGGGGGGGTGGTGGCGGAGGCCGCCATTCGCGGCCCTGCCAGACGATGGCCAAGTCCTCCGCGTAGGGGCGGCACTCCGTGCCGCCATGCTCGGTGCACAGCGCGACGGCGCGACTGCGGGCGCCATCCAGCGACGTGCCACCCGAATACCACCCAACCCGCCCGTTGTCGCCCAGCGCCGCCACACGCGGCGTGTTGCTCAGCAGGAAATCCGCGTACAGCGCCCGCCCCGCGGCATCCAGGCCGGGCACGGCCGCCACGTCCAGCAGCGGTTGCGCCCAAACGGCCCGGGACAGCAGGACGAAGCCGAGCACCCAGCCAACCCGCATCCGCTTGCCGCCCCAACACTTCGGGGCTATGCGCGACCCCGGATATTCCAGAGGTCTAGCCATGCCCGTGCGCGATGTGAAGAAGGTTGTGCTCGCCTATTCCGGCGGCCTCGACACCAGCGTCATCCTGCGCTGGCTGCAAACCACCTATGGCTGCGAGGTCGTCACCTTCACCGCCGATCTGGGCCAGGGGGAGGAGTTGGAGCCGGCACGGCGCAAGGCCGAGATGTTCGGCGTCAAGCAGATCTTCGTCGACGACCTGCGCGAGGAGTTCGTCCGCGACTTCGTCTTCCCCATGTTCCGCGCCAACACCCTCTACGAGGGCCAGTACCTGCTCGGCACCTCCATCGCCCGGCCGCTGATCGCCCAGCGCCAGATCCAGATCGCCGAGGAAGTCGGCGCCGACGCGGTCGCCCACGGCGCCACCGGCAAGGGCAACGACCAGGTCCGCTTCGAGATCGCCTACTACGCGCTGAAGCCGGACGTCACGGTGATCGCACCCTGGCGGGAATGGGACCTGACCAGCCGCACCAAGTTGCTGGAGTTCGCCGAACTGAACCAGATCCCGATCGCCCGGGACAAGCGCGGCGACGCGCCGTTCTCGGTCGATGCCAACCTTCTGCACAGCAGCAGCGAAGGCAAGGTGCTGGAGGACCCGGCGGAGGAAGCACCGGAACTGGTCTACCAGCGCACCATCCGCCCGGAAGACGCGCCCGACCAGGCAACGGTCATCAGCATGGATTTCGAGCGCGGCGACCCGGTGGCGATCGACGGCGTCCGCCTCTCCCCCGCCGCGCTGCTGACCCGGTTGAACGAACTGGGCAAGGCGAACGGCATCGGCCGGCTGGACCTGGTGGAGAACCGCTTCGTCGGCATGAAATCGCGCGGCGTGTACGAGACGCCGGGCGGCACCATCCTGCTGCAGGCGCATCGCGGCATCGAAAGCATCACGCTGGACCGGGAAGCGGCGCATCTGAAGGATAGCCTGATGCCGCGCTATGCCGAGCTGATCTATAACGGCTTCTGGTTCAGCCCAGAGCGCCGCATGCTGCAGGCTGCGATCGACGAGAGCCAGAACAGCGTCAGCGGCCGTGTCCGCCTGAAGTTGTACAAGGGCAACGTCAGCGTGATCGGGCGGGAAAGCCCGAACAGCCTGTACTCCGCCCGCGTCGTCACCTTCGAGGACGACCAGGGCGCCTACGACCAGGTCGACGCCCAGGGATTCATCAAGCTGCAGGCGCTGCGGCTACGGCTGGGCGCCGCGGTGGGGCGCAAGGGCGGCACGCTGTGACTGTCCGCCGGTCAAGTTGCAAACATCAAGATATCCTTATATAGCGCCGGGAAATTCAGCCAGGAGCCTGCTTATGCCCGACGTCTCGATGCCGACCGACTACAAGGTCAAGGATTTCTCCCTCGCCGCCTGGGGCCGCAAGGAGATCTCCATGGCCGAGGACGAGATGCCCGGCCTGATGGCGATCCGCGCGGAATACGGCGCCAGCCAGCCGCTGAAGGGCGCGCGCATCGCCGGCTGCCTGCACATGACGATCCAGACCGCCGTGCTGATCGAGACGCTGACCGCGCTGGGCGCCACCGTGCGCTGGTCGTCCTGCAACATCTTCTCGACGCAGGACCACGCCGCCGCCGGCGTCGCCGCCGCCGGCACCCCCGTCTTCGCCTGGAAGGGCATGAACGAGGAGGAGTTCTGGTGGTGCATCGAGCAGACGGTGCGCGGGCCAGACGGCTGGACGCCGAACATGATCCTGGATGACGGCGGCGACCTGACCGTGCTGATGCACGACAAGTATCCGGAGATGCTGAAGGACGTGAAGGGCATCTCCGAGGAGACCACCACGGGCGTGCACCGGCTGTGGGAAATGGCCAAGGCTGGCAAGCTGCTGGTGCCGGCGATCAACGTCAACGACAGCGTCACCAAGTCCAAGTTCGACAATCTGTACGGCTGCCGCGAGAGCCTGGTGGACGCGATCCGCCGCGGCACGGACGTGATGCTGGCGGGCAAGGTCGCCGTGGTCGCCGGGTTCGGCGACGTGGGCAAGGGCTCCGCCGCAAGCCTGCGCCAGGGCGGCTGCCGCGTGCTGGTGACGGAGGTCGACCCGATCTGCGCCTTGCAGGCCGCGATGGAGGGCTACGAGGTCGTCACCATGGAGAAGGCGGCGCCGCGCGGCGACATCTTCGTCACCGCGACCGGCAACGTCGACGTCATCACCATCGACGACATGCGCGCCATGAAGCATCGCGCCATCGTGTGCAACATCGGCCACTTCGACAGCGAGATCCAGATCGAGGCGCTGCGCAACTACACCTGGGACAACGTCAAGCCGCAGGTGGACGAGGTGGTGTTCCCCGACGGCAAGCGGCTGATCGTTCTCAGCGAGGGGCGGCTGGTGAACCTGGGCAACGCCACAGGCCACCCGTCCTTCGTAATGAGCGCCTCGTTCAGCAACCAGGTGCTGGCGCAGCTCGAGCTATGGAACGCGCCGGCCGGCAAGTACGAGCGCAAGGTCTACACCCTGCCGAAGCACCTGGACGAAAAGGTGGCGGCGCTGCATCTGGCCAAGGTCGGCGCCGAGCTGACCAAGCTGACGCCGAAGCAGGCCGAGTATATCGGTGCGCCGGTGTCGGGCCCGTTCAAGCACGACCTCTACCGCTACTGACGCAGGCTGGTGGCTGCGGGCGCCGTCCCGCAGCCACTGCCGATCAGCCGGCGAAACGGGCAAGGCTGTTCTTTTTACCAGCCATTGGATACCCGGTCGGTCCGCCACGTTGCCCGCTGAGAGATGGCGAGGTTACGCGGCATGCAGACGATTCCCCAGACGCAAGTGGTCCGCCATCTGGTAGCGCAGGGGCTGCCGGACTCGGCGGCGGTAGACCTGATGTTCCTGGAAGGGTGGGAGCGTGATCCGGCGCCGGACCTGGCAGCGGTGCGGCGGGCCGGACAGATCCGTCGGGCGCAGCCCAGCGTGGCCGCCGCCATCCGCTTGGAACTGGATGGAACGCGCCGGGCCGCGGCCTCAGCCCGGGTCCGGTGACCGCCGGGCTAGGACAGTGCCGATCGCCAGGCCGGCCGCCATTGCCGCGTACGCGCCGGCCATTGACCGCTTGGACAGGACGAACTCCCATCCCGGGGTGAAGCGCCGCGGCGTGGCGCCGTAATCCACCGCGGCAGCGATGACGGAGGTGGCGGCGGCGCGGGTGAGCAGCCCCGCCGGCCAGCCCGCGCCAAGCCACGCCTCGAACAACAACGCCCAGAAGATCGTCGCCGCGTTATGGGTGGCATAACCCACGGCCGTGTCGGCGACGCTCGCCACCCGGCGCGACGCCGCGGCTTCGCCGTTCAGCCAATGGCTGGTGGCGTTGACCGGTTGCAGGGCGCCCTTGCCCTCGCCCCGGGCCAGCGCCGCCAGCGCCAGGCTCGACACGACGCTGGCAACCGTTCCCGACACCGTGGCGCGGCGCAGCACCCTCAACCAATCCATGCGACCATTCCCGTTCCCGTGCATCCCCACAACGCCTCGTCATGGCGACGGATGCTTCCTGGAACACGTCCCCGGTCAGGCGGCGAGGGTCCGATGCAGCCGGGCGATCGCGCCGGGCAGGCCGCGCACCTTCAGGATCCGGCCGGTGGCGTCATATTCCTCGGACAGGACGCGCGTGTTCTCGTACACCTCGCCCAGCAGCCGCTGCTTGGCGTAGGGCAGCACAAGCTCCTCCTCCACCATCGCCGCCTCGAAGAAGGCGATCACCGTGTCGCGCAACGCCGCCACGTCCGCCGCCGATTGAGAGGACAGGTAGATCGCCTCCGGGTGCTTGGCCAGCAAGGCCGCACGATCCTCCGCCCCCACGCGGTCGATCTTGTTCAGCAGCAGGCGGGATGGCACCGCATCGGCGCCGATCTCCGCCAGGACGGTACGGGTCACCGCCAACTGGGCCTCGTAGGTCGGGTCGGACGCATCCACCACGAACAACAGCAGCGAGGCTTCCAGCGCCTCGTCCAGGGTGGAACGGAACGACGCCACGAGGTCGTGCGGCAGCTGCTTGATGAAGCCGACCGTGTCCGACACCAGCACGCGCGGCCGCGTCTCCGGCTTCAGCGCGCGCACCGTGGTGTCGAGCGTGGCGAACAACTGGTCCGCCACCAGCACCTCGCTGCCCGTGAGGGCGCGCATGAGCGAGGATTTGCCGGCGTTGGTGTAGCCGACCAGCGCCACCCGCAACTGCTCGCGCCGCGATGCGCGGCGTTGGCTGTTATCGCGCTGCACATCGTCCAATTGCTGCCGCAGCTCGGCCAGGCGGTCGCGTATGCTGCGCCGGTCCAGGTCCAGGCCGGTCTCACCGGCGCCGACGCCGCGCTGCCGGCCGCCAGCCCCGACCGCGGACTCCCGCAGGCGCGGCGCCACGTATTTCAGCCGCGCCATTTCGACCTGCAACTTGGCCTCGCGGCTGCGGGCGTGGCGGTGGAAGATCTCCACGATCACGCCCGTGCGGTCCAGCACCCGGGCGCCGGTGGCGTTTTCCAGGTTGCGAGCCTGGCTGGGCGAGATCTCGTGGTCCACGATCACGAAGCCCGGGCGGGCCGGCGCATCGGCGGCAGGCACTGCCGGTTCGGTGGCATTCGGCTCCGTCGCGAAACGCGCCCGGGCCTTGGACGTTTTCGGCGCGGTCCACGCCCCGACCGTGCCCGACCCGCCGGTCATCGCCGCAAGCTCCGCCAGTTTGCCCTGGCCCAGCACCGTCAAGCCGCCGATGCCGTCGCGCTTCTGCGACACGGTCCCGACGACCTCGTAGCCGAGCGTGTGCACCAGGCGGCCCAGCTCGGCCAGGCTGGCCTGGTGCGCCACGTCATCCACCCCATCCAGCTGGATGCCGACGAGGATGGCGCGCGACGGAAGCGGTTTGGTGTCCATGGCCATCACCGTAGCACGCCGTCCCCTGGCCGGGGCCATCCGCGCCGGGCGGGGCAGACTGCACCATTTCAGCAAATGTCATGGCAACGCCACACCCACGCTGGCGCTGGTTCGTTACAGCCTTGGGTAGCAACTGACGGCAAGGGCACCATGTCGGATTTCACTTTGGATGACACGCCGGCCGCCAGGCCGCCGCGCCCGGCCATGGGCGGCAAGCCGCATGCGGCCGGCGCCCTTGCCTTCCTGGGCGTGCTGGTGGCCGGGCTGCTGTTCGCCGCCTACAGCATCGCCACCGACATGGACAAGGTGGGCGAGCATAACCTGGCGGTCGGCGCGCTGGTGCTGTTGGGCCTGGCGCTGCTGATCGCCCTGGGGTTCGAATTCGTCAACGGGTTCCACGACACGGCCAACGCCGTCGCAACCGTGATCTACACGCACAGCATGCCGCCGCTGGTGGCGGTGGTGTGGTCCGGCACGTTCAACCTGCTGGGCGTGCTGTGGTCCAGCGGCGCCGTGGCCTATGCGGTCGTTACGCTGCTGCCGGTGGAGCTGGTCCTCCAGGCCGGCAGCGAGGCGGGCTACGCGATGATCTTTGCGCTGCTGATCGCCGCCATCATCTGGAATCTCGGCACCTGGGCGTTCGGCATCCCCAACAGCTCCTCCCACGCGCTGATCGGCTCCATCATGGGGGTGGGATTGGCCAACCAGTTCCTGGCACCCGCCGGGTCGGCCACATCCGGCGTGGAGTGGGGGCAGGCGGTCGGCGTGGGGGAGGCGCTGCTGTTCAGCCCGCTGATCGGCTTCGTGCTGTCCGCCTTGCTGCTGTGGGGCATGAAGCTGCTGGTGCGCAGCAAGTCGCTTTACGTGGCGCCCGAAGGCGACAAGCCGCCGCCGCCGCTGATCCGCGGCCTGCTGGTGCTCACCTGCACGGGCGTGTCGTTCTTCCACGGCAGCAATGACGGGCAGAAGGGCATGGGCTTGATCATGCTGATCCTGATCGGCGCGGCGCCCACCGCCTACGCGCTGAACCGGGCGATGCCGGACAGCACGACCCCGATGTTCCTCCAGGCGACGCAGGACGCGGGCGCGGTGCTGCAATCCCACGCAGCCGGCGCCACGCCCCCGGCCAACGCGGCGGCAGCACGGGCGGCTGTAGGGGAGGCGTTGAAGCGCAAGGAGGTGAACACGCCAGGGGTGTACGCGGCCCTGGCCGTGCTGACCGGCGACATCAGCCGGCAGGTCCGTGACGTCGGCGCCATCAAGGCCATTCCGGCCGCGTCGACGCAGAACGTGCGCAACGACATGTACCTGGCATCGGACGCCGTGCGGGTGATGGGGCCACACGCGCCGGGGTTCAGCGACGATGACGTGAAGAAGCTCGGCTCGCTGCAATCCTCCCTGAACAGCGGGACGCGCTACATCCCGCTCTGGGTGAAGGTGTCGGTGGCGATCGCGCTCGGGCTGGGCACGATGGTCGGGTGGAAGCGCATCGTGGTGACGGTGGGCGAGAAGATCGGCAAGACGCACCTGACCTACGCGCAGGGTGCCTCGGCCGAGATCGTCGCCATGGCCACGATCGGCCTGGCGGACGCGTACGGCCTGCCGGTGTCCACGACGCACGTGCTGTCCAGCGGCGTGGCCGGCACGATGGCGGCCAACGGGTCTGGCCTGCAATGGGGCACGCTGAAGAACATGGCGCTGGCCTGGGTGCTGACGCTGCCGGCCGCCATGGCGATCGCCGGGTCGCTGTACGTGCTGTTCCGCCAGGTGTTCTGACCCGGAGGAGAGGCCTCCCTTCGCGAGGGAGGCCTCTCCTCCGCTACGGCTTTAGCTCCTTTGGAAGTGTCGCCGGTTTGGTGTTGCAATAAATGGCGCACATCCAGTTGGACGTTCAGCCCTTCTTCGCGTTCCAGAAGATCGGAAACGGGCTGTCCAGCACGCCGGTGACGGTGTCGCGCATCGCCGCTGGCTGGAAGAACTGGCCGAGCGGGACGTACGGCACCTCCCGCCACACCGCCGCCTGGATCGCGTCCGTCGCCGTCTTCTGCGCGGCGGCGTCCGGCGCGTTGAACCAGTCGGTGCGGAGCTGCTCGATGGCCGGGCTGGTGGGCCAGCCGAACCAGGCGGTCTGCCCGCTGCCGATGATGGGGTAGTGGCCGCCCGGGTCTGCGGTGTTCAGCCCTTCCCAGCCGGTGCAGAAGATGCTCCAGCCGCCCTTCTCCACCGGCTCCTTGCTGGCGCGGCGCTGCACCACCGTGCCCCAGTCGGCCGCCTGGTAGTCCACGTTCAGCCCCAGCTTGATCAGCGTGTCGCGCGCCACCTGGCAGAACGCTTCCAGCCATGGATAGTCGGTGGGCGAGATGATGACGACCTTCTCGCCCTTGTAGCCGGCCTCCTGCACCAGCTTCTTGGCGCCATCCCAGTCGCGCGGGCCGGTGATCGCCGCCATGCCCACTGTCGAGTCCGCCGGGGAACCAGGGGTGAACACGCCGACATCCGTGCGGTAGACGCTCGTGTCCTCGCCGTAGGCCGCCTGCATGAACTCCTTCTGGTTGACGACCTTCAGCACCGCCTGCCGCATCTTCGGGTTGTCGAACGGCGGATGCAGCTCGTTGAAGCGGATGATCTCGATGCTGCCGATGCTGGTCATCGGCACCACCTTTACCCCGCGCGCCCGGCGAAGCTGCGGCAGCAGGTCGGCGATCGGCGTTTGCCACCAATCCTCCTCCCCGGTCTGGAGGGCGGCGGCGCAAGTGGCGGCATCGGTGATGATGTTCCACTCGATCCGGTCGAAATTCGCCACCTTGCCGCCGGCGGTGAAGTCCGGCGCCTCCTGCCGTGGCACGTAGCCGTCGAACCGCGCGTAGGCCGCCAGCGAGCCCGGCGTCCACTCGTTGCGCAGGAAGCGGAACGGGCCGGAGCCGGTGAAGTCCGTGATCTGCGTGAACGCGTCCGTCTTCGCCACGCGCTCCGGCATGATGAAGCACACGTTGGCCGCGGGTTTGGCGAAGGCCTCCACCAGCAGCGGGAAAGGCTGCTTCAGCTTGATGGTGAAGCTGCGGTCGTCCGCGGCGGCCATGCTGTCCAGCTGGGCCGCCAGGCGCTGGCCGAACCCGTCGCGCTTCGCCCAGCGCGCGATCGAAGCGATGCAGTCCGTGCCGCGCACCGGCGCCCCATCGTGGAACGTCAGACCCTCGCGGAGGTGGAAAACCCAGGTGAGCTTGTCGTCCGACAGCTCGTAGCCCTGGCACATCTGCGGCTTGGCCGCGAGCTTGCCGTCCACGCCGAACAGCGTGTCGTAGATCATGAAGCCGTGGTTACGTGCGACCGTCGTGGTGGTCCAGATCGGGTCCGGGTTGGCCAGGTTGCCTTCCGGGATGAACCGCAGCGTCCGGGCCGCCGCGCCCTGCGCCAAGGATGGGCGGGGCAGGCCCGCTGCGACCGCCGCACCGGCCGTGCCCGCCAGGAAGCCACGCCGCTTCATCTCCTCAATGGTCCTTGAGGATCTGACTCAGGAACAGCTTCAACCGGTCGGTCTGCGGGTTGTCGAACAGCTCGCGCGGCGGACCGGCCTCCACCACCTCGCCGCGGTCCATGAACACCACGCGGTCGGCGACCTTCTTGGCGAAGCCCATCTCGTGCGTCACGCACACCATGGTCATGCCGGTCTCGGCCAGGCCGATCATGGTGTCCAGCACCTCCTTGATCATCTCCGGGTCCAAGGCGGAGGTCGGTTCGTCGAACAGCATGATCTTCGGCTTCATGCACAGCGCCCGGGCGATCGCCACACGCTGCTGCTGGCCGCCGGACAGCTGGCCGGGATATTTCTTCGCCTGTTCCGGGATCTTCACCCGGCGCAGGTAGCTCATCGCCAGCTCCTCCGCCTCGGCCTTCGGCATCTTGCGGACCCAGATCGGCGCCAGCGTGCAGTTCTCCAGGATCGTCAGATGCGGGAACAGGTTGAACGACTGGAACACCATGCCGACCTCGCGGCGGATCGTGTCCAGCGCGCGCAGGTCGTCGGTCAGCTCCGTGCCGTCGACGAGGATCTTGCCTTCCTGGTGACTTTCCAGCCGGTTGATGCAGCGGATCATGGTGGACTTGCCGGAGCCGGACGGCCCGCACACCACCACCTTCTCCTTCTGCCCCACGGTCAGCGTCACGTTGCGCAGCACGTGCATCGCGCCGTACCATTTGTTGACCTTGTCCAGCACGATCGCGGGCGCGGCGTTGGACAGGGGGGTCGGCGTCGTCATCGACATCGCGGCACTCATCTGGGTATCCCCTTCTACCGGTTACGGGCGCGGGCGAACTCGCGCTCCAGCCCGCGCGAGTAGCGGGCCATGGTGTAGCAGAACACGAAATAGATCGCGGCGAGGGCGATGTAGACCTCGCTGGAATAGGTGGACCAGGCCGGCTCGCTGATCGCGATCTTGCCCGCCGACAGCAGGTCGAACAGGCCGATGATCAGCACCAGGCTGGTGTCCTTGAAGAACCCGATGAAAGTGTTGACCAGGGGCGGGATCACCAGGCGGAGCGCCTGCGGCAGCACGATGAGGCCCGTCTTCTTCCAATAGGACAGGCCGAGCGCGTCGGCCGCCTCGTACTGCCCCTTCGGCAGGGATTGCAGGCCGCCGCGCACCACCTCCGCCAGATAGGCCGCGGCGAACAGGATGATGGCGATCTGCGCGCGCAGCAGCTTGTCGATGTTCACGCCGTCCGGCAGGAACAGCGGGAACATCACGCTGGCCATGAACAGCAGCGTGATCAGCGGCACGCCGCGGATCAGCTCGACATACAGCACGCAGAGCGCCTTGACCGCCGGCAGCTTGGTCGAGCGCCGGCCCAGCGCCACCAGCACCGAAAGCGGGAAGGCGAAGGCCAGGCCGAACGTGGCCAGGATCAGCGTCAGCGGCAGGCCGCCCCACTGGTCCTGCGGCACGAAGTCCAGCCCGAGGGTGCCGCCCCACATCAGGATGCCGATCACCGCCAGCGTGGCGATCCACACGAGCAGCAACTCCTTGCGCCAGCAACGTCGCCAGGCGGAGAGCGCATACAGGCCGATGAACAGGGCGATCACGACCGCCGCGCGCCATTGCAGGTCGTACGGATAGCGGCCGAACAGGATGAAACGGTATTTCTCGTGCAGCACCGCCCAGCACGCGCCGACACCGCGCACGTCGCGGCACGCCGTCGTGTCCGGCCCGTTGGCGCCGTCCGGCACCGACCACACGGCATGCACCACCGCCCAGTCGAAGAAGCCGACGACCCAGTAGATGATCAGCGCGCCGAACACGACCGTGGCGATGCCGGAGGGCCAGGAGCCGAACAGGTTGGTCCGCAGCCACGCCACCGGGCCGTGCACCGCGGCGGGGGGCCGGGTGCGTGCGGTGGACGGGATCGCCGCATTGCCCGCGATCGCGGGCACCGGATCGATGTCCGTGGTGGCGAGTTGGCTCATGTCAGCGCTCCACCAGGGCGATGCGGGCGTTGTACCAGTTCATGAACAGGCTGATCGACAGGCTGATCACCAGGAAGACCCCCATCAGCACGGCGATGCCCTCGACCGCCTGCCCGGTCTGGTTCAGCGTCGTCTGGTCGATCGACACCACGTCCTGGTAGCCGATCGCCACGGCGAGCGAGCTGTTCTTGGTCAGGTTCAGGAACTGGCTGGTCATCGGCGGGATCACCACCCGCAGGGCCTGCGGCAGCACGATCTGCCGCAGCACCGCACCCGGCCGCAGCCCCAGCGCGCCCGCGGCCTCCCACTGGCCCTGCGGCACGGCCTGGATGCCGGACCGCACGATCTCCGCGATGTAGGCCGCGGTGTAGACGATCAGCCCCAGGGTCAGCGCGCAGTATTCCGGGCTGATCGTGCCGCCGCCAGTGAAGTTGAAGCCGCCCTTGACCGGCATGTCCAACTGGAATGGCGCCCCCAGCACCGCCCAGACGAACAGCGGAAAGGCCACCAGCAATGCGAGCGCCGCCGGCCATGTCTTCGGCCGCACGCCGGTCTGCGCCTGCCGCCTGGAGGCGACGTTGGACCAGGCCATCGTGCCGAGCAGCCCCACCAGGAAGGCAGCGAGCGCCCAGCTATGCGCCGGCTGCCACTCGAACAGCGGCACCTTGATGCCGCGGTTGGAAAAGAACACGCCCGGCAGCACCGCGATGGCATTGCGGACGGAGGGCAGCGTCTGCACCAGCCCGTACCAGAACAGCAGTTGCAGCAGCAGCGGGATGTCGCGCAGCACCTCCACATACGCGGCGGCGAGGCGGGACAGCAGCCAGTTCTTCGACAGCCGGGCGATGCCCAGCAACGTGCCCCAGATCGTGGTCAGCACCACGCCGACGACCGCCACCTTCAGCGTGTTGAGGATGCCGATGACCAGCGCGTCGCCATAGGTGCTGGTCGACGGGTTGTAGGGGACGAGCGACTCGCCGATCGGGATGCCCGCCGTGCGCGCGAGATAGCCGAAGCCGGTGGCGATGTGGCGCGCCGCCAGGTTGCGGTTGGTGTTGCCGACCAGGTAGGCGACGATCGCCACGAGCAGCCCGACCACCACCACCTGCCACACGATGCTGCGGAACTTGGGGTCGGACCAGGACAGGCGCATGCGCTGCTTCGGGGCAGCCCGGGCAGCATGGAGGCGGGGGTCGCTCACGGCACCGGACATGGCTGTCTCTATTCCTTGATGGCAGCAATCGGCCTGCGCATGGCTGTCATACTTCGCGGGCATTGCAACCTGCAACGCCGCTTACGGCCCGTGCAAACGAAAACGCCGCCCCCGGAACGGGGACGGCGCTTCCAGCGGGCATGCTGCCCAGCAATTGGGCTGCTAGGCCCTCACGGCATCAGCGGATCGGCGGCGCGTATTGCAGGCCACCCTTGTTCCAGAGGTTGTTGATGCCGCGCGGCACGGCCATAACCGTGATGTTGCGGTCCCAGATCTCGCCGAAATTGCCGACCTGCTTGATGACGTTGTAGGCCCACTTGTTGTCGATACCGAGCGCCTTGCCCATGTCGCCCTCCAGGCCGAGCAAGCGGCGGATCTCCGGGTTCGTGGTGGTCAGGAAGCTATCGACGTTCTTGCTGGTGACGCCGTCTTCCTCCGCCGTCAGCGTCGCGAACTGCGTCCACTTCACCACGTCGAAGAACTTGTCGTCGCCCTTGCGGACCATTGGGCCCAGCGGCTCCTTGCTGATGATCTCCGGCAGCAGCGTCAGGTCGCCGGCCTTGGCGCCCTGCTGGAAGCGGAAGGCGGCCAGGGCCGAGCTGTCCGTCGAGTAGGAATCGCAGCGGCCGGACATGAACGCGTTCTGGATCTCGCTCAGGTCCTGGATCTCGACCGGGGTGAACTTGAGGTTGTTGTTGCGGAAATAGTCGTTGATCGCCAGTTCGGTGCTGGTGCCGGGCTGCACGCAGACGGTGGCGCCGTCCAGCTCCTTGGCGGACTTCACGTTCGCCGCCGTCTTTACCAGGAAGCCGGTGCCGTCATAGTAGTTCACCCCGGCGAATTCGAGGCCGAGGCTGGCCTCGCGGCCGAGCGTCCAGGTCGTCTCGCGAATCAGCACGTCGATCTCGCCGGATTGCAAGGCGGTGAAGCGGGTGATCGTGGTGGTCGGCACGAAGCGCACCTTGGTGGCATCGCCGAGGATCGCGGCGGCGACCGTGCGGCAGCCATCGGCATCGATGCCCTTGATCACGCCCTGGCTGTCGGCCAGCGAGAATCCGGCGACACCCGGGGAGACGCCGCATGCCAGCATTCCGCGCGCCTTGATCGCATCGATCGTCGCGGAGCCGGAGCCCTGGGCGTGGGCAACGGCCGCGCCCGCCATCAGGCCTGCCGCCAGCGCGACCGCGCCGACCGCCTTGAAAGCCACCATCGTTAATCCCCCCAAATGCGCAGGGCTGCCCTGCGCGCGGCCGGACATCGCCGTGATCGCAACGAGAGTCAATGCCCGCCGACGCCGGTGCTTGCCCGCTCGCGCCCGCTCCGCCATCTGTCACGGCGATGCTGCACTTGATGAAACTCTGCGTCGGCGTGCGCGACCCCGCGGAACTCCGCAACGACCAGGCCGCGCGCCTGGCCGCCGGCCTGCCGCTCCAGCACCTCACGCGGCACCTGCCGCGGCGGGCGCCGGAATTGCTGGAGGCCGGCTCGCTCTACTGGGTGATCGACGGCACCATGCTGGTGCGGCAGCGAATCACCGCCATCACGCCCTCGAACCGCGCCGATGGCAGCGCCTGCGCCGCCATCGGGCTGGACCCGGCGGTCGTCCCCGTGGCAGGGCGGCCGGTGAAGGCGTTCCAGGGCTGGCGCTACCTGCGTGGCGAGGACGCTCCGGAGGACCTGGCCGCCGGGTCGGACGAGGCCGGCCTGCCCCATGCCATGGCGCAGCGCCTGCGCGAACTATGCCTGCTATAGCCGCCTGCGCGGGCGAGCCGCACGGGGCGCATTCGCCGCCAGCAGGGTAAGCAAGCCGCCAAGGATCTCGGCCGGCGCCGGCGGACAGCCACGCACAAGCAGGTCCACCGGCACCGCCACCCCGACACCGCCGTGGACGGCGTAGCTGCCCTTGAAGACGCCGCCATCCACCGCGCAATCTCCCACCGCCACCACCCATTTCGGCTCCGGCATCGCGGTGTAGGACAGGGCCAGCGCCTCCTGGAGGTTCGCGGTCAGCGGCCCGGTGGCCAGCAGCACGTCCGCCCGCCGCGGGGACCCGACGAAGCGCAGCCCGAAGCGTTCGAGGTCGTAGGCGACACCGCCCAACGCCACCAACTCGCGCTCGCAGCCGCCGCAGCCGCCGGTCGGGACGTGGAACAACGCCAGGCTGCGTCCCAGCCGAACCTGCGCGGCGGCATCCAGCCGGGCGGCCAGTGCGGCGACGTTCTCCGCAGGCGGCTCCGGCATGGCGTCCGCCCGCGTCCTCACAGGTCCATCCCCGAGCGGGCGCAGGCGAAGGACCGGTCGATCAGCGGCAACTCGTCCAGCATGGCGCCGGCGGACGCGGCCTCCTGCAACGGCCACAGCCGCCAGGAGGGATCGGCGACGAAGACGCTGGCGATCAACCCGGCATCCAGCCGCAGCCAGTGCCACACCGCGCCGCGCGGACTCTCCGCCACCGCAAGCCCCTCCGCGCTGGCGGTGGGCAGCGTCTGGCTGACCGGGCCGGGCGGCAGGGAGCCGAGCCAGTCCCGCAGCAAATCCAGGCTTACATCCATCTCGTCCAGACGGAGTTGCAGGCGCGCCGCCGTGTCGGCCGCCGCCAGCACCGGCGGAACGGCAGCCGGGTATGGGGCATAGCCGGGGCTATGCCGTGCATCGACCACGCGGCCGCCGGCGCGGCCCACGATGCCGGGCGGGGCGAACAGCGCCAGGATGTCCGGCGGCACCACGCCGATCCCGCTGCCCAGGCCCTGCAGCGTCAAGGCCGGCAGCTCGGCCGCCAGCGCGTCGGCCGCGGCCTGCAGCGCGGCACCGCCGCCCGGCGCGATATCCGCGGCCAAGCCGCCTGGCACCACGCAGTCCATCATCATGCGGTGGCCGAACGCCGCCTGGGCGGCCCGGGCCATCTGCTCGCGGTGCCATCCCAGCCGGCCGGACAGGCGGGGCATCGCCTCGCATGCCGTGGCGAGGTCGCCCAGATGGGTGGCGACCCGCTCCACCTCCGCCATGACGCCGCGCAGCATGATGGCGCGGGGCGGCGGCTCGATCGCCAGGGCCGCTTCCGCCGCGGCGGCGAATGCCACGCCATGGGCGACCGTCGCGTCGGCGGACAGGCGCGCCGCGAACCGGGCGGCGGCCCGGGGCGACTTGCCGCGCATCAGCAGCAGGGTGCCCTTATGGGCGTATCCCAGCCGCACCTCCAGGCTGGACGCCCGCTCGCCATCCGCATGGATCCGCAGGTGCACCGGCTCCGCCGGATGGCCGAACACCGGCCCGACCGGAACCTGCATGCGGTCTTCGACCGGGCGGAACGCGTAGTCGGTGGCGCCGTTGGCAGCGCCGTGGCGGGCGGCCAGGGGATGCGTGACGCTCCAGCGGCCATGATCCAGCCAGGGCCGCGCGTCCAGCCCGCCCAGCGCGCGGTGGCCCCATAGGTCATGGACCATGCGCTCCATCAACGTCGCGGCGGCGAACCGCAGCGACAGGGCGGGGTACCCGCCGTCCCGCACCGGCGTGGAAGCCAACAGGATCTGCCCGCCGCCGCTGCTGAACACGGCATAGGCCGAGGCGGTGTCCGCCCAGAGCGCCAGCAACGTCAGGCCGTCCGGCGCGAGCGCCATCCATTGCTCGCCGGGCAGGACATAGCGAGGCCAAGGGCGGCACGGCACGGCGGGCGCGGCCCGGATAATGTCCGCGCTGCTCACCGTGCCGCCGCCGCGATGCCCTGGATCCAGGCGGTGACCGCGGGCGGCATGGCCCAGGCGCCCAGCAAGGTGAGGCCGATCCCGACCCAGCCCCACCGCGCGCCGGGTTCGGCCTGGGGCAAGCGACGCAGCGCCAGGGCCGCCACGCCGAACAGGCCCAGCAGCAGCAGGCCCGCCACGGCCACGTTGCGCTGGGCAGCCTGCATCACCAGGGCGAATCCGCTGGCGAACAACCCGAAAGGCGGCACGCCGGCCAGCGCAGCCAGGCCAAGCCGCGACCCGGTGGCCGCCGCGGTCAAGGCCACGCAGCCCAGCGTCAAATGCAGCAAGCCGGCGCCGGTCGCCGCCGCACCCCCCACGCCGAAGCCGCAAAGCACCGCCGCGAACATCGCCAGCAAGGCTGCCGGCAAGCCGCCGCAAGGCCGCCGGAGGCACGCAGCCGCGAGCGCCAGGCCCACCAGCCCGGCAGCCAGCAGCAGGCCGCCCGGCGCGACCGCATGGCCGTTGCCATCCAACACGCCGCGGAGCCGCAACGCCGCCACCAGCCAAACCCCGCCCAACGGGCCGGCCAGCATGGCCAATCCCGGTGGCAGCGCTGCCGTCCGCAGCGCGGCCCAAAGCGGCGTCAGGATGCACGACACCCCCAGCCCCAGCAGCATCAGGACGAAACCGGTGCTCAGCGCCATTCCGTTGGCCGCCGGCCCGGTTTCGGGCAGCGCGCTCCAGCTCAGCCCTGTCCAGCCCGGCCCAAGCGCGGGCGCGGCGCCGGCATACAGCACGACGGTGCCGAACACCGCGAGCCCCATGCCTGTCGCGGCAGCCGCGAGCAAAGGTCCAGGCCCGTGCAGGCAGTACACGGCCACGATCCCGGCCGCTCCGGCCGCGGCAGCCGTCAGGCCAGCCCCGTCCGCCAGCAGGGCGAGGTTGACCAGGCCCACCAGCAGCGCGAGCAAGGCTGGCGTCGCGGCCGCGGCGGCACTCGCCATCAGCCAGGCGAACCCGGCCAGCACCAGCACGAGCACCGCCAACGGGTCCGGCAGCAGCCATCCGCCCAGGCTGGTCCCGGTCCAGGGCAGGCTCGCGGCCAGCACCAGGTCAAGCGCTGCGCAGCCGAGCCAAACCCAGCGTGCTCCCGGCATCCAGGGCAGCGACGCGGCCAGCATCGGCGGCAGCAGGATGCACAGCGCCGGTATCATCGCCGGGTCCACGCCACGCGCCTGCCCTCCGTCACGACGACGAGGGCCAGGCCAGCCATCACCACCGCCAGCATCGCGCGCAGCGGCAGCCCCGGCACCACGGTCATGCCCAGCACGACGCCGTTCAACAGCGACAGCACACCGTACGGTCCGGGCATCGACGACGCCCCCAGCAGGCCCAGCAGCACGATGGCCAGCGGCACGCCCATCCCCTCGGAGGGCGTGCTCGCCGTTGCCAGGACCGCCAACAGCAATGCGCCGCACACTGTCGCCACCGGGAAGGAGGTCCTGCCGGAAAGGGGCGGCCGGTTGAACCACAGCAGGATTCCTTGCGCCGTCAGGACCAGGGCCACGATCAGCAGGGACCAGTCCGCCTGCAGGGCCAACTGGACCAGGGTGGCCATGCCGACCAGGGCAAGCTGCGCCAAGTAGGCCAGCGGCTGCGCACGCCGGGTCGCCAGGATGGCGAAGGATGCCAGCAGCGCCAGCAGCGCGGCCAGCCGGCTCAGATCCAGCAGGCCGGCCGTCACGCCAGGCCCTGCCCGGCGAACAGGAACAGGGCCGCCAGCAATGCCAGCAGGAGCGCCGCACCCGTCAACGGCCCGATGGCCGCCTGCCCGGCCCGGTGCAGCGCTGGACCCGCCATGGCACAGGCCGCCCCCAGCACGGCCAACTTCGCCACCCAGGCGACTAGACCCACCAGCCAGTCGAGCGGACCAGCCCCCGCGGGCGCCATGCCGCCGGGCAGCACCAGGGCGACCACGAGCGATAGCCACACCACCCGCCGCAGCGCCGCGCCTGCCTCGGCCGCGGCGGCATGCCAACCGGACGCGTCCGCGACCACCGGGTCGCCCTCCGCCTCGGCAGCCACGACGACGCCGGCCAACCCAGCGACCGCCAGCAGCAACGGAACTCCCGGAACCACCGCCTCGTGCAGCGACGCCACGGCGGCATCCAGGTTCGTGGTCCCCGCCAGCAACGCGACGGTGAAGATCACCAGCACCACGGTAGGTTCGGCCAGGGCAGCCAGGCGGAGGCTTCGAATGGCTGCCATCCCGGCCTGCCCGGTGCCGGCGTCGATCGCCGCCAGCGCCCCGGTCGCCCGCGCCAGGCCCAGCAGCCCGGCGATCACCACCAGATCGCCCAAGGGTGCGGTCGCCATGCCCAACGTGAAGCTCGGCACCAGGAGGGCTGCCATCGCCAGGGCTGCCAGGCCGGCGACCGGCGCCCAGATCGCCAGGCCGGACGTCCCTTCCGACACGACCGGGCGCTTGCGCAGCAACCGCCGCCATTCATGCCAGGGCCGCAGCAGGGAGGGCCCGACGCGGCCTGCCAGCCTCGCGCGTAGCCATGGCATCGCGCCGGCCAACAGCAGGGCCATGCCAGCCATTGCGGGCACGTGCAGCAGCAGCGCCAGCAACCCGCCCAGGCTCATGCCGGCCTGAACGCGGCAACGGCCAGCAGCAGCAGCACGAGCGCGGCAAGGATCGCCGCGGCGGCATGGCGCGGCCCCACCGCCGGCCAATCCACCCCTGCGCGCAGGCGGAAGCGTGGCAGGGCCAGGACGACACCCGGCCGCCGCGGCACGGTGGCCGCCAGCGCGGACGCCGTGACCTGGGTCGATGGCTCCCCGAACGGCATCCAGGCCGGAGGCGCGGCATAGCCGCCCTCCCAGGCCGGCGCCACCGCCGCACCTGGCAGAACACCGCTGCGGGCGAGGATGGCGATCAATCCTACCACCGCAGCCATCAGCGCTGCGATCCCCAGGGGAGCATAGCCGGGAGTGTCGAGCTGCGTCCGCACTCCGGACCACCCCCCTTGCCCATCCAGCCCCGCGGCCGTGACGGCATGCTGCGCCTGGCCCGCCAACCGCAATGCGACACCCGGCAACAGGCCGGCCACTCCGCACAGCACGGTCAAACCCAGGATCGTGCCGCGCCGCGCGGGCCGGCTGTCTTCGGCGGCTGCCGCGCGCGGGGTGCGAGGCCGTCCGAGGAAGGCAACCCCGCCCAGCCGAACAGCCGCGACCATGCCGAACCCGGCAGACAACCCCAACGCCCCGGTCACGGCGGCTACCACCAGTTGCAACGGCAGCCCACCCACCCGCGGCGCGGCGAACAGGGCCTGCAACAGCATCCATCCGCTGGCGAACCCGGCGCTTGGCGGCAGCAGCGCGAGGCTGAGCCCGCCTGTCAGCATCCCGATGGCCACGACCGGCATGCGCGCGGCCAGGCCGCCCAGCCGGTCCAGCGTCCGGCTGCCTGCGCCGATCGCCGCGGCCTCCGCCGACAGCGTGGCCAGGCTGGCGAACAGGGTGTGGTTCAAGGCATGGAGCATCGCCCCGCCCATGGCCAAGGTCGCGAGCGGCAGGACGTCCGCGCTGCGGGCTGCCACGGCCACACCCAGCCCGGCCAGCATCCAGCCGCCATGCTGGACCGCGAGCCCGGCCAACACCCCCCCGAACACCGGCGACCGCAGCGCCGCCACGACCCCCAGCCCGGCAGAGGCCGCGCCGGCCAGCAGCAGCGGCAGGCTCCACCAGCCCGGGACCGCCGGACCGCACAGATCCGCCAGCACGCGCACCGCGACATAAAGCCCGATGACGGGGGTGATCGCCGCCACCGGCAATGCGGACGGCGCGAGCGCCAGGAACGGCCGGTGCCACGGCGCCCAACCGGCCAACGGCGCCAGACCAAGCAATGTCAGCACCAGAACGGCGGCGCCGCGCCACCCGTCGGGCGGGTTGGCGCGCATGAGCGGGAAGGCCGGTCCGGCGCCCGCCGCCAGCATGGCGAACGCGCCGGCCAGCAGGAACACCCCAGCCACCACCGACAGCCGCAACGTCCAACCCGACGCAGCCAGGGCGAAGACCGACAATCCCAGGATCGCGGTCCGGGCATCGCCGGCCAGCACGACGAGCAGTGCCGCGGCGACGAACCCCGGCAGCGAGGCGGGGGCCGGCTGTCCAAGCCAGAAGCAGGCCGCCGCCAACCCTGCGAGCAGCGGCGGCAGCAGGAAGAAAGCGCCCAGCGGGTCTGCCGCCAACGCGCCGCCGAGCAACCGGGCCTGTCCCCCGGCCGACACCAGGGCCAACCCGAACGCCAGGCCCAGCAGGCAGAGCCCGGCCGTGGCGGGAGCGATGCCGCGCGGCGGGAGCCATGGCGCGGCGGCCGACACCAGGCCCAGCACGACCATCACCCCGACCAGCGCGGGCAAGCCGACCAGGGCCACCATCACAGCATCTCGAGCGGCTGGCGTCTCCGAGGGGGCGCGAAGGCCGCGTCGATCGCCGACAGATCCTCCGGCGACAGGTCCAGCGCCGCCGCGGCCGCGTTGGCGCGCACATGATCCGGATCGGCGGCCTTCGGGATGCTGACGATGCCGGGCAGGCGGACAGACCAGGCGATCGCCACCTGCGCCGGGGTCACGCCATGGCGGCTGGCCAGCCGGGCCAACACCGCATGGTCCAGCAACGCCCCGCCCTGGCCCAAGGGGGAGTAGGCCATGATCGGCAGGTGCCGTTTGGCACACCACGGCACGAGATCGAATTCGATGCCGCGTGCTTCGGGATTGTACAGGACCTGGTTGGCGGCGGCGCCCGGTCCCAGCTCCTCCAGATCGTCCACGTCCAGGTTGGAGACGCCCCAGCGCAGGATCTTGCCCGCTGCGCGCAGCCGTTCGAACGCCTCCACGGTCTCCGCCAGCTTCGCGCTGCCGCGCCAATGCAGCAGATAGAGGTCCAGCCGGTCCGTGCCCAATCGCGCCAGGCTCGCCTCGCAGCTTCGCTGCATGGCACGCAGCGTCGCATTCTGCGGATAGACCTTGCTCACCAGGAACACCTCGTCACGGCGTCCGGCGATCGCCTGCCCGACCACGCGTTCCGAACCGCCATCGCCGTACATCTCGGCGGTGTCGATCAACGTCATGCCGAGGTCGAGCCCGAGCCGCAGCGCATCGGCTTCCGCGGCAGCGGCACCATGGCCTTCGCCCATGCGCCAGGTGCCCTGGCCGACGATGGGTATCGTCGCGCCATCGGGCAGCCGCACCGTCCTCACGGTGCCGCCATCGCGGCGCGGAGCAGGGCGGGCAGCGCCGCGAACGACTGGATCAGCACGGCGCCGGCCTCGCGCAGCGCCGGGTCGTCCCCATGCGGCGCCAGCCCGACGCAGGCCATGCCGGCGGCCCGCGCCGCCTGCGCGCCGGGCACGCTGTCCTCCACCACCAGGCAAGCCCCCGGCGGCACGCCGGCCGCCGCGGCGGCGTGCAGGAACACGTCCGGCGCCGGCTTGCCGCGGGCCACGTCCCGCGCGCTGTGCAGCCGGCCCTCGACCAGTTCCACCATGGCGACGCGCTGGAACTTCGCCGCCATCTCCTCATGCGACGAGTTGGAGGCGATGCGATACGGCAGGCCCAGCGCGGTGGTGGCGCGCAACGCGTCATGCGCGCCGGGCATCGCTTCCAGCTCGGAGGACAGGATCGCGATCAGGCGCTGCCGCAAGCGGTCCACCCAACCCGGCGGCACGGGCTTGCCAAGCTGCGCCTCGACCACGGCGGGAATGTCGGACAGGCGCCGGCCGACGAACAAGGCGCAACTCTGCGCAGTCGTCATGGGCCAGCCGAGCGCGGTGATCTCCTCCGCCACCACTCGGTTCGAAGGTCCCTCGCTATCCACCAGCACGCCGTCGCAATCGAAGATCACCAGGCGGAGCGGCAGGCGCGTCATGCCGCGGCTTCCAACGCCGGCTGCCCGGCGCGGGCATGCGGGCAGTCGCCATGGTCGCGCGGGCAGGTCCGACCGCCGGCCCAGCTGCACAGGCCGGGACCGCGCGCCAGGCTGCCACGGACCAGGCCCGCGAGGCTGTCGATGAAGGCGGCGTCCGCGTTCTGCGCCGGCGCGCGGAAATAGCCGGGCACGCCCTTGGCGACGGCGAGGTCGCGGTATTCGACATCCAACTCCACCAGGGTTTCCGAATGCTCGGACACGAAGGCGATCGGCGCCACCAGGACGGCCACCTTGTCGCGGGCTGCCTGGTCGATGGCGTGCTCCGTGCTGGGATCGAGCCATTTCTGCGGCGTGGCGCGGGACTGGTAGCAGACACTCCAATCCAGCGCCGGGATGTCCAGCGCGCGCACGGTCGCGGCCACCGTCCGCTCGATCTGGAACTGGTAGGGGTCGCCCCGCTTGACGATGGTTTCCGGCAGGCCGTGAGCCGAGAACAACACGCGCAACGGCACCTTGCCGCCCAACGCGGCCAACGCGGCGTCATAGGCCCGGCGCACCCCGGCGGCGGTGGCGGCGACATAGCCCGGGTCGGCGTGGTAGCAGCACAGCGTCGTCACGGGCGCCACCAGGTTGGCTTGCGCCGCGGCATCCCGCCAGGCCGTCAGGGACGAGCCCGTGGTGGTGGTGGAATATTGCGGGTAAAGCGGCAGCAGCACGATCGCGTCGGGATGCCAGTTCCGCACCTCCCGCGCAACGACATCGCTGAACGGATGCCAATAGCGCATGGCGACGAAGCACTTGACGTCGAACTCCGGCAGCGCCGCTTCCAGTGCCCGCGCCTGCTGCTCCGTCAGGCCCAGCAAGGGCGACCCGCCGCCCAGGATCCGGTAGTTCGCCGTGGCGGGCTTGGTGCGGGTATAGGCGATGATGCGCGCCAGCAGCGGGCGCACGAAGAACGGCACCCGCAGGATCGCTGGGTCGCTGAAGAGGTTGACCAGGAACGGCCGCACCGAGGCGGGCTTGTCCGGACCGCCCAGGTTGAACAGCACGACGGCAAGGCGGGTCTTCTGCATGGCGGCAGAGGTGGCGTAGGGGGCAGCAGCGTCAAGCACGGTGCAGCACCTCCATCAGTTGCGCCACGTGCTCGGGGGGCGTCTCGGGCACGATGCCGTGGCCCAGGTTGAAGATCGCGGGCCGCCCCCGCCAGGCCTCCAGCACGGATTGCGCCGCCGCCAGCATCGGCGGTCCGCCGGCCACCAGGGCGAGCGGATCAAGGTTGCCCTGCACCGCAACCCCCGGCGGCACCGCGGAAGCGGCCCAGGCAGGATCGGTGGGCGTGTCGATCCCGACGCCCTGAACCCCGCTGGCCGTGGCGTATTCACCCAACAGTGACCCGGCCAGACGCGGAAACCCGATCACCGGGAAACCGGGATACGCTGCCCGCAACGCGGTGACGATCTGGCGGGTCGGTTCGATCACGAAGCGGCGGAACTGTGCCGCCGGCAGGACGCCGGCCCAGGAATCGAACAGCATCACCGTGTCGGCCCCGGCTGCGATCTGGGCCAGCAGATAAGCCGTGGTCTCCCGCACCAGCAGCGACATCAGCGCTTCGAACAGCGGCGGGTCGCCATAGGCCATGCCGCGGACCGCCGCGAACTCCTTCGACCCGTGGCCCTCCACCATGTAGCACGCCACCGTCCAGGGGCTGCCGGCGAAGCCGATCAGCGGGGTTTCGGCCGGCAACGCCGCACGGATGCGGGACACCGCCGCCATGATCGGCGCCGTGGCGGCGGCCGCCCGGCTGGCGTCCAACCTGCCGAACCCGGCCGTGTCGCGGATCGGGGCCAGCAGCGGACCCTCGCCCTCGGCGAAGCGCAGATCCTGGCCCAGCGCGCGGGGCAGCATCAGGATGTCGCTGAACAGGATCGCCGCGTCGAAGCCGAAGCGCCGGATGGGCTGCAGCGTCACCTCGGTGGCGAACGCCGGATTGAGGCAGAGGTCGATGAAGCCGCCCGCCTTCGCCCGCACCGCCTTGTATTCCGGCAGGTAGCGACCTGCCTGCCGCATCATCCAGACAGGTGGCGGCCAGACAGCTTCGCCTGCCAGCGCACGGAGCAAGGGGGACGTCATGCCTCATCTATAGTCAAAGCAAGACTCTTAGATAGATGGAGCTGATAGAGGGACCCTGTGGATAACGGGGTATCCACTCCGTCCCGGCGCCGTGGTCGATCCATCCACAGCAGAGTCGCCGGGCAACGCGTTGAGTCCGGTCGCTGCAGGACATGTACTCAGCGTCTGCGGATCGAGCCCCCGAAAGCGTCCCGGCAGGCGTGGTGGCGTACAAGTTATCCCCGCTGGTTTTCGCCGACCTGACGATGACCCCTGGCGGAGCCGGTTATCCCCGTTATCCTCGCACCCATGGGGACCGAACGGCTCAACCTGCATCTGGTGTCGGACGCGACCGGCGAGACGCTGAACTCGATCGCGCGGGCGACGGTGTCGCAGTTCGAGCACGTCTCCATCCTGTACCACCGCTGGAGCCTGATCCGGACCCGCTTCCAGCTCCATCGCGTGTTGGAGGGGATCGAGGCGGAACCCGGACCCGTGCTGTCCACCCTGCTGGACGGCGGCCTGCGGGAGGAGCTGTCGCGCGTCACCGACCGGCTGGGGCTGACCGTGGTCAACGTGCTGGACCCGGTGTTGAGCATGCTGCAGGAGGAGATCGGGGAGAAAGCCGCCTCGCGGCCCGGGCGCCAGTATGTGCTGGACGCCGATTATTTCCGCCGCATCGACGCGATGCATTTCGTGCTGGCGCATGATGACGGGCAGGCCCAGGCGGGGATCGCCGAGGCCGACGTGATCCTGGTCGGCGTATCGCGCTCCTCCAAGACCCCGACCTCGTTCTACCTGGCCAATCGCGGGGTCAAGGCCGCCAACGTGCCGCTGGTGCCCGGTTCGCCCGATCCGCCCGGCCTGGCGGAGCCGCGCTGTCCGGTGGTTGGGTTGACCCTGGATCCGCCGGCGCTGATCGAAATCCGCCGCCATCGGCTGCGCATGATCGCCCATGGCGGCCCGATCCGGCAGGACACCAACGAGTATATCGACCAGGATTCGGTCAAGGACGAGCTGCTGTGGGCCCGCCGCATCTGCAACCGTCGCGGCTGGCCGGTGATCGACGTGACCCGCCGCTCGATCGAGGAGACGGCGGCGACGGTGCTGCAACTGATGGAAGCCTGGCATAACCGGCAGGCTCGTAGTGCCATGCCGCCGTGATGGCGCCCGATGCGCCGCCGCTGGTGTTGGCGAGCGGTTCGGCCGCCAGGCGCGGGCTGATGGAGGCGGCCGGGCTGCGCTTCACCGCCCAGGCGACGGCGGTGGACGAGGCTGCCATCAAAGCCGCCATGATGGCGCAACGTGCCGATCCGGCAGACGTGGCCTTGCAGTTGGCGGACGCGAAGGCCCGGCAGATCGACGATCCGGACGCGCTGGTCATCGGGGCAGACCAGCTCCTGCTGTGTGAGGGCATCTGGTTCGACAAGCCGCCCGACCGAGCAGCCGCCCGCGCGCAGTTGCTGCGCTTGCGTGGCCGGCGTCACGAGCTACTCACCGCCGTGACGTGTTGGCGCGCTGGTGCAAGGCTTTGGCAGCATCTGGAGCGGTCGAGCCTCGCGATGCGGCCGTTCTCCGACGCTTTCCTGGACGCATACCTCAGATCGGAAGGCGATGCGGTGCTCGGCAGCGTCGGCGCCTACCGGCTGGAGGGGCTGGGCATACACCTGTTCGACGCGGTGGATGGGGACCATGCCGCCATCCTGGGCTTGCCCATGCTGAAGTTGTTGTCATTCCTTCGCAGGATCGGGGTTATGCCCGTCTGAGGGTGCGCCGGGGCTGCGGCCGCACGACGCCCCCGGTCCTACGACGCGTACATGCGTGATCCAGACGGCAACGAGTTCCACGTCGTTCATCGCGACGCGGCATCTCAAGCGTAACGGCCGATTGCCAGGTCCTCATGGGCGATGTCCGGCGGCCTACCCGACATCAAATCCGCCAGCACCCGGGCCGACCCGCAGGACATCGTCCAGCCCAGCGTGCCATGCCCGGTGTTGAGCCAGAGGTTCGCCAACCGCGTCGGGCCGATGATCGGCGTGCCGTCCGGCGTCATCGGGCGCAACCCGGTCCAGAAGCTGGCCTTTTTGATGTCACCCCCCGTGGGGAACAAGTTGCTCACCGAATAGGCCAGCGTGGCCCGCCTCGGCTCCGACAGGATGGCGCTGAACCCGGCCAGCTCCGCCGTGCCGCCCACGCGGATCCGGTCGCCCAGCCGGGTGATCGCCACCTTGTAGGTCTCGTCCATCACGGTGGAGACCGGCGCGCCTGCCTCTGATTCGATTGGGATGGTGATGGAGTAGCCCTTCACCGGGTAGACCGGGATCTCGATCCCCAACGGCGCCAGAAGCTTGCGCGAGTAGCTCCCCAACGCCACGACGAGTTGGTCCACCGCGTGCCGCACGCCACCGGCGAAGACGGCCGTCACCTTGTCGCCCTCGCGCTCCAGCCGCTCGACGTCGGCGCCATACCGGAACGCGACCCCCCGTTCCGCCGCCAGGGCAGCAAGGCGCTGGGTGAATTGATGCGCGTCGCCGGTCTCGTCACCGGGCAGGCGCAGGCCGCCCAGGAAATGCCCGGTCGCGTGCGCCAGCGCCGGTTCGGCCGCCAGGCAGCCGGCGCGGTCCAGCACCTCGTACCGCACGCCGCCCTCGTCCAGCACGGCGGTGTCCTCCGTCACGTGGTCGACCTGCTTCTGCGTGCGGAACAGTTGCAGCGTGCCTTGCTGGCGGTCGTCGTAGCGGATGCCGGATCCCTCGCGCAGGGCAAGCAGGCAGTCGCGGGAATATTCGGCCAGCCGCACCATGCGCGCTTTGTTCACGTGATAGGCGGCTTCGGTGCAGTTGCGCAGCATCAGGGCCATCCACCGCCACATGAACGGGTCCAGCAAAGGACGGATCACCAGCGGGCGATGCGTCATCATCATCCACTTGACCGCCTTCAGCGGCACGCCGGGGCCGGCCCAGGGCGCCGAGTAGCCCGGCGAGACCTGTCCCGCATTGGCGAAGCTGGTCTCCATGCCGGCCGCCGGCTGGCGGTCCAGCACCGTCACCTCATGGCCGGCCTGTTGCAGGTAGTAGGCGGTCGTGGTGCCGACCACGCCGGCGCCGAGCACGAGGATTTTCATGGGCGGTCCTTCGCAGGAAAAGAGCCGGTCTGCCAGGCCATACGAATACCGTGCCAGATTGCCCTCCGGCCCGCGGGATGGCAGCCTGCGGCCAAAGGGGATGGGGCGGCATGGCACTCAACAAGCGATTCGAGACGGCGAAGGATGCCCTTGCGGGACTGCTGCACGATGGCATGACCATCATGTCGGGCGGCTTCGGCCTGTGCGGCATCCCCTCGGTGCTGATCGAGGCGATTCGGGACGCCGGGGTGAAGGACCTGACCGTCATCTCCAACAATGCCGGGGTCGACGACGCCGGGCTCGGCCTGTTGCTGGTGACGCGGCAGATCCGCAAGATGATCAGCTCCTATGTCGGAGAGAACGCGACCTTCGCCCGGCAATACCTCGCCGGCGAACTGGAGATCGAGTTCAACCCGCAGGGCACGCTGGCCGAGCGTATCCGCGCCGGCGGTGCGGGCATTCCGGCATTCTACACCGCCACCGGCGCCGGAACGGAGATCGCCAAGGGCAAGGATGTGCGCAGCTTCGACGGCCGCGACTACATCATGGAGACCGGGCTGGTGGCGGACCTGTCGGTCGTTCATGCCTGGAGGGGCGACCCGGAGGGCAACCTCGTCTACCGGATGACCGCCCGCAACTTCAACCCGATCATGGCGACCGCCGGCAAGGTCACCGTTGCCCAGGTGGAGGAGATGGTCGGGCTGGGCGCGTTGGACGCCGACCACATCATCACGCCTGGCATCTTCGTGCAGCGCATGGTCGCCGTGCCCGGTGTCGAAAAGCGGATCGAGCAGCGCACCGTCCGCAAGCGCGCGGCCTGAAGGGAGAACGACCATGGCATGGACCCGCGACCAGATGGCTGCCCGCGCCGCGCGCGAGTTGCAGGATGGATTCTACGTCAACCTCGGCATCGGCATCCCGACCCTGGTGGCCAACCACATCCCCGACGGCGTTTCGATCCAATTGCAGAGCGAGAACGGCATGCTGGGGATGGGCCCGTTCCCCTACGAGGGCGAAGAGGACGCCGACCTGATCAACGCCGGCAAGCAGACGGTGACGAAGCTGCCGACCACGTCGTTCTTCGACAGCGCTCAATCCTTCGGCATGGTGCGGGGCGGCCACATCGCCCTGTCCATCCTGGGCGCCCTGCAGGTTGCCGAGAATGGCGACCTGGCGAACTGGATGATCCCCGGCAAGATGGTGAAGGGAATGGGCGGTGCCATGGACCTGGTCGCCGGCGTGCGCCGCGTGGTCGTGCTGATGGAGCATGCGGCGAAGGACGGCTCCCCCAAGATCCTCAAATCCTGCACCCTGCCGCTGACCGGCGCCGGGGTTGTGAACCTGATCGTCTCCGACCTGGCGGTGTTCGCCGTGGGCCGCCCCGGCCTGACCCTGGTGGACAAGGCCGCGGATGTGAGCCTCGACGAGATCCGCGCGAAAACGCAGGCCGCCTTCACGGTCCACCCCGACTTGGCATGACGATCATGGGTTGATGTCGGCAGGCAGGGGCGGTAAGACCCCGCCTCCGCATCGCGGGTTGGGGCCATAGCTCAGTTGGTAGAGCGCCTGAATGGCATTCAGGAGGTCAGCGGTTCGACCCCGCTTGGCTCCACCATTTTCAGCCGTCGCATTCGTTCGTGACGAGCCGCTTGCCCTGTATCAGACGCCAAGCGTCGGCTGGCTGCACAGCGATGTGGTGCAGTTCGGTTGCCCCGGGGCGGTGTAGCCGAACCTGGTAAATACGGCTTCGTCCACTGCCTTGGTTCGACGATATGACTGCCGAGCTCCGATGGGAATGGATCGCAGCAGCGGCTGCCGGTAACGTGAACTTGGTGTTGGATCCGCTGCACGTCACGTTCGTAGAGACGTTCGACAAAAGCCGTTCGTTGCCTCTTAAAAGGATTGGCTTAGACATGAAGCGCCTTGATGTAGCTGAAGCCAAGGAGATATCTGCAACGATATCGGCGGTTGACGTGCATGTAGGCGGTCGCATTGCAGAACTACGCTTGAGCCGATCCGTGTCGGTTTCAACCTTGGCCGAGCATCTGGCCGTGCCGCCGACAGTGATCGCCGATTGGGAGAGCGGACGGGAGCGTGTCCCAGCAAGCAGCCTGGTCGTCGTCGTCGAGTATTTCTCCTGTCATCTCGACGATATTTTCGACGGTCTGTTCGACCCGGCCGCCGTGGGAGACATAGTCATTTAGTGATCCCGCTTGAGCGCTTCGGCAAACGCCAAGTCATAAAGTTCGAACGCAATGGCGATGAGGCGCTCCGCGTCGTCTTTGCGGTTCTCTTCAAGGGCGATGCCGGCCAGCGAAACCGCCCGTGCCGGGGTAAGCGGTTCCCGGCGGAACTCGCGCGCGATACGTGCCGACCAATCTGCGTCCACGGTGTGGCCCCCACGAACGCATCTTGTATAGACCCGCCCGCGTTTTAAACACAGTCTTGGCGTCACTGCGGCCATGCGCTCAACGTCGAGGAGCGCTACCAGGTCTGAACGCTACCTAAAGGTGTCCCTAGGACAGTTCGGCCGCAACGCCGCGAAGAGGCAGCGCGTCGCGACTTTCTCCCGGCACGACCGCCCCTTCCAACGACGCTTCCAGCGCCTCGGCCAAGGCGTTGACTTGGGCAGCGGTGAACTCTGCCGAATCGGCCAGGACGTTCGTGAACTTGGCGCGGTCAAAAACGGCCATTGAGAGTCCTCAATAAAGGAGGTGCAGCTACCGGCCTTCCAGGAAGCGAGGCGTGATCACTCCGCCTTGCGGTGGCCGCGTCCGTGCTGTTCCTTGGTCAACTCCGCCTTCTTCGCGGCCGCTTCCTTCTCCGCCTTCCCGGCGGTGGCGGAACTGGTTCCGGGGACCGCCGTACCATCCGAGGCTGCTGTCGAAGCCGCCGGCATGGGATGACCTTTGGAATGGACGGGCATCTCGGCCTTGCCGCCTTCGGGAACCTCGGCATGGCCGGCCCCGGCCTTGGCGCTTCCCGCCTGCTGAACCTCTTCGGCCTTCTGAGCCTTGGCCGAGCGAGCGGTGCTGGTATCGTTGTCGGACTTCGTCTTGTCGTGTGGCACAGTGTGTCTCCCGTGTCCGATCTAACCGTGCTGCCGAGCTGGGGTTGCCATCGCCGGCAACAACACCGGGTTACAGTCGGTGCCGCGAGTTCAGCCGGGATCCACGGCGACGATGCGGTACAGCATGGTGTCGCCGTCCAGGCGGGAAATCTGCACGATCTCTCCCGGCCGGACGATCTGGGCCGCGAAGGTGTAGAGTGGATCATCCTCGCTGCCGAGGTCGCGCAGCGCCCAGCCGTCCTCGATCTTCACCAACTCTCCAGTGCGGAGCGCATGGCCCGGGCGTTGCCGCGACGTGGGCCATGGCTCGGTTCCCGTCTCCCATGCGGCCGCATCCAAATGGCCCTGCGGGGTCAACGTGACGTGCAGGTGCATGCGGTCCTCCAGGTTGCCGTCCGGAAAGCCCGGGCCCTGCGCCAGCACCATCAGAACCTTCACCATCGGTCATCCCCGCCGCGATCCATGCAGCCTAACGTTCCCGGGCGTAGCGCCGTTGCCCGCCCTAGATCGCGACGCGAACGCCCAACTCCACCACGCGGTCGCTGGGGATGCGGAAGAACACGGTGGTGGGCACCGCGTTGCGGACCATGACCAGGAACAGCCAGAGCCGCCACAGCGGCAGCTGCGGCACCTGCGCCCGCACCAGGACCTCCCGGCCCAGGAAATAGCTTGCCTGCATCGAATCGTAGTCGACACCCTGGTTGACCAGGTCCTCCAGGGCTCGCGGAATGTTCGGACTTTCCATGAAGCCGTAGCTCAGGATGACGCGGTGGATGCCGGGCGCGAGCTCGGTCACCGTGGTCCGGTCGGCGGCGCGGACCTCCGGCACGTCCAGGTTGCTGACCGTGACGAACAGCACCTTCTCATGCAGCACCTTGTTGTGCTTGAGGTTGTGCAGCAGCGCGGCGGGCACGTAGTCGGGCGTTCCCGTCAGGAACACCGCCATGCCGGGCACCCGGACCGTGCGGGATTGCGGCAGCCGCTTGAGGAAGGACGCCAGCGGCAGGCTGTCCTGTTTCCACCGCATCAGCAGCAGGTCCCGCCCGCGCTTCCACGAGGTCATCAGCGCCATCAGGAACAGGCCGATCACCAGCGGCACCCAGCCGCCCTCCGGCACCTTCAGCAGGTTGGCCGCGAAGAACACGGTGTCGATGGCGAAGAAGCAGCCGAAGACGGCGACCGCCAGCGGCCGCGACCAACCGAACCGGCGGCGGAAGGCGAACGCCGCTAGGATGCAGGTGCAGATGAACGTGCCGGTGACGGCGATGCCGTAGGCGGCGGTCAGCGCGTCGCTGCTGCGGAAGGCCAGCACCAGGACCAGCACGCCGATGAACAGGGCGGAGTTCACCTGGGGCACGTAGATCTGCCCCTCCTCCGTCGTGCTGGTATGGGTCACCGTCATGCGCGGCAGGAAGTTCATCTGCATGCATTGCCGGGCAATGGAGTATGCGCCGGAGATCAGGGCCTGGCTTGCGATGACGGTGGCGGCGGTGGCGAGCACCACGAGCGGCAGACGGAGGTTCGGCGGCGCCATCAGGAAGAACGGATTGGCGATGGCGCTGGGGTGGTTCAGGATCAGGGCGCCCTGTCCGAAATAGTTCAGCACCAGGCAGGGCAGCACGTACCCCATCCAGGCCCGGCGGATCGGGGCGACGCCGAAATGCCCCATATCGGCATACAGCGCCTCTGCCCCCGTCACCGCCAGCACGACGGAGCCCAGTGCCACGAAGGCGAGCCAGCCATGGCGGATGCAGAACAGGACCAGATAGTGGGGTGACAGCGCGAGCAGTACGTGGGGTTCGGCCACGATCTGCCGGACGCCCATGATGCCGAGCGCGGCGAACCACACCGCCATGACCGGCCCGAACACGCGGCCGACCTTGCCGGTGCCGCGATACTGCACGGCGAACAGGCCCGCGATGATGGCGCAGGAGATCGGAACGACGTAGGGCTGCAGGTTCGGCGCCGACACTTCGAGCCCCTCCACTGCCGACAGCACGGAGACGGCCGGCGTGATGATGCCGTCGCCGAAGAACAGGCAGGCGCCGACGATGCCCACCAAGGCCAGCACCGTGCGGCCGCGCCCGTCCGACGTGGCGCGTTGCGCCAGCGCCATCAGCGCCAGGATGCCACCCTCGCCCTTGTTGTCGGCGCGCATCACTAGGACGACGTATTTCAGCGTCACAATGACGATCAGGGACCAGAAGATCAGCGAGAGGATGCCCAGCACCTCGAACTCGGCCACGCCCTGCGACGTGAAATGGTCCAGGCTCGCCTTGAAGGCATAGAGCGGACTGGTGCCGATATCGCCGTAGACGATGCCCAGCACTGCCAGCAACGCGCTGGCGCGAACCGGGGCACGCACGCCACCATGGGCACTGGCAACCATGCTCATTCAACGACTCCGATGGGCCGTAAGATGCCGCGGCCCGTGCAGGCGGCACGAAGTGCGGCGGCCGGTGCTCCGGTGGCAGCTAAGCCTGACGCGACGCGATGTTTCAAGCGCGCGACATCATTCCTGCGGGGCCATGCCTTCAGGCGCGGCAGGGATGGGCCTGCTGCCGAAGATCGCCGTGCCCACGCGGACATGGGTGGCGCCGTGGCGGATCGCCGTCTCGTAATCGCCGGACATGCCCATCGAGACGATCGCCAGCCCATGCCGGGCGGCGCGGTCGGCCAACCAGGCGAAATGACGGGCGGGGTCCTCGCCCGCCGGCGGGATGCACATCAGGCCGGCCAGGCGGTGCCCGAACCGCGCCCGGCAATCGTCGATGAAGCCGTCGGCATCCTCGGGCGCGACGCCGGCCTTCTGCGGCTCCCGGCCGACATTCACCTGCACCAGCAGGCGCGGCAGCTTGTCGCCGCGTGCCTGCGCCGCCGCAAGGGCGTCCGCCAGCCGCGGCCGGTCCAGGGTCTCGATCACGTCCGCGACGGCGATGGCATCGCGGACCTTGTTGGTCTGCAGCGGTCCGATCAGGTGCAGGCGCAGGCCGGCATGGGCCGTGCGCAAGGCCGGGAACTTGCCGGCAGCCTCCTGCACGCGGTTCTCGCCAAACACGAGTTGCCCGGCCGCTAGCGCTGCCGAGACCGCATCGCCACCATGCGTTTTCGACACCGCGACGAGCGTGATGTCGGCCGGGCTGCGTCCGGCCATGCAAGCGGCACGGCCGATAGTCTCGCGAACGTGACTGAGACGGTCGCCGAAATAGGGGACATCCAGCATGCGCAAGAAAACTCCAGTCATTGGGGGTAGGACGACGTGTTGTATCGGGCTCGCCGGCGTCCTTGGCGCCCGACACCACGGTATGTGACCCCCTGGCCACAGTGTTTCGCAATTGCCATGGCAAGCTGTGACGAGCGATTGCGAGAATGTGAACGGCGTCGCAATACTCTGGACAGGTCTGGCTGCCCCCGCCCTTCTGGCCACGCAACGGTTCCATGGGAATTGTCACGTGTCTGGGAACGGGGCGGGGCCTGCAACGATGCTGGAACTGTCCAGCAGTAACGAGGAGAGTTAAATGCGCAAGCTCCTGCTGGCCACTGTGGCCGCACTGGGCGCCTCGATGGGGGTGGCGACCTATGCCGACGCCCAGATCGTGGACAATACGGACGGCCAGTCCTTCCCAACGCCGGGCACCATCACGGTCCGCCTGAACGGCCGTTTCCGCTTCTATGCTGGCGTTTACGACGCGGGCGACGCACGCAGCACATTCGTGCCGAACACGGGCGGCACGCCGGCAACCATCGCCGCGGGTAGCTTGGCTGGCACCGCCGCCTCGGGTGCGGCGACGAACAACACGACGGCCGGCATCAACAAGATCTCCAACTACAGCACCCTGAGCTATGCCCGCTTGTATCCGGGCTTTGACGGCGTTGCGGCCAACGGACTGAAATATGGTGCGTCGTTGGAAATCCGGCAGGACAACAACGCGCCTGCGGGCGGCGGTGCTCTCGGCAGCATCACCGGCAACAGCCGTGCGGAAGGCGCGCTCTACCTTCGTCGTGAGTGGGGCTATATCGGCACCGACAAGTTCGGCACCTTGCGGCTCGGCTCGTCCGACCAGCCGACCAGCTTGTACTTGACGGGCACGTTCGAAACCTTCGATGACGGTGGTTTGGACGGCGACCTGCCGAGCTTCCTGCCCGGGGCCGTGCAGACGGTCTTCCCGTTCGCCGACCAGGGCAACCTGTATACCACGAACAAGATCGTCTATGTCTCGCCGCAGTTCTACGGCGTCGATTTCGGCGTTTCGTTCGAACCGAACACCAGCAACGTTGGTAACAACAACGGTGCCGGCTGCAGCCCGACGGCGGCTCCGGGACAGGTCTTCACATCGGGGACTGGTGTGGCGACTGCTGGCTGCGACGCACTGTCGTCAACCAGCACGGGTGACATCGCTCGCCGCAAGGACCTCTACGAAGGCCTGGTCCGCTACCGCGGCACATTCGGCCCGGTCGGCATCGCCGCCACGGCCTCGTATGACGGATCTGGCCGCGTGCTGGATAGCGGTCTTGCCCCGGTCAACGGCGTGGTCAACCCGACCAACCCGAAGCGCTATGCGCTTGAGGACCTCAGCCTCGGCGATTTCGGCCTGGTGCTGACCTATGGCGGCCTGTCCATCGGCGGCAACTACCAGGTCGGCCGCTATAACGCCCAAGCCGGTGGTGGCTTCGGTGCGCTGATCGCCAAGGGCCAGCCCAACGCCAGCGCCCTCATCGTCGGTTCGACCTACACGATCGGGCCGATCATCTTCGGTGCGCACTACATGCGGTCGTTCAGCGAAGGCGACCAAGCGACGGCGACGGGCTTCAATCCGGCGAACGGCGTGCGGCTTCCGACGACGGGAACCAGCGGTGCTGTGACCGGTGGACAACGTTTGGAGCAGGGTGTTGCGGCTGGTGCAACCTACTCCTTGGCGCCGGGCGTGGCGCTGTATGCCTCCTACATCTGGGAGAAGCGTCGCCAGACCGGCTACGACTTCCTGACGGGTGGCCAGAACGGCGTGGTTGGCAGCACCTTGGCCGCCGCCAACGGCGTCAAGGGCGTCGGCAACAAGACCGATGCGTCGGTCTTCGCGCTGGGCACCTCGTTCGCCTGGTAACCTGATCTTACTGGCTTCGGATGCGGGCGGCAGAGCGATCTGCCGCCCGTTTTCGTTTGGCCGAAAGGATCGAAGTCCTTGGCGCTCGGCCGAACACGCGGTAGACAGGGCTGCCGCATCTGTGCGGCATCTCCCTCGCAGGCGGTCCATGTCCATTCGTCGCAACGCTCGCCTCTTCCCGCTCGTCGCCTTGGTCGCGTTCACCGCCTGCAGCGGAAACGAGAACGTCCGGCCGGTGGCGGAGAGCGAGTACAACGACTATCGCACCCAGGGCGACCGCGGGAAGCTGGGTGGCGATGGGGGCCTGGTGTTCGGCATCGGCAAGGGAACAGGCAGCGGCGGCAACCAGGACGGGGCGGCGCTGGGTGTGAACGCCTATCTCTGGCGCGGCGCGCTGGACACGCTCGCCTTCATGCCGCTCGCCTCGGCGGACCCGTTTGGCGGGGTCATCATCACCGATTGGTATCAGCCACCATCCGCGGCCGGCGAGCGCTTCAAGGCCACGGCGTATATTCTGGGGCGCCAGTTGCGGGCCGATGGCGTACGGGTGTCCGTGTTCCGGCAAGTGCAGCAGAACGGCCAATGGGTCGATGCGGCGGTAAGCCGCACGACGACTGGCGAGATCGAGAACAAGGTGCTGGCGCGGGCGCGCGAGCTGAGGGCGCAAACCGCCAGCCAATAGCGCCAGCCGCCATGCCCCCATGGGTGTGAGCCACGAATGCAAGACCAGTCACAACCAGCCTCGGCAGAGCAAGCAGGGGGCTACGACTTTGCGACCATCGAGGCGCGTTGGCAGCGCCGATGGAACGAAAGCGCGGCCTTCCGCGTCGAGGACGTCCCCACCGGCGGGAAGCCGAAATACTACGTGCTCGAGATGTTTCCGTATCCGAGCGGAAACATCCACATGGGACATGTGCGCAACTACACGCTGGGTGACGTGGTTGCCCGCTACAAGCGGGCTTGCGGATTCGATGTGCTGCACCCGATGGGATGGGACGCGTTCGGCCTGCCGGCGGAGAATGCCGCACGCGAACGCAAGGTGCATCCGGCGGAGTGGACCTGGCGCAACATCGCCGCAATGCGGGCCGAGTTGCAGCGCATGGGGCTGTCGATCGACTGGTCGAGGGAGTTCGCGACCTGCGATCCCGCCTATTACGGGCAGCAGCAGAAGCTGTTCCTCGCCTTCCTGCGAATGGGGCTGGTCGACCGCCGGCTGAGCTGGGTAAACTGGGATCCCATCGACGAGACGGTGCTGGCGAACGAGCAGGTGGTCGATGGCCGCGGATGGCGCTCCGGCGCTCCGGTCGAAAAGCGCCAATTGGCTCAATGGTTCTTCCGTATCACCAACTATGCTCCCGAACTGCTCGACGCCCTGCCGGGCCTCAGCCGCTGGCCGGACCGGGTGCGGGCGATGCAGTCCAAATGGATCGGTCGCAGCGAGGGCGCACGGATCCGGTTCGCTCTGGAGCATCCGGTGGGTCCCCTGGTCGAGGTCGAGGTCTATACCACCCGGCCGGACACGCTCTTCGGCATGTCGTTCCTGGCAGTGGCGCCGGAGCACCCGCTCGCCGCCGCCGCGGCGGCTAGGGATAGTGCGGCGGCGGCGTTCGTGGCGGAGTGCCGCGCTCTCGGCACGAGCGAGGCCGCGATCGAGGGAGCGGAGAAGCGCGGCTACGACACCGGGTTCAATGTCCGCCACCCCTTCGAGGATCGTGTCGTATCGGTGTGGATCGCCAATTTCGTGCTTATGGAATACGGCACCGGCGCGATCTTCGGCTGTCCTTGCGGCGATCAGCGCGATCTGGATTTCGCCCGCAAGTATGACCTGGCGGTTATCCCTGTCGTCCTGCCGCCCGGCGAGGATGCCACGTCGTTCGCCGTTGGCGCCAAGGCCTATGACGGCCCGGGCGAGATGATCAACTCGGACTTCCTCGACGGCCTGGCCACGACAGAGGCCATGACGGTGGTCATCCAGCGTTTGAGCGGCAGTGGCCAAGGCAATGGCGTGACGAATTGGCGCATGCGGGACTGGGGGATCAGCCGGCAGCGCTATTGGGGCTGTCCCATCCCGGTCGTGCACTGTGCCGCCTGCGGCATCGTCCCCGTGCCGGATGCCGACCTGCCCGTGGTGCTGCCGGAGGATGTGACGTTCGATCAACCCGGCAACCCGCTGGACCGCCACGATGCCTGGCGCATCGTGGCCTGCCCGAGATGCGGTGGCCGCGCCGAGCGGGAGACGGACACGCTCGACACCTTCGTGGACAGTTCATGGTATTTCGCCCGGTTCTGCAGCCCGCAGGCCGAGCAGCCGGTGGCAAGCGCGGCGGCGGCCCATTGGATGCCCGTCGACCAATATGTCGGCGGCATCGATCATGCGATCCTGCATTTGCTCTACGCGCGATTTTTTACCCGGGCCATGCACGCGGCCGATATGGTGGATGTCGATGAGCCGTTCGCCGGATTGTTCACCCAGGGCATGGTGACGCATGAGAGCTATCGCGCGGCGGATGGCCGATGGCTGTATCCGGCGGAAATCGTGCGGCAGCCGGACGGAACGGTGCGTGAGATCGCGACCGGCGCGGACGTCACGGTGACGTCGATCGACAAGATGTCCAAGTCGAAGCGGAACACCATCGATCCACAGGAGATCATTGGACGGTACGGCGCCGATACGGCCCGCTGGTTCGTCCTGTCGGACAACCCACCCGACCGCGACATGGAGTGGACGGAAACCGGCATCGCCGGAGCGCACCGGTTCACGCAACGCGTTTACCGGCTGACTCAGGCGATTGCCGCGCTGGAGCCCGGCGGCCCGGCGGCAACAGCGCCGACGGCGTTGGCGCGGTCCGTGCACCGCACGATCGCGAGCGTGACGACGGCACTGGACCAGTTTGCGTTCAACGTCGCGGTGGCGCGCCTGTATGAACTCCTGAACGCCATCTTCGATGCGCAACGCGCGCTGGCTGTGGAGGACAGCTCGGCCGCTGGTGAGGTTAGGGCAGCAATGGACGTCTTCGCTCGACTGGCAGCCCCGATGATGCCCCATCTCGCGGCCGAAATCCTGTCCCAACTCCAACCCGGGGCGGTTGGCCTGCCCGACATGACGTGGCCGATCGCCGACCCGGCGATGATGACGAAGACCATGATGACCATCGCCGTGCAGGTCGGCGGTAAGCTGAGGGGCCGGATCGACGTGCCGGTGGACAGTGCGGAAGACGTCGTGATCCAGGCCGCGGCAGCAGACGAGAACGTGGCCCGGCTCTTGGACGGCAAGACGATCCTCCGGCGGATCTATGTACCCGGCCGCATCGTAAACTTCGCGGTGGGCGACACGCCGTGATCGCGGTGAGCAGGCCGAACCTGGTTCGTCGCCATTTGCTGCTTGGGGTGGCGGCTTGCGTGTCGGGATGCGGTTTCCGGCCGGTCTATGCCGTGCGCGGTGGTCGGTCGAGCCCCGCCCAGCACGAACTGGGGCTGGTCGACGTCGCCGTCTTGCCGGACCGGGCGGGCCAACTTCTCCGGCAGGCGCTGCAGCAACGGCTGACGAACACGAGCGAAGCGTTGGCCAAGCAATACGAGTTGTCGGTAAGCTTCGGTATCAGTTCGGACAGCATCGGCATCCAGCAAGATTCCACGGTCACCCGCGTCCGCCAGATCGGCACGGCGGCCTGGTCGCTGAAGATGCTGGATCCCGCGAGCACGTTGGTGACGAGCGGCACCGCGCGGGCGCTCGATGGCCTCAATATCCTGGACCAGCAGTATTTCGAGGCCGACCTCGCCAGCGAGGCCACGCAGCGGCGGATTGCCGAAGCCGTCGCCAACCAGATCACGCTTCAGCTTGCGTCCTATTTCTCGCGACGTGCGGCGACTGGTTGAACGGTGAAAATCGCCGCCCACCAGGTCGCCCATGTCCTGAAAGATTCCTCGGCGTTCTGCGGTATCCTGTTCTACGGGGACGACGCCGGCCGGATTCGCGACCATGTCGGCCTGGCAACCTTGGCCGTGGTCGGGGCGGCAGCGGACCCGTTCCGATCATGCGTGTTGACCCGAGAGGAGCACGCCCGGCTCCGCGACGAGGCAGCCAGCCTGTCGCTGGGTGGCGGACGCCGGGTCATTCGCGTGCAGGACGCCACGGACGGGTTGGCCGCCTCCCTGGCAAGCCTGGCGGGCCACCGTGCAGATGCACTCGTCCTATTGGAAGGCGCTGCTTTGACCGCGCGCTCCAAGCTCCGGGCTTTGGCGGAGAAGCACCCGCAATGGGCCGTCATCGCCTGCTATCCCGACACCGGGGCGGCGCTTGCCGGTGAAATCAAGCGCGTCCTTGGCGCTGCAGGATTGGCGGTCGAGCCGGCTGCGCTGACGTATCTGACGCAGGAACTCGGGGGCGATTCGGATCGTCGCCGCGGTGAGCTTGAGAAGCTCAGCCTGTATGCGGCGCAGGAAGGGTGCGTAACGCTGGAGATTGCCCAGGCGTGTTGCGCGGCCAGCCTGGACGCGACACTAGGTGCCGCCATGTCGTCCGCCCTGGCAGGATCGGCCCCTCAGTGCGACGCCTTGCTGGCGGAGCTAGGTCGAGACGGGGCAAGTGGTCCGGGAGTGCTGGCGGTGTTGGCCAACCAGGTTCAGCGAGTGTTGAAGGTCCGTCTTCTTATGGAAGGCGGACGCACTGCGGAGGAAGCGTGCCGAGGCTTGCAGCCGCCCATCTTCCCTCGCCAGGTGCCTGCCTTCTTGCAGGAAGTGCAACGCTGGAATGTGCCGCGGTTGGAGGCGCTGGGCCGCGCGATCCGGGATGCCGACATAGCTTGCAAGCGGGCGGCGTCGCCGGATTTCGCAATCGCCAGCCGCCTCGTCGGCCTGGTCGCCGGGACGAGGGCCAAACTCTAAACTCTCTGGCTGCGTCAGCCTTGACCCAGCTTGGCGATGATATGGTCCAACTGGTCGAGTGTTTGATAGCGCAGGCTCACGGTTCCGCCTCGTCCGTTGAAGCTGATTGAAACCGCCAGACCGAGGCGTTCGGCAAGATCGGCCTCGACGGCCCGAAGATCGGCTGTGCTGTTATCCGATGCACTATGCGGCCGCGATACAGGGATGTTTGCAGGAGGTCTTGGGACTGCAAGCGCCTCGGCCTGGCGAACGTTCAACCCCCGCGCGAGCATTTGCTCGGCGGCAGCGCCAGGGTCTGGGCAGGCCAATGCCGCGCGTGCGTGTCCGGCGCTCAATCGCCCATCGCGGACGTACCCGATAACGTCCAAGGGCAGCCCCAGTAATCGAAGCAGGTTCGCAATATGGCTGCGAGACTTGCCGATTGCGCTGCCAAGTTCCTCCTGCGTCAACCCGAACTCGTCAATCAGCCGGCGGAAGCCTTCGGCCTCCTCGATCGGGTTGAGGTCCTTGCGTTGAAGGTTTTCGACGAGGGCTGCCGCGCTGGCATCCGTGTCCGGCATGTCGCGGATAAAACAAGGGATCGTCTCGACACCGGCCAATCGGGCGGCGCGCCAGCGACGTTCGCCAGCGATGATCTGAAACCGGTCGGGGCGTGCCGCGTATGGGCGGACCAGGATGGGTTGGAGCACGCCACGAGCCCGGATGGATGCGGCGAGTTCCTGCAACTCATCGTCACGTATCGGGCCTCGGGGTTGAAACGGACTTGGCTCCAAGACGTCAATGTCCACCATGCCCACGGTGTCCGTCGGGTTCGTTGATGCCGGGCTGTCGCCAAGCAGCGCCGCTAATCCCCGGCCAAGTCGGGGCGAGGCACCCTTCATGCGCCAACCGTCATCGGTGCCAGGGAGAAACGGTGGCTTAGTTCTTGCGCTACCTTGGCATAGGCCTGCGCGCCGATGGATTTGGGATCGTACAGCATGACGGGTTTGCCATGGCTGGGGGCCTCGGACACGCGAACGCTTCTTGGCACCACGGTTTCGTAAACCCGTTTGCCGAAGAAGCTTCTTGCGTCGGCAGCTACAAGTTCTGACAGGTTGTTCCGGCGATCATACATCGTCAGGACAATGCCTTCGATTGCCGCTTTTTGGTTGAAACGAGATCGAACCCGGTCGACCGTTTGGGCCAACTGGCTCAATCCCTCAAGTGCAAAGAACTCGCATTGAAGCGGCACCAGGATGGATGTGGATGCCACCAGGGCGTTAAGCGTCAGTAATCCCAGGCTTGGTGGACAGTCGATGAGGATGATCGCAAAATCGTGCCGCTGTTCGAAAGCGTGCTGAAGGTGGAATTCTCGGCGCGGTTGGCTTACCAACTCGATTTCGGCACCGGCTAGATCGGGCTCTGCAGGCATGATGAACAAACCGACGGCCTGGGTGGGACGAATGCAATCTCGCAAGGCCGTCCGGCCGGTAATGCAGCTATAGCTGCCGGGCTGCCGATCGGTTCGGCTGATATCCAACCCGGTGGAGGCATTTCCCTGCGGATCAAGATCAACGATCAGCACGCGCTGGCCAGCCAATGCCAAGGCGGTTGCCAGGTTGAGCGTCGTGGTTGTCTTGCCAACACCGCCCTTCTGGTTGGCCACTGCGATGATGTGCGGCTCGCTGCTGCCTGGTTTGACGCTCACACCCGGGTCTTACCCAATGGGTGTCAATTTGACGAGGGTTGAGGGTGGCCTAGTCGTGGCAAGAAGTTCGACGTTGTAGCGTCCCTCTGCCGCAAGGCGCCCGATTTCCGGAATCACCGCGGGTCCTTTGAGGAAAAGACCGTAGCCATCTTGTGCGAGAAATGGGCGCGCCAACGTCGCCAACCCGGAAAGGGATGTCAAAGCACGTGCCGTCACGCATTGTGCCGGAATGAGTTGGGTCGCCTCGATACGGCTGGCGTGAACGACGCCTTGTAGGTTCAGGTTTGCCAGAACCGTGGTCAGAAATGCCGCCTTTCGCTTGTCGGCTTCGATCAACTCGATCGCGATCCCCGTCTCGATCGCCAGCGGGATCGCTGGCAGCCCCTGGCCCGAGCCGAGATCGATCAAACGATCGAGGCGGCTTGGAAGATGCGGCGTGATGCAGAGGCAATCGTCCACTAAGGACCGCAGCGCTGCATAGGAGCTACGGCGCGCCGACGTCAGGTTGAGTGAAGACCCCCAACGCTGGAGGAGGCTGAGATAATCCTCCAGCTTTGTTTCACGTGAAACACTCATCTTGCGGTGACATTGGTGCGGCCGGCTGGTGAACGTGGCTGCCTGCAACGCCGCTGTTGACTTGGGTCTGGCATGATCACACCGGAAGCGTTGTTGTCAGCTCACTGCCACCGCGGCTGTCGTCATTCGGACAAGACGCTCAATGTGCGCGAGGTCGCAGCGTTCGCCCAGGACCACAAGCCGCCAGTAGAGCGGTCCTGCTAGAAAATCGAGGATCGTCTCCCGGTTTACCGTTGCGGCAAGTTCGCCACGCATGATGGCGCGTTCGATGAGTTGTTGGACACCGGCGCGCCTCGCCTGCTGGAATGGGCGGACCGCTGCCGCAAGTGCTGGCTCGCGTCCGGTTTCGACATAAAGATCGGCAAGGATGCGGCGGATCACGCGATGGCGCAGCACGCGCCGGAACTCAAGCAGAAGCGCCCGTACATCCGCCTCCAACGATCCCGTATCCCTGGTCTCGGTAAGCGTCAGACCGACGCGCGAGAGGAGGTCGCTCGCCATGGCCGCCTTGGACGGCCATCGCCGGTAGAGCGCCGCCTTGCCAACCCTTGCCTCCTTGGCCACCCGCTCGAGGCTAAGCGCCGCATAACCGACCCGCGACCATTCGGAAAAAAAGGCACGGGACAGTGCGTCGGTCACTTCGACCCGCATCACGGCCGCTCCGCTCGGCCGGCGGAGCGAAAAAACTTCGCCGGAACGGTTGCGTTCCATCGTCGATGTCCTTAAGTGGATGGAACGGTAGCGTTCCGCCTCCTGCGAAGGGTTTAGAGAATGAGCGACCTCGTGCAAAGCTTTCGTTCGATCCTGCGCAAGGCGCTCCGGCACACGGCTGGGCCTGTCGACCGGAAGGCTCTCCGCCACCCTAAATCAGCCTGAATCGGCAAGTGTTTTCTGCCGGTAGCCGAGCCGCGACACCGTCAGCTTGGGACCGGGCTACAGCGACCGCCCACATCAACCAATCAGGAGAACTTGACATGGATCAAGTATCTGACACAGGCAGGATCGAGAACATTCTAGGCATGCGGGTCATCTGGGATGCACCGATCCCGATGGACGACGGTGTCGTCCTTCGTGCCGACATCTTCCTTCCCGAGGCAGACGGCAAATACCCGGTGATCATCGCGTCGGGGCCATACGGCAAAGGCCTGCCGTTCCAGGACGGCTACAAGAGCAGCTGGGACCGCATGGTGGCCGCCTACCCCGACATCGAGCAAGGATCGACCTGCTCGTTCCAGGTCTGGGAACATGTGGATCCCGAGAAGTGGGTTCCGGACGGCTATGCCTGCGTCAGGGTCGACGGACGCGGCTCCGGGCGCAGTCCCGGCAAGATCGACCTGCTGTCGGAACGGGAGATCAGGGATTTGTACGAGTGCATCGAGTGGGCGGGGACCCAGCCCTGGTCCAACGGCAAGGTCGGGATCAATGGTATCTCGTATTACGCCATCAACCAGTGGCTCGTTGCCGCATTGCAACCGCCGCATCTGGCGGCGATCTGCGTATGGGAGGGTGCGGCCGACTGGTATCGCGACTGGTCCCGGCACGGCGGTATCCTGAGCCAGTTCGACCAGGTCTGGTTCCCCGGCCAGGTGGCCTCGCAACAGCACGGTGTCGGCGAGCGCGGCGTCAAAAGCCGCTTCAACGGAGAGCTCGTGGCCGGCCCGGAGACCTTGCCGCCGGACGTCCTCGAAGCAAATCGCGCCAACTGCTACGACGAAGAACTGCAACGACCATTCGATGGCCCGTTTTACCGCGAGCGCACGGCCGACCATTCCAAAATTGTCGTGCCGCTTCTCTCCGCCGGCAACTGGGGCGGGATGGGCTGCCATCCGCGCGGCAATGTCGAGGGTTATCTGGCGGCGGGATCGACCCAGAAGTGGCTTGAGATGCATGGCAACACGCATTTCGCACCGTTCTATCGCACCGCCGGCGTCACGCTGCAGAAGCGCTTCTTCGGCCACTTCCTGAAGGGCGAAGACACTGGCTGGGACAAGCAGCCGCCGGTCGAGCTCGACATCCGCCGCCCCGGTGAGAACTTCACCACCCGAGCCGAGCAGGAGTGGCCGCTGGCCCGCACCCAGTGGACCAGATTCTATCTCGACCCGCAGCAAAGCCTCCTGGCTCCGGAGCCCATCCAGGGCGATGCAATCGAGTACGAAGCCATGGGCGACGGCGTGATGTTCTCCCTGCCGGCCTCCGACAAGGAGATCGAGATCACCGGCCCGATCGCGGCGCGGCTCTACGTGTCATCCGAGACCACCGACGCCGACCTTTTCCTTGCGTTGCGCCTGTTCGATCCTGGCGGCAAGGAGGTGCTGTTCATCGGGACGAATGATCCCCGGGTGTGCATTGGCCTAGGCTGGCTGCGGGCCTCGCAACGCAAGCTTGACGTCGAGAAGAGCCTGCCGTACCGCCCCTACCACACGCACGACGAGGCATGGCCGCTGGTCCCTGGCCAGCCGGTCGAACTCCTCATCGAGATCCTGCCCACCTGCATCGTGATCCCGCCCGGCTACCGGCTGGCACTGAACGTCCGCGGCAAGGATTACGACCATGGCCTCGGCGACGCCAAGACGCCGGACGACCTCTTTTCGATGACGGGGGTGGGGCCGTTCAGTCACGCCGAACCCAAGGACCGTCCTCCCGAAATCTTCGGCCGCAAGTATCGGATGCATTTCGAGCAGGGCAGGGAGCCTTATCTTCTGCTGCCAATCATCCCGTGAGGATCGGAACAGGGTTTCAAACCTCCAAACGGTAGGCTCGTGTTGTCTATACTCGACGTGATCGATGCGAGGCGGGTGACCGCTTCGCGTCTGACAGTGTTACGAAAGAATGTCTCTATTTGGTATCGCACATCCTGGTTTACGGCACTCCGAAAACTGGTCGTATGGCTGTCGCGAAGATGCCTTAGTTACTGCGGGCTACCGCCACGAAGTTTCGTACAAGGTTCGACGTATTGCCTTTTCGATAGGCGAGTGCGAGCCGGGTTGTCGGCGTCTGGCCCTTGATCTCACGGAAGACCACGCCGGCGATATGAAGCTGGCTCATCGAGGCCGGCACTATGGATACCCCAAGCTCTGCCGCAACGAGGTTGACGATCGAGGAAATCTGCGGCGCGAACTGATCGACATGCGGCTCAAATCCAGCCTGGCGGCATGCGTCGATGACCGTGTCATACAGAGTTGGCCCGATAGACCGTGGGAACAGGATGAACGGGTCTTTTGCCAATTGAGTGAGATCGATCTCGTCGTCACCAGCCATGACATGGCCCGTCGGTATGGCCACCATCATGGGTTCTTCAGAAAGAAGCTGCAGGTGAAGGTCTCTGTCGCTGACGCCTCCCGGCCGTAGGAAGGCGACGTCGAGCGTGCCATCATCGAGGCCTGCCTTGCACCGCGTCGTATTGGCCTCCTCCAGCATCAATTCGACACTGGGATAGGCGCGGCGGAACACCCGTAGCGTGCCAGGCACGACAGCGTTGAACGCCGAGGAGGCTGTGAAGCCGACACGCAGGACACCAATCTCCCCCCGGGCCGCTCGCTGGGCATGCCTCACGCCGCGAGCAGCCAGCTCCGGCATGCCGCCGACGACGGCCAAGAAGGCCTCGCCCGCCGGGGTCAGCTCGGCGCCATGCGCCACGCGGCGGAACAGCAACGCGCCGACCTCTTGCTCAAGGTCCTTGATCTGCAAGCTAAGGGGTGGCTGACCGATGCCGAGACCAGCGGCCGCCCTGGTGAAGTTACGCTCCCTGGCAATAGCCAAAAAGTAGCGGATGTGACGCAGTTCCATAGCCATTTATAAAACATATCACAGCCGCCTACACCATGAATTAGTATAAATCGGCCGCTCGTCTTACGTTCCGGACCGTCAGAAACAGGACGGAGACTGACCGTGGCGGACACCATGAGGCCAACACGGAGCTGGTTATTTACTCCGGGAAGCCGACCTGACCGTTTTGCCAAGGCTGCGGAGATCGGCGCCGACGTTCTGATTATCGATCTCGAAGATGCCGTGGCGCCAAGCGACAAGGCATCGGCCCGCGCCGCTGCCCTCGACTACTTGGCCAAGCCTGCAACGCAGACGATCCAGCGAGCCCTTCGCATCAACGGCCTCGATACCCCAGCGGGTATTGCCGACCTCGACGCGTTGTTGCGCTCCGACGCAGCACCCGATTTCCTGGTGCTACCCAAGGCGGACGGCCCAGGCCACCTTCACATCCTTGATCGCCTGTTGGCGGTGCGGAAACTGGAAACTCGGCTGATTGGCTTGATCGAAAGCGCCCGCGGCTTGGCCGCCGTCGAGGCGACGGCGGCGGCAACGCCCCGGCTGTTCGGGCTGATGCTGGGAGCCGCCGACATGGCAGCCGACCTCGGGGTTGCGACGGCGTGGCCGCCGCTTGTGGCGGCGCGCTGCCGGCTGGTGCTCGCGTGCGCCCTGGCCGGCGTGACACCGATCGATACGCCGTTCTTCGACGTGCACGACTTGGACGGCCTAGTCCGGGAGACGGCGGACGTCGTGGCGTTCGGCTTCCCGGCCAAGGCGGCGATCCATCCCGGTCAGGTCGGGGCCATCAACCAGGCGCTGACGCCGACTCCCAAGGCTGTCGAGCATGCCCGGGCGGTGCTTGCCGCCAACACCAAGGGCGTCGGGGTCGTCGATGGCCAGATGATCGACGAAGCGGTTGCGCGCAAGGCGCGCCGTGTCCTCGCCGCTGCCGGGCAATGAGGATCACTGCTTAGCCTCTTCTTGAAACTCTTCAACGTCACAAAAGGAACATCACAATGGACGGTCTTCTGCCTGCCTATAAAGCCGTCGGAGAACGCCGCTACCGCGAGACATCCGGCCTCTACTGGGAGGATTTCGAGTCCGGCGATGTATTCGAGCATCGTCCCGGCCGCACAGTGCTGGATGTCGACAACACCTACTTCACGTTGCTGACACTGAATGTGCAGCAGGTTCATTTCGACGCTGCCTACGCGGCCAAGACCGAGTGGAAGAAGATGTTGGTAGATAGCACCTTCACCCTCGCTCTGCTGACCGGCATGTCGGTGCGCACCGTCAGCGCCAAGGTTGTCGCCAACCTCGGCTGGGACAAGGTGAGGGCGTCGCATCCGGTGTTCGCCGGCGACACGCTCTATGCCGAGAGCACGGTTCTCAACAAGCGAGAGTCGAAGAGCCGGCCAACCCAGGGCATCGTCACCGTGTCCACGCGTGGGATCAACCAGGACGGCAAGGAAGTGATGAGCTTCGAGCGCACCATGCTCGTCCATCGCCGCGGGCATTCGCCCGAAGAGGCTGCCGGATACTGATTAGGACGAAGCGAAGGACTTCCGACATGGACTTCTCGGACATCTACAAAAGCAAGCTCACCACGGCGGATAAGGCTGTGGCGACCATTCCCTCCAACAGCAGGATGGCCATGGGTATGGCCATGGCACAGCCGCCGGCGCTTCTCCAGGCTCTGGCCGATCGGGCAAGGGCTGGCCACGTCGAGGCCTTGAGGCTCTACTACTTCGAGGCAACCGCCGCCGCCGGGAGGACCGTGCTTGATTTCGACCTCGCGGACCGCATCGAACCCTATTGCATGTTCGTCACGGCGGCCGATCGGGCCCTGATCAAGAAGAGCGTCGAGAGCGAGCGCAAGGTGCTGCGCTACGTTCCCAACAACTTCCATCAGGCGCCGCGACTGCTGATCGACGACATCGGCATCGACAGCTTTGTCTGCACCGTGTCGCCGATGGATGCGCATGGCTATGTGTCTTTCGGCGTTGGTAACGACTACTCGTCGAAGGTCGCCCGGTCGGCCAAGCGGCTGATCGTCGAGGTCAATCGCCATATGCCCCGCGTGGTCGGCTCCGGCGCACAGATCCACGTCTCCGAGCTGTCGGCGATCGTCGAGAACGATGTTCCGCTGCTCGAGCTGCCAGTGCGCGGCGGTGGCCCGGAAGATGGGGCCATCAGCAAGCTGGTCGCCGAGATGGTGCCGGACGGCGCCTGCCTACAGATGGGCGTGGGGGCTCTTCCCAACCTGGTCTGCGCCGCGCTGAAGGACCGCAACGATCTTGGCGTGCATACAGAGGCGCTGTGCCCGGGCCTGGTCGACCTGACGTTGTCCGGCAACGTCACTAATCATCGCAAGTCGCAGAACGTCGGCAAGACCGTCTACACCTTCGCCATGGGCCAGAAGTCGATGTACGACTTCCTGGACAACAATCCCTCGGTCGAGAGCTGGCCGGTCGACTACGTCAACGACCCGGCCGTGATCGCCCGCAACGGCGGCGTAATCTCGATCAATGGGACGATCGAGATCGACCTCACCGGCGCCTGCAACTCCGAGCACATGCTGGGCCACCAGTATAGCGCCTCCGGTGGCCAGCTCGATTTCGTCCGCGGCGCCTACGCCTCGAAGCAGGGCAAGTCGATCATCGCCGCCAGCTCGACCGCCGCGCACGGCAAGGTGTCCCGGATCGTCGCGAGACTGACGGGCCCGGTGACGACGCCCCGCATCGATACTCACTGGGTGGTGACGGAATACGGCCGCGCCAACCTGAAAGGCCTTTCCTCGACGGAACGCGTGACAGCCTTGGTCGGGCTGGCCCACCCGGATTTCCGGGATGGCCTCATGGCCTCGGCGCGTGGGCTGCATCTTGTCTGATGTCGTCTCCATGGAAGGCGCGACCGCCGATGGCGGCGTCTTCGACGCCCTAGAAGGCAGGTCTTCGGTGCGGGGCTATCTCGACTGCCCCGTGCCGCAGCAGCTCGTTGAACGGATTTTGACCGCTGCGGCGCGCGCACCAAGCGGCAACAACAGCCAGCCGTGGCGGGTGCATGTCTTGACCGGCTCAGCCCAGGGCAGGCTCGGCGATAACACCCCGATTGAAGAGGTTCACTGACATGGCAAAGACTGTGGCAGACCAGATGGTCGAGGTGCTGGCAGCGGCCAACGTGCACCGGATCTACGGCATCGTCGGCGACAGCCTCAACGGCTTCACCGACTCGCTGCGCCGCCATGGCGGCATCCAGTGGCTGCACACACGGCACGAGGAGGTGGCCGCCTTCGCCGCGGGTGCGGACGCGCACGTCACCGGGCAGCTCGCCGTCTGCGCGGGGAGTTGCGGCCCCGGCAACCTGCACCTCATTAACGGCCTGTTCGACTGCCACCGCTCGCGCGTGCCTGTCGTCGCCATCGCCGCCCACATACCCTCGCCCGAAATCGGCTCCGGCTACTTCCAGGAAACCCATCCGGAGCAGCTCTTCCTGGAATGCAGCAGCTATTGCGAGCTGGTGTCGAACCCCGCCCAGATGCCGCGCGTGCTGGAGATCGCGATCCGCCGCGCCGTGGCCGAAAGCTGCGTCTGCGTCGTGGTCATCCCCGGCGACATCGCACTCCGGCCGGCTTCCGATGCGCCAACCCCGTCCACCGCCGCACTGCTCCTGCCGGCGCCGGTCACCACCCCGCCTGCCGAGGGGATCGCCGGCCTGGCGGACATGCTGAACGGCTGCGAACGCGTCACGCTGCTGTGCGGCCGTGGCTGCGAGGGAGCGCATGCCGAGCTACTGCAGCTTGCCGAGACGCTGCAGGCGCCTGTCGTGCACGCCATCCGCGGCAAGGAGCATGTCGAATGGGACAACCCCTACGACGTCGGCATGACCGGGCTGATCGGCTTTTCCTCCGGCTACTACGCCATGGGCAGCTGCGACGGGCTGCTGATGCTCGGGACAGATTTTCCCTATGCGCAGTTCTACCCAAAGGATGCCAGAATCGCTCAGGTGGACATCCGTGCCGAAGCAATCGGGCGGCGCACTCCGATCGAGCGTGGCCTGGTCGGCGACGTGCGCTCGACGCTGCGGGCGCTGCTGCCTCACCTCAAGGCGCAGCGGGATGACAAGCATCTCAAGACATGCGTCGCGCATTATCATGACGCCCGCAAAGGCCTCGACGAGCTGGCGAGGGGCAAGCCCGGCGGCCGGCTGCACCCGCAGCACATCACCCGCGCCATCAGCGAGATTGCCGAGGGCGACGCGATCTTCACCTGCGACGTGGGCCTGCCGACCGTGTGGGCGGCGCGCTACCTGCGGATGAACGGCAAGCGAAAGCTGGTGGGTTCGTTCTGGCACGGCTCCATGGCCAACGCGATGCCGCAGGCGCTCGGCGCGCAGGCCGCCTTCCCCGGCCGCCAAGTCGTGTCGCTGTCAGGCGACGGCGGCTTCACCATGCTGATGGGGGACCTGCTATCGGCCAAGCAGCTCGGCCTGCCGATCAAGATCGTGGTGTTCAACAACGGCTCGCTCGGCTTCATCGAGTTGGAGCAGAAATCCTCCGGCTTCGTCGATACCGGGACCACGCTCAAAAATCCCGACTTCGCGGCGATGGCGAACGCCATCGGCATCCACGGCGTTCGGATTGACGACCCGGCGGATGTCGAAACCAAGATGGCGGAGGCACTGACCCATCCAGGTCCGGTGCTGATCGACGCGGTGGTCAATCGGATGGAGTTGGCGATGCCACCGAAGGTCACGGCCGAAATGGCCAAAGGGTTCACGCTTTACATGCTCAAGGCCGTGATGAGCGGGCGCGGCGACGAGGTCGTCGAACTCGCACGGTCAAACCTCCTGCGGTGACGCCTTCCCCCCCTGTGACAGCTCGGTGGGCTCGATCCCTCGCCGTTGCTGCACGGTCGGCAACACCCAGCCGGGTCTCGCCGGTTGGACACGACACAACGATCTTGCGATAAAAGGACAGCAACGATGCCGACAAGCGCTATCGACAGCCTTATTTTCCGCGACATCTTCGGCAGCAAGGAGATGCGCGAAGTCTGGTCGGACGAGTTCCGCACCCAGAAATACCTCGACTGGGAAGCCGCCCTGGCCCGTGCGCAAGCCTCGTTGGGCATCATCTCCAAAGAGGCCGCGGCCGAGATCACCCGCGTCTGCAAGGTCGAGAACATCGACTTCAAGCGCTACGCAGAGGAGACGCTGAACATCGGCTATCCGGTGCTCGGGATCGTCCACCAGATCGCCCATCTGTGCCGGGGCGACGCCGGCAAATACTGCCACTGGGGCGCCACCACCCAGGACATCACCGACAGCGCCACGATTCTCCAGATCAAGGCCTCGTTCGATATCATCGGCCGTGAGCTGGACCGCGCCATCGCCGCCACGGCGAAGCTGGCCCGGGAGCATCGCGAGACGCCGATGGCCGGGCGCTCCAACCTGCAACAGGCCGTGCCGATGACATTCGGCTTCAAGATGGCTCGGTTGCTGGCCACCCTGCTGCGCCATAAGCAACGCTTGGCCGAGATCCGTCCACGCATCGAGGTGTTCGAGTTTGGCGCCGCTGTGGGCACGCTGGCGTCGCTTGGCGACAAGGGCCTGGATGTGCAGGTGGCGCTAGCGCGCGAGATCGGCCTGGCGCAGCCCGAGATCGCCTGGCACACCGAGCGCGACCGTATCGCCGAGGCCGGCTGCTTCCTCGGCCTGCTGACCGGAACGCTGGCCAAGTTCGCAACCGACCTCAAACTAATGATGCAGACGGAGGTGGGCGAGGCGAGCGAACCCTACGTCGCCAACCGCGGTTCCTCCTCCACCATGCCGCAGAAGCGCAACCCGATCTCCTGCTGCTACATCCACGCCTGCGCGGCGTCCGTGCGCCAGGGCGTAGCGGCGCTGCTGGACGCCATGGTCGAGGACCACGAGCGCGCCACCGGCCCATGGGAGATCGAGTGGATCGCCCTGCCGGACGTGTTCACGCTAGCGGGCGGTGCGCTGTCGCAGGCGTGCTTCGTGTTGGAAGGCCTGGAAGTCCATGCCGACCGGATGCGCGCCAACCTCGACATGACGCACGGGCTGGTCGTGTCGGAAGCGGTGATGATGGGGCTGGCCCCGAAGCTCGGCCGCGACAAGGCGCATGACGTGCTCTACGCGATCTGCCACGACCCGGCGATGGGCGAGAAGAGTCTGACGGACCTGCTGCTCGCCCATAAGGACGTCACGGCGGAATTGTCCGACGACGAGATTCGCAAGCTGACCAACCCGGAAAACTACCTCGGTCTGTCCGCGGCGATGGTCGATCGCGTGCTTCAATCTGTCGGCTGACATGACGATTGGTGACCGAAATGCACGAACCGGTGGCGACCGGCCATGATGAACGTGATTCTGGGTGCGTTGCTTCCGGTGATCGTCACTCTGGCGCTCGGCATGCTGGCCGGGTGGCGCCGGGACGAGGACACCAAGGCGGCGGAAGCGCTAAATCGGATGGTCCTGGTCTACGCCCTGCCACTCGCCTTGTTTGCCGGCACGATCACGGTCTCCCGGCAGGAGCTGGTCAGCCAATGGCCACTCCTGCTCGTTTTGTTGGCAGGGACCGTGCTGCCGTTCCTGCTGGCGTTCCTGATAGGGCGGTACCTGGCCAGGCGGACGATGCAGGCGGCAGCGCTGCAAGCCATGGCATTCGGGTTCCCGGCCATCGCCTTTACCGGCATCCCGATCCTGACGCCGCTGATCGGCGACAAGGCCACCCTGGTGGTCGACGTTGCCGGGCTGACCGGCAATATCATCATCCTGCCCGCAACCCTCGTACTCCTCTCCTACGCAAAGGAGAAGGAGGGCGCTGGTTCTGCAAAGCCGTGCAACGGCGGGCAGGAGGAGGACTCGGTCCCGGCATTGACGCTGAAGTCCCTGCGCCACGCCTTCACCCAGCCCGTGGTGCTGGCACCGCTGTTCGCCGTCGCGTTCGTGCTCACCAACATCCACCTGCCCGGTGTGGTCACAGGCAGCTTCAAGCTGCTGGGCAGCACGGTCGGCGGCATCTCGCTATTCGCGAGTGGCATCATCCTGCAATCGCAGTCGCTCCGGTTCTCGCTGCCGGCGTCGATCTCCACGTTGGCGCGCCTGCTCGTCATCCCGGGCCTCTCCTACCTGGCACTGACCGCGATCGGACAGGGCGGTGATCTCCGCAAGATGACGGTGCTGGCGCTTGGCCTCGCGGCGGCACCGATGCAGGTCATCCTGTCCACCCGATACGATTGCGACAAAGAGGAGAACGCATCGGTGCTGCTCTACAGCAACGTGCTCAGCATCCCATCGCTCGCATTCCTGATCTGGCTAACCCAATGACCCGGACGCCGCCGGCACCTCCGGGTCCTGAAGAAGGAGACTTGCCTATGAACCCGAAATACTGTGCGCCCATCCTGGCAGCGCTCGCAGCGGCGCCTGTCCAAGCTCAAGCGGCGGATGTCGTCGTCATGATCTCCGGCGGCTTCAAGTCCACTTACGAGGCGGTGTCGCCGGGATTTGAGCAAAAGACGGGCAGCCGGCTCGTCATGGTGCCCGGCCCATCCGAGGGCACGACCCACGACGCGATCCCGAAGCGCCTGGCTCGCGGCGAGCCGGACGACGTGCTTGTCATGGTCGGCACCGCACTGGACGCGTTGGTCAAGCAGGGCCAAACCATCCCGGGCAGCGAAGTCAACATCGCCTTGTCGCCGATCGGCATGGCCGTGCGCGCCGGCTCGCCCGTGCCGGACATCTCGACCGTCGCGAAGCTCCGCCAGGTGCTGCTGGACGCCAAATCCGTCGCCTACTCCGACAGCGCGAGTGGCGTCTACATCCAGAGCACCCTGTTCAAGAAGCTCGGCATCGAGCAGCAGATGCGCGGCAAGGCGCACGAGATCCAGGCGACACCGGTGGGCGAGATTGTGGCAGCGGGGAAGGCCGATATCGGGTTTCAGGAGGTGGCCGAGTTGCTGCCGGTCAAGGGGATCACCTTCGCCGGCCGCCTGCCGCAGGAGGTGGAGTTATTTACCCGCTACTCTGCCGTGGTCGCAAAGCGGTCCAAACAACCGGACCTGGCGCAGCAACTGGTCCAGTACATCTCGTCACCCGACATCCATTCAACGCTGGAGAAGATGGGGCTGCAACCGCGGCAACGGTAAACCGGAAAGGAGACGAAGAATGGCATCCCTGACCTGCAACGTGCCAACCTTATTCCTCAACGAGCTGACGCGCCGTGCGGGCACGAACAGCGGCAGCGTCTCCTCGCTGGTAGGCGAAGCTCCCGCGGGTGGGCCAGTTGGCGAACCAGCCGGCGGCCATGAGGCTGTCCGTGCCGCCAGCCGCGGCCGAGCAACTGATTCCACAGGCCAAGCTCAACCAATAGGTCAAAGGCTACAACTTCCTGGTCGGCACCTTCGGCCCGCGGGACCAGGCCGGCTGCATGGCGCAGGGGTCGCCGACGGCCCGGCCCTGCAACGGGCCAAGCGGCTGCTCGCCCGGCCGACGCGGAACATGGTTGTGCTGCAGGCCGGCCGTCAAGGTTGCGACTGGCCCGACAACGCCTGTGATCATGCTTGCAGCAGGACTGCGCGGTAGGACCCTGCTGCTCGACTGACCTGGATTGGCGCTCGGGCAGTGTCCTGCTGGAGGGTGATACGGCCTTGCGGCGTGGGCTCCAGTCCGGCCAGGAAGGTTATCTGGCACCGCACCGGCACAGCAGTTCTCGCTCCGGCGCACCTTTCATCTCTCCCGCCGCCAGCGTCGGGCGGCCAGGCTCGATGCGCGATGCCGGATAAGGCGCCGCCTGAACCGGATGAGTGGGAGTCATAGAAACTTCACCGCCGGGCCTGTGCGGCCCGTGTACAGGGTCCTCGAACTGATCGAGGGCTGCTGGTGCTTGTTCTGGATAGGGTAACGAAACGGTTCGGCAAATCCGTCGCAGTGTCCGATGTGTCGCTGGCCATTCCGCCCGGACAGTTCGTCGGCATCATCGGACGGTCCGGCGCCGGCAAGTCCACGACGCTTCGCATGATCAATCGCCTGTCCGAGCCGACGGATGGCCGTATCCGGTTCGGCGGCACCGACGTGACAGCCCTTGCCGGCCCGGCGCTGCGCCATTGGCGCCGGCGTTGCGCAATGATCTTCCAGCAATTCAACTTGATCGGCCGGCTGGACGTGCTGGACAACGTCCTGATGGGGCGGCTGACCCACACGCCGGGCTGGCGCTCGGCCACCAAGATGTGGCGCCGGGAGGACCGGGCGATCGCCCTCGCCGCGCTGGAGCGGCTGGACATCGCCGGCCTGGCGTCGCAGCGGGCCGACAACCTTTCGGGCGGCCAGCAGCAGCGCGTCGCGATCTGCCGCGCCCTGGTGCAGGAGCCGGATGTGGTGCTGGCCGACGAACCGGTGGCCTCGCTGGATCCGCGCAACGCCACCATCGTCATGGACGCCCTGCAACGCATCAACCGCCATTTCGGCCTGACGGTGCTGTGCAACCTGCACTCGCTGGACCTGGCGCGGAGCTACTGCGACCGCCTGATCGGCATGGCCGGCGGCCGTGTGGTGTTCGACGACACGCCGGCCGCGCTGACGCAGAGCGTGGCGCGCGAACTCTACGGGCTGGAGGCGAACGAGGTGATGGAGCGCCCGCCCGCAGCCGAAGCCGCCGCGTGGACGGCCGCCGTCACCGCCTGACTCAAACAACCCGAGGAACCACCATGATCGACCGCCGCACCCTGCTGGCCGGCCTTGCCGCCGGAACAGCCGTCACCGCCACGGGCGTCCGCGCCCAGGTCACCAGGCAGGCGTTCCCCGAGTTGACGTTCGCCGTCGTGCCTGCCGAGAACGCGTCCGGCGTGACCGACCGCTACACGCCGTTCGTGCAGTATCTCAGCCGCCAGCTGGAAACCAAGGTCACGCTGCGCATCGCCAACGACTACGCTGCCCTGATCGAGGGGCAGCGCGCCGGCAACATCCATGTAGCCTACTATGGCCCAGCGTCGTTCGCCCGCGCCCTGGTGACAGGCGTGAAGACCACCGCCTTCGTCATCGACGTGAACAGCGACGGGACCAAGGGCTACTACTCGGTGTTCTACGTGAAGGCGGACAGCCCTTACCAAACGGTGCAGGACCTGAAGGGCAAGGACCTCGGCCTGGTCGACCCGAACTCCACCTCCGGCTACAACATGCCGCTGTTCGCGCTCAACAAGCTGGGCATCAATGCCGAGCAGTTCTTCGGCAAGGTGCTGATCACCGGCAGCCATGAGAACGCGGTGCTGGCGTTACAGCAGGGCACGGTGCAGGTCGCCGCGAACTTCTGGAACGCGCCGGACGACAGCAACCTGACCCGCATGCTGAACAAGGGCATGGTCAAGACCGCCGACGGCAAGCCCGCCACGGTGAACGACTTCCGCATCGTGCTGAAGTCGGACCTGATCATCAACGGCCCGACCGCCTATCTGGATGCCCTGCCCGGCGAGCTGAAGGCGGCGATGCGCACGGCCTGGCTGGACGCCGCCAAGAACGACAAGGCCGCGTTCGACAGGCTGTCGGACGGCAAGAACCAGCCGTTCCAGACCACCGACAACGCCGCCTACGACGACACCGTCAAGCTGATCACCTTCGTTGACAAGCTGCGCAAGCAGAACGGCTGATCTCCGCGGCTCCGGACCCACGATGCGTAGCCTGACCGTGCCGCCGGAGCCGCACATCCGCACTTTGCTGGACGCATATGGCCGCGCTGTGGCGGCCCGGCGCCGCACCGTTCTGACCGGCGCTGTTCTGATGGCGGCCGCGACGGTGTTGGCGGCCGTGGGCGCCGAAGTGCGGCCGGGTACCTTCTGGGACCACATCGGCAATTTCGGCAGCTACTTCGACCGGCTGACGCAACTGGATACCGGAGCGCGGGTCTGGACCGACCCGGTGTATTGGTACTGGGGCCAGCGCCGTTGGAGCCTGCAACTCGGGCAGACCCTGCTGATCGCCTATGTCGGCACCATGACCGGTGCCGTGCTGGGCCTGGTCGGCGGCGTGCTGGCCAGCCGTAATGTCACCCCGTCCCGTACGCTGCGCTTCGCGGCCATCCGCGTGATGGAATTCGACCGGACAGTGCCAGACATCGTCTTCGCGCTGATCTTCGTGGTGGCATTCGGCCTGGGCCCACTGGCCGGTGTGTTGGCGATCACGCTGCACACGGCGGGAACGCTGGGCAAACTGTTCGCCGAGGTCATCGAGAGCATCGACATGAAGCCGGTCGAAGGCGTCCAGGGCGCCGGCGGCGCCTGGCTGTCGCAGATCCGCTTCGGCGTGCTGCCGCAGGTGGTTGCCAATTTCGCCAGCTACACGCTGCTGCGGTTCGAGGTCAACGTGCGCGGCGCTGCCGTCATCGGCTTCGTCGGCGCGGGCGGCATCGGACAGGAGTTGATCGTCGCGATCCGCAAATTCTACTACTCAGACGTCAGCGCCATCCTGCTGATGCTGCTGGTGTGCGTGATGCTGATCGACCTCGCCTCCGAGACGCTGCGGGCCCGCCTGATCGCCGGAGAGCGCGGATGAGCGGCGCCCTGCGTGAAGACCTGCTGGCCGGACGCGCGGGGATCGAGGCCCGGCACGGCGCCCTGCTGGCGGGGCGCGGCGGGCAGGCCGGGATGATGCTGGCGGCGGCGGCGGCGGCGGCAGTCTACCTGGCAGGTCTGGTGCTGCTGGACATCTCGCCGGTGCGGATCTGGCGGGGACTGGGCGAGCTCGGAACCATCGTGGCATTGATGGTGCCGCCTAGCGCCGGCGGGCATTTCGCGCTCTACCTGGACGCGCTGGGGCAGACGCTCTCGATCGCCTTCCTGGGGACATTGCTGGCCGCGATCCTGGCCGCGCCGTTCGGCTTCCTGGCCGCCCGCAACGTGGTGGCGAACGGCCTGGTGCACGTGCTGGCCCGGCGCAGCCTGGACACGGTCCGCAGCATCGACGTGCTGATCTGGGCGCTGATCTGGATCAACGTCGTGGGTCTTGGCCCCTTTGCCGGGGCCCTGGCCATCGCATCGGCGGATTGCGGCGCACTGGCCAAGCTGATGTCGGAGGCGATCGAGACGGCGGACCGCAAGCCGGTCGAGGGTGTGCTGGCCAGCGGTGGCGGGCCCTGGTTGGCGATCCGCTTCGGCCTGGTGCCCCAGCTATTGCCGGTCTTCGCCAGCCAATTGCTGTATTTCTTCGAGTCCAATACCCGTTCCGCCACCATCATCGGCATCGTCGGCGCTGGCGGCATCGGGCTGCATCTATACGAGCAGATCCGGGTGCTGGAGTGGCAGCAGGCCGCTTTCCTGATCCTGATGGTGCTGGTGACGGTCGCCGCGATCGACCTGCTGTCCCGGCGCCTGCGCCTGGCGATCGTAGGCCGCCGGGCGCCGTAACTCACGTCAGGCGGTCGAGCGCCTCGGCAGACGCCGAGACGATGCGGCCCGCCGCCATCACGGCCACCACGCGCGGGCGGTCTCCCGGTGCCACCAGGATGACGTCGGCGCGTTGCCCCGGCGCCAGCGTGCCACGATCGGTGAGTCCGGCCGCGGCGGCGGGGTTGGTGGACACCAGGGACCACGCCTCCGCCAAGTCCAGCGTGCCGCGGGCCGCCAGCATGAACGGCGCCTGCAGCAGTGCGGGATAATAGTAGTCACTGGTCAGGATGCGGCAGACACGGGCCTCCGCCATGCTGGCCGCCGAGCCCCAGCCCATGTGCGACCCGCCGCGCACCACGTTCGGGCTGCCCATCACCACCCAGTCCTCCGACGCGATGGCAGAGCGCGCGACCATGTCCGACATGGGGAATTCACACAGGCGGGCACCCAGGGCGCGGAAGTCGTCGCGCGTTTCGACGGTGTCATCGTCATGGCTCGCCATCGGCAGCCCGGCCGCCCGGGCCGCGGCGGCGATCCTGGCGCGGGCCGGAAGCACCGCGTCCGCGCGGGCCCCGGCGGCCTCGGCCATGGCGCGGAATCCGGCTGCTGGGATGCCGGCGCGCTCGCTGTATTTCGCCAGGGCGGTCGGGTTATCCAGCTTGCGCAGGATGCTGGGCGTATGGTCGTTGAACGCCACCAGGTCCACCCGCCCGGCGCCCATCGCGTCCAGCGCCAGGTCCAGCGCCTCCAGGTTGAACGCCTCCCACCGCAGATGCACGCGCATGTCGCAGCGGCTCCGCGGCCGGGCTGCGTCCAGCGCGTCCAGCACGGCGGTCCAGGTTTCGGCGCTGCGAAGTCCCGGTTCCCACGACAGGGTGATGCCGTGAAAGGCGGTGGTGATGCCGTTCGCCAGCAACTGCGCCTCCGTATCGGCCAGGGCGAGCGGCACGGGAAAGCTGATGCCGGGCCGCGGCTGAATCTGGCGTTCGAAGGCGTCGCCGTGCAGGTCCACGATGCCGGGCAGCACCAGCAAGCCGCTGGCATCCAGACGGCGGCCCCGGGCGGCATGCGGTGCGACGACGCCGTCGGCGATGCCGAGATCGGCGTCCGCGAAGCCGTCCGGCAGCAGGCACTTTCCGCCGGTGATGCTCAGGCTCATCCTATCTCCTCCGGTTCGAACACGATCTCCACGCGCGGCGTCGGATAGCGGGCGATGCCGTACTCGATGACGCGGCCGGCGCGGTCCACGTTGACGTTCTCGCACACCAGCAGCGGCAGCCCACGCGCCATGGACAGGCATTTTGCCTCGAATGCCGAGGGGAGCCGGGCGGAGACGCGGGTAGATTGACGCAGGTAGTCGGGCACGCCGACGCTGGCCAGGGCGGCAGTGATGCCGGGTTCGCGTCCCAGCGCGTCCAGGATGCCTGGCAGGCGCGCGACCGGGAAATGGTGGCTCGACAGGCTCACCGGCCGCCCGTCGGCAAGACCGACCCGTTCGAACACCGCGACGGGCTCGCCCGCCGCCACGGACAATCCTGCCGCGACATCGGCGCTGGCGGGTATTTCCCGCAGGGTCAGCACGCGGCCTGATGGTTCGCGGTTGTGGCGGCGGATCCATTCGGAGAAGCGGGTGCGGGCGCCCACGACGTAGTCCAGCACGTCATCGGCCACGAAGGTGCCGCGGCCGTGTTCGATCCGGAGCAGCCCGCAGCGTGACAGTTCCTCCAGCGCCCGGCGGGCGGTGTGGCGGTTGACGGCAAACCGGGCAGCGAGCCGTGTTTCCGTCGGAAGCTGGGCGCCGGGAGCCAGAATGTTGTCCGCGACCTCCGCCCGCAGCGTGTCCGCGATCTGCCGCCACTGCGCCACGCCCCGGCTGCCAGGTGTCATCAAGACTTCATCGCTCGGCGGATCGCGGCTGGGGCACATGCATTGACAGCTACCCCGCGCCAACCCTACTTGTCTAGACGTTTGGACGAGAAGCGCGATGAACGAGGCGGTGGTATTGGATGGTCGCAGACACTGGATGTCGGTGCTGGCACGGGCCGCCGCGAAGGATATCCAGGCCTGCCTGGACGCGGCCGTTGCACTGCCGACCCATGTGCGGCTGCGCGGGCCGGAAGTCGGCCTGGCCATGGTACGAGGCCGTGCAGGCGGCACCGGCGCGGCCTTCAACCTGGGGGAGATGACGGTGACACGCTGCACGGTCCGCGATCCGGGAGGGCGTATCGGCCATGCCATGGTCGCCGGGCGCGACATGGCGCAGGCAGAGTTGGCGGCTGCGTTGGATGCCGCATTGCAGGACCCGGCACGCCAGTCGGCGCTTCAGGCGGCGGTCGTCGTCCCTCTGCACGCGGCGCAACAGGCGGCGCGCGATGCCGTCGCCGCCAAGGCCGCCGCCACCCGCGTCGCGTTCTTCACGTTGGCGACCATGCGGTCATGAACCTCGATCGGCCCGGCTTCGCCGATCCCGTCGCGGAGGCGCAATCCTGCTTTCGCGCGGTCCTGCACGCCTTCAGCCACCCAGGGGCGATCATGGCCGCCGGGACCGGCCTGGCGCCACCTCCATCCCTGCAGCCCGCAACGGCTGCCGTGCTGCTGACCCTGGCGGATACCGACACGCCGCTTTGGCTGGATGCCGGCCTGGCCGACGCCTGGGACTGGCTGGCGTTCCACTGCGGTGCGCCGAAAGCCACCCTCGGCGCCGCCGCCTTCGTGTGCGCCACTGTGATGCCGCCGCTTGCCGACGTGCATCCCGGCACGGACCTGGCGCCCGAGGCGTCCGCGACGGTCATCCTGCAGGTGGCGGCATTGGGGCGTGGCACGGCATACCGGCTGGCTGGTCCCGGCCTGGCGGCGCCAGCCGTATTGCACGCGGCGGGATTGCCGGCCGACTTCATCACCCGGTGGGCAACCAACCACGCGCTGTACCCGTGTGGCGTCGACATGGTGCTGTGTGCGGGCGACCAACTCTGCGCCTTGCCGCGCAGCGTGCAGATCGGGGAGGGCTGAGGCATGGCCTACGTCGCGGTCAAGGGTGGGGAGCGCGCGATCGATGCAGCCCACGCCTGGCTCGCGGAGGACCGACGGGGCGACCCGGCGGTGCCGGAGTTGGACACGGCGCAGATCGCCGCGCAGCTGGGCCGCGCCGTGGACCGGGTGATGGCGGAAGGCGCGTGCCACGACCCAGCGCTGGCGGCGCTGGCCATCAAGCAGGCGCAGGGCGACCTGATCGAGGCGGCGTTCCTGCTGCGGGCCTATCGCACCACCCTGCCCCGCTTCGCCGATACCGATCCGGTCGAGACGGGCGCGATGGCCGTGCGCCGCCGGGTATCGGCGGTGTTCAAGGACATGCCGGGCGGCCAGGTGCTCGGGCCGACCTACGACTACACGCACCGCCTGCTGGATTTCGGCCTGGCCGGCAACGGGTCCGAGGTGGCGCAGGCCGGCTCCGCCGCGGCCTGCGAGGCGATGCCCGCGGTGATGGACCTGCTGGGCGGGGAAGGGCTGATCGAGCCGGAACGCGACACGGGTGCCCGCCCCGGGGACCTCACGCGGGAGCCGCTGGCCTTCCCGGCCCCACGGGATGTGCGCCTGCAGGCCCTGGCGCGCGGGGATGAAGGTTTCCTGCTGGCACTCGGCTATTCCAGCCAGCGCGGCTATGGCGGCACGCACCCCTTCGTGGGCGAGCTGCGGGTGGGCGAGGTCGCGGTGGAGGTCGAGCTGCCGGAGTTGGGCTTCACCATCGATATCGGCGACATCACCGTCACCGAGTGCCACATGGTCAACCAGTTCCACGGCAGCCGCCAGGTGCCGCCGCAGTTCACCCGCGGCTATGGCCTCTGCTTCGGCCACAACGAGCGCAAGGCGATGAGCATGGCCCTGGTCGACCGCGCGATGCGGGCGGCCGAGCTGGGCGAGGACGTGACGGCCCCGGCGCAGACCGTGGAGTTCGTCCTGTCCCATTGCGACAATATCGAGGCCACCGGCTTCGTCGAACACCTGAAGCTGCCGCATTACGTCGATTTCCAAAGCGAGCTGGAGACCGTCCGCAGGCTGCGCACGGAGGCGAAAGCATCGGAGGCAGGGGCATGAACGGCTATAATTTCGCCTACCTGGACGAACAGACCAAGCGGATGATCCGCCGCGGCCTGTTGAAGGCGGTGGCGATCCCCGGCCACCAGGTGCCGTTCGGCTCGCGGGAGATGCCGTTGCCCTATGGCTGGGGCACGGGCGGCATCCAGGTGACGGCCAGCATCCTGGGGCGCGACGACGTGCTGAAGGTCATCGACCAGGGCGCCGACGACACCACCAACGCCGTCTCGATCCGCCGCTTCTTCGCCCGCACGGCCGGGGTCGCCACCACGACGCGCACCGCCGAGGCCAGCGTGATCCAGACCCGGCACCGCATCCCGGAGACGCCGTTGCGGGCGGACCAGATCCTCGTCTACCAGGTGCCGCAGCCCGAGCCGCTTTCCAAGCTGGAGCCCAGCCGGGCCGAGACAAGGCGAATGCACGCGCTGGCGGAATACGGGCTGATGCACGTCAAGCTGTACGAGGACATCGCCCGCGTGGGCGCCGTTACCATCAGCTACGACTACCCGGTGATGGTGAACGGGCGCCACCTGATGTCGCCCTCGCCGATCCCAGCCTTCGATACGCCGAAGATGGACGGCATGGCGGCACTGCAACTGTTCGGCGCCGGGCGGGAGAAGCGCCTCTACGCGATCCCGCCCTACACGCGCGTCAGGCCGCTGGACTTCGCCGACCATCCCTTCCGCCTGACCCGCGCCCCGCATGCCTGCACGCTGTGCGGCGCCGCCGACAGCTACCTGGACGAGGTGGTGACGGATGACCGTGGCGGCCGCATGTTCGTCTGCTCCGACACGGACCATTGCGCCACCAGGCAGGCGCAGGTGGCGGCATGACCCCGGACGCATTGCTTTCGGCGCGGGACCTGCATCTGACCTTCGGCCGCATCGCCGCGCTGGACGGGGTGGACGCCGAGGTGTTCCCCGGCGAGGTCCTGGCGGTGGTGGGGGAAAGCGGCTCGGGCAAGACCACGCTGCTGAACGCGCTGGCCGGCGCGGTGCGGCCGGACGCGGGCGTGGTGACCTACCGGGACCGTGACGGACGCGGGCATGACGTGCACCGCATGCCGGCCCCGGCCTTGCGCGCGCTGCACCGGACCGACTGGGGCACCATCCACCAGGACCCGCGGCAGGCCCTGCGCATGGCCGTGTCCGCCGGGGGCAATGTGGGCGAGCGCCTGATGGCCCAGGGCGCCCGGCATTACGGCGACATCCGTGCCGCCGCGATCGACTGGCTGCGCCTGGTGGAGATCGCGCCGGAACGCGTGGACGACCTGCCCCGAACCTTCTCCGGCGGGATGCTGCAGCGGCTGCAGATCGCACGCACGCTGGTGACGCAGCCACGCCTGGTGTTCATGGACGAGCCGACAGGCGGGCTGGACGTGTCGGTGCAGGCCCGGCTGCTGGACCTGATCCGCGACCTGGTCGCCCGGTTGGGTGTCGCGGTCGTGCTGGTGACGCATGACATCGCGGTGGCCCGCCTGCTCGCCGGCCGCATCCTGGTGATGCGGGCCGGACGGGTGGTGGAATCCGGCTTGACCGACCAGGTGCTGGACGACCCGCAGCATCCCTACACCCAATTGCTCGTCAGCTCGGTACTGCACGCATGACCACCAACGAGACGATGCTGCGCACGGTCGGATTAGTAAAATCCTTCACCCTGCATCTGCAAGGGGGCGTTCGCATCCCGGTGCTGGAGGGCGTGTGCCTGGACCTGCGTGCCGGCGAGTGCGTGGTGCTGTCCGGGCCGTCCGGCGCCGGCAAGTCCACCTTCCTGCGCACGGTTTACGGTAACTACCGGGCGGAGGGTGGCAGCATCATGGTGCGGCACCGTGACCAGTGGTTGGACCTGGCACAGGCGGAACCGCGCACGGTGTTGGACGTGCGGCGGGACACGCTGGGCTATGTCAGCCAGTTCCTTCGCGTGGTGCCGCGCATCCCGGCGCTGCACATCGTGGCGGAAGCGCTGACCGTGCGCGGCACCGAGCCCGCGGAGGCCCAGCAGCGCGCACGGGCGATGCTGCTGAGCCTGAACATACCGGAACGCCTGCACGCCCTGCCGCCCGCCACCTTCTCCGGCGGGGAGCAGCAGCGGGTCAACCTCGCGCGCGGCTTCCTGGGTGGCCATCCGGTGCTGCTGCTGGACGAGCCGACCGCCTCGCTGGATGCGGCCAACCGGGCCGTGGTGATCGGGCTGGTGCAGGCGGCCAAGGCGCGCGGTGTGGCGATCCTCGGCATCGTGCATGACGCCGAGACGCGCGACGCCATCGCCGACCGCTTGTTCTCCGTGACACCGTTGCAGGAAGCCGCCTGAGCATCACGCCGGCCAAATTCCGGGCTCGCAGCACCGAGACGGTCTGACCAACGCGACATCGGTCGTGCCGGATGTGTGGTGGCGGGAACGCTGGTGATCCGGGGCGGCATCCTGGCGGAGACCCATGCTGGCCCGCCGTCTCGCAGCCCGACGCTGGCTTGATGGACCGGAACGCTGCGTGTGGATCACGCTTGCGGCAGGAGGCGCTGAACTTGTTCCGTCATGTCTGCCAGCACCGTCTTCGGTGTGCCCTGCTGTTCCACGATCCGGGCCAGGTTGTCGACGATCGCCTGGGTGATGCGCACGCCGTTGGTGCCGGGGAAGGCGTACCAGGGCTGCATCAGCGGGATCTGCTCCTCGGCCGGCCGGAACAGCGGGTTGTCGCGGTAGAAATCGGCGAGGTATCGTGGATCGTGCAGCGTCAGGGTGTTGGAGGGCACGTAGCCGGTGCCGCGCACCATGATCGTCTGCCCGACGGGGCCAGCGGCGAAGCGCATGAACCGCCAGGCTGCGTCTTGCCGTGCCGGGTCCTTCGTCAGCATGACGGCGGCATTGCCCCCGGTCGGCAGCTTGCCCTGCGGGGTGATCACCGGCATCCGCGTGGTCCGCAGCTCCACCTGCGGCCCTACGGACTTCACCATGCTGCCGATGTAGGCGGTGGTGCCCATGAACAGGCCGAGCTTGCCGGCATAGAAGGCCTGCATCGCCGCCTCGGTGGTCAGCGGGGGCATTTTACCCTCCTTGACCATGCGGTCCAGCAGCTCAAGGGCTTTCAGCCCGGGCTCCCCGAAGGCGACGTGCGTCTCGTCTGGTGTCAGCATCCGGCCGCCGTAACCGTATAGCAGGGCGGAGAACATCCAGTCGTCGCCGGACCAGCGGAAATGCATGGAGCTGATGCCCTCCCCCAGCCCGGCGATACGTGCCGCCAGCGACAGCACGCCGGGCCAGTCCTGCGGGAAGGCGTCGGGGTCGCCGCCGGCGCGGCGGACCAGGGCGGCGTTGTAATAGACGATCGGGTTGGACGCTGAGAAGGCCATGCCGGCCTGCTTGCTGCCGACCTTGGCGAGTTCGAGGATGCCTGGAGTCCAGCCGAGCTGCGTCGGGTCGCCGTCCTTGGCCAGCAGCGGGGCGAGGTCCACGGGCAGGTTGCGTTCTGCCAGGAAGCGCAGGCGGTTCAGCCCCTGGAAGCTCACATCCGGCATGCCGCCGGCCGCCGACTGGCGGATCACCTGCTGCAGCCCGTCCTCGTAGGTCGGCGACGGGGCGGGAAAGTGGACCGCGATGTCGGGATTTTCCTTCGCGAAGGCGGCGGCGATCTGCTCCATCGGGTCCTTGAAGATGGCCGGCATGGCGTAGTGGACGATCAGCTCGGTGGCGGCTGCCGCCGCCGGGCGGGCGAGCAGCGGAAGCGCGAGGGGCGTGGCGAGCAGGCGGCGGCGGGACAGCATGGCAAGTCTCCGTGGCAAGGGGGTTCAGCCTTTGAGGCCGGCGGTGGCGACGCCCTGGACGAACCAGCGCTGGGCTAGCAGGAAGGCGAGCAGCATCGGCAGCGTCGTGATCACGCTGGCGGCCATCAGCGCGCCGGTGTCGTTGCCGGCCTCTTCGGCGCGGAAGAACAGGACGCCGAGGGCGGGCGTGGCCATCCGCTCGGAGCCGATGACGATCAACGGCCAGAACAGGTCGTTCCAGTGCGCGACGATGCTGAAGGTGGCGAAGGCGGTGGCGGTCGGCAGCGCGTTGGGCAGGATGACGCGCCACACGATGGACATCTCGCCCATGCCATCCATCCGCGCCGCCTGGATCAGCTCGTCCGGCAGCGCCTTGAAGGCCTGGCGGAACAGGAACACGGCGAAGACCGAGATGGCGAACGGCGCGACCAGCGCGGTGTAGCTGTCCAGCAGGCCAAGGCGGACAAAGCCGAGATACAGCGGCAGGGCGGGCACGTGGGCGGGGATCAGCAGGCCGAGCAGCACCAGTGCGAACACCAGGTCTCGCCCCGGCCAGCGCAACTTGGCCAGCGCATAGGCGCACGGCACGGCGAACAGCAGCTGCAGCGCCAGCAGCACGGCGCACACGATAAGCCCGTTCAGCAGGATCCGGCCGAGCGGGACGGCGGTGAACGCCTTGGTGTAGTTCTCGACGCCGTAAAACCGCTGCGGCCACAGGTTCAGCGAGGCCTGGAAGATCTCGCCGCCGGGCTTCACCGAGGCCGAGAGCATGAACAGATAGGGCGCCATGACCAGCACGGCCGCCATCGAGAGCAGGACCAGGCGGGGCGTGTCGGCGAGCAGGCCGCGCCGCATCAGTAATGCACCCGGCGTTCCAGCACGCGGGTCTGCACCAGCACGAGCACCAGGACGATCGCGAGGAACACTGTGGTGATCGCCGCGGAGTAGCCGATGCGGAAGTAGGTGAAGCCGTCCAGATACATCAGGTGCAACAACACCTCGCTGCTGTTGTTCGGGCCGCCCTTGGTCAGCGCCGCCACCGTGTCGAACACCCGCAGGCAGCGGATCGCCGTGACGGTGACGACGAAGAGGGTGGTGGGGCCGAGCAACGGCCAGGTGACCAGCGCGAAACGGTCCCAGGCGGTGCGCGCGCCGTCGGTGGCGGCCGCGGCCACCAGCTCCGGTGGGATCGCGGTCAGACCGGCCATGAACAGCACGACGACGTAGCCCAGGTTCTCCCACACGCCGATCATGCACAGCGAGGTCAGCACCCAGCGCGAGGAGCCGAGCCAGTTCACGGGCGCGATGCCCAGCATGCCGAGGACCTGGTTCAGCGGTCCGATGGTCGGATGCAGCAGGTACTCCCAGGCGGTCGCCATCGCGACCAGCAGGGACACCACCGGCAGGAAGAAGATGGCGCGGAACAGGGTGCGGCCGCGCGTGCCGGCCTCGATCAGCAGCGCAATGCCCAGCCCGAGCAGGACGGAGAGGGGTAGCACGACGGCGACATAGACCAGGGTGTTGCGGAGCGCCGCGTGGAAGGCCGGGTCGTCCAGCAGCTCGACGTAATTCGCCAGGCCGACCCAGCGCAGCGGCGTGCCGCCCAGCTCCATGTCCGTGAGCGACAGGCCGAGCAGCGAGGCGGTGGGCAGCAGCAGCAGCACGAACAACGCCAGCACTGCGGGTGCGGCGAGCAGCAGCCCCGACGCGGCCTCGAGGCCCAGGCGGTAGCCGACCCGGTATTCCGCGGCGGCGTCAGGCATGCTCGAGCACCCGCCGGGTCCGCAGCCGCGCTCCATCGGCGCCGAACAGCAGGCAGGACGGCCAGTGCACGGCCAGGCGGATGCCTTCGCCCTGCCGCACCCGTCCGGCGGCGGCGACCGGCAGGCGGGCGGTGATGGCCTCCGTGCCCAGCCTGCCGTGCAGCAGCACCTCGGCGCCGAGGTATTCCAGCTCGTCCACGATCATCGGCAGCGGTCCGTCGACGGACTGGCTCAACGCTTCCGCCCGGATGCCGACATGGACCGCCGTGCCCTCCGACTCCTCGGGGCGAAGCGGCAGGACAAGGCTGCCGATGCGGACGCCGTCCGCTGCGACAATCCCGGACAGCACGTTGATGCGGGGGCTGCCGAAGAAGCGGGCGACGGCGAGGCTCGTGGGTTCGTCGTAGAGGGCGCGGGGGGTGCCAAGCTGGAGTATGCGGCCGCCGCCCATCAGGGCCACGCGATCCGACATGGTCATCGCCTCGACCTGGTCGTGCGTGACGTAGATCGTAGTGACGCCGGTGGCGCGATGCAGGGCCACGATCTCCCGCCTGGTATGGGCACGCAGCTCGGCATCCAGGTTGCTCAGCGGCTCGTCCATCAGGAAGGCGGCGGGCTGGCGGACCAAGGCACGGCCGAGTGCCACGCGCTGCCGCTGCCCGCCCGAGAGCTGGGCTGGCCGGCGATCCAGCAAGTGGCCGATCTCCAGCATGGCGGCAGCCTTGGATACCGCCGCATCGGTTCCCTGCCGGGCCGCGGCCCCCCCGGGCCACATACGGCGGAGCAGGGGCAAACGGCGCGGCAGGGGTTGGCGCATGACCAGCGGGACGGCCAGGTTCTGCCGCACTGTCAGATGCGGGTAGAGCGCGTAGTTCTGGAACACCATGGCCAGGTCGCGTTGGGCCGGCCGCAGTCCGGTGACGTCACGCCCGTTCACCGCCACGCGCCCGCGGTCCGGTGTCTCCAGCCCCGCGACGATGCGCAGCAGCGTGCTCTTGCCGCACCCGGAAGGGCCGACCAGCGACAGGAACTCGCCCGTCCGCAGCCGGGCCGAGACACCGCGCAAGACCGGCGTCGTGCCGAACGCCTTCTCGATCCCGTCGATGGCAATGCCGTCGACCATGGCGCTCACCTCACCGGCTCGGGATAGGCCTCGTCGCGGACCTCGTGGATGTAGGGACGCTCCATGCCAGCCGGCGCCACCAGCTCCGTCTCGACCGCATCCTCGCCGAAGCGATGCAGCAATGCGCCGCATAGGCGTTCGCCCGGCAGCCCCGCCTGCTCCTCGGGTGCCACGACGAAGGCGACCGAGGGCGCCCAGACATATCGAACGGCACCTCGGGAGAAGCCGTGATGCAGATGGAGGTGGCCGGACGCCACCAGGCGCAGGCTCGGGTGCGCCAGCAACGGCAGCAGCGGGGCGCGGGCGAAAGGCGGGACGGACCAGTAGTCGAACACCGTCTCGGACGGATCGGCGGTGAAGATTGGCTTGTGCAGGAACACGGCCAGGCGGCGGTCCTCCAGCGTGTCCAGCGCCTGGGCAATCAGGGCGGCCTGTGCCCCGGCTGCGGCGCGATGGGCGCCCATGACCTGGCTGTCGAGGCCCAGCAGGCGCCAGCCCGTGCGATCCAGCAGCCAGGGGCACGCGCCGAAATGGCGACGGAAGCAGTCCAGCCGCCCGTCATCGACGGGTTGGCGGGGCGCACGCACCGGATGGTCGCCCACGTCGTGGTTGCCGGGCACGGCATGGGTCGGCGCGGGCAGAAGGGCGGCATATCGGCCGGCTGCGAAGGCGAGGTCGGCCTCTCTCTCCGCGCCGTCCAGCGATGCGTCGCCTGTGACGACGATCAGGTCGGGCCCGGCCGCGTTTACCGCGGCGGCCACACGCGTGAAGTTGTCCCGGAACAAGGATGTCCCGGCGCCAAGGTGGGTGTCCGAGATTTGTGCAACAGTGAATGACATGCGGTGCCATAACCGGATCGGATGACAGCGCGATGACAGGACGGAGACAGTTTCAAGAGATCGCGCCCCACCGGGCAGGAAGCCGCCATCATGGCTCGCGTCAGCGTAGCCGTCCGGCAGACTGGCGTGGCGGTGCACGGTCCTGACTGACGACCAGCGGAGGCGGCCGAGGGTCTGCGGCTGAGCCCAGGGGCGCTGCCAATCGACATGAGGGTCTTAGCACTGGAGCGGGTGAAGGGAATCGAACCCTCGTATGCAGCTTGGGAAGCTGCCGTTCTACCATTGAACTACACCCGCGGGCCGATCTTGGCCGCCGTTATAGAAACTGCACGTTGACGGCGCAACTGGCCATAGTTAGCTTGAAGTCCCTCGTGATTTGTCCGGCCGGATTGCGGCGAGGTTAAATAAACGCGCTAAAGAGGCCTTGTCGTCGAGCGGTATTCGTTGGCGATGGGTTTTTACGGCTGGTTCGATGCGTCCTGCTGCCGCCAAGCAGCCGAATTGTCGTAAGGGCCTTCCGCATGAATACCGATTATCGCATCGCCACCCGTCTCGTGCATGCCGGGGGCCAGCGCACTCCCTACGGGGAGACGAGCGAGGCGCTGTTCCTCACCTCCGGCTTTACCTACCTGAGTGCGGAGGAGGCTGAAGCCGCATTCGACGGCAGCAAGCCGCATTATCAATATTCACGTTTCGGCAACCCCACCGTCACGATGCTTGAAGACAGGCTTGCAGCCGTGGAGGGCGCGGAGGCCTGCCGTGTCACGGCAACCGGCATGGCTGCGATCCACGCGGCGATGCTGAGCCATTTGAAGGCGGGCGATCGCGTCGTCGCCTCCCGCGCTTTGTTCGGATCCTGTCATTGGATCGTGTCAACCCTGTTGCCGCGGTATGGCGTCGAGACAGAGTTCGTGGATGGGACCGATCTGCAGCAGTGGCGGGACGCGTTCCGGCGCCCGGCCGCCATGGTGCTGGTGGAAAGCCCCTCCAATCCCATGCTGGACGTGATTGATCTTCGCGCAGTGTGCGCCCTGGCCCACGAGGCAGGCGCACTCGTCGTGGTCGACAACGTGTTCGCAACCCCGTTGCTGCAACAGCCATTGCAGATGGGGGCCGACATCGTCGTCTATTCCTGCACCAAGCACATCGACGGCCAGGGGCGCGCCCTGGGTGGCGCCATCCTCGGCAGCCGCGCCTGGATCGAAAACACGGCGCAACCTTTCATCCGCAACACCGGGCCCAGCCTCTCGCCCTTCAATGCCTGGGTCCTCCTGAAGGGTGTGGAGACGCTGAGCCTACGGGTGGAGGCAGCCTGTGCCCGTGCAGCCAAGGTCGCCGATTTCCTGGCCGGCCAGCCCGCTATCCGTCGGGTGCTTTACCCGGCCCGGGTCGACCATCCGCAACATACCCTGGCGATGTCCCAGATGTCTGCCGGGGGCACCATCGTCACGTTCGAACTGTCCGGTGGCAAGGATGCTGCCTTCCAGGTCATGAACGCGTTGGGCCTGATCGCCATCAGCAACAATCTTGGCGATTCCAAGTCGATGGTGACCCACCCGGCGACGACCACGCATATGCGGATCGGCGCGCAGGAGCGTGCCAGGCTCGGTATCGGCGATGGCGTGATCCGGCTCTCGGTTGGGTTGGAGGATGCCGGCGATCTATGTGCCGACCTGGCAAGGGGGCTCGATGCCGTCGAGGCAGGCCGATCGCGCCGAGCGGCCGAGTGATGGCGGACGATTACACGGCGACGACGCGGTCGATCGTCGTGACGGTTCAGCCGCTCTATCTTGAAGACCAGTCCGCGCCGGATGAGGGACGGTTCGTCTGGGCCTATCGCGTCCGCATCCACAATCGCGGCTTGGAAGCCGTGCAATTGATGAGCCGCACATGGCATATCACCGACGGGCGGGGCCGCACCATCACCGTCGAAGGCCCGGGCGTCCTTGGTGAGCAGCCCTCGCTGGAACCCGGCGACACGTTCGAGTACACGTCCGGAACGCCGTTGCAGACCCCGACCGGGTTCATGGGTGGGTTCTACCACATGGTCACTGCCGGGTCCGGCGAGAGCTTCGACATCGTCATCCCGTCGTTCAGCCTCGACTCGCCCCATGGCGGACGACAGCTCCACTGATATCCTGCTGCTGCCCGGGATGGAGGCAGGACACGGGCGACCTTGGCCTTCTTCCACGCCCTCATATATCGCGCGCCGAAGTCAGGATGATCGATTTGGATACCCACAGCCCAGGGTCGATGCCTACTCAAGCCGAAGCCGAAGCGGCCGTTCGCACCCTGCTTCGATGGGCTGGCGATGATCCCTCCCGGGAGGGCCTGCGGGACACGCCCGGCAGGGTTGTCCAATCGTATCGTGAGTTGTTCGCCGGGTATGACGTGGACGCCGCAGCCTTGCTCGAGCGGACGTTCGAGGAAGTCGAGGGCTACGACGAGATCATCCTGCTGCGCGACATCCGCCTGGAAAGCTACTGCGAACACCACATGGTGCCGATCATCGGCCGGGCACATGTGGCCTACCTGCCGGCTCGGCGCGTCGTGGGGATCAGCAAGTTGGCGCGAGTGGTGGATGCGTTCAGCAAGCGTTTGCAAATTCAGGAGAAATTGACGGTGCAGATCGCAAACACGATCAACGACGTGCTGCGGCCAAAGGGTGTCGCCGTCATGATCGAGGCCGGCCATCAATGCATGACCACGCGCGGCGTCCACAAACCCGGCGTCGCCATGGTGACGAGCAGCATGCTTGGGGCGTTCCGCACCGATCCGGACACCCGGCGGGAGGTTTTGTCGATGATGGCCAACCGGGCACCCACGGAACTTGGTGGATAGGGTGAAGCCTCGTGCGGCCCGCCTGCTCGTTGCGGTCGCCGCCCTCCTGTTATGGGTAAACCACGCCGAAGCCCTCGAGAGTTCGGCAGTCACGTCGCGCCGTGCCACAGCGACACTCGTGACGGACTCGGACACGGTCCAGCCGGGTGTGCCGTTCCATCTGGGCCTGTATTTGAGGCTGGCGGCCGGTTGGCATAGCTACTGGCGCAATCCCGGCGATGCCGGCGTTTCGACCGACGTCACGGTGCAATTCTCGTCGGATAGCGTGGCTGGCCCGCTCATGTGGCCGACGCCGGAGCGGATCGCCGAAGGCGACCTGACGACGTTCGGGTATCGCGGCGACGTGCTGCTGCCGTTGCAAGTCACTCCCGGCTCGGGGCCATTGACCGTCAGGGCGCATGCCTCCTGGCTTGTCTGCCGCGATATCTGCGTGCCGGAAGAAGGCGATTTCACGCTGATCCTGCCTCAGGGACCGCCAGTACCGTCCGCCCAGGCGGCCTTGTTTGCCGCCACTGCCTCCCGCATCCCGCCCGCAGCACCGTTCCAGGCAACCATCGGGTCGGACGGCACCTTGCGCCTGTCCGGTTCGGGCTTGCCTGGCGATGTCATCGAGGCCGAGTTCTTTCCCCAGGGCGACGGTCAAACCGAAGCGACGGGTGCCCAGCGCCCGGTTCGCCAGGGCAACGGCCTCGTCCTGCATGTGGCGATCGGTTCGTCACCCACAAAGGCGCCCCTGGTCGGTGTGGTCAGACTGACTCGCTCGAACGGGACCACACAGCCCTTTACCATTTCTGCGAGCGATGGCGCGCCGGCTGCACCCGCGCCGCGACAATCGATGGTTTTGCTGCTGCTCGCTGCATTGGGCGGCGGGTTGCTGCTGAACCTGATGCCGTGCGTATTCCCGGTGCTCGCGATGAAGGCGATGGCGCTGGCACGCCTTTCGGGCACCGGCCGGCGGACGGTTCGCGGCGAAGCTGGCAGCTACACGCTGGGTGTCGTCGCGTCGTTTACAGCACTTGGTGCCGCTCTGCTCGCCTTGCGCGGCGCCGGCCAGGCGGTGGGATGGGGATTCCAATTCCAATCCCCGGTCTTCGTGACCGTCGTGGCATGGTTGCTGTTCGCCACTGGCCTGAACATGTCCGGCGTTTTCGCCATGGGCGAGAGGATGGCGGGCGCCGGGCAGTCGCTGACAGCCCGGCGCGGACACCTTGGCAGCTTCTTCACCGGCTTGCTCGCTGTCGTGGTTGCCACGCCGTGCACGGCATCCTTCATGGGAGCCGCACTGGCAGGTGCCCTCACGGCGCCTCCAGCGCCTGCCATGTTGGTTTTCGCGACCATGGGCTTGGGGCTGGCACTCCCCTACGCGGCGATCGCCGCCATCCCCGGTATCGCCGCATTGCTGCCGCGACCCGGGCAGTGGATGGTCACGGTGCGCCAAGTCCTGGCGTTCCCGATGTATGCCGCCGCAGCCTGGCTGGTCTGGGTCGTGAGCCAGCAAACCGGCCCGACTGGCGTTCTCACCGCCAGCGTGGGCCTGGTGGGCGTCGGCTTTGCCGCCTGGGCGCTCGGCACGGCCCAGTCGGGCCGTGGCCCGGGACGCTATGTGGCTTATGCAGCCATGGTGGCCGGCGGCCTCGCGGCCGCGGCCATGCTGACGGTTCAAACCGGCCCCAAATCCGAAGCAAGCGAACCGTTCAGTCCGGCGCGGCTCGCGGAACTGCAGGGCCAGGGTCGGCCCGTCTTCGTCAATATGACGGCGGCCTGGTGCCTGTCCTGCCTGGTGAACGAGCGGATTGCCTTGTCGCCCCACGCGGTCCGCACGGCGTTCGACAACGCGCATGTCGCCTACCTCAAGGGTGACTGGACCCGGCAAGATCCGACAATTTCAGCGTTCCTGCGCGACCATGATCGCGATGGCGTCCCACTCTACGTGTTCTACGCGCCCGGCAAACCTGCCGAGGTGCTTCCGCAACTGCTGAGCGAGGCCGATCTCCTGGCGCAGATCGCCAGGTTGCGGAGCTAGCCGCCTATCAGCGATGCAGCGTCTGGGCCGGCGGCGGGCGCAGCTGCGTCGGCGCTGACAGATCCTCCGCCTGAACCGGCGGCGGTGGCGGCGCGCTGCCTGCCGTCGCTTGCAGCCAGTCCCTTAGCGACCGCTTCACCTGAAACTCGAACTCGACGTTCATGTCGTTCATCATCTGCGCCGTGAAGTCATACAGAACGGCACGTGAGTTCTCGTCCGTATCGGTGCTGGTCCGCCGTCGAGCCACCCTGGCTTCCGCAAACCCCGCCCGCTCGCCGCCTGGTCCGGCGAACACGTCCAGATGCACGGCCATCAACCCTTCCAGCCCGCCATTGACCCGGCGCAAACTGGCCTGATCGATCACGAACACAGCCCGGCCGGCGCTGCCCGCCGCGACCAAACGGTCATTCGCCATCTGCTTGAGCGCATCGCTTGGTCGCAGGGGCGACAATCCTTCCACCGAGGCGCCCGATGCGGGAGGCGACCGGTCGTCGACTTCGATGTTGGCGACGTTCAGGCGGATCGGCGTCAAATAGCTGTAGCTGGGAGGAGCAAAGCTCCGCGACCCGTCTTCGTCACTGCCACAGGCGGCGGCTAGCAGCGGCAACAACAGGACGGATCGACGCGCGATCATGATCTCTCCTCGGTGGGATGGCAGTGACGCACCCTGCCATGCATGACGCCACCGTCAATCGGCAGCCTTGTTCCCATGCACCTCGTCCCGTTCGAAGCGGAACTCCAGGTTGCAGAATTCGCAGTTCATCACGATGTCGCCCGCGACCGCCATATGATCCAGGTCGTCGGCACCAAATCCCTCCAATATGCCTGCCAGCCGCGATCGGGAGCACCGGCAGCCATAGGCCAGGGCGCGCGGCCGGTCAGCCGCGACGCCCTCGGCGCTGAACAGCCGCCAGATCAGCTGATCTGGCGGTAGGGCATCGTCCAGCAACTCGGCCTCGGTCACGGTCGCGGCCAGAATCGTCGCTGCCCGCCACGCCTCCTCCCCATCCTGCGGCTCCGCTGCGTCAACGCCGCCTTCCGTCGCGACGCGTTCGAGAATCAGGGCAGACGCCCGCCATCCGGCCTCGGTCCGGGCGCAGGCCAGCCGCAGGGCGCACTGCAATTGCTCGCTCGTCTCGAAATAATGCAGCGCCATGTCGGCCAACCCGTCGCCTTCGATCGAGACGATGCCTTGGTGCCGTTCGCGGTCCGGCCCTTGATCGACCGTGAAGGCAAGGTAGCCTTGACCGAGTAACGCCGCCGCTGTCGGCTCGGGCTGCGCATCGAGCACCCTCGCGAGCTTGTCCGGCTCCGCCCGTGCATAGCCGCGCAACGCACCCGCCTGCGTGCAATCCGCCAGCAGCATCGGGACCGGACCGTCCCCCTTGGCCTGGACGCTGAACGAGCCGCGGAATTTCAACGCGGTCGCCAAGGCTGCCGCCAAGGCCAGCGCCTCGCCAGCCAGCCTGGTCACCCGGGGATGGTTGTCATGCCGCGTCAGCAAGGCATCCGCCAGCGGCCCAAGCCGCACCAGCCGGCCGCGGACGGGCCGCCCCGGCAGGTGAAATGGCGTCACCCCGCGGGGTACGACGATGTCGGGCACATCCGGACGGGTGCCGTCGAGAAAGGCTGGCATGGCGCTCATGGCCAGGAAGATAGGGCGGCGTGGCGCGCTTCACCACCGGGAACCATCGTCGCCACGTTCCCGTTGTTTCAACCTGACGAGAAGGGATGGTCATGATGGACACCAACGACACGGACAAGCTGTGGGACCTCATCAAGACGGTCGAGATCGCAATGATGGTGACGGAAGACGGCGACCATCTGCGCAGCCGGCCTATGGCTGTGTCGCAGAAGACGTTCGACGGTACGCTGTGGTTCTTTACCCGGGCCAGTTCGCATAAGGTGGTGGAGGTTGCGGAGGACCAGCGGGTCAACCTCGCCTATGCCCATCCCGGCAAGCAGGACTACGTCTCGGTCTCTGGCCGGGCTAGCCTGGTGCAGGACCACGCTGCGATCGAGGAGCACTGGGTCGAATCGCTCCGCACCTGGTTTCCCAAGGGGAAGGACGACCCGGAGATCGCACTGCTGAAGGTTGTGGTCCAGCAGGCGGAGTACTGGGATGCGCCGTCCTCGACCATGTTGCACGCCTATGGCTACCTGAAGGCCGTTACCACCGGCAAATCGCCTGAGCCGGGCGGTCATGGTACGGTGAACCTGGCCTAGCCGAGCCAGCTTCGTCTGGAGCGGCGATCAAGTCGAGCTGCTGATCTCCGCTTCCAGCGTTTGCAGCGTATGGTCCAGTGCATCGGCATCGGCGACGACGTCGCGGGCCGCTTGAACCGCATTCCGTCGACAGCGGTCGTATCCGGTCTCCACATCCACCGCGCCGCGCACCCCGGCCAGGCACTCGGCATAGGCATCCCGCACGGCGTCGAGCGACGGACCAAACGGGGCGAAGATCGCGGTGATGCGCGCATCCACCCACCCCGGCGTCGCCGGTGTCTCCTCGGTCAGCGATGATCGGGTCACCGTATGGCACCCAGGGCCCAGGCAAGGACTCCCTTTTGTGCGTGCAGCCGGTTTTCCGCCCCGTCGAACACCACGGATTGCGGACCGTCGATCACCTCCGCCGTAACCTCCTCCCCGCGATGCGCCGGCAGGCAGTGCATGAACACTGCGTCGGTCGAGGCGTGGCGCATGAGGTGCGAGTCGACCCGAAAGGGCGCCAGCATGTTGTGGCGATTTGAATTCGGGTCGTCAGCCATGCTGACCCAGGTGTCGGTGACGACGCAGCGAACTCCGACGACGGCTGCTTCGGGGTCATCGCCCACGCTGATGCTAGCGCCTTGGGCTCGTGCCCAAGCAACCAGGGCAGCCGGTGGCTGCAACTCGGCAGGGCAGGCGATGCGCAATGCGAAACCGAACCGGACCGCAGCCTCGATCCAGGAACAGGCGACGTTGTTGCCGTCCCCGATCCACGCCACGGCTTGTCCGGCGATCGGCCCGCGATGCTCCTCGAAGGTCAGCACATCCGCCATCAACTGGCAGGGATGGCTCTTGTTCGTCAGGCCGTTGATCACCGGTACGGTCGCATGTCCGGCCAATTCGGCCAGCTTGGCCGCGTCGTCCGTCCGCAGCATGATGGCATCCACGTAGCGCGACAGCACGCGCGCCGTGTCGGCCACTGTTTCGCCTCGGCCGAGCTGCATCTCGGTGCCTTGCAGCACCACGACGTCACCGCCCAACTCACGCATCGCCACTTCGAAGGAGACGCGGGTGCGGGTGGAAGGCTTCTCGAAGATCATGGCTAGGGTGCGGCCGGCCAGCGGACGGGCGGATGGACCGCCGGCCTGCTTGAAGCCGCGGGCGACGTCCAGCATCTGCCGCAGGACCGTGGGCTCGAAATCCTTGATGTCGAGGAAATGTCGCGGCGCGCCGGATGCCAGGTCGAACCCGTCATCCGGCCACAGCCTGTGGACCGCGCCGCTCACTTTGCCGCAGCCTGCGCCAGGGAGGGACGGCACCGCCGGGCACCCCGGCGCACCATCTCTATGGCTGTAGCCACATCCTCGTCCGTCACCACCAGCGGCGGCACCAGACGCACCACGTTGTCGCCAGCCCCGACGGTCAGCAGCCCCTCGGCCATGAACGCACTTTGGACCTCGGTATTCGGGACTTGGCACTTTAGCCCGACGATCAGCCCGGCGCCGCGGACGTCGGCAAACACCTCCGGCTCATCCCGCACCACCGCCTCCAGCTGCCGCCAGAGCTCCCGTCCCTTGCGGTCGATCTCGGCCAGGAAGCCGGGCGCCAGCACCACGTCCAGGACGGCATTGGCTGCTGCGCAGGCCAGGGGGTTGCCGCCGAATGTGGTGCCGTGCGTGCCGGGTACGAGGTGGCGGGCCACCGCTTCCTTCGCCAGCACCGCGCCCATGGGGAATCCGCCGGCAATGCCCTTCGCGGCGGATATTACATCCGGCTGGATGCCTGCCCACTCGTGGGCGAACAGCTTGCCGGTGCGGCCCATCCCGCATTGCACTTCATCCAGCCCGAGCAACAGGCCGTACTCGTCGCAGGCCGCACGCAGCTCCCGCAGGAAGCGCAGCGACGCCGGGCGCACGCCGCCTTCGCCCTGCACTGGCTCGACCATGATACCCGCCGTTTCGGGGCCGATGGCGTCCCGTACCGCGTTCATGTTGCCGAACGGCACATGGTCGAAACCCTCTACCGCCGGGCCGAAGCCTTGCAGGTATTTGGCATTGCCCGTGGCGGACAGCATCGCCAGCGTACGACCGTGGAACGCACCGTCGAAGCAGATGATGCGATACCGCTCGCTGCGCCCGGTATCCGCCATGGCGCGGCGCATCATCTTCACCATACCCTCGTTCGCCTCGGCGCCCGAGTTGCAGAAGAAGACGCTGTCGGCGAACGTCGCGTCCACCAGCCGCTTGGCCAGGCGCTCCGCGCCCGGGACCTTGTACAGGTTGGAGACGTGCATCACCTTGGCGGCCTGCTCCGCGATGGCGGCCACCAGATGCGGGTGGTTGTGGCCCAGGGATGACGTTGCGATGCCCGCCCCGAAATCCAGGAATCGTCGCCCGTCGCCCGTGTACAGCCAGGCGCCCTCGCCCCGCTCGAAAGCGAGGTCGGCGCGGTTGTAGGTGGGCATCAGGGCAGCGATCATGACGAAAGGTTCACCTCGGTGATCCCCGCGCGCCAGCCGCGACCCTTCGTGGCCGATCGCGAGGGGAAGCAGGGAGCATGAAGCGCCCGCATCCCGGAAGTCAAACGCTTACCCGTTATAGACGAAGCTCGGCATCGCGTTCAGCGACTCCTTGGTGGCGCCCGGCAGCATCATCTTCCCGTCGGCGCCGCGTTCGATCTGCCCGATCGGCAGCGCGACCAGCTTGGCGCCCATGCCCATCAACCCGCCGACCGCGATGACGGCGAAGGCCACCTTGTGGTCGGAGGTCAGGATCAGGTCGTCCACGGTGCCCAGCTGCGTGTTGGGATCGCCGTAGATCCCGGCGCCGATGATCTTGCTGGCCCGGATGCCGCCATCCATCCTCACGCTGGCGACCGATAGGTTCGGGTTGCCCGATGCGGGCGTCAGGCCAGGGGTCTGGGCGAGGAGCGGTCCCGCTGGGAGGGCGAGCACGGCGACGAGGGCTGCCATACGGGTCAAGGGGAGATCCTCCATCTTGCCCGGGGAACGCGGACGAGGCGCGGCGGGTTCCAGGCTGGCTGCCCCCGTGGCAGGCTGGACCGATGCCCCCGCCGAAGCCAGGCCCTGTTCCGGACGAAGACAGGTTGCGCCAGGCCGCCCTCACCCACCTCGCCCGCTACAGCACCACGCAAGCCGGGCTGCTTCGCGTCCTGACCCGCCGTGTGCAGCGCTGGGCGCGCGGGAGTGAGGCGGCGCCGGAGACGGTGGCCGCGTGCCTGGACGCGGCGCGCGGTGTCGTGGCGCGGCTCGCCGCCATGGGCGCCGTGGACGACGCCGCCTTCGCCGCCGGGCGCGCCCGCTCCTTGCATCGCGCAGGGCGGTCGCGGCGGGCGATCGCCGCCCATCTCCAGGGCAAGGGTGTTCCCGCCGCGCTGGCGACGGTGCCGGACGATCCGGTCGCCGAGTTGGCCGCAGCCCTGCTCTACGCCCACCGGCGCCGCATGGGACCGTTCCGCCCGGATCCCGACCCGATGCAACGTCCACGCGACCTGGGGCGTCTGGCCCGCGCCGGCTTTCCCGCCGACATCGCCCGACGAGCCCTGGACCTGCCGGTAGGCGAGGCGCAGGCCCTGCTGCTCGCGGCCCGGCGGGACTGAGGCCGCATCGCAGGCACGGGCCGACGTTTTGTCGCTGCAATGTGTGATTTTGTTCTCCCAGGCAGAAGACGAAATCGCACGATGCTGTTACCGTAACCATGGCACCCCGACCTTGGGGCTTCTCTAGGAGAGTATCCTGATGACATTCCGTTTCCTGGGGCTGGTCCCCGCCGTCGCGCTGCTGTCCCTGGGCGTCGCCCACGCGCAGGGCAACTCCTCAGGCGCGGGTGGCGGCTCGATGTCCTACCCGGCCCCGCTGCCATCCGGCGAGATCAAGGTGCCGGCGCCGACAGCGCGCGACACCGGCAACATGGCGTTCCCGGCCTCGCCCGGCGGCGTGAGCCAGAACGCACCGGCAGGCCGCGACACCGGCAACATGGCCTATCCGGCCGGCCCCGGCACCGTGACCAGCGCTCCGGCCACCCGTATGCGCACCCGCAGGGGCGCAATGCCAGCCGCTGCCGGTGCTCCTGCGGCAAAGCCGACCGCGTCCGACATGGCTGCCGCGCGCGCCCTTGAGACGGCGCCGAGTGCGGCCCCGGTGCCCTACACCGACTTCACGATGCCGGCCGCACCGGCCAAGGCCCGTCGCGTCGTGGCCCACAGGCCCATGGCAGCCAAGAAGCCGGCTTCCGCCGCTCCCGCCGCTGCCACTCCGGCGGCGCCCGCACCGACGAAGTAGCCCTGTCGCCGGACGTCGATTCCTTGTTCCTCGGCGTCGACGTCCGGTTTAAAGTCCCCTCGATCACGAAATCGGGAGGACCGTGGCGATGGGGCTGCGCGGCCGGGTAGCTTGCCTGATGTCGCTGGTTTGGCTGTCGGCATGTGCCGGCGGCAGCGGGCGTCCCGTCGTCACTTCCGGTTCCAGCCTCCGCACGGTCGAATGCGCGCCGTACGCTCGCGAGGTCAGCGGCCTGCAACTCTACGGCGATGCCGCATCCTGGTGGGACAAGGCTGCCGGACGCTATCAGCGGAGCGCCGAGCCGAGCCCAGGCGCCGTCCTGGTCTTCCGTCGCAGCGGGCGCCTGCCCTCCGGCCACGTGTCCGTCGTCGCCGGGCTGACCTCGCGACGGGAGATCCTGGTGACGCAGGCCAATTGGGTGCATGGCCGCGTCGCCCGCAGCGAGCCGGTGGTGGATGTGTCTCCCGGCAACGACTGGTCCGCCGTGCGCGTATGGTGGGAACCGGCCGGCCAGCTCGGCACCACGGCCTATCCCACCTTCGGTTTCATCGCTCCGGCGCCGGCCTCGCGCTCTGACATCGTGGCGGCGAATGACGAGCAGCCCTGGCCTTCGCAGACCGGGGTGGCGCGGTAGACCCCCGCCGCGCTAGGTCTGCTTCCGAGGCCGTTGCCGTGGCCGTTCGTTGCCGGACCCCTCCCCCATGATCGACTACCGCGACACCGTCTTCCTGCCGTCCACCCCCTTCCCGATGCGCGGCGACCTGCCGAAGCGGGAGCCGGACATCCTGGCCCGCTGGGACCGCATGGGATTGTGGCAGCGGCTCCGCAGCGCTGCGGCCGGCCGGCCGGCCTTCGTGCTGCATGACGGGCCGATCTACTCCAACGGCCACCTCCATATCGGCCATGCGCTCAACCGCATCCTCAAGGACGTGGTCATGCGCGCCCACCGCATGGCCGGCTTCGATGCCGATTTCATTCCCGGCTGGGACACCCACGGCCTGCCGATCGAATGGAAGGTGGAGGAAGAATACCGCCGCACCGGACGCGACAAGGACGCCGTGCCCGTGCTGGACTTCCGCGCCGAGTGCCGCGCCTACTCGCAAGGCTGGCTCGACATCCAGGCCGCCGAGTTCAAGCGCTTGGGCGTGGTCGGCGACTGGGCCGGCCGCTATGCCACGATGGATTTCCCGGCCGAGGCGGCGATCGCCGGGGAGATCGGCAAGTTCCTGCTGAACGGCGCGCTGTACCGTGGCCTGCGCCCGGTGATGTGGTCCACCGTCGAGAAGACCGCGCTGGCCGAGGCCGAAATCGAGTACCACGACCACACCAGCGACACGGTGTGGGTGCGTTTCCCGATTCTGGCCGGTCCGTTGGCGGGCACCGCCGCCGTCATCTGGACCACGACGCCTTGGACCATGCCGGGCAACCGCGCCCTGGCCGCCGGCGCGGAGATCGACTACGCGCAGCTCCGCGTGGACAGCGTGCAGGACGGCTCGCTCGCCCGTCCCGGCGAGACCATCCTGGTGGCGCTGGACCTGGTGGGCGCCGTCTGCGCCGCCCTGGGCATCGCCACGCACCACCTGCTGCAAACCGTGCACGGCGCCGACCTGGCCGGCACGATCTGCGCCCATCCGCTGCGTGGGCAGGGCTACGAGCATGACGCGCCGATCCTGCTGGGCGATTTCGTCACCACGGAGCAGGGCTCCGGCCTGGTGCACATGGCGCCCGCCCATGGCGAGGAGGATTTCACGCTCTGCCGGGCACACGGCATCGCCGTGCCGGAGAGCGTCGGCGAGGATGGCCGCTACAACCCGGGGGTGCCGCTCTTCGCCGGCACCCACGTCTTCAAGGCCGCTGTCCCGGTGGGCGCCGCCATGGAGGCAGCGGGCGGGCTGATCGGCCGCGGCAAGCTGGTACATTCCTATCCGCATTCCTGGCGGTCCAAGGCGCCGCTGATCTACCGCGCCACGCCGCAATGGTTCATCCGCATGGACGGTCCGGACCGGATCCGCGCCCGCGCCCTCGCCGCCATCGAGGCCACGCGCTTCGTGCCGCCGCAGGGCCGCAACCGCATCTTCTCCATGGTGGCCGGCCGGCCGGACTGGTGCATCAGCCGCCAGCGCGCCTGGGGCGTGCCCATCCCGGTCTTCGTCGACCGCGGCACGGGTGAGCCGCTGCGCGACCCGGCGGTGGTCGAACGCGTGGTGGCTGCCTTCACGGCCGAGGGGGCGGATGCCTGGTATGCCTCGCCGCCGTCCCGCTTCCTCGGGGAGGGCCGGGACCCGGCCGGCTACGAGCAGGTGATGGACATCGTCGACGTGTGGTTCGAGAGCGGGTCGACCCACGGCTTCGCCCTGGAGGACCGCGGCAAGCCGTGGCCGGCCGACCTGTACCTGGAAGGCTCCGACCAGCATCGCGGCTGGTTCCAATCCTCGCTGCTGGAGGCGATCGGCACCCGCGGCGCCGCCCCGTTCAAGGCGGTGCTGACGCATGGCTTCGTGCTCGACGAGAACGGCCGCAAGATGAGCAAGTCGCTCGGCAACGTCACCGCCCCGCAGCAGGTGACCGACAAGATGGGCGCGGACATCCTGCGGCTCTGGGTGATGACCTCGGACACCACCGAGGACCTGCGCATCGGCCCGGAGATCCTCAAGCAGCAATCCGAGCTGTACCGCCGCCTGCGCAACACGCTGCGCTGGCTGCTCGGCTCGCTGGCCGGCTGGAGCGAGACGGAGCGGGTGCCCGTCGCCGGGATGCCCGAGCTGGAGCGATGGGTGCTGCACCGCCTGTCCGAGTTCGACGTCCGGCTGCGCGGGGCGTTGGAGACGCATGACTGGACCGGGTTCTATCCGGATTTGCACGCCTTCTGCGCCGCCGACCTGTCCGCCTTCTATTTCGACGTTCGCAAGGACGCGCTGTATTGTGACCGGCCGGACAACGAGACGCGCCGGGCCGCGCGCACGGTGCTGGACATGCTGCACCGTTGCCTCACCGCCTGGCTGGCCCCCGTGCTGGTGTTCACCGCGGAGGAGGCGTGGGGCGCCCGGTTCGGCGCGGCCGACGACAGCGTGCACCTGCAATCCCTGCCGCAGGTACCCGCCGAGTGGCAGGACCCGGCGCTGGCCACCCGCATGGCCACCCTGCGCGAGCAGCGCGGCACGGTGACCACGGCGCTGGAGGCCGCGCGGCGGGATGGGGCGATCGGCGCCTCGCTGCAGGCGGCGGTGAGCCTTCCGGCTGCCACGCTGGATATGTTGGATGCGGCAGGCTGGGCGGAGTTCGCCATCGTCAGCCGCGTCCAGCCCGGCCCGGCGCTGGTGGTCGGCAAGGCGCCGGGCGACAAATGTGCCCGGTGCTGGAAGGTCCTGCCGGAGGTCGGCAGCCATCCCGCCCATCCGGCGCTGTGCCTGCGCTGCGCCGATGCGGTGGAGAGCGGGTTGGTGGGCCAGCCGCGGGCCGCGGCGTGACGCGCAACCGGCTGACGCTGCTGGGTGGGTCGGCGCTGCTGCTGGTGCTGGCGGCGGACCAGGCGAGCAAGCTCTGGATCCTGCAAGGGCTGATGCTGCCCGAGCTGGGGCGGGTCGATCTGCTGCCGGTGCTGAGCCTCACCATGGTGTGGAACCAGGGCGTCACCTTCGGCATGTTCAAGGCGGATGGCGCCTGGGGGCCGCTGGTGCTGGTCGCGATCGCGGTGGCGATCGTCGCGGCGCTCGCGGTGTGGCTGCGCCGGGCGGAGACGCGGCTGGTGGCGGTCTCGCTGGGTGCGATCGCCGGCGGCGCGATCGGCAACGTGCTCGACCGCCTCCGTTTCGGCGCCGTGGTCGATTTCATCCATTTCCACGTCGGCGGCTGGAGCTGGTACGTGTTCAACGTGGCGGATGCCGCCATCGTCTGCGGCGTCGCGGCCCTGGTGCTGGACGGGCTGCGACCAAAATCGCGCCAGCCCGACGAGCGGCTTGCAGGCCCGGGGGCAGCGGAGTTATGACCCACAAATGAGACAAATCCGCCCCTTGGCAGGCCGTGCGTTCCCGCCGCGAAAGATCGCCGGCTTGCTGGTCGTTGCCAACCTGGCGCTCGGCGCATGCAGCGGCGACGACCTCTCCCGCACCATCGGCCTGACGCGCGATGCGCCGGACGAGTTCACCGTGACGACGCGCGCGCCGCTGTCCATGCCGCCGGATTTCTCGCTGCGGCCGCCGCGTCCCGGCGCATCCCGCCCGCAGGAATTGTCGGAACGGCAGCAGGCCGAGGCGACCTTGTCCCCCACCACCGCCCTGGCCGGCGCGCCGAGCGGCACGTCACCCGGGCAGCAGGCGTTGGTCAGCGCCGCCGGGCCGGCCGCCCCGCGCGACATCCGCAACGAGGTGGATGCGGAGGCGCAGCTGGATACGCCCGGCCGTTCCTTCGCCGACCGCCTGATGTTCTGGAAACCGGCTCCTCCGCCCGGCACGCAGGTCGATCCGACGGCGGAAAGCCAGCGGCTGCGGCAGAACGCGGCGCTCGGCGCGACGGAGAGCACCGGCGACACGCCGATCATCCAGCGGCGCAAGCAGGGCATCCTCGACTCCCTGTTCTAGCCGCCATGCGCGGGTTGCTGCTGCTCCTGGCGTTGACCGTCCCGGCCGCGGCGCAGCCCGCCGACGCGCCCTGGATGGCCGAGGCCGTCGGGCATTACGCGGGCAAGGTTCGCAACGCCGGCCAGCTCCAGTGCCACTACACGGATTTCGCCGTGGAAGGCGGCCACCTCGTCGGGCATTACCGCATCGAGGACGCGGAGCCGTTCGAAGGCGAGCTGACCGATTTCGTGCCGGAGGCGGAGAATGCCGGCACCTTCACCTGGACCGACCGTTACGGCACTGGCAAGGAGTTCGTGGTGTTCGCCGCCGACCATGCTAGCTTCAGCGGCGCCTGGGGGGTCACGGTGGTCGACCCGCACAATCCGGTATGGGGCGTGCGCGGCGGCACCGCGGGCTGTGCCGGGGCGGTCTCCTGACGCGGCGGCGTGCGTCCGGACCGCGGTTCCGCTAACCTTTCGCCATGGAGTCGCTCCCCCTTGCCGCTGCGGCCGCTGCCTTCGTGCTGCGCCGCCTGCCGGACGCGCTGGTCGACCGGATCGCCGCCGGCGAGGTGATCGAGCGGCCGGCCGCCGCGGCCAAGGAGTTGGTGGAGAACGCGATCGATGCCGGCGCCCGGCGCATCACGGTCGCCCTCGACCGGGGCGGCATCGACCGCATCGAGGTGACGGATGATGGCGTCGGCATGTCGCCGGACGCGCTGGCGCTGGCGGTGCAGCGGCATTGCACGTCCAAGCTGGTGGACGACCATCTGATCCGCATCGTCACCCTCGGGTTCCGGGGCGAGGCGCTGCCCTCCATCGGCGCGGCGGCCCGCCTGCAGATCACGTCGCGGCCGCCCGGTGCGCCCAATGCCTGCCGCATCCGGGTGGAGGGTGGCGCCGCCGGGCCGGTGACCCCGGCGGCCGGGCCGGTCGGCACGCAGGTGCTGGTGTCGGACCTGTTCTTCGCCACCCCGGCCCGCCGCAACTTCCTGAAATCGCCCCGTGTGGAGGCGGACCATGCCGAGGCCGCGATCCGCCGCCTGGCCTTCGCCGCACCCGGCGTGGCGATGCGCCTGGTCAGCGACGGGCGGGTCGTGTTCGACCTGCCGCCGCAGGACCGTGCCGCGCGGGCCGCGGCGCTGCTGGGCGCGGGCGAGCTGCTACCCCTGGAGGGCGGGCGCGATGGCCTGGTGCTGGGCGGCCACGCCGCCGGCCCGGCGGCCAGCCGCGCCACCACGGCCGGGCAATCCCTGGTGGTGAATGGCCGGCCGGTGACCGACCCGGTGCTGCGCATGGCGGTGCGGGTCGCCTATCGCGACGTGATCGCCGCCGGCCGCCACGCCGCGGTCGCGCTCTACCTCACCGTGCCGCCCGAGGCGGTGGATGTGAATGTCCACCCTGCCAAGACCGAGCTCCGGTTCCGCGATCCGGACGCGGTACGCGGCCTGGTGATCGGCACGCTGCGCCGCTGCCTGGCCGCCGGTGCCGGCGCCGCGCCGCGGTTCGCCAGCTTCCGCCCCGGCCCGCCGCGCCCGGCCTTGCGCCTGGTCGCGCCCGCGCCCGCGTGCGACCCGCCAGCGCGCGGTTTCGCCGAGGCTGCGATGCCCTTCGAACCGAGTGCCCGCGTCGGTCCACCGCCGCAGGCGCCTTCGGCGCATCCGCTGGGTGCGGCGGTCGCCCAGGTGCTAGACACCTACGTGATCGCGGTGGCCGGCGATGGCAGCCTGGTGCTAGTGGACCAGCATGCGGCCCATGAACGCCTGACGCACGAGGCGTTGGCCGCCCAACTTCACGCTGGCGGGGTGCGTGCCCAACCCTTGCTGCTGCCCGCCGTGGTGGATTTGTCCCCTGCCTGCGCTGCCCGGCTGTTGCTGCATGCCCCGACCCTGCTCTCGCTGGGCCTGGAGCTGGAGGCGTTCGGCCCTGGTGCGGTGCTGGTGCGTTCCATGCCGGCGGTGCTGTCCTCCGGGGGCGCGCCCGACCCAGCGCCGCTGCTGCGCGATCTTGCCGACGAGTTGGCCGAGCACGGCGAGGCCGTCGCGCTGGACGCCGTGCTGGATGCGGCGATCGCCCGCATGGCCTGCCATGGCAGCGTGCGTGCCGGCCGCCGGCTGAACGCGGCGGAGATGAACGCGCTGCTGCGCCAGATGGAGGCCACGCCGCGCGCCGCGACCTGTTCGCACGGCCGGCCGACCGTGTTGAAGCTCAGCCGGGCCGAGATCGAAACCCTGTTCGGGCGCCGCTGAATGCTGCGCCAGGCTTCACACACGCTGACGGTGTCGACGGCCGGCCAGGGCCTGGTGCCGATCAGCGGCCCGGTGGAGGCATGGGTGGCGGCCCAGGGCATGGCGACCGGGTTGCTGACACTGTTCATCCGCCACACCTCCGCCTCCCTGTTGATCCAGGAGAACGCCGATCCCACGGTGCGGGCCGACCTGGAGGCGTTCCTCCGCTGGCTGGTGCCGGAGAACGTCGGCTACCGCCACAGCGCCGAAGGGCCGGACGACATGCCAGCCCATATCCGCAGCGCGCTGACGCAGACCCAGCTTTCGGTCCCCGTTGCGGCCGGGCGGATGGTGCTCGGCACCTGGCAGGGCCTCTATCTGTGGGAGCACCGCACGGCCGCCCACCGGCGCGAGGTGGCGCTGCACCTGCTGGGCGCATGAACGGGCAGCAGGGTTGTCGCGACCCCGCTGCTGATGTAGCCGGATGCGCCGACGTGCCGGATCGCGCGCGTCTGCGGACCAGGAAGGAGCCAAGTCATGTTCAGCCATGTGATGATCGGCAGCAACGATATCGGCCGGTCGAAGACCTTCTACGACGCCGTGCTCGGCGCCGTAGGCGGCACGCCGGGCGTGCAGGACCGGCTCGGCCGCCTGGTCTACACGCATCGCGACGGCCGCCTCCTGCTGACCAAGCCGATCGATGGCGGCCCTGCGACCGGCGCCAACGGCGGCACCATCGGCTTCACCGCCGATAGCGCCGAGCAGGTGGAGGCGTGGCACAAGGCTGGCGTCGAGAACGGCGGCACGTCCGTCGAGGATGCCCCCGGCGTGCGCCAGGCTGGTTCAGGCGGGTTGTACCTGGCCTACCTTCGCGACCCGGACGGCAACAAGCTCTGTGCGCTGCACCGCATGCCTGCCTGAACGGCGGCAGGGCGCGGACGGCTCACGTTCCCATCGCCTGCCGCATGAAGCGCCGCTTCAGCGACGGCAGGCGGTGCACCCCGGCGATCCCCGCGTCCCGCACGGCCCGCAGCAGCGGATTGTCGGTCGAGAATAGCCGGTCCAACGCGTGCGTCGTGCCCAGCATGAGCAGATTGGCCGGACGGCGCACGGCCTGGTAGCGGGCGAGCAGGGCCGGAGCGCCAGGGTCCTCGTTCGCCGCCAGGGCGTCCCGTACCAGCGCCCCCAAGGTGATGACGTCCCGCAAGCCGAGGTTCAGGCCCTGCCCGGCGATCGGATGGATGCCGTGCGCGGCGTCGCCCACCAGCACCAGGCGCTCGGCGGTGTAGCGCTGGGCGTGCAGGGCGCTGAGCTTGTAAAGCCAGCGGCGGCCCACCGGCCGCACTGCGCCAAGATGGTCGCCGAGGCGGCGCGCGATCTCCCGCCCGAACGCGGCGTCGTCCAGCGCCATCATGCGTGGCGCCAGCTCCGCCCGTTCGGTCCAGACCACCGCCGACAGGTTCGGCGCCTCCTCCGTGCCAGCCATGGGCAATTGGGCGAACGGGCCGCCGGGCAGGAAATGCTCCAGCGCCGCCCCGTGATGCGGACGCTCGTGCGCGACCGCGCTCACGATGCCATTCTGCCGGTAGTCGAGGCGCGACACCCGGATGCCGGCCTGGGTCCGCAGCGGCGACTCCCTGCCCTCCGCCGCCACCACCAGGCGGCACCGGATCGCCGGGCCGCCCGTGACCTGCACGACCGCCCGTTCGGCCGTGCGCGTGACGACCGCCTCCGCCGGCGCGAACACCAGGCCGTGGGCCAGGGCGTGCAGCTGCGCGTTCAGCGCCACCCGCAGGCTGCGCGCCTCCACCATCCAGCCGAACGGGCCGGCGTCGGCGTCGGCGTGGTCGAAATGCAGGAACAGCCCGGATGCCGGGCGGCCGACCCGTCCGTCGGACACACGGATGTCGAGGATCGGGCCGGGCACGAAGGGCAGCCGGTCCCACACGCCCGCCGCTTCCAGCATCCGGCGCGAGCCGGCCGCGATCGCGTAGGCGCGGCCATCGAACGCCGGATGTTCCATCGGCGGCAGGGCCGCACGGTCCACGACGGCGACCCGGACGCCATCGGCCGCCAGGCTGCAGGCCAAGGCAGCCCCGACCGGCCCGGCCCCGACCACACAGACATCGGCTTCAAGCAAGTTGATTCTCCTGTTCCTGCCTGTTTACTAGGCAAGTTTCCGGTCTGCGGCGACGGCCTTCCATCGCTGCGGGCCGACCACCCCATCGTCAAGGCGGCGCAGCCCCTCGCCTCCGCAATATCGGACCGGCACGCTTCTTGTTTAGGGCAGGGACGAAACGTCGGGCGCCGCAGGGCAGCCGGCGTCGAACAGGTTAGTGAGGACGTCGATGAAGCTCATCATAGCGATCATCAAACCCTTCAAGCTGGATGACGTGCGCGAGGCGCTCACGCCGCTCGGGGTGCAGGGTTTGACCGTGTCCGAGGTCAAGGGCTTCGGCCGGCAGAAAGGCCAGACCGAAATCTATCGGGGCGCGGAGTACCACGTCAATTTCTTGCCGAAAGTGAAGATCGAGGTCGCCGTGGCGGCGGACTTGGCCGAGCAGGTGGTCGAGGCGATCATGAAGTCCGGCCAGACCGGCAAGATCGGCGACGGCAAGATCTTCGTCCTGGACCTGGAACGCGCCGTGCGGATCCGCACGGGCGAGGTCGACGCCGAAGCACTATGAAGGATCCTACCAGAATGAAGCGTCTCCTTGCCCCGGTGACCGGGCTGTCCACCTTCCTCCTGGCCGGGGCGGCCTGGGCGCAGACCGCGGCGCCAGGCACGGCTGCCGCACCGGCCGCCGCGGCGGCCCCGGCCATCGACACGGGCGACACTGCCTGGATGCTGGCCAGCACCGCCCTGGTGCTGATGATGACCGTCCCCGGCCTGGCGCTGTTCTACGCCGGCATGGTGCGCAAGAAGAACGTGCTCGCCACGCTGATGCAATCCTTCACCGTCTGCTGCCTGGTCACCATCGTCTGGATGGTCGCCGGCTACAGCCTGGCCTTCACGAACGGCACCGGCGCGACCGCGCCCTATATCGGGGATTTCTCCCGCCTGTTCCTCAACGGCATCGCCGACAACATCGCCAAGGGCGTGGACAAGCCGTTCACCCTGGGCGCCGGCTCCGACAATGCGACGGTGCTGACGATCCCCGAGACCGTCTACATGATGTACCAGATGACCTTCGCGATCATCACCCCGGCGCTGATCGCCGGCGCCTTCGCCGACCGCATGAAGTTCAGCGCGATGTGCGTCTTCATGGTGCTGTGGTCGCTGGTGGTGTACTGCCCGATCGCCCACGTGGTGTGGAGCGCCACCGGAATCGTCGGCACCACGATCGGCGCGATCGACTTCGCCGGCGGCACCGTGGTGCACATCAACGCGGGCGTGGCCGGGCTGGTCTGCGCGCTCGTGCTGGGCAAGCGGGTGGGCTACGGGCACGACAACATGTCCCCGTTCAACCTGACCTACGCGATGATCGGCGCCTCCCTGCTGTGGGTCGGCTGGTTCGGGTTCAACGCCGGGTCGGCGGTGGGCGCCAACGGGCGCGCCGGCATGGCGATGGCGGCGACGCAGATCGCCACGGCGGCGGCGGCGCTGGGTTGGATGTTCGCGGAGTGGGTCACCAAGGGTAAACCGTCCGTGCTGGGCATCATTTCCGGCGCGGTGGCCGGGCTGGTGGCGATCACCCCGGCCAGCGGCTTCGTGCTGCCCGGGCCGGCGCTGATCATCGGCGTGGTGGCGGGCGTGGTCTGCTTCTGGTCCGCGACCGGGCTGAAGCACATGCTGGGCTATGACGACAGCCTGGACACCTGGGGCGTGCACGGCATCGGCGGCATCGTGGGCGCGTTGCTGACGGGCGTGTTCGCCTACGGCCCGCTTTCCGCCACCGACACCAACCCGGCGGGCGTGGTCGGCGGCATGGAGCAGTTGATCAAGCAGGCGGAGGCGGTGGTCGCCACATTGGTCTGGAGCGGCGTGGTCTCCTTCATCCTGCTGAAGATCATCGACGCGGTGATCGGCCTGCGCGTGACGCGCGACCAGGAGATGGAGGGCCTCGACATCGTGCTGCACGGCGAGTCGATCAGCTAACCGCGGCAGATCGGCCACGCAAAGGGGTGCGGCCGAAGGGTCGCACCCCTTTTTCCATTCTGGGCGAGCGGTTTCCCGCTATAGCTCGGATCTCGCACGAACGGATTGGGACCTCCCGACGCATGTCCGCCGCCGCCTCGGCACGCCAGCTCGTCTCGCCTGCCATCCGCACGCTGGTCAGCCGCCGCCTGGCGGAATTGGGCGGCCTGGTGCTCGGACTGGGCGGGGTCGCGCTCCTGGTCGCGCTGGCCTGCTACAATCCGCTCGACCCGTCGTTCAACACCGCCACGTCCCGGCCGCCGACCAACCTGGCCGGGCTGCCGGGCGCTATGGCGGCAGACCTGCTGCTGCAAAGCTTCGGCATCGCGGCCGTGCTGCCCGGCGTGGTGGCGCTCGCCTGGGCGTGGCGGATCGCCTCCCATCGCGGCTTGGGCAGCTTTGCCGCCAGGCTGGCAAGCACGCTGGCAGTGCTTCCCGTCCTGGCCGCCCTGGCCGCCGCGGTTCCCGGTCCGGCACCCTGGCCGAGCGAGGCCGGGCCCGGTGGCGCCATCGGCCGCGTCCTGGCGCAAACGGCCTCGTCCTACGCGCACGGGGCGCTCGGCCCGTTGGGCGACGGGATCGCGCTGCTGCTCGGCCTGGTGCTCGGCGCGCTGCTGTTCTGGGCCGCGCTCGGGCTGTCCGCGGGCGAGTGGCGGGCCGCAGGGCGCGTGGCCGGGGGCTCGTTCGTGCAGGGGCGGCGCGCGGTCGGGTTGCTGCCGCGGCTGGTGGCGCCGCTGCGCCTGCTTCGCCGCGCCCCGCGTCCCGAGCCGCTGGTGGCGCCGCGGCTGGAGCCAGCGGCGCGCCCGCGCCCGGCCTTGCGCCCCGACCGTCCGGAGCCGGCCGTGGCAGTGTCACCCCCGGCCATGGCGCCGGAGCCGATTGCCGCGCCCGCGCCGCGTCCGCGCATCAGCCTGCCGTTGCGCAAGACGGCGCCGACGCATCAGCCGAGCCTGCCCTTGTCCGAGGCGACGCCGGGCCAATGGCGCATGCCGCCGCTCGCCCTGCTGAAGGCCGCGCCGCCCCGCGCCAATTCCGGCCCCAGCGAGGAGTCGTTGCAGGCCAACGCCCGGCTGCTGGAATCGGTGCTGGACGAGTATGGCGTGCAGGGTGCCATCCGCGAGATCCGTCCCGGCCCGGTCGTCACCCTGTACGAGCTGGAGCCGGCGCCCGGCATCCGCTCCGCCCGGGTGATCGGGCTGGCCGATGACGTGGCGCGCTCGATGTCCGTCACCGCCGTGCGCATCGCCACCGTGCCCGGCCGTAACGTGATCGGCATCGAGGTGCCGAACGCCAAGCGGGAGACGGTGTTCCTGTCCGAGCTGCTGGGCTCCGACGCGTGGGAGAAGCACCCCGGCCGCCTGGCCCTGGCCCTGGGCAAGGATATCGGCGGCGAGCCGATCCTGGCCGACCTGGCCCGCATGCCGCATTTGCTGGTGGCCGGCACCACCGGCTCCGGCAAGTCGGTCGGCATCAATGCGATGATCCTGAGCCTGCTCTACCGGCTCAGCCCGGACCAGTGCCGGCTGATCCTGATCGACCCGAAGATGCTGGAGCTGTCGGTCTATGACGGCATCCCGCATTTGATGGCCCCCGTGGTGACGGAACCGGCCAAGGCGGTCACGGCGCTGAAATGGACCGTGCGGGAGATGGAGCGGCGTTACCGCGCGATGAGCCAGCTCGGCGTGCGCAACGTCGGCGGCTACAACGAGCGGGTGGAGGAAGCGAGCGCCCGCGGCGAGGTCGTCACCCGGCGGGTGCAGACCGGGTTCGACGCCGAGACCGGCAAGCCGATCTTCGAGGAGCATCCGCTCGCCCTGGAGAAGCTGCCCTTCCTGGTGGTGGTGATCGACGAGATGGCGGACCTGATGATGGTCGCCGGCAAGGAGATCGAGGCCGCGGTGCAACGCCTGGCGCAGATGGCGCGCGCCGCCGGCATCCACGTGGTGATGGCGACGCAGCGCCCCTCCGTCGACGTGATCACCGGCACCATCAAGGCCAACTTCCCGACCCGCATCTCCTTCACCGTGATCAGCAAGTTCGACAGCCGCACCATCCTGGGCGAGCAGGGGGCGGAGCAGCTGCTGGGCCAGGGCGACATGCTGTACATGCAGGGCGGCGGCCGCATCGGCCGCGTGCACGGCCCGTTCGTCACCGACAAGGAGGTGGAGGACGTGGTCGCCTTCCTGCGCGAACAGGGCGAGCCTGCCTATGTCGAGGAGGTGACGGAGCCTGCGGACGAAGATGAGGGCGGGTCTGCCCTCAGCGGCATCGCCGGGGCCAGCGACGGGGAGAAGTCCCTGTTCGACCAGGCCGTCGCCGTGGTGGCGCGGGAGGGCAAGGCCAGCACCTCCTTCATCCAACGGCATCTCTCCATCGGCTATAACCGGGCCGCCAAGCTGATCGAGCAGATGGAGAAGGAGGGGATCATCACTCCCGCCAACCATGTCGGCAAGCGCGAGATCCTGGTCCGCCGCACCAACGACGAGGATTAGGCGGTGGATTTCACCATCGGCTGCACCCTGCGCTACCAGGTCGAGACCCTGACGCCGTTCGTCTTCAACCTGGAGGCCGTGCCGATGCCGCGCCAGCGCATTGTGTCCGAGCGGCTGACCACCAGCCCAGACCTCGGGGAGCCCGACCGCTACGAGGCGACGGAAAGCGGCAACCGCTTCATTCGCTTCCTGGTGCCGCCGGGCGACTTCCAGATCGAGTACGAGGCGCAGGTCGCCCTCGACCCCCTGATGCTGGACCCGACGGAGGTGACGGAGATCGCCGGCGGTTCCCTGCCGATGGAGGTGCTGCCCTACCTGAACGCCAGCCGATACTGCCAGTCCGACCGGCTGAGCCGGTTCGCCAACCGCCAGTTCGGCCAGGCGCCGGCCGGGCACCAGCGGGTGACGGCGATCTGCAACTGGATCCGCGACAACGTGGACTACCAGGCCGGCGCGTCCGACGCGTTGACCAGCGCCTATGACACGCTGGGCGACCGGGCCGGGGTATGCCGGGACTTCGCCCACCTGGCGATCACGCTGTGCCGGGCGGTGGGCATCCCGGCGCGCTACATCAGCGCCTACGCCTGGCAGCTTTCCCCGCCGGACTTCCACGCCGTGTTCGAGGCGTTCCTGCTCGGCCCCGGCGGGGGCGCCTGGTACCTGTTCGATGCCACCCGCATGGCGGCGCTGAACGGGCTGGTGCGGATCGGCGCCGGGCGGGATGCGGCGGACGTGGCGTTCTGCTCGATCTACGGCAATGCCCAGGCACAGCCGCCATCGGTCTGGATCAAGGGGCCGGTGCCGGACCCGATCCGCACCACCCAGGCCGTCAGCACCCAGGCGCCCTGAGCGGCCAGGCGCGGCAGCCATGCAGGCGACATCGCGGTGGCTGGCCCCGCTGCTCGGGTTCCTGACCGCGGTCGGCCCGCTCTCGACCGACATGTACCTGCCGGCGTTCCCGGCCATCGAGGCGAGCTTCGGCGCGCCGGAAGGCACGGCGCAGATCACGCTGGCAAGCTGGTTCGCCGGCCTGGCCGTGGGACAGATCGCGCAGGGCACGATGGCGGACCGGTTCGGCCGCCGCGGCCCGTTGATGGCCGGGTTGGCGCTGTACACGCTCGCGTCGGCCGGCTGCGCGCTGGCGCCGAGCCTGGCGGCGCTGACGGTACTGCGCGCCGTCGCTGCGTTCGGCGGGTCGGCCAGCATGGTGCTGCCCCGCGCCATCGTCCGCGACCTGGCGGACGGGCATGCCGCCGCCCGGCTGATGTCGCAACTGATGCTGGTGATGGGCGTGGCCCCCATCCTCGCCCCCACCATGGGCGGGCTCCTGCTGAGCATCGCCTCCTGGCACGTCATCTTCTGGTTCGCCGCGATACATGGCTTGATCTCGCTGGCGATCGTCTGGCGGGTGCTGCCGGAAACGCTGGCGGCGACGCACCGGGTGCGGTTGGGGCTCGCGGGCCTGCTCTCCCGCTATGGCAGCGTACTGGGGGAACGGAGCTTCTTCCTCTACATGGCAATCGGCTCGTTCGTCATGTTCAGCATGTTCGCCTATCTGAGCGGATCGCCTCCGGTCTATATCGAGTTGTTCGGCCTGTCGCCGCCGGTCTACGGCATCCTGTTCGGCCTGTGCGCCGCCGGCTTCATCTTCGGCGCGCAGATCAACCCGTACCTGCTGCGCCGCCTCGGGGCGTCGCGCGTGCTGCGGGCCGCCGTGCGGCTGTATCTCGCGGCCAACCTGCTGCTGAGCGGCCTGGCCTTCGCGGGCGGGTTCGGCGTGGCCAGCGTGTTCATCCCGATCTTCCTGGGCATGAGCACGCTTGGCTTCATCATGCCGAACACGGCGGTCGGCGCCTTGTCGCGGCATGCCAACCATGCCGGCAGCGCGTCGGCGCTGATGGGCACGGTCCAGTTCATCTTCGCCGCGATCAGCGGGTCGGTGACCGGACTATTGACGGATGGCACGGCGCGGCCGATGGCTGCGATGATGCTGCTGGGGGCGGTGTGTGCCACCATCGCCGATGCCTGCCGGCGGCCTGCATAGCGAAACGGAGCCTCCCATGTCCGACTTGGCCGCCCTGGTGGGCCGCGTGCTTCTGAGCGCATTGTTCGTCTGGGGCGGCTTCGGCAAGCTGATGGCCGCCGCCGCGACCCAGGCCTATATCGCCAAATCCGGCCTGCCGCTGCCCGAGTTGGCCTATGCCATCGCCGTCTTCATCGAACTCGGCGTCGGATTGGCGCTCCTGCTGGGGCTGTTCACGCGGGCCTCGGCACTGGTGCTGGCCGTCTGGTGCATCGTCACCGCGATGATCTTCCACACGGATTTCGGCGACCGGAACATGGAAATCAACTTCATCAAGAACGTCGGCATCGCCGGCGGGATGCTGTACGCAGTTGGTTTCGGCGGCGGCGCGTTCAGCCTGGATGCCATGATCGGGCGGTTCCGGCGCGTGGCCGTCGCGTAGCGGCCTATCCCACCGGGTCGGTCAGCGCGGCGAACAGGACCGCCGCAGCCTGGGCGACGTTCAGGCTCTGGATCTTGCCCGGTCCAAGGATGCGGACGCGGCGTCGGCAGCCTTCCAGCGCGTCGAACGACACGCCGCGCTCCTCGTTGCCCAGCACGAGCGCGATCGGCCGGTCGCGCGGCAGGGTTTGCAGCGGCATCGCATCCGGCGTCAGCGTGGCGGCGACCGTGCGGTAATGCGGCTCCAGCGCTACCAGCGCCTTGCGCAGGTTGCGTGTCTTGTGCAGCTCCAGATGCTCCAGCCCGCCCTCGGCGGTGCGGTAGGCCGCATCGGACGGCATCGCCTGGCCGGGAATCTCGTGGAACAGCAGCCCGCCCGCACCGAAGAACGCGGCGCTGCGGGCGATCGCGCCCAGGTTGTGCGGGTTGCTGACGCCATCCAGGATCACCAGCAGCTTGAAGCGGGGCGGGCGGACGAAGTCGACGATGCCGACATGACGCGGCTCCGCCACGGCGACGATGCCGCCATGGTGGATCGACCCGGCGGCCTTGGCGATCTCCGCCTCGTCCAGCAGGCGGTAGGGGCGGCGCTGTTGCGCCATCACGGCACAGAGCGGCCCTGCCTGTTCCTTCATGGCGGCGACGTAGAACAGCCGCCTGGCCGCCTCCGGCCGCTTGGCGAAAAGGGCGGCCACCGCGTTGGCGCCGCAGATCCGGTCCTCGTCCACGGCTCAGCCCGGGCCGATGCGCTGCTTCGCGTCCGCCACCACGGCCTCGAACATCGCCTGGGTCAGCCGGCCGGTATTCGTGTTGTAGCGGGAGACATGGTAGCTGTTCGCCAGCATCACCCCATGCTCCAGCCCATGGAATGCGCCGTGCTGGAACTTGAACAGCGCTTGCCGCACCCCCATCGCCCGCAGCACGGCCGCATGCGCCAGCAGGCCGAGGACCAGCACCACCCGCAGCCGCGGCATGGCCGCCAGTTCGGCGGCGAGGAACTGGTTGCAGGCCTTGATCTCTGCCGGCACGGGCAGGTTCGCCGGCGGCACGCAGCGGACCGCGTTGACGATGCGGCAATCCTGCAATTCCAGGCCGTCCGCGGGATCTGCACGGTACTCGCCGCGGGCAAAGCCGAATTGCAGCAGCGTCTGGTACAGCAGGATCCCGGCATGGTCGCCGGTGAAGGGGCGCCCCGTGCGGTTGGCGCCGCGCACTCCGGGCGCCATGCCGACCACCAGCAGGCGCGCCTGCGTGCCGCCGAAGCTCGGCACGGGCGCGTTGAACCAATCCGGATGCTCAGCCCGGTTGGCCGTGCGGTAGGCGACCAGACGGGGACAGAGCGGGCAATCGGGCGGGGGAGCAGCCGGCATCGCGTTCAAGCGTCGGTCGGCTCGCCATACGAATCGGATGCGCCGGCACGCGCCGGCCGCGCCCGCGGCTCCGTCTGCCGGCGGGTGAAGCCGGCGGCGATGTCGGCCAGGTCGATGAACTGGTCGGCCTGGCGCCGCAACTCGTCCCCCACCATCGGCGGGCTGCTGCGCACGGTCGAGACCACGGAGACGCGGACGCCCAGCCGCTGCACCGCCTCCACCAACCGGCGGAAGTCGCTGTCGCCGCTGAACAGCACGGCATGGTCCAGCTTCGGCGCCAGTTCCAGCATATCTACCGCCAGCTCCACGTCCATGTTGCCTTTGACCCGGCGGCGGCCCGTGGCGTCGGTGAACTCCCGCGCGGGTTTGGTGATGAGGCTGTAGCCGTTATAGGCGAGCCAGTCCGTCAGCGGCTTCAGCGGCGAATACTCCTCCGTCTCGAGAATGGCAGAGTAGTAGTAGGCGCGTGTCACACGCGTCTTGGACCGGAAGAATTCGAGCATGTTCCGATAATCGACATCGAACCCGAGGTTCCGGGAGGCGGAATAAAGGTTGGCACCGTCAATAAACAGGGCAGTCCGTTCGTTCGGCATAAAGAGCAAGAGCTGAGATTCCTTTGATGACTGTTCCGCGGCTGCAATAGATCCGGTCCGGTTGCCAACCATAGAGTGCAAGCTGGCGTGCAGAAAGGTAGAAACCGATGATCCTCGTGGCACTTGGCGCCAACCTGCCCACCGAATGCGGCACCTCTCCCCTGGAAACCTGCCGACGGGCTGCCGCGGCGTTGGACGGCGTGCTGGGGTTGCGCTGCACGGTCCTGTCGCGCTGGTTCGCGACGGCGCCGATGCCGCCCTCCGGCCAGCCACCGTACATCAATGGCGTCGCCCGGCTGGAGGGGCAGGCGGATCCCACGGCCCTGCTGGCGGCCTTGCAGGCCATCGAGGCCGCTCATTCCCGGCAACGCGGCGTGCCGAATGCCCCCCGCACGCTGGACCTGGACATCATCGCCATGGGCGCGCTGGTACGGACCGCGCCGGACCCGGTGATCCCGCATCCCCGCATGCACCTGCGTGCATTCGTGCTTGCACCGCTGCTCGACGTGGCGCCGGGCTGGCGGCACCCGGTGCTGCACCGTACAGCCGAGGCCCTGCTTGCAGCCTTGCCGGACCAGGGCGTGCGCCCGATGCCACCTTCGCACTTGCGAGATGGGGCGGCGACGCCTAACTAGGCAAGTCAAACCGATTTCTACCGTGGAGACTGCCCGATGGCACGCGTCACTGTCGAGGATTGCGTCCAGCGCGTTCCGAACCGCTTCGAGCTCGTTCTGTTCGCCGCGCAGCGGGCCCGCAACCTCAGCCGTGGCGAGGAGGTGACGGTCGATCGCGATGACGACAAGAACCCGGTTGTCGCCCTGCGCGAGATCGCCGAGGAGACGATCGGCCTGCCGAAGCTGGAGCAGGACCTGATCAAGTCGCTGTCCCGCGCGCCGGAGCCGGAGCCTGCGGACGAGGAAGTGCTCGACCTGATCCCGACCGACCAGAACATCTTCGGCCTGCAGGACGTGTCCGCCGACGAGGAGGCGGCCAGCCTGCCGGTGGAAGACATGTCGCCGGAGGATCTGGAGGCCGCGATCGAAGCCGAACTCGGCGGCCGCCGCCGCTGATGCCTGGCCGCTAAGGTGCATGGAGGGGCGTAGCGCCACCGACCTGATGCCCGCCTTGGCTGTCCATGCACCGGACGGGCTGAAGGCGACACATCCGCATCCCATCCGCCAGTTCGAACTGACGGAACGGGTGCTGGCCTACGATCCCAAGGCCGACACCAGCCTGATCGATGCCGCCTATGTCATGGCCATGCAGGCCCATGGCGACCAGCGGCGCGATAATGGCGACCCGTATATCAGCCATCCGGTCGCCGTGGCCGACATCCTAGCCGGCTACCGCCTCGACACCGGCAGCATCGTGACGGCCTTGTTGCACGACACGGTCGAGGATACCGGCGTCAAGCTGTCCGACATCGAGGGCCGGTTCGGCAAGGCGGTGGCCGGGCTGGTGGATGGCGTGACCAAGCTCACCAAGCTGGAGCTGAAGACCGGCCGCGACAAGCAGGCGGAGAACTTCCGCAAGCTGGTGCTGGCGATGAGCCAGGATATCCGCGTGCTGATGGTCAAGCTGGCGGACCGGCTGCACAACATGCGCACGCTGCATTTCGTCGCCTCGGTCGAGCGGCGGCAGCGCATCGCCCGCGAGACGATGGAGATCTACGCGCCGCTGGCCGAACGCATCGGCATGGACGCGGTCAAGATCGAGCTGCAGAACCTCGCCTTCGCGCAGTTGGAGCGGGAGGCGTTCGACACCATCCAGGCCCGGCTGAACTTCCTGCGCGGCCAGGGAGCGGACATCATCGAGGAGGTCCGCAGCGAACTGACCCGGCTGTGCCGCGACGCCGGGCTCGACGCCGCCGAGGTGAGCGGGCGGGAAAAGAGCCCGTATTCCATCTGGGAGAAGATGCAGCGCCGCAACATCGCCTTCGAGCAGCTTTCCGACATCATGGCGTTCCGCATGGTCGTGCCCAGCCGGGCGGATTGCTACATCGCCCTGGGCGCCGTCCACGCGAACTACCCGGTGATCCCCGGCCGGTTCAAGGACTACATCTCCACCCCGAAATCCAACGGCTACCAAAGCCTGCACACCGGGGTGACGCTGCCATCCCCGCGCAACCAGAAGATCGAGGTGCAGATCCGAACCGCCGACATGCAGCGCGTCGCCGATAACGGCGTGGCGGCGCATTGGGGCTACAAGCTCGGCGTGGCCGGGCCGGAGGAGGGGCAGGATTTCCCCTGGGTGCGCGACCTGCTGGAAATCCTCGACAACTCCACTTCGGGCGAGGACTTCCTCGAGAACACCAAGCTGGAGCTGTACCAGGACAAGGTGTTCTGCTTCACGCCGAAGGGCCAATTGATCCAGTTGCCGCGTGGGGCGACCCCGATCGACTTCGCCTATGCCGTGCACAGCCAGGTGGGCGACACCTGCGTCGGCTCCAAGGTGAACGGCCGCCTGCTGCCGCTGCGGACCGAGCTGCAGAACGGCGACCAGGTGGAGATCATGACCGCGCGCGGCGGCTCGCCCTCCCCGGCGTGGGAGCGGTTCGCCGTCACCGGCAAGGCGCGCGCCCGCATCCGCCGCCACATCGCCCTGCAACAGCGCCAGCAGCATGTGGATGCCGGGCGGTCCGCGTTGGCCAAGGCGTTCCGGCAGGACGGCGTGGACGGGTCGGAAAAGGTGCTGGACGCCACGCTGAAGCTGCTGAAATGCGCCGCGCTGGACGATTTGTACGTCGCGGTCGGCAACGGCAATATCGGGCCGAAGGACGTGGTCCACGCCGCCTACCCGGAGCTGCGGCAGGCGCCCCGCGCGCCGCGCATGCTGCCGCACATGCCGTCCCGCGCACCCAGCCGCCCGGCGGGCGGCAGCGCGGCCATCGCGGGCCTGTTGCCGAACATGGTGGTGAACTATGCCGGCTGCTGCCATCCGCTGCCCGGCGACCCGATCGTCGGCATCGTGACCACCGGCAAGGGTGTCACGGTCCATGCCAAGAGCTGCCAGACATTGGTCAGCTTCTCCGCCACGCCGGAGCGCTTCCTCGACATCGGGTGGGAAGGCGACGGGCTGGCCGGCGGGGTGCATACCGGCCGCATCAGCGTCATTGCGGGCAACGATCCCGGCATGCTGGCCAGCCTGACCAACGCGATCTCCAAGCACGAGGGCGCGGTCACCAACCTGAAGATCGTCAACCGCCAGCAGGATTTCTTCGAGATCCTGGTCGATGTGGAGGTGCGCGACCTGCGCCACCTGTCCATGGTGATCGCCGGGTTGCGCGCCGCAAGCGGCATCACCCAGGTGGAGCGGGCGCGCGCGTGATCCTGGGCATCGGCTCCGACCTCTGCGACATCCGGCGGATCGAGCGGGCGATGGCGCGGTTCGGCGACCGGTTCCTGCACCGCGTGTTCACCGAGGCGGAGCGGGCGCGTGCCGCCCGTCGCCACGCCGGCACCCAGCCCGGCACCTACGCCAAGCGGTTCGCGGCGAAGGAGGCGTGCGCCAAGGCGCTGGGCACCGGCTTCCGCCGCGGCGTGTTCCATTCCGACATGGGGGTGGTGAACCTGCCGGGCGGCCAGCCCACCCTGGCGCTGACCGGCGGCGCTGCAGCGCGCCTGCGGGCGATCACCCCGCCCGGCCTGGTCGCGACGGTCCACCTGACGCTGACGGACGAGCACCCGTACGCCTTCGCCCAGGTGACGATCTCGGGTGGGCCGGCATGAGCGGGTCCACCGTCGCGCTGGATTGGGAGGCCCGCTTCCGCGCCGAGCGCACGCCGTGGGAGCGGCCTACGCTCAACCCCGCCTTTTCCGCCTGGCGGGCTGCCGGCACGCTGGCCCCCTGCCGCATCCTGCTGCCGGGCGCCGGCCGCAGCGGCGAGCCGCTGGCCCTGGCGCGCGACGGGTTCGACATCACGGTGGTGGACTCGGCGCCCTCCGCCGTGGCTGTGCAGCGCGTCCGGCTGCAAGCGGCGGCGGTGGCCGGCCAGGTGCACGAGGCCGACCTGCTGGCATGGACCGCGCCCTCGCCATACGACGCCATCTACGACCAGACCTGCCTGTGTGCTCTGCCGCCCGCCGTGCTGCCCGGCTACGTCGCGCGCCTGCGGCAATGGCTGCGGCCGGGTGGCCGGTTGTTCCTCCTACTGATGCAGACCGGCAAGGAGGGCGGGCCGCCCTTCGATTGTCCACCGGCGCAGATGCAGGACCTGTTCGGGCCAGGCTGGCTTTGGCCGGACGCGCTGGCGGAGCCCGTGCCGCATGGGCTGGGAACGCAGGAAATCCCCGTAATCCTGACCCGGCTGTAACGTCTAGGGAGTCGTGCGCTGCACCGGACGGCGGAGCTTGCTGCGCGCCAGCGCTCGGCGCCGTTCGGCCATCGTGCCCAGGCCGTCATTGCGCGGCGTCGGCGCATCGTTGAAGTTGAACAAATGCTGCGACGGCGGGTTGTTGACGCTGCCGAGCTGGGCATGAGCCGCCAGCCCGACGGTTAGCCCGAGGGAGAGGATCAACCCGGCGAGCAGGGTGGTAAGGGGGCGTGGACGGACGACCATGGTCATGTTCCTGATGCGGGCACCCCTTCATGCCTGCATGCGTCATGCTGTCAATCGAGGGGAGCTGTCGACCGAGTCTTCGCCGATGCGGCCGAAACTCTCGGAAAGACTGATCCGCCGAGAGAAGCATGCCAGACGCGCGATATCCCATCTCGACGCCCGGGTATGTGCCGAAACTCAGCGCCCGATGCAGGGCAAACCCAAGCCCACGTACCCGCTTTCCCCCGCTTCCTTGACAGACCCCACCCCCATCGGCTTCATCCGTCCGCATTTCACCGGACCGCCGCACCTCAATGGCTAAAGCGAAATCGGGCGGCTGGCTCGACAACATCAAGACCATCGTCTACGCCGGGCTGATCGCCGTCGTCATCCGCACCGTCGCGTTCGAGCCGTTCAACATCCCATCCGGATCGATGATCCCGACCTTGCTGGTCGGCGACTATCTGTTCGTATCGAAATTCAGCTACGGCTATTCGCGCTACTCGATGCCGTTCTCGCCCGACCTGTTTTCCGGGCGTATCTTCGGCAGCGTGCCGCATCGCGGTGACGTGGTCGTGTTCAAGAACATGCATGACGATTATGCGGACTACATCAAGCGCATCGTCGGCTTGCCCGGGGACCACATCCAGGTCCGCGCCGGCCTGCTCTACGTCAACGGCCAGCCCGCGGCACGGCGGCCGATGGGCGAGATCCTTGCCACGGACGAGAACGGCGCCTCCATCGCGGAGCGGGAATATACCGAGACGCTGCCGGGCGGCGTCAACCACCTGATCGCGAAGATGGGCGATGACGGGTTCCAGAACAACACGCAGGAATTCGTGGTGCCGGACGGCAACCTGTTCGCCATGGGCGACAACCGCGACAACAGCCTGGACAGCCGGTTCATGGATGGCCGCGGCGTGGGCTTCCTGCCGATCGAGAACCTGGTCGGACGGGCCGAGTTCATCTTCTTCTCGATCGACGCATCCGCGCCGTGGTGGCAGATATGGGAATGGCCACTGGAAATCCGCTGGAGCCGCCTCCTGACCGGGATCAGGTGACCGACTCCGCCTTCGGCCACGTCTTCCGTCGGCCGGAGCTGCTGCGCGAGGCGCTCACCCATCGCTCCGCTGTTCCCCGCAATGCCGGCCGCGCCAGCACGGTGCGCTCGAACGAGCGATTGGAGTTCGTTGGGGACCGGGTGCTGGGGCTGTTGATGGCGGAATGGCTGGCCGAGCGGTTTCCCCACGAGCCGGAGGGATTGCTCGCCCGGCGCCATGCCGAGCTGGTTGCCGAGCCGCAACTCGCCAGCATCGGCGCCGCGCTGGGATTGTCCGGCATGCTGATCGTGGCACCGAACGAGGCGCGCGCCGGTGTGGGGCGCGGCGTGACGGTGGTGGCGGACGCCATGGAGGCGATGCTGGGCGCGGTCTATCTGGATGGCGGGTTGGACGCCGCGCGGCGGCTGGTGCGCGAGGCCTGGGCCGACGCGATCGGCGCCCAGGCCAAGCCGCCGAAGCATCCGAAATCCGGCCTGAAGGAATGGCTGGAGGCACGCGGCGCAATACTGCCGCCCTTTGTCGAGCTGTCGCGCACCGGACCGGCCCACGCTTTCGAATTCACCGTCTCGGTGTCGGCGATGGGATATACCGGCACCGGCTGCGCCAGCACGAAGCAGATGGCGGAGCGCGATGCCGCGGCGGACCTGCTGCGGCAGCTGCAAGCATGAGGACGCAACGGGCATGAGCACGCGATGTGGCTTCGCCGCCCTGGTCGGTGCGCCGAATGCCGGCAAATCCACCCTGCTGAACCGCATGACGGGCGCCAAGCTGTCCATCGTCAGCCCGAAGGCGCAAACCACGCGGTTCCGCGTGCTGGGCATCCTGATGCGGGCCGACACGCAGATCCTGCTGGTGGACACGCCCGGCATCTTCACGCCCCGGCGCAAGCTGGACCGCGCCATGGTGAACGCCGCCTGGACCGGCGCCGAGGAGGCGGATGTGACCCTGCTGCTGGTCGATGCCAAGGCCGGCGCGCGCGACGCCGTGCGCGACATCGCCACTAGGCTGGCGCAACGCGGCGGCCGGACCTGGCTGGTGTTGAACAAGGTGGACCTGGTGGCGCCCGCCGCGCTGCTGCCGCTGATCGCGGCCTTGAACGAGCTGACGATGTTCGAGGAGACGTTCATGGTCAGCGCCACCACTGGCGACGGCGCGGACGTGCTGATGGACCGGCTGGCGGCCACGATGCCGGCCGGCCCCTATCTCTACCCGCCGGACGACCTCACCGACCTGCCGGACCGGTTGCTGGCCGCCGAGCTGGTGCGCGAGCAGATCTTCCTGCAGACGCACGAGGAAGTACCCTACGCGACCACGGTGGAAACGGAGAGCTTCACCGAGCGCAAGGACGGCTCCGTCCGCATCGACGTGACGATCTACGTCACCCGGCCCGGCCACAAGGCGATCCTGATCGGCGGCGGCGGCGCCCGGGTGCGGGAGATCGGCGCGCGCGCGCGCCAGCAACTCGGCGGCCTGCTGGAGCGGCCGGTGCATCTGTTCCTCAACGTGAAGGAGCGGGCCGGCTGGGACGAGGAGGGCGCCCGGTTGCGCGCCATCGGCCTGGAGGATCCCGGCTAGGAACCATGGAGTGGACTGCCCCTGCCATCGTGCTCGGCGTGCGTCCGTTCGGCGAGGGGGACGCAGTGGCCACCCTGCTGACGGAAGAACACGGCGCGCATCGCGGCCTGGCCCGCGGGGGCGCCTCGCGGGCGAAGGCCGGAGTATGGCAGACCGGCAACCTGGTGGATGCGCGCTGGGTCGGCCGGCTGGCGGACCAGCTCGGCTCGTTCACCGCCGAGCTGGTGCATCCGGGCGCGGCCCTGGCGATGGACGACGCGCTGGCGCTCTGCGTGCTGTCAAGCGCCTGCGCCGTGGCGGAGGGTGCGCTGACGGAGCGGGAGCCGCACCCGCTGGTCTTCGCCGGGCTGCTTGCCCTGATCACCCGGCTGTCGGCCGGCCCGGCCGTGCTGGGCGACCTGGTTCGCTGGGAACTCGCCCTCCTGGCGGAGCTGGGCTACGGGCTGGACCTCGGCCGATGTGCGGTCACGGGGGCGACGGACGACCTGGTCGGGGTGTCGCCCCGCACCGGCCGGGCGGTGAGCGCGGCGGCGGCGGGTCCGTGGAAGGAGCGGCTGCTGCCATTGCCCGGCTTCCTGCAAGCCGGCGAGGCGGATGCGGCCGGATGGGCGAGCGGGCTGGCGCTGACCGGCCATTTCCTGGCCCGCGACGCCTTCGGCAGCCAGCACCAGCCGCTCCCCCCCGCCCGCGAACGGCTGATCGACCGCGTGCAGGCGCTGCAGGGCCATGCCCGCGCCTGATCTGCCGCCGGTCCTGTTCCGGGACCAGCGCTTCGTGGTGCTGGACAAGCCGGCCGGCATAGCGGTGCATCCAGGTCCACGAGGCGGCCCGAGCGTGGAGGATTGGTTCCCGGCGCTCTCCCGCCGCCGCGACGGGCCGTGGCTGGCGCATCGGCTGGATGCGGACACCGCCGGCTGCCTGGTGGTGGCGCTGCGCCGGGCGGCGCTGCACGCGGCACAGGCGGCGTTCAGCACCGGGCAGGCCCGGAAAACCTACTGGGCCGTGGTTCAGGGCGGCCCGGTGACAGATGAGGGCCGCGTCGATCTGCCGCTGGCGAAACGCTCGGCGCCCGCGGGATGGCGCATGGTGGCGGACGCGGCGGGACCACCCTGCGTCACCGACTGGCAGGTGCGCGGCCGGGGAGCCGGCTTGGCGTGGCTGGAACTGCATCCCCGCACCGGCCGCACCCACCAGATCCGCGTGCACTGCGCCTTGCTCGGCTGCCCGGTGGTGGGCGATCCGGTCTATGGCGGCGGCGAGGGCCCGCTGCATCTGCTGGCGCGCGCCATCATGCTGCCGCTGGACCCGCATTTGCTTGCGACGGCAGCGCCGCCGCCGCACATGGTGCAGGCGCTGCGTGCCTGCGGCTTCACGCCGTGACGATGGCATCCACCGTGCGGGCGAGCGTCGGCCGCCACGGCGGCAGGCGCATGTCGAACACCCGCGTCAGCTTGCTGCAATCCAGCCGGGAGTCGGGCGGGCGCTTGGCCGGGGTCGGCCAGTCTGCCGTGGTAATCGGGGTCACAGTTGGCATCGGGCGGCCATGCAGCGCCGCTTGTTCGAAGGCCGCCATCGCCAGGCCGTGCCAGGTGGTGCTGCCCGTTCCCGCTGCATGGAACACGCCCGCATAGTCCAGCCGCCACCCCGTGTCGATTCGAGCGGCGATGGCCAGGATCACCTCGGCTAGGTCGCCCGCATTGGTGGGGCAGCCCTGTTGGTCCGCCACCACTTTCAGCACGTTGGTCTTCTGCGCCGCACCCAGCATAGTGCGGACGAAGTTCTTGCCCATGGCCGCGTAGACCCACGAGGTCCGCAGCACCACGGCACGGTCGTAGCCCAGCACCGCCTGCTCGCCCGCAAGCTTGCTGCTGCCATAAACCCCAGTGGGGGAGGTCGCGTCCGTTTCCACGTAGGGCGCACCCTTCAGCCCGTCGAACACGTAATCCGTCGAGATGTGGATCAGCGGCACACCCGCTGCCGCGCAGAGCTGGGCCAAAGCGGCCGGTCCGTCGCGATTGGCACGAAACGCCGCCGCCTCCTGCTGCTCCGCCGCGTCGACCGCGGTCCAGGCCGCCGCGTTGACGACCAGGCGCGGCCGGACGCGCTCGAAAAGTGCCGCGATGGTGTCCGGCTGATCGAAGTCGAACTCCGGTCGCCCCACCCGGGTCGACCGGTCACCGGCGCGGGCGGCGAGTTCGGTCGCGACCTGGCCAGCCCCCCCAGTGACGAGGATCACAGCCGGAACCAGTTGGTCATCGCGGCCCACCCCGGCGCGACCTTGTCCTTCTCGGACAACTGCACCTCCTCCGCCGAGACCGGCCACGGGATCCCCAGATCGGGATCGTTCCAGATCACCGCACGCTCGGACTCCCGGTCATAATAATCCGTGGTCTTGTAGACGACCTCGCATTCCGGTTCGAGCGTGACGAAGCCGTGCAGGAAGCCTGGCGGGATCCACAGCTGCTGCCAGTTCGCCGCACTCAGCTCCACCGCGGCGTGGCGGCCGAAGCTGCGTGAGCCGTGCCGCGCATCCACCGCAACGTCCCAGATGGCGCCCTTGACCACCCGGATCAGCTTGCCCTGGGCGTGCGGATCGAGCTGGCAGTGCAGCCCGCGCAGCACGCCGCGCGCCTGCGACATGCTGTGATTGTCCTGCACGAAGGGTCGGTCGATGCCGGCATCCTGCATCGCCCGCGCGGTCCACGTCTCCGAAAAGAAGCCACGGGCGTCGCCGTGGCGTGCCGGGCTGAACAGCACCAGCTCGGGAATGGCAAGGCGTTCGAACTTCATGCATGCATCCCGTCGGCGAGTTCCAGCAGCAGGCGCCCCAACTCGGTCTTGCCGAGGGCCCGGGCGCGCTCGCGCAGGGCCGGGGCGTCGATGAAGCCCATGCGGTAGGCGACCTCCTCCGGGCAACCGACCAGCATGCCCTGGCGGGACTGGATGGTCTGCACGAAGGTCGCGGCTTGCAGCAGACTGTCGGGCGTGCCGGCGTCCAGCCAGGCGCAGCCCCGGCCAAGCCGTTCCACCGTCAGCTCGCCGGCCTCCAGGTACATCCGGTTCAGGTCGGTGATCTCCAGCTCCCCGCGCGGGGAGGGCCGGACCTGCCGGGCCAATTCGGTGACGCGGCGGTCGTAGAAATACAGCCCGATCACCGCCCAATTGGAGTGCGGCGTGGCCGGCTTCTCGACGATGCCGGTGGCACGGCCCGCTGCGTCGAACGTCACCACGCCGTACCGCTCCGGGTCGCGCACCTGGTAGGCGAACACCGTGGCGCCGCTCTGCCGCCGTGCCGTGGCCTGCAGGGTTTGGCTCAGATGGTCGCCGAAGATCATGTTGTCGCCCAGCACCAGTGCGCAGGCCTCGCCATCCAGCCACTCCGCCCCGATCAGGAAGGCCTGGGCCAGCCCGTCCGGCGAGGGCTGCTCGGCATAGGTGAAACGACAGCCCAGATGCGAGCCGTCTCCCAGCAGGCGGCGGAAGCCGGGCAGGTCGGTGGGCGTGGAGATGACCAGGACGTCGCGGATGCCCGCCAGCATCAGCACCGAGAGCGGGTAATAGGCCATCGGCTTGTCGTAGACCGGCAGCAATTGCTTGCTGGCCGCCAGGGTCATCGGGTGCAGCCGGGTGCCGGACCCGCCAGCCAGCAGGATGCCCTTCACGCCGTCATTCCCAGGCGCTGACCCGCATAGTGCCCGGCGCGGATGCGTTCCCACCAGGGGCGATTGTTCACGTACCATTCGACGGTGCGTTGCAGGCCGCGGTCGAAATCATGCGGCGCCCGCCAATCCAGCGCCGCCTGGGCGCGGGCCGGGTCGATCTCGTAGCGGAAATCATGGCCGGGCCGGTCGGTGACGAAATGGATCAGCCGCGCGCGCGGGCCCGCCGGGTCCGGCTGCAAGCGGTCCAACGCGGCGCAGATGGATTTGACCACCTGGAGGTTGCTGCGCGGTTGCTGCGCCCCGATCGCCAGCGTGGCGCCGGGCTCCGCCCGCTCCAACGCCAGCACCAGCGCCTCGGCATGGTCGTCCACGAACAGCCAGTCGCGCTGGTTGGAGCCGTCGCCGTAGACCGGCAGGGGCTTGCCCTCCAGCGCGTTCAGCGTGACCAGGGGTATGAGCTTCTCGGGGAATTGCCACGGGCCGTAATTGTTCGTCGTGTTGGTGACGAAGGTCGGCAGCCCGTACGTGTGCCACCAGGCGCGCACCAGGTGGTCGGAGGCAGCCTTGCTGGCCGAGTACGGGCTGCGCGGGTCATAGGGCGTCGCCTCGGTGAAGGGCGGGTCGCCGGCTTCCAGCGCGCCGAATACCTCGTCGGTGGAGACGTGGTGGAAGCGAAAGGCCGCGCGCCGCGTGGCGTCCATCCCCGACCAGTACGCCCGCGCCGCCTCCAACACCACGAAGGTGCCGACCACGTTGGTCTGCACGAACGGGCCGGGGCCGTCGATCGAGCGGTCCACGTGGGTTTCCGCCGCCAGGTGCATCACCGCGTCCGGCTGGTGGGTGGCGAACACCTCCCGCATGGCTGCGGCATCGGTGATGTCGGCGCGGACCAGCGTGTGCCGGGCATGGCCGCGCGCCTCCTCCAGCGCGTCCTCCGAGGCGGCGTAGGACATCATGTCCACGTTCACGACGCTCGCGTCGCGGTGCCGGATCAGGTGCCGGACGACCGCCGAACCGATGAAACCGCAGCCGCCGGTCAGCAAAATACGCATGACATATCCGTTCCGGCCGAATGGCCAATCTGACAGCCGATCCACGCCGCATCAACCGCCCGGCGAACCAGCTTCCTCGCCCAAGCTCCGCCGATACTGTTCCTGGCGCTCCCGCAGCGCGGCGTCCGGCCCGAGCATCCGGCCCAGCACGCCATGCACGCGGGCGATTTCCGCCACGTGCGCCGCGGTGTCGGTACGCCGCGTCACGCTGGCCGCGTGGCGGCGGTGGTGGTTCAGCGGCTTGGCCACGTAGGCGATCTCGGCCCCTTCGCGTGCCAGGATTTCGGCATAGATGCGCCAGTCGCCGGCGCTGCGGAAATGCGCCAGCTCGGCCTCGCAGCGGTGCAGCGCGGCCAGCAGATCCCGCCGCCGCCACAGCACCGCGCTGACGTTCAGGATCAGGTTGCGCTCTGCCAGGTGGCTGCGAAGGAAGGCCGCCCCCGGGAACACCGCGTCATCGGCCAGAATGCCGGGTCCGTAATAGGTCTTGTGGTCCGACCAAAGTACGCCTCCGACCCCGTCGATGGCGCAGCTGTCGCAGAAGGCGAGGGCAGGGTCCCGCGCCCGGCAGGCGGCTGCGGCCAATGCTGCCAGCAGGCCAGGGTCCGCCGCGTCGTCGGCCTCGGCGATCCACACCCACTCGCCCGCGGCCATCTCGGCTGCCCGGCGCCACTGGGCGAACACCGATCCGGAGCGGTAGGCCCCCCGTTCCAGGCGGATGCGCCTGCCCCAGGCTGCGGCCGTCCGCTCCGCCACCGCCACGCTGTCGTCCGTGGAAGCGTCATCCAGGACGATGACCTCCCGCACCGGATGGGACTGGGCGAAGATGGAGGCCAGCCGCATCTCCAGGTAGCGGGCGTAGTCACAATTCGGCACCACGACGGAGACGGCAAGCAGGTCGGGGCGTGCCAGGGCCAGCAACCCGCTGCTATAGGCGTCGAACTGGAAGGCCGCGCGGCTCCGCCCCGCCAATTCGTGGCGCCGGGCCGGCGTGAACGCGGCGGCAGTCGCAAGGGCAGCGCGCGCCATCGCCTCCGCGTCGCCCAGGGTCACGCTGCACCCGGCGTCGAACCGGGCCAGCAAGTCCGGCACGCCGCCCGCGCCGCCGAACGCGACCACCGGGGTGCCAGCCACCATCGCCTCCAACGCGACGGACGGCAGCGGGTCTTCCCGCGACGTCAGCAGGAACACATCCGCCGCGGCCAGCAACTGCTCCGGATCGGGCCGCAGGCCGAGGAAACGGAACGAGCCGGTGGCCTCCGCAGCCGCGACCTCGCTCTCGAGATATGCCTGCGTGGCTGGATCGATGCCGCCGGCCCAGGCGAAGCAGGTTTCAGGTTCGAGGCGGCGCGCGGCCCGCCAGACCTGCAGGAAGAGGTCGAACCCCTTGCGCAGATCCGCGTATCCCATGCCAAGCACCAGGATCGTGCCGGGTGCGTCGCCCAACTCGGTGCGGACCAGATACGCGGGCGCCGGCGGCCCCTCGGTCGCGACACCCTGCGGCAACACCACCGCACGGCCCGGCGTCGCACCCATGGCCTGGCAGCACCGGTCCCGCACCAGCTCGGCCGGGAACACGACCGTGTCGGCGTCGGCGAAGCCTTGGCGCAGGGGTTCGATCAACCCCTTCTCCCGCAGCAGTCGCGGCAATTCATGCACCAGCAGGACGGAGTGGATGCCATGCCGCCGCAGCGGCGGGACCGCGCCGGCACTGGCGGCGCTGTTCACGATGGCGGCGTCGCACCGGCTGGAGCGGATCAGCGCATCCAGTTGGCCCGTGCCATGCACGACGGTGGTCGGTGCCACCGCACGGTAGTCCGGCTCCAGCACGCCGCCCGCCAGCAGGAGAAAGGCGATGTCCACGCCATGCACCGTCCGCATCGCGCGGCCGATCCGCAACAACAGCATCTGGGCGCCGTGCGCCAGCGCGTCATGCCCGATGAGCAGGAGGCGCGTTCGCTCTCCCGGCGCCGGCAGGCCGGTAACGGCGCGGGCGGTGGCGTTCAGGAACGCGCCGCCCCAATGCACATCCGGCTCCAGCGTGGCGCCTTCGGCCCATTCGTTCCAGGCGTTGATGCAGACGACCGCCTCGCCGTCGATGCGGTTGGCACGGGCATGGCGGACCAGATCCGCCAGCCAGCGTTGATAGAGCGCGGGCGTGGCCCCGTGCAGCACCGTTCCGGTGCCCTGGCGGCGAGGGTCATTATCCCACCCGGGCACCGCCGTCTTGATCAGCGCGTAGGCGGGGGCAGGCTCCGTCGCGGAGGCCTGGGCGATGGCGGCATACTCGTACACCTCGGCATCGAAGGCCGGATCCAGCACGTGCAGGCGATCCGTGATCATCGGCACCCGTGCGGTCAGCTTGTGGGGCGGGAACTCGACCGCGGCGTCCATGCCGAAGCGGGTCGGATCGGTGTCGCCGAAGCTCTGCGCCATGACGAAGACCGGGTCCTCGCCATGCGCGGCCTGGAACACCTCGCGCCACCGGGCGATGGTCGCCGCAGTGTCGGGGATCAGCGCGGCGCGGTAGACCATCAGCACCGGACGGCCGCCGATCCGGATATAGCGGTCGTCGCCGAAATGCCGGGCGAAGTCGGCGACCAGGGCCGGCTCGTCCGACAGCCGGTAGTCCTGCCGGATCAGCACCTGATCCTCCGACCCGTCCCAGCGACGGGTCCAGTTCTCGTTCGCCCACATCAGGCAGAACGGCATGTCCAAGCTGCGGTCGGCGAGCAACGCCTGCAACGGCGTCTCCAGCAACCTCCGGCCATTGAACGAGTAGAAGTAGAAGACGAACCCGTGCAGCCCCGCGCCCTTGGCCAGCGCGATCTGCCGCCGCAGCGTGTCCGCACCGTCCAGCCGGTAATGCCCGAGGTCGCGGGGCGTGCGGGGCTGGTAGTGCCCGGCAAACCGCGGCAATGCGCGGGCGAGGTTGGTCCATTCCGTGAAGCCGCGTCCCCACCAGGCATCGTTTTCCGCAACCGGGTGGTATTGCGGCAGGTAGAACGCCAGCAGCTTGGCCTGCGGCGTCATGCCGGGCGGCAGCGGCGCGACCTCCTCGAACGCCGGGTTTGGGCGGGTGTTGCGCCGCACCTCGTCCGCGATGTTGGGAACGCTCGCGTCCAATCGCGAGCGTTCCCGCCATCGCAGCAGCCCTAGCAGCGGGTTGGGGTCCAGGGCGCCGCCGGCCCATCGGCGAGGGTCGAAATGCGCCGATGGCGTCCGGCCTTCCTTGAACCCGTGATCGAGGTAGTGCTGCATCGGATCCAGTCCAGCGGATGCGACGTCCGGATTGTCCCTCAGGTAGTGCGCCGCATCGAACTCCGCGACGGGGTTGACCTGGCCGGTGCAACGCCGGGCAAGGAAGTGCGCCAGGCATGACTGTCCAACCGGCACGGCGTGGGCGCTGCGGTACCACGCCGGATCGAAATGCAGGATCGGCCGGCGACCTGCGGCTTCGCCGGACTGGATGTAGTGCAGCAGCGGATCGCCCGTGCAATCCGGGTTGCGATCCCGATAATAGGCCGGATCGAAATAGGGGTTCGGCCAGCGGCCCTCGCGCCATCCGTAGCGATGCCAATGCACCAACGCGCCGGCACCCAGCCCGGCCAGGTCAAGGTTGCGAGCCAGGAACCAGCCGCCGTCGAACAGCCCGGAGCGCTGGAGGAAGGCCAAGCGTTGCTGCTCAGCCCGGTCTGGAGGCGTCACCGCGGTAAAAGCACGCCGATCTCCGTACTCCATGGCCGGAGGCTTTATTGCCTGGACGCAGCAAGCGTGAGCGAAATGGCATGGCAGGCCAAGGGGCTTTCCACGAAAGCGGGCCGTCCGGTCCGAGAAAAGTGCATGTGGGGCAAGACGGTGGGGCTGTGGACAGTCGTGGCTGGGCTGGCGACCGCGGGCAGGGCGTCAAGTTACAGTTAGCAACGAAACGACGCGACGATGTTTCATCGCCATCCCCAGATCGATGGTATCGATAGGGAGACCTCTCATGACCAAGACGTCGTTCACGCGCTGCTTGAAAGTTGTCGGCGCGTTGGCGGTGGCTGCCGCCCTGTCCGGCTGCATCGTCGTTCCGGTTGGACCACGGTTCGGCTATTACCGGCCGCACCCGCATTACTACTACTAGGCGGCCGGTGGCAGGGATGGACGCAACGGCCGGATCGTGGCCACGCAAGGGGTAAGCCTGGACCGGCGGCCTAGCCTGCGCTAGCCCTCCGGCGTGCTGCACCCTGCCCCCACCCTCGTCACCGGCGCGACCGGCTTCGTCGGCTCCGCCGTCGCCCGGGCGCTGCTGTCCAGTGGCCACAGCCTTCGCCTGCTCGTGCGGGAAGGCAGCGACCACGGCAACATTGCCGGCTTGCCCGCCGAGTTGGCGGTAGGCGACCTCAGGGACCCGGCCTCACTGGAGCGCGCGGTCGTCGGTTGCCGCTATGTGGTGCATGTCGCTGCCGATTACCGGCTGTGGGTGCCGGATCCGGAGGCGATGAACCGGGCGAACGTCGATGGCTCGCGGACGCTGCTGTTGGCTGCCCGGAAGGCTGGCGTGGAGCGAATGGTCTATTGCAGCAGCGTCGCCGCGCTGGGGCTGATCGGTGACGGGACGCCAGGCGACGAGGCCACGCCGAACACGCTGGCCAAGGTGATCGGCACCTACAAGCGGTCGAAATACCTGGCCGAGCAAGCCGTTTTGACACTGGCGCGGGACGGCGTGCCGGTGGTGATCGTGAACCCCAGCGCCCCGGTCGGGCCGCGCGACATCAAGCCGACTCCCACCGGCAAGATGATCGCCGACACCGCGGCAGGCCGCATGCCGGCCTATGTCGACACCGGGCTGAACGTGGTGCACGTCGACGACGTGGCGCAAGGCCACGTGCTGGCGCTGGAACGCGGCCGGGTCGGCGAGTGCTATATCCTGGGCGGCGAAGACATGGGCATGCGGACCCTGCTTGGTCTGGTGGCCGAAATCGCCGGCTGCAAGCCCCCCCGGGTCAAGCTGCCGCATGCCGCCCTGTATCCGCTGGCGTTGGCCAGCGAGGGCCTGGCCAAGCTGGCGGGGATCGAGCCGATCGTCACCCGCGACATCCTGGCCATGGCGAAGAAGAAGATGTTCTTCTCGTCCGCCAAGGCGCAGGCCGAACTCGGCTACAGCTATCGCCCGGCGCGCGACGCCATCGCGGACGCAGTCGCCTGGTTCCGCGCCGAGGGCCGGGTGCCCGCGTGATGCTGCTGGTCGCAGGGCTGGCGCTGGCTGCCTGGGTCTACCTGCTTGCCGGGCATGGCCGGTTCTGGTCCGCCGGGCCCAGCCTCTCGCCCGCCAGGCCGGCTATGGCCACGGACCTCGATATCGTGGTGCCGGCCCGCGACGAGGCCGCGAGTATCGAAAGCTGCCTCCGCTCCCTGCTGGCGCAGGACTATCCCGGCAGGCTGCGCGTCCTCCTGGTGGATGACCGCAGCAGCGACGGCACCGGCGCGATCGCCCGCGCCCTGGGGGACGAGCGCCTGCTGGTGATCGACGGCGCCCCCCGGCCTGCCGGGTGGAGCGGCAAGCTTTGGGCGGTGGCGCAGGGGGTGCAGCGCGGCACGGCGCCGCTCGTTCTGCTGTGCGACGCCGACATCGTGCACGACCCGGCCCATGTCGCGACGCTGGTGGCGAAGCTGGAGCGATCCGGCCTCGACCTGGTGTCCGAGATGGTGGAGCTGAACTGCACCAGCGTGGCGGAGCGCGCGCTGGTGCCGGCCTTCGTGTTCTTCTTCCAATTGCTTTACCCGTTCGCCCGGGTGAACGACCCGCTCAACGGCACGGCCGCGGCGGCGGGCGGCACGATCCTGCTCCGCCGGGCGACGCTGGCGCGGATCGGCGGGATCGAGGCGGTGCGCGGCAAGCTGATCGACGACGTGGCGCTCGCCACCGCCATCAAGCGCGGCGGCCGCATCTGGCTGGGCCACAGCCGCCTTGCCCGGTCGATCCGGCCGTACCCGCAGGCTAGCGATGTCTGGCGCATGGTCGCGCGGACGGCCTACGTGCAATTGCGGTTTTCGCCGCTGATCCTGGTGGGGACGATCGCCGGGCTGGCACTGGTATGGCTGGCGCCCTCGTTGCTCGCCATGTTCGGCAGCGGGATCGCGCGTTGGGCCGGGCTGGCGGCCTGGGTCGGGTCAGCCGCGAGCTACCTGCCGACGCTGCGGCGCTTCCGCCAATCGCCGCTCTGGGCCCTGGCCCTGCCGGTGGTTGCGATGTTCTACATGGCGGCGACGATTGGTTCGGCCATCGACCATCACCGCGGACGCGGCGTGGTGTGGAAGCGGCGGTCCTATGGCGAGGCCGGCATATGAGCGCGTCGGTGGAGGCGCCGTCCGGCAAGGGCAAGGGTGACGAGAACTTCCCGGTCGGCTCCCGGCTGATCCGCCCGGCGCTGCGCCCGCACGTGCACGCCTTCTACGATTTCGCCCGGCAAGCCGACGACATCGCCGACAGCGCCACCCTGTCGGCGGACGAGAAGCTTGCCCGGCTGGACACGATGGCGATGGTGCTGACCGGCGATGCCGCGAGCGGATCGCCCAGCGCCGCGCGCCTGCGCCATAGCCTGGGGGAGACGGGCGTGACGCCGCGGCACGCGCTGGACCTGCTGCACGCCTTCCGCCAGGACGCGACCAAGCGGCGCTACGCATCCTGGCAGGAGCTGATGGAGTATTGCCGCTACTCCGCCATGCCGGTGGGCCGGCACGTGCTGGATTTGCACGGCGAGCGCACCGACACCTACGCGCCCTCCGACCCGCTCTGCGCCGCCTTGCAAGTGCTGAACCACCTGCAGGATTGCGCCGCGGACCTGGAGACGCTGGACCGCTGCTACCTTCCGCTGGACATGCTGGCGGCGGTCGGGCTGGACGTGGCTGCCGTGCGGGCGGATGCGGCCTCGCCCGGCTTTCGCCAGGTGCTGGACCGCATGCTGGACGAGACCCAGCGGCTGAACCGGGACGGCGCCGGCCTGCCGGGCCGCGTGCGGGACAGACGGTTGCGGGTGGAAACGGCGGTCATCGTGGGATTGGCGACGCGGCTGATGCGGCGGCTGCGGCGGGAGGACCCGTTGGCGCGACGGGTCAGGCTACGGCGCGGCGACGTGGTGGGCAGCGTGTTGCAGGCGCTGCCATGGCTGCGATGATGGCGTTGGGGGTGGATGCGGCCGACCTCGATGCCGTCGACGGCATCGTCAAGGCGGCCGGCACGTCCTTCTACCGCGGCATGCGCATCCTGCCGCCGGACCGGCGTGCCGCGATGTACGCGATCTACGCCTTCTGCCGGCTGGTGGACGACGTGGCGGACGAGCCGGCGCCGGTGCAAGCCAAGCAGGCCAGGCTGGCAGCGTGGCGCGCCGCCATCGCCGCCGTCTATGCCGGACAGGGCCACGATGCGGTCACCCGCGTGCTGGTCGCAGCCGTTCGGCAATTCGGCCTGCGGCAGCAGGATTTCCTCGCCGTGATCGACGGCATGCAGATGGATGCCGAGACGGTGATCGCCGCCCCGGACCTCGCCACGCTGGACCTGTATTGTGACCGGGTTGCCGCGGCGGTCGGGCGCCTTTCCGTGCGGGCCTTCGGGGATGGCTCGGCGCGGGCGGACGAGGTTGCGTTCTCGCTCGGTCGGGCCTTGCAGCTCACCAATATCCTGCGCGACCTGGCGGAGGATGCGGCGCGCGGCCGCCTGTACCTGCCGCGCGAATGGCTGGACGAGGCAGGCGTCCCGCACGCCCCGGCGGCGGCGCTCGCCGCCCACCGGCTGCCGGCCGTGTGCGAGCGCATGCTGGCCGAGGCCCGGCGGCGGTTTGCCCTGGCCCATGCGGCCATGGCGTGTTGCAACCAGCGGGCGATGCGGCCGGCGCGATTGATGGGGGCGACCTACGCTGCCGTGCTGGACCGGTTGGAAGCGCGCGGTTGGACCGCCCTGGACCAGCCGGTCCACGTGCCGGCGTGGCGCAAGCTGGCCATCGTCGCGCGCCACCTGCTATGAGCCGGGTTCACGTGATCGGCGCTGGCATGGCCGGCCTGGCCGCCGCCCTGGCGCTGGTCGATACCGGACACCGCGTTACGGTCTACGAGGCCGGGCCAGCCGGCGGAGGCCGCTGCCGGTCCTACCATGACAGGGAACTTGGCTGCCGCATCGATAACGGCAACCATCTCTGGCTCTCGGGCAACCGCGCCATCGCCGGGTTCCTGCGCCGGGTCGGCGCGGAAGGGACCCTTGCAGGACCGGCCCATGCCATGTTCCCGTTCTACGATCTTACCACCGGCCGCCGCTGGACCGTGGAGCCCAACGCAGGGGCGCTGCCCTGGTGGGTGCTGGCCCGCGGCCGCAACGTGCCGGGCGCGCGGCTGCGGGAATATGCCGGGCTGCTCCGGCTGCTGCGTGCCGGGCCGGACCAGACGGTGGCGGCCGTCATGCCCGCCGGCGCGCTGAACGACCGGCTGATCGAGCCGCTGGTGATCGCCGCGCTCAACACGGCCCCCGCCTCGGGCAGCGCCGCGCTGATGGCCGCGGTGATGCGCGAGACCCTGATGCGCGGCGGCAAGGCCTGCATCCCGGCCTTCCCGCGCGAGGGATTGTCGGCCACCTTCATCGACCCGGCCCTCGCAGCGCTGACGCAGGCCGGGGCGGACATCCAGTTCGGCCGGCGAGTGTCCGCCCTGACGCTCGGCAACGGCCAGGTGGAGGCAATGGCCACTGCGGACGGAACGATCGCCCTCGGCCCGGGCGACTCGCTCGTCCTGGCGGTTCCCGCGCCGGTGGCGCAAGGCCTGCTGCCCGGCCTCCAGGCGCCCGGCGCGTTCGAATCGATCGTGAACCTGCATTACCGCCATGACGCGCCACCCGGGGCAGCCGGCTTCGTCGGCCTGCTGGGCGGCACGGCGGAATGGGTGTTCGTCAAACCCGGCATCGTCTCGGTGACCATCAGCGCCGCCAACCGCCTGGTGGATCGGGCTGCTAGTGACCTGGCTGCAACAGTGTGGCCGGAACTGTGCGCCGCCCTCGGCATTGCGCAACCCATGCCGGCTTGGCGTGTCGTAAAGGAGAAGCGCGCGACCTTTGCCGCGACTCCGTCGGAGAACCGCAAGCGGCCTGGGGTGCGTGTCGGCCTGGCAAACCTCGCTTTGGCCGGCGACTGGACCGACACCGGACTGCCTGCCACCATCGAAGGTGCCATCAGATCCGGTCAAACTGCCGCGGCGGCCCTGGACGCTGTCGCTTGAGCCCGGATGGATGATGCCAAGCAAAACGCTGACCCGCGCCGACACCGACACCCTCCAGACCGCCATCAACGCCGCCGATGCCGCGCTGCTCGCCCGGCAGGCCGCTGACGGGCATTGGCTGTTCGAGTTGGAGGCGGATGCCACCATCCCGTCCGAATACGTGCTGCTGGAGCATTACCTCGACCGGATCGACCCTGCGCTGGAAGGCAGGATCGGCGTCTACCTTCGGGACATCCAGAACGCCGATGGCGGTTGGCCGCTGTTCCATGACGGTGCGTCCGACGTTTCCGTCAGCGTGAAGGCCTATTTCGCGCTAAAGGCGATCGGCGATTCCGCGGATGCCGAGCACATGGTCCGTGCCCGCGCCCGTATCCTGCAACTGGGCGGCGCGGAGCGGACCAACGTGTTCTGCCGTGTGCAGTTGGCCTTGTTCGGCCAGGTGCCCTGGCGCGCCACCCCGGTCATGCCGGTGGAGATCCTGCATCTGCCACGCTGGTTCTTCTTCCACCTGTCGAAGGTGTCGTACTGGTCCCGCACGGTCATAGTGCCGCTGCTGGTGCTGATGGCGCTGCGGCCCCAAGCGCGCAACCCGCGCGGCATTTCCGTGGCCGAGCTGTTCCGGGTGCCGCCCGACACCGTGCGCGACTGGTTCCGCGGGCCGTACCGTTCCGCCTGGGGGCCGGTGTTCCGCACGCTGGACACGCTCCTGCGCCCGCTGGAGCCGTTCTTTCCGAAGCGTGCCCGGCGGCGCGCCATGAACTCGGCCGTGGCATTCACGGTCGAGCGGTTGAACGGCGAGGATGGGCTGGGCGCCATCTACCCGGCCATGGCCAACAGCGTGATGATGTTCGACGCGTTGGGCTACCCGCCTGGCCACCCGCATGCCGCAACCGCCTGGGGCGCCATCCGCAAGCTGTTGCTGGTCAAGCCCGATCGCGCCTATTGCCAACCCTGCCTGTCGCCGGTCTGGGATACCGGGCTGGCCGGCCACGCCGTGGCGGAGGCCGAGGGCGGGCAGTCGGCGTCGGTGCAGGCCGCATGCGACTGGCTCGCCGGCCGGCAGATCACGACGGTGCACGGGGATTGGTCCGCCTCCCGCCCCGGCCTCGCGCCGGGCGGCTGGGCGTTCCAATACGAGAACGCGCATTATCCGGACGTGGACGACACTGCCGTGGTGGGCATGCTGCTGCACCGCAACGGGGATGCGTCCCATGCCGATGCGATCGAACGGGCACGGACGTGGATCATCGGCATGCAGAGCCGCAACGGCGGCTGGGGCGCATTCGACATCGACAACGATTACCAGTTCCTGAACCATATCCCGTTCGCCGATCATGGCGCCTTGCTGGACCCGCCGACGGTGGACGTGACGGCGCGGTGCATCTCCTTCCTCGCCCAACTCGGCCATACGCTGGATGATCCGACCATGACCCGCGCGCTGGCCTATGTCCGGCGCGAGCAGGAGGCGGATGGGAGCTGGTTCGGCCGGTGGGGGACGAACTACATCTACGGCACCTGGTCGACGCTGTGCGGGCTGAACGCTGCCGGAGTGCCAGCTGACGACCCGGCGGTCAGTCGTGCGGTGACCTGGCTGTTGTCGCGGCAGCGCCCGGATGGCGGCTGGGGCGAGGATGAGGAAAGCTATGCCGATGCCCCACCGGGCCGCTATCGTCTGAGCACGCCGTCACAGACCGCCTGGGCGCTGCTCGGCTTGATGGCGGCGGGGGAGGCGGGCCATTCCGCGGTCGAACAAGGCATCGAGTACCTGCGCCGGACGCAGCGGCCGGATGGCGAATGGGACGAGTTGCCCTACACCGCGGTCGGCTTCCCCCGCGCGTTCTACCTGCGGTACCACGGCTACCGGCTGTTCTTCCCGCTCCTGGCACTCGCCCGCTACCGCAACCTCATGGAGGGCAACACGCGCCGGATCGCCTACGGCTTCTAACCATGCTCGGCATCGTAGTGGGGTTGGTGGCCGAGGCACGGTTGGCGCGTGGGCTGGGCTGCCAGGTGGGTGTCGGGGGGGGAGACGCGCAAGGTGCGGCGGCCGCGGCAGGCCGGCTCGTCCAGGCCGGGGCCTGCGGATTGGTCAGCTTCGGCCTGGCAGGCGGGTTATCGCCGGATTTGCGGCCAGGAGACCTGATCGTGCCGGAAGGCGTGGTCGATCACGCCGGCGAGCGCTGGAGGGTCGACCCGACCCTCTCGGCACGATTTGGCGTCCCTGCTGGATGGTTGCTGGCCGCAACGGGCATCATTGCGACGCGAGCGGCCAAGCGGGAGAGCTGGGAGCAGACCGGGGCGGGCGCGGTGGACCTGGAAAGCGGCGCGGTCGCCATGGTCGCCGCCGAATACAGGCTGCCATTCGCAGTCCTGCGGGCGGTTTGTGACCCGGCAGACCGGGACTTGCCGCCAGCCGCAATGACCGCGCTGGATGCTCAGGGCCGCATCCGCGCCGGCGCCCTGATGCGCTCGTTGACCCGGCATCCCGGCCAGCTTGCCGGTTTGATCGCGCTTGGTCGTGAAGCCGCCAAGGCCAGGCAGGCCCTGACGGCGAAGGTGGCAGCGACCGGGCGCCTCGGCTAAGGGGCGCGCCCTGCAGACTGGCCGAACCGTCAATCGGCGTCGGCGACCTCGGCGGCCTTCGGCTTGTGGCGGATTTCGGCCATCTTCTGTTGCACGTGCTTGCTGAAATTGTATTCCGCCGGCCGTTGGCGATCGAGCTTGATCTCGGGCGCCATCGGCCCGGTCAGCCGTGGTCCGCGCATGGCGACGGCCAACGTCTTCAGCGGGCTCTTTACGGCGTCAACGACGGCGGTCGCTTCGTAGCCGGAATGCACCATGCAGTCGGCGCATTTCTCGTAGTTGCCGGTGCCGTACTTGTCCCAGTCCGTCGTTTCCATCAGCTCGGTGAAGCTTTTGGCATAGCCCTCGCCCAGCAGGTAGCACGGCCGCTGCCAGCCGAACACGTTACGGGTCGGCTTGCCCCAGGGCGTGCAGTGATAGCTCTCATTGCCAGCCAGGAAGTTCATGAACAATGGCGACTGGGTGAACTTCCAGCCCTTGCCCTTGCCGCGGGTCAGAATGTCGCGGAACAACTGCTTGGTCTTCTGGCGTGACAGGAAATGCGCCTGGTCCGGCGCACGCTCATAGGCGTAACCGGGCGAGGTCATGATTCCGTCCACACCCATCGCCATCACCTCGTCGAAGAACTTCGCCACCCGGTCGGCCTTGGCACCGTCGAACAGCGTGCAGTTGATGGACAGGCGGAAGCCACGCTGCTTCGCCATGCGGATCGCGGCGATCGCACGGTCGTAGACCCCGTCTTGGCTCACCGCGTGGTCATGCATCTCCTTGTCGCCGTCCAGGTGCACGTCCCAGGAGAAGAACGGGTTCGGCTTGAACTGGTCCATCTTCTTTTCGAGCAGGAGCGCGTTGGTGCAAAGGTAGACGAACTTCTTGCGCTCCAGGATCTTGGCGACGATCTCGGGCATTTCCTTGTGCAGCAACGGTTCCCCACCGGCGATCGCGATGACCGGGGCGCCGCATTCGTCCACCGCCTCCAACGCATCGGCGACCGACAGGCGCTGGTTGAGGATTTCAGCCGGGTAGTCGATCTTGCCACACCCGGCGCAGGCCAGGTTGCAACGGAACAACGGCTCCAGCATCAGCACGAGGGGATAGCGCTTGCGCCCGCTGAGGTGCTGCTTGACCACGTAGGCTCCGACCCGGAGGACCTGCTGCAAGGGAACCGACATCTCGCTCTTTCTCCTTCGCCGGGGACCGTCTCGACCCGGCCTGTCTGGTGTCGACCATTCCGAGGCGGAACGCAAAGATTGATGGGTAGTTGGCTATTTTGTGCAGTGCATGACAGTCATGACCAGGCAGAGGTCGAAGGCAGGATGCTGTTGCGCCATGAAGCTGTGAGACCATCCGCCCGCCCTGGCAGATGGAGACTGCCACTCGCCGGGTGTGGCGACAATGCGCGTCGTGGCAAGCAGGCATCACGCTGCCGGTAATTTGTTGCATGGAAGACGCATATTTCGCGTGTCTAATCGGTCGCATCTTGCATCGGAGGAAAGGGGAGTGCTTGTTTGAACCGCTTGTGCCTCCCGGCCCACCCTCGGCGGGTTCAATTTACAGGCTTTCCGAAAGGGCGCTGTCTGTGTTCAGGGTCATGAATGTCGGCTGATTCGCTCTTGCGTGATGGGGCTGGCGCTTTGGCGTCGGCCATGGCCGACGCCGTCCAAGTGACAGAAACGGCGTTGGACGAGCTGCTCGGCCAGCCCATCGGCGCGGAGGGACGGCTGATCGAGGCGATGCGGTATGCCAGCCTCAACGGCGGCAAGCGGTTCCGTGGCTTCCTCGTGCTGGAGATTGCCGAGCTGTTCGACGTGCCGAGGGCGCAGGCGGCCCGTGTCGCAGCCTCGGTGGAGATGCTGCACGCCTATTCGCTCGTGCATGACGATCTGCCCGCCATGGACGACGACGATCTGCGGCGTGGCCAACCCAGTACGCATCGCGCGTTTGACGAGGCCACGGCGATCCTGGCGGGGGATGCGTTGCAGGCGCTCGCGTTCGAGGTTCTCGCGCAGGACGCCACGCATCCCGACCCGCAGGCCCGGTGCGAGCTGGTGCATGCGCTGGGGGTGGCGAGCGGGGCACGTGGCATGGCCGGCGGCCAGATGATCGACATGGCGACGGAAGGACGAATCCTCGGCGTGGCGGACGTCGTGCGGCTGCAAGCGTTGAAGACGGGCCGGCTGATCCAGTATAGCGCCGAGGCGGGTGCTATCCTGGGGCGGGCCAACGCCGCCGCGCGAAGCCAGGTGGCCGCCTATGGCCGTGATCTCGGTGCCGCGTTCCAGATCGCGGACGATGTGCTGGACGCCTCCGGTGACACGAGCGCGATCGGCAAGACCGCGGGCAAGGATGCGGCCGCCGGCAAGGCGACCCTGGTGGCGCTGCTGGGGTTGGAGCAGGCGACTGCCAAGGCTCGGGCGCTCAGCGACGAAGCGGCATCCCACCTGGACATGTTCGGCGCCCGGGCCAGGCGGCTGCGCGACCTTGCCAGCTACGTCGTGTCGCGAGGCTACTGAGATGAATGCCCCGCTTCTGCCGCCGCGTTTGTCGACGCCGTTGCTGGACCGCGTGC
>CAXTJM010000011.1:0-145075 GCA_964244585.1 uncultured Acetobacteraceae bacterium | reverse complement strand
AGGCGTCCAGCTCCTTCTGGTCGCGCCAGGCGGTGCCGTAGATGCGCGTCAGCATGGCGTTGCGGTGGTCGCCGCGCCAATACGCCCCGGCCACCTTCTGCAGCTTGAACGCGGTGCCCACGTCGCCGGTGCCGCGCATGTGTGGCCCACGGCAGAGGTCGATCCAGTCGCCCTGTTTGTACAGGGTGATGGTCTCGGTGGCTGGCAGGTCGCGGATCAGCTCCGCCTTGTAGCGTTCGCCCCTCGCCTCGAAGAAGGTAATGGCGTCGTCCCGGTCCCAGACCTCGCGCTCGAAGCCGGCATTGCGGGCGACGATCTCGCGCATCCGTGCTTCGATGGCGGGGAAGTCTTCCAGCGTGAACGGATCGTTGCGGGCGAAATCGTAGTAGAACCCGTTTTCGATCGACGGCCCGATGGTGACCTGCGTGCCCGGGTACAGAGACTGCACCGCCTCCGCCAGCACGTGGGCGGTGTCGTGGCGGATCATGCCCAGCGCGTCCGGGTCCTTGCGGGTGACGAAGGTCACGGCGGCATCGGCCTCGATCACCCGCGACAGATCGGCCAACCGGCCGTCCAGCTTCATCGCCAGCGCGGCGCGGGCAAGCCCCGGCCCGATGTCGGCGGCCACCGCGGTGCCCGTGACCGGCCCGTCGAAGCGGCGCACGGAACCGTCGGGCAGGGTGATGGCGGGCATGTCAGAGCGCTTCCATGGCGGCGAGGGGATGTGAATGGACCTGCGGCAGGGCTGCCGCAACCCGCCCGGCGGGCAGGTCTGCCAAGTCCGGCACGGCCAGCACCGTCACGGCGCCGCGCGGCCGGGTGAGCGCCGGATCGCTCTCGTCGGAGAACAGGGCGACCGTCGGGATGCCGAGTGCCGCGGCCAGGTGGGTCGGCCCGGTGTCGTTGCCCACCGCCAGCGCCGCTCCCGCCAACACGCCCCCCAATTGCAGCAGGCTGGTGCGGCCGGTGAGGTCGATCGTGGCCGGGCAAGCGGCCCGGATGGTCGCGGCATAGGGCGCATCGCCGGCCGCGCCGACCACCACGGGGGTTTGCCCGCGGGCACTGATGATGGTGGCGAGTTCCCCGAACCGCTCCGCCGCCCAGCGCTTGCGCGGCCGGTGCACCGCCGCCCCCGGGATCAGCACGGCATAGTCCACACCTTGCCGCGGCCCTCCTTCTCCTTCTGGGAGAGGGCAGGGGTGAGGGTCGCGGGAATGTGACGGACGGGGAACCGGCGGCAGGCCCTCACCCTGCCCTCTCCCAGGGGGAGAGGGTTCGATGACAGGCGATGGCGGAAACCATCGAAGCTCCGGCTCCGGGAACCGCGTCACCCCCGCCATCGCCAACTGCTCCCGCTGCCGTTCCAGCGTGTGCATGCCGTTCCGGGCGGGATTGGCGTGCGGCAGGGAGCAGCCGGGGGCGATGCCGGACCAGTCGGGGCGGCCGGCCAGGCGGTGGTACCAGCCGGAGCGGCCGGAGGTCTGCAGGTCGTACACCCGGTCGAACCCGCGCAGCCCCCGGCGCAGGCGCAGCAGGGCGGGCAGGTTCCAGGGCGGGGGCCGTGTGTCCGTCACCACCCGGTCGAACCACGGCGCCGCGCGCGCCAGCTCGGCGAAGGGCGGGGTGGTGAGCAGGGTGACCTCGGCGCCGGGATGCGCCGCGCGAACGGCGGCGAACGGGCCGAAGGCGAGCACGAAGTCGCCGAGCGCGCCCAGTTTGATCACCAGGATGCGGGTCACGCCACCAGCTCGCGGTACACCTCCAGCGTCGCCTGCTGCATCGCCGCCGTCGTGTAATGGGCGCAGACGCTGTCGCGCGCGCGGACTCCCAACGCCTCCCGCTCCGCCGTGCTCAGCCGCAGAACCTGGTCGATCGCGTCGGCCAGGGCTGCCGGGTCGGAGGGGTGGACGCGCCAGCCGGTCACGCCGTGCTCCACCGTTTCGGCGGTGCCGCCGGCATCGCTGACCACGACCGGGCGGCCCATGGCCTGCGCCTCGATCACGGTGCGGCCGAACGGCTCCGGCTCGATGGAGGGGTTCGCCACCACGTCGGCCAGCATCAGCGCCGCCGGCATGTCGTCGCAATGCCCCACCAGGCGCAGCCGGTCGGCCACCCCCAGCGCCTCCGCCCGGGCGATCAATTCGCGGCGGAAGCGGGCGCGGCCTTGCTCCGCCCCCACCAGCACCAGCCCGACATCGCGCCGTTCCAGCCGGGCCAGTGCCTCCAGCATGACGGCGTGGCCCTTCCAGCGCGTCAGCCGGGCCGGCAGCATGACGATCGGCGCGCCGTCCGGCAGCCGCCATTCCCGCGCCAGCCGGGCCATGCGGTCGCCGCCCACCGCGCCGGGGTCGAACAGCGTCGTGTCCACGCCGCGGGGGATCACCCGCAGCCGCGCCGGGTCGACCTGGTGGCGCGCGCGCAGACGGGCGGCGACGAACTGGCTGATCGCGATGATGCGCTCGCCGCGCGCCATGATCGCGTTGTAGCGCCGCTTGCCCGGCGCGTTCTCCTTGTAGACGCCGTGCCAGGTGGTCACGAAGCGCGCCCCGGTACGGCGGCAGGCCAGCCAGGCGGACCACGCCGGCGCGCGGGAGCGGGCATGCACGATGTCCACGTCGGCGGCGCGGATCAGGAACGCCAGCCTTGCCGCGTTGCGCCAGATGCGGGCCGGATTCTTGGACGCCAGCTTCAGCGCGATATGCGTGCCGCCGGCACGCTCCACCGCCGGCACCAGGCGCCCTCCGGCGCTGGCGACCAGGGCGGAGCCGCCGGCGCGCACGATCGCCTGCACCATCTCCACGGTGCCTCGCTCCACCCCGCCGGTTTCCAGCGAGGGAAGGACTTGCAATACGGTCAGCGCGTGCTCGTCGGTCATGCGGCAGGCGCTATACCACCATCCATGCAGCGGGCGGGAGGGGTCGAATGGAACGGGGGCGGATCGATAACGGGGCGGGCGTAGACCTGGCGTGGCAGCGCCTGCCGGGCCGCTCCCCCTGCGTGGTGTTCCTGCCCGGATTCCGCAGCGACATGACGGGCGACAAGGCGACCGCGCTGGCGGAGCTGTGCCGCGGCACGGGCCAATCGCTGCTGCTGTTCGACTATTCCGGCCACGGCGCCAGCGGCGGCGCGTTCACCGACGGCACGATCGGCCGCTGGGCCGCGGATGCGCTGGCGGCGATCGACGGGCTGACGCAGGGTAGCCTGGTGCTGGTCGGCTCCTCCATGGGCGGCTGGATCGGGCTGCTCGCTGCCCTGGCCCGGCCGCGTCGCGTGACGGGGTTCGTCGGCGTGGCGGCGGCGCCGGACTTCACCGAGGCGCTGATGTGGGAGACCATGATGCCGGCGGAGCGCGCCACCCTGGAGCGCGACGGCGTGTTGCACGTGCCGAGCGCATACGGCGAACCCACCCCGATCACCCGCGCGTTGATCCAGGAGGGCCGCGACCATCTCCTGCTCGGCGGTCCGATCGCGCTGCGCTGCCCGGTTCGGCTGCTGCACGGCCAGGCCGACACCGACGTGCCGTGGGAGATGTCGGTGCGGCTGGCCCGGCAGGTCGAGGCTGCGGATGTGCAGGTCCTGCTGGTGAAGGACGGCGCGCACCGCATGTCCCGGCCCGGCGACCTGGCCCTGCTACGGTCCGCCCTGCTGCCCTTGCTCGGCGGCGAGGATGGCACGTAGGCCCTCGCGATAGGTCGGGTACAGCCATCGCCGGCCCAGCGTGCGCTGCGTCTGCTCGCTGCGCACCCGGCGGTCGTCCGCCCAGAAGGAGCGCGCCATCGGGCTCATCGTCGGCTCGACCGCCTCGAAGGGCAGCAAGGGCGGCGGCGCCTGGCCCAGCAGGCGGGCGGCCTCGGCGATCACGTCGGCGCTGGCGGCCGGTTCGTCATCCGACCCGTTCAGCACGCGCATCCCGGGTGGCCGCGCCTGGCCGATCGCGGCCAGCAGGGCGCCGGCGATGTCGTCGCGGTGGATGCGGCCGAAGCGATGGCCGGGCTTGTCGACCCGGCGCGCGCGCCCGGCGCGCACATCGTCCAGCACGGAGCGCCCCGGGCCGTAGATACCGGCGAGGCGGAACGCGTCCACGGCTGCCTTTGGCCGGGCAGCGCCCCAGGCCCGCTCGGCAGCAACCCGGCGGCGGCTACGCTCGCTGGATGGCGCCGGCTCGGACGCCTCGTCCACCCACGCGCCGCCACGGTCGCCGTAGACGCCGGTGGTGGAGAGATAGCCGATCCAGCGCAACAGCGGGGCGGCAGCGACCAGGGCGGCATGGCGGGCGAGCACCGGGTCGCCGTCCGCGCCGGGCGCCGCGGTGGCCACCAGGTGGGTCGCGTCTGCCAGGGCGGCAGCCGGGTCGTCGAACGACGCCAGCCGCGTCCCCTCCAGTGCCACCGCGCCACTTTGCCGCGTCACGATGGTGGTGGGGATGGCGGCTGCCGCGGCGCCCTGCGCCAGGGCCGTGCCGGTATAGCCGAAACCGAAGATCACGAGCTGCATGGCCGGCCTGTCCCGGTTGAGTTGCCCGGCGTGCCGGCTGGCGGATAGACTAGCACGATCATGAAGCAGCGTGCGGGACTGACGGTCGCGGCGGTGGTCCTGCTCCTCCTGGTGGCGGGCGGCACCGCGTGGGAGCTGCACGGGTCCGAGCCGGCCGTGACCGACGAGGACGACCAGAGCGAGGTGCTGCCGATCCCACCCGTGCCGCCGCGCATCGCCGAGGGCGAGGATTACGAGCGCTGCATGGCCATGCTGGCGAGCGACCCGGAAGGCGCCAACAGCTTCGCCGATGCCTGGCAGGCCACCGGGGGCGGGGAGGGCGCGGACCACTGCCTGGCCCTGGCGCAGGTGCAGTTGGGCGACGTGCAGAACGGCGCCGAGATGCTGGAGAAGCTGGCGACCAACAGCAAGGCGCCCGCCCTCGCCCGTGCCACCGTGTTCGGCCAGGCCGACCAGGCCTGGCTGATGGCCGGCGCGCCGGAGCGGGCGCTGGGCGCGGCGACGCTGGCGCTGATCCTGTCGCCCGACGATCCGGACCTGCTGATCGACCGCTCGGTCGCGGCTGCGACGCTGGGTCATTACGAGGACGCGGTCGACGATCTGAGCCACGCCCTGGAACTGGATCCCAAGCGGGCCGACGCGCTGGTGCTGCGCGCGGCGGCCTGGCGCCACGAAGGCCACCTCGACCTGGCGCAGGACGACGTCGACCGCGCACTGGCGAAGGACCCCGATAATCCCGAGGCGTATCTGGAACGCGGCATCCTGCGGCAGCGCCACGGCGACCGCGCCGGCGCGCACAAGGACTGGGTGCAGGCCGAGGCGCTCGCCCCGGATTCCGCGACGAGCGACCTGGCGGAACAGAACCTCGCCTTGCTGGAGGCAGGACCGGAGCGCCATTGAGGCGTGGCGCTGCCGAGCACGTAATGGTGAGCGAGGCTTTGCAGCGTTCATCCTGGGGACATGTTCGGCTCGGTTAAACCGATAAGGATGTCCCGATGCCGCAGTTCGACGCCACCATCAAGCACATCAAGGACGGGGTGAAGAGCTTCACCGTCGCCGCCGCCACCAAGAACATCGAGGGCTGGGAAGCCACGCTGGAGAAGCTGGACGCGCCCGGCGTCAAGGCGATCGTCAAGGATCTGGAAAGCCTCAAGAAGGCGCTCCACGAGAAGGAGATCCACGGCGAGACGGTGCGCAAGCTGGTCGCCAAGCTCGGGAAGGAGACGGTGGCACTCGCTGGCAAGTCCGACAGCAAGAACGCCGAAAAGATCAAGGCCCTCGGCGAGGCGCTGAGCGGCGCTGCCGAAGAGCACGAGGAGAAGGCGGCCTAACCGCCCGCTGCTGGTTCAGGGCGGACGGCGTCGAAGCTGTCCGCCCGCTCAGCCGGTCAACGCGCCGCCCCAGGGTAGCCATACTCGCCCATCGCCTGTTCAGCCGTGATCAGGCCATCCTTCAGGTCGCGTCGCACCAGTGCCGGCGCCCGGCTGCGCGGGTCGCCCATGCCGCCGCCGCCCGGCAGCTCCAGTACGAGGCGGTCGCCGTCGGGAATGACCTGAAAGCCCTTCGGCCGTAGGGTCGTGCCGGATTTCAGCGTCACACGCCCGCCGGCACCCATGCCGCCGCCATCCCGCCCCTTCGGAGCGTTGGCGACACGATCGAAGATCGCGTTACAAGCGAATTCCAGGTTGTCACGCCCGCCGATCTCCATGATCTGGCCCAGTCCGCCGCGGGTGCGCCCGGCGCCCCCACTGCCGGCGCGCAGTTCCTTGCGCCAGATGATGATGGGCGCGATGGCCTCCGTTGCCTCCACCGGCATGGTGCGCACGCCGGAGGGGAAGGCGGTGGCATCTAGCCCGTCCAGGTCCGGCCGTGCGCCAGTGCCGCCGCTGTTGAAGGTGATCACCTCGAAATCCGGCAGCACCGGCCGGTTGGGCGTGCCCTGGCCGGACACCGCGCCGCCGCCGCGCAAAGGCGGGTTCCACAGGCAGGACGCACCCTCCGCCGCCACCCGGTCCGGCACCGCCTGGTGCAGGCAGCCCATCACCAAGTCTGGCAGCAGATGGCCGATCACGTGGCGCACCGCCACTGGGTAGGGCCGCGGCGCGTTCAGGATGCATCCCTCCGGGATGGCGCAGCGGAACGGCTCCAGCGACGCCGTGTTGTTCGGGATCTCCGGCGCCACCACCACCTTGATGCCGAACGCGGTGTAGGCGCGGGTATAGGCGGCGGGCACGTTGATGCCGCGGGTGGACAGGCCGGACGTGCCCTCGAAATCCACGGTGATCGTGTCGGTCCCGACCGTCATGGCCGCCTGCAACGTCACGGGTGCCTCGTAGCCGTCGCTGCCGATGTCCGCGCGGTAGGTGCCGGGCGGCAGGGCGGCGATGGCGGCCACGGTGGCGCGGCGGCTGGCATCGAAGATGTGCTCCGCCAGCTCGTCCAGCCCGTCCATACGGAACTCCGCCATCATCTCCACCAGGCGGCGGATGCCGGCGTCGTTGCAGGCGCATAGCGAATAGACGTCGCCCTCCAGCTCAATCGGCAGGCGGGTGCCGGCGCGCAGGATGTCGAAGAACGTCTCGTTCGCCACCCCCCGGGCGAAGCACTTGACGATCGGGATATACATCCCCTCCTCGAACACGCTGCGCGCCTCCGGCCCCATGCCGAGGCCGCCGATGTCGATCACGTGCGCGGTGTTGGCGAACAGCCCGACGATCGCGCCGTTATGGAACGCGGGTGACACCACCGTCAGGTCGTGCAGGTGCCCGGTGCCGAGCCACGGGTCGTTGGTGATGTAATGGTCGCCGGGCTGCATCGTCGCCGCCGGGAAGCGGCGCAGGAAATGCCCGACGCTTTCCATCATCGAGTTGACGTGGCCCGGCGTGCCGGTCACCGCCTGCGCCAGCATGCGGCCCCGCAGGTCGAAGATGCCGGCCGACAGGTCGCCCGATTCCCGCACCGTGGTGGAGAAAGCGGTGCGGATCATGGTCTGCGCCTGCTCCTCCACCACCGCGATCAGCCGGTTCCACATGATGCCGTAGGCGAGGGCCGAAATCATGCCGCGGTCTCCCGGGTTAGGACGATGATGCCGTGGTCGTCGATGGCAGCAGCCCAGAGCGCGCCGACCAGGGTGGAGGTCTCGTCCTCCGCGATGATCGCCGGGCCATGCACGGTGCTGCCCGGCGGCAGCGCGGCGCGGTCATGCACCGGCCAGTCCGCCACCTCGCCGCTCACCGGGTCGCGCACCGCCTGGCTGCGCGGCGGCCCGGCGGGCCGGGTGGGCGGCGCGGGTTCGTCCTGCGCCAGCGTGGCGGTCGCCACCGACACGGCGAAGCTCATCACCTCCACGTCCGAGCCGGGCACGGGACGGTCGTAGAACCGGGCATATTCCGCATCGAAGCTGGCACGGATGGCGGAGGCGTCCGCCGCCTCGATCGCGCGGTCCGACAGCCGCACCGGAATTTCGTGGCCCTGGCCGACATAGCGCATGAATGCGGTCCGCACGGCATGCACCGGGGCGCCGAACCGGCCGGCATCCACCACCACCATCGCCTCCCGCGTCATGTCGTCGAGCAACTCGTTGACCGCCGCGGCGTCGAAGCTGCCGAGCCGCTGGTACAGGCTGCGCACCACCTCGTAGCCGACCGGCGCGCGCAGGAAGCCGATGGCGCTGCCCACGCCCGCGCCGGGCGGCACCATGATGCGGCTGGCGCCGATCTTCTCCGCCACCCGGCAGGCATGCACCGGACCGCCGCCGCCGAAGGCGATCACCGTGCGGTCGGCGAACGCCTTGCCGCTCTCGATCGCGTGGATGCGGGCGGCGTTTGCCATGGTCTCGTCCACCATCTCGATCACGCCGGCCGCTGCGGCGTCCGCATCCACCCCGAGCCTCTCCCCGACGGCGCGGTCCAGCGCGATGCGGGACGCAGCGCCGTCCAAGGCCATGCTGCCGCCGGCGAAGCGAGCCGGGTCATAGCGGCCGAGCACGAGGTTCGCGTCCGTCACCGCCGGCTGCATCCCGCCGCGGCCGTAGCAGGCCGGGCCGGGCATAGCGCCTGCCGATTCCGGGCCCACCGCGATGCGGCCCAGCGCGTCGACATGGGCCAGGCTGCCGCCGCCGGCGCCGATCTCCACCATCTCGATCACCGGGATGCGCAGCGGCAGGCCGGACCCCTTCTTGAACCGCCCGATGCGTGCGACCTCGAAGGTGCGGGCGGTCTGCGGCGCGCCGTCGTCGATCAGGCAGATCTTGGCGGTGGTGCCGCCCATGTCGAAGGACAGCACCCGGTCCAGCCCAGCCGCCCGCGCGATCGCGGCGGAGAAGATGGCGCCCCCCGCCGGCCCGCTCTCCACCAGCCGGATGGGGAAGCGGCAGGCCGTGTCCACCGTCGTCAGCCCGCCGCCCGACAGCATCAGGAAGACGGGCGCGGTCAGCCCCATCCCGGCCAGCCCGGTCTGCAGCCGGCGCAGGTAGCCCTGCATCAGCGGCTGCACGTAGGCGTTCGCCACGGCGGTGGAGAACCGCTCCCACTCCCGCATCTCCGGCGAGACTTCGCAGGACAGCGTCACCGGGAAACCGGCCGCCTCCAGGATGGCGCGGGCGCGCTGCTCGTGGGCGCCGTTGGTGAAGGAGTGCAGGAACCCCACCGCCACCGATTTGACCCCGTGCTCCTGCAAGGTCGGCACCAGCGCGCGCACCGCCGCCTCGTCCAGCGGCAGCAGCACGCGGCCATTGGCGTCCACCCGTTCCGGCACCGGCAGCCGCAGATAGCGCGGCACCAGTGGCTCCGGCAGGCGGATATTGAGGTCGTACTGGTCGTAGCGGCTCTCATTGCCCATCGCCAGCACGTCGCGGAAGCCCTGGGTGGTGACCAGGGCGGTGACGGCGCCCTTGCGCTCGATCACCGCGTTGGTGGCCAGCGTGGTCCCATGCACCAGGATCGACACGTCCGCCGCCGCCAGCCCGGCGTCCCGCAGGATGGCGGCCACGCCGGCCAGCACGCCCTGTTCCGGCGCGTCCGAGGTGGTCAGCGTCTTGGCGGTGAAACGGCAGCCATCCCGTTCGAGGGCAAGGTCGGTGAAGGTGCCGCCGATATCGACGGCCAAGCGCGCGGATGTCATGGGCAGGCAGTGTAGCCCCATGTTGCGTCGCGGTAGAAGCCCGGCACGCGGACGTTCAGGATGTCGCGAGGATCGCCTGGCAGCGGGCCGCCGCCATGTCGTCGGCCGGCACGCGGTGCCATTCGATGGGCCCCGGGTCCATCGCTGCAAGCCGGTGCAGCACGGCCTCGGTGGCGTCGGAGGCATCGCCGGACCGGCTGCGCACGCGATCTTCCAGTTCGGCCAACGGGGCCTCCAGCCACAGGCCGGTGAACGGCTGGCCAACCGCCGCCACGGCCTTGCGCAAGGCGGGGGAGAGGAAGCCTGCATCCAGGATGACGCTGTGCCCCTTGGCAGCGCCAAGCTGGTCCAGCATCTCAGCCTCGACGCGGGCGTTGGCCGCCGCGGAATAGGCGTCGCGTTCCAGGCGTTGCTCCGGCGCTGCGCCATGCAGCCGCTTGCGGATTTCGTCGCTGCGCAGCACCAGGGCGCCCGGGGCGGCGCCGATCGCCGGGGCCAGGGCGCGGGCGAGGGTGGATTTGCCCGTGCCCGGCAGCCCGCCGATCGCCACCACCCGGGCCGGCTTCGGCTGCAGATACGTCAGCGCCGCGTCCAGGTAGCCCGTGTCGCCCGTCACATGCGCCCGCACCATCGCCCGTCGCGACAGGAAGGCCGGCAGCAGGCGAACCAGAGCCGAGTCGCCGGTCCGTGCGACGTAGCGGTTCAGCACCCGGTTGGCGGCGGCCCGCCCGGCCCGGCGGTCCAGGTCCATCAGCAGGAAAGCCAGGTCGTAGGCCAGGTCGACCGTGGCCATCGCCTCGTCGAACTCCAGCGCGTCGAACGGGACGGGAGCGCCGTGCCACAGGCAGATATTGCCCAGGTGCAGGTCGCCATGGGCGCGCCGCACCATTCCGGACGCCGCCCGGGCCGCGAGCAGGGCCGCGTGGTCGCCGAGGCGACGTTCCACGCCGTCGAGCCAGTCCGTCACCCGCTGCTTCGGCAAACCGGCCTGCGTGGCTGCCTGGGCATTGCCGCGGACGTTGCGGGTGGCATGTCCCGGATCGTGGCCGCTGACCGGCAGGCGCCGGTCGTGGTCCGCCGCCACCATGTCGCCCAGCGCGTCCAGCATGCCGTCCGACAATCCCTGCCCGACCTGTTCGAGCAGGAAGTCCGCCTTCGGGATGCGCGCCATGCGCAGCACATGGTCCACCACCTTGCCCGGCCCGGCCAGTTCCAGGCCGCTGGGGCCGCGGGTGATCGGCGCCACGTCGCGATACAGCCCGGGCGCGGCCGGACCATTCAGCTCCAGCTCACGGCAGAGGAAGCGCCGGCGGGCGTCGATGGTGCGGAAATCCAGGAAGGCGAGGCGGACGGCGCGCTTCAGCTTGTACGTCACGTCCTCACCGACGAACACGGCGGAGATCTGCGTCTCGACCGGCTCGGCCCCGCTGAGGCGTTGGAGGAAGGCGCGTGCCTCCGCCTGGCCGTCCATGGCCGAAGCTATGGATACAGCGCCTGGGAGCGCCATGCGCCGCCGTCGCGGGTATAGACCCGGCGGTCGTGCAGGCGGAACGGCATGTCCTGCCAGAACTCCATCGCCTCCGGATACACCCGGTAGCCGGACCAATGCGGCGGCCGGGGCACGGTGTCCCCGGGATAGCGGCTGTCGTACTCGCCCACCCGGCGCTCCAACTCCGCCCGGTCCGACAGGGGCCGGGATTGGTCCGAGGCGATCGCGCCCAGGCGGGAGATGCGGGCGCGGCTGGCGAAATAAGCGTCGGCCTCCGCCTCGGTGACCGGATCCGCCGGGCCTTCGACGCGCACTTGGCGGCGCAGCGTCTTCCAATGGAACAGCAGCGACACGTCCGGGTTGGCCGCCAGCTCGCCGCCCTTGCGGCTCTGCCAATTCGTGTAGAACACGAAGCCCGCCGCATCCACGTCCTTCAGCAGCACCATGCGCACAGACGGCCGCCCGTCGGGCGTGCTGGTCGCCAGCGCCATGGCGTTGGGGTCATTCGGCTCGCTCTGCGCCGCCTCAGCCATCCAGTCCCGGAACAGCCCGATGGGGTCGCTGACGATCGGGACCGGGCGAGGTGGCGTGGCAGCGTGCGTGTCTGGCATGGTCGGACCTTATTCTACGTCAGCAGTGTGGGGTGGCCGTCCGGCTTCGCCAAGCCGGCCCTTCCCTTGCCTCCCGGCCTGTGCCACCACCGCCGACGCTGCGGTGCCGCACCGGGCAAATCGGCCGTCCAACACCAGTTTGCCTGGCGCCGATCAGTCAAACGCCTCGGGAGAACACCGCCATGCCGGATACCGACGTGCTCGCCAAGCCCGTGACCGGAACCCTGCTGGCGGGCAAGCGCGGCCTGGTGATGGGCGTGGCGAACGACCGCTCCGTCGCCTGGGGGATCGCCGCCGCCTGCGCCGCCCAGGGGGCGGAACTCGCCTTCACCTACCAGGGCGACGCCTTGGGAAAGCGCGTGCGGCCCTTGGCGGAAAGCATCGGCAGCAAGCTGGTGGTGCCGTGCGACGTCGGCAGCGACGCCGGCATGGATGCCGCGTTCGAACAGGTCCGGGCGCAATGGGGCGAGCTGGACTTCCTCGTCCACTCGATCGGCTGGGCGGACAAGGCGTTCCTGCGCGGCAAGTACATGGACACCCCGCGGGAGGCGTTCCTGACCGCGCTGGACATCTCCTGCTACTCGTTCACCGCCGTCTGCGCCCGGGCGGCGCCGATGATGAAGGCGGGCGGCGCGATGCTGACCATGACCTATCTCGGCGCCGAACGGGTGATGCCGCATTACAACGTGATGGGCGTGGCGAAGGCAGCGCTGGAGGCGTCCGTCCGCTACCTCGCGGCCGACCTGGGCGGCCAGGGCATCCGGGTGAACGCGATCAGCGCCGGGCCGATCAAGACGCTGGCGGCGAGCGGGATCGGCGATTTCCGCTATATCCTGCGCTGGAACCAGTACAATTCGCCGCTGGAACGCAATACGACGATCGAGGAAGTGGGTGGCGCCGCGTTGTACCTGCTGTCCAGCCTGTCCTCCGGCGTGACCGGCGAGGTGCACCATGTCGATAGCGGCTACCACACCGTGGGCATGAAGAACCCCACCGCTCCCGACATCACCGTCGCGTCCTCCGAGTGAGGCGTGAGCCACAATAGCTTCGGCCACCTGTTCCGCGTCACCACCTGGGGCGAGAGCCACGGGCCGGCGATCGGGTGCGTGGTCGATGGCTGCCCGCCGCTGCTGCCGCTGACAGAAGCCGATATCCAGCCGTTCCTGGATCGTCGCCGCCCGGGCCAATCCCGCTACACCACGCAGCGGCAGGAGCCGGACACGGTCCGCATCCTGTCCGGCACGTTCGAGGGCCGTACCACCGGCACGCCCATCGCGTTGCAGATCGACAATGTCGACCAGCGCTCCCGCGACTACGGCGACATCGCCGACCGCTTCCGTCCCGGCCATGCCGACCTGACCTACGAGCTGAAATACGGCATTCGCGACTACCGGGGCGGCGGCCGCTCCTCCGCGCGGGAGACCGCCATGCGCGTGGCCGCCGGCGCCATCGCCCGTCGCGTGCTGCCCGGCGTGACGATCCGCGGGGCGCTGGTGCAGATGGGCGGGCAGGCGGTGGACCGGGATCGCTGGGACTGGGCGGCGGTGGACGGCAATCCGTTTTTCTGCCCCGACCCGGTCGCGGCCGCCCAATGGGAGGAGGCGCTCGCCGCCGTGCGCAAGCGCGGCTCGTCGGTCGGGGCGGTGATCGAGCTGGTGGCCGAAGGGGTGCCGCCCGGGTTGGGGGCGCCGGTCTATGCCAAGCTGGACGCCGACATCGCCGCGGCGCTGATGGGCATCAACGCCGTCAAGGGAGTGGAGATCGGGGCCGGCTTCGCCGCCGCCGCACTGCACGGCGAGGACAATGCCGACCCGATGCGCATGGCCGAAGGGGCGGCGGAGTTTTCCGACAACCATGCCGGCGGGATCCTGGGCGGCATTTCCACCGGGCAGCCGATCGTCGCGCGGTTCGCGGTCAAGCCCACCAGTTCCATACTGACCGCGATCCCCTCCGTAGACCGGTACGGCCATGACGTGGCCGTTTCCACCCATGGGCGGCACGATCCCTGCGTCGGCATCCGTGCGGTGCCGGTCGGTGAGGCGATGCTGGCCTGCGTGCTGGCAGATCACCTGCTGCGCCATCGCGCGCAAAATCCGGCCGCCCCGTCATCCATGCAGCTGCCGCGCAATTGACCGCATGTCACGACCATGTGTGTGTGGCGCCGATGGTGAGGGCGCTAAATATTTTTCATGACCGATCCTGACATCCAGGTTGATCCTGCAGCGCTGCAATCGTTCGTGGACGGGTTCGGGTCTCGGAAATGGGCCGACAGGATTGCCGAGTTGAAGGCGGCTGCGGCGAAGCCCACCCGCCAGGGTCGCGCCCTGCAACAGCGTCATATCATCGAGCTGACGATCGATCGCTGGCGCAAGGCTGGTCGCAACCGGCCGCCAAGCCCTGCCGAGTCGTGCATCGCGCGGCTGGCGACCGATGCGAGCCGGCTGTTCAGCGACTTGCCGGGCCGCAGCAGGGACCGGTTGCGGACGCGCTTGCGTCTGGCCGCCGAAGCCGACAACACCTTGATCCCCGCCTTCCATCTGCTTCGCACCGCCGCCTTGCAGCGGGCACGCGGGTTCGATGTCGAGTTTTCCGGCCTGCAAGACGACACAAGCTTCGATTTGCTGATCCATCGCGACGGCCAGGATGCGGAGATCGCCTGCGATGTAGTGTCCGCGGAGGATGGCCGCGGCGTACATCGTGGGGCGTGGTCCAACCTCTGCGACCGGGTGGACCCGGACCTGCAGGTCTGGCTCGCCAGCCATCCCGGACGCTATCTGCTGAAGATGACGCTGCCCCAGGGCCTGAAGGATCTGCCCGAAGGGGACGCATTGGCTGCCCTGCACGGCCGCATCACGACCATGTTGTCTTCCATGCGCCGGGCCGACCATGACGAGGCCGCCGTGTTGCGGTTGGACCCGCTGATGCTGGCAGCCGCCCAAGCCGACGAACTGGGCCTGATGCCACGGCTGCGCAACGAGTTCGGTCCGGAGGCGCACTTGGCCGTCATGACCGCCAAGCGCAGCATGTTCGTCCTGGCGGCGCGGGCCGGGCGGGAGAACGAGGTTGCGGTCGCGGTTCGCCGCCGCATGACCGAAGTCGCGCCGACGCGGCTGACCGGCAGCCGGCCGGGCATCCTGGCGATGTTCATCGAGGATACCGATCGCACGGAATGGCGCCTGCTGCGCGAGCGGATGGATTTGGAGGGCGAGGCCCGCCAATTCCTGACCGACCCGGGGGCGCGGCCGGTGGTCGCCGTCACCTGTGCGTCCCGGGTCGAGATGTTCGGCATGGCAACGCCCGATGCCGCGCCGGACGGCGAGTTCCGCTTTCGCAATCCGCTGCACCCTTCCGCCAAGGTGACCGCCCTCGCGCCAGCCGTGACGTCATCCATATGACTTGATCGTGAGGCGGGAACAACGGCCTTGGAGCCGCCATGATGCGCGTCGTAGTGTTCTATGTTGCAATGCAGCGGAGCAGATGATGGACGATGCTGAACACGAGCGGAAGCTTGATGAACTCGATCGTATGCTGAACGACCCGGATAGCAGGATGGAGCCGGAGAAGGTGTGGTCCCTTCTCGCCGAAATCTCCCGTTACGATTGCTCCGTGCCGGAGGCTGTCCGGTAGCTGGTCTAGTCTTCTATCTCGGCCTGCCTGTCGGTCGGCCGCGGACTGGTTGGGTAGGCGGCATCCGTCTCCTCCCGTGAAGGAATGCTGGCCTGGCTGCCTCGCCGGGCGCAACTCAATGCAGCCGCCACGTTCGCCCGGCGCAGCGCGTGCCAGACGTCCTCGCCCCGGTCCAACCCTGCCGCGAAGACGCCGATGAAGCAGTCGCCGGCACTGGTCGCGTCGATGACGGGAACGGTGATGGCGCTGACCAACAGATTGCCGTCGGCGTTCGTGGCAGACGCTCCCTGATGCCCTCTGGTGCGTACGACGCCCGTTCCCAGCGCCGCGTGCAACGAGGCCGGGTTGGCGGCGGCGCCAAGATGCTCACCGAGCCATCCCGCCTCCTCTGCGTTGATCACGATCCAATCCACCATCCTTAGTGCGTCATCCGCCATCGGCAGGGCAGGCGCCAGGTTGAGGATGATGCGCGCGCCGCGTGCCCGCGCCCGGCGGATCAGCGCCGCAGACTGCTCGGCCGGCACTTCCATCTGGAGCAGCAATGTCGTGTCCGGACCGAGGTCGGCCTCCGCCACCTGGTCCGCCGACAGCAGCAGGTTGGCCCCGCTGCCGACGGCAATCTGGTTCTGGCCGTCCCGGTCGACGCAGATGGCGGCACTGCCCGTCACCTGGTCCACACGGGAGACTCGGGACAGGTCGACCGTGGCCGCTCCCAACCCGGCCAGCGCCGCCTCGGCCGCCGCATCGTTGCCGACCGCGCCGACCATCGCCACCGTCGCCCCGTCCCGTGCCGCGGCGACCGCTTGGTTCGCGCCCTTGCCGCCGGGCTGTATCAGGGCAGAGCGGCCGATGACCGTGCGGCCCGGCGTCGGCAACGCGTCCAACTCGTAGATGAAGTCGAGGTTGATGCTGCCGAACACCAGGATCACGAGAGGGCCGCCTCCATCTCCGCCCATTCCCGCTTGCTGAGCCCGCTGCCGGCCTGCTGGACCGCCTCCCCGGCCAGGCGGCGGCGCAGCACGGCGAGCATCCCCGCCGAGAATGTGGCCGCGCCAAGGCGATAGTCGCGGAAGGCGGCGGCGGTGGCCGGCACCCATGCCTCCACCCCTTGCATCATCACGTCGGCATAGGCGCGGATCTCGTATTGCGCATGGGCATCTGCCCGCAGGGACAGGAAGCCTAGCAGGTTGTGCAGGTCGGTCTTCCAATACCATTGCGTGTAGGTGTTGAGCGTGAGGTTCATGCGCGCCAACTCGCGCGCCAGGCCCTGCCGCGCCGGGTCGGCCTCGCCCTCGTTCAGCATCCACGTGTAGTGGTCGTGCGCCTGTCCGGCATCGTTGCGCAGCAGGTCCAGCACGCAGGCTGCCTCATCCCCGTCGAGCACGCCGCCACGGCCCTGTCGGTTGCTGGCGGATTGGGCGGCCAGGTGCTCCGGCGCGGGAATATAGAACTCCCGGTCCATGACGGAGTAGCGGGCGGAGTACTCGTTCACGTTGGCCGTGCGGTGGCGGATCCACTGCCGGGCCACGAAGATCGGCAGCTTGACGTGGTATTTGATCTCGCACATCTCGAACGGGGTGGAGTGGCGGTGGCGCATGAGGTAGCGGATCAGCCCGGTATCCTCGCTGACGCGCTTGGTGCCCCGGCCATAGGACACGCGGGCGGCCTGAACCACCGCTGCATCGTCCCCCATATAGTCCACGACGCGGACGAAGCCGTGATCCAGCACGGGCATGGCATGGTAGAGCATGGCCTCCAGCGCGGGGACGGTCGCGCGCAGGGTGGGTGCGGCGATGGTGCGCAACTCGGCGATGGCGGCGGCTTGTTCGGATGAGGTCGGCATGAACGACCCCCTACCATTCGGCGCGGCGATCGCCTATATTGGCGATGCTGGCTTGCCAGATATGGCGATAAACGGTGCGTGGAATAATCGTTGTGGACCCGGGGGCAGTACTCGGCGTCTCCACCATCTCCGTGATGGCTGTGGGGACGAAATAGGCTCGACACGCGTGGTAAAGACGTATTTTTCGCTCGGCATTGTACCGCCGTCATCGGGCTATATTACAAATGCCAATGACAATCATGAGGCATTCGCAGTCGCAGCGTAAGTTGCGATAGACGCGGTTCGGGGGGCACCGGGCAACAGAAGCCCCCCACTTCCGCATGCGCCCTTGCGTTACCGCCACCGAAGGCTGACATCGGTGGCGAATGTTGGCGGAGTTGACCATGCAAGCGTTTTCGGTGCTCGACCTGGCTCCGGTGCCGCACGGCTCGGACGCGGCGGACGCGCTGCACAACTCGTTGGACCTGGCGCAGCACGCCGAACGCTGGGGCTACCGCCGTTACTGGCTGGCGGAGCACCACAACATGGTCGGCATCGCCAGTGCCGCCACTGCCGTGACCGTCGGCTACGTGGCGGGCGGCACGCATCGCATCCGGGTGGGCGCGGGCGGCATCATGCTGCCGAACCATTCGCCGCTGGTCATCGCGGAACAATTCGGCACGTTGGAGACGCTGTATCCGGGCCGGATCGATCTGGGCCTGGGCCGCGCCCCGGGCTCGGACGGCTACACGCAGCGCGCCCTGCGCCGCGACCCGGAGGCGGCGGAGCAGTTCCCGCAGGATGTGGCGGAATTGCAGGCGCTGTTCGGCCCGGTGCAGCCGGGGCAGCGCGTGCAGGCAGTGCCGGGCGGCGGTACCCAGGTGCCGCTATGGATCCTCGGCTCCTCGCTGTACGGCGCGCAGGTCGCGGCGCATTTCGGGCTGCCCTACGCCTTCGCCTCGCACTTTGCCCCGGATGCCCTGATGCAGGCCTTGCAGGTCTATCGCGAACGCTTTCGCCCGTCGGCACAGCTGGCGCGGCCTCATGCCATGGTGGGCGCCAACGTGATCGCCGCCGCGACGGACGCGGAGGCACGGCGACTGTTCACCTCCGTCCAGCAGAGCTTCACCAACATGTTCCGCGGCACCCGCGGCAAGTTGCTGCCGCCGATCGACGATATCGAGGCGTATTGGTCGCCGGCCGAAAAGGCGCAGGCCTCTGGAATGCTTGCCTGCTCGTTCGTCGGCTCCCCGGCGACGCTGAAGCGCGACCTGGCGGAGTTCCTCGACGAAACGCAGGCAGATGAGGTGATGGTTGCCGGCGCGATCCACGACCACGCCGCCCGGTTGCGCTCGTACGAGATCCTGGCCGAACTGGCACCGGCGCTGGTCCGTCAGGATGCCATGACGTGACCGGGCCGGTGCCGCGCGAAAGCAAGCTCACGCGCACCAAGCAGGCCTGGGCCGGGCAGGGCCGCTTCCTGACCGGCCGGATCCCGGCGCCGGGGCGGAATCGCCTGCCACCGGGCCAACACTTGGTGCAGGACTGGCCGGTGCTGGACCTGGGCGTGCACCCCAGGATCGAGCCGGCCCGCTGGTCGCTCCGCGTGTTCGGCGCGGTGGCGGAGGCGGTGACCTGGGACTGGACCGCGTTCCGCGCTCAGGACCAATTGCGCGAAGTGAGCGACATCCACTGCGTCACGACATGGTCGCGCTACGACAACGTGTGGGACGGCGTCTCCACCCGCACCATCCTGGAGGCCGTGCGGCCCTTGGACGCCGCGAGCTTCGTGGTGCTGCACAGCCACGATGGCTACACCACGAATCTGCCTCTGGCCGATTTCGCCGCCGAAGGCGCGATCCTGGCCCATTCCTGGAACGGCCAGGCGCTGACGGCGGAGCATGGCGGCCCGGTCCGGCTGGTGGTGCCGCACCTCTATCTGTGGAAAAGCGCCAAGTGGCTGCAGCGGATCGAGTTTGCCGTCGCCGACAAGCCGGGCTTCTGGGAGGTGCGCGGCTATCATGACCGCGGCGACCCATGGCAGGAGCAGCGTTATTCCGGGTAGCTGGACAAAAACCACGCCGTGCGAGACGAGGGTCGATTACGCGATGACCGGTCCGGAGGTGGAGTAGCGACGTGGCCCGATTCCCCGGATGGCAGCCAGCATGACGGTTCGTGGGGATGGCTTTCGCCGCCTCGTCGACGGCGTCCGCACGTTCCGCGAGCGCGCTTTTCCCGAACGCGAGAAGCTGTTCGCCGCTCTGGCGACCGGGCAGCAGCCGCAGACCCTGTTCATCGCCTGCGCGGACAGCCGCGTCGTGCCCGAGCTGATCACGCAGACCAGCCCTGGGGAGCTGTTCGTCTGCCGCAACATCGGCAACGTCGTGCCCGCCTATGGCGAGATGCTGGGCGGTGTGTCCGCCGTCGTGGAATATGCCTGCATGGCGCTGGAGGTCACCGACATCGTCGTCTGCGGCCATTCGGATTGCGGCGCCATGAAGGCCCTGCTCAACCCGGACGACCCGCTGCTCGGCACCATGCCGACGGTCGCCTCGTGGCTGCGCAACGCGGAAGCGGCGCGCAGCGTCGTGGAGGTGACTCATCCCGGCGTGACGGGACCCGACAAGTTGCAGGCGCTGGTGGAACAGAACGTGCGCATCCAGCTCGCCCATCTGGCGACCCATCCGGCGGTCGCGGCCCGGCTGGCCACCGGGCGGGTGAGGCTGCATGGCTGGGTCTACGGCATCGAGGACGGCAGCGTTTCGGCGGTCGATGCTGCCGGCGGCGCTTTCGTGCCGCTGGAGTCGGCGTTGGCGGACCAGGAGGTCCCCTGATCAGCCCTCCAGCGCCAGCACGGCGAAGCTGGCCAGCCAATGCTCCCCCATGTAGTCGCCAGCGACATGCGGCAGCCCGGCGTCCAGATGCAGCCCGGCTGCCTGCTCCATCATGATCCGCCGTGGGTCGGCCGGCGCGAGCGTGCGCGCCAGGGCCCGCCAGCACCAGGCGCGGCTGAGGTTGAGGCCATCCAGATGGGCGATCTTGCCGTCGGTGCGGTCGCTGACCGCGGCGGGCGCGAACAGGGTGGCGGGACGCGCCTCCGCCAGATGCGGCAGGAAGCGGTCGAACCAGGGGGCGAACCGCTCCGCCGGCAGCAGGCGCCGCATGCACTCCGCCTCCATCAGCGCGGAGGACAGGAAATCGTCGCCGCCCGGCTCCCAAGCCTGGCAGTCGGCGTCGGCGGCGTACCAACCCTCTGCGGTGTGCCGCAGCAGGCCCAGCAGCGTCGCGTCGCCTGCGGCCACTGCGTAGTCCGACGCGAGCGCCAAGGCGAAGGCGGTGTTGAAATGCGTGCCCACCCGCACGGGATAGCCCGCCTTCGGCAGGAACTCGGCAAAGCGCTGCACGAACAATGCGGTCAAGGGGGCCAATGCGTCCGACCAGCGGCGGTCGGGCAGGTGGGGCAGCGCCTCGGCCAGCTTCAGCAGCCATGCCCAGCCGTACGGGCGTTCGAAGCCCCGCGCCATCCCGTGCTGCATCGTGGCCACCTCGCCCGCCACCCGCTCGGCGATGAGGTGGCCGTCGAACAGCGTGCGGATCTCGCTGGCCGGCGCCATGGCCGGGAACAGCCGCAGCAGCCGCGCGAGCGTCCAATAGGCATGCACGCAGGAATGCCAGTCGAAGCTGCCGTAGAACACCGGGTGCAGGTCACGCGGCGTCCGGGCGTCCTGCGGGCCGGACATGACGTTGGCGGGCTTGTTCGGGAATTCACGCGTGACGTGGCCCAAGGCCACGGCGGCGAAGCGGGCCGCGACGCCCTCCGTCAAGGCATGCGCGATCACGCGGGCGGACCGAACGCGGCAAGCAGGTCGGCCCTGCCGCTCTGCCGGGCGGTGTCGACCGGATTGACGCCCTCCGCATCGGCATGCTCCGGGTCCGCACCGTGCTGCATCAGCAGCACCGCCATGTCCGCCCGGCCGAACATCACGGCGAATAGCAGGGGCGTGCGGCCCGCATGGTTCGGGTGGTCGACCGCCGCGCCGCAGGCGAGCAGGTGCCGGGCGATGTCCAGATGGCCTTTGAACGCCACGCCGCCCAGCGCCGTGCTGCCCTCGGCATCGACGCCGTCGATGGCAGCGCCCCGGCGCAGCAGCAGCGCCGTTGCCTCCATCCGATGGTTGTAGCTAGCCAGGATCAGCGGGGTGAAGCCTCGGCTGTCAGGCTGGTTCGGATCGATCCCGGCATCGAGCATGGCCGAGAGCGATGCCGTGTCGCCGTCCCGCGCGGCCGCGTGGAACAGCATCTGCGACTGTTCGGGCGGCCGCGCGCTCATTTCACTGTCTGCACCACGGAAAACCCTTCGAACTCCGGATGGCCGAGATACATGGCGCGGTTGTCCCCGGCGTTGCGGTGGGCGGCGCGGAATGCCTCCGATTTCGTCCAACCTTCGAACGAGGCGTGGTCGGCCCAGATCGTGTGGGACGAATAGAGCACGTGGTCCTCCTTCGTGGGGCCGCGCAGCAGGTGGAATTCGACGAAGCCCGGCACGTCGCGCAAATGGCTGTCGCGGCTGGTCCAGAGATGTTCGAAATCCGCCTCCGAGCCCGGGGCGACCTTGAAGCGGTTCATGGCGATGTACATGCGAGTCCTCCGTTGCCGCGACGTTGCCACATTAGCATGGTGAGCAGATGGCCGTTGGCTATCGCAGGGGCGCATTTTTGCGCCGGCCCGCGATTCTGCGCTAATCAGACCCACTGTAATCGAGCAAGCGCCATGGAAGACGACGAACCCACCGCCCCCCGGCCCGACAGCCTGCTGCCGTACGATGCCTGGGCGCAGGAGGCGATGCGCGGGGTCGCCATCCGCGCGCTGCAATTCGCCGGTGAGCAGGGTATGCCGGGGCAGCACCATTTCTACGTCAGCTTCCGCACCGACCAGACCGGCGTGACGATCCCGGCCCGCCTGCTGGCGCAGTATCCGGAAGAGATGACCATCGTGCTGCAGCACCAGTTCTGGGATCTGCGCGTCAACGAGGAGCAGGGCTTCTTCAGCGTGGGCCTGTCGTTCGGCGGCATCGCCAGCACGCTGGTGATCCCGTTCACCGCGTTGACCGCCTTCGCCGACCCGCATGCGCAGTTCGGCCTGCGCTTCCGGGCCGCCCCGGTGGAGGCGGCCAATAGCGAGGAAATCGACGACGCGGCGGAGGACGAACCCGTCGAGGCGCCGGCCCGCGTGGAGGAGCCGCAGATCGTCAGCCTGGACGCATTCCGCAAACGGCGGGATTGATTCGGAGGAATTGCATGGACAGCCTGCCGCCTCGGACCCCAGGGTTCACCTATGCCCCGATGTTCCCGGTGGGCGAACGCGCCACACCCTGGCGCAGGCTGGACCTGGCCGGCGTCTCCACCGCGTCCTGCGACGGCCACACGGTGCTGCGCATCCAGCCGGAGGCGCTGAGCGAGTTGGCGTTCCAGGCGTTCCACGACACATCCCATCTGCTGCGGCCCGGCCACCTGGCGCAGTTGCGCGCCATCCTGGACGACCCGGAGGCGAGCGCCAACGACCGGTTCGTGGCGCTGGACCTGCTGAAGAACGCCGCGATCAGCGCGGGCGGCGTCCTGCCGATGTGCCAGGACACCGGCACCGCGCTGGTGTTCGGCAAGAAGGGCCAGCGCGTCTGGGTGCAGGGCGACGAGGAGGAGGCGCTGTCCTACGGCGTGCACCGCACCTACACGGAGACCAACCTGCGCTACAGCCAGATGGCGCCGATCGGCATGTTCGAGGAGGTGAACACCGGCAACAACCTGCCCGTCCAGTTCGACATCATGGCGGCGCCCGGCGACCACCACGCCGACGAGTTCCACCTGCAATTCGTGGCCAAGGGCGGCGGCAGCGCCAACAAGACCTTCCTGTTCCAGGAGACGCGCGCCATCCTGAACCCGGACCGGCTGCTGGCGTACCTGGAGACGCGCATCCGCACGCTCGGCACCAGCGCCTGCCCGCCCTACCACCTGGCGATCGTGATCGGCGGTACCAGCGCGGAACTGACGCTGAAGACGGTGAAGCTCGCCTCCACCCGCTGGCTGGACACCCTGCCCACTGTGGGTACCAAGGCCGGCCACGCGATCCGCGACGTGGAGATGGAGCGCCAGGTGCTGGAGATGACGCGGCGCATCGGCATCGGCGCGCAGTTCGGCGGCAAGTATTTCTGCCACGACGTCCGCGTGATCCGCCTGCCGCGCCACGGCGCCAGCCTGCCCGTCGGCATCGGCGTGTCGTGCAGCGCCGACCGGCAGATCCTGGCCAAGATCACGCCCGAGGGCGTATTCCTGGAACAGCTCGAAACCGACCCGGCGCGCTTCCTGCCGGAGGCGACCGACGACATCCTCGGCGGCGAAATGGTGCGGGTGGACCTCGACCGGCCGATGATCGACATACGGCGGGACCTATCGCGCCATCCGGTTTCGACCCGATTGTCATTGACCGGCACGATGGTGGTGGCCCGAGACATCGCCCATGCCAAGCTGGCGGAGCGGTTGGCCGCCGGGGAGCCGTTGCCCGGCTACATCAAGGACCACCCGGTCTACTACGCAGGCCCGGCCAAGACCCCCGAGGGCTTCGCCACCGGCTCGTTCGGCCCGACCACGGCGGGGCGCATGGACAGCTACGTGGAGCAGTTTCAGGCAGCCGGCGGCAGCCTGGTCATGCTGGCCAAGGGCAATCGGTCGCGCGCGGTGCGCGATGCCTGCCGGGCGCATGGCGGCTTCTATCTCGGCAGCGTGGGCGGCCCGGCGGCGCGCCTGGCACAGGACTGCATCCGCAAGGTGGAGGTGCTGGAATATCCGGAACTCGGCATGGAGGCCGTGTGGCGGATCGAGGTGGAGGACTTTCCCGCCTTCATCGTCATGGACGACAAGGGCAATGATTTCTACGACGCCATGGAACCCAAGATGAGCGAACGTTGAACAACCTGGCCAGCGGAGTGAAGGAGATTTAGCCAGGATGTTGCGCTTGGAAACGTTTTGTTAAGCAGGATTTGATGTTCTAGAGCGCATCCATCCGCGGCAAAACGCCCTGTCCTCTCGCTCGCCAGGGAAGCACCATGCTGCCAGATCTGTCTGCCATCCCATCTCAGGCATTTTCGTCGCCTGTACAGTCCCAGCCGTCGGGCAGCGGCGTCACATCGGGCGGCGGGGTGGCGTCCCCTGCCGCGGCCGCCGCGGCCTCGCCTCATGCCAGTCCGGTGTCGCTGCTGGATCCATCCACCGGGTTGGTGGTGCTGGAATTCTACAATGCCAAGGGCGACGAGACCGCTTCGCTGCCGACGCGCAAGCAACTTGAACTGTATCGCCTCAACGAGCCGTCGCCGGACATCTTCCAGCCGGCGATACGGACCATCGCGACGTCGCCGGAACCGTCTGCGGCAGACTTGCCGAAGCACGCGTGAGCCGGCGCCGCATCAGCGCTGCAGTTGGGCGACCAGCCAGTTGATCGCGTCGGATTGCAGCTTGCCGATTTGCGGGCTGCCCAGGCCTACATAGGCGTGGTCACCGTCGTAGGGCACCAGTTCCACCGGCACCCTGCGAGCCTTCAGCGCTTCCATCAATTGGCGTGACGAGTCGAACGGGACGACGCGGTCGCTCCGCCCGTGGATGATATAGACCGCGGCGCTGCGCGAGGTGAGCGAGGGTATCGGCGAGGCCGTCAGCAGGTCGGCCGGGGGCGGCGTCGGCGTGCCGAACATCGCCTCGATCGAGCCGACGCCGAAATCGCCCATGGCGGGCAGGTCCATCGGTCCGAACTGATCCACCACGGCCTTCACGTCCGGACGCTGCCCGGGATAGAGCGCGGCCTCGTCGCCCGGCACCACCGCTTTCGCCATACCCAGGAACACGGCCAGCTGGGCGCCCGAGGAATCGCCGACCGAACCGAGCCGCGCGGGGTCGATGCCGAATTCGGCGGCGTGGGCGCGCAGGAAGCGCACGGCGAGCTGGGCATCCACCAATTGCGCCGGCCATCGCGTGTCGGGGCGCGCCTTGTCCGCCAGGCGGTAGTCGATGTTCAGCACCACCACGCCCCTGGCGGCCAGCACGCTGGCGAAATAGTCGTTCGCGTGGCGGCTCCCGCTAACCCAGCCGCCGCCATGGACCACCACCACGGCGGGCCTGCGGGTTTTCGGCATGGCGGGAAGATAGAGGTCGCCCTGCTCGGCCGGCAGCGGACCATAGGCGATGGCCGGCCGCATCTCGACACCCTCGGTCTGCGCGGATGCGGCAGTGCCCGCCAACAGGGCCAGGGCGAAGCCGAATTGCCGGGGGCGGCGCAGGGCGATATACGCGCGGCGGGCGAAGCCTCTCATACTGGACACTGCCATGCGATTCACCGTCGACCGTCTCGACCACATCGTGGTGAATTGCAAGGATGTTGAGATCACGGCCTCCTGGTACCAGCGAGTCCTGGGCATGGAGCGGGAGGAGTTCGGCGACGGCGCCCGCACCGCGCTGAAATTCGGCGGCCAGAAGCTCAACCTGCGCCCTGCCGATGCGGATACGCGGGCCTGGGCCACGGGAGTCAACGACAGGCCCGGCAGCATCGATGCCTGCTTTATCACCGCCGTGGGTCCGGAGGACGTGGTCGACCACCTGCATGAGTGCGGCATCGGGATCGAGGCGGGTCCTGTGGCCAAGACCGGGGCGCTGGGGCCGATGCAGTCGGTGTATTGCCGCGATCCCGATGGCAACCTGATCGAGATCAGCTCCTATCTCTCCGTCTGACCCGTTCGCCTTCGACCTCCCGCCCGGACTGATCGCGCAGCAGCCGGCCCGCCCGCGCGAGGCGGCCCGGCTGCTGTGCGTGGACGCGGCACTGCGGGATCATGTCGTGGCGGATCTGCCGGCCTTGCTGTCGCCCGGCGACCTGCTGGTGGCGAACGACACGCGGGTGATCCCGGCGCAACTGAGCGCACGGCGTGGCGCGGCGCGGATCGGGTTGACGCTGGACCGTCCTTTGCCGGACGGCACATGGCACGCGCTGGCCCGCAACGCCCGGCGCCTGGTAGTGGGCGACGTGCTGTCGCTGGACGGGACGGAGATGCGGGCGATCGTCCTGGCACGGGATGAAGGCGATGTGACGCTGCGCTTCGACCAGGAGGGCGGGGCGTTTGCCGAGGCGTTGCGGCGGGCGGGCGCGCTGGCCTTGCCGCCCTACATCGCCCGCCCGGCCGGGCCGACGGCGGCGGACGAGGCGGATTACCAGACGGTGTTCGCCCGCACCGAGGGCGCCGTCGCCGCCCCGACCGGAGGGCTGCATTTCACGCCCGCGCTGCTGGGGCAATTGGCGGCGGCGGGCGTGCAGCGCGCCACCGTCACCCTGCATGTCGGCGCCGGCACGTTCCTGCCGATGCGCGGCGACCCGGAGGCCCACCGCATGCACCCGGAACGCGGCCATGTGACGGATCAGGCGGCACTTACCATCCGCCAGGCGAGCCGGGTGGTCGCCGTGGGCACCACCACGCTGCGCCTGCTGGAGAGTGCGGCGACGGAGGACGGCGTGCAGCCGTTCGACGGCGAGACCGCGCTGTTCATCCGCCCGGGCTTCCGCTTCCGCGCCGTGCACCGGCTGATGACGAACTTCCACCTGCCGCGCTCGACGCTGTTCATGCTGGTCTGCGCCTTCGCCGGGACGCAGCGCATGCGGGCCGCGTACGCGCATGCGATCGCGGCGGGATACCGCTTCTACTCCTACGGGGATTCGAGCCTTCTTGCTCCCTCTCCCTCTGGAGGGCAGGGGTGAGGGTGCATCACACGCATTCCGCCGGCAGCCCGCCCTCATCCGACCCTCTCCCTGGGGAACAGGGCTTTTGACCCTTTCATGGGTGCTGTCGGCCCAGGACGGCGCCGCGCGGGCAGGGGTGCTGCGCACTGCGCATGGCGACGTGCCGACGCCGGTGTTCATGCCCGTCGGCACCGCCGGCACGGTGAAGGCGATGACGGCGGATGGCGTGCGCGCCACAGGGGCCAGGCTGGTGCTGGGCAACACCTACCACCTGATGCTGCGGCCCGGCGCCGCGCGGGTGGCCGCCCTCGGCGGGCTGCACCGGTTCATGGACTGGCCAGGTCCCATCCTCACCGATTCGGGCGGGTTCCAGGTCATGTCGCTCGCCGCGCTGCGCAAGATGGACGAGGACGGCGTGACCTTCCGCTCCCACCTGGACGGCTCGGCCCATCGGCTGACGCCCGAGACCTCGACCGCGATCCAGGACCAGCTGGACGCCACCATCACCATGGCATTCGACGAATGCACGCCGTTTCCCGCCACCGAGCAGCAGGCCGGGTCGTCCATGGCGCTGTCCATGCGATGGGCGGCCCGGTCCCGCGCGGCCTTCCGGCCGCGGCCGGGCTACGGCCAGTTCGGCATCGTCCAGGGCGGCGTCTTCCCGCATCTGCGGGCCGCTTCCGTGCAGGCGCTGCGGCCCCTGGGCTTCGAAGGGCTGGCCATTGGCGGCCTGGCAGTGGGGGAGGGGCAGGCGGCGATGTTCACCGTGCTGGATGCCACGGTGCCGCAGCTCCCGTCCGACCGCCCCCGCTACCTGATGGGCGTGGGCACGCCGGACGATTTGCTGGGCGCGGTGGCGCGGGGCGTCGACATGTTCGATTGCGTGATGCCGACCCGGGCGGGGCGGACGGCGCGCGCCTACACCAGCCTGGGCGTGCTGAACCTGCGCAATGCCCGCCATGCCGACGATGGCGCGGCGCTGGATCCGGCCTGCTCCTGCCTGGCCTGCACGCGGCACAGCCGGGCCTATCTGCACCATCTGTTCCGGGCCAACGAAATGCTGGGGCCGATGCTGCTGACCGGGCACAACCTCACCTACTACGCCCGGCTGATGGACGGCATGCGGGGGGCCATCGCGGCCGGCCGCCTGGCAGAGCATGGCGAATCCGTGCGGGCGGGCTGGAATGCCGGTCCGCCGCACCACAGCTAGGCGTCATGAGCGAACTCGACGACCAGCCCTATGCCGGACTGACGCAGCTCGGCCGTGCCACGATGGCGCCCGCCTCCCCAGGCCAGGCGGTGCTGGAGCGCGTGCCCAGCCCCCATGCCAGGAAGGATTACGTCGTCCGGCTGACGGCGCCGGAGTTCACCTCGCTCTGCCCGCTGACCGGGCAGCCGGATTTCGCCCATGTCATGATCGACTACATACCCGGCGAATGGCTGGTGGAGAGCAAGTCGCTCAAGCTGTTCCTGGGCAGCTTCCGCAACCATGGCGCCTTCCACGAGGCGTGCACCATGGACATCGCCGACCGGTTGGTGCGCCTGCTGTCGCCGCGCTGGCTGCGGATCGGCGCCTATTGGTATCCGCGCGGCGGCATCCCGATCGACGTGTTCTGGCAGACCGGCGCACCGCCGCCCGGCGCGTGGATCCCGGACCAGGGCGTGCCGCCGTATCGCGGCCGGGGCTGATCGATGGCGGCGGACACGCCGGCCCGGCAGATCCGCGCCAGGGCCTTGGCCCTCGGCTTCGACGCGGTCGGCTTCGCGCCGGCCTCGCTCGGCCCGGAGGCACGGGAGCGGCTGGGCGCCTTCATCGCGGCCGGGCAGCATGGCGACATGGGATGGCTGGCGGAGCGCGCCGATGAACGCAGCCACCCGCAGGCGCTGTGGGCGGAGGCGCGCAGCGTCGTCGCTCTTGGGTTGAGCTACGCCCCGGCGGCCGATCCGCTTGCCGTCACGCGCAGGCCGGATCGCGGCGCCATCTCCATCTATGCCCGCCATCGCGACTATCACGACGTGATGAAGGGCATGCTGAAGCACCTGGCGCAGTTCATCGCCAGCAGGTTCGGCCCGGCGGTCAAGGTGTTCGTGGACACGGCGCCCGTGATGGAAAAGCCGCTGGCCGCGGCGGCCGGGCTGGGCTGGCAGGGCAAGCACACCAACCTCGTCTCGCGTGCCGAAGGCTCCTGGCTGTTCCTGGGGGAGATCTACACGACGCTGGAATTGCCCCCCGATGCGCCGCATGCCGACCGCTGCGGCAGCTGCACGCGGTGCCAGGTGGCGTGCCCGACCGACGCGTTTCCCGCGCCCTACCGGCTGGATGCGACGCGCTGCATTTCCTACCTCACCATCGAGCATCGCGGGCCGATCCCGCCGGCGCTGCGCCCGTTGATGGGCAACCGCATCTATGGCTGCGACGACTGCCTTGCCGCCTGCCCATGGAACCGTTTCGCCCAGCTGTCCCGCCACGCCAAGCTGCGGCCGCGGCCCGACCTGGAAGCGCCCGCGTTGCGGCATTTGGCCGCTTTGGACGACGCCGGCTTCCGCGCGCTGTTCAGCGGGTCCCCGATCAAGCGGATCGGCCGGGAGCGCTTCGCCCGCAACGTCGCCATCGCGATCGGCAACTCCGGCGACCAGGCTCTGCAGCCCGCCGCCGCCATGCTGGCCGCCGACACCGACGCCATGGTGGCCGAGGCCGGCGCCTGGGCCGCCGCCCGCCTGGCGTGATGCTGGAGAAGCGCAGCATCACCTTGGCCGGCCATCGTACCTCCGTGGCGCTGGAGCCGGAGTTCTGGGATGCCCTCGCCACGCTGTCCGCGCAGAACGGCCAAACGCTGGCCGGCCTGGTGGCCGTGGTGGATGCGGGGCGCGGGCCGGACCGGCCCCTTGCTTCGGCCTTAAGGGTCTTCGCGCTGTCTTCCAGGCCTTAACGTTTCAGCAAAGTTATATCGGCATCGTTGCTTCACCGGCCACAAATGGCCGCGCAGGAGCAGAAGCAATGCCGAGCCTTGAGACCGCCAAGCCCACTCCCGTCAGCCCCTTGATGCTCGCCGACCGGCTCATCTCGCTGGCGCAGGATGCCGACCGCGCCGGATATTCCGAATCCGCCACCCGGCTGCTGGGCCTGGCATATGCCGTGTTCGACGAGCAGCCGCGCGCCCGGAACTGACCGCCGCTCAACGGTCGGCCAGCCAGCGGGTCAGGTCGGCAAGCTCAGGCGAATCACTGGGCGCCGCCGCCGGGCCGATCAGGCGCAGGCCGATATCGGGTGCCGCCTCCAGCGCGGGCCGCAAGGCCAGCCGGGCGTCGACCGCCTCCTCCGGGACGTCGAACGTGCCGGTCACGGCGATCGATCCTGCCGGTGTCGCCACATCCCCCCGTGAGAGCGTCATCGTGCCGTGGGATAGCGTGCCCTGCAGCTCCAACCGGGTGACGGGCGTGGCCCCGCTTCCCAGCGCCGCCGCCACGTCGGACAGGGTCTCCGCCACGCCTGGCTGCGGGGCGGCCGTCGCACCGCCCGGCGCCGTGACCATTCGCAATGCCGCCAGGATCCGGCCGGCGTCCAATCCCTCCAGCGCGCCATCGCGCACCGTCGCCTGCACCGGCCCATCCGCGGTCGCCAGCATGCCCGCCGGGCTGTAGCCGGTCGCTGCGAGGTCGGCCGCCGCATCCACGCGGCCCGCGGCCAAATCCACCGGCGTTCCGGCAACCGGGCCGTCGAGCAGGGCGTCCACGAGCTTGGCCGACAGCGCAAGGCGGGGCGGCGAAGTGTCGTCCAGGCTCATCTGCCCCGTCAGCGTACCGCCTGCGACACGCGCGGTGAAGCCGTCGAGTCGGAGCGCACCGTTGGTCACGCGGATCATTGCCGCCGCGTCATCCGCGAACGGCGACGAGCCCCACAGCAGACGGCCCGCGCGGACGGAGAGCCTGGCATCGGCGCCATGCAGGGCCGTCAATGTCCATGGCGCGGTCGACCGCGGATCGAAGCGCGGGATCGGCAGCGTTTCCGCGTTGACTGTCCCGCTAACGGCGCGGCGGTCCGACACCAACCCGGTGACTGCCAGGTCGCCGGACAGGCGCAGCGATCCCGCCGAGACCTCCAGCCCCGAGAGCGACACATGGTCCGCCGCCGCATCCGCCGCCGCTTGCAGCGACAGCGATCCGTCGCCCAGCCATCCCACCGTGTCGCCCAAGCCCACCGAGTACAGCAACCGCGTAGCGCCAGGGTGGTGCAGCGAGACGCCGCCCCGCCAGTGGCGGCCCGGCAGGTCCAACGTGCCGTTGGTCTGCACCCGTGCGTCCGACAGCTCGGCGGCGGCCGTGATCGCCAGCCCGCCCGGCGACCCGGCGGCCAGGACCGCCACTGTCAGGGGTCCCTGGAACAAGGCGCGGGTGGACTGCCATTCGGCGGGGAGGCTGGCCGGCAGGATCTCGGCATGGCCCAGCGACAGGTCGAGCCGGGCGTCGCCCAGACTTCCCTCCGGTGAGATGGCGCCGGCCACGGCCAGCGACAGGTCCGGCGCGGTCAGCACGGCCCTGCGCACGTTCAGCGTGCCTCCGTTGCACCGCGCGTCCAGGTCCAATCGGCCCAGTGCGAGGTTGTGCCAGCTTGGCGAGGTGGCGGTGACCGCGACATCGGCGTCGAAGCCGGCAAAACGCCGCGGCAGCGCCGTCAGCCACCCGGCCGTTTCCGCCAGGCCGGCCGGTGCGGCGGGGAGCCAATTATCCAGCACCGGCCGGGTCAATCGCAGGTTTGCCCTCAGCGCCGGCCGGGCACCTCCCCGCAGCACAAGGTCGCCGGCGAGCGGAGTGCCGTTCACGTCGCCGGCCAGGCCGGCGAGCGCGACGCTGGACGCATCGGCGCTGACCGTGGCGGAGAGGGTGGCCGCCTGCCAGGCGCCGGGCGGCAGCGCGTCCACCACGGCCGGGGCCTCGGGGCGCAGCCATGCCAGGGTTTGCGGCATGTCCGGAGCGGCGATCCGCGCCTCGCCGTTGAAATGCCCTTCGGACAACCGCCCGGCCAGGTGCAGGGTGGCCCTGCCGGGCAGTTCGGCCTCCGCCTCCCGCAGGGTCACTCCGTCGGACGCGATGGCGAAACCGGTCCGCAGGTGCCGCAACGTGCCGCCGGCGAGTTGCGCGGCATCGGCCGACAGCTCGATCCCGGTCGGCAAGGCGGGGCGCTCGCCATGCAGCAGCGGCGGCAGCCAGGCGCCCAGGTCCAGGTGGCTGGTCGCCAGCGCCGCATCGAGCCGCAACTGCGGCAGCAGCCGCAGCGCCACAGCTCCCTTCGCCGGCGAGTCGCCGATGTCCAGCTCCAGGTCGTCGGCCATCACGAGGCCGCTGCCCGCCTTGATCTGCCCGTCCGCCTTCCAGGCCACGCCGGGCGCGGGCAGCAGCAGCGACAGGTCCGGCCCCCGGCCAGAGACCCGCCCGGCAAGCCCGCCATCCGGCGCGATCTGGCCGGACAAGGTTCCACCCGTTCCCACGGCCGAACCCTGCCCGTCCAAGGTGATCTCGACGGTGGCCGAGCCGTCCGCGCCCGCCCGGCCGAGCCGCCCGGTCATCTGCCATGCGCGTTCCATGACCGAGGCAAGGCCCGCGGCGGACAGCAGCCCGGTCGTGGGATCGACCCGAAGCTCGCCGTCGATGGCCGTGACCTGCAGGCCGCCGATTGCCAGAGTACTGTCCTCGACGCGGGCATGCAGGCCGGCCGGCGCCACCAGCCCGACCGACACCAGCGCGGTCAATGGCCACGGCAGGCGCATATGCGCGCTTCGCAGCACCAGGTCCTGCGGCTCGATCCGTCCGGCCATCAAGGCGCCCAGCGCCACCCGCAAGCGGAGCTGCGAGGCGGTGGCGCTGGCGCCGTCGCCCGTGTCGGGCAGGGTGACGTCCCCGGCCACCAACGTCGCTTCCGGCAGCAGGGACAGGCGGATCGGCCCCGCGATCCGCACCGGGCGGCCGAGTCCGGCGGATGCGACCGCCTCCACCGCCGCGCGGTACTGTCCCCAATCCAGGAAGCGCGGCACGAACCAGGCCGCCGCGACGGTCAGCCCGATCGACGCGGCCAGCAAAGCGGACACCGACCGGAACCGCTGCAAGCGGCTGGGCGGGGGCGGCGCGAAGCTCGTCCTCCGCCGCGAGGCCGGCGGGCGGCGATGACGCCCGGCGCCGGTCATGCCAAGCGGCGCGTTCCCCAGCCGCCGCCGCCTGGCGTGGCGATCCCGAACACATCGCCCGCCGCCATGTCCGCGCTGTCCGTGCCGGCCAGAGTGTCCAGCGTGCCGTCCGCGCGCTCCACCCACTGCTCGCCGGCGAGTCCGGGCAGGCCGCCCGCCATGCCGAACGGCCCTTCGCTGCGGCGGGAGGCGACGATCACCGCCTGCATCGGCTTCAGGAAGCGGATGCGCCGGACCGACCCGTCGCCGCCGGCCCACTGTCCTGCGCCACCGGAGCCGCGGCGGATGCTGAACTCCTCCAGCCGCACGGGATAGCGCAGTTCCAGCACCTCCGGATCGGTCATGCGGGTGTTGGTCATGTGCGTCTGGACCGCCGACGCGCCCGGGAAGCCGGGGCCGGCGCCGCCGCCGCCGCAGATCGTCTCGTAACATTGCGTGGCGTCGTTGCCGAACAGGAAGTTGTTCATCGTGGCCTGGCTGCAGGCCATGGCGCCCAGGGCGGCCAGCAACGTGTTGCAGACCGCCTGGCTCACCTCGGTGTTGCCCGCCACCACCGCCGCGCCCGGCGCGGGGGAGAGGAAGGTGCCCGGCGGGATGACGATGTCCAGCGGCACCAGGCAGCCGTCGTTGAGCGGGATGTCCGTGCCCACCAGGCAGCGGAAGGCATACAGCACGCAGGCACGGGTGACGGCCGCCGGGGCGTTGAAATTGTCGCCCCGCTGCCGGCCGGTGCCGGTGAAATCTACCGTGGCGCTCCGGCTGGCCGCGTCCACCGTCACCGCCACGCGCAGGGGCGAGCCATCATCCATCGTGTAGGCGAACGACCCGCCGGGCAGCCTCTCCAGCACGCGACGCACGCTTTCCTCGGCATTGTCCATGACGTGGCGCATGTAGGCGGCGACCGTCTCCCAGCCGTACCGCTCCACCACGCGGGCCAGTTCCTGCACGCCGCGTTCGTTGGCTGCCACCTGCGCCTTGACGTCGGCGACGTTCACGTCGGGCGAACGGGCGGGATGGCGCGCGCCGCCCAGCAGGGCGCGGAACTCGGCTTCGCGGAAGCGCCCGGCCTCGACCAGCAGGAAGTCGTCGATCACCACGCCTTCCTCCTCCAGCGTGTGGGAGGCGGGCGGGGTGGAGCCCGGGGTGATGCCGCCGATATCGGCATGGTGGCCGCGGGAGCCGACGAAGAAGCGGATCGCGCTGCCGCCCTTGTCGAACACGGGCGTGATCACCGTCACGTCGGGCAGGTGCGTGCCGCCATTGTACGGGTTGTTCAGCGCCACCACGTCGCCGGGGCGCAGCGTGGCGCCGCGGTGGCGCAGGACCGTGCGCACGCTTTCGCCCATGGCGCCGAGATGGACCGGGACGTGCGGCGCGTTGGCCACCAGCCGGCCCGCCGCGTCGAAGATGGCGCAGGAGAAGTCCCACCGTTCCTTGATGTTCACCGACAGGGACGTGTTGGCGAGCACGACGCCGGTCTGCTCCGCGACGTTGGTGAACAGGTTGTTGAACAGCTCCAGCAGCACCGGGTCCGGACGGCCGGTGGCGGACGGGTCCTCGCGGCCCCGCGGCGTGGTGCGGTGCAGCAGCAGGTGGTTGCGGCCGGTGACCTCCGCGGTCCAGCCGGGTTCCACCATGGTGGTGGCGTTGGCCTCCCGAATCAGCGCCGGGCCGGCGATGCGGTCGCCTGCCAGCAAGCCCGCACGCTCGAACACCGGGGCCGCGTGCTCCGCCCCGCCGCTCCAGACCGGGACCATGTCCAACGCGGCGGGTGCGCCCTCGGCGCGGCCTGCAAGCGTCGGCTCGTCCACCCGTTCGCCGGGCGCGACCGCCTCTACCGCCACGGCCTCGACGACGACCGGGCGCTCCGGCGTGGCGAAGCCGAAGCGGGTGCGGTGGGCGGCGGTGAAGGCGTCCCGCACGCCGGGGCCGAGCGGCACCTCGAGCGCGGCCTGCGTCCCGGCGTAGCGGATATGGACGCGGCGTTCCACGTGCACGCGGGCCGCGTCGGCGCCCTGCTCGACCAGGGCCGCCGTCGCCTCGGCGCCGAGCCGGTCGGCCAGCGCGTCGAGCGGGGCCAGCGCGTCCAACTCGGTCTCCACCGCCTGCTCCCGCAGCACTGCCTGGTCCGCCAGCCCCATCCCGTAGGCCGACAGCACCCCGGCGAGGGGATGGATGAACACGGTGTCCATGCCCAGCTCGTCGGCCACCAGGCAGGCGTGTTGGCCGCCCGCACCGCCGAAGCATTGCAGGGTGAAGCGGGCGGCGTCATGGCCCTTCTCCAGCGAGACCTGCTTGATGGCGTTGGCCATGTTGGCGACGGCGATGCGCAGGAAGCCCTCGGCCACCGCGCGGGCATCCTGGCCCGGCACCAGCGCCGCGAACGCGTCCCGCACCGCCTCGGCATCCAGCGTCTGGTCGGCATCGGGGCCGAAGATGGCGGGGAAGTGCGCTGGCTGGATCTTGCCCACCATGACGTTCGCGTCCGTGACGGTCAGCGGGCCGCCGCGGCGGTAGCTCGCCGGGCCGGGATTGGCGCCCGCGCTGTCAGGCCCCACGCGGAAGCGCGACCCGTCGAAATGCAGGATGGAGCCGCCGCCCGCCGCGACGGTGTTGATCGCCATCATCGGCGCCCGGATGCGCACGCCGGCCACCGCGGTTTCGAACGCGCGCTCGAACGCGCCGTCGTACAGCGCCACGTCGGTCGAGGTGCCTCCCATGTCGAAGCCGATGATGCGTTCGAGGCCGGCCGCCTCCGCGGTGCGGGCGGCCCCGACGATGCCGCCTGCGGGCCCGGACAAGATCGCGTCCTTGCCGCCGAACGAGGCGGCATCCGCCAGGCCGCCGTTGGATTGCATGAAGTACAGCTTCACGCCGGGCAGCTCGGCCGCCACCTGGTCCACGTAGCGGCGCAGGATGGGCGAGAGATAGGCGTCCACCACCGTGGTGTCGCCGCGCGGCACCAGGCGCAGCAGCGGGCTGGTGGCGTGGCTGGCGGAGACCTGGGTGAAGCCCGCCTCCCGTGCCAGCGCGGCCAGGACCTGCTCGTGCGCCGGGTATTTCCAGGCATGCAGCAGCACGATCGCACAGGCCCGGATGCCGTCCTTCACCGCGGCGGCGAAGGCGTGCCGCGCCGCGGCCTGGTCCAACGGCGCGATCTCGCGGCCCTGCACGTCGAAGCGCCCGCCGATCTCCACCACGCGCTCGTGCAGCAGGGCGGGAAGGCGGATCTCCAGGTCGAACAGGCGCGGGCGGGCCTGGTTGCCGATGCGCAGGGCGTCGGCGAAGCCGGTGCCGACCACCAGCAGCGTCCGCTCGCCCCGGCGTTCCAGCAGGGCGTTGGTGGCGACGGTGGTGCCCATCTTCACCGCCTCGATGGTGCCGGGCGGGATCGGCGTGGCCGCGTCCAGGCCCAGCACGCCGCGGATGCCTGCAACGGCGGCGTCCTTGTAACGCTCCGGGTTCTCGCTCAGTAGCTTGTGCGCGGAGAGCCGGCCGGACGGGTCGCGGGCGACGATGTCGGTGAACGTGCCGCCGCGATCGATCCAGAATTGCCAGCCCGACATCGACCCTCCCCCAATATCGCTGCGCAGATGACGGCAGCGGCCCGGCGGACGCAAGGGCAGGCGAGGCCGTTCGCCGGTTGCGCGGCGGTCGCCAAACCTCCCGTCCGGCCTGGCAAGGGACCACTGTGCCGCGCCCCGGCCTGTGGTAAGCTCCGCGCCATGGGATATTGGGGCAAGTTGCTCGGCGGCGCCGCCGGACTGGTGATGGGCGGCCCGTTCGGGGCCGTGATGGGGGCCGCGCTCGGCCACGCCGCCGACCAGGGGGCGATCCCCCGCATGCGCATGCCGAGCGGGTTCGGCCTGAACAACGCCCGGATGGCCGCGATGCTGGGCGGGCGGGACCAGTTGTTCGCCGTCGGCGTGGTGGTGCTGTCGGCCAAGCTCGCGAAATGCGACGGCGCCGTGGTGCGGGAGGAGATCGACGCGTTCAAGCGCCAGTTTCGCATCCCGCCCGAGGCGGTGCGCGACGTCGGCCGCATGTTCGACGCCGCCCGCGACAGCCCGGACGGGTTCGAGCAGTACGCCGCCCAGCTGGGGGACGCGTTTGCCGACACGCCCGGCGTGCTGGAGGACGTGCTGGCCGCGCTGTTCGCCATCGCCCGCGCCGACAAGCCGGTGAACGGGCGCGAGCTGGACTTCCTGCATCGGGTTCACGGGCGGTTCGGCCTGGGGGTGGTGGCCTGGGACCGCGCCCGCGGCGCCGCCCCCCGCTTCCGGCCGGAGCCGACTGACGACGCCTACGCCGTGCTGGGCGTGGCGCGCACCGCCCCGGATGACGAGGTGCGGGCCGCGTGGAAGGCGCTGGTGCGGGCCAACCACCCGGACAGCCTGGCATCGCGCGGCGTCCCGAAGGAGTTCATCGCCAGCGCCACGGACAAGGTCGCCGGCATCAACGCGGCCTATGACAGGATCAAGCGCGAACGCGGGCTGTGAGGCAGGCGCCGAGCCCCAACCAGGACGATCGGCCGCCCGGCCTGCCGGTTGACCTGCTGTTGCTGCACTACACCGGCATGCGGACCGCCGCCGACGCCGTCGACCGGCTGCGCGACCCGAACGCCCGTGTGTCGTCGCACTATGTGGTGGAGGAAGACGGGCTGGTCTGGCAACTCGTGCCGGAGGGCCGGCGCGCCTGGCATGCCGGCGTGTCGCACTGGCGCGGCCATGCCGGACTGAACGACCGCTGCATCGGGATCGAGATCGTGAACCCCGGACATGAATGGGGATACCGCCCGTTCCCGGCGCTGCAGATGGCGGCGGTGTGCGAGTTGTGCCTGGGCATCCTGTCCCGTCATCCCATTCCGCCGCGCAACGTCGTCGGCCACAGCGACGTGGCCCCGGACCGCAAGGAGGATCCGGGCGAGTTGTTCGACTGGCGGGGCCTGGCCGCCAACGGCGTCGGGCTGTGGCCTGACCGGGACGCGGACCCGGTGGCGGACGTCACCGCGGCACTCTCGGCGATCGGTTACCGGACCGACCTGCCCGGGGAAACCGTGCTGCGCGCCTTCCAGCGCCACTGGCGCCAGGAGAGGGTGGACGGGCTGCCCGACGCGGAGACGCGCCGTCGTCTGAGCGCCGTGCTAGAATGCATCGTCGGATCGGGAGAGCGCACTTGAGCGCTTCGCTGCGCAAGGCGATGACGGCAGAGGAGTTCCTTGCGTGGGAGGAACGGCAGGACCTCCGTCACGAGTTCGATGGATCGCGGCCCGTTGCCATGACCGGCGCGCGCGAGGCGCACGAGGACATTGCCGCCAACCTGATCACCGCGCTTCGCACCCGGCTTCGTGGCCGCGACTGCCGAGCGTATTCGGGAAACATGAAGGTGTTGGTGGACGGCTCGTACCGCTACCCCGACGCGTTGATCGTCTGCGGCCCGCGTGATCCGCGGCGGACGATCGCCGTGGACCCGGTGGTGGTGTTCGAAATCATCAGCGAGACGACGGAAAGCACCGATCGGATCGTCAAGGCGCTTGAGTACCGCAACACGGCCTCCATTCGGCGCTACGTCATCCTTCAGCAGACGCAGGTGGGTGCGACCGTCTTCACCCGGGACGGTGAGGATTGGGCTGGCCGGGTGCAGGGTCATGGCTCGCTGCTCCAGCTTCCGGAAGCCGATATCGAGGTGCCGCTGGACGAGTTGTACGAAGGACTTGTGTTCGAACCGCCTGGGCAGTCCGCATGAGCATCGCCCTGCGCAGCGGCATGACGGCGAAGGAGTTCCTTGCCTGGGAGGAACGGCAGGAAATCCGCCACGAGTTCGATGGCTGTGCGCCGTATGCCATGACCGGTGGCACCCGCAATCACGCGGCGATCCAAAGCGGGCTGATCACGGCCTTGCGCAACCGCCTCCGCGGATCCCCCTGCGAGGTGTTCGGCAGCGCCTTGAAGATGTCAGTGGACGGCTCGCTGCGGTATCCGGACGCGGTGGTCGTCTGCACCCGCGCGGGAGGAAAGACTACCGTCGTCGACGATCCCGTCGTGGTGTTCGAGATCATCAGGCCGTCCACCGAGCGGGTCGACCGCTTCGTCAAGAGCGTGGAGTACCGGAACACGCCCTCCATCCAGGCCTACGTCATGCTGCAGCAGGATTTCATCGGCGCGACCATGTTGCGTCGCGTCGGTGAGGTTTGGACGGCCGACACGTATGGCGAGGGCGCGACCGTCGGCCTCGCCGCCATCGGCGTCGGGTTGCCGGTCGACGAACTCTACGAGGGGCTTGACCTCTCGGCCTGAAGGCGCGCACACCCCGCCGCGTCAGGTGGCTGGACGGTCGCTGCCCGCCGCGTGCGGCGGGTGGAGGAAAGTCCGGGCTCCACGGGAAGACGGTGCCGGCTAACGGCCGGCGGGGGTAACCCCAGGGACAGTGCCACAGAAAACAAACTGCCCGCTCGGCTATGCGGGTGAGGGTGAAACGGGGCGGTAAGAGCGCACCGCGCCCCTGGTGACAGGGGCGGCAGGGTAAACCCCACCGGGAGCAAGACCGAATAGGGGTGGCCGGCGGCATCCGGCGACGGATGGACGTGGGGGCGTTCTCGCCCTGTCACCCGGGTTGGTCGCGCGAGGCGTGCGGCAACGCACGTCCCAGAGGAATGGCCGTCCATCGCGGACAAGGCGAGGACAGAACCCGGCTTACAGGCCACCTGACATCGTTTCTTGTAAGAACAAAGAGTGAAAGACAGTTGTTAACAACTACCTGAGAGACAACTCTGTGTCTTCCTGGTAACTAAGCCGTGAAAACGAAGACAAACCAGGAAGCGGCAAGTAACCCCGGATTCTTCCCTTTGACGCCCATATTTGCCCATGATATCCCATGTCATCCCATGAGCAGGGGCGATTTGGGCGGGTTCGGCCGCACAAATTATGGGTCGAGGGAGCTGCCGGGACGCGATGAGCCACTTCCTGGGAACGCACCAGAACCGTTTGGACGCGAAGGGGCGGGTCTCCGTCCCGGCTCCGTTCCGGACGGCGCTGCGTTCCGGGGAGGCGGATGCCGCGATCACGGTCGTTCTGCGTCCGTCACATAAATACCCCTGCATCGAAGCGTGGCCCGTGGCGAAGTTCGATGCCTTGTCCAGCTCGCTCGGCAGGCTGAACCAGTTCAGCGATGCCCACGAGGACATGTCGGCCGCCGTCTATGCCGACGCCTTTCCGGTGGAGGCGGACAAGGAGGGCCGCATCGTGCTGCCGGCCGAGCTGGTCGAGTATGCAGCACTTGCCAGCCAGGTCTCGTTCATGGGCATGGGCGACACCTTCCAGATCTGGGAGCCGGCTGCCGGCGCCCGGCGCCGGGCGGAGGCCCGCAGCAGTGCCAAGCTCCGCGACCTGGGCCTGCCGGGGATCGCCGCATGACCCACACCCCGGTGATGCTCCCCGAAGTGCTGCAGGCGTTGGCCGCCCGCGCCGGCGGCGTCTACCTGGATGCGACCTTCGGCGGCGGCGGCTATGCCGAGGCCATCCTGGCGGAGGCCACCTGCACGCTGTGGGCGATCGATCGCGACCCGGACGCGATCGCCCGCGGCGCCGCGCTTGCCGCACGGTTCCCGGGCCGCCTGCACCTGCTGCACGGCTCGTTCGGCGACATGCTCGCGCTGCTGACAGCCCGCGGCGTCACCCGGCTGGACGGGGTGGTGATGGATCTCGGCCTGTCCTCGTTCCAGATCGACGACCCGGATCGCGGCTTCTCCTTCCGCACCGACGGGCCGCTCGACATGCGGATGGCGCGCGCCGGCGACACCGCCGCCGACCTGGTCGCGACCCTGGCCGAGGCGGAGTTGGCCGACACGCTCTACCAACTCGGGGAGGAGCGGCTGTCCCGCCGGATCGCCCGTGCCATCGTGCAGGCGCGCCAGGACGCCCCGGTCACCACCACCGGGCAATTGGCCGCCATCATCCGGCGCGTCGTGCCCCGGGATGCGTCCGGCATCGACCCGGCGACCCGGTCGTTCCAGGCGCTGCGCATCCGGGTGAACGACGAGCTGGGGCAGGTGGAGCGGGCTTTGGCCCAGGCGGCGGGGCTGTTGCAGCCGGGCGGACGCATGGTGGTGGTCTCGTTCCATTCCGGCGAGGACCGACTCGTGAAGCGGTTTATGACGGAGGCAGCCGGGCGCCAGCCCGCACCGTCCCGTCACGACCCGCGTGGCTTGGCCGATCGGCCGAGCGCCGGGTTCCGCCTGCTGTCCAGCCGTGCCCGCCGTCCCACCGATGCCGAAATCGCCCGCAATCCTCGTGCCCGCAGCGCCCGGTTGCGGACCCTCGAACGCCTTACGGAGCCAACGCCATGATACGGCCCCTTACGTGCCTGTCCCTCGCCGCGGCGCTCGGAGCAGGCCTGTACCTGTACCAGGAGAAACACCGGGCGCAGTTGCTGGACCGTGACATCACGCGGACGGTGAAGCAGGCGGAACAGGCGCATGACCGGATCGGGCTGCTGAAGGCCGAGTGGGCGCTGCTGAACGAGCCGGAGCGGTTGGCCGGGCTGGCCACGCAGCATCTGCAGTTGCAGCCGTTGCAGCCGACCCAGTTCGTCCGCCTGGACGATCTCCGCAGCCGCCTGCCCGCCGTCTCCGCACCGCCCGCTGCCGCCCCTGCTGCAATGGAGCCGCCGGTCGCTGCGGTCATGCCCATCCAGGCGCCACGGACCCAGCTTGCCACGGCGCAAGTCGCCGCTCCCGCGCCGCCGCATCCGGCGCCGGTGCTGGCCGCCCCGGTCGCCGTCAAGCCGGTGGCGCCAGCCTCCGCACCGACGGTACAGGTCGCCGCGGCCCAGCCGGCGCCGCGTGCGGCGGCGGCCCCGCGTGTCCAGGTCGCGGCCGCCAAACCGCTTGAGGCGGAACCCCCGGCCAAGGCGCCCGAGCCCCAGCACCGTCCGCTCTTCGCACCGGTCATGCCGGCCTATGCGCCCACGCCGGTCGTGATCCATGCACCGACCGTGCAGACCGCCAGCGCAGTGGCGGCGCAGCCCTCGAACTTCGTCGGCTCGGCGCTCGGCATGGGCCGGACGGTGCTGGCGGCCCCCGTTCCGGTCGGCTCCGCGGCCCTGTCGGGATACGCCACCGGGCGATGAACGCGCCGCCCCCCTCGGACGCGCCGCCGCCGCCCATGCCAAGGCGGGGGGCACCTCGCAGCGGCGCCACGCCCTTGGTGGAGAACGTGCGCGTCACGGCGCCCGACCTGCGGCGGCGGGCCGCCCTGGAGAAGACCCGCTCCCGCCTGCTGGTCGCCGCGGGCGGGTTCATGCTGCTGTTCGGCGCCGTCGCGGCCAAGCTGGCCAGTGCCACGATCGTCTTCCCGATGCTGCCGAAGCTCACCGCCGAAGTGGCGGTGGTGCCGGACCCCGCGGCGATGGCCGCCGCGGACGCCAACCCGGATGCACCGATGCCGGGCACCGTCCCGGCCGCGCATGGTCCGCGGGCCATGATCACGGACCGCAACGGCGAAATCCTCGCGATCTCGCTGCCGACCGCCGGGTTGTATGCCAACCCGAAGGAGATGATCGACCCGGCGGATGTGGCGCATAAGCTGAAGGGCGTGCTGCCCAGCCTGGACGAGGACCTGGTCCGGACCCGGCTGGCCTCCGCCAAGCAGTTCGTCTACCTGGCGCGGCAGATCACGCCGAACGACCAGATGGCGATCAACGCGCTGGGCATTCCCGGCATCTATTTCCAGGCCGGCGAGCGCCGCCGCTACCCGCAGGGCCGGGTGGCCGCGCAGGTGCTGGGCGGCGTGGACGTGGACAGCCACGGCATCGCCGGCGTCGAGCGGTTCTTCAACGACCGGCTGCACGACGACCCGGAGCCGCTGCGGCTCTCCATCGACGTGCGCGTGCAGGCCGTGCTGCGCGACGAGCTTGCCAAGTCCATCGACGAGTTCACCGCCATCGGCGGCTGCGGCATCGTGATGGACGTCCGCAGCGGCGAGGTCATCGCCATGGTGAGCCTGCCGGATTACGACGCCAACAAGGCGGCTCAGGCCACGCCGGAGGAGCGGTTCAACCGCGCCGTCACCGGCATGTACGAGCCGGGCAGCACCTTCAAGCTGCAGACGGCCGGCATGGCGCTGGACAGCGGGGCGGCACAGCTCTGGAGCTCGTTCGACGCGGCGCACGACATCCATATCGGCCGGTTCACCATCACCGACTTCGAGGGCAAGAAGCGTTTCCTGGAACTGCCGGAGGTGCTGGCCTACTCCTCCAATCTCGGCGCCGCGCACATGGCGCAGGCCGTCGGGTCGGAGCGGCAGCGTGCCTGGCTGGGCAACATGGGCATGTTCGAGCGCATCGGCGTGGAACTGCCCGAAGCAGGGCGGCCGATCTTCCCCTCCCTGTCCAACTGGGGCGAGGCGGCGAACCTCACCGTCGGCTTCGGCCACGGCATCGCCGTCAGCCCGCTGCATGTCGTGCGCGGCACGGCCGCGCTGGCCAATGGGGGCGTGGTGCTGCGGCCGACCATCCTGGCGCAGGAGCCCGGCTCCGCCCCGCGCGAGGGCATACGGGTCATGCAGCAGCAGACCAGCGATACGATCCGCAAGCTGATGCGCCTGGTGGTGACGGACGGCTACGGCAAGCCGGCCGACATCCCCGGTTATTTCGTCGGCGGCAAGACCGGCACGGCGGAGAAGGTCGGCGGCCACGGCTACAAGAAGCACACCAACGTCAGCGCGTTCATGAGCGTGTTCCCGATGAACGCGCCGCATTACGCCGTGTACTTCATGCTGGACGAGCCGCACGGCAACAAAAGCACGGGCGGCTACTCGACCGCCGGCGCCGTGAGCGCGCCCGCGGCCGGCCGCGTGATCGCCAAGATCGCCCCCATGCTGGGCCTGCTGCCGGACACCGCGGAGATCCCGGCGATCTCCGCCGCGCTCAGCATCCCGCTGCAGCCGGGCCACGGCTACGTCTCGCACTGGGCCGGGCCGCTGAATTTCGTGCCGCCCTCCACCCCGCTGGCTTCGCAGGGCGTCCCGGTCGCGGCGACCCCGCCCCTCGTCACCGTGCAGCCGGCGCGGCATGGCGAGCCGCCGGTCCCTGCCTCGGGGCCCGGCCCGCGGGTGCAGCCGGTGCTTCGCACTCAGGAGCAGTTGCGTCACGAAGCCAGCCTCGGCACCCAAGTTGCTGCTCACTGACATGCTGCGTGCCGTGGACGTGGCAGCATCGGGCGTGCCGCAACTGGCCGTGACCGGGATGACGGCGGATAGCCGCGCGGTGGCACCCGGCTTCCTGTTCGCCGCACTGCCCGGCAGCAAGGTGGATGGCCGCCACTTCATCGCCGACGCGGTGGAGCGGGGTGCCGCGATCGTGCTGGCGCCGCTGGGGACGGAGTGGCCGCCCGGCGTGCCGCCCCGCCCGCTGATCCAGGATGCGGAGCCGCGCCGCGCGCTCGCCCGGCTCGCCGCCATGCAGGCGGGGACGCAGCCGGAAACGATCGTCGCCGTCACCGGCACCAACGGCAAGACCAGCACGGCGGAGTTCCTGCGCCAGCTCGCCGGGCACAGCCGGCCTTCGGCCAGCCTGGGCACGCTCGGCGTGATCGCGCCGGGGCGGCCGGGCGGCAGCGGGCTGACCACGCCCGATCCCGTGACCCTGGCGCACACCCTGGCGGGGCTCGCGAAGGAGGGGGTACGGTTCGCGGCGTTGGAGGCCTCGTCCCACGGGTTGGACCAGTTCCGCCTGGACGGCGTGCGGATCGCCGCCGCCGGCTTCACCAACCTGACGCGGGACCATCTCGACTACCACGGCGACATGGAGGGGTATCGGGCGGCCAAGCTGCGGCTGTTCGACACGCTGCTGCCGCCCGGCAGCCCGGCTGTCGCCAGCACGGCGCTGGACGGCCAGACCGTGTCGGCCCTCCGTTCGGTGGCATCCAGCCGCGGCCTGGCGTTGTGCTTCGTGGGAGAGGATGGCGACGCGATCCGCCTGTTGCGCGCCGTGCCGCATGCTGGCGGGCAGCATCTGGACCTGCTGGCCTATGGAGTGCGCCGCACCGTCGACCTGGCGTTGCCGGGCAGGTTTCAGGTGGACAACGCCCTGATGGCGGCGGCCCTGGCCTCCACAACGGGTGTAGCCGACGTACTGGACCACCTGCCATCGCTGTCCGGCGTGCGCGGCCGCATGGAGTTGGCGGCCTCCCTGCCCAACGGCGCCGCGGTCTACGTCGATTTCGCCCACACGCCGGACGCGTTGGACCGGTTGCTCACGGCCCTGCGCCCCCACACCGCCGGACGGTTGCACGTGGTGTTCGGCGCTGGCGGTGACCGGGATCGCGGCAAGCGCCCCTTGATGGGCGACAGTGCGCGTCGCTTGGCCGACATGGTGACCGTGACCGACGACAACCCGCGCACGGAGGATCCGGCGGCGGTTCGCGCCGCCGTGCTGGCAGGGGTGCCCGGAGCGCGGGAGATCGGCGACCGCGCCGCCGCGATCGCCGCCGCGCTGAACGATTTGCGTCGCGGGGACGTGCTGGTCGTAGCCGGCAAGGGACACGAACAAGGTCAGACGGTCGGCCGCACGACGCTGCCGTTCGACGACGTGGCCACGGTGCGCCGGCTGGTGGCGTCGTCATGATGTGGAATGCCGCCGACCTCGGCTCCGCCACCATGGGGGCGATGCGCAGCCCGTTCGACGCATCGGGCGTGTCGATCGACACCCGCACCCTGCAACCCGGCGACCTGTTCGTCGCCCTGGCCGGCGAGAACGGCGACGGCCACGCCCATGTGGCGGAGGCGCTGGCCAAGGGTGCCGCCGGGGCGGTGGTCCAGCACGACCTGCCCGGCGCCACGCTGCTGGTGCACGACACGCTGAAGGCGCTGTGGGGGCTCGGCCGCTACGCCCGCGCCCGGTTCAAGGGCCGGATGGTCGCCGTCACCGGCAGCGTCGGCAAGACCACCACCAAGGAGATGCTGCGCACGGTGCTGTCCGCCGCTGGCAAGACGCACGCCGCCCCCGCATCCTACAACAACCAGTGGGGCGTGCCGCTGACCCTGGCGCGGCTGCCGGCGGACGCGGCGTTCTGCGTGGCCGAGCTGGGCACCAATCACCCGGGCGAGATCGGCCCGCTCTCGCAGCTGGTGCGTCCGGACGTGGCCGTGATCACCGCCATCGAGGCCGCGCATATCGGCCATTTCGGCAGCATCGAGGCCATCGCGCAGGAGAAGAGCGCCATCGGCGACGGGATGGCCGCCGACGGGGTCGCCGTGCTGCCGGCGGACAGCCCCTTGCTGGGCCGCCTTGCGGTCCGCGCCGGACGCACGGACACGTTCGGCCTGGCCCAGATCGTCGCGATGCAACCGGACCCGGACGGCACCGACGTGACCGCCCAGGTGGGGGAGGCGCGCGTCGGCTTCCGCGTCAACGCGCCCGGCATGCACATGGTGCTGAACGCGCTCGCGGCACTTACCGCGGCCAGCGCGATGGGTGTCGACGGCGCCGCCGCGATCGCCGGCTTCCGGCCGGGCGCCGGGCGGGGGCTGCGCCGCGAGCTGCCGGGCGACATCCGCCTGCTGGATGAGAGCTACAACGCGAACGGCGCCTCCGTGCGTGCCGCGTTGGCGGTGTTGCGGTCCTTGCCCGGGCGGCGCGTGGCGGTGCTGGGCGACATGCTGGAACTGGGTGCGCATGGTCCTGCCGAACATGCCGCGCTGGCCCCGGCGCTCAGCCAGTCCGCCGACCTGCTGTTCAGTTGCGGGCCGCTGATGCAGCGCCTGTTCGATGCCGTGCCGGCCCGGTTGCGCGGCGCCCATGCCGCCGACAGCGCCGCGCTGGCCCCGCTGGTGCGGGCGGAGGCGAAGGCCGGGGACGCGATCCTGGTGAAAGGCAGCCTCGGCAGCCGCATGGCGACCGTCGTGCGGGCGCTGGAGGGCGTCGGCTGATGCTGCTGCTGCTCACGCGCTCCTATGCCGACCAGATCTCGGTGTTCAACCTGTTCCGCTACATCACCTTCCGGGCCGGCGCGGCCTGCCTTACCTCGTTGGTGATCGCCTTCGTGCTGGGCCCGGTGGTGATCCGCTGGCTCAAATCGGTGCAGCGCGGCGGGCAGCCCATCCGCCTGGACGGCCCCGAACGCCACCTGATCGAGAAGAAGGGCACCCCCACCATGGGCGGCATGCTGATGCTGCTCGCCATCGGGTTGTCCGTGCTGATCTGGGGTAACCTGGCCAACGGCTATGTGTGGGCGGTGGTGTTCGTCACCTTCGGGTATGGCGCGATCGGCTTCGCGGACGATTTCCTGAAGCTGTCGCGGCGCAACACCAAGGGCGTGTCCGCCCGCGGCAAGCTGGTGGCGCAATTGCTCATCGGCCTGGCCGCCGCCGCCTGGATGGACTGGCTGACGCGCGGGCCGCTGGGCACCGGGTTGACCATCCCGGTGTTCAAGGAAGTGCTGATCCCGTTCGGCTACGCCTTCCCGCTGGTCGGCATGCTGGTGATGCTGGGATCGTCCAATGCGGTGAACCTTACCGACGGGCTGGACGGCCTGGCGATCGTGCCGACCATCATCGCCTGCACGGTGTTCGCGTTGATCGCCTATCTGGTCGGCAACCGCGTGTTCGCCGACTACCTGCAACTCAACCCGGTGCCGGGCGCCGGCGAACTGATGGTGTTCCTGGCGGCGCTGATCGGGTCCGGGCTCGGCTTCCTCTGGTTCAACGCACCGCCCGCGGCCGTGTTCATGGGCGACACGGGCAGCCTGGCACTAGGGGGCGCGCTGGGCGCCGTGGCGGTGGCGACCAAGCACGAGATCGTCCTGGCGATCGTCGGCGGGTTGTTCGTGGTGGAGACGGTGTCCGTCATCATCCAGGTGTTCTGGTTCAAGCGCACCGGCCGGCGCGTTTTCCTGATGGCGCCGCTGCATCATCATTTCGAGAAGAAGGGCTGGGCGGAGCCGACCATCGTGATCCGCTTCTGGATCGTGTCGATGATCCTCGCGCTGGCGGGGCTCGCCACGTTGAAGATCCGATGAGCGCCTGGCCTCGCGACCTGTTCGCCGGCCGCCGCTTCGCCGTGCTGGGCCTGGGCCGCAACGGCCTGCCCGCTGCGACGACGCTCGCCGCCATGGGGGCGGAGGTGGTGGCCTGGGACGACAAGTCGCTGCCCGATACGTCCCGATCCAATCCCTCCCCGGGGCAGAGCTCTTCGAAGCTGGATTTCCGGGATCCTGCGGCGGACATCGCGTCCTTCGACGCGCTGGTGCTGTCGCCCGGCATCCCCCATCGGCTGCCGGCGCCGCACCCGGTCGCGGCGGCGGCGATCGCCAAGGGCGTGCCGGTCTGGAGCGACGCCGAACTCCTTTTCCAAGCGGTGCGCGCCACCGGTTCCCGCGCGCGCTTCGTCGGCGTGACCGGCACGAACGGCAAATCCACCACGACGGCGCTGATCGCCCACATCCTCGGCGTTGCGGGCCGCGATGTGGCGGCCGGCGGCAACCTTGGCCCGGCCGCATTGGCGCTGTCACCGCTGGACCACAACGGATTGTACATCCTGGAAATGTCCTCCTACATGTTGGAGCGAATCGCATCGTTGCGGTTCGATGCCGCGGTGATGCTGAACCTCAGCCCCGATCACCTGGACCGTCACGGCGACATAGCCGGGTATGCCGATGCCAAGCGGGCGATCTTCGACCGGCAGGGCTTCGGCGACCTCGCCGTGGTCGGCACCGACGACGCGCCCAGCCGGGCCATGGCGGCCGACCAGGGTGCCATTACCGTCTCCGGCGAGCATGCAGCCGATCTCTGGTGCGACGACGGCGTCCTGCGCGATGCCGGCGGTCCGCTGATGGCGATGGCGGATGCGCCCGCCTTGCCCGGGACCCACAACGCGCAGAATGCCGCCGCCGCCGCCGCCGTGGCGCTCCATCTAGGCGTGGAGCGCGAGACTCTTGTGACGGCGATCGCCAGCTTCCCGGGCTTGCCGCACCGCCAGCAGCACGTCGCGACGGTGGACGGCGTGCGGTATGTCGATGACAGCAAGGCGACCAACGCCGATGCCGCGGCGCGCGCGCTGGGCTGCTACGGCCGGATCGTCTGGATCGCCGGCGGGGTGAGCAAGGCGGGCGGCATCGCGCCGCTGGCCGGGTATTTCCCACGGATCGCCCACGCGCTGCTGATCGGCCGCGATGCGCCGCTGCTGGCCGCAGAGTTGGGCGACGTGCCGCACGAGCTGGCCGATACGCTGGACCAGGCCGTGCCGGCGGCCCGCGCCGCGGCTGCCCGCACCGGCGCCGACACCGTGCTGCTGTCGCCGGCCTGCGCCTCGTTCGACCAGTTCACCGGTTTCGAGGCGCGCGGCCTGCGCTTCACCGAGCTTGCCAGGGGACTCGCCTGATGCCCGCCTTGTCCCGCGCCGATACGTCGACGCTCGGCCGCTGGTGGTGGACGATCGACCGGCTGACCCTGCTCGCCATCGCGGCGCTGATCGGCTTCGGCTACGTCATGATGCTGGCGGCGAGCCCGGCCGTGGCCGAGCGCATCCATGTCAGCCGCAACAGCTTCCTCCTCAAGCAGGTGTTCTTCCTGCTGGCCGCCGCTGGCGTCGTGCTGAGCGTGTCGATGCTGTCCCCCAAGGGCGTGCGCCGGCTGGCGCTGGCGGGCTGCGTCGTCGCCCTGCTGCTGACGGCGATGACGCTGGTCACGGGGGTGGAGATCAAGGGTGCGCGGCGCTGGATCGCGCTGCCGGGCATGTCGCTGCAGCCGAGCGAGTTCCTCAAGCCCTGCTTCGCCGTGGTGGCCGCCTGGCTACTGGCCGAGGGCAAGCGCACCCGCGGCTTCCCAGGCATGGCGATCGCGTTCGGCGGCTTCGGGCTGATCCTGCTGCTGCTGAAGAGCCAGCCGGATATCGGCATGCTGGCGGTGGTGACGGCGGTGTTCTTCGCCCAGTTGTTCGTGGGCGGGCTGAACCTGTTCTTCGTCGGCGTTGGCGCCGCCGCGCTCGTCGCGTCGAGCGTCGGCGCCTACGCGTTCTTCCCGCACGTGCGCAGCCGCGTGACCCGCTTCCTCGACCCGGCGGTGGGCGATTCCTACCAGGTCAACACCGCGCTGGAGGCGTTCGGCAATGGCGGCCTGCTGGGGCGCGGCCCGGGCGAGGGCCGCGTGAAGGACATCCTGCCCGACGCCCACGCGGATTTCGTGTTCGCCGTGGTGGGGGAGGAGTTCGGCCTCATCGTGTGCCTGCTCGTGCTCTGCATCTTCGCCTTCATCGTCATGCGCGGATTGCTGCGCCTGCTGGCGGAGCATGACGAGTTCGTCATCCTGGCCTCCTCCGGCCTGGTCGCGAGCTTCGGGCTGCAGGCCTTCGTCAACATGGCCAGCTCGCTGCACCTGATCCCCACCAAGGGGATGACGCTGCCCTTCGTCAGCTATGGCGGCTCCTCCGTGCTGGCCGTGGCGCTCGGCATGGGGATGCTGCTGGCGCTCACCCGGCGCCGCCATCATGGGGACGTGTCGTGAGAGGGCCGGCCGTGAAACCGATCGTCATCGCCGCCGGGGGCACGGGAGGGCATTTCTTTCCCGCCGAGGCTCTGGCGGCCGAGCTGGTGGATCGTGGCCATCGCGTGGCGCTGATGACGGACGCACGCGCCGCGGCCAGGCTGCCGGCCAGCTTCCAGGGCCGCGAGGTGTTCGTGCTGCGCGGCGCCGGCGTGGCCGGGCATGGCGTGCGCCGACAGGCAGGCGCCCTTGCCGGGCTCGCGGTCGGAACGGTGCAGGCGCGCTCGATCCTCGCCAGGCTCGACGCCGCCGCCATCGTCGGGTTCGGCGGCTATCCCATCGTCGCCCCCGTCCTCGCCACCCGCCTGCTGCGCCGCCGGCCCCCGGTGATCCTGCACGACCAGAACGCGGTGCTTGGCGCGGCCAACCGCAGCATGGCCCGCTACGCGACCGTCATGGCATTGAGCTTCGACCGGGTTTCGCGCGTGCCGCACGGCGTCGATACGATCGTGACCGGCAATCCCGTCCGCGCGGAGTTCGCCCGCACGGCGCGCACGGGGCCGGGCCGCACCCTGCTGGTCCTGGGCGGCTCGCTCGGCGCGCGCGTGTTCAGCGATGTCGTGCCGGCCGCCCTGGCCCTGCTCTCCCCCGGGATGCGGGCTGGCCTGCGGGTGACGCAGCAATGCCGGGAAGAGGATCTCGACCGGGTGCGGGCGGCGTATGCCGCCTGCGGCGTCGCAGCCGACCTCGCGACCTTCGTGACGGACGTGCCGCGGCATATGGCCGACGCGGCGCTGTTCATCGGCCGCGCCGGGGGATCGACCGTGGCCGAGCTCGCGGCGTCCGGCACGCCGGCCATCCTGGTGCCCCTGCCCATCGCCGTGAACGACGAGCAGGGTGCCAATGCCCAGGCGTTGGCCGATGTCGGTGCCGCCTGGGTCATGCGGCAGCCCGATCTGACGGCGGAGGCGCTGGCCGGCCGCCTGGCCGCCCTGCTGGCAGGCCCGGCGGCGCTCGCGGCGGCAGGGCAGGCGGGGCGCGCCATTGCGCACCCGGACGCCGCGGCCCGGTTGGCCGACCTGGTGCTCCGCCACGCCAGGATCTCTGCATGAGGGCGCTGCCGCTCGGGATCGGCACGATCCATTTCGTCGGCATCGGCGGCATCGGCATGTCGGGCATCGCCGAGGTGCTGCACAACCTCGGCTATTCCGTGCAGGGCAGCGACATCGCCGACAGCGCCAACGTGCGCCGCCTGCGGGAGAGCGGCATCCCGGTGGCGATCGGGCACGAGGCTGCCAATCTGGGCGCGGCCCAGGTCGTCGTCACCTCGACCGCCGTCAAGCGCGACAATCCGGAGGTGGTGGCCGCCCGCGCCCGGCTGGTCCCGGTGGTGCGCCGGGCGGAGATGCTGGCCGAGCTGATGCGGCTGCGCTGGGCGATCGCCATCGGCGGCACGCACGGCAAGACCACCACCACTTCCATGGTCGCCTCCGTGCTGGAGGCGGCACATCTGGACCCGACCGTGATCAACGGCGGCATCATCAACGCCTACGGCTCCAACACCCGGCTGGGCGAGGGCGACTGGATGGTGGTGGAGGCCGATGAGAGCGACGGCTCCTTCCTGCGCCTGCCCGCGGTAATCGCCGTCGTCACCAACATGGACCCCGAGCACCTGGACCATTGGGGCAGCCCTGAGGCGATGACCGCCGGGTACGACCAGTTCGTCGGCAACATCCCGTTCTACGGCTTCGCCGTGCTGTGCATCGACCACCCGGCGGTGCAGCAGATGATCCCGCGCCTGTCGGACCGTCGCGTCATCACCTACGGCTTCAGCCCGCAGGCGGACGTGCGGGCGGAGCGCGTGATCTCCGACCGGATGGGCGCCACGTTCGAGGTGATGGTGACGGACCGGGTGGCGAACCGCACGCGCCGCATGGGGCCGTTCCGCCTGCCGATGCTGGGGCAGCACAACGTGTCCAACTCGCTGGCCGCCATCGCGATCGGCGTGGAGATGGAGATCGACGAGGCGACGCTGAAGAGCGCGATCCTCGGCTTCAAGGGCGTCAAGCGGCGCTTCACCAAGACCGGCGAGTCCGGCGGCATCACCGTGATCGACGATTACGGGCACCACCCGGTCGAGATCATGGCCGTGCTGAAGGCGGCACGGCAAGCCGGCGCGCGGGACGTGATCGCGGTGGTGCAGCCGCACCGGTTCACCCGGCTGCAATCGCTGTTCGCGGAATTCTGCACCTGCCTGAACGACGCCGGCACCGTGATCGTGGCCGATGTCTACGCCGCGGGCGAGGCGCCGATCCCGGGCGTCACCCGGGATGGACTGGTGGACGGCCTGCGCGCCAACGGGCACCGCAGCGTCGTGCCGCTGCCGGGGCCGGAACACCTGGCGGAGATGATCCATGCCATCGCCAAGTCGGGCGACATGGTGGTGTGCCTGGGCGCGGGCAACATTACGGCCTGGGCCGCGGCCTTGCCGGAGCAATTGGCGGCCTTGCAGGGCGGAACGAGGCGGTCGGCATGATGGCCCTCCCCAACACGCCACACCTGCTGCAACGCCTGCCCTCGCTGGCCGGGCGCGTGCAGGCCAACGCGCCGCTCGCCGCGTTCACCTGGTTCCGCGTCGGCGGCGTGGCCGAGGTGCTGGTGCGTCCCGCCGATGCCGACGACCTTGCCACCCTGCTGCACGACCTGCCGCTGGACGCGCCGCTCTCGGTGATGGGCGCCGCCTCCAACCTCATCGTGCGCGATGGCGGCGTGACCGGGGTCGTGGTCCGGCTCGCCCGCGGGTTTGGCGACGTCGCCACGGAGCGGGACGGCGTGGTGGCAGGTGCGGCTGCCCTGGACGCCACGGTGGCGCAGCATGCCGCCGCCGCCGGGCTGGCGGGGCTGGAATTCCTGTCCGGCATTCCCGGCACGGTCGGTGGCGCGGTGGCCATGAACGCGGGCGCCTATGGCGGCAATGTGGCGGGCTGCCTGGATTGGGTGGAGATCGTCAGCTCGGCCGGGCTGACGCGGCTCGCGGCCCCGGCCTTGCAGTTCGCCTACCGCCATGCCGCCCTGCCGCCCGGCTCCGTCGTGGTGCGCGCCCGGTTCCATGCCCGGCCTGGCGACCCGGCGATCATCGCCTCCAGCATGGCCACGATCCGCGCCAGCCGCGAGGCGACGCAGCCGGTTCGCGCCCGCACCGGCGGCTCCACCTTCCGCAATCCACCGGACATGAAGGCGTGGGAGCTGATCGACGCCGCTGGTTGCCGCGGGCTGCGTCGCGGCGGCGCCCAGGTCAGCGAGAAGCACTGCAATTTCCTGCTCAACGCGGCGGCCGCCAGCGCCGCCGACCTGGAGGGCCTGGGCGAGGAGGTTCGGCGCCGCGTCCATGCCACCAGCGGCGTCACCCTGGACTGGGAAATCAAGCGCATCGGCGTCCCGGCCGGCCGGCCGGAGGTGGTCTCGTGAAAACGGTCGCGGTGTTGTATGGCGGCATCTCCGCGGAGCGGGAGGTGAGCCTCGCCAGCGGCGTCCAGGTGATCGACGCCCTGCGCGAGGCCGGGTTCGAGGTCCGTCCCGTGAAGGTCGACGGCGATTTGCGCAACCTGGTCGCGGCGCTGACGCCCGCGCCCGACGTGGTGTTCAATGCCCTGCACGGCCGCTTCGGCGAGGATGGCAGCATCCAGGGCGTGCTGGATTGGCTTGGCATTCCCTACACGCATTCCGGCGTCCGCGCCTCCGCCCTGGCAATGGACAAGCAGGCGGCCAAGGCGGTGTTCGTGGCCGCCGGCCTGCCGGTGCCGACCGGGCGGGTCATGCCGGTCAGCGAGCTGGTGGATGCCGACCCGATGCCGCTGCCCTACGTGGTCAAGCCGGTGAACGAGGGGTCCTCGGTCGGCGTCGAGATCATGCGGCAGGGCAGCAACCGCCGGGCGGACCTGGCTGCCGGCTGGCGGTTCGGCACGGACGCGCTGGTCGAGGAATACATCCCCGGCCGCGAACTGACCGTGGCCGTGCTGGGCGACCACGCGCTCACCGTCACCGACATCACGCCGGCGCAGGGCTTCTACGACTACGACGCCAAATACGCCGAGGGCGGCAGCGTCCACGCATTGCCGGCGCAGGTCCATCCGGATACCTGGACCCTGGCGATGGACATCGCGCTGCGCGCCCACAAGGCGCTCGGCTGCCGCGGCGCCACCCGGTCCGACCTGCGCTACGACGACACCGCGGGGGAGCCGGGGCGCCTCGTGCTGCTGGAAGTGAACACGCAGCCCGGGCTGACCCCCACCTCGCTGTTGCCGGAGCAGGCGGCGCATCTGGGCATGTCCTTTTCCGCGCTCTGCGCCTGGATGGTGGAGCATGCCGCATGCCGCGCGTGAGTCGTCCGCGCCCCGACCTGCCGCAGCCGCGCGACGTCCCGCGCCGGCCGTCCGGGCTGAAGCTGCTGCTGCGGCGGCAGCGACGCTACCTGCGCCCGGTGCTGTGGGGCGCCGGCGGGTTCGGCGTGGTGATGGCTGTCATCCTGCTGGTGCATTCCGCCCAGCCCGGCGGCACGGTGGCGCGGCTGCGGGACGGCGTCGCCTCCGCCGCGAACATGCGCGTGCAGAAGATCGTGGTGGAGGGACGCAGCAACACGCCCGAGGTGCTGCTGAACGCCGCCCTGGGGGTGCATGTCGGCGACTCCATGCTCGGCTTCTCGCTGCAGGGCGCGCGCCAGCGGATCGAGACCTTGTCCTGGGTGGAAAGCGCTGCCGTGGAGCGCCGGTTGCCGGGCACGCTGGTGGTCAACCTGGTGGAGCGGCGGCCCTACGCCATCTGGCAGAACCAGGGCAAGTTCGTGCTGATCGACCGCGACGGCCAGGTGGTGGCCAACGAGGACGTGGCTGCGTTTGGCGAGCTGCCGCTGGTTGTCGGGCCCGGTGCACCGCAGGCGGCGACCAGGCTGTTGGAGGCGCTGGCCGCGCAGCCGACGCTGAAATCCCACGTCGTGGCGGCGGTCCGCGTGGGCGAGCGCCGCTGGAACCTGCGCATGAAGAACGGCACCGACGTGCTGTTGCCGGAAGGCGCCGAGATCCCGGCCATGGCCAAGCTGGCGGAGCTGCAAGGCAGCGAATCGCTGCTCGACCGGCCGCTTGCCGTGGTCGACATGCGCCTGCCGGACCGGCTGGTGGTGCGGCCGCAAGGGCCGGCGCAGCCGCCGGCCGCCGCCACATCGACACCAGCGGCAGGCAAGAAGGCGTGAACGACATGTCCCGCCGCCCCGTGCTGCCGCCGCCGATGCCGGACGACCCGCCGCCGCGGTCCCGCCCGTTGCGCGCCGGGCCGTTCGGCGTGCTGGATATCGGCACCAACAAGGTGGTCTGCCTGATCGGCCGCACCGAGGGCGACGGCTCGCTCCGTGTACTGGGCATGGGCTGGCAGCGCGGCCGGGGCGTGCGCGGCGGCGGCATCACCGATCTGGAGGAGGCGGAGCGCGCCATCCGCGGCGCCGTGGCACAGGCCGAGGACATGAGCGACCACCGGCTGCGCTCCGTCACCGTGAACCTGACATGCGGCCAGCCGGAAAGCCGGCTGTTCAACGTGCAATGGCCGGTGGGTGGCCGCGCCGTTACGGAGGCGGACATCCGCCGCGTCGTGCAGGAGGGCCGCGCCCGCGCCATCAGCGAGGGGCGCGAGACCATCCACGCGCTGCCGCTGACCTTCAGCGTGGACGAAACGCCCGGCGTGTCCGACCCGCGCGGCCACCATTGCGAGACGCTGACCGCGCGGCTGCACGTGATCGACGCGCTGTCCATGGCGCTGCGCAACCTGGGCGCCACCGCCGCGCGGGCCGAGCTGGACATCGCCGAGCTGGTCTCCGCCCCGATGGCGGCCGGCATGTCCACCCTGGTGGAGGACGAGCGCGAACTGGGCGCCACCGTCATCGACATGGGCGCCGGCACCACGGGGATGGCCGTGTTCTCCGAGGGGCAGTTGCTGCACACCGCGCAACTGCCGGTCGGCGGCCAGCACGTCACCAACGACATCGCCCGGCTGCTCTCCACCACCGTGACCGCGGCGGAGCGGATCAAGACGCTCAACGGCTCCGCCCAGGGCAGCCCGGACGACGAGCGCGAGATGCTGACCGTGCCCATGGTGGGCGAGGACGACCATGCCCATGCCCGCTACCCGCGCTCGATGGTGGTTTCCATCATCAAGCCGCGGCTGGAGGAGACGTTCGAGCTGGTGCGCGACCGGCTGGAAGGCGCCGGGCTTGGCCGCGCCGCCGGCACCCGCGTCGTGCTGACGGGCGGCGCCAGCCAGTTGGTCGGCGCGCGGGAGATGGCGGGCCGCATCCTGGGCCGCCAGGTGCGGCTGGGCCGGCCGGATGGCCGCATCCTGCGCGGCCTGCCGGACTCGGCCACCGGGCCGGGCTTCGCCGTGTCCGCCGGGTTGCTGCTGTGGGCGGCCGGCGAGGGCCGCAGCCTCCGCGACCTCGACCTCGGCGTCGAGGAGCGTCCGGCGGGATTGGTCCGCCGCATCGTCAGTTTCCTGCGGGACCGGGTGTGATGACACCCGGCCCATTCTCTCACACCCCCATCAACGGAGGACATCCATGACCCTCAACCTGACTGTGCCGCAGCAGCTTCACACCGATTTCACCCCCAGGATCACGGTGATCGGCGTGGGTGGCGGCGGCACCAACGCGGTCGACAACATGATCGCGCTCAACCTGCAAGGCGTGGACTTCGTGGTCGCCAACACGGACGCGCAGCAGCTCATGCACAGCCGGGCCGACCGCCGCATCCAGCTCGGGCCACATCTGACGCAGGGCCTGGGCGCCGGCGCCAAGCCCGAGATCGGCCGCGCCGCGGCGGAGGAGGCGAGCGAGGAGCTGGCCCGCCACTTGGAGGGCACCCACATGGTGTTCATCACCGCGGGCATGGGCGGTGGCACCGGCACCGGCGCGGCCCCGGTGATCGCCCGCATGGCGCGCGAGCGCGGCGTGCTGACGGTCGGCGTGGTGACCAAGCCCTTCACCTTCGAGGGCGGACGCCGGGCGAAGTCGGCCGAGGCCGGCATCTCCGAGCTGCAAAGCTACGTGGACACGCTGATCGTGATCCCGAACCAGAACCTGTTCCGTCTTGCCAACGAGCGCACGGGCTGGAAGGAGGCCTTCAAGATGGCCGACCACGTGCTGTACATGGGCGTGCGCGGCGTGACCGACCTGATGATGGCGCCGGGCCTGGTGAACCTGGACTTCGCCGACATCCGCACCGTCATGGCGGAAATGGGCAAGGCGATGATGGGCACGGGCGAGGCGGAAGGCGAAAACCGCGCCATCCGCGCCGCCGAGGCCGCGATCAGCAACCCGCTGCTGGAGGACACGTCCATGTCCGGCGCACGCGGCCTGCTGATCAACATCACCGGCGGCGAGGACATGACCCTGTTCGAGGTCGACCAGGCCGCCAACCGCATCCGCGAGGAAGTGGCCGACGACGCCAACATCATCTTCGGCTCCGCGGTGGATGACAATTTGTCGGGCCGCGTGCGGGTGTCCGTGGTGGCGACGGGGATCGACACGGTGCAGGCGGTGGAGGCGCAGCGGCCCCGCCTGGTCGCGGTCGGCGGCGGGGCGGCGGTCGCCCAGCCGATGCCCGTGTCGCAACCGTCCAGCATGCAGGTCGCCCCCGCCATGCCGATCCCGGCCGGGCAGCCGCAGGTCGCCATGCCGATGCTGCAGCCGCAGCATGGCCCGGTGAGCGTGATGGGAGCCCCCGTGCTGCCGCAGGCAGTCGCCACCGCGGAGCAGGACGCGGTCGCGTACACACCGGCCGAAATGCAGCAAAGCCGCCCCAAGCCGGCGCCGGCGGCGGCACCGGGACCAGCCCCGGCGCAGCGCCCGTTCGTGGCGCCCCGTGCCGGCCTGTTCACCGAAGCCCCTCCAAGCGCCCCGGCCCAGCCCGTGCAGGCCCCGGCGCCGGCGCGCAACAGCCTGTTCGGGATCGTGACCGGAGCGATACGGGGGCGGTCCGCGCCAGTGGCGGCCCCTGAGCCGCAGCGGGCCGAGCCATCCCTCGCCAGTCAGCCAGAAGGCGGTCCGTCCGTCCGTCCCGCCCCCGCCGAGGAGATGGGGTTGGACATTCCCGCTTTCCTGCGTCGCCAATCGTCTTAAAGCGACGCAGCATTTCGTTTAAAGACAACGGTCTAGCTAGAAATACTCGGCAACAATGATTGACTTGGCCATCCCGGGTGCTGTCAATAGGTTGCACCCGGGATGCCTTGTAGCGCGCCCGCAGACACAATGAATTCGGGCCCACGGCCCTGCGAGGCGATGCGGATGGATGGACTTCCCCCTGGCTTCACCACGACACCCCGGACCCGGCAGCGAACCCTATCCGCGGCAATAGGGTGCGTGGGCGTGGGACTCCATACCGGTGTCCGCATCCAGCTTGAAATCCGCCCGGCCGCGGCTGGCACGGGCATCGTGTTCCATCGGACCGATCTCGGCGCCGACGTAGCGGCGCGGTTCGATCATGTCGGCGACACCAGGCTTTGCACCGTGTTGTGCGATCCCGCAGCGCCACATGTCCGTGTCGGCACCGTCGAACACGTCATGGCGGCGTTGGCGGCGTGCGGGGTCGACAACGCCGTCGTCGCGGTGAGTGGCCCGGAAGTCCCCGTGCTGGACGGCTCGTCCGCGCCATTCGTCTTCCTGATCGACTGCGCCGGCACCACCGAACAGGATGCCCCCACCCGCATGATCGAGGTGCTGCGCCCGGTCCGCGTCGAGGCTGGCGAGGCTTTTGCGGAGTTGCGGCCCGCCACGGCAGACGGTTTCGAGATGGCGGTGTCGATCGAGTTCGCGACCGCGGCAATCGGGCGGCAGGCGTTGTCGTTGCGGCTGACCGAGGACAGCTTCCGTCGCGACCTGGCCGGGGCACGGACATTCGCCATGGCGGAGGACGTCGCCGGGTTGCAGGCCGCCGGGCTGGCCCGCGGCGGCAGCCTGCAGAACGCCGTCGTCGTCGATGGCGGCCGCGTGTTGAACCCCGGCGGGCTGCGCATGCCCGAGGAGTTCGTGCGTCACAAAAGCCTCGACGCGGTGGGTGACCTCGCCTTGGCCGGCGCGCCGATGAAGGCCCGCTTCGTCGCCCATCGCCCCGGCCATACGCTCAACAACCGGTTGCTGCATGCGCTGTTCGCCGACCGGTCCGCGTGGACCTGGACGGACGCCCCCAGCTTCGCCGCTTGGGGAGCGGTGCCACTCGCCGCTGCCGCAGCGCCGGTCTGACCGGCCAGCCGGCGAATTTGACGGCGAGGCAATACGACGCTTCGCTTCCGGCCGCGCGATCATTATAAGCGCTGCAGCCAGGGAACTTAGTGTCATGTCGCTGTCCACTCGCCTCCTGCCATGCGTCGCGGTCGCCATGTTGCTGGGCGGGTGCGAGACGCTGAAGAGCATCACACCCTGGAACGGCAGTGCCGACACCATCAATGCGGCCAACAAGGCCAAGCTGGCGCCGGAGAACACGCCGGTGGAGACGCTGTATAATAACGGCGTCGACGCCTTGAACGCCAAGCGGTATTCCGTCGCCGCGACGCAATTCGACAATGTCGAGCAGTATTACCCCTATTCCTCCTGGGCAGTGAATGCGCAGTTGATGCACGGGTATGCCGAGTACCTGCAAAACCACTACACCGAGTCGACCGCGGTGCTGGACCGTTTCATCCAGCTTCATCCGACCAACCGTGACATCGCCTACGCTTACTATCTCCGCTCGTTGAGCTACTACGAGCAGATCGCCGACATCCAGCGCGACCAGAAGGGCACGCAGCTGGCCATGACGGCGTTGCAGGAAGTGGTGAACCGCTTTCCCGACTCCGCCTATGCCCGCGATGCCCGGCTGAAGATCGACCTCTGCCGCGACCATTTGGCCGGCAAGGAGATGGAGATCGGTCGCTACTACGAGCAGCAGCACCTCTACACCGCGGCGATCGGGCGGTTCCAGCGTGTCGTCGACGATTACCAGACCACCAACCACGTGCCCGAGGCGCTGCACCGGCTGACGGAAATCTACCTGTTGCTCGGCCTGACGGACCAGGCCAAGCAGACTGCGGCCGTGCTGGGCCACAACTATCCGGGCAATGTCTGGTATGCCGACAGCTACCGCACCCTGGTCGCGGACGGCGAGGTCACCGATGGTCGTCCAGCCTCGGCCCGGCCGGGCTTCTTCCAGCGGACGGTCGGGTCCATCTTCTGACGGAACCCGGTTCCGGCGGTCCGCCGTGCTGACGACGCTTTCCATCCGCGATGTGGTACTGATCGAGCGCCTGGACCTAGCGTTCGGCCCGGGTCTGACGGTGCTGACCGGCGAGACCGGGGCGGGCAAGTCCATCCTGCTGGACAGCCTGAGCCTGGCGCTGGGTGCCCGCGCTGAGCAGGGGCTGGTGCGTGACGGCGCCGAGCAGGCGAGCGTTGCGGCCTGCTTCACCCTGGCGCCATCCCACGCCGTGCTGGCCCTGCTGGCGGAGCAAGGGGTCGAGCAGGAGGACGAGATGGTGCTGCGCCGTGTCGTCACGAAGGATGGCCGGTCCCGCGCCACGGTGAACGACCAGCCCGTCAGCGTCGGCCTGTTGCGCCGGGTCGGCGCGCTGCTGGTGGAGGTGCAGGGGCAACACGACCAGATGGGGTTGGCCGATCCTGCGGGCCATGCCGTCTTGCTGGACAGCTACGCCGACCATCACAGCTTGCGCCGCACAGTCTCCGGGTCGTGGGCCGCCTGGCGCGCCGCGCGCACGGCGCTGGATACCGCCCGCATGCAGATCGCCGAGGCTACTCGGGAGGAGGAATGGCTGCGCCATGCCACCGACGAACTCGCGACGTTGGCCCCCGCGGACGGCGAGGAGGACCGCCTGGCCACGGAACGCCAGCGGCTCCAGCAGGGCGAGCGCCGGGCGGAGGCGATCGCCGCCGCCGTCGCGGAGATCGCGCCGCGGGACCGCCGCAGCCCCGGCCCGGCCGCCGCCCTGCGTGCCGCCTCCCGGGCGCTGCAACGGCTGGGTGCGGCCGATCCGAACCCGGCCGCACCGGCGCTTGCCGCGCTCGACCGGGCGGAGGAGGCATTGGCCGAGGCGGAGACGCTGCTGACTCGGCTTGCCGATGAGGCGGACGCCGATCCCAAGCTGCTGGAACAGGCGGAGGAGCGGCTGTTCGCCCTGCGCGCCGCCGCCCGCAAGCACAGTATTCCGGTGGTCGAGCTGCCCTCGCTGCTGGCCAGCCTGCGCGCCAGGCTGGCGGCGCTGGAGAGCGGCACGGCTGCCATCGCCGAACTGGAGGCGCAGGCCATTGCCGCCCGCGCGGCCTTCACGGCCGCAGCCACTGCGCTGAGCGCCGGCCGGCAGGACGCGGCCGGGCGGTTGGCGCGCGCGGTGATGCGGGAATTGCCGCCGCTGAAGCTGGACCGCGCCCGCTTCGTGGCGGAGGTCGCGCCATTGGAGGAGGCGAAATGGGGTGCGTCCGGAGCCGATTCCGTGCGCTTCCTGATCGCCACCAATCCTGGGCAGGCGCCGGGTGCGCTGGACCGGGTTGCCTCCGGCGGCGAGTTGTCACGCCTGATGCTGGCGCTGAAGGTCGTGCTGTCTTCCGGCTCCGCCGTGCCGACGCTGGTGTTCGACGAGGTGGATTCCGGCGTGGGCGGCGCCACGGCTGCCGCGGTCGGGGACCGTCTGGCCCGGGTCGCCGACGACGTGCAGGTGCTGGTGGTCACGCACAGCCCCCAGGTGGCCGCGCGGGGCATGGCCCACCTGCGCGTGGCGAAGCAGGCGGCGGGCAAGGCGGTCCGCACCCAGGTGATTGCGCTGGATGGCGCCGCAAGGCGTGAGGAGATCGCCCGCATGCTGGCGGGCGAGACCGTGACGGAGGCGGCCCGTGCCGCGGCAGACAGCCTCCTGCTGTAGCCCACCCGAAAGACCCCCTGCAAAGGGTCAGGTGAGGGCGGCCGGCACCCGGGCCGCGAGACCGGGAACGCGGCGATGCCCTACCCCTTCACCTTGCGCACCACCGTCACCGCGTCGGGGGAGGACCAGTCGGCGGCGCCCTCCAGCCAGGCGACCTCCTGGCCTTGCGGGTCGATCAGCAGCGTGGTCGGGATGCCGCGCACGTCCAGGGCGTGAGCCATGCTGCCCATCGGGTCCAGCAGCACGGGCAGGTTGGCGATGCCATGGTCGGCGTAGAAGCGTTGCACCACCGCCGCGCCGCCATGATCGGAGGAGACGGGCAGGACCACCACGCCGTCCTCGGCGACCATCTTCGCCAGGTCGTCCAGGGCTGGCATCTCGCGCACGCAGGGCACGCACCAGGTCGCCCACAGGTTCAGCACGACCGCGCGGCCGGCGTAGGCCGCCAACGAGCGGGCGGTCCCGTCGGCGGCGGTGAAATGCAGGTCGAGCTTGCGCGGCGAGGGCAGGGCATGCAGCGCCTCGATGCCCTGCAGGGCCTGCGCCCGCGGTTTGCGGAGCGGGGTCGCCAACGCTAGGGTCCCGGCAGCCGCGACCAGGGCGCGGCGTGTCATTTCGGTCATCAGGATCCATCCTTGCCAGCAGACAGCGACCCGGAACGTCGGAACGCCGCCGCCAACGCGCAATGGGGCGGCCGCTTCGCCGCCGGCCCGGCCATGATCATGGGGGAGATCAACGCCTCGATCGGCTTCGACCGCAAGCTCTGGCGGCAGGATATCCGCGGTTCCCTGGCGCATGCCGCCATGCTGGCCCACGCCGGGATCATCGGCCCGGCGGACGAGGCGGCGATCCGCGCCGGGCTGGAGGCGATTGGCGCGGAGATCGAGGCCGGCCGGTTCAGCTTCGAGGCGGAGCTGGAAGACATCCACATGAACATCGAGGCGCGGCTGACCGAGCGCATCGGCGAGGCGGGCAAGCGCCTGCACACCGCGCGCAGCCGCAACGACCAGGTGGCGACCGATTTCCGCCTGTGGGTGCGCGACGCGATGGATGGCCTGGACCAGCAGATGGCCGGGCTGATGCGCGCGCTGGCCGACCGGGCGGCGCAGCACGCCGCCGACCCCATGCCGGGCTTCACCCACATGCAGACCGCGCAGCCGGTCACCTTCGGGCACCACCTGCTCGCCTACGTGGAGATGCTGGCCCGGGACCGCGGCCGGCTGGCGGACGCAAGGCGGCGGCTGAACGAATGCCCGCTCGGGTCCGCGGCCCTGGCCGGCACGTCCTTTCCCATCGACCGCCAGGCCACGGCGGCGGCGCTGGGATTCGACCGGCCGACCGCCAACTCGCTGGATGCCGTGTCGGATCGCGACTTCGCGCTGGAATTCCTGTCGGCCGCCGCGATCTGCGCGGTGCACGTGTCGCGCCTGGCGGAGGAGGTGGTGATCTGGTGTTCCGCCCCGTTCGGCTTCGTGCGGCTGTCGGACGCGTTCACCACCGGGTCGTCCATCATGCCGCAGAAGCGCAACCCGGACGCGGCGGAACTGGCGCGCGCGAAAACCGGGCGCATCATGGGCGCGCTGGTGGCGCTGCTGGCGGTGATGAAGGGGCTGCCGCTCGCCTACGCGAAGGACACGCAGGAGGACAAGGAGCCGGTGTTCGACGCCGCCGATGCCTTGGCGCTGAGCCTGGCCGCGATGGCGGGGATGGTGCGGGACTTGGCCCCCGACCTGTCCCGGATGCGCGCCATGGCGGGCAGCGGCTTCGCCACCGCGACCGACCTGGCCGACTGGCTGGTGCGCGTGCTGCACCTGCCGTTCCGCACCGCCCATCACGTCACCGGCCGGCTGGTGGCGAAAGCCGAGGCAAAGGGCGTCGACCTGGCCGGCCTGTCCCTGGCCGACATGCAGGCGGAGGAACCGGGCATCACCCCGGCGGTCTTCGACGTTCTGACGGTGGACGCCTCCGTCGCGTCCCGCACCAGCCAGGGCGGCACCGCCCCGTGCAACGTGGCGCGCGAGGCGGCGCGTTGGCAGGAGATCTTGGTATGAGGGCGGCGGTGATCCTGCTGGCAGTGCTGGCGCTCGCCGCCTGCGGCAAGAAGGGCAACCCGACGGCGCCCGGCCCGGCCGACCAGATCATCTATCCCCACAGCTACCCGTCGCTCTGACATGGCAGCGCCCGCACCTTGGCCGGACACGGCGGAGCCCAGCCTGCCGGACATCCTGGCGGCCCGGCCGTTCCTGCGCATGCACGCCCAGGACGGGTTGTTGCTGGAGGGGGTGCCGCTGGCCGCGATCGCCGCCGCGGCCGGCACGCCATGCTGGGTCATGTCGGCCGGCAGCATGCGCGCCCGGCTGGCTGCGTTGCGCGCGGCGTTCGACCCGCTGGGCGCCCACATCCATTACGCCGTGAAGGCGAACGACCACCTTGCCGTCCTGCGCGTGATGGCGGCCGGGGGCGCCGGTGCCGACGTGGTGAGCGGCGGGGAGCTGCAGCGCGCCCTGCTGGCGGGCGTGCCGCCCGGCCGGATCGTGTTCTCCGGCGTGGGCAAGCAGCCGGCGGAGCTGCTGTCGGCGGCAGAGGCAGGCATCGCGCAGGTCAACGTCGAAAGCGCCGAGGAGCTGGCGATGCTGTCGGCGGTGGCGTCCGCTGCCGGCCACACCGTGCCGGTTGCGCTGCGCATCAATCCGGACGTCGATGCCGGCACGCATGCCAAGATCACCACCGGGCGCGCCGACAACAAGTTCGGCATCGGACTGGACGCGGCCGCGGCCCTCTACGCCCATGCCGCCAGCTTGCCCGGCGTGCGGCCGGTCGGCCTGGCCGTGCACATCGGCAGCCAGATCGGCGCCACCGCGCCGTACCGTGCCGCCTTCTCCCGCTTGGCGAGGCTGGTGCGGAGCCTGCGCGCCGCCGGGCATGCCGTGTCGCGGGTGGATTGCGGCGGCGGCCTGGGCATCAGCTACCGCGACGAACCAGAGGGGTCGCCCGCTGCCCTCGCCGGCGCGGTGGCCGCGACGCTGGGCGGGATGGGCCTGCAATTGATGATCGAGCCGGGGCGCTGGCTGGTCGGGCCGGCCGGCCTGCTGCTGGCCTCGGTGGTGTTGACGAAGACCACGACCGGCCGGCGCTTCACCGTGCTGGATGCGGCGATGAACGACTTGCTGCGGCCGGCCATGTACGAGTCCTGGCACGCCATCGTCCCGGTGGGCAGCAGGGACGCGGTGGCTGCGGCGGAGGCGACGGACGTCGTGGGGCCGGTCTGCGAAACCGGCGACACCTTTGCGCGACGCCGCCTGCTGCCGCGCCTTGCGCCGCACGCGCCTGTGGCGATCCTCGACACAGGTGCCTATGGTTCGGTCATGAGCTCCACCTACAACGCCCGTCCGCTGGCGGCCCAGGTGATGGTCGACGGGGATCGCTGGGCCATGATCCGCGCGCGGCAGCCCGTCGAGGCGCTGTGGGCGGGCGAGACCATTCCCGGCTGGATGGCGGCGCCATGAGGCGGCGCGACCTGCACGCAAGGCTGGCGGCACGACGGGGGCAGGCCCGTCGCGTGCTGTGGTTCGAACGCATATGGCCGGCCTTGTGGCCGGCTTTCGCCCTTCTGGGGGCCTGGCTGGCGGCCTCGCTGTTCGACCTGCCTGCGATGCTGCCAGCCTGGTGGCATCTGGGCCTGCTTGCCGCGCTTGTGGTGGGCTTGGTGGTCCTGGTCTGGCGCGGCCTACGACCCGTCTCCCGCCCCTCCGACGCCGAGGTGGACCGCCGGCTGGAGCGCGCCTCCGGCCTGCGGCATCGCCCATTGGTCGTGCTCTACGACAGTCCGGCGGGCGCCGACCCGGCGACGGCCACGCTGTGGCAAGCCCATCTGGACCGGGCTGCCGCGCAGGTGTCCCGCTTGCGCGCCGGCTGGCCGCATCCCGGCATCCCCCAGGCGGATCGGCAGGCGCTGCGGGCTGCGCTCGCAGTTCTCATCGTCGCGGGGCTGGTGGTGGCCGGGCCGGATACGCCGGGCCGGCTGTGGCGGTCGGTGTGGCCCGGCGTGCCGGCGGGCGCCGCCGTGCCGTCGCCGCAATTGCAGGCCTGGTTGACCCCGCCATCCTACACCGGGCTGCCGCCGGTATTCCTGCATCTCGACACGCCTGCGGTCAGCATCCCAGCCGGCTCCCACCTGACGGTGAGCCTCACCGGCGGATCAGGCGCGCCCAGCTTGGCGTTCGACGCCGAGGCGACGGCATTTGCCGCCCTGGACACTGAGAGTTGGCAGGCGGAGCGCGATGTCGCCGCGACGGGCGTGCTGACGGTGCGTCGCCACGGCCGTGAGCTGGGGCGATGGGATGTGACAGCCATTCCAGACGCGCCACCGGTCATCGCCTGGGCGGACCCGCCGGGAGCCGGAACCGCGCAGCGGCGGTTGCAGACGCGCTTGCCGTGGATCGCCTCGGACGATTATGGCGTGGTGTCCGTCGAGGTGGAGTTGCGGCTGCGCGACCGGCCCGCGGCGCCGCCGCTCGTGGTTGCCGTTCCGCTGCCCGGTGGGTCGCCGAAGCAGGCACATGGCGTGGCGGTGCAGGACCTGACCGCCAACCCTTGGGCTGGCCTGCCGGTCGAGGCGATGTTGGTGGCCAAGGATGCGCCGGGACATCGCGCGACCAGCGCAGCCGCGGGGTTCGTGCTGCCGGAACGCCCGTTCAAGAATGCGCTCGCCCGTGCCGTGATCGAGATCCGCAAGCGGCTCAGCGTGGCGCCGGACGATCACGGCCAGGCAGCCTCCGACCTGGAGGCGCTGGGTGAGGCGCCGGAGGCATTCGACAACAACACCGCGGTGTTCCTGGCGCTCAGCAGCACGTCGACCCTGCTGGCGCATAGCGGCGAGCCGGCGGACATCGCGGAGGCGCAGAACAGGCTTTGGGCGCTGGCGCTGCAATTGGAGGACGATGCCGTCGCGAGGACGGCCCAGGCGGTGCAGGCGGCGCGCGACGCTTTGCAGCAGAGCGTCCAGAAGGGTGACAAGACCGATATGGACCGCAAGGCCGAGGCCCTGCGGCGCGAGATCCAGCGGCATTTGCAGGCCCTGGCGGAAAAGGCCCGGCGGGACGGCACGCTGATGCCCTTCGACCCTTCGCAACGGACGCTCAACCAGCAGGATTTCGACAAACTCACGCAGGAAATGAAGGACGCCGCGCGGGCCGGGCGGATGGACGAGGCGCAGGACAAGCTGCAGCAGCTCGAGAAGATGCTGGACCAGCTCAAGCAGGCAGAGGCCAACCCCAGCGGAGACCGCCAGCAGGCCCGCCAGCAACGGCAGCGCGGCCAGCAGCAGATGGGTGCGGCGGAGGACATGGTGAACCGGGAAGGGACCATGAAGCAGCGTGCCGACGGCCGTGCCACCGCCGACGACAAGCCCGGCCGGGATGTCGATGGCAGGCAGCAAAGGGCGCTGCGGCGCGCCCTGGGCCAGATGATGCAGAATTTCGGCGACCTCACCGGGAAGATCCCGGATGCGCTGAGCGAGGCCGATATCGCCATGGACCAGGCGGGCCAGGCCTTGTCCGCCGGCAACGACAAGGCGGCGGGCGCGGCCCAGCAGCGCGCCGCCGACGCGTTGAAGAAGGGCGAACAGCAGATGAGCCAGCAAATGGCCCAATCGCTTGGCGTGTCCGTGCAGCCGGGCGAGGGCGAAGGGCAGGGCAACGGCCCCGGCGACCAGATGACGCAGGGGGATAACGGCCAGGACGATGGCGGAACCGCGCCGGGTGACCGCGACGCGGACGCCGGACAGAACGGCGACCAGGGGCAGAATCCCGACGTTCCGCGCGATCCCTTGGGCCGGCCGACCCGCGATGGCACCTCCGGCCGCGCCGATGGCGGCGACGTCCACGTACCCGACCAGATGGAACAGGCCCGGACGCGCGACCTGCAAGCCGAGTTGCGCCGCCGCGAAGGCGAGCGTACCCGGCCGCAAGGAGAGTTGGACTATATCGACCGGCTGCTGAAGGCCTACTAGACGCTTGGTGCGGCCAGTCCGGCCCGCATCAGCGCCGTGCCGTGCCGCTTCAACCATGCCGTCCGTGCGTCCATCTCCGGATCCAGCAGCGCAACCAACTGCCAGAACCTCGGTCCATGGTTCATGTGCCGTAGGTGGGCAAGTTCGTGCGCCACGACGTAATGCTGGATTTCGGCAGGCGCCATCACCAGCCGCCAGTTGAACATCACCGTGCCGTCCGGTGCGCAACTGCCCCAGCGGCTGCGCGTGTCGCGGATCGCGATGCGGGACGGCCGCAGCTCCGCCCGCGCGGCCAGTTGAGTTGCGAGCGCGCCCAACCGACGTCCGGCCTCCGCCCGCAGCAGGTCGGTGACTCGGCGCGCCAGGAACTCTGCCTGCCCGGCGACGTGGATCTCGTCAGCCTCGAACCACGCGCCGCCCCGTCCCGCCGCTATGTGCCGGATCCGATGGGGCGTACCGCCGACCGGCACGAAATTTCCGTCGGCGAACACCAGCGCCGGGGGCAGCGCCGCGAGCTTGCTGCCGACCCATCTCGCATGGTCGGTAAGCAGCCGCATGCCCGCCGCCCGAGCCGCCCGGCTGGGCAGCGTGACCACGACGGCGGCGGAGCGAGGGTCGATGCGCAGGCTGACGCGGCGCGCCCGGGTGCTGCGCCGCCACAGCACCGGGGTCGGGCCGTGTGGCAGCTGAATGGTTTCGGCGACCGGTGCCGTCATGCCGGCACGATGGTCGGACGGCACGAGTCGCGGCAACGCCGCGACGCTACACTCTCGGTCGACGCGCGCGGAGGGAGCGGCCTGGCCATTCGGCCAGATGGCGGTCCAGCGGCCCCGACCGCTCCTCGCTGATCGCGCGGCCTCGGACCGACGCGCCGGCGGTGTGGACCGTCTCCGGGTCGCCGGAGACGAGTGGATGCCACCAGGCCAGGCCCCTCCCCTCCTCGATGCGGCGATAGGCGCAGTCAGGGGGCAGCCAATCGATGTCGTCCAGCGCCTCGTGGGTGAGCGACACGCAATCGGGCACCTTGTCCTGGCGCCGGGCGTAATCGCTGCACCCGCAGCCATGCAGGTCCAGCAGGCGGCAGGCGACGTTGGTGAAGCTCAACGCGTCCGTCACGTCATCGCGCAATTTGTGCAGGCAGCACCGGCCGCAGCCGTCGCAGAGCGACTCCCACTCGTCATGCGTCATCTCGTCCAGACGCTTGGTCTTCCAGAAGGGAGCATCCATCATGTTCAACCTAGCATGCCGCTGTCGTCGGGATCGCACCGCAACATAGCGCGCCACTCCGCCTTCGCTCGGTCACGGCAGCGCGAGCCGCGGCAGTTTCAGCAGCGGAACCGCGCCTGCGGACAAGACGCCGCCTGCCAGGCCGAACGGCAGCTCCGCTTCCGGCGCGCCCGAGTCGGTCGGGTGCGACATCAAGCCCAGCAGCGTTCCCGCAACGCGCGCGGTGTTGCGCGGCAGGATGCCGGATCGGGTGAGTGCATCGATCGCCTGTGCGTAGCCCGTGATGCGGAGCGTGCCGCGGCCAACCGGCTGCAACGACCTGTCGAGGCTGAAATCGCCCGTGCCGCGGACATCGAGCGGCCCCCAAACCGACGCGAACTCGTCGACGACCAAATGGCCGCCGGAGTCCCGCCACGCGGCGGCCGCATCCGCCGGGTCGCGCTGGGCCGGCAACGGCACGGTCGAACGGGCGTGGAGGTCGAGCGATCCGATCGTGACCCCCAAGGGGAGGCCTGGACTTGGCAGCGTCAAGGCGGACAAGGAGAGCCGAACGTCGGCAGGCCCCAGCACCACGGACACGGTATCGAGGCTCAACCGGCCGGATGGCAGCGGCAGCTGCAATTGGCGCGCGGTGGCGGCGAATCCGGAGGCTTGGCCGCTGGGATCCAGCGGCACGACCAGGTCGAGGGTCTCCACCTGGACCGTGATGGGCTGTGACATCCCAAGCTGGAGGTTCTGCGCCCCATCCAGCCCAACCGTGACCTCCTTCGGCCGCCATGGCACGTAGACGAGCTGTACCGCGTCGGTTTGCCAAGCTACTGCGTCGGTGGAGCCGGGCGTGCCCGCCGCGACCACCATGTCGGGCAACGCCACGATTGCGCGCAAGGGCCAGCCGGCGCGACGGGGGACGCCCGCTGAGACACGATAGCCTTCCGCAGCACGCGCCTGTTGCCAGGCCGCGGCCCCGGTGATCAACCGCGACGTCAGCAGCCACCAGGCCGTCGTATCCAGCACCAGCGCGACCAGGATGGCGGCCGCGATGACGGCGGACAGGCGCAAAGCACGGCTCATGGAAGCATCCTAACAGAGGGCGCGCCGGCTGGACTCTTCGATCATCCACAGCGTCTTAGCCGCATGATCCTGCCCCCCGTCCATTGCCGGGCGCCGAAACCGCGCCCGCGGCGCCATTAGCGCCTGGTTCGGGAGAACCGTGCCAAGTCAACGGCTTAATCGGGGTAAACGCGTCCACCTCATGCCCGTCCGTGAACTTACCGTTAAGATCGCCAGGGCAAAACGCCGTCGTTAGAGTGAGTTGCGGCGTCTTGCTCGCGCCGCGCAAAAACTCGGCCGCTCAACCATTCACAGAGTTGTCCACAGGGTGGTGGACGAGCGTTGCAGCGGGATGGCGCATCACGTGGGACATGCCGAGCCAAGCTGCGACGAGCTTGGTATATTCGGCCAGTAGCAGCCTGACGCTGCTCGCCCGCCGCAGCGCCAGGGGCTGCACGGCCATCGGGTACAGCGCGACATCCGGCATGGCCCGGCGCATTTCGAGCATCGCGCGGGGCATGTGGTAGCCCGCCGTGACGATGATCAGCGAATGCAGGTCGTGGTCCCGGACCCACTCCGCCGCCTCCTCCGCATTGCCTAGCGTCGTGGTGGCGGCCCGGCCCAGCGTGACGCGCGGCGCCAGCAGCACCGGGTCCAGCTCCGCCCGGCGAGCCAGGTCGTGCAGCCCCGCGCCAGGGGCCACGCCCGAGACGAGCAGCCTCCCGGCCTTGCCAGCATTGAGCAGGCGCAACGCGGTCTCCACGCGGTCCGCCCCCCCTGTCAGGGCGACGATGCCGTCGGCATCGGGCACGGGACGGGGGCCGCGATGGGCGACCGCAACGAAGGTGGCGAACCCGACACCCAGCGCCACGACCAGCGCAGCGACCAGGGCGGCCAAGCCGGTGGCGGCCCGGCGCATCGTCAGGGCAGCCGCCGCAACCAGCGAGATACGGTGGTGCGGGCGGTCCCCCAGCCGATCGCCGCTGCGACCAGCGGCAAGGCGGGCACGGCGAGCCAGAGCGATCCCGGCAGCGCCGGCAGCATCGAGCGGCTGGGAACGGTGTCGAGGAACGGCGCCGCCAAGGACGCCAGGCCCAGCAGCACCGGAAATGCGGCTGCGGCCCCCAGGCACGCCCCGGCCGCCGCCAGCAAGGTGGCGCGGTTGGCGAACCGACCGGAAATGAAGGCATCGGTGGCGCCCAGGCCGTGCACGATCTCGATCGCGTCGCGCCGCGCGGCCAGGCCGGCCCGGGTCGCGACCGCCACCACCGCCGCCCCCACCCCGGCCACCAGCAGCAGGGCCGCGGCGGCGATGGCCTGCAGGCTGCGGGCCAAGATGGTCAGGCGTTGCAGCCAGACGCCGTGGCTTTCCAGGAAGGTGCCGGGCGCCACCTCCGTCAGGCGCGCTTGCAGGTTGCCGTCCGGCTCCGCCTCGCCGGCAGCCAGCCGCACCTCCAGCACGGCCGGCAGCGGCAGGGCGCTCACCTGGGCAGCCGTGCCGAGCCAGGGCCGCAGCAGCTCCGCCAGCTCCGCGTTGGACAGGACGCGCACCGCGGCGATCCCGGGTGAGCCGCGCAGCAGCGCCGCCACCCGGTCCAGCCGCGTGCCGTCCGGCGTGGCGAGCCCTGGTTGCGGCACCTGCACCGTCAGCACGGCTGCGGCGCCAGCCTGCCAATGCTCCGCCACCGAGGCCGCCGCCACCACACCGGCCAGGGTCAGCGCCGCCAGGAAGGTCATCGCCGCGACCAGCGCCGGCAGCAGCCGGTCCGACAGGGCGCGGCGCAGGCCGAGATCGTCGAACCGGGCGGGCCGCAGGGGGGATCGCCTAGCCATCCGTGACCAACCGTCCCTCCGACAGGCGCAGCGAGCGCGCAGGATAGCGCTGCACCAGGGCATCGTTATGGGTGGCGACGATCACGGTGGTGCCGAGCCGGTTCATCTCGCTGATCAACTGCATCAGGCGGACGGCCTGGCGGTCATCGAGGTTGCCGGTCGGCTCGTCTGCCAGCAGCAGGCTGGGACGGCCGATCACCGCCCGGGCGATCGCGACGCGCTGCTGCTCCCCGCCGGAGAGTTCGGCCGGCAGCGCCGCAGCCCGGCGTTGCAGGCCGACCCAGCGCATCATCTCCTCCACATCGGCGTGGATCTGCCCCTCCGGGCGGCCGGCGAGTCGCAGCGGCAGGGCCACGTTGCCGAAGGCGGACAGATGCGGCATCAGCCGGAAATCCTGGAACACCACGCCGATCTGCCGGCGCAGCGGCGGCAGGTCGCGCCGGGTCGCCGCGCCGATGTCCTGCCCCAGCACGAACAGGCGGCCGACGCTGGGCCGGGTTGCGAGGTAGAGCAGGCGCAGCAGGCTGGACTTGCCGGCGCCCGACGGCCCCAGCAGCCATCGGAAGCCACCATCCGCGACGGAGAAGCTGATGTCGCGCAGCACCGGCTCGGTGCTGCCGTACCGCAGCCCGACGCCCTCCAGCCGGATCATCGACTCCGGGTCGCGCTGGGTCATGCGCCGTTGTGCCACTGCCCACGGGGCACCGAAACGAAAACCCGCCATGTTGCCAAGGGGGGCGGCGTTCCGCAGGATCGCGAGGTGAAAATCACCTGTCCTTCCTGCGCGGCGGAATACAACGTGCCGGGCGAACTGGCGGCCGGGCGGATCGTCCGCTGCGCGAAATGCAGCACCCAGTGGGCGCCGGTTCCGCCCCCGCCGGTCGAGGTCGCGCCCCTCGTGCCCCCTGCACCGCCCGAAGCGGAGGCGCCGGTCGCCATGCCGGACCCGCCAGCCCGCCTCGCGCCGCCAGCCCCGCCGAAGCCGGTCCGGCGTAGGCCCTCGCCATTGCTGCTGGCGTGGCTTGCCAGCATCCTGGTGATCGTGGCGGCCCTGGCCGCGGCGCTGGTGCTGCGGGAGCCGATCATGCGGGGCTGGCCGCCGAGCCAGCGCGTCTACGGCGTGCTGGGGCTGCGGGCCGCATCACCGGACGTCCACGGCGATGTCGTGAAATAGCCGGGCGGGCAGGCTGCCGCCGGTGATGCCCTTCATCGGACGGTTGTCGTCATTGCCGAGCCAGACCGCGATCACGTCCGGGCCGACGGCGCCGATGAACCAGGCATCCTTGAAGTCCTGCGTCGTGCCGGTCTTGCCGGCCACCGTGCGGCCCGGGATGGCGGCGGCACGGCCGGTCCCCCGGGCGACCACCGCCGACAGCATCCGCACCATCATGCCCGCCTGTTCCACCGCCACCACCCGAGTCTGCGCCGGGTGCGGCAGCGGCACCGCCCGGCCGGCGGAGACGGCCGATTGCAGCGCCGTAGGCGTCACCGCGTAGCCGCCATTGAACAGGCTGGCATAGGCGGCAGCCATCTCCAGCACCCCCACCTCGCCGGTGCCGAGCGCCAGGCTGGCATTGTCCGGCAGCGGGTCCGTGATGCCCAGCCTGTGCGCCACCGTCGCCACGGCGGACGGCCCGCCGGCCTGGAGCAGCAGGCGGACGGAGGCGGTGTTCAGCGACTTCGCCAGCGCGTCCTCCAGCGTCACGTCGCCGTAGATGCCGGGTTCGTCGTTGGACGGGCTGTAGCCGCCGATGCGGATCGGCGCGGCGGACACGGTGTCGTCCGGCGTCAGCCCGGTTTCGAGCGCCGCCAGCCAGACAAACGCCTTGAAGGAGGATCCCGGCTGCCGCCGCGCCAGCACGGCCCGGTTGAACGGGCTGGTGTGGAAGTCACGCCCCCCCACCATCGCGCGCACCGCCCCGCTGCCCACGTCCAGGATGACGACGGCGCCCTGGCTGGCGTTGGCGGCCACGGCCGGCCCGTTCAGCAGGGCGACCAGCCGCGCCTCCGCCACCGCCTGCAGATGCGGATCCAGCGTGGTGCGCACGGTGGCGTCGGCGTCCGCCGGCAAGGCGGCCTGCGCCTGGTCGGACGCCCAGTCCGCGAACCACGGGGCAACGGCGCCGGCCGCGGGCGGGAAGGCGATCTGCGCGGCGGCGGCCTGTGCCTCCCCCTGGGTGATCGCGCCGGTCTCCACCATCGCGGCCAGCACCTCGCGCCCGCGCGCCGCGGCGGCGGCGGGGTCGGTGCGGGGGTTCAGGCGGGAGGGCGCGCGGGGGATGCCGGCCAGCACCGCGCATTGCCAGAGCGTCAGCCTGCGGGCCGAGACGCCGAAATACATGCGCGCCGCCGCGTCCACGCCCCAGGTTCCGGTGCCCAGGTAGATGCGGTTGAGCCAGATCTCGAGGATCTCCCGCTTGGTGAAGCTGTGCTCCAGCCAGAGCGTCAGCATAAGCTCCTGCACCTTGCGGCGCAGCGTGCGGGCGTTGGTGAGGAAAAGGTTTTTCGCCACCTGCTGCGTGATGGTGGAGCCGCCCTGGCGCAACTGCCCGCTGCGCAGGTTCACCACCACGGCCCGCGCCACGCCCAGCACGTCGATTCCGGGGTGGCTCCAGAACCGCCGGTCCTCGATGGCGGTGGCGGCTTCCGGCAGCCAGGGCGGCATGTCCGACAGGCGCAGCGGATCGCCCACCACGTCGCCGAAGGTGGCGAAGGCATGCCCGTCGCGATCCTCCAGCGTCAGCCCCGGGCGGCGGGACGCGTCCAGCGCCGTGTCCGGCCGCGGCAGGTCGCGGGCGAACCAGATCAGGGTGACGCCGAGCACGAGGCAGGCCCAGATGCCGAGGATCAGCAGCCAGCGCGCGACCCGCCAGCGCAACCGCCGGCGCCGCGGGGCGGGTTCGGCCGGCTTGGGACGGGTGGGCGAGGCGACGAGGCTGGCGCGGGCCATGCCGCTAGTCTGGGCGGCCTAGTGGAAGCATTGCAGGAAGGCGGTGGACGGGTTGGCGATGTCGCCCACCGTCGCCGCGCCCTTGTCCGGTCCTGCGGAAGTGGCGGTCTGCGGCACCACGCCGTGCTCATGCAGGAAGTCCAGCGCCGGGCCGCCCTTCACCGCGAAATTGACGTTCTGCGGGATGTCCCCGTCCGTCATCTCCGCGATGCGCGCCGCGTTCAGCTTGGCCACCACGACGCCGATGACGTTGCCCTGGCCATCCAGCAGCGGGCCGCCGGAGTTGCCGGGCTGCACCGGGGCGCTGATCTGGTAGTTGATCTGGTTGTCGCGCAGGCCGCTGAGCGCGCTGATGTCCCCGGTGGTGAGCGTCGGTCCGGATGACAGCAGCCCGAACAGCGGGAACCCGTAGGTGACCACCGTCTCGCCGCGCCGGACGTCCGGTGCGGTGCGGAAGGTCAAAGGCGGTCCGAATTCCTTCGGTACCGTCAGCAGCGCCAGGTCGCGCTGCCGGTCGGTGGCGACGACCTGCGCGGTCTGCTCGGTTCCCTTGGCATTGCGCGCCACCATGCGGCGGCAGCCATCGACGACGTGGTTGTTGGTCAGCAACCGCCCCTCGGCCGCGACGAAGCTGGTGCCGGTGGAATCCGGGTGCGGCACCGGGCCGACCCGCTCGCCCAGCCGCAGCGGCGGTGGCTTGCCGTGGGGCACATCCTGCATGACCGGCAACGGCGCCGTGGCGGCGCCGGCAGGCTGCCGGGCGGCGGGGAGCGTCGCCACCAGGACCAGCAGGCCCAGCCGGGCACATACATCACGTCTGTCACGCACCGTATGACGATGGGGGGCGGGTGGCACGGCGTCAACGGAGGAGGTGGCGCAAACCCTTGCCTTCGCCCGCCACCAGCCGCCAAGGTCGCGAACGCATGAGGAGTGTTGCATGAAAGGCCTGTTCCTGGACGCCAGCGATTCGCTGGCAGACGTGTTCGACCGCATGGTGCAACCGGACGATCCGCCCATCGTGGTCAACCAGGACGATGTTGTTCCGGCCGAGGCGCTGCCGAGCCTGCTGGAGGGGTATGATTTCCTGCTGGACGACCACAGCCTGCTTCCGACCGACGCGTTGCGGCAATGCCCGACGCTGAAGCACGTGATCTTCCTGGGCACGGGCGCCCGGTCCTACATGAATCCGGATGAATTGGCCGCGCTGGGGATCACCGTCCACATCATCAAAGGCTATGGCGACATCGCGGTGGCCGAGCACACCGTCGCGCTGATCTGGGCGGCGGCGCGCGGCGTGGCGTTGATGGACCGCGGCATGCGGGAGGGGCAATGGCCGCGCACCGAGGGTGTGCAGCTTCACGGCAAGACGCTGGGCCTGCTGGGGTTCGGCGGCATCGCGGGGGAGGTGGCGCGCATCATGGGCGGCGCAGGCATGCGGGTCATCGCCTGGAACCGGACCAGGCGGGAGGCGCCCGGGGTCGAGTTCGTGGACCTGGACCGCCTGCTGGCGGAGAGCGACGTGCTGTCGCTGCACCTGCTGCTGACGGACGAGACCCGCGGCTTCCTGGGCGTCGACCGTCTGGCGCAGTTGCGGCCCTCCACCATCCTGGTGAACACCGCCCGCGGCGCCCTGGTGGACGAGGCCGCATTGATCGAGGCGTTGCGCGCCGGACGCATCGCACACGCCGCGCTGGACGTTTTCGACGAGGAGCCGCTGCCGGCCAAGCATCCGTTCACCGGACTGGAGCGCGTGACGCTGACGGCGCATAGCGGCTTCCGCACGCCGGAGGCGAGCGACACGCTGATCCGCCGTGCGCTGGATATCGCCAAGCGGGTCGTCGCCGGGTAAAACCCGCCGGTGCCCGCCTGGCGGAATGGTAGACGCAGCGGACTTAAAATCCGATGTCCGTGAGGATGTGCCGGTTCGAGTCCGGCGGCGGGCAGCCTGCGCGATGGCTCTGGCATGGCTGTCGTGCCGCATCCGGACCGGTGCATGGCCGCTGCGATCCCGGTTTGACCCGCCCGGACTGCGCTGCTAGATGAGAATGCGTCGCAATAGCCGTACCTGGTTCACGGATGCACGACGCCGGAGATCGTCATGTCCTGCCGCCTTCGCCTCCAGCACACCTTGCCGATCGCCTGCCTGCTCGCGGTGGTCGGCACGGGCGCCCGGGCACAGACCGCCGCCAGTTCCCAGCGCATTCCCGGCGCCAGCACCCAGCAGAACCCGACGCCCGGCAGCAGCCCCACGGGCGGGTCGAGCTCGACGGAGGCGGCGCCGGGCGAACCGGGCTTCACCACGCAGCTTTTCGCCTCCTCGCGGTCCAACCTGCTCGGCGACATGTATGGCTTGCGTCCGGCCCTGGGCACGCTGGGCCTCACGCTGGGCCTGTCGGAAACCAGCGAGGTGTTCGGCAACGCCACGGGCGGAGTCCACCAGGGCGCCGACTATGACGGCCTCACCCTGATGAGCCTCGGGCTCGACACCCAGCAGGCGTTCGGATGGGTCGGTGGAACCTTCAACGTGAGCGCGTTCCAGATTCACGGCCGCAGCCTGGCGCAGGACAACCTGTTCAACCTGCAAACCAATAGCGGGATTGAGGCGAACCGGGCCACCCGGCTGTGGGAGCTGTGGTACCAGCAGGCCTTCTTCGAAGGCAAGGCGGACGTCAAGATCGGCCAGCAGAGCCTGGACCAGGAGTTCATAGGCAGCTCCTATTCCGGGCTGTTCATCAACACGATGATGGGGTGGCCGCTGGTCCCGTCGGTGGACCTTTATGCCGGCGGGCCGGCCTACCCGCTGGCATCGCTCGGCATCCGGTTCCGTGCACAGCCGCTCCGCAACGTGACGGTGCTGGGGGGCGTGTTCGACGACAATCCGGCGGGCGGCCCGTTCGATGACGATTCGCAGGTGCGCGGCGCCGCGCAGTCGGGCACCAAGTTCAACCTCAAGACGGGCGCGCTGGCCTTCGCGGAGGTGCAGTATGCGCTCAACCAACCCTCCCTCGGCGAGCTGGATTACGGGCAGGGCGGCGGCGGGTTGCCCGGCGTCTACAAGCTTGGCGGATGGTACGACACCGGCCGCTTCCCGGACCAGCGCTTCGGCACGGACGGCCTGTCCCTGGCGGACCCCAACAGCAACGGCATCGCCAGGATGCGGCGGAACAACTTCAGCATCTACGGCGTGGCCGACCAGATGATCTGGCGTCCCGACCCGGACAAGCAGCAATCCGTCGGCGTGTTCGCCCGGCTGATGGGCGCACCCGGGGACCGCAACCTGGCCAGCTTCAGCGTCAACACCGGCATCACGTTGAAGGCGCCGTTGCCGGAGCGCGACAACGACACGGTCGGCCTGGGTTATGGCCTGGCCAAGATCAGCAACAACGCCATCCTGGCGGACCAGGACAACGCCGCGTTCAACAACGCCAACTTCCCGATCCGGTCGAGCGAGAGCTTCATCGAGTTGACCTACCAGGCACAGGTCGCGCCGTGGCTCGCGGTCCAACCAGACTTCCAGTATGTCTGGACACCGGGCGGCGGCATCCAGAACCCGAACAATCCCGCCAAGCGCGTGGGCAACGAAGCCATCTTCGGCGTGCGCACCAACATCACCTTCTGAACCCCAGACGCGGAGTATCGGCCCATGCAGCTACGAGCCTTCGATCAACTCGCCCGCGGGCTCGGTCTCGGCCTGGCAGCCCTGGCATTGTCCACCAGCCTGGGGCAGGCGGCGGACCCGGCCCCGCAGGGTTTCCTGGAAACGGTGAAGCGTCACACGGTGCTGACGTCCACGGTGCCCGGCAACGGGGACCAGAACCCGTATGCCGTCGTGGTGGCGCCCGTCTCGGCCGGCAAGGTGCTGAAGGACGACGTGCTGATCACCAACTTCAACAACAGCGGCAACCTGCAGGGGCTGGGTTCGACCATCGTCGACTACAACCCGGCGACGAAGCGGCTGAGCCTGTTCGCCAGCATCCCGCGCCACCTGCCGCAATGCCCGGGCGGCATCGGGCTGACGACCGCGATGACCATGCTGCAATCCGGCTGGGTCATCGTCGGCAGCATGCCCAGCCAGGACGGCACGACCGCGACCAAGGGAGATGGCTGCATGCTGGTGCTGGACGCGCAGGGCAACCTGGCCGGCACGTTGGCGGGCCCGAACATTAACGGGCCCTGGGGCAACATGGCGGTGATCGACCGCGGCGGCTCCGCCACGCTATTCGTCAGCAACACCGGGTTCGGGGTCGAGGCCCCGGGGCAGGGGGTGGTGAACAAGGCGACCGTGCTGCGCATCGAGCTCGCCATCCCGGCGGGGCAGCCGCCCAAGGCGACCAGCCAGACCGTGATCGCGGACGGGTTCGGCGAACGTGCGGACAAGGACGTGTTCGTCATCGGCCCGACCGGCCTGGCGCTGGGCGGGGACGGCACGCTGTACGTGTCGGACGCCATCGGCAACCGCGTGGTCGCGATCGACAGCGCCGCCACCCGTTCCACCAGCGCCGGCACAGGGCGGGAGGTCACCACGGCCGGCTTCCTCAAGCGGCCCTTGGCGCTGGTCCTGGCGCCGAACGGCCACCTCCTTGTCGTCAACGGATTGAATGGCCAAGTGGTGGAGATCGACCCGGCAAGCGGTCGGCAGCTTTATGCGCAGTGGATCGATCCGAACAAGGCGCAGTCGCCGCCTGGCTCAGGGGACCTATTCGGGATCGCCATGACGCACGAGGGAAACGGGTTCTACTACGTCGAGGACGAGATCAACTCGCTCGTCTGGGCACATTGAAGGCCATGTCATGACTGGTTGTCCGTTCGCATCCCGTCGCGGCTTCCTGGGCGCCGCCGGCGGCCTGATGGCTGCGCTTGGCACGGCGCGGGCCGCCGGCACCGCCGCGGAGAAGGGGATCAACGCGGCCGGGCAGGCCGCCGGCCGGCAGCTGCAGGAGCCGTTCTACGGACCCTACCAGGGCGGGATCGTCACCCCGCGGCAGAACCACACCTACTTCGCCGCCTTCGACCTGGTGACGGAGAAACCGGCCGAGGTAGTGACGCTGTTGCAGGCGTGGACCGCCGCGGCGGCCCGGCTGGCCGGCGGCGACACCGCAGCCCCGCTCACCCCCGCATCGGACGCACCCGGCGCGGATAGCGGCGAGACGCTCGGCCTGGATGCCGCCCGGTTGACGGTGACGTTCGGCTTCGGCGCCGGGTTGTTCGAGAGCGGCGGCAAGGACCGCTTCGGCTTGCGGGCGAAGCGGCCGGAGGCGCTGGTGGATCTGCCGGGATTCAACGGCGACCAGTTGGAGGAGGCGCGCACCGGCGGCGACCTGTCCGTGCAGGCCTGCGCCGACGATCCCCAGGTGGCGTTCCACGCCGTGCGGCAGATGGCGAGGCTGGCCAAGGGCACCGCGCGGTTGCGCTGGACGCAGACCGGCTTCACCCCCAACGCCGCGGCCGAGGATACGCCGCGCAACCTGATGGGCTTCCGCGACGGCACGCAGAACCCGATTGCGCGGCGCCCCAGCGAAACGGCGGACGGCGCCACCAAGTCCAACCCGGCCAGCCTGGAAGACGTCGTCTGGGTGGCCGACGAGGCGCCGGCCTGGATGCGGAACGGCACCTACATGGTGGCGCGCCGGATCCGCATGGCGCTGGAGCACTGGGACGAAACGGACGTGTCGTTCCAGGAGGAAACCATCGGGCGGCGGAAATATTCCGGCGCCCCGCTGGGCGGCAAGACCGAGTTCGACCCCATCGACCTGGACGCCGAGGATGCCGACGGCAACCCGGTGATCGCGCAGAACGCCCATATCCGGCTGGCCGCGGCGGCCAGCAACGACGGCGCGCAAATGCTGCGCCGGGCGTTTTCCTACAATGACGGCGTGAACGTCATCGCGGAGCGTTGGCCGCCGTGGCGGCAAGGGCTGGAATACGATGCCGGCCTGCTGTTCATCTGCTACCAGCGCGACCCGCGCACCAGCTTCATCAAGATGTTCGAGACGATGTCCAAGCTCGATGCGTTGAACCAGTACACCACCCACACCGGCGGCGGATTGTTCGCGATCCCGCCCGGCGTCGTGGAAGGCGGCTTTATCGGCCAGGCGCTGTTCTGAGGCGTCATCGCTTCGGGTAGCAGAAGCGGTCACGCTTCAGCCTCTGCTCGCAAAAGCGATTTATCTTCGAGCAACCTCAAACGATCGCGCCCGGGGTTTCGTCCCGCGCGGCGTGGGGGCCACGACGCGGCACGCTTAACGTGTTGGCAATGTTCTCCAGACACACTCAGGTCGAATATGGAGGGCAAAATGCCTCGCCACGTCGTTGCCATCGTCGGGGAAAATGCCAACGGGATCCTCCGTTGCCAGAGCGAGCGGTTCGGAGCGCTCCTACAGAGCGACGACGTGCAGTGCCACGTGCTGGATGTGTGCCAACCCGGCTTTCTGGAGCGGCTGCTTCCACTCATGGCCCAGGACGTGGCCTTTGCCTGGGGTTACGCCGGGATCGGTTCACGACTTGCCATTGACGGCGGCAATTTCTGGGAAGCCACGAAGACGCCGTTCATCTCGGTCCTGGCAGACCCGCCATACATCATGCCGGGCAACCATCGCGTCCAGTCCCGCTACGTCGTGAACGCCTACGTCTACGACGACTGGCTGCAGGTGCAGGAGCGGTGTTTCCACGCGCCGCAGATCAATGCCTGCGTCTCGCTCGGCGTGCTCTCCAACCCGGCGCGCGGCGACATCCCGTGGCGGCAGCGCGCCAACCGCGCAGTGCTGGTGAAGGGTGGCGGCGACGCGGCGGGGCAACGGGCGAGGTGGGCGCGGTGGCCGGCCATCACGCGGGCCGTCCTGAACGACAGTGCGGATGCACTCTGCGCGATGGGGACGGCGGCCATCCTGCCGACGGTGCTGGACTGCCTGCGCAGCCACCGTGTCCTGCTGGATGGCAGGCCGGACCTGCTGTTCGGCCTCCTGGCGGAGTTGGACACGTTCATGCGCAACCACCGCGCCACCATGATGGTCCGTGCCCTGCGGCCGCTGCCCGTGACGATCGTGGGCGGCGGATGGGACCATCTGTCCGGCGAACCCGGCCGGGCAAAGTTCCGCCCGCCGATCGACGCCTCCCACCTGGAGACGCTGTATGCCGACACCCAGGTTCTGCTGAATTCCAACCCGAACCAATCGACCGGGCTGCACGAGCGGGTGCTGCGCGGTTTCGCCGCGGGCTGCCGGGTGATCTCCGACGACAATGCGTTCTCCCGCACCGCACTCGCCGCCATCCCCAGCTACACCGGGGTCGAGTGGAACGACTCCGCCCTGACCGACCGGTTCGCCGCCGCGCTGGCCGACATGGCAGAGCCGGACACGCAGCCGGCTGACGCCTACGTCGCCGCCAACAACGATCCGGGGGTCTTCCTGAGGCGTCTGGTCTGCCTCGCGGAACTGGCACGGTCCGGCGAGCACATGCTGCCCTTCATGATGGACGCGGCGTGATGCCGGCGTCCTCGGCCCGGAACTTCGAACCTCCGGCGATTCCGGTCGCACGTCCCCGCCTGCCATCCGCCGCCGCCATCCTGCCCTACCTGCGCGAGATCGACAGCAACGGCTGGTATGCCAATCACGGACCGCTCTGGCTCCGCTTCCACGCTCGCCTGGCGGACCATTGGGGTGTGCAGCGCGACCAGATGGCATTGGCGAACAATGCCACCTCCGCCCTTACCCTGGCATTGCAGGCCAGCGGGCTGGCGCCGGGCGGGGTTTGCCTGCTGCCGTCCTGGACCTTTGCCGCCACCGCCGGCGCCGTCCTCCAGGCGGGGTTGCGTCCCTGCTTCGTCGATGTGCATCCGCGGAGCTGGGTGCCCGACCCGGTCGCCGTCGTCGAGACGGCACGACGGGTGGGGGCAGTTGCGGCTGTCATCGTCTCTCCGTTCGGCGGCCCGCTCGACACCGCAGCCTGGGACGGCGTCGCGGCGGAGACCGGGATGACGGTGGTCTTAGACGCCGCTGCGGCCTTCGACACCCTGCGGCGCGGCGGGCCCATGCGCCTGGGCCAATGTCCCACCGTCATCAGCCTACACGCCACCAAGGTGTTCGGCGTGGGGGAAGGCGGCGCCGTCCTGTCGCGCGACAATGCCTGGCTGGAACGGTTCCGCCGGTTGACCAATTTCGGCTTCCTGGGAACGCGCGAGTCCATGCTGCCCGGCATCAACGCCAAGATCAGCGAGTACTCCTCGGCGATCGGGTTGGCCGCATTGGACCAGTGGGGCGAGACAAGGGGGCGCTGGGCCGCCGTCACCCGCGCCTACGCGACCAGGCTGCGCGCCATCCCCGGGTTGCTCGCCAGCCCCGGATTCGGCGGCAACTGGGTGGGCTCCACGCTCAACGTGGTGTGGCCCGCCGATCGGCTGGGCGCCGTGGCCGAGCTTGCGGAAGACGGCATCGGGACGCTACGCTGGTGGGGCGGCGGCTGCCATCGGCAGCCCGCCTTCGCTGCCGAACTGGCTGAGCGGCTGGACGTGACGGAAGGCCTGGCTCCACGCGTCGTGGGCTTGCCGTTCTGGCAGGACATGACGCCGACCCAGGTGGAAGCCGTCTGCTCTGCCGTTGCCCGGCGTTGCATGCCAGCCGCGTCGCGCACGCGCACGGCCCGGCAATCGGCGTTGGTCTCGGCATGAACGGCGCGCAGTACGAGCGGCTGGATTACGATCGGCACGCCCGCAGCGTCGCTCCGGACGATTGGTGGGGCCAGGTTCGCCGCACCGTCGGCGGAAAGCCGATCCCTGCTTCGCAGATAGAGGCGATCGCGCAGGCCATCGTAGCCCGGCTGCAACTGAGCCGGGCCGATACGCTGCTGGACCTGTGCTGCGGCAACGGTGCCCTGTCGGAGCTGGTCTTCGACCAGGTCGGCGCCTTCCTCGGCGTCGATCTCTCCCCCTATTTGATCTCGGTGGCCCAACGCGCCTTCTCCCGGCCCGGCTACGGCTTCCTGCAAGCCGATGCGGCGCGCTTCACCTCCGAACTGGCGGAGACGCAGCGCTTCACCAAGGCGCTTTGCTACGGCAGCTTCGCCTACCTGTCCGACGCAGACGCGATGGTGATGCTGCGTGCCCTGGCGCAACGCTTTCCCCATCTGGATCGCGTCTTCCTGGGCAACCTGCCGGACGGTGAGCGGGTGGCGGCGTTCTACCGGTCCGGCCTGCCCTCGGCCGCGGAGATGGCGGATCCGCGTTCGACAATCGGTGTCTGGCGCAGCCCGGCCGAACTGCGCCGCATGGCGGAGGAATCCGGCTGGGTGGCGGAGGTCACCACCATGCCGGGCGATTTCTTCTCCGCGCATTACCGGTTCGACGTGCTGCTCACGCGGGCTCGCCGGTCATGAACGCCGCTTGGGCGTTCGCGGAGCCAAAATCCACCTCCAACCTGGTGCAGCCGGACGTCGAGCGTTTCCTGCGCTACGCCGCCATGCCCGGCACGGTGGCATTGCTGGAGGAGCGGCTCGCGGCCTTTCACGAGGCACGGCATTGCGTGTCGTTCTGCAACGGGTTCTGGTCGCTGGTCTTCAGCATACGGCTGCTGGCGCGGCCGGCTAGATCCGAGGTCGTGATCCCCTCGCTGACGTACCGCCGCCTGGCGGATGCGGTGGCCTGGACCGGGTTGCTGCCGCGTTTCTGCGAGGTGGACCCCCGCACGTTGGCATCCGGCGCGGCTGAAATGGCCGCGTGCATCGGGCCACAAACCGCATTGCTGCTCAGCGTGCATCCGATCGTCGGGTGTGCGGATGTGCCGGGCCTGGTCGAACTGGCGAAGCACCATGGATTGCCGCTGCTGTTCGATTCGGTCGAAAGCTCGTTCGAGGATTCCGCATCGGGACGGGTCGGCCGCTTCGGCGATGCCGAAGTGTTCTCCATGCATGCGAGCAAGCTGTTGAACGGGTTCGAGGGCGGCTACGTGACCACGGAGCACGCTGATGTGGCCGCGGCCCTTCGCGCGGACCGCGATGGCGGGCTCGACATGACGCTGCCGCCGGTCCACGCCGCCCTCGCCTTGGCCGGACTGGATGAGCTCGACGCCCAGGTGGCCCGAAACCGCGACTGCTACCGTCGATATCTCCGGCGCCTGGGACACCTGCCCGGGTTGCGTGTGTTGCGCTTCGACGAGTCCCGCCTGAACAGCTTCAAGACCATCGTGGTGGAGTTGACAGAGGCCTGGCCGCTTTCCCGGGCGGAGACGTTGGAGGTCCTGAAGGACCGCAACGTGTTGGCGCGTGCCTACTACCACCCGCCGCTGCATGCCAAGCCGATGGCCTATCCGCACGTGCCGGCCACACTCCCGCTGACGGACGTGTTGTCGCAGCGCTTCATGCTGCTGCCCTGTGGCGCCCATGTCTCGGCGGTCGATGTCGATGCCATCTGCACGATGCTCGCGGAGATGGCGGCGTGAGCGCGGCAAATGCCGCTGCGTGGCAGCAGACGGAGACCGCGCTGCGCGACATCTTCGCGCGGCGTTGGTACACGAACCACGGCCCTGCCGCGCAATCATTGGAGCGCCGTCTGGCGGGGTTGCTGGATGCGGGCGAGATCCTCGTCACCGCCAATGCGGGCATCGGCCTGATCATGATGCTGGAGGGCCTGGGCCTGCAGGGCGAGGTGGTGCTGTCCGGCCTGGCGCACCCGCGTTGCGTGCCGGCGCTGCAATTCACCGGACTGCAGCCTGTCTTCTGCGACGTCGATCCGCAGACCGGCCACATGACTCCCGCGGCTGCGGCAGCGTCCATGACGCCGCGGACCGCGGCCATCCTCGCCTCCAACCGCTGGGGAGGCGCCTGCGACATCGTCGGGCTTGCTGCCGTGGCCGACCGCTTCGGCGTTCCGTTGCTGCTGGAGTCCAGCGAAGGCTTCGGTTGCCTACGCGAAGGTCCTGGCCGTGGGCAAATGGAGCTGTTCGCGTTCGACGATGTCGGGATCGTCCACGGCGCGAACGGCGCTTGCGTGGTGACCGACGATGCCTCGCTGGCCAGCCGCCTGCGCAACATCCGTAGCAGCTACGGCGCCGGGCCGCCGGTTGCCGTCGTGCGCACCGCCAATGGCCGCATGTCGGAGGCGCAGGCCGCCTTCGCCGCGCTCGGACTGGACAATTACCAAGCCAACCTGGCCCACGCCATCGCATTGCACCAGGCCTATCGCGACGGCCTGGCCGGGACGCCCGGATGCCAGGTTCTGGCCCCGCCGGGCGTGACCGCCTCCAACCATCAGACGACGATTTGCCTGGTGGAGCCGGGCAGCGATGCGATCCCCATGCTGCTGCACCGCCACGGCGCAGCGCCGGTTGCCGCGCTCTCCCCGCCCGGCCTGCCCGACGTGGACCGTTTTGCCACCCGCGCCTGGGCGATGCCGATGGGCAACCGGCTGTCGGTCGATGCGGTCAAGCGTCTGTGCCGGGCGATCCAGACGGCGCGACCGGGGGGCTGACCGATGCGGCTGGGCCTCATGCAGCCTTATTTCTTTCCCTATCTGGCTCACTTCAGCCTGATCGCCGCCGTGGACCGCTGGATCGTGTTCGACACCAGCCAGTACACGAAGCAGAGTTGGATGACGCGCAACCGCGTGCTGCAGCCCGGCGGCGGCTGGCAGTACGTCTCGCTACCCGTCGCGAACGGCTCCATGTCCATCCGGACCAAGGACGTCCTTCTGGCGGATGTCGCCGCCACGCGGGCGCGGGTGCTGGGTCGGCTCAGCCATTATAGCCGCCGCGCCCCCTACTACGCGGCGGTCGTGCGGCTGGTCGAAAAGGCCTTCGACAGCAGGGATGCATCGCTGGTCGAGCTCAACCTCCGTGGGCTGCGGGCAGTCTGCCGCTACCTGAACCTGCCATTCGACATGGCGGTGTTGTCCCGCATGGACCTTCGTCTCCCGGAACATCTGGGCGCCGGGGAGTGGGCGCTGGAGATATGCTCCGCGCTGGGAGCAGACAGTTACGTCAACCCGGTGGGCGGCCGGGCGCTGTTCGACCCGGCGGCCTTCACGGAACGAGGCATCGAACTGCGCTTCGCCGAGACGGCCCCCTTCGAATACCAACCGCGCGACCTACCCTATGAGCCGGGCCTGTCGGTGCTGGATGTGCTGATGTGGGTTCCGCCTGAGCAGGTCCTGGCAGGGTTACGAACCACGATGCGGCTGGTCCGCTAGGGCCATCCTACAGGGTTCCAGTCGCGGCTATGACCCGCCTGCCACCGCAAGCGGGTCATAGCCAGGCGCCTTCCTAGGCCGACTTCGCCATGATCTCGTCGGCGATGTTGCGCGGCACGGGGTCGTAATGGTGGAACTGCATGGTGAAGGACGCCCGGCCCTTCGTCATGGAGCGCAGGTCGGAGATGTAGCCGAACATCTCCTTCAGCGGCACGCCGGCCCGCACCGTGACGGTCGAGCCCGAGGATTCCTGGCTCTGGATCTGGCCGCGGCGGCGGTTGAGGTCGCCCACCACGTCGCCGACATGGTCCTGCGGCGTGGTCACCTCCACGTCCATGATCGGCTCCAGGATGATCGGGGTGGCCTTCTTCATGCCCTCGCGGAAGCACGCCTTGGCCGCGATCTCGAACGCCAAAGCGGATGAGTCGACGTCGTGGTACTTGCCGTCCACCAGCGTGTACTTGAAGTCCACCGTCGGGAAACCGGCAAGCACGCCGGTGTCGGCTTGCACGCGGATGCCCTTTTCCACCGCCGGCACGTATTCCTTGGGCACAGAGCCGCCGACCGTCTTGTTCTCGAACACGACGCCCTTGTTGCGTTCCAGCGGCTCGAACATCACCTTGACTTCGGCATATTGGCCCGAGCCGCCGCTCTGCTTCTTGTGGGTGTAGGTCTCGGTATGGGACTTGGCGATCGTCTCGCGATAGGCCACTTGCGGCGCACCGATATTAGCCTCCACGCCGTATTCACGGCGCAACCGGTCGATGATGATCTCGAGATGCAGTTCGCCCATGCCGGACAGGATGGTCTGCCCGCTCTCCTGGTCGGTCTTCAGCCGCAGGCTCGGATCTTCCCCGGCCAGCTTCTGCAAGCCAATCGTCATCTTCTCCACGCTGTCCTTGGTCTTCGGCTCGACCGAGATGTCGATCACGGGGACCGGGAACGCCATGCGCTCCAGCACCACCGGGTCGCTGGCGGCGGCCAGCGTGTCGCCTGTGCCGGTATCCTTCAGCCCGACGAAGGCCGCGATGTCACCGGCGGAGACTTCCTTGATCTCGGCCCGCTTGTCGGCGTGCATCTGGAACATGCGGCCGACGCGTTCCTTGCCTTCCTTGGTGGTGTTCATCACCGTGTCGCCGATCTTCAGCGTGCCGGCATAGACGCGAACGAAGGTGAGCGTGCCGTATTTGTCGTTGATGATCTTGAACGCCAGCCCGGCGAACGGAGCGTTCGGGTCTGCCTTGATGCGGCGGCGGTCGCTATGCTCACCGTCCTCCTCGCCCTCCTCGGCGGCGACGGAGATGCCGGGCACGTCGATCGGGGAGGGCAGGTAGTCCAGCACGGCGTCCAGCAACGGCTGCACGCCCTTGTTCTTGAACGCGGTGCCGCACAGCACCGGGCGGAATGCGCCGGAGATCGCGCCCGTCTTGATGGCGCGCTTCAGCGTGGCCGAGTCGACGTCACCCTTCTCGAAATATTCTTCCATGCCGGCATCGTCGACCGACAACGCGGTGTCGAGCAGGGTCTGGCGGTATTCCTTGGCCTTCTCCAGCAGGTCGGCCGGAATTTCCTCGTCATGGAACTTGGCGCCCAACTCGCCGCCTTCCCAGATCACGGCCTTCATCTCGACCAGGTCGACCACGCCGATGAACTGGTCCTCGACCCCGATCGGCAACTGCAGCGGCAGCGCCACGATGTCCAGCTTCTCCTTCAGCGTGTCGAAGGCGCGGTAGAAATCGGCCCCGGTGCGGTCCAGCTTGTTGATGAAGATGATACGCGGCACGTTGTAGCGGTCGGCCAGGCGCCAGTTCGTCTCGGATTGCGGCTGCACGCCGGCCACGCCCTCGATGATGAACACGGCGCCGTCCAGCACGCGTAGCGAGCGGTTGACCTCGATGTTGAAGTCGATGTGGCCGGGCGTGTCGATGATGTTGATGCGGTGGTCCTTCCACTCGCACGTCACGGCAGCGGAGGTGATGGTGATGCCGCGCTCTCGCTCCTGCTCCATGTAGTCGGTGGTGGTGTTGCCGTCATGCACCTCGCCGATGCGATGCGACACGCCGGTATAGTACAGGATGCGCTCGGTCGTGGTGGTCTTGCCGGCATCGATATGCGCGGTGATGCCGATATTGCGGATGAGATCGAGCGAAGTAGCCACCGGGTAACCTCCATGCAGTGTCGGGCAGCACCGGACCCTGTGTCCGGGCAGCCTGCCACGCTCCGGCCATGGCCGGGTCAATGATGCGTGCAGATGCGCCAGACGCCCTGGTTTTGCAAGAGAGGGATGCCTTACCCTTGGTTACACCAGTGTTACGACCCTCTGGGTAGAGTTTGCGAATGGACAGTACCGCCGCCCAGGCCATGATCCGCTTCGGCCTCGGCCGCCGCGGGCAGGAGAATGTCCCGACCGATCCGGCGGCCTGGTTGCGCAGCCAGCTCACCGGGCCGGACGCCGGACCGCCCGGCCCGTCGGTCGCGGACGGGTTCGCCGCGATCCGCCAGGCCCGGGCCGACAAGCCGCAGCCCGGCACGCCAGGTCCGCTCCAGATCCTGTTCAAGGGGGAGGCCGACGCGCTGGTTGCCAATGCGATCGCCACCGCCACGCCGTTCCGGGAGCGGCTGGTCTGGTTCTGGGCCAACCATTTCACCGTCAGCCTGCGCAACGGCCGGACCGGGGCGTTCGGCGGCGATTTCGTCCGCACCGCCATCCGCCCCCATGTGACCGGCCGGTTCGGCGACATGCTGCTGGCCGTGATGCGGCACCCGGCCATGCTGCTTTACCTGGACAATGCCGGTTCGGTCGGCCCGGCCAGCCCGGTCGGCCAGCGCACGGGCAAGGGGCTGAACGAGAACCTGGCGCGCGAGTGCCTGGAACTGCACACGGTCAGCCCGGCCTCCGGCTACACCCAGGCGGACGTGACCAGCTTCGCCCGGGTGATCACCGGCTGGTCCGTGGCCAATGGCGACAAGGAGCCGGCGGGATTCTTCTTCCGGCCCATGGTCCACGAGCCCGGTGAGCACACGGTGCTGGGCCGCAGCGTCCCGCCCGGCGAGGAGGGCGGCATCGCCGCGCTCGGCTTCCTGGCCACGCATCCGTCGACCTACCGCCACCTCGCGGCCAAGCTGGTGCAGCATTTCGTCGCCGACGCGCCGCCGCCTGCCGCGACGCGCAGGATCGAGGCGGTGCTGCACGACACCGGCGGCGACCTGGCACAGGCGGCCTCCGCGCTGGTCGGGCTCGGCGACGCTTGGCAGCCGCTCGCCAAGCTGCGCAGCCCGCAGGACTACGTGCTGGCGGCGATGCGGGCGGCCGACCTGCCGGAGGATCGCCGGCCCGACGCCGTGGCCGTCATGCGCGGGTTGGGGCAGCCGCTGTTCGGGGCGCCGTTCCCGATCGGCTGGCCGGACCGCGCGGTCGATTGGGCCGGGCCGGAGGCGATGATGCGCCGGGTGGACTGGGCCTATGGCCTGTCCGGCCGCAGCGCCTCGCTCGACCCGGCGGAGGTGGCGCAGGCCAGCCTCGGCCCGTTGCTGACGGATGCGACCAGCACGGCGATCCAGCGGGCCGGTTCGCGTCGCGATGGCCTCACCCTCCTGTTCACGTCACCCGAGTTCCAGAGGCGCTGATGCATCCCTCCTTCATCACCCGGCGCACCGCGCTGCTCGGACTCGGGGCGGCCTTCACCATGGGGCGGGCCTCCCTGGCCCTGGCCGCGGCGCCAACCGATGCGCGCTTCGTCGTGGTCATCATGCGGGGCGCGCTCGACGGCATGGCGGCCGTGGTCCCGTACGGCGACCCTGCCCTGAAGGCGCTGCGCGGGCCGCTTGTCCCCCCGGGTCCCGGCGCGGAGGACGGGATGGCCGATCTCGGCGGGTTCTACGGCCTGCACCCTGCGATGCCGGCGATGGCGGCGATGTACCGCGCGGGCGAGTTGCTGCCGATCCATGCAGTCGCCGGGCATTACCGCAGCCGCAGCCATTTCGAGGCGCAGGACTGCCTGGAAAGCGGTGCCGACCACCGCATGACCAGCGGCTGGCTGAACCGGGCGGTCAAGACGATGCCGAAACCGCCCGGGCCGGAAGCGGCGCTGGCGGTCGGCATGACGACGCCGCTGCTGATGCAGGGACCGGCCACGATAGCGGCCTGGGCGCCGCCGAGCTTCACCGCGCCGGACACCGACCTGTATTCCCGCATCGCCGCGTTGAACCAGGCAGATGCCGTGACCGGGCCGGCGATCGCTGAAGGGTTGCGGGATCGCGGATTTTCCGGTGGGGCGTTGGCCGGCACCGACCAGCATCGCAACCCCTATGCGTTCCCGGCCCTGGCAGGGATGGCGGGCAAGCTGCTGGCGTCGCCGGTCGGCCCGCGCGTGGCCGCGCTCGAACTGGGCGGCTGGGACACCCATGCGGAGCAGATGCGGCGGCTGAGCGGGCCGCTGGGTCAACTGGACCAGGGTCTGGCGGCATTGAAGGAAGGCTTGGGTGATGCATGGACCCGCACGGCGGTGCTGGTGATCACCGAGTTCGGCCGAACCGCGCGGATGAACGGGACGAATGGCACGGACCATGGCACGGGCACCGTGGCGTTCGTGGTCGGCGGACGGGTCTCCGGCGGCCGCGTCCTGGCGAACTGGCCCGGCCTGTCAGCGGGCAACCTGCTGGATAACCGGGACCTGCAGCCTACGACGGACCTCCGCGCGGTCGCCAAAGGGTTGCTCATGACCCATCTCGGCCTGCCGCCGGCGGCGCTGGCGGCGATCTTCCCGGACAGTGCCGATGCCGCGCCGACCGGCGGGCTGCTTCGCGCCTGACGCCTAAGGCAGGCTGATCGCCTCGGAACAGTTGGTCCGGCCCGACAGCAGGCAATCCTCGATGGTCGATTTGTATCGGAGGATGTGGACAAGGCCCAGGCCTGCCACCACTAGGAGAAGCAGCACTGCCAGGGCGGCGAGGCTGGCGGTCTGGCGGTTTGCACCCGCCTGATCATCTTCGATATCCGTCCAGCGTCGAACATGTCGCATGACTTGCATCGGCGGCCCGTCCCGGTCGGGCGTCACCGCCCTCCATTGATCTTGCCGGGCTGCATTAAATATCGGACGGCGGCCTGCGATTGGCAAGCGAAATGCCTGTTTTCTCATGCACGGGCTGCTGCCGCCAACCGCTCGCTTGCCCAGCCGCACCGGATCGGGGAGATTGCCGCAACGATCGGAGTTTCGTGTGCGGTATCCCAGCGCTTCCTTCGTCTTTTGCCTGCTGCTCGCGGCCCCGGCCATGGCTGCCGACCCGCCGCTGATCAGCCTGGGCGTGGGCGGGACGGACATCCTCAACCAGCAGGCACGCAGCGCCGCGGATTTCCGGTTCGAATACCGCTCCGGGCTGTCCCTGCTCCCGTTCTTCGAGGAGTATTTCAAGGTGAAGCCCTGGGCCGGGGTGGAAACGACCTCACGGCAGTCGGTATGGGGCGGTGGCGGGATCCTGATCGAGGTTCCGCTCGGCCCCCATTGGGTGCTGACGCCGAATATCGGCTTCGGCGGCTATGGCCGCGGCAACGGCAAGAATCTCGGGTCCAATTTCGAGATCCGCTCCACCTTCGAGGGCGGCTACGTGTTCGACAACGGCACCCGCCTGGTGGCCTCGTTCGGCCATACCTCGAATGCCGGTGTCAGCAAGCACAATCCGGGAACCGAGGCGGCCGTCATCTCCTTCCAGATCCCGCTGTCGAGCCTGGTCCGGCACTGATCGCCGTGTCGCAGTCGCCGCCTGCCCAGCCCGGCATGGACCTGGCGGATGTCGACACGCCGGCGCTGATCCTGGACCTGGACGCCTTCGAGGCCAATCTGGACCGCCTGGCCGCCACCCTGCACGGCACCGGCGTCCGGCTGCGCGCCCATGCCAAGACGCATAAATCGCCGGTGATCGCCCATCTGCAGATGGCGCGCGGTGCCGTCGGGCAATGCGTGCAGAAGGTGGCGGAGGCGGAGGTGATGGCCTGGGGCGGCGTGCCCGACATCATCGTGACCAACCAGGTGGTGGGCGCCGGCAAGCTGGCCAGGCTGGCCGCCTTGGCGCGCATCACGCGGATCGCCGTCTGCGCCGACGATGCCCGGCAGATCCGTGCCCTCGAAGCCGCCGCCACCGCAGCCGGGGTGCGCATTCCCGTGCTGGTGGAGATCGATGTCGGCATGGGCCGCTGCGGCACGATGGCGGGTCCTGGCGCGGTGGCGCTTGCCGGCCAGATCGCCGGGTCGCGCCACCTGGAGTTCCGCGGCCTGCAAGCATACCACGGCGCGGCCCAGCATATGCGCGCGGCGGGCGAGCGGGAGGCCGCCATTGCCGGGGCCGCAACCCTGGTCCGCCGCACGCTGGAGCAGTTGCGCCAGCGGGGCCTCGCCTGCCCGGTGGTCGGTGGCGCCGGGACCGGCACCTTCGCGTTGGAGATCGCCAGCGGCGTCTACACGGAAGTCCAGTGCGGATCGTACTGCTTCATGGATGCTGACTACGCCCGCAATGCGGACGCGCCGGGATTCGGCCAGGCGCTGTTCGTGCTGGCCACCGTGATGAGCACGGCGCAGCCCGACATCGCGGTGGTCGATGCCGGGCTGAAGGCGCTGTCCACCGACAGCGGCATGCCGCTGGTCTGGCAGCGGCCCGGCCTCCGCTATGTCGGCGCCTCCGACGAACATGGCAAACTCGCCTGCGAGGCCGGCAGCCGCCCCGAACTGGGTGAAAAGCTGCTGCTGGTTCCGGGCCATTGCGACCCGACGGTGGACCGCTACGACTGGTATGTCGGGGTCCGCAGCGGGGTGGTGCAGTGCCTCTGGCCCGTGGCGGCGCGCGGCGCGCTCGCCTGAACGGCATGGCTCGGGCCGTCGCGCTCCAGCGTCTCGTCGAGTCCCATCGTGGTTTCCGCAGCGCCGAGATACAGCAGGCCATCCGCCGCCAACTGCCGCCGGATGGAGGCAAGCACCTTGGTCTTGGTGGCGATGTCGAAGTAGAACAGGACGTTGCGGCAGAACACGACGTCGAATTTGCCGAGCGGCGCGGGCTCGTCGAGCAGGTTCCACTCGCGGAAGGTGCAGAGCGACCGCAGGTTCGGGTTGACGACCCATTCCTCGCCGCACCGGGTGAAGTGCCGCAGCAACCGCTGCACCGACAGGCCACGCTGGACCTCGTATTGGCTGTAGGCGCCGGCCTGGGCGCGGGCGATCGGCCCGCGGGCCAGGTCGGTGCCCAGGATCTCGACCTTGTAGCGGCTGAGCACGTCGCATTCCGCAGCCGCCATCGCCACCGAGTAGGCCTCCTGTCCCGTCGCGGCGGCAGCGGACCAGATGCGCAACCGGCTGCCGGGCGGCCGGTTGCGCATCAGCGAAGGAAACCCGGTGGAGCACAGATGCTCGAATGGCCTGCCGTCCCGGAAGAAGAGGGTCTCGTGGGTGGCCAGTGCCTCGACCACATCCTGCACGATCGGCGCGTCGGGGTCGGCGACCAGGCGCTGCGCCAGGGCGTCGAGGTCCGCGGCGCCCTCCCGCAGCATCAGGCTGCCGAGCCGCGACTCCATTAGGTAGAGCTTGTCGGGGCCGAGTACCAGGCCCGACCGCCGGTGCACCAACCCGGCAAGAATGGCTGCGGCGTCCACGAAAGCCTCAGATCAGGCCGATCTGGGCGAACTTGCCGATCAGGATCGCTTCGTCGAACGGCTTCATGATGTACTCCTGGGCGCCGTTCTCGATCGCGGCGGCCATGTGGCCGATTTCGTTTTCGGTGGTGCAGAAGACGACCCGCGGACCATCGCTGCCGAACTCGGCCCGCAGCGCCTTCAGGAAGGTGAGGCCGTTCATGACGGGCATGTTCCAGTCCAGTAGCACGCATCGCGGCAACTCGCGGCGGCAGTGGGTCAGCGCCTCCAATCCGTTCTCCGCCTCCGTCACGGCGTAGCCATGGCCCTCCAGGATGCGGCGGGCGACCTTGCGCACGACGCGGCTGTCATCGACCACGAGGCAGGTCGGCATGACGGCGGCCGCGACCGGTCGGTCTTCCAGCGCGTCGATCATAAGGCCTCGGCTGACAGCGCCAGGAGCCGGGCCAGGTCCAGCACGATCATCAGGGAACCCTCCAGCCGGAACAAGCCGGCGCTGTATCTGGTCCATGCCGGCGACAGCGTCTGCGGGTTCGGCTCGAATCGATCCCGATCGGGCGACAGGACCTCGCACACCTGGTCGACCAGCAACGCGTAGAGTTCGCCGTCGCTCTCCGTCACCACGGCCATGGCTTGCGAGCCGGCCGGGGCGGGCGGCAGTTGCAGGCGCCGGCGCAGGTCGATCGCCGTCACGATCCGCCCGCGCAGGTTCAGGTTGCCCGCCACGTCCGGCGGCGCCAGCGGCACCGGGGAGATCGGCTGCTGCCGCAGCACGTCGCGCACGGCGCTGACCGGCACGCCGCAAAGCTGCCCGGCCAGGCTGAGCGTGACGTAGACGCTCGGCAGCTCGGCGGCCGGCGGGGGCATCGCGCCGGGCGCCGTCGCGACGGCGGCCATCATCATGCGGCCTTCCTTTCCATCGTATCGAGATGGCGGCGCAGCGCGGCCAGCAGCGCTTCGCGGTCGAACTTGCCGAGGTACTCGCAAAATCCGGCCAGGCCGCCGCGACGGATATCGATCGGATTGAACCGGCCGCTGAGCGCGATGAGCGGCAGGTCCATCCAGGGACCGCTTTCCTTCAGGATGCGGGCGAATTGCAGCCCATCCATGCCCGGCATCTCGACATCGGAGATGATGGCGTCGAACTCGGCCGGCACCGCGTCATCGCGAAGCGCCAGGGCCTTGATCGCGCTGTCGACGGCGGTGACGTGGTAGCCGGATGCGGACAGCGTCGGGATCAGCAACTGGCGGAAGAACGCGCTGTCCTCGACCACCAGGAGGCGGTGCTGCGCGGCATTGCGCGGGCCCGGATTGTCGCTGAACCAATCCTGCCAGCCCTGTTTCAGCCAGTGCCCGGCGTCGATGATCTCCGTCACGCGCCCGGCGATGACCGCCGTTCCCAGCAGGGCGGGCTGGGAGGACGCCAGCTCGATCACCAGCTCGTCTTCGACGACGTCCACGATCTCCTCCACCATCAAGCCGACGGAACGGCCGCGGTCGGCGAAGACCAGGACGGGCACGTGGTCGGCCACCTCGTGCGACCCGTCCAGCGCCATCAACGGCATCAGCTGGCCGCGATACTGCGTGACGGCCTTGTCGGAGGTGTATTCGATATCCTTGCGCGCGAAGCTCTCGATCCGCGCCACGAGGCCGAGCGGCATGGCGACGGGGCTTGCCCCGGGCGACAGGCGCACCAGCAGCATGGCCGATTTGTCCCCGGTCCGTTCGGTCACGCCGGCCTGGCTGTCCAGCGGGCGGTTTTTCGCGGGGCCGCCGCTGACCGCGGCCTGGCCGATCGCGCGGGCCATGCCGTTCGGGTCCAGGATCATGATCACGGTGCCGTCGCCCAGGATGGTGTTGCCGCTGAAGACCTTGATGTGGCGCAACAGCGGAGAGGCGGGCTTGACCACGATCTCCTCCGTGTCGAACACCTGGTCCACCACCAGGCCCAAGGTCATGCCGCCAAGGTTGGCGACCACAACCGTCACCGCGTCGGAGCGCGGGTTCGCCTCTGCGGGAACGGGCGTCGGGAGCTTGAGCAGGTCGCTCAGGCGTACCAGCGGCAGCAACTGGTCGCGCAGGCGGAGCACGGGCGTGCCGTCCACGTGCTCCACCACGAGGCTGCCTTCCTCCAGCGGGCCGCTTGCCTCCGCCCGGACCAGTTCGGCGACGCAGATCTGCGGCAGCGCGAACCGCAAGCCGCCTGCCTCCACGATCAGCGCCGAGATGATCGCCAGGGTCAACGGGATCTTGACGGTGAAGGTGGTGCCGCGCCCGGCGATGCTGCGCACATCGACCAAGCCGCCGAGCCGTTCGATGTTGGTCTTCACCACGTCCATGCCGACGCCCCGCCCCGACACGGCGGTGACGGAGGACGCGGTGGAAAATCCGGGATGGAAGATGAAATGCTGGACCTGGCGCTCCGTCATCGTGGCCAGGGCGGCCGGGCTGGCCAGGCCCTGGGACAAGGCCCGCGCGCGGATGCGCTCCGTCGGGAGTCCGGCGCCGTCATCGGCCACTTCGATGACGATCTGGCCGCCCTCGTGGAAGCTGCTGAGCGTGATGGTGCCGAGCGCCGGCTTGCCTGCGGCGATCCGGTCCGCCGGAGACTCCAGGCCATGGTCGGCACTGTTCCGGATCATGTGGATGAGTGGATCGCGGATCAGTTCCAGCACCTGGCGGTCCAGCTCCGTCTCCTTGCCGAGCATGACCAGGTCGATCTGCTTGCCCAACTCGGCTGAAAGGTCGCGCACGATGCGCGGCAGTTTGTTCCACGCCCCCATGATCGGCTGCATGCGGGTCTTCACCACGCCCTCCTGCAGGTCGGACGTCAGGTGGGAGAGACGCTGCAACGGCGCGGTGAAGCGGCTGTCGCCCTCCGTGCGGGCAAGCTGCATGAGCTGGTTGCGGGTGAGCACCAGCTCGCTCACCAGGGTCATCAGGTTCTCCAGCACGCTCACATCCAGGCGGATGGTCTGCGCCGGCTGGTTCGTGGCATGGTGGCTGGCATCGATCGCCGCCTCGGTCTCCGGCGCGGCGTCGAACGCATCCGCTGCCTCCGGCGGCGACGGCGGGCTGCACTGCCCGGCCCGGATCGCGCCCAGCTCCGCGATCAGCGGCCGGTCGTCCCCGTCCGGCTCCTGGCCGGTCGCGACGATGCCCGCCAGGATCAGCTTGATGCGGTCCAGCGCCTTCAGGACCACCGTGATCAGCGCCGTGTCCGCCTTCAGGGCCCCGTCACGTACGTCGGACAGCAAATCCTCCGCCGCGTGCGCCACCCGTTCCAGCCGAGGCAGGGACAGAAAGCCGCAAGTCCCCTTGATGGTGTGGACCATCCGGAACACCAGGGCCAGCATGTTGGGGTCGTCCGGAACACGCTCGAGCTGGATCAGCGCGTCGTCGAGCGCGGTGAGGCTCTCTGCGGTCTCGGCCAGGAAGTCGGTCAGCAACTCGTCCATCCGTCACACGCTCCGGTCCGTGGCGGAGCTTGACGCGGAGAGCCGAAGATTGGGTTAACCCGCTGCCAGCAGGAGCGGCGCCGCCGTGTCGGGCGCCAGCGTTGCCGGCATCAGGGACAGGCGGGCCCCGGCCGCATGGGCCAGCATGGCCGCGACCGGCGGCTGCACCGCGCGCGGGTTGTCGAGCGGGACGGCTCCCGGGTCGGCCAGCGCCTCTGCCAGGCCTGGGGGCCACGCGCTGCCCTTGCCCTCCACCGTCGCCACGATGTCGCCGCGCGCCGTGGTGGCGAGCGCCAGGACGCCGCCCCGGGGCAGCGCCTCCGTTCCCAGCAGGAGCAGGTTGAGCACGGCGCGCGACATCGGCCCGTCGAACGGACCATCGTGCAGGGCGGCGAGGTCGACGCGGATCCGCGTCGGCAAGCCGGACGCCAGCTCCGCAATCTGCGCCACCGTCAGCGGCCCGCAATCCCCGGCCCAGGCGGCGCGCAGCAGCCGCAACCGGGCCACCATGGCCGCCGCCGTCTCACTCGCGATGGGGATGGCGTCCTCCGCCGCCGACGGGTCCTCCGCCACCATCTCCAACGCGCCCATCAACGTGCCGAGCGGGCTGCTGAGGTCGTGGCAGAGGCGGGCACAGAGTGCATCGGCCAGCCGCATGCTGCCTAACCTGTCCTCCGCCGAGCCTGCCATGTCCCTGTTTCCTACTTTGCAGTTCGCACCCTGTGGCCAAGACGGTTAAGGTGAGACGAACTTCTGGCGTGCAACGCAACGCGGCCGCAACCCGTCAGTCAAAATGCTGTTGGTCAGGTGCATGACCTACCACTCCCACATCGAACCCGGGCAGCGCGTGCGCCATCCCCAGCAGCCGGGTTGGGGTATCGGTCAGGTGCAGTCCGCCGTCGACGACCGGATCACCGTGAATTTCCCGAATGCGGGCAAGATCCTGATCAATGCCCGGGTGGTCGCCTTGGAGGTGGTGGAGGCGGCGCCGCGGGACTAATCTGCCCCGCAGGGCTTGAACCCCGGCCTGCCTCCGCCGAAACTATCGTCATGCAAACCACGCCCGGCCGTCAGTGATCGACCCGTTCGGCCGATCGATCAGCTACCTTCGCGTCTCGGTCACGGACCGCTGCGACCTGCGTTGCGTCTACTGCATGGCGGAGGAGATGACCTTCCTGCCCCGGGCGGACGTGCTGTCGCTTGAGGAACTGGACCGGCTCTGCGGCGCCTTCGTACGCCTGGGCGTCCGCAAGCTGCGGATCACCGGCGGCGAGCCGCTGGTCCGCCGCGACGTGATGACCCTGTTCCGCTCGCTAGGCGCCCGCCTGGGTGCGGGGTTGGAGGAGCTGACCTTGACCACGAACGGCACCCAGCTCGTGAAGGATGCCGAGGGCTTGTTCAAGGCCGGCGTGCGCCGGGTGAACGTCAGCCTCGACACGCTGTCGCCCGAGACCTTCACCCGTGTCACGCGGTGGGGGCGCATCGAGAAGACGCTGGCCGGCATTCGCGCCGCCAAGCAGGCCGGGCTGGCGGTGAAGATCAATGCCGTGGCGCTGCGGGGCGTCAACGAGGACGAATTCGACGGTATGCTCGCCTGGTGCGGCCGGGAAGGGTTGGACCTGACGTTGATCGAGACGATGCCGCTCGGCGACGTGGCGGACCGGACGACGCAGTACCTGCCCCTGTCCGTCGTGCGGGCGAGGCTGCGGCAGCGCTGGACGTTGACGGAGACCGCCTACCGCACCGGCGGTCCGGCGCGGTATTTCGACGTGGCGGAGACGGGGCGCCGGATCGGGTTCATCACCCCGATGACGCATAATTTCTGCGAGAGCTGCAACCGGGTGCGGCTGACCTGCACGGGCACGCTGTTCATGTGCCTGGGACAGGATGACGCGGCCGACCTGCGCGCCGTGATGCGCGGCGGCGCGGACGAGGCGGCTTTGGAGGCGGCCATCCGGGAGGCCATTGCGCGGAAGCCGCGCGGACACGACTTCATCATCGACCGGCGCCGCCCGGCCGCCTCCGTCGCGCGGACGATGAGCCTGACCGGCGGCTGACGCTTCAGGAGTGGTCGAATGCGTCCGCCAGCCGCGTGGTGCCACTGCCACGCTGTGCCGGCTGGGGCTGGCCGGGGCCGGGCGCCCATCCCGTCATCATGGCCAGGCGCAGAGTCGCCCGGGACCGCCCCTGCTCGGTGGGCAGGGCGGCCAATGCGATCGGAAACAAGGCACGCGGGGGCGGCCGGCGGTCGCGCAACGCGATCGCGTTGGTCTCCCCGGCGGCCCGCAACTCGTGAAGCAAGGCCAATGGCTCGGCGTAGAGCAGGGTCAGCACGTCCCCATCTACCACTGGCAGCGTGTATCCCGCACGTTGCAACAGGCCTGCGCAGTCGGACAGCCCGGCGAAGGGTGCCACGCGCGGGCTGGCGCCTCCGGTGAGCGCGGCTTCCGCCTCGGTCAGGGCGGAGCGCAGTTCCTCCAGCGTGCCCAGCGCCGGCAGGCTGGCCAATAGCAGCCCATCCGGCCGCAGCGCCATGCGAAGCTGGATCAGTGCGCCCGGCAGGTCGTTGACCAGGTGGAGCGAGAGGTTGGCCACCACCAGGTCGAAGCTGGCGGGGGCGAACGGCAGCCATTCCGCATCGCCCACCATGGCGCCGTCCAGCCGGGCCATCGCCGGGGACAGCTCGCAGCTCACCGTCTCGATGCCGCGGGCGCGCAACCGGGGCGCCACCACGCCGCGGCCGCCGAGGTCCAGCGCACGGGTGAAGGACCGGGTGATGTCGTCCAGCCGGTCGAGCAGGCGGTCCGCCACCTCCTCCAGCACGGGGGCGACCTGCGCCATGGTGGTGGCGGCCCGGTCGCGGTGGCGGCGGACAGCGCCGCGGTCAAACACCGTTTCTGTCATGCGGCACATGTGCCGCTGCGGGCTGCCCTGCCAAGTGGACGCAGGGGCGCGCGCCGCGTTTAATCCGGGCCATGCGCGGCTTCGGTGTCTGTCGTTCGGCCCTGGCCCACACCTGGCGCGTGGGGTTGGACCTGGCGTTGCCGCCGCGCTGCCTCACCTGCGACGTGGACGTGCCGGCGCCGGGCCAGCTCTGCGCGACCTGTTTCCGCGCCACCGCCTTCGTGACGGAGCCGTGCTGCCTGCGCTGCGGCATGCCGTTCCGCCATGTTGGCCAGGCGGGCCGCGCGATGACGTGCGATCCCTGCACGCAAAGCCCGCCGCCCTGGCGGGAAGGCCGCGCCGCCTTGCGGTACGACGACCAGGCGCGACGCATCATCCTGCCCCTGAAGCATGGCGACCGGGTGGACATGGCGGCCGCGTTGGCGTGGCACATGGCGCGAGCCGCAGCATCCCTGCTGCGCGAGGCGGAGGTTCTGGTGCCGGTGCCGTTGCACCGCCGGCGCTTGTTCACGCGGCGCTACAACCAGTCCGCCCTGCTCGCGCACGCGTTGGGGCGCCTGGCAGGCCGGCCAGTGGTGGTAGACGCCCTGCTGCGGACCCGGGCTACCGGCTCGCTCGCGGGCAAGACCCGGCGGGAGCGGGCGGACACCGTGGCAGGCGCCTTCGCGGTGCGGCCGGGACGGGAGGGGCAGGTCGCCGGCCGGCGCATCGTGCTGGTGGATGACGTGCTGACGACGGGCGCCACCGCTGCCGCCTGTACGACCGCGCTGCTCGCCGGCGGGGCAGGGCGGGTGGACCTGGTGGTGGCGGCGCGGGCAATGTTCGACGATGCCTTGTCATGATGGCTGGGCATCGCCATTGCTGGTCTGGCTTTCCACGAGGAGCATGCCGTCGTGCCGCGGATCGAGATCTACACCCAGCCCTGGTGTCCGTATTGCAGCCGGGCAATGAACCTGCTGGCCAAGAAGGGGGTGTCGTTTGAGGAGATCGAGGCCCCTGGCGGCTCGCCGGAACGCGCGGTGGCCATCGAGCGGTCCGGCGGTCGGACCTCGGTACCGCAGATCTTCATCGAAGGCCGGCATATCGGCGGATGCGACGAGCTGATGGCGCTCGAGCGCGCCGGCAGGCTGGACCCGATGCTGGCTGCCGGATGATCCATTACCAGCTTTGCTGCGCCGGCGATCACGCTTTCGATGGCTGGTTCCGCGACAGCGCCGCGTTCGACGCCCAGGCCAAGGCCGGGTTGCTGAGCTGCCCGTCCTGTGGCGAGGCGAACGTGCGGCGCGCCCTGATGGCGCCGGTGGTCGGCAAGCAACGGGCTGCCGCCGCGCCGGTCGAGGTTGCGGCGCCCACGGCCGCTTCGGAGCCCGGGAAGGCCGTCTCCGGCGGCAGCCTGCCGGACGGGATGCGCGCCATGCTGCAGCGCATGCGTGCGGAAGTCGAGAAACGCTGCGACTATGTCGGGCCACGCTTCGCCGACGAGGCGCGGCGCATCCACAACGGCGAAGGCGAGGCCCGCGGCATCTACGGCGAGGCCACCCCCGACGAGGCGGAGCGTCTGGCGGATGACGGCATCGAGGTGGCCCGCATCCCCTGGGTGCCACGGGCGGACGGCTAGGCCTTCAGCGCGAGAAGGCGGCGATGTAGTTCACCGCCAGGTCCCGGCTGATCATCCAGCGTTGGCGAAGGGGGTCGAAGCCCATCCCCGCATTGTCCGTCATGCGCAGCCCGGCAGCCCGGGCGTGACGGGCCAGCTCGACCGGGGTGACGAAGCGTCGCCACTCATGCGTGCCGACCGGCAGCATGCGCAGCACGTATTCCGCACCCCATTTCGCCACCACCAGGGAGCTCGGCGTCCGGTTGATGGTGGATACGAACAAGCGTCCGCCCGGCGCCAGCAGGCTGGCCAGGTCCTGCAGGAAACCGGCCGGATCTGGCACGTGTTCGATCACCTCCAACGCCGTGACGGCGGCGAAGTGCCGGCCTTCCGCCACCAGGTCGCTGCTGGAGGCTTGCCGGTACTCGACCGCCAACCCGGCTGCGGCATGGGCACGGGCGACCTCCAGCGGCTGGGCCGCGGCGTCGATCCCCAGGACCGCGTGCCCCCGGCGGGCCAGCGCCTCGGCCGCCAGCCCGGCGCCGCAGCCGACATCCAGCAGCGGGCCAGGCGCGGCGAGGCGCTTGTCGATCCAGCCGATGCGCAGCGGGTTCATCGCATGCAGGGCGCGCATCGGCCCGGCCGGGTCCCACCATCGGGCGGCGAGCCCATCGTAACGGGCGACCTCCCGCGCCAGCGCCGCGCCGCGCTGCGGGATACTGCCTTGCACGCGTCCGAGGTTGTCGCTGGCTGCCATGGCCGGTATGTGATCCTGCTTCGACAAGGCCGCAACCTGCCTTGTCGGCGGCAGGGCCGACCGGCCCCTTCAGACGGCCTGGGGCAGCGTTATGGCGCGTATCGTGATGAAATTCGGCGGCACGTCGGTGGCTGACCTGGACCGCATCCGCAACGCCGCACGCCGGGTGAAGCGGCAGGTGGATGCCGGCCACGAGGTGGCCGTCGTGGTGTCGGCGATGTCCGGCGTCACCAACCAGCTGGTCGCATGGTGCCAGTCCCTGGCGCCGCTGCACGACGCGCGGGAATACGACGCGGTGGTTGCGACCGGGGAGCAGGTCACCAGCGGGCTGACCGCGATCGCGTTGCAGGAGATCGGGGTGGACGCCCGGTCCTGGGCGGGATGGCAGATGCCCCTGCACACGGACGGCGCGCACGGCAAGGCGCGCATCGAGCGGATCGAGGGGACCGTTCTGCTGGAGCGCATGGCCGCCGGCCAGGTGCCGGTCGTGGCCGGGTTCCAGGGCATCGGCCCGGACAACCGGGTCACCACCCTGGGACGGGGCGGGTCCGACACGTCGGCGGTGGCGCTGGCGGCCGCTTTGAAGGCGGATCGCTGCGATATCTACACCGACGTGGACGGGATTTACACGACCGACCCGCGAATCGTTGCCAGGGCCCGCAAGCTAGATAAGATCGCCTACGAGGAGATGCTCGAACTGGCCTCGGTCGGCGCCCGCGTGCTGCAGACGCGCAGCGTGGAACTGGCAATGAAGGAGAACGTGCGGGTCCAGGTGCTGTCCTCGTTCAGGGACGCGCCGGAGGAAGGCACGGGTGGCTCGCTGGTGGTGGACGAGGACGAGATCGTGGAGCAGGAAATCGTATCGGGCATCGCCTATTCGCGGGACGAGGCGAAGATCACCGTACGCCGCGTGCCCGACCGCCCGGGCATCGCCGCGGCGATCTTCGGGCCGTTGACCGAGGCCAACGTGAACGTGGACATGATCGTGCAGAACATGTCGGCCGACGGCACCACCGACATGACGTTCACGGTCGGCCGGGCGGATCTGAAGCTGGCGCAGGCCACGCTGGCCGCCACTGCGGCCTCGGTCGGCTACGCGGAAATCCTCATGGACCCCGAGGTGGCGAAGATCAGCGTCGTGGGGGTCGGCATGCGGTCCCATGTCGGGGTGGCCAACACCATGTTCCGCACGCTGGCGGAGAAGGGCATCAACATCCAGGTGATTTCCACCAGCGAGATCAAGGTGTCCGTGCTGGTCGGCGCCGAGTACACGGAACTGGCGGTGCGGGCGTTGCACACGGCCTACGGCCTCGATGCCGCCTGACATTTCGCCGCCCAATGCCGACACGCTGCGCGCGCGGGCGGAGCTGGATCGGTTGTGGGCGGCCGGCACGCGGTTCCTGGGCAGCCGGGTCGCCATCATGGGCGGCGCCATGAGCTGGGTGAGCGAGCGCAGGCTGGTGGCCGCCATTTCCAATGCCGGGGGTTTCGGGGTGATCGCCTGCGGCTCGATGGGGCCGGATGCGCTGGCGGCGGAGATCGCAGCCACGCAGGGACTGACGCGGGCCCCGTTCGGGGTGAACCTGATCACGATGCATCCGCAATTGGCCGACCTGATCCGCGTGTGCCTGGAGGCGCGGGTCGCCCATGTGGTGCTCGCCGGCGGCGTGCCGTCCACCACCGCGATCCGGGCGGTGAAGGATGGCGGCGCGCGGCTGATCTGCTTCGCCCCGGCGCTGGTGCTGGCGCGCCGGCTGGTGCGCAGCGGCGCCGACGCGCTGGTGATCGAGGGGTCCGAGGCGGGCGGCCATGTCGGCCCGGTGTCGCTGACGGTGCTGGCGCAGGAGATCCTGCCGCATCTGCGCGACGTCCCGGTGTTCGTCGCGGGCGGCCTCGGCCGTGGCGAGGCGATCCTGGGCTTCCTGGAAATGGGCGCGGCCGGCGCGCAGCTCGGCACCCTGTTCGCCCCTTCAAGGGAATCAGTCGCCCATCCGCGGTTCAAGCAGGCCTTCGTGCATGCGCGGGCCAGGGACGCGGTCGCCTCCATCCAGTTGGATGACCGCTTTCCCGTCATCCCGGTGCGGGGCCTGGCGAATGACGGCACCAAGCGCTTCCTGCGCCACCAGGCCGAGACGGTGCGGCGGATGGAGGCCGGCGAGTTGACCCGCGAGGCGGCGCAGCTCGAGGTCGAGCATTTCTGGGCAGGCGCGCTGCGCCGCGCCGTGATTGACGGCGATGTCGAGCACGGCTCCGTCATGATGGGCCAATCGGTGGGCATGGTGACGGCGGAACAGCCCGTGGCCGAGATCATCGATGAGCTGGTGGCGCAGGCGGCCAACGCGCTGGCCCTGCGCGGGCAGTCCGCCTACTACCCGGCCTTCTGACCATGTCGGGCTCGCGGCGGCTGCTGGCCCGTCTGCGCGACATGATGGCAAGCGGCGCGGCCCCGCTGGCCGATGTGGTCCGGCTGGTGGCAGCCGAGATGGTGGCGGAGGTCTGCTCGCTGTACGCGTTGCGGACCGGCGATGTGCTGGAGCTGATCGCCACCTACGGATTGCGCCCGGATGCGGTGGGCCGCACCCGGTTGCGGATGGGCGAGGGCATCGTCGGCATCTCGGCGGCCACCGGCAAGGTGCAGAACCTGGCCGATGCGCAGAACCACCCGGCCTTCGCCTATCGGCCCGAAACGGGCGAGGAGAAGTTCGCCTCCCTGCTTGCCGTCCCGGTGCGTCGCGGCGGGCACACGATGGGCGTGCTGGCCGTGCAGAACCGCTCGCCCCGGCGCTATGGCGCGGACGAGGTGGATGTCGTGGAGACGGTCGCCATGCTGCTGGCGGAAGCGCTGGCCGCCGCCGGCGCCGGGGCCGTCAGCGAGGATGCGTTGAGCGCCACCCTGCCACGCCAGTTCGATGCCGTGTCCCTCGCCCCGGGCCTGGTGATCGGGCCGGTAGTGACCGTGGGGCTGCGCGCCGGCCCGCGCAATTTCCTGGCCAAGGACCCGGTTGCCGAGGAGGCCCGGCTGGACCGGGCGCTGGTGGCGATGCGCCGCGACTTGGACCACCTCATCGAGCATGGCATGCCGGACGGCGACGAATCGCGCGAGGTGCTGGAGGCGACGCGCCTGGTCGCCGCCGACGATGGCTGGGTCAGGCGCGTGGCCGAGGCGATCCGCAGCGGGCTGACGGCCGAGGCGGCCGTCGTGCGGGTCGCCAGCGAGCTGCGCGACCGCATGCGCCGCATCACCGACCCCTACCTGCGCGAGCGCCTGGCCGACGTGGAGGACCTGGCGGGCCGCCTGTTGCAGGCGCTGGATGGCGGCGCGGGACCAGCCCCGGTGGCGCCCGGCACGATCCTGGCGGCGCGGCGGCTCGGGCCGGCCCAGTTGCTGCAATGGCATGCGGCCGGCATCGCCGGCGTGGCGATCGAGGAAGCGAGTGCGTCCGGGCATGCGGCGATCCTGGCCCGCGCCCTGGGGTTGCCGACCCTGGGCGGCGTGCGCGACCTGGTGGACGCGGTGCAGGACGGCGACGAGGCGGTGCTTGACGGCGATGAAGGCCAGTTGATCCTGCGGCCAGCCCTCGAAGTTCGGGACAACTACTTCCGCGCCCTGGATGCGCGTGCCGCCCGCCGCGCCGGCTATGGCCAGCTTCGGCAGGAGCCGAGCGTGACAGCCGACGGCACGCCCTTTTCGCTGATGCTGAACGTCGGTCTGGCATTGGAGCTGGAGCAGTTGGACGCGGTGGGTGCCTCCGGTATCGGGTTGTTCCGCACCGAGATCGCCATGCTGGCCCGGGGGGCGTTGGCGGAGACGGCAGAACAGGCGACGCTGTACAGCCGGGTGCTGGATGCCGCGGGCGACCGGCCCGTGCTGTTCCGGACGTTGGACCTGGGCGGCGACAAGCTGCTGCCGGATGCACCGCCGCCGGAGGAGGAGAACCCCGCCATGGGCTGGCGGTCGCTGCGGGTGGCGCTGGACCGGCCCGCCCTGTTGCGCCGGCAGATCCGCGCGCTCCTGCTGGCCGCGGCCGGCCGGCCGCTCTCGATCATGTTTCCCATGGTCGCCACGGTCGCGGAGTTCCGTGCTGCCCGCGGCCTGCTGTACGCCGAGGCGGCGCGGGTTCGTCCGGCGCCCGTTCGCCTGCAGGTCGGCACCATGCTGGAGGTGCCCGCCTTGCTGTGGCAGTTGCCGAGCTTGCTGAAGGACTGCCAGTTCCTCTCGATCGGCACGAACGACCTGATGCAGTTCCTGTTCGCCGCCGACCGCGGCAGCCCGACCCTGGCCGGCCGCTATGATTTCCTGTCCCCGCCGGTGCTGGAAATCCTGGCCTATGTGAAGCAGCTGTCGGATGAGGCGGGCGCGTCGCTCTCCATATGCGGGGAGGCGGCGTCCCGGCCGCTGGAGGCGCTGACGCTGGCCGCGCTGGGGCTCACCTCCCTGTCCATGCCGGCGTCCAGCCTGCTCGGCACCAAGGGGTTGTTGCGGTCTGCGGACCTTGCGGCGTTCCGCCCGGTCCTGCATGGCCTACGCGCCAACGCGACCGGAGAATCGAGCCTGCGGGAGCCGATCGCCGCCTGGGCTCGCGAACATGGGCTGGACGTGTGATCCGCGTCAGGAGCGATTTGGCAAGTCGGGGCGGGAAGGTTTACATCGCGCGGCGATCGGCCCCATCGGCTCGACGGAGGCGTGTTTGCACTGTTTTACCTGCCTTGCGGTGATGTGCCCATGATGTCCTACATCGATCCGGACGCCGTTCCGCCGGCGGTCGGCGCGGCCCGCGTCGGGGCCGAGCTGCGTGCCGCCCGCCAACGGCTGGGCTGGAACCTGCCCGACGTGGCCAACGGCCTGCGCATCCGGCTGCCCTACCTGGAAGCGATCGAGGATGGCCGGCTGTCCGAGTTGCCGGGCAACGCCTACGCGATGGGGTTTGTCCGCACGTACGCCAACTCGCTCGGCCTGGACCCGGACGAGGTGGCCAGGCGGTTCCGGGCCGAGGCGCAGGAAGTCACCCAGAAGACGCGACTGAGCTTCCCCGCTCCCGTGCCGCAGCGCGGCGTGCCCGCTGGGGCCGTGATCCTGCTCGGCGTGTTGATCCTTGCCGGGGCGTATGTCGGCTGGTACCGCTATTCGGGCCACGACGAGGCGCGGGTGACGCAGACCTCCGCCATCCCGGACAAGCTCGCCGACAAGATCCCGTTGCAGCAGAACCAGTCGCCCCAGGTCACCTCGTTGCTGGCGGCAGGCCCGCCGCTCGCCCCGCCGCCGGCCGCACCCGCTCCGGAGCCGGTACGGGTGCCTGTGAACGTCGCGCCGCCCGCGCCGGCCCCCGTCGCGCCGCCGCCGCCGAGTTCGGGCGTGGTGCTGCGGGCGAAGATCGGCCAGTTCGTCAAGGTGCAGGATCCGCGCGGCACCGTGTTGCTGGACCATCCGCTCAAGGGCGGCGAGACGTGGGCGGTGCCGTTGCAGCCGGGCCTGACGCTGACCACGACGAATGCCGGCGGCCTGGAGGTGCTGGTGAACGGGATCGCCATCCCGCCGCTCGGATCGGTCGGGACGCTGCGCCAGGATGTCTCGCTGGATCCCATGATGGCCCGGGCGGCCAGGGCAAACTCGACGGCGGTCCACCCGGCGCGGTAGAAGCCGCCACGCAGACGGAGCATGTGCGAATGAACTACCGCTCGTACCAGCAGATCGATCGTCGCAAGTCGCGCATGATCCATGTCGGGCGCGTCCCGGTCGGCGGGGACGCCCCGGTGACGGTGCAGACGATGACCAACACGTTGACCACGGACGTGGCGGCGACGGTGGCGCAGATCCGACGGTCCGAAAAGGCCGGCGTGGACATCGTCCGCGTATCCTGTCCCGACCAGGAGAGCGCACTGGCGCTGAAGCAGATCGTGGCCCAGGTGGACGTCCCGGTCGTGGCGGACATCCACTTCCACTACAAGCGCGCGATCGAGGCGGCGGAGAGCGGCGCGGCCTGCCTGCGCATCAACCCCGGCAATATCGGCAGTCCGGAGCGGGTGCGCGAGGTGATTCGCGCCGCCAAGGACCATGGCTGCTCCATGCGGATCGGCGTCAATGCCGGCAGCCTGGAACGGCACTTGCTGGAAAAATATGGCGAGCCGAACCCGGATGCTCTGGTCGAAAGCGCGCTGGAACACGCCAAGATCCTGCAGGACAACGACTTCCACGAGTTCAAGATCAGCGTCAAGGCGTCCGACGTGTTCCTGGCGGTGGCCGCCTACCAGCAGCTCGCCGAAGTGTGCGACCACCCGCTGCATATCGGCATCACGGAGGCCGGGTCGAAGCGGGCGGGGACGGTGAAGAGCTCCATCGGATTGGGCTCGCTGCTATGGGCCGGCATCGGCGACACGCTGCGTGTGTCGCTATCGGCCGAGCCGGAGGAGGAGGTGTTCGTCGGCTGGGACATCTTGAAGTCGCTCGGCGTCCGGCATCGCGGCGTGAAGATCATCTCCTGCCCGTCCTGCGCCCGGCAGGGCTTCAACGTGATCCAGACGGTGAGCACGCTGGAGGAACGGCTGGCGCATGTCGAGACGCCGCTGACGTTGTCCATCATCGGCTGCGTGGTGAACGGCCCGGGCGAGGCGCTGATGACCGACCTGGGCGTGACGGGCGGCGGCGACGGCAAGCACATGGTATACGCGGCCGGGCGGCAGGACCACCGGATGAACGCGGAGGGCATGGTGGACCACATCGTCGACCTGGTGGAGGCCAAGGTGGCGGAGCTGAAGGCGGCGCAGCCGGCTTCGGCGAAGATCGCGGCGGAGTGACATGCCCAGGATCGACACCTCCCACATCAGGTCGCCGCACGATGCCATGACGGCGGAGGAGCGCGTGGCGATCCAAGTGGAGATTCGGGAAAGCAGCGAGCTGCTCGCCCGCTTCGTCGCCGAGCATGGTGATGCTCGCGACGAGTGGCGGGAGATGTTCGGTGACGCGAATTTGCCACCCAAACACGATGCAGCATGACGTTTTTGCCAATCCGGCTCCACGAACTCGCTCTAGCCAGCCATTCCTTACGGTATTGCAGGCTGATGTCGCGGAGGGTCCGCAGCGTTTAGTCTGTCCCTTGTTCATAAGGCACGCGTTTATACCATCCAAAACGGTGCTTGAGGTGCAGGTTGACGGAAGCCGCTACTTGCTTCCGCTGGAGCAGGTCACGGGCTTTCCAACGCGGTTTCTCCGGCGACCTGTGGCGTCCCTTGCCCAATATCGCGACGATATCACCCGGGCGCTGGATTGGCTGTTTACCGGCATATAACGTCAGGAAAGCCGCTCGACGTCCGCACTGGCTTGCGCCTGCGGCGATGAGAGGCGATGACAGGTGCCCGCACCCTCCAGCACCCGGACCAGCATGAGCGCGCTTCAGCCGCCCCGCGGCACCCATGACCTGATCGGCGACGAGCAGCGCCGCCACGCCCGCGTGGTGGACGCGTCGCGGGCCACCGCGGCGCTGTACGGGTTTGACGAATGGGCCACGCCGATCTTCGAGGACACCCGGGTCTTCTCCCGCACGCTCGGCGACACCTCCGACGTGGTGACGAAGGAGATGTACAGCTTCGACGACCGCGGCGGCGACAGCATTACCCTGCGGCCGGAGGGCACGGCCGGCATCTGCCGCGCCCTGGTCACCAACGGGCTGACCCAGTCACTGCCGCAGAAGGTGTTCTACGCCGGGCCGATGTTCCGCTACGAACGGCCGCAGAAGGGGCGCTACCGCCAATTCCACCAGATCGGCGCCGAGTTGATCGGCCCGTCCGAGCCGCTGGCCGATGCGGAGGTGATCGCCTGCGGCTGGGACATCCTGTCCCGCCTCGGCATCGCCGCAGACACCGTGCTGGAGGTCAACACGCTGGGCGACCGCGCCAGCCGGGATGCCTATCGCACCGCCCTGGTGGCCTATTTTTCCAGGCACCGGGACGCGCTGTCGGCGGAGAGCCGGGATCGGCTGGAGCGCAACCCGATGCGCATCCTGGACAGCAAGGACCCGGCCGACCGCGCCATCGTGGCGGATGCGCCGACGATCGCGCCCCACCTCACCGCCGAGGCCGCCGCGTTCTACGCCGAGTTGCTGGAGCATCTCGGCCGCTTCGGCGTGCCGTTTCGCGAGAACCCGCGCATCGTGCGCGGCCTCGACTACTACAACCATACCGCGTTCGAGTTCGTCACCGACCGGCTGGGGGCGCAGGGCACGGTGATGGCCGGCGGCCGTTATGACGGGCTGGTGGGGCAGATGGGCGGGCCGCCGACGCCTGCCGTCGGCTGGGCCGCCGGGATCGAGCGGCTATCCATGCTGCTCGCCGATGCCGGTGCGGCGCCGGCCTCCGTGGCGGTCATCCCGGTGGGGGAGGGCGTGGAAGCCATGGCTGCGACCGTGCTGCAAGGCTTGCGGCGGGCCGGGATACGGTCGGAGATGGCCTATCGCGGCAACCTCAAGCGCCGGATGGAGCGGGCGAACCGCATCGGCGCGCGCGCCGCGGTCATCCTCGGGTCCGAGGAGGCGGCGCGCGGCGTGGTCCAGCTCAAGCATCTGGCCACGGGCGCGCAGGAGGAGGTGGCGGTGGAAAACCTCGCCGCGCGGCTGGCTTGAGTTCGCTGGATGCCAAGCTGGACCGGGTGGTGGACCGTGCCGAGGAGTTGCGCGCGCAACTGACGGCCGGACTGTCCGGTGACAGCTTCGCCCGGTCCTCGCGCGAATTGTCGGAGCTGGAGCCGATCGTCGCCCGCATCGGCGACCTCCGCGCGGCCGAACGGGCGGCGCGGGAGGCGGAGACGCTGCTGGACGATCCGGAGATGAAGGCCCTGGCGGAGGCTGAGCTGGTCGATCTGCGCGGCAGCCTGCCCCATCTGCAACGGGAAATCCGCCTCGCTTTGCTGCCGCGGGACGCCGCCGACGAGCGCAGCGCGATCCTGGAGGTACGCCCGGCGGCGGGCGGCGACGAAGCCGGGCTGTTCGCCGCCGAGTTGTTCGGCATGTACCAGCGCTACGCGGCGTCCAGAGGCTGGCGGTTCGAGTTGATGGACTACGCCGACACCGAACTGGGCGGGTTGAAGGAGGGCGTGGCGGAGATCAGCGGCCGCGGCGTGTTCGCGCGGCTGAAATACGAGTCGGGCGTCCACCGCGTCCAACGGGTGCCGGCCACCGAGAGCCAGGGTCGCATCCACACCTCGACCGTGACCGTGGCCGTGCTGCCGGAGGCGGAGGAGGTGGACGTCCAGGTCAACGAGTCGGATCTGCGCATCGACACCTACCGGGCATCCGGCGCCGGCGGGCAACACATCAACAAGACGGACAGTGCGGTGCGCATCACGCATATCCCGTCCGGCGTGGTGGTGGCGATGCAGGAGGAGCGGTCGCAGCACAAGAACCGCGCGAAGGCGATGAAGGTGCTGCGCGCCCGGCTGTACGAGCAGCAACGCTCCAGCCTCGCCGCGACACGCGGGGCGGACCGCAAGGCCCAGGTGGGCACAGGGGACCGGTCCGAGCGGATCCGGACCTATAATTTCCCGCAAGGCCGCGTCTCCGACCACCGCATCAACCTGACGCTGCACAAGATCGACCGCGTGATGCTGGGGGAGTTGGACGAGATCGTCGATGCATTGACGGCGGAGGACCAGGCCGCGCGGCTCGCGGCCGACGAGTGAGCCTGTCCGCCCGCCTGGCGGAGGCGGCGTGCCTGCTGGCGGCGGCCGGCGTGGAACAACCACGGCGCGAGGCCCGGCTGCTGTTGGGGTATGCCACCGGGCTGGACGGGGCGGCGTTGCTGCGCCACCTCCATGCCGAAATGCCCGCCCCCTGGTTCGACCAGATGGTGGCGCGGCGTGCGGCGCGCGAACCAATGGCGCTGATCCTGGGCTGGCAGCCGTTCTGGACACTCGAACTCGCCGTCAGCGCGGATACGCTGATCCCGCGGGCCGATTCGGAAACGCTGATCGAGGCGGCGATGGCGGCGTTCCCGAAGCGGCAGGTGCGCCGCGTGCTCGACCTCGGCACCGGCACCGGATGCCTGCTGCTGGCGGCGCTGACGGAGTTCCCGCGGGCGTCCGGGATCGGCGTGGACCGTTCGGCGGCGGCGGCGGCGCTGGCCCGCGGCAATGCGGCCAGGCTGGGGCTGGCAGCCCGCACCGCTTTCCTGTGCGGCGACTGGGCGGCGTCGCTGCAAGGCCGGTTCGACCTGGTCCTGTCGAACCCGCCCTATATCGAGACATCCGTCATTCCCTGCCTGATGCCGGAGGTTGCCTGGTACGAGCCCGGCCTGGCCCTGGATGGCGGCGCGGACGGCCTGGCCGCCTACCATGCCGTCATTGCCGCGCTTCCAGCCCTGCTGGCGCCCGGCGGGCTTGCCGTCCTGGAACTGGGGATTGGACAGGCCGAAGCGGTCGCCGCGCTGGCGGCCGAGGCCGGGCTGCGACCGGGCCCGGCGCGGCTGGATGGCGCCGGAGTGGAGCGGGCCTTGCCAATCCGCAGGGGTGGTAAAAAAACGTTTGGCGAAGCCGGGCGTGGCCAGTAGGGTCGTCGGGAACGTGGCCGGATGATCGGTGTTGCCCCAGGGGCAGCCGGTACGGCCCGGCTGGGCAACGAGCCCGAGCCCGACACTCGAAGATGCAGGCCGACAGGCCGGCCCGAGATACAATTGGAAGAGCTGCAGACCGAATGAACATGAAGCGCATGCGTGGCCGCAACAACCGTGGGCCTGGCGGCGGCGGCGGTCCGCCCCGGCATCAGAGCGGCAATGTTCCGCTCAACCGCAACCATGTCTTCGACAGCAACGGCCCGGATCTGCGCATCCGCGGCACGGCCCAGCAATTGTTCGAGAAATACCTCCAGCTTGGCCGCGACGCGACCAGCAGCGGCGACCGCGTGATGGCGGAGGGCTATTTCCAGCACGCCGAGCACTACTTCCGCATCATCAACGCCATCAACCAGGCCCAGCAGCAGAACCAGCCGAACGGCCAGGCCAACGGGCAGTCCTCCCAGCCGATGCAGCCGCCCCAGCATAACGGCCCCCGCCGCGATGACGCGGAGGACGAGCAGGATGGGGACGAGCAGCCGGATCTGGAGCGCGAATTGCGCGGTGAACAGCCCGAGCCGCGCTCCATCCCGATCGCCGCCGCTCCGACGGAGGAATAGCTTCTTGGCGTGATGTGGCTGGGCGGTGTGCGGGTTCGCCCGTGAAGATCGCAACCTTCAACATCAACAACGTCAATCGGCGCCTGCCCAACCTGCTCGGTTGGCTGGAGACGGCAAGGCCGGACGTCGTCTGCCTGCAGGAACTGAAGGCAGCCGACGAGGCCTTCCCGGCGGCCGTCTTTCGCGAGGCCGGCTATGGCGCGGTTTGGCATGGCCAGCGGACCTGGAACGGGGTCGCGATCCTGGCGCGGGACGCCGAGCCGGTGCTGACCCGCAAGGGGCTACCCGGCGATCCAACCGACGGGCAGAGCCGCTATATCGAGGCGGCGGTTCGCGGCATTCTTGTCGGCTGCCTCTACGCGCCCAACGGCAATCCCCGGCCAGGCCCGAAATTCGACTACAAACTGGCCTGGCTGCAGCGGCTTGCCGCCCATGCGGAGGATCTGTTGCGAGCTGGTGTCCCCGTCGTGCTGGCAGGCGACTACAACGTCGTGCCTACCCAACGCGACATCTACCCGACCAAGTCGTGGGCGAACGACGCGCTCGTGCAGCCCGCAAGCCGCGCGGCGTTCGACCTCCTGCTGTCGCAAGGATGGACCGACGCCATCCGCGTCCACCATCCGAACGACGCGGTCTACACCTTCTGGGACTACAAGCGCGACCGCTGGGCGCGCGATGCTGGGCTCCGCCTGGACCACCTCCTGCTCGACCCGATGCTCGCCGCGCAGTTAGCAAGCTCTGGTGTAGACCGCTCGGTCAGGGGCGTGGAGGGCGCGAGCGACCACGCGCCCGCTTGGATCGTCCTGCGCGCGCCGGCCAAGCCTAACCCCCGAGGGGCGAGGCGCTGAAGCAGGCCAGCAACGCGCCGGGTCCGGGATACACCGCCACGCAGCCGCCCTTGCGCAGTTCGGCCTCGGTGAAGCCGCCGCACAGCATGCCGATGGTCGGGATGCCTGCCTTGCCGGCGGCCTGGGCGTCGTATGGCGTGTCGCCGACCGCCACCGCCTGGGACGGATCGATGCCCAGCTTGTGCAGCGCCACGTGGAAGATGTCCGGTGCGGGCTTGGATTGCTCGGCATCCTCGGAGCAGGTTGCCTCGTCGACAAGGTCCGTGATGCCGGCGATCTCGAGGTAGATCTCCAACTCGGCCTGCTTGGCGGACGAAGCCGCGGCGACCTTCATGCCCGCGTCGTGCACGCGGCGCAACAATTCGGGGACGGCGGAGAAGGGCCGCACCATGGGCAGGTATTTCGATTTGAACAGCTTGCCGCGCCATTCCTCCATGTCCTCGCCGTGCTCTGCCTGTTCGGCTTCGGACAGGAACACCGGGATGAGCTTGTCGCCGCCCTTGCCGATCTGGCTGCGCGCCTGCTCGAAGCTGACGTCATGGCCGAACTTCATCAGGGCCTCCTGCCAGGCGCTCGCATGCAGGTCGACGGAGTCGACCAATGTGCCGTCGATGTCGAATATGGCGGCCTGTGGCATGGTGGATCCTTCGCAGCGCTTGCCTGACAACGCGGCCCAAGCCGCGGCGTCGGCTTGGTCCCGTCTTCGTGACCGGGTCAGGTGGCGATTGCCCCGCCGTAGCTGCCGTAGCGCTCCCGCGCTGCGGCAATGTCCGCCGGGCCGAGCAGCCGGGGAGGCCCGGCGCTGCGGGCGAGCAGATACTGCCGCGCCAATGTTTCCAGCGCCAGCGCAGTAGCCAAGGCCGCCACCGGGTCGCGACCGTGGCAGATCATGCCGTGATTGGCCAACAGGCAGGCCGTCCGCCCCTTTAGCGCGGCCACGGCGGAGGCGGCGAGCGCCGGCGTGCCGAAGGTCGCGTAGGGCGCGCATCGCACGTCCTCGCCGCCGAACCCAACGACCATGTAGTGGAACGGCGGCAGGTCTTGCCCCAGGCAGGCGAGGGCGGTGCAGGCATCCGCGTGGGTGTGCACCACCGCGCCGGCAGCCGGATAGGCGGCGTAGATCCCGGCATGCATCTCCCACTCGCTGGACGGCTTGCCGCTGCCGTCGACCTCGCCATTCAGCGACAGCGGCACCAGCCCCGCCGCGTCCACCGTGTCGGCGGTGATGCCGGTGGGCGTGATCAGCATCCCCGCGCCGCTGCGCTGGCTGACGTTGCCGCTGCTGCCGGTGTTCAGGCCGAGCCGGCCGAGCTCGCGGTAGACGAAGACGATCGCTGCCGCGTCCGATGCCATCGGGTGCGGACGGCTAGACCCGGAAGACGTAGTTCGTCGTGCCGTCGCGTTCGATGTCCGGCGGGAAGGCGGCGTGCTTTTCCCGGTAGTATTGCGCGCGGTGGTCGCCTTGGCTGGCCAGGTTGTAGGTCAGGTACAGGATGCGGCGGGGCAGGGTGGTGAAGTTCGGCTTGGAGGCGTGCGGCGCGAAGCTGTCGAAGAAGATCACGTCGCCGGGTTCGGTGGGCACCGGGTGCAGCGCCAGCCCGGTTTCGTCCAGCGGGTTCCATTCCTCGCCGATCAGGCCGTCCCGATGGCGGCCGGGCACCATCTCCAGGCAGCCATTCTCCAGCGTCGAGGGATCGATCGTGACCAGGGCGGTGACGAAGAGCGGGGCGTAGCGGGTCCAGCCGGCCTGCTGGTCCTGGTGCGCCTTGAAGCCGGGGGCACCCGGCATCTTGAAGTTGATCTTCTCCTTGAACAGCACCACCGGGCCGCCCATCAGCGCCGCCGTCCAGCGGGACAGCGCCCCGTGGCGGATGATCGCATCGAAGCCGGGATGGACGGGGCAGAAATTCTCGATCCGCTGGATCACCGTCTGGCCCGGCACGGTCAGGCTGTCCTCGTGGTATACCCAATGCTGGCCGGGCGCCTCCGGGGCGGCCTCCAGCGCCTCCGTCCAGCGGAGCAGGTCCTTGGTCGTCGCCGGATCGAAGAAGCGCGGCACGACCAGGTAGCCGTCGCGGGCCATCGCCTCCTGCTCGGCCGCCACGGGCGTGCGGTCACAGGCGGGGCGGTCGATCCTGACGCTCAATGTGCCAACTCCGGGACAAGGAGGTTCGCCTTTGCGATATCCTCCGGGAAGTCGATTTCGGTCCAGGGCAGACCACTGATGTCCTCGAAGCCGAACCGGCCGGCCCGGCTTTCCAGGATCATGTCGCGGATCGGCTCCTCGTACTCCATCAGGCGGCGGTCGGAGCCGACATAGGCCTCGGCCCGGCCGGCCAGTTCGGCCGCGGTTTGCGCCGTGAAGCGGAAGAAGCCGACCGACTCGCCATGCCATTGATGCGGCATGGTGGGATTCTTGTGGAAGTCGACGATTCGCCCGTCCTGGATGCACAGCTTCACCGGCTCGTCGCCGGGCTCGATCGTGCGGTCCAGCAGCAGGCAGTCGGCATTGCCGCTGCCCACCAGGCGGGCCATCAGGCGGTCGTCGTACAGCACGTCGGCATCCATCAGGATCACCGGGTTGCCGCCGCGCAGCACGGCCCGCCCGGTCCAGAGCGAAACGACGCTACCCTCGCGGAAATCCGGGTTGACGAGTAGGCTTACGCCGGGTTCGCCCGCGAGGACGGACTGCATCGCGTCGGCGGCGAAGCCGGTCACGACTGTGATGGCCGTGACGCCCGCACGCCGCAGGGCGGCGATGTGGCGGGCGATCAGGCTGGCGCCCGCGAACTCCAGCAGCGCCTTCGGCTTGCCGCGATGGGCGGGCGCCTCGCTCAGCCGGCGGCCCACTCCGGCGGCCAGGATCAACGCGACGGTCTGCACGGCGCTGGGCAAGCTTGCCTCTTCCTGTGGCAGAAACCACATTGTTGCAAAACGCTTACAGGCCCTATTCCGGCGGGCAGGTCAATCTCCTCATGGATTGCCGACGCATGGCTGCGCAGTCTTGGTGTGGATGCTGGGAGACCCTTTTGCCCCTACCCACCCTTCACGGGCTGACAGGCGACCGGACGATGCTGGTGCTTGCCGCCAGTCCCGGCGACGAAAGCCTGGCTTGCGGGTGTTTGATCGCCGAAGCATGCGCCCGTGGCCGCCCGCCGCTGGTCGCGATCCTGACGGACGGGGCGTCATTGGGCGGCCCGGGCCTGTCGGAGGATGCGCGGGCGGCGGCGCACGAGCGGGAAACGCGGGCGGCGGTGCTGGCGCTGGGCCTGCCGCCGGGCCGGTTGCTGGCGCTCGGCGTGCGCGACGATGCGGTGCCCGAAAGCGGCGCGTTCTTCGACCAGATCGTCGAGGCCGTCAGCTTCCTCACCTGGATGCGGGACCTGAACGTCATCTGCGGCCCACGGGCGGACGACCCCACGCCGATCCGGGCGCGCGCGGCCGCGATCGCCGCCATCGTGGCCGCGCGCACCGGAATCGGATTGCTGGCCTATGGGGCGGGCGCCGGTGCCCGCGAATGGCCGGTGGCGTCGCACCGCACGGCGAAGGCCCTTGCGGTGGCCGCCCACCTCTCGCTTCCCGATCGATTTGGCGCGGATGCGGAATGGTTCGCGTGATGCATCCGCCCTGGCATGGCGGTTGAATGCCCCGGGACGGCTGGAGGGCTGCGACGATGACGGGTTACGCCGACACGCTGATCGAGGGCCGCATCTTCCGCGGCCTGCATGAAGGGTTTGCGGAGGCGCTCGCGGTAGCCGGCGACCGCATCGTGGCATGCGGCAGCCGCGCGGCCTTGGACGCCCTAGCCGGACCCCGCACCCGGCGGATCCAGCTTGACGGACGCGTGGCCGTCCCCGCCTTCAACGACGCGCACCAGCATTTGCTGCCGCTCGGCCTCGCCATGTCGCAGGTCAATCTGCGGCCGGAGCGGGTGCGCACGCTGGACGGGCTGCTGGACGCCATCCGGGAGGCGGCGGCCCGCACGCCGAGGGGCCAGTGGGTGCAGGGCCGCGGCTACGACCATGCCGAACTGGATGTCGGCCGCCATCCCACCATGGAGGAGCTGACGGCGGCCGCGCCCGACCACCCGGTGTTCATCGTACGCACCTGCGGCCACATGGGCGTCGCCAATGCCGCGGCGCTCGCGCTGGCGGAGGTGGGGCACAACACGCCGGATCCGGAGGGCGGCGTCATCGGGCGCCGGCCGGGCGGGTTGACCGGGTTGTTGCAGGAGCGGGCGATGCGGCTGGTGCGCGACCGCTTGCCGGAACCGTCCGACGCGGCCCTGGTGGACGCGATCGAGCGTGCGGGTACGCATATGAACCGGCTCGGCTTCACCGCGGTCATGGACGCGAATGTCGGCATGGTCGCCGGCTACCGTGAAGTGGCGGCCTACCGCGCCGCGCACGCCGCCGGCCGCCTGCCCGTCCGCACCTGGATCTGCCTCGCCGGCAACCCGGAGGGCATCGCGGACGCAGCCTGGCAGGCCGGGGTGCGGCCGATGGACGGCGATGCCATGCTGCGCTTCGGCGCCATGAAGGTGTTCGCGGACGGCTCGGCCGGCGGGCTGACCGCGGCGATGTCCGAGCCGTACCGCCAGGGCGGCACGGGCGTGTTCTGTTTCCCGGAGGCGACGATGCACGGCCTGCTCGCGCGCTACCACGCCCAGGGCTGGCAGCTCGCCATCCACGCCATCGGCGATGCCGCGATCGAGCAGGTGCTGTCCGGCATGGAGGCGGCGGACAGCGCGGCCCAGCCGGCGGCCGGGCGGCGGCACCGCATCGAGCATTGCGGCTTCCTCAGCCCCGGCCAGCGCGCCCGCATGGCGGCGCGCGGGATCGAGCCGGTGCCGCAGCCGATCTTCATGTACGAATTCGGCGACACCTATGTCGCCAATCTGGGCGAGGCGCGGGCCGCGGCGGCCTACCCGATGGCGAGCTGGCTGCGGGATGGCCAGAACCCGGCGGCGAGTTCCGACGCGCCGGTCTCCTCCACGGACCCGTTCCAGAACATCTACACCATGGTCACGCGGCGCACGAACAGGGGCACGGTGCTGGGCGCGGAGGAGGCGATCTCCGTGGCCGAGGCCGTGCACTGCCTCACCTATTGCGGCGCCTACACCCAATTCGCCGAGCAGGAGCGCGGCCGGTTGTTGCCCGGCATGCTGGCGGACGTGGCCGTGCTGTCGCAGGACATCTTCGCCGCGCAGCCCGGCGCGTTGCGCGACACCGCCGCCGAACTAGTGCTGCGCGGCGGCGAGGCCATCGTCGATACCAGGGGTGCGTTCGCCTGATGTGGCGGCATGCCGGGCAGCGCCTGCTGCTCGCGATCCCGGTGCTGGTCGGCGTGCTGCTGGTCGGCTTCCTGCTGATGCAGGTGGTGCCCACCGACCCGGCGGCGGTGCGCGCCGGCCCGATGGCGACCGCCGACGTGGTGGCGGCGATCCGCACCGACCTGGGCCTGGACCAGCCGATCCCGGTCCAGTTCGGCCGCTACCTGCTGCGGCTGCTGCATGGCGACCTCGGCGTATCCATCATCAACAACGAGCCGGTCGCCACCGAACTCGGCAACACGGTCGGCCCGACGCTGGAGCTGATGGTGGCGAGCCTGGTGTGGGCGGTGCCGCTCGGCATCCTGTTCGGCACGGTGGCGGCGGTGGAGCGGGGGCGCTGGGCGGACCGGGCGGTGATGGCGCTGGGCGTGGCCGGCGTGTCGGTGCCGGTGTTCTTCGTCGGTCTGGTGCTGATCTGGTTCGTCGGCTTCCAGTGGCAGTTGCTGCCCTTCACCGGGCGGGCCGGCCCGCTCTGGACGCTGGCGGGGCTGCAATCCGTCACGCTGCCGGCGATCACGCTGGGCGCGGTGTTCGTGGGGCCGGTGGCGCGGATGACCCGGTCCTCCGTGCTGGACATGCTGCGCATGGACCATGTGCGCACCGCGCGGGCGAAGGGGCTGGCGGAGCGGGCGGTGGTGATCCGCCACGCGCTGCGCAACGCGCTGATCCCCGTGGTGACGCTGATCGGGCTGCAGATCGGCTTCCTGCTCGGTGGCGCCGTGGTGACGGAGACGATCTTCTCCTGGCCCGGCGTGGGGCGGCTGGCGGTGGGGGCCATCCTGTCGTCGGATTTCCCAATGGCGCAGGGGACCATCCTAGTGCTCGCCGCCGGGTTCATCCTGGTCAATCTCGGCGTCGACCTGCTCAGCACCTGGCTGGACCCGCGCGTCCGCATATGACGAGGCTGCTGCGGGACAAGGCCGGGCTGGCCGCGCTGGTCGTGATGGCGGCGCTCGTGCTGCTGGCGCTGCTGGCGCCCTGGCTGGCGCCGACCGACCCGTCGGACAACGACCTGTCGCTGGCGATGGCGCCGCCCGGCGCCGGGCTGTGGCTGGGCGCCGACGACCAGGGCCGTGACCTGGTGACCCGCGTGCTGTTCGGCCTGCGGCTGACGCTGATCATCGGGGTCGCGGCGGTGGGGCTGGGCGGCACGCTGGGGGCCGCGCTGGGCCTGCTGGCGGCGTTCTACCGCCGGGTGGACGGGCTGATCATGCGGTGCATGGACGTGCTGCTGTCCTTTCCGGCGATCCTGTTCGGCCTGGCGATCGCCGCGATCCTCGGCCCGGGCGTGCCGGCGGTGGTGCTGGCGCTGTCCATCGCCACGGTGCCGCTGACGGCGCGCATCGCCCGTGCCGCGGCCAGCGTGGAGATGGCGCGGGACTACATCGAGGCAGCGCGGGCCACGGGCGTGTCGGACGGGCGGCTGATCCGGCGGCACCTGCTGCCGAACTGCGCCTCCGCCCTGCTGGTGTTCTCGACGCTGCGGTTCGGCCAGGTGATCCTGCTGGGGGCGGCGCTGTCCTTCCTGGGGCTGGGCGCGCAGCCGCCCACGGCGGAGTTGGGCGCGATGGCGTCGCAGGGCCGCAACTTCCTGTTCTTCGCCCCGCACATCGCGGTGGTGCCGTGCCTGGCGATCGTGCTGCTGGTGCTGGCATGCAACGTGCTTGGCGACGCCCTGCGGGACGCGCTGGACCCGCGCAGCCTGGGGGGACGGACATGAAGCGGTTCTTGTTGGCGGCGGCAGCCACGATCGGCCTGGCCGTCCCGGCAATGGCGCAGACCGCGCCGCCGAACACGCTGGTGCTGCTGCGCACCATCGACAGCGACAATTACGATCCCGCCCGCTCGACCGCCCGGTCCGCTGGGGAGGCGCTGTACTTCCTGGCCGACACGCTCACCTCGCTCGATTGGGACATGAAGACGGTGCGCCCGGGCCTGGCGAAAAGCTGGGACGTCAGCCCGGACGGCAAGCTCTACACCTTCCACCTGCGCGACGACGTGACGTTCTGCGACGGTCGCAAGATGACGGCGGACGACGTGGTGTACACCATCAAGCGCTTCGTCGACCCGGCGACCCGCAGCCCGGTGCGCTGGCGCGCCGGCCCGGTGAAGGACGTGCGGGCGATCGATCCGACCACGGTCGAGTACGAGCTGACCGACGCGTTCAACGAGCTGCCGCTGCAGCTCAGCCTGTTCTTCCTGTCCATCGTGGACCAGCATTCGGTCGAGACGCTCGGCGCCAATTTCGGCGTGCAGGGCTTCAACGGCACCGGGCCGTTCTGCTGGGTGTCGTGGACGCCGCGCCAGGAAATGGTGCTGAAGAAGCACGAGGGTTACGTCTGGGGGCCGCCGATCTTCAAGAACCCGTCGCCGCAGGTGGACCGGGTGATCTGGCGGGTGATCCCCGACGCCAACACCATCCTGGCGGCGATCCAGTCGGGGCAGGGGGATGCGACGCAGTATGTGCCGCCGATCGCGTTGCCGTCGCTGCGCAACACGCCGGGCATCAGCCTGTCCAACCAGCCGAACTACTTTTGGGACTACTTCCTCGGCTTCAAGGTGGACAAGCCGGCGGTCAACGACCCGGTGCTGCGCCGTGCCATGGTGATGGCGGTGAACCGCGACGCCATCGCCAAGGCCGTGTGGTTCGGCGCGGCGACGCCGGCCGACAGCTACCTCAACCCGGCGGTGCTGGATTACGACCCGAAATCGAAGACCGACTTCCCCGCCTTCGACCCGGTCGCCGCCCGCAAGCTGCTGGACGAAAGCGGCTGGGTAGTGGGCGCGGACGGCATCCGGACCAAGGATGGGGAACGTGCCTCCTTCCTCCTGTACGGCATCAGCGATACGCTGAACAACCGCTCGGTCGAGGCGATCCAGGCCGACCTGAAGCGGATCGGCGTGGAGATGAAGGTGCAGATGTGGGACGCCACGGTGGCCTGGGGCAAGCTCGCCACGCAGGAGTTCGGTGCGTTCCTGATGTCCTACCCCTACGTGTCGGCCAGCGAGGCGTTGAACCTGTATTTCAACTCCAGCGGCACGCCCACGCCGAACCGGATGAACTGGAAGAACCCGGAGACCGACGCATGGCTCAAGCAGGCTCGGACCGCCACCGATGACGACGTCAAGCGTGCGGCGCTGGACCATGTGCAGGAGCAGTTGACCGAGGCGAGCGTGTGGATTCCGCTGGTGCGCGAGCAATTATGGGTCACGTCCGGCCGGCGTGCGCATGGCGTGCGGGCGCATGGGATCTACGGCATCGGGATCTACAAGGGGCTGGATATCACGCTGACGCAGTAAACTCCCAGCGGGAGAGGGCTTTTTGTAGAGGCTTGGGCATGACCGTCACCGTCATCCGCAACGTCCACACCACCATCGCGTGGAACGGCACGCAGCACGTCACCCTTTCAGGCGCGGACGTCGCCTGGGAGGGCGGCAGCCTCACTCATGTAGGCTCGGCCTATGCCGGCCGCGCCGATACCGAGATCGACGGCAGGCGCCTGATGGTGATGCCCGGCCTGGTGGACATCCACAGCCATCCCTCCTCCGAGCCGATGCTGAAGGGCCTGACGGACGAGGTCGGCACGCCGGGGCTCTACAACTCCTCGCTCTACGAATACCTGCCGATCTTCCGCCCGCCGCCGGAGGCGATCGCGGATTGCGCCCGGGTGGCGTTCAGCGAACTCCTGCTCTCGGGCGTCACCACGCTGGTCGATCTGTCGATGCCGTACGATGCCTGGCTCGACGTGGCGGGCGAGAGCGGGTTGCGCGTGGTGATGGGGCCGATGTTCCGCTCCGCCCGCTGGTTCACCCGCAACGGCCACGTGGTCGAGTACGAGTGGGACGCCCCGGCCGGCGAGCGGGCGATGGCGGACGCGTTCCGCCTGCTGGACCGGGCGCAGCAACATCCATCGGGCCGGCTCAGCGGGATGGTGGTGCCGGCGCAGATCGACACCTGCACGGAGGGCCTGCTGCGGGACAGCCATGCCGAGGCAGCGCGGCGCGGGCTCACCTGGCAGACCCATGCGGCCCAATCCGTCAGCGAGTTCCACGAGATCACCCGGCGTCACGGCTTCACGCCGATCGGCTGGCTGCACCATATCGGCGTGCTGTCCGACCGCTCCATCATCGGCCACGCGATCTTCCTGGACGACCATGCCGCCACGCCTTGGCACACCGAAGCGGACCTGCGGCTGCTGGCGGAAACCGGGACCGCCGTGGCGCATTGCCCGACCGTGTTCGCGCGCCGCGGCATCACGTTGCGCGATGTGGGCCGCTATCGCCGGGCAGGGGTGAAGGTCGGGCTCGGCACCGACACGTTCCCGCACAACATGCTCGATGAGATGCGGCTGGCGATGTACTTGGCGCGCACCCAGGCGGTGAGCCCCCGCACGTTGACCGGCGGGGAATTGTTCGCCATGGCGACGGTGGGCGCGGCGGACATCCTGCAACGTCCGGATATCGGCCGGCTGGCCGTCGGTTGCCGGGCGGATTTCGTGCTGGTCGACGTGACCCATCCGGCCATGCGTCCCGCCCACGACCCCATGCGCTCGCTGATCTACGCCGCGGGCGACCGGGCGATCCAGGCGGTGTACGTCGAGGGCGCCAAGGTGGTAGAGGGCGGCAAGGTGTTGACCATGGACTACCCGGCCGCCGCCGAAAAGCTACACGAGGCGCAGCAGCGCATGGTGACGGGTGTTCGCGGGCGCGACTGGGCCGGCCGCAGCGTGGACCAGGTGAGCCCGCCGACCTTTCCCGCCGGTTAGGTCAGGGCCGCAGCACGACCCGGTCGCGCGCACCGCCGAGCACGGCGCGGTAGGCGTCCTTGGCGCGGTTCAGCGGGAAGGTGTCCCCCACCGGGAACGGCCGCAACGCGCCGCTTTCGAAGCCAGGCGTCAGTTCGTCCAGGATGGTCGCGCAGGCGGCCCCGTCCAGCGTCAGGCTGTCGATGCCGTGGAAGCTGTGCTGGCCGCGATAGAAGCGGAAGATGTCGAACGGCACCGCGCGGTCGATCGTGGCGATGAAGATTTGCCGCCCGCGCAGCGCCAGCGCGTCGTTGGCCGCGGCGAAATACGGGCTGCCCACGGTGTTGTAGACGATGTCTGCCCCGTGGCCGTCCGTTTGCTCACGCAGGATCGCCGCCGCGTCCTGGCTGCTGGCGTCCACGAGGCACACGGGGCGAGTGGCATGACCGGCATAGGCCTCCGCCCGGCGCGTGACGCCGAACACCCGCGCCCCGAGCATGGAGGCGATCTGGATGGCGGCCTGGCCCACCCTGCCGTTCGCGCCCATGACCAGCACGACCTCTCCCGGCTGCGGCAGGCCGGCGCGGCGCAGGCCCTCGTACGCCGTGACGAACGGCACGCCGACCGCGCCCGCCTCCTCCAGCGACAGGGAAGCGGGCTTCACCCGCACGTAGCTGCGGGGCACCACGATGTGGCTGGCATGCGTGCCGTCCCGCCGGATGCCCAGATCGCCGCTGGACCCCCAGACCTCCTGCCCCAGCAGCTCCGCCGGGCCGTCGGCCACCACGCCCGCCCAGTCGCGGCCAGGCGTGCGGGGCCACACGGCGTGCGGCATGAAGCCCAGCGCCGCCTTGGCGTCGGACGGGTTCACGCCGGCCGCGCGGATCGCCACCACGACCTCGCCGGGCAATGCGGGAGCAGGCTCGAACGGCTCCAGCAGGAGGTCCAGCGCGTCGATGTCGGCGGCTTTTTGGTTGACGCGGAGGCGGGGCATGGCGAACCCTTCGGTGGGCGGTCAACTTGCCACTACTGTGCCGCGCCCGTAAACAGTGGGTGGCAGCGAAGGAGAGCGTGATGCGCGTCCGGATTTTTCGGCGTCCGAAGACGGCCATGCAATCCGGCGTGGCCGGCACGGAGAATTGGGTGCTGGAGTTCCCGCCCACGCAGCGAGAGGTCAACGACCCGCTGATGGGGTGGTGGGGACGCGGCGACACAAGGGGCCAGGTCATGCTGCGGTTCGACACGCAGGAGCAGGCGGTCGCCTATGCCGAGGCGAACGACCTTCCCTATGAGGTCGAAATCCCGCCGGCACCGATGAAGCACAAGCCCAAGGTCTACGCCGACAACTTCAAGTTCAGTCGCTCGGAAAACTGGACGCACTGAGCGTCCGGGCTGGCCGTGGCTCCGCAGATCCTGCGCGTGCTGGTGGCCTTGCTGGCCTGTGGGGTCGCCGCATCCGCAGGGGCGCAGGCGGTGACGGCCGAGGACCTCGCGCGCACCGCTCGCCTGTCTGGGGACGCGATCGTCGCGGACGCCTGCCATCTGCGGCCGCATGCGTGGTCGGTGATTGCCGTGCCCGCCATCACCATGGAGTTGGACCGGCAGGCCAGGAATTTGAGCCCGAGCGGCGGCGTGCGTCCCGAGGACGTGACCGCCTTCCTCTACGCGTCGCTGAACCAGGGCGTCGACGAGGGGAATGTGCAGGTGGACCGGTACGGACAGGCGGCCTGCACGGCGATCGCGGCCGACGGCAGCCTGGCGCGGATCGATGCGCTGGTGGCGGCCTTCAAGCGGGCGGGGCAGTAGGGTCAGGCCGCGGCGCGGACGGCCGGATGTCGTCTGGCACGCCGGGTCTTGATGCCCACGCGCATGGCGTGGCCCGCCTGCCGCGCCTATCCTGCCGACCAGGGAGGACGCGACATGGAGTTGAAGCGGGCGAATGCGGCGCGGCACGGTGCCCGACCGGGCGGCCGGGTGCTGGCGGACGCGCTGGTGGCCCAGGGGATCGACCACGTCTTCGCCGTGCCGGGGGAAAGCTACCTCGACGTGCTGGACGGCCTGTATGCGGTGCATGAGCGGCTGAAGCTGGTGACGTGCCGGTTCGAGGCAGGGGCGGTGAACGCGGCCGAGGCCTATGGCAAGCTGACCGGACGACCGGCCGCGGCCATGGTCACGCGCGGCCCCGGCGCCTGCCACGGGGCGATCGGCGTGCATATCGCGCAGCAGGACAGCACGCCGCTGTTGCTGTTCGTGGGCCAGATCCCGTTCGCCGAAACCGACCGCGAAAGCTTCCAGGAGGTGGATTACCGCCGGATGTTCGCGCCGCTGGCGAAATGGGTCACGCAGATCGACGACGCCGCGCGCATCCCGGAGATCGTCGCGCATGCCGTGGACGTCGCTACCACCGGCCGGCCGGGACCGGTGGTGATCGCCCTGTCGGAGGAAATGCAGAAGCACATGGTGGACGTGCCGGATATCGGGCCGACGCTGGTCTCCCGCCCGCAGCCCGATCCGGAGGCCGTGGCCGCCTTGGCCAAGCTGATGGCCAACGCCACCAAGCCGTTGGCGATCCTGGGCGGCGGCGGTTGGACGCCGGCGGGCCGGGCGGCGATCCATGGCTTCCTCACCGCCCACGACATCCCCGTCGCGGTCGGCTTCCGCCGCCAGGCGCTGTATGACGGCACACTATCCAACTATGTGGGCGACCTCGGCGTCGGGCCGGACCCGGCCCTGGTGGCGCGGGCCAAGGAAGCCGACCTAATCCTCGCCATCGGCACCCGGCTCGGCGAGGCGGTGACCCAGGGTTACACCCTGTTCAACCCGGCGGGGACCACGACGATCGCCCACGTGCACCAGGACCCGGCGGAGATCGGCCGCGTGTTCCGGCCCCGGCTCGGCATCACGGCGGACCTGAACGCCTTCGCCATCGCGGCGGCCGCGTTGCCGGTGCGCGACGTGCCCTGGCACGGCTGGACCGCCGAGCTGCGCGCCATCCGCCAGGCGGGGCGCGAACCGGTGGAGGTGGCGTTCCCGCTGAACGTCGGCGCCGCGATGCGGGAGCTGGAGGCGCTGCTGCCGCCCGATGCGATCTGCACCTGCGACGCCGGCAATTTCGCCGGCTGGCCGCAGCGCTTCCTGGATTTCGGCGCGGGCCAACGCTTCCTCGGCCCGACCAACGGCGCCATGGGCTACAGCGTGCCGGCAGCGGTCGGGGCGAAGATCGCCTTCCCGGACCGGGTAGTCGTCTCCTTCGTCGGCGATGGCGGCTTCCTGATGACGGGGCAGGAGATCGCCACGGCCTTCCACCACGGGGTGGCGCCGGTCGTGATCGTGTTCAACAACTCGATGTACGGCACCATCCGCATGTATCAGGAGCGCAGCTATCCGGGCCGCGTCTCCGGCACCGCGCTGACCAACCCGGATTTCGCCCGGCTGATCGAGGCGTTCGGCGGCCATGGCGAGACGGTGAAGGCGACGGCGGAGTTCGCCCCCGCCTTCCGCCGCGCCCTGGAGAGCGGGCGGCCGGCGGTGATCGAGCTGGTCATGGACCCGGAACAGATCACCAGCCGGGCGACGGTGGCGCAGCTTCGCGCCGGCACCGGCGTGGTCAAGCCGGCCGCCAAGCCGCCCGCGGCCAAGCCCGTCCGACCCGCCACGGCGCGGCCCCGCGTGAAGCGTTGAGCGCGGGGGCGCTTCCCGCCCGGCCGGAGCCTGCCCCGTCCGCCCGCAGCGCCACGATCACCCTGCTGCCGTTCACGCTGCTGATGTTCCTCGGCTACGCCGCGGTCGGCCTGCCCATCGGCACCCTGCCGCTGGAGGTACACGCGCTGGGATATGGCACCGCGACGGTGGGGGCGGTGATGGGACTGGCGCCCGGCACGACGTTGCTCGCCCGCCAACTCGCCGGGGTGCTGGCGGAACGCCGTGGCCCGAAGGCGGTGGTGCTGGCGGGCCTCGTGGTCGCGGCGTTGAGCGGCGTGGCCTATCTCCTCTCCACCGGCTTGCCGCCCGGGCCGGCCCTGGCCGTGCTGCTGGTCGGCCGGGTGGTGCTAGGCCTGGGAGACAGCCTGTTCACGACGGCGCTGACCGCCTGGGTGGTGACGCGGGTGGGGCCGGGCCATGCCGGGCGTGCCTTGTCGTGGAACGGCATCGCCATGTACGGGGCGGTGGCCGTGGGGGCGCCGCTCGGCGCCGGCCTGGGCAGCCTCGGCGGCTTCGCCGCAGTGGCGGTCGCCGTCGCCGTGTTGCCGCTGGCGGCGGGCATCGTCTGCCTGGCACTGCCGGGGTTGCCGGCGACCGCGGCGCGGCGCAGCTCGATGACCCATGTGCTGGGGGCGATCTGGCCGCCGGGCCTCGGCATCGTGCTGGCATCCGGCGGGTTCGGCACCATCGCCGCCTTTCTGGCGCTGCACTACGCCGAACGCGGCTGGTCGGGGGCGGGACTGGCATTGTCGGCGTTCGGCGGCGTCTACATCGTGTCCCGCGTGCTGTTCGCCGGCGTGCCGGACCGGATCGGCGGCATCCGGGTAGCCATCGTGTGCCTGGTGGTCGAGTCCGCCGGCCTGGCCCTGATCGCCGCCGCGAACTCGCCGCTGGCGGCCCTGGCCGGAGCCGGCCTGTCGGGCCTCGGTTACTCCCTGGTGTTCCCCGCACTCGGGGTGGAGGTGGTGCGCCGGGTGCGGGCCGAGGATCTGGGCGTGGCGCTCGGGGCGTTCCTGGCCTGCTTCGACCTGGGCCTCGGCGCCGCCGGGCCCGCGATGGGCCTGGTCGCTGCCAGCCACGGCCTGCCTGCCGCCTTCCTGGCAGCCTCTGCGGCCTGCCTCGTCTCGCTCGTGCTGGTCTGGATCACACGCGTCCGGTGACCCGACGCACCGGGTTATCGAGAATGCACCGGCGTTCCGGCGCACGACGTCCTGCCGACGTCACGCGCTGCCTCGGGGCGGGGCGGCTAGGCGGTCATGACGGTCGCAAGGCCGACGCCGACAAGCACGAGAGCCATGGCGGCGAGCGAAAGTACGAGGCCGCGTAGAATCCCTCTGCAGCACAACCCGAAGGCGACGACCGCCAGTAGGGTCAGCGTCACGGCGATCCAATGTAGCGCGACCGCCAGGCCAAGCCAGAACCAGATCGACGTGCCGGAGAAGTCCAGATGGACCCACATGGGTCGGATCCCGCCGGGCCGTCACCGTCCGACGGCGTATCCCTGCATGCCGCGCGCGTTCGCCCCGGCATGCATGATGCCGCCCGCGAGGTCGGCCGCGGACAGCCGGCCCTCCGACCAGTCGTCGCCCATCGTCACCGCATGGCCGCGCCGGGCGAGCTCGTCGCGCACTGCCGGGCTGAAGCGGCCTTCCAGCACGAGCTTGCCGGGCCGCGCCACGCGGGGCCAGAAGCTGCTGGGCCAATGTTCGGTATGGAAGGACGGCATGTCGATCGCCGCCTGGATGCCCAGCCGGTGGTGGATGCGGCGCAGCAGGAAGATCGGCGACCACTGGTCCTGCTGCTCGCCGCCCGGGGTGCCGAACGCCATCCATGCCTTGCCGTCGCGCAGCGCCATGGACGGCGACAGCGTGGTGCGCGGCCGCTTCCTCGGCAGCAGGCTGTTCGGCAGATCGGGGCGCAGCCAGAACATCTGCCCGCGCGTGCCCATGCAGAAGCCCAGTCCCGGGATGGCCGGGGAGGATTGCAGCCAACCGCCGGACGGGGTGGCGCTGACCATGTTGCCCCAGCGGTCGATCACGTCGATATGCACCGTGTCGGCGCCGATCACCCCCATCCGGGCCACGGTCGGCTCCCCGGCGCCCGGCGCGCGGGTCAGCAGCTCCGCGCGGGACGCGGCCTCGTGGTCCACCCAGGGGGAGCGATTACCCACGACGCCGGGCCGCAGCTCGAACGACGCCTCGGCCCCGACCAGGCGGCGGCGTTCGTCGTTGTACTCGCGGGACAGCAGGGTTTCCATCGGCACGTCGGTGAAGTCCGGGTCGCCGTAGAACGCCTCGCGGTCGGCATAGGCCAGCTTCATGCATTCCACGACCGTGTGGACGAAGTCCGGGCCGACCGGGTCCATGCCGGCGATGTCGAACCCGGCCAGCAGCGCCAGTTGCTGCAACATGACCGGACCCTGGCTCCACGGGCCGCATTTCAGCACCGTATGCCCGGCATAGTCGTAGCGGAGCGGCGCCTCCAGGCCCGGCGTCCAGTCGGCGAAATCCTGTGCCGCCAGCAGCCCGCGATGGCGGCGGCCGGACACGTCCAGCACGTCGGTTTCGGCGAAGAACGCGCCCACGGCCTCGGCCACGAAACCCTGGTACCAGGCATGCCGCGCCGCCTCGATCCGCGCCTCGCGCGACCCGCCCACAGCCTCGCGCAGCAGGCGCCGCCAGGTCGCGGCCAGGGTGGGGTTGGCGAACAGCGCGTCCACGGCCGGCACATCGCCGCCGGGCAGCCAGATGGCGGCGCTGGAGTGCCATTCCTCCTGGAACAGTGGCCGCACGCTTTCGATCGTAGCGGGCACGCGCGGCACCAGCGGCACGCCGTTCTGGGCGTAGCCGATGGCGAATTCCAGCACGTCCGCCAGCTCCCAGGTGCCCCAATCGCGCAGCAGCACGCACCAGGCGCCGAACGAGCCTGGCACCACCGCCGGCAGCACGCCGGTCGCCGGGATCAAATCCAGCCCGAGCGCGTGGAACGCGTCCAGCGTGGCGGCCGCCGGGGAAGGGCCTTGGCCGCAGATCACGGTCTGCTTTCCCGTCTTGGCGTCGTGGATGATGATGGGGGCGTCACCGCCCGGCCCGTTCAGGTGCGGCTCCGCCACCTGCAGCGTAAAGCCGGCGGCGGCAGCGGCGTCGAAGGCGTTACCGCCCCGTTCCAGCACCGCCTGGCCGACGCCGCTCGCCAGCCAGTGCGTCGTGGCGACCACGCCGAACGTGCCGGCGATCTCGGGTCGGGTGGTGAACATGCGGGGTGCTCCGTTGCGTCGGAGGCAACCTAGCGCCAAGGTCACACCGGGCAAAACGGGATGGTCGCACGGATGCTTGTGCTGGTGGTGGGTGCCTCGGGCGCGGGCAAGGACACGCTGATCGATGCGGCCCGCGATGCGCTGGAGGGGGACAGCCGGTTCCGCTTCGTCCGCCGGGTGGTCACGCGCCCGGCGGTCGAGGGGGGCGAGAAGCATGAGAGCGTCAGCGACGAGGAGTTCGACCGCCGGGCGGAGGCGGGCCACCTGGCGCTGCAGTGGCGGGCACACGGCCTGCGCTACGGCCTGCCGGGCAGCATCGCGGCCGACCTGAAGGCTGGCCGCGTGGTGGTCGCCAACGTGTCCCGCGCCACCATCCCGCAACTCGCCCAGCGCTTCCGGGTGCATGTGGTGGAGGTGACGGCGCCGCCGCAGCTTCGCGCCAGCCGGCTGGTGGAGCGGGGCCGCGAGGATGCCGACGACCTGGCCCGGCGGCTGGCCCGTTCGATCGTGCTGCCGCTGCCGGTCGAGCGGGACATGATCGCCAATACGGGCACGATCGAGGACGGGGCGCGCCAGCTGATCGCCGTGCTCACCCGCTCAGCGGAACACGCTCTGCAAGAATGAACGGGGCTGCCGGCGTGGCCTGAGTGAACAGGCAGATGTCGGTGACGCGGCGCGGGCGGGCCAGGGCGTCGGCGAAATGCGCGGTGGCCGCCGGTTGCACAGCCTCCCGCTCCGCCGGCGAGAGCCGCCGGGTCAGCGTCATGTGGAAGCGCCAGGTGGCCAGCACGTGGGGGTAGCCCCAGTCCAGCAGCATGGCGTCCTGCTCCGGCGTCAGCCTTGATGTGCGCCGCCGTGCGGTTTCCGCCGCGTCGGCCGGCACCCGGTGGCTGTCTAGGCCGGTGACGCAGGTGTCGGCCAGATCATGCAGCGCCTGGCACGGCGCTGTTTCGCGCAATGCCAGGAAGGCGCCGAGTGCGGCCACCTCCAGCGCCGGCAGGTCGAACGGGGCGATCTCCTCCGCCAGCGCCACGGCATCGTCGAGCAGGGCGCCCCACGGATGGGCCAGCCGCATCGGCGGCTTCAGCGTGGCGTGGAAGCCGTAGCGGCGGGGGTCGGCCGTCAGCTCGTCGCGATCCGGATGGGGGATGCGCCGGCCGGTCTGCGAGTCGCGGCCCAGCCAGTCGCAGCCGGCAGCCCAGAGCGGATCGTCCAGGGCCGGCGCGTAGTAGATCGCGGCGCGGGCCGTCAGATCACACGCTCGCCGGCGCGCCAGACCTGCCGCACGATCGGCAGGCCGTCATGCACCCGCACCCGAACCAGGTCGGCGCGGTAGCCGGCGGCGATGCGGCCGCGGTCGGCCAGGCCGGCCATGCGGGCCGGGCTGTCCGTCACCAGCGCGACCGCGTCCGGCAGGGTGATGCCGGTGTCGCGGACGCAGCCGAACGCTGCCTCCACCAGGCTGGCCGGCACGTAGTCGGAGGCGAAGGCGTCCACCGCGCGGGCGCGCACCAGGTCGGCCGCCGCGACGTTGCCGCTATGGCTGCCGCCGCGGACGATGTTTGGGGCGCCGGCGATCACCTGCATGCCATGGGCCTGCGCGGCTTTGGCGGCCTCCATCGTCACCGGGAACTCGCTGATGCGGATGCCGTCGCGGTGGTTCTCCTCCACCTCCTGCGCCGTGCGGTCGTCGTGGCTGGCCAGCACAGTGCCGCCTGGGCGCACCCGGTCCAGCAAAGCCTTGCGGTTCGGGTCGCGCAGGCGGGCGCGCTGCTCCTGCAACTCGCCGATGCGGCGCTCGATGGTGGCGGCATCCATCCCGTCCTTGGCCCGCAGCGCGCGATAGTATTCCATGTTGGCGTATTGTCCCACGCCCGGCGAATGATCCATCAGGCTGATCATGCGGACGCGGGGATGGTCGGCCACCGGGTCCAGCAGGGCGATGACGTCGCTGGCCGGCATCTCGCAGCGCAGGTGCAGGAAATGCTCGCTCTTCAGCAGCCCGGTGTCCGTCAGGGCGTCGCCATCCGCCACGCCCTCCCGGAAGGTGCGGATGCGGTCCTTGTCGAAGCCCAGGTCGCCTAGGCACAACGCATCCAGCACGGTGGTGACGCCGGCGGCGGCGCATTGCGCGTCATGCGCCACCATGGCGGAGCGGGAGGGCCAGCGCGCGTTGCTGCGCGGCTGCACCTGGCGTTCGAGGTTGTCGGTATGCAGGTCGACGACGCCGGGGATGACCATGTCGCCGTCCAGGTCGATCGCGCCGGGGGCATGCGACACGCCGGGATCGACGGAGGCGATCCGATTGCCCTCCAGCACGATCGTCCCGTGCAGGATACGGTCGGTCAAGACGATTCGGGCGTTGGTCAGGCAGGTCATGTGAGGTCCTGGGCCGGGAATGGTCCGTAGGGTCTGCCACACCGGACCATCCACCGGGCGTGAAGCTACGGTGACGGAGCACCCGGGCTTGGTTGGCTCCCGAAGTAGGACTCGAACCTACGACCGAGCGATTAACAGTCGCTTGCTCTACCAACTGAGCTATTCGGGATCACCGCGCGGCGGCGTCTATAGCGGCGTTGACACGCAGACGCAATGCGAAGGCGGGCACCATTCGATCATGGGCCGACGCGTCCGATGCAGGCGCCGAAGCCGGCGCTGCCGAACCGTGCGGACAGCGCCACTTCGTCGCCATCCTCCAGGAACCGCCGTTCCTCGCCGCTTTGCAGCGCCACGGGGTTGCGGCCGCCTTCCGTGATCTCCAGCAGGCTGCCCTGCGCGCCGGGTCGGGCGCCGGAGATGGTGCCGGAGCCGAACAGGTCACCGGGGCGCAGGTCGCAGCCGTTGACGGTGTGGTGCGCCACCATCTGGGCCACGGTCCAATACAGGTCCCGGGTGGTGCCCTGCGTCAGCGTGTGCGGGGCATGGCCGCCGTCGCGCAGGCCCGGCGTGGACAGGGTCACCCCCAGGCCGATGTCCAGGCCGCCCGTCTGCTGGTCGGCCGCGGCGGACAGGTAGTCCATCGGCGCCGGGTCGCCCGGCGGGCGCGGCATGGCGGGGCAGCGGTACGGCGCCAGCGCCTCCGGCATGATGACCCAAGGGCTGATTGTGGTGCAGAAATTCTTGGCCAGGAACGGGCCGAGCGGCTGGTACTCCCAGCCCTGGATGTCGCGCGCCGACCAGTCGTTCAGCAGGCAGAACCCGGCGATGTGGTCGGACGCGGTTTCGATCGTGATCGGTTCGCCCGGGGCATTGCCCGGTCCGATCCACACGCCGAGCTCCAGCTCGTAATCCAGGTTGCGGCATGGGCCGAAGCTGGGTTCGGTCTCCTTGGCCGGCTTGCGCTGGCCGTTCGGCCGCCGCACGGGGGTGCCGCTGACACGGACCGAGGAGGCGCGGCCGTGATAGGCGATCGGCACGTGCTTGTAGTTCGGCATCAGCGGCTGGTCGGGGCGGAACAGCCGGCCGACATTGGTGGCGTGGTGGATGCCGGCGTAGAAATCCGTGTAGTCGCCGATCGCGCAGGGCAGGTGCAGGGTACACTTCGCCAATGGGTGCAGCAGCTCCGGCCGGGAGGGCGCGGACGCTTCCAGCAGGCGCCAGGCGGCACTGCGCAGGGCCTGACGGGCGGCGCGGCCGTCGGCGAGGAACCCATTCAGCGTCGTCATCGGACCCAGCAGCCCGGCGGCTTGCAGGTCGAGCACGTGGTCGCCGATCGCGATGCCCGGCCGCTTCACGCCATCGCGCGGGCTGAAGATCCCGACCGGCAGGTTTTGCAGCGTGAAATCCCCGGCATCGGCGCCCGGCACCCAACTGCGCCGGGCTGGATCGTGCGTGTCGTCCAGTGTCATGCCGCGTTCCTCCTGTTGGCGGGCATGTTGCGGCGGCCCGGCAATGGCGTCCAGCAGGGCAGGGGCGATCCGCGGCCCCGGTCCCGCGTTGTCTCCCTGTCACGGCGAGGGGAGCCGACGCATGGCCGATCCGAGGGCGATCCTGACGTTGAATGCCGGTTCGTCTTCCATTAAGGCGGCGCTGTTCGCCGGGGCCGGGTTGCGGCCGGCGTTCAAGGCCGCGTTGACGGGGATCGGCGAGCATCCCCGCTTCAAGGCCGAGGCGGCCGATGGCGACGTGCTGGCGGATGAGGGTTGCGACGGTGCGCCGATGCAGCGGGTCCTCGACTTTGCCGAGCACCACCTGGGCGGCCACGGCTTGGCCGCCGTGGGGCACCGCATCGTCCATGGCGGATCGCGGACCGGGCCCGCATTGGTCGAGGCGGGAGTGATGGAGGAACTGGCGCGGCTGGTGCCCTGGGCGCCGCTGCACCAGCCGCAGAACCTCGCCGCCATCCGGGACGTCGCCGCCCACCGGCCCGGCCTGCCGCAAGTCGCCTGCTTCGACACGGCGTTCCACCACACGCTCGACCCCCTGGCCGCACGCTTCCCGATTCCCCGCGCGCTGCACGATGCGGGGCTGCGACGCTACGGGTTCCACGGCCTGTCCTTCGACTTCATCGCCGGCCGCCTGCGTGACCTGGCGCCGGGCCTGTCGCGGGTGATCGTGGCGCATCTCGGCAACGGGGCCAGCCTGTGCGCGCTGTCGCAGGGACGCAGCATCGACACGACCATGGGGCTGACCCCGCTGGACGGGCTGATGATGGGCACGCGCAGCGGCGCAGTCGATCCGGGGCTGGTGCTGGCGTTGCTCCAGGACCATGACGCCGACGCGGTGGCCGACATCCTCTACCATCGGTCCGGCCTCAAGGGCGTGTCCGGCATCGACTCCGACATGCAGGTGCTTGGGGCGTCGGACGATCCGGCCGCGGCGGAGGCCGTCGCTCTGTTCGCGTTCCGGGTGGCGCGCGAGGCCGGGGGGATGGCGGCCAGCCTGGGCGGCGTCGATGGCCTGGTCTTCACCGGCGGCATCGGCGAGCACGATGCCGCGATGCGCCAGGCCGTTTGCGCGCGGCTGGCCTGGCTGGGAATCGCGCTCGACCCGGCCGTCGTGCCGTCGCCGGGCGGCAGCCTCGTCAGCGCCCATGGCAGCCGGGTCGCGGTCTGGGTGATCCCGACCGACGAGGAAGCGGTGATCGCGCGCCAAACAACGGAGATGCTGCCATGAGCCTGACCGAAGACCGGATTGCCGGGCTGGACGCCTATACCCGCGCGGCGAACTACCTGGGTGCCGCGCAGATCTACCTGCGGTCCAACCCGCGACTGGCGGATCCCCTGCGGCCAGAGCAGATCAAGGCGCGGCTGCTCGGCCATTGGGGCACCCAGCCGGGCATCAACCTGCTGTACGCCCATCTGAACCGGCTGATCCAGGACACCGGGCAGGAAACCCTGCTGGTGGTGGGTCCCGGCCACGGCGCCCCCGCCGTGCTGGCCAACCTATGGCTGGAGGGCACGCTCGGCGATGCCTACCCGGACTATTCGCGCGATGCGGCCGGCATGGCGGCATTCGTGCGCGCCTTTTCCTGGCCCGGCGGGCTGCCCAGCCACGTGACGGCGCTAACGCCCGGGGCGATCCACGAAGGCGGCGAGCTCGGCTATGCCCTGATGCACGCCGCGGGCGCGGTGATGGACAATCCCGGGCTGCTGGTCGCGTGCATGGTGGGCGATGGCGAGGCGGAGACCGGCCCGCTTGCGACATCCTGGCACTTCGCCAAGTTCCTCAACCGTCAGCGGGACGGCAGGGTGCTGCCGGTGCTGCACCTGAACGGCTACAAGCTGTCCGGCCCGACGATCTTCGCCCGGATGGACGATGCCGCGCTGGCGGATTTCTTCCGCGGCTGCGGATTGACGATGCGGATCGTGGCTGGCGACACGCCGGCTGCCCTGCACCGGCCGATGGCGGCGGCGCTCGATTGGGCGATGGCGGCGTTCGCGGCGGGCGAGCAGCCGGTGATCGTGCTGCGGACGCCGAAGGGCATGACCGGCCCCAAGATGCTGGACGGCGTGGCCATCGAGGGCACGTTCCACAGCCACCAGGTGCCGATCGAGGATCCGGCCGCCAACCCCGGGCATCTCCGTGCCCTGGAGGCGTGGTTGCGCTCGTACGATCCTGGCAGCCTGTTCACCCCGGCGGGCGAGCCGGTGGCCGCGGTGCTGGGCATGTTGCCTCCGCACGGCCAGCAGCTTGGCCGCTGCCGGCACGCCAATGGCGGGGCGTTGAAGCAGCCTCTGGCGCTGCCGCCGGCAGGCCAGGGCACGGTGGCGGTCACGTCGCCCGGCGGCATCGAGGCCGGGGCGACCACGGTGCTGGGGGATTGGCTGGCATCGGTATTCGCGGCGAATGGCGACCGCTTCCGCCTGTTCTGCCCGGACGAGACCACGTCCAACAAGCTAGCCGGCATCTACCGGACCACCCAGCGGGACTGGCAGATGCCGACGGTGCCGACCGACGAACATCTGGCCACGGATGGCCGGGTGCTGGAGGTGCTGAGCGAGCATCTGTGCGAAGGATGGCTGGAAGGCTACGTCCTGACCGGCCGGCACGGCATCTTCGCCTGCTACGAGGCGTTCGTCGGCATCGTCGACAGCATGGTCTGCCAGTACGCCAAGTGGCAGAAGATGGCGTTGGAAGTGCCGTGGCGCCGAAGCGTGGCCAGCCTCAACATCCTGCTGACCAGTCATGTGTGGGAGCAGGACCATAATGGCTACAGCCACCAGGGACCCACCTTCATCAACACGCTGCTGACCAAGAAATCGGCGGAGATCGGCATCTTCCTGCCGCCCGACGCCAATTGCCTGCTGCACGTCGCCGCCGCGTGCCTGCGGTCGGAGGCGACGGTCAACCTGATCGTCACCTCCAAAAAGCCGCAAGCGCAATGGCTGGACGCGGAGGCGGCTGCAATCCATTGCGACCGCGGCGCCTCGGTGTGGCAGTGGGCGTCCTGCGACGGGCCGCCAGATGTCGTCCTGGCGTCGGCAGGGGACGTGCCGGCCCGGGAAATGCTCGCGGCCGTGGCCCTGCTGCGGGATGCGGCGCCCGATCTTGCGGTGCGGGCGGTCAACGTGGTGGACCTGCTGCGCCTGCAAACGCCGGACGAGCATCCGCGCGGGTTGTCCGATGCGTCGTTCGACAGCCTGTTTCCCGACCGCTGTCCGGTGATCTTCGCCTTCCATGGCTATCCGATGGTTGTCCATGAGCTTCTCCACGGCCGGGCGGATCCGCAGCGCTTCCACGTGCATGGCTACCGGGAGGAGGGCACCACCACCACCCCGTTCGACATGCTGGTATTGAACCGGATGAGCCGGTTCGACCTCGCCAATGACGCGCTCGGCCGCTGCGGCAGGGACGGCTGCCGTTTCGACGGCGATTTGCAACGGCATCGAAGCTGGATACGGGACAACGACAGCGACTTGTCAGATATCCAAGGATGGTGCTGGACCGGGCGCGGATAGGCCGCCGGGTGCTGTCGCGTGCTTGAATGGCAAACACCGTGATTTAATTCTTGCCGTATTTTAATGCTCTGCGTTAACGTTTCGGTGCAGCGTTGTGCGTCGGGGTTAAGGCATGGCAGGCGGCTCGATCGGTGGCGGACTCGCCACGGTTACGTTCTCCAGCAGCGATAACCTCACCATGGCGGCAAACGCCGCCAATACGATCCTGGCCGGGATCCAGTCCGGGGCGTTCACGCCGGTGTTCTATTCCGGCAGCGGCACCGCCATGCCGGCGCCGGCCTCCGCGAGCGGCGTCGCCTTGTTCGAAGCGCCGACGCCCCAGCCGGTGTCCGTCGCACCTGGCGACTCCGACATCGTCGTCAATGCAGACGGGCCGGTATCCATCCAGGGCGGGGCGGCGGGCGGGGTGCTGTTGGCGGGCGCCGGGCCGGCCGGCGCACCGCTGAACCTGTCGTATACGGACATCACGCCATCCGGCAGCGCCACGGACACCATCGTCGTCACGGACGGCAACAACCTCATCCAGACGATGGCGTCCGGCGCGGGCAACTACAACATCGCGACCGGGTCCGGCAACGACACCATCAACGTCCTCGCCGGCAACAGCACGGTCAATGCGGCCACGGGTTCGAACCAGATCAATCTCGGCACAGGCGCCAACCTGGTCAATTCGACTGGCCTCGATACGATCACCGGGGCGCCGACCGGCGGTGGAGCGGACACGGTGAACGTGACCTCCGGCACCACCTCCATCAGCGGCAATACCAGCAGCTTCCTGGTGAACGATTCCTCGCCGAACCCGCTGCACGTGACGCTCGGCACGGGCGCCGACACGGTGACCGTGTCCGGCAGCGGGACGGCGACCGTGCAAGGCCTGGCCAACACCATGCTGACCACCGCGAACGCCACCGTGATGGGCACCGAGCAGGGCAGCGGCGACTTCTTCGTCCTCGCAGGCGGCGTCTCGACCGTGATGGCGGGGGTCGCGAGCGACACCGTGCAAGCCCTTTCGGGCGCCAACATGATCCAGGCCGGCACCGGGAACGACACGCTGCTGGCAGGTGTCGGGGCGGACACGCTGGTCGGCGGGTTCGGTGGCGCCAGCTCCGCCGCCCTGGTCTCCGGCAGCGGAATGGGCACCACCTACACGTTCGTTTCGGGCCAGTCCGGCGGCGCGGACACGATATCCGGCTTCAAATCCAGTGACCGGATCGCCTTAACAGGATACGGCCCCGACCCGCAGGGCACGGCGGTCACCATCGGCGGCAGCACGATCGTGACGCTGTCGGATGGCACGACGGTGACGATCGCCGGCGCCACGCCGACAGCCGGCCAATTCATCGTCAAATAGGCTCGCACCGGCCGCCGCAACCTCTTCGCGCCTGTCCTCGTTGGAACTGGTCAACGGATGAGAGGATAGCTCCCATGACCTATCAGGCACAGATGCCCGAACCCGTGCTCCCGCCCGGCGTCCAGATCCCGCCGCCAGGGTTTCCGCCGCCGCTGGACGATCCGACGGACCCGAACGACACCCCTGCCGAGCTGCCGCCGCTGTCCATGCCCGACCCCGACATCGATCCGCCGCCTCCGCCCATGCAGATGGGCTGACGGACCTCGCCCAATGCCGCGGGTAGCGGGATGCGGCCGCTATTTCGCCAGCGGCAGCGCTCCGTTGGTCCACCCGATGGAGTAGGCCAGCGGGCCGTTCATCACCCGCACCATTGATTTCACCTTGCCCTGGCCGCCCATCACCGCGACGCGGGTCGGCTTGATGATGGTCTGGCAGGTCTCGATCGCCGAATTAGGACGGACATGGCCGTTCGCCGCGAAATCGTCGAAATCCACCTGGCTGGTGCAGAATGCATCCCCTGCCTGCAGGAAAGACGGCACCTCGTCGGCATGCCCGACAAGCGGAGCCGAAACGATCGTGGCGAACAGCAGGGCGGTTGCAAACGGGCGTGACATGGGCGGCGCTCTCAATAAGATACGCCTTGCACCACCATAACGCCCCGGCAACGTCAATGCTTTCCTATCCAGCCGACGCCCGGCGACGGCGCGGCGGCATCGGAAGGGGCAGCGGCGCCGGCTCCTCCGGGCTGCCCAAGGCTGCGACCAGGGCCGTCCGGAGCGAGGCCAGCTTGCGGTCGTTTTCCACCTTCAGGCCGAACACGTCCTTGACGTAGAACACGTCCACCGCGCGTACCCCGTAGGTGGTCACGTGGGCGGAGGCGATCTGCAGCCCCTGCTCGCTGATCGCGGCCGTGACGTCGTGCAACAGGCCCGGCCGGTCGCGGCCGTTCACCTCGATGACGGTGTGGGTGTGGCTGGCGCGATTATCCACCACGACCCGGGGCGGCACGTGGATCGCGCGCATGCGGCGGCCGAGCAGGGCCTCTCCCATGCGGCGGATCTCCGCCGTGAGCTGCAATCGTCCGGAGAGCGCCTGCTCCACCAGCACGGAGAGCTTGGCCAGCCGGTGCGGGGCGTCGAACGCGCCGCCGGCGGCGTCCTGCACCCAGAAGGTGTCGAGCGCCATGCCGTTGGTCAGCGTGTGGATGCGTGCGTCGACGATGGAGGCCCCGGCCACGGCCAGCGCACCCGCGATCTGGCTGAACAGGCCGGCATGGTCCGCCGCGTAGACGGTGATCTCCGTCACCGCCCGGGCGGGCAGCGGCTCGGCCTGCACCGTCAGCGGCGCACCGATCGCCCGCGCCTCCCGCACCAGGCGGGCATGCCGCAGATGCGTCTCCGGGTCGAAGCCCAGCCAATAGCTGGGATAGCCGAGGCCGAGGAAGTAGGTCCGCTCGGCCTCGCCCCAATCCGCGAGCTCGGCGGCGATCGCCTGCTTGGCGCGGGTCACGCGCACGTCGCGTTCCGTCGTGGCCAGGCCGCCCGCCAGCACCTCGGCGACGCGGGCGTACAGCTCGCGCAGCAGGGTGGCCTTCCAGCCGTTCCACACCCGCGACGAGACCGCCCGCATGTCCGCCACGGTCAGCACCAGGAGCAGCTTCAACCGCTCGGGCGACTGGATCGTTTCGACCACGTCCAGGATGGTCTTGGGGTCGTCGATGTCCCGCTTGAACGCCGTCTGGCTAAGCAGCAGGTGCTGCAGCACCAGCCAGGACACCATCTCCGTCTCTTCCGCCGACAGGCCGAGCTGCGGGCCGATGGCGAGCGCCAGGTCGGCGCCGAGTTCGGAGTGGTCGCCGCCGCGGCCCTTGGCGATGTCGTGCAGCAGCGCCGCCACGTACAGCGCCCGGCGGGATTGCAGATCCTCCATCAGGCCGGACGCGATCGGCGCCACCTCCGACAACTCGCCGCGGTCGAGCGTGTCGAGCACGCGCACCGCCTCGATGGTGTGCTCGTCCACCGTGAACACGTGGTAGGTGTCGAACTGCATCTGGCCGACGATGCGGGCCCAATCCGGAATGTAGCGCCCCAGGAAGCCGGTCTCGTTCAGCACGTGCAGCCAGCGCGCGCCATCCTGGCCCGCGGTCAACAGGTCCATGAACGCGGCGGCAGCGTCCGGATCGCCGCGCAATTCGCCGGCCTGCCGCTCGTGGCGGATCAGGGCACGGATCGCCAGCGGGTGCAGTTGCAGGTGGCGGTCCCGCGCGACTTGCAGCAGGCGCAGCATCTGCACGGGTTCGGCGTGGAAATCCCGGCCGGGCGCCGCCAGCAGCTTGCCATCCGCCAACACGAAGCCCTGTTCGAGCAGCGCCGCGTCGGTCTGCTCCTCCAGGGCCGGCGGGCCGAGCGCCGCGCGCACGATCGCCGGCTCCAGCACTGCGGTGGTCCGGGTCACGTCCCGCGCGGTGAGGAAGTAGTGGCGCATGAAGCGCTCCACCCCGTCCTGGCGTCCGTGCCGCGTGTAGCCCATCCGCGCGCCGATCACGGGCTGCATGTCGAAGGTCAGCCGCTCCTCCGCCCGGCCGGCGACGTAGTGCAGGTGGAAGCGGACGGTCCAGAGGAAGTCCCAGGAGCGCCGCGCATGCTTGGCCTCGCGTTCCACCAGGATGCCGCCGCCGGGGCTGTGCGGGCCGACCAAATCCCCCATGATGCGCGTGTCGAACACGTAGCGCGTCATCCAGTACAGGGTCTGCAGGTCGCGCAGGCCGCCGCGGCCCTCCTTGATGTTCGGCTCCACCAGGAACGGGCTTTCGCCGAACCGGCGGTGCCGCAGGTCGCGCTCCACCTGCTTGGCGGCGATGAAGCCGGCAGTGTGCAGGGCGCATGCGGCGGTGAAGCGGGTGGCGAACCCGTCGAACAACCCGGTGTCGCCGGCGATCTGCCGCGCGTCGATCATCGACGTGCGCACCGTCACGTCCCGCTCCGCCTCGGCGATGCATTCGGTGACGCTGCGGGTGGCATGGCCCACTTTCAGCCCGAGATCCCACAGGAAATACAGGCTGAACTCCACGGCCGCGAGCGTCTGCGCCGGCGGATGGTCCGGCGTGATGAACAGCAGGTCGATGTCGCTGAACGGCGCCAGCATGCCGCGTCCGTAGCCGCCG